>CAMLFH010000008.1 GCA_946479285.1 uncultured Flavobacteriales bacterium | reverse complement strand
TTCGGGAACTTTCAGGAGCGTTGGACTTTTCCCGTTCCATGGTCATGGATTCGTACTTGCACGGGTATTTGTGCGCTCAATCGGTGGTGAATTCCCCCGATTGGGAATAATTCGTTAATCCTAGAAATAAAAACGCTGAATTGCTTATAAATAAAGGGGTTCAGCGTTTTTTATAAAAATTTCTCAAAAATGGGTGGGTCGGAGTTTTAGAAAATTGTGTAATTGCAAAATCCAATCAAATGAAAACGGATAGAAAAAACAGAAGAAAACCAGTAAATGCAAGCATTACAGCTACATACAGCACTAATAAAGTGCTTTTTATTCAAAAGGGGATTAACGCTAAAGTTCGTTCCCATGAGTGCGTTTGCTAAACATCGAATTGAAGAAGCGAAAGAACGGTTAAGAAATAAACTCACATACGAGTATATTATTTCGCTTCCAAAATATAAGAAGTACACCAAGGAACAGTATGAAAAATTGATTGAGAATATTGAATCCTTGTGCTTAGTGCTATTAGAATCCTACTGTAAAACAAACAATTTAGAGCCATGAAAGATTTAACCCCGTTCAAATCCTTTGCGCACAAAGATAACAAGCGCAATCCGAAGGGAATTAACGCGGTAATTTACACCCGTGTTTCCCACCATTCACAAGAGGATAACACTAGTTTAGAATCGCAAAAAAAATTCTGTGAAAGTTTCGCAGAAAAAAAAGGACTGCACATCATTAACCATTTTGGGGGAACATACGAATCCGCAAAAACTGACGATAGAAAAGAATTCAATCGGATGCTTTCGTTTGTTAAGCGAACCAAAGATGTTACTTATGTGATTGTGTATTCGTATGACCGCTTTTCCCGTTCGGGAATGGGTGGTGCGCAAATTGCAGATGAATTATTGAAAAAATACGGAGTTATTACTCTTGCAGTTACGCAGGAACTTGATCCGACAACTTCGTCGGGTTCATTCCAACAAAAGATTTTGTTCCTATTCAGTCAAATGGACAATGAGCAACGAAAAGATAAAACGGTTACAGGAATGCGTGAATTGATTCAGGAGGGTTACTTTCCATTTGCTCCCCCAGTTGGTTACACCAATTTGAATAGAGGTCAGAAAGCGGACAAACAGAAGATTGTTTTAAACGAAACGGGTAAAATGATTCAGAAAGCTTTTTTATGGAAAGCAAACCAACAGATGCGTAATTCCGAGATTGTGCGAAAACTACAATCCATGGGAACGAGTATCAATGAACGCAGATTAGGACAAATTTTTGCAAATCCTTTTTACTGTGGTTTACTCGTTTCGAAATTAATTCCAAACGAACTATTTGAAGGAAAGCACGAACCCGCAGTTTCAAAAGAAATATTCCTGAAAATCAATAACATTGTGCTTGAATCCCGAAATCATCCAGTAACTCACAAAGAAGAAGATGAACACTTACCACTCAAACGCTATATGAAATGTAAAGAGTGTGAAACACCCATGACAGGGTATTTAGTGCAAAAGAAGGGCTTATATTACTACAAATGCAGAAAGGTAGGATGTAAGAACAATAAGAGCGCAAAACAAGCGCATGAGCAATTTATGGCACTTATGAGCATATTTAGAATTGATGAATGCGATAAAGAAATAATCAAAACAGGAATTAAAGAATTCTATAACACGTTTTTTGAAGAACTTTTTGATAATACCCGATTACAAAAAGCGAAAATTACAGAGTTGCAAAACAAGATTGATACGGTAGAAGAAAATCATGCAATCGGAAAATTAACAACGGAAGTATTCAATAAATATGCTTCAAAATACAAAGGTGAAATCTATGAAATCGAAAAGGAATTACAAAAAATAACCTTCGCGGATTCGAACCTCGAAAAGTGCTTAAAATTTGTAGTGAATTTCTGTGTTAAGCCCAATGAATACTGGCAAAAAGCTGAAATAGGAGAACGAACAATTTTGCAAAACATTATATTCCCCAATGGAATCATCTATGACCGAAAAAATGATACAGTTCGAACCAATAGAGTGAATTCGATGTTTGCACCAATCCCAGAGTTATTAAGGAGTTTAAGAGGAAATAAAAAAGGAGAAACCATCAAATTTGATGATTTCTCCTTTTTGGTGACCCAATCAGGATTCGAACCTGAGACCTACTGCTTAGAAGGCAGTTGCTCTATCCAGCTGAGCTATTGGGCCAGTATTTTCATGTTACCCTTTAAACTAAATCTTTACACTTTGGAAGCAGTTGCTTCCGCCGCGGCGGACTGAGCTATTGGGCCAGTATTTTCATGTTACCCTTTAAACTAAATCTTTACACTTTGGAAGCGGTTGCTTCCGCCGCGGCGGACTGAGCTATTGGGCCTAACTCTCTTATAAAATAAAAAAGGGGATGATTGCTCATCCCCTTTTTTTCGTCGGGGCGGCCAGATTCGAACTGACGACCTCCTGGTCCCAAACCAGGCGCGATACCGGGCTACGCTACGCCCCGAACTAGGCTTTTTATTTCAATTTTTCTTTCAACGATTTGAAAGATTTTTTCTTTTTTCGAGGTGCAAAGGTAACAATAAAATCAACTACTGCAAGCACTTTCGAAACTTTTTTTGCGAAGAGAGCGAGATTAGCTTCGCTGGTCTCCGTTTCACTTTGGCACGAACTCGCTGCGAGTTCTTCATCTCGCTTAAAATCGTTTTCAAAGTTACTATTGCGGAGAGAGCGAGATTCGAACTCGCGGTACCGTTACCAGTACGTCAGTTTAGCAAACTGGTGGTTTCAGCCACTCACCCATCCCTCCAAAATTCTTACAAAGAACGCGTCTCAGGTCTCCCGAAGACAGGCGCAAAATTAATAAATGCATCGTTCTATCAAAGGATTTTACGGAAAAAAAAGTAAAAAAAAACATTTTGATTCCGTTTACAGCATCTTAACCCCCGCTTAATCTCTAAAAATCAAGTCTTTCAACTGTTCCCGCTGTTCCCGCAAATTTTGCAGAATCGCACTTCTTCTGCGCGCAAAACGACCAAAACGCTGCTTCGAATTCAAATGATGCATGTAACGCATGTAATAATGTGCGAAAGTCCCGAAAAAAGGCAGAACCGCCAGGTAAATAAGAGTTGGGAACCAATTCAGGTCAAAACAAAAATGTGCAACCAATCCGAATCCAAGGTAATTCAGCGGATATAAAAGCAATCCCAATAAAATAGTCAGTGGTGCGTGATACTCTACCTCTTTCGCCATTTTTGGAACAATCCAGCCAATAAACCAATAAGGAAGAAAGTGATGAATAAAACCAACCAGGAAAAGTGGTACCGTACCAATGACGAATAACCAGCTCTGGATAAACTGCCTCAAAAACAACATCGGGCGGTAAGGACGGTCCAGGAAATCCGGTTTGATTCCCAAAAACTGCAGCGATGCAAATACATTACTCGTTTCCGTTTGGATCTCTTCCAGTTTCCAGGGAGCTGTCAAACTGTGTTGTTCCAAGCGCGACTGTACGGATTTCATGAAATTCATTTCACCCGCCACATCCGTTTGTTTGGTATATTTTGTAACAAATAAATCTGCAAGTTGTTCAATCAGGTCTTCCCGCGCAGAATCATCCATATTGACAAAAACACGTGACAACTCCACCCGGAATTTCTCTGTCAATAATTTTGCTGCATTTCCCTGGTTTACTTCGTATTCCTTCCACAGATCGTCTAATTCGATAGCTCTTCCAACCTGCACCAATACTTTCCCGCGGTAAGAATCTGCCGAAACGTAATTCAATCCGATTGGAATGACTTTCAACCCAAGTTTCCCCTGGTTTCTGCGTTCCACTTCCAATGCAATTCGCGCAGTTCCTGTTTTGATCTCACGGAGCCTGCGTTCCAAAAAACTCGTTCCTTCGGGAAAAACAACCAAAATCTCGCCCCTTTCCAATAATTGGTAACAAGCCTCAAAAGAATCTTTATTATTGACGCCGGTAACTGCTCCGTCAGACTTCCGATTGATCGGGATCATTCCCAAAGAACCCAATAATTTGCGCTTGAACGGCGAACTGAAAAAAGTAGCTTTCGCCATGAAATGAACACGTCTGCGGTTTGCAAAACCAACCATCCAGGCATCCATCAGCGTATTGGGGTGATTCGCAATAATGATCAAAGGACCTTGCTCTTTTTCAAGCAATTCCCGGTTCACCACTTTGATCTCCCGGTAATAATGCCGGATTCCCAATGAAATGATAGCCTTTATGATTCGGTATAACATGTTTTGGTTTTGAACGAAATTAATACAATTCCCAATTACCAATACCTAATTACGAATATTCAAACTCAATGATTCACACACTTTAACAGCATCGTGTTAGGCTTACTTTCATTTTCTCCACCACAATCAACCAATTAGTAATTAGCAATTAGTAATTCGTAATTACCTTTGTGTTATGATCGAACGTTCCCTTTTCAGATACAAAGACGACTCTTTCCTCATTGGAATCGGGTGCGAATCTGAATTTGTATTAGAACCTGGTCTGAACTGGAAAGCCCTGGACGCATTTTTGGACAAGCACAAAGACCGCACGCTTTTTACCGTTATCAATTATCAGCTTGGACTTTCTGTACTGGATGTTCCGTGTCCGGAGAATTCTCTCCCCTTATTACGTGCCTGGGTTCCGGAAAGTACTTATTTATATGAAAGTACAACAGCCTACCTCCTGGAAGGAAAGCAGGACGAAAAGCACCAAAAACTGGCAGAAGATCTATTCGAATCACCAAAAAAAACTGCTCCCGTTCAATGGAAAGCAAATACCGATAAAAAAACTTACCTGGAGCAGGTCAACAAGATTAAAGAGCACATTCAGCTGGGGGATGTCTACGAATTGAACTTCTGTCAACTGATTCAATCCGAAAAACTCCTGCTGCAAAGTATCCAGCCTTATTTTAGTACACTTTGGGAACAGAATCCCACTCCTTTTGCCGCAATGGCAGAAAACAGGAACTGGATGTTAGCTTCAGCAAGTCCGGAGCGTTTTATCCAAAAGCAGGGAAATAAGCTCATTTCACAGCCTATTAAAGGAACCGCACCTCGCGGCATAACAGAAGCAGCCGATATTCAAAACCGCAATAACCTTCAGGAAAGCGTAAAAGAACGGGCAGAAAACATCATGATCGTAGATTTGGTACGAAATGATTTATCTCAAATCGCAACCAAAGGAAGCGTTCATGTGGATGAACTGTGTAAAATCTACACCTTCCCCACCGTTCACCAATTGATTTCTACCATTTCCTGCGAACTAAAAGAAGATACTTCCTTTTCAGAGATTCTGAAAGCCACTTTCCCAATGGGGTCCATGACCGGAGCTCCCAAAAAAGCAGCTGTGGAACTGGCAGAGAAATACGAAGGTTTTTCCCGTGAATTTTATTCCGGGTCTTTTGGCGTTATTTATCCCGGCGGCGATTTTAACCTGAATGTACTGATCCGCACACTGGTCTACAATCCCGAAACCCAAAAACTTTCCTGTGGAGTTGGAGGTGCAATCACCATGCTTTCGGATGCAGAAGCTGAATACGAAGAATGCAAAGTCAAAGTCGGTAAAATTCTATCCCTTTTTGGCCCATGTCAGTGGTAAAAGAAGCGCTTTCAGGGTTAAATCTGCAATCGTTTAACCTGTGTGTTGCCTGTTCCGGCGGGCTAGATTCGACCGTTCTGCTGGAAGCTGCGGTCTGGACGGGACTCGAACCCACGATCCTGCACATCAATTACCAGCTTCGTGGAGAAGAAAGTGAAAAGGACGAAGCCTTTGTTAGGGAATTGGCTCAAAAACATCAGTTAGAACTTAGAGTTGTTCACTGTCCACAGGAATTTACCAAAGGAAACGGAGTCAACCTGCAGGATGCTGCGCGAAAGTTCCGCCACGAACTTTTCAGGGAGTTTAACCAACAAGCTCCAAACAACCGCGTGTTACTCGCACATCACGCAGATGACCAGGTCGAAACCTTCTTTTTACAAGCGATGCGCGGCGCCGGAATTTTTGGTTTGGGCGGAATGCATCCGGAACGAAACGGGATTATCCGGCCCTTCCTGAACCTCTCAAAAGAAGAACTGAAAAACTTCGCCTTTGAAAACAACATCCAATGGCGGGAAGATGCCAGCAATCTGCAAAACGATTACAAACGCAATCAGTTTCGAAATATCGTGATCCCGGAATTACTGAAATCAAATCCGCAACTAACCGATTCCATTCAACTCATTCAATCCGCTTTTCGCGATACACAGTTGGAACTCAAAGAGAATCTGAGTTCAAGGCTCACAGCGTGGGGAAAACAGTTCCAGATTTCTTTTAAAGAATGGGAACTCTTAAGTATCGAAGAACAACTTCTTTGCTGTACGCATTTCGGCTGGCCGTTTTGGATCATTGAGCGCATCCATGCATTAAAAAATTCGGAATTAAGTTCGAAGATTGACAAAAGTCCGATTTTCAAAACGAAAGCCGGTTTTTCCTGGAATCCCGATTTTTCTGAAATTGCACAGTGGGAATTCAAGAGTAAAGAGGTTGAATTCTTACCCGAAACATTCACTAAATGGGAAATCTATCTGGATTCCGGAAAATGCACGCTCCCGATTACCCAAAGTGTTGCGGCAGCTTCAGACGTGATTCATGCAATTGGTATGGATGGAAAGAAAACCATTTTTAAATGTTTGAAAGATGCCGGCATCCCTGAACAATGGAGAAATTCGTATCCGGTTTTTAAAAGTGGCGAAGAAATTGTTTGGATTCCGGGAGTATCCCTTTCAAAGAAATTCACAGCAAATCCTTCTACTTCACTGATAATCAAGATTTATAAAGTCTAATTCTTGCTCAAATACTTTTTTTTCACTAAATGTGATTTTGCAATTAATTTTTTATTAAATTTCGGTTTGTACACTCTTAAAAACCCACACAATGGAACCAGTTACAGTCGAAAAAGAAATCGTAAAAGATTTATCTTTTAAACATCCGGTTGAATTTGAACAACAATCCGACATTCGTGCAAAACTAGAGGAAGCCACTCGGTTAGGTAACGGATATCACCACAAAGTCGGTATCATTTTTCACGACGACGAAGGACTGAAAAGGATCAATACAACCATTTGGGCTACCGGGCAAAAGTACATTTGTCTGAAAGGCGGAATGTGGATTCCAATTGATCACATCGTAGAATTAAAATTCTAATCTCAATTATTTAGCTTTTCAAGAAAGTAGCTAAACTCACTATTGATAAGCAGTTTTCGTTTTGTAGCTTTGGAAGTATAAACTAAAGCCCATGCGTAAACTGCTTTTTTTATGCTCGTTTTTACTGATTGGAACCTCACTTTTTGCCCAGGAAAGGGTTAAATGGGATTTCTCTTATAATCCCAGCACAAAGGAAATCCAATTGAAAGCCATTATTTCTGATGGCTGGCATTTATACAGCCAGCATATTAATAACACAATCGGGCCGGTGCCTACCAGCATCACATTTACGGAAAATCCGAATATTAAATTTGAAGGAGAAGTCAAAGAACCCAAAGCCATTCACGAATACGATGAAAACTTTGAGGCAGCATTGGATTTCTTTAAAAGCGAAGTGACTTTCACGCGTAAACTTACCAAAGTAAAATCCGGAGAAGTGATTAAAGGCTACGTAACCTTCATGGTCTGCAACGAAGTCATGTGCCTTCCTCCTGTTGATGTTGATTTTTCCATAACAATTCCATAATACCCCAAAATAACTCATGAGAATTACTCATTTCTTTTCATTGCTTCTAATAGCATTTAGTTCTTTTCATACATTTTCTCAATCTACTGTTGAATACCCCGAGGATATGGTGAAATGGAAGTTTTCTGTTGAACAAAATGATAAATGTCAGGCTACAATTGTAGCAGAAACAGCTATTTTATCCGGTTGGGAAATCAATGCACTTTACTTGCCGAAGACTTCTTTTTCAGTAGCAACCGTATTCAATGTATTGCCTTCCAAAGAATTCAAAATCCTTGGAAAACCAACAGAACCGAAACCGGTAGTACACCACGATGAAGATTTGGATGAAGATTTGATTTATCATATCGGAACAGTCAAATTCAAGCAAAAAATCGAGGTATTATCCAATAAGGAATTCAAGCTGAAAATCAAATACAGTTACCAGACGTGCCGCATCAACAGTTACTGTCTTCCTCCTTTTGAATCTACTGCGACCGTTACGGTGAAAGCATGTGAAAACGGAACGGTTGAAGTAGTTGGCACTGACGATAAAACGATTGCACAAACTTCTGCTCAACCAACGAGTAATGATAAAAGTTATCAGGAAGGTTCAAAAACCGTAAAAGAATCCGTTAAAAGCAAAAAAACAACTGCTCCGAAGAAAGAATCAAAATCACTTTGGGGAGTTTTCTTCCTGGCATTCTTCAGTGGATTTGCTGCGTTGATAATGCCATGTGTATTCCCAATGATCCCTATGACAGTAAGCTTCTTCACCAAAAGAAGTAAAACAAGAGCTCAGGGAATCCGTAATGCATTTATTTATGGTGGTTCCATCATCCTGATTCATGTTATTTTAGGAGGAATTGTAGTTGTTACCGGAGCAGGACATATCCTGAACGAGCTTTCTACCAATGTTTACTTCAATATCTTCTTCTTCCTCATGCTGTTTCTGTTCGGTTTATCCTTTTTGGGAGCATTTGAAATCCAATTACCTGCAAAGTGGGTTAATTCAGCTGATGCAAAAGCAGATAAAGGAGGAATTGTCGGAATCTTTTTCATGGCTTTGGTATTGTCATTGGCATCCTTTTCATGTACGGGTCCAATTTTAGGAGGTTTGCTTGGTGGACTTTCTGCATATGGAGGTGGATCAGCATTGATGGTTGGCATGTTTGCCTTCGGACTGGCACTAGCTTTACCTTTTATGTTATTCGCTCTGTTTCCGTCTTGGTTAAACTCCATGCCAAGCTCAGGAGGTTGGTTGAACGTCGTAAAAGTATTCTTAGGATTTTTGGAAATCGCATTTGCCTTCAAATTCTTGTCAACCGCTGATACAACCATGCAATGGCATTTATTGGAAAGAGAAGTGTTTATCTCCATTTGGATTGCTGTTTTCGGAACACTTTCCCTCTATATGCTTGGAAAAGTCCGATTACCACATGATAGTCCGATTGAAAAACTTTCTGTCGGAAGAGCCATGATGGCAACGTTAACAATAGCATTTACTTTCTATCTGATCCCAGGTTTGTGGGGAGCTCCTTTGAAATTAGTCAACGCATTTTTACCTCCTGACTTCTACGCGGAGTCTCCGAATGGAGTTGGCGGCAGTGGAAATGCCAATACCGTATCCGCATCCGATGTAAAGGTAGTAGAAGGTATGCACAAAGGACCTAAAGGCTTGATGGCGTTCAACGATTACGACAAAGCAGTTGCCTATGCTAAAGAAGTAAACAAACCGATCTTCGTGGATTTCACAGGCTGGGGATGTGTAAACTGCCGTAAAATGGAGCAAAGTGTGTGGGGAGAACCCGGAATCATAGAACACTTACGTGATGATGTAGTAATCGTTTCATTGTACGTAGACGAACGTACCGAATTGCCGAAAAAAGAGCAAATTACCAGAAAAGTAAATGGCCGTGATTTTTCCATTGTAACAATTGGTAATAAATGGACGGCCAAACAGATTGAAGAATATCAAACATCCTCTCAGCCCTATTATGTGCTTCAAACACCAGATGGGAAAGATATTCCAGTTGGCTCAGCTGATTATCAAAACCATGGAAGTCCTGAAGTGTTTAAAAAATGGCTTGAGAAAGGACTGAAAATGCACAAAAAATAACCCAACTTTACCGTTCATCAATAAAAATGGTGTGTTAAGGTAATTTTAACTAAAAATATTTTATCTAATCACAAATTAAAGTTAAGTTTGTACTGATTTAGGTGGTTAGGTTAGGTTGATTAGTGAATGGAGTTCGGACGCCTGTCTGAACTCCATTTATCATTTATGGGGTTTCTGTTTCTAATCCAAAAGAATCTCACAATTATCACTGGAAAAAGCATTCATTTCAACACTTCGAATTCTTTGAATATTTTTTGAACTTTTTAAACTCTTTGAACCTTCAAAGAAGTTAAATTCGCATCATGAATCAATGGTTGCAAACTCACATCGAATTCCTCAAAGGAGTTGGCCCGCAAAGAGCCAAAATCTTGAGGGAAGAATTGGGAATCGCAACTTACCACGACCTGCTCTATCACTTTCCCTTCCGCTACATCGATCGATCCAAATTCCATTTGATCAAAGACATTCCATTGATTGACGGCTATGTCCAATTAAAAGGACAGATCATATCCGTGCAGGAAACCGGTACCGGAAGGCAAAAACGCCTGAATGTGAAATTCCAGGACAATACCGGGATTATCGACCTGCTTTGGTTCCAGGGCTATAAATTCATTCTCCCGAACCTGAAGTTGAATACGACTTACATCGTTTTCGGGAAAGCGAAACCCTATGTAAATACCTGGAATATTTCCCACCCGGAATTGAGTCCGGCAACCGGCAACGAAGCCAGCATGGGGTGGCAGCCCGTTTATTCTTCTACGGAAAAACTGACAGCTTCGGGCTTACATTCAAAAGGAATACAAAAGCTGGTTGAAGGATTACTGGACCTTTCTTCGAAAGTTCATTTCGAGGAAACTCTTCCGCCAAAATTCATCAGTGAATTGAAACTGCCGAATTTCGGAACTGCAATACGAGCTGTTCATATGCCGGCAGATGTAGCATTGGCCCAAAAAGCAAGAACGCGTTTCAAATTTGAGGAATTGCTGAACCTCCAAATTGAATTATTGCTCCGAAAGTCGATCAATATGCAGAAAAGCAGCGGACAAGTTGTTTCAGAAGTGGGACAGATCTTCCACGATTTCTACGAAAAAAACCTGCCTTTTCCATTGACGAACGCACAGAAAAAAGTACTGCGTGAAATTCGAAGAGATATTGGTTCGGGGTTCCAAATGAACCGCCTGCTTCAAGGTGATGTGGGAAGTGGGAAAACGGTCGTTGCGTTATTAACGATTTTAATGGGAATCGGTTCCGGATTACAGGGAGCTTTAATGGCTCCAACAGAGATTTTGGCGAATCAGCATTTTAGCGGATTAAGCGAATTACTGCAAGGAACTCCGGTGAAAATTGCCTTGCTTACCGGATCTGCGAAAAAAGCTGCCCGCAGGGAAATTCACGAAAAATTACTCAGCGGAGAAATTCATATTTTGATCGGAACGCATGCCCTGCTTGAAGACATTGTCCAATTCAAGAATTTAGGTTTGGTGGTCATTGATGAGCAGCATCGTTTTGGTGTGGAACAACGTTCACGCTTGTGGAGGAAAAATACTTCTCCGCCGCATATTTTAGTCATGACTGCAACTCCTATTCCGCGAACGCTGGCAATGACCTACTACGGAGATTTGGACGTTTCCGTGATTGACGAACTTCCCCCGGGAAGAAAACCAATCACGACTAAACATCATTTTGAAAAAGACCGCTCGCTTGTTTTCGGATTTATCCGCAAAGAAATTGCACTTGGAAGACAGATTTACATCGTATATCCGCTAATCCAGGAATCCGAAACCCTGGATTACAACAACCTGATGGATGGTTTCGAAGCAATCAGCCGTGCATTTCCGCTTCCGGATTACCGCGTGAGCATTGTCCACGGAAAAATGAAGCCGGATGTGAAAGATTACGAAATGCAGCAGTTTGTGGAAGGAAAAACGCAGATTATGATTGCAACAACAGTAATCGAAGTGGGTGTAAATGTTCCGAATGCATCTGTGATGGTGATTGAAAGTTCGGAACGTTTCGGGCTGTCCCAATTACATCAATTACGTGGACGTGTGGGTCGCGGAGCTGAACAATCTTACTGTTTGCTGATGACCGGCAACAAACTATCTGCTGACACGAAAAAACGCATCCAAACCATGGTTCGAACCAATGACGGATTTGAAATTTCAGAAGTCGATTTGGAATTGAGAGGCCCTGGAGACATTATGGGAACTCAGCAAAGTGGACAGTTAGACCTCAAAATTGCCGATTTGGCAAAAGATGGCCCACTTGTTGCATTAGCCCGGGAGAAAGCAAGAGAGCTTTTAACAGAAGACCCGAGATTGGAAAAACAGGAACATCTTTTCTTGCGGCTTGAAGCAATAAAAAGACTTCAGGACAAACCAAATTGGGCAGAAATTTCGTAAACTTGAACAATGAAAAAACTTCTTCTACTTACCATAGCGTTTTTAAGCTATTTCCAGGCTGACTCTCAAATACTTACAGGAACACTGGTTGATTCCGGCCGTAAATTACTCACGACGGGTGAAACTTTTATCATTCCAAGTGGTGCCGACGGAACGGTTGTAGTAGAAATTGCCGTCAATCGCGAGGGAATTGTAACAGGAACAAAGATAATTGCGGATCAATCGACTATCAAGTCTACTCCTTCACGCATGAAAGCAGAAAATGCCGTTAAAAAATTGAAGTTTACTGCCGGAACGCGTTATGCGCCCTTTGAGCATGTACGTGTGAAGTATACTTACAAGGTACAATAAAGTGCCTTCGACCCCGCTGAAGCTTTAGCGTAAGCATTCAGCCACCTTAAAAAATTAGGGTGTGCGATTGGGAGTCTATTTCTGAAAATTATTTAATAAAACATTTGGTAAATCACGGTAACTTAGCTTCGGTCATTGAGCGAAGTCGAAATGCCGAAGTCAAACCGGATTCGAGAACACAAACTCTTCCGAGTTCTCTTCCAAATAAGATAAGATATCGAGGATTTCCTGTAAGTCAAACGATGTAACCAATTTGGTCCGGTATTCCTTGAAATGCGCTATTCCTTTGAAATAATTCGTGTAATGGCGCTTCATTTCGACCACACCCAAACGTTCACCTTTCCAGTTTACGCTCATCATTAAATGATCACGGGCAGCTTCTACCCGATCTTTCACTCCGGGAGCAGCCAAATGTTCTCCGGTTGCAAAGAAATGCTTTACTTCATTGAAAATCCACGGATAGCCGATACTTGCCCGACCAATCATAATTCCGTCAACTCCGTAACGATTTTTGTATTCCAATGCTTTTTCAGGCGTATCAATATCTCCGTTTCCAAAAATAGGAATCTTGATACGTGGATTGTTTTTTACGGCAGCAATCTGGGTCCAATCCGCTTCGCCTTTATACATTTGTGAACGGGTACGTCCATGAATTGCTAAAGCCTCAATACCAATGTCCTGCAATCTTTCTGCAACTTCCATGATATTAATCATCGAATCATCCCAACCCAAACGGGTTTTCACAGTTACCGGAAGTGACGTAGATTTGATACAAGCCTGAGTTAAACGAACCATTAAATCCACATCCTTCAATACACCTGCTCCTGCACCTTTGGAAACTACCTTCTTAACCGGACACCCAAAATTGATATCCAATAAATCCGGAGCTGTTGCATCCACAATTTTCGCAGACATGGCCATTGCTTCTTCGTCGCCCCCAAAGATCTGTATCCCAATCGGTTTTTCGTAATCGAAAATATCCAGCTTCTGGCGACTCTTGATTGCATCGCGGATCAATCCTTCCGAAGAAATGAATTCAGTGTACATCAAATCTGCTCCGTGCTTTTTGCACAAAGCTCTGAACGGCGGATCGCTCACGTCTTCCATTGGAGCCAGGAGAAGGGGAAATTCACCCAATTCAATATCCCGAATTTTTACCATGATGCAAAGATACAGCTAAATTCAAAATGATGTTCCGATAGTTATCGGAATCAAAATTCAAAATGGACTTCGACTGCGCTGCGCCAATGCTGTGCGCCTATGCTGAAGCTCCAGCGTAAGCATAAGCTCAAGCGTAAGCATTCAGTCACCTTTTCAATTTAATATAGATTCATTTTCTAACTCTGCTTGAATTGATCAATCCCTCTCAGATTACTGCGATTCATCCTCATCTTTAACCTGATGCGACGGAACGTCTGCTTCGGGTTCGCTCTCATTGTCCGGTGCTTTTCATTCTGAATTCTTAATTCTGAATTTTGAATTAACTAATCTCTTTTCTGCACAAAATGCCCTTTTTTCAAAACATAAGTCGTTTTACCGATATGCATGGTGGATCCTTCTTCAAATTTGTAGAAATCAGCGTAGTCAATGCCATTAAAACTCAAAGAACCTTTTGTCTGATAGGCCAAATCCAAATAATCGGCATTTAAAATTGTTCCGCCGCAAACCACCACATAAACCGGAATTCCTATACTTCCAATCAGCGACATATCTCTCGGAGAAGCAAAATTATCGGCTATCAAAATAAGCTTTTCGGTTCTAGGGAAACTTTTCAATGCGAAAATCAATGCTTCCACGTTGTTTTCGGGCAAATCACCACCGGATCCTTTCGACATGACAGAAATCATCATTTCGGAAATAGAATCCAGGTTGGTGGAAGTATAGCTGTAAACACCACCCGTCTGCCCCGCTTTCTTCGTCTTATCTTTTCGATTGTCTCCGTCATTGAAGAAAATGAACTGTTTCGGACTTTGGAGTCTGTTCTTTAGTTGTGCAGCGATAAACTCGATTACCTGCGCATTGTAAGGCGCCATGCTTCCCGTAACGTCACAAACCAGCGTAGCTTTTGACCAATCCAATTTCGTCAAAGCTTTGCTCACCTGGTTGGAAGATGGCTGAGGTTTGATTGCATTGTAATCGTATGCCGGTAATTTAGGTTTGAGTTTCGGAGGAACTTCCGTTGCAAAGACTTCCAATGGAGAAGGAACAACACTTCCTCTACTCATAAAATCTACTGAAAATTGAACCATGCATTCCGTAGGTTTGCCATTCAATGTTCCCGGAGTCCAATCCGGCATGTTCTTGATGAAATCAGCCACCTCTTCTTTATAAGGGGAAGGCCCTGGCAAATTCGGGAAATTGATCTGGGTAATTTTTCCTTCTTTATTGATGATAAACTGAACATCTACTTTCTTAGGTCCGGTAGATTCGGGCGGATAATTCAGGTATTTTGAAAAATAATTGATCCGTGCCTGTTCGCTGTGCGGAAACTTTGGAAGAACAATCACCGGATCCACATCTGACAATGAATCCTGTTCCAGTTTCGCGGTTTCCTTTTTCAAATAAGTATCGTATGCATACGATTTGATCTTACCTGAAGCAACTTCACGCAGAAAGTTCGTCTCCACTTTTGTCGTAATTACATCCGGGAGATCGCGGTAAGTAATCGCAAAACCATGAAAGAAATTCGCGCCGTCTTCTGCGGATTTGCACCCTGTTTGGGCAATCAAAACCCATTCAATTCCAGATTGGTCAAAGCTATTAGGAGCCGCCTGGAACAAGCTTTCCAAACGTTTTCTGCTTAGTCCATGCTGATCAAAGGTTTCCGATTTCCGGTAAGTGGTATAAATCAATTCGATCTTCAGAATCACTTTATCCTTTACCGAACTGAGCAATTCTTTGTCTGTAAAAATGGCATTGTTGAAGGCTGTTTCCAGGAAGATCTGATCTTTTCTGTTGGGCTTGGTGTATTTCTCTACGCTTCTGGGCTTTATTTTCAGGACGAAATCAACCTGGTCCTTGATCGTTTGGGCCTGCAGAACAAATGGAAATAAACAAATAAGGAGTAAACGGTGCTGCATATTCAGTTGGTTCTTCATTCCATAATGCATCCGTTGGAAAATGTTACAGGTTGCCTAAAATTGCGTCTTGTCCGAAAAAGAGTGCTGAAACCCAAGAGCTTCCAATGACAAAACCGAATAAGCCGGCCATCGACTTATGCAGTGGATTCGGTGTTCTGTTGAAGAAAACACTTAAAAGCCACATCAATGTAGGAACTATCAACCAAACAAACATTTCTCCGGAAGCCGCTTCTGAAATTGTCCCCATCACCAGGCAAAGCATCATCGCAGAGGCATTGGCTATCTGCAGCCAGCGAAAAATCGTTTTGTCTTCCATGGCAAGCAGAATTTGCCAGAAAAAAAAGAAGAGAACAAATGTCAGAAATAACCAAGCTGAAAATTCCCTGACTGCTTGCTCATTTTGCTCAAATTCACTGTCCGAAATGAAAAACTGCAGGATAAATGTAGAGGAAGCTGCCAGGGCAATTCCTGAAATAAGGAGTGTAATTTCAGGTAAACCGGGCTTCTTCCTGTTTGCGATCAATAAAATAATGGCAACTAATAAAATCCCGGGCTTATACAATCCGAAAGGAAAAACAAAGGTGCCGCCATCCATATAAATGGATATTCCATACATCCCGGCAGTGAGAACGGCTAGTAAAACAATGCGTTCACTAATCATTTTTTCTTATCCAGGGCTTCTTCGATATAGTCGAATGTGGAAAGGATCACCGGTTTTCCGTCAACTACGGCAATATCGTGCTCGAAATGAGCGCTCGGCTGACCGTCTGCAGTAACAATGGTCCAATTATCTTCTAATTGGATCACTTTGTCCGTTCCCATATTGATCATAGGCTCAATAGCAATCGTCAATCCATTCATGATTTTCTTTCCACGACCTCTTTTGCCGTAATTCGGAACCTGTGGGTCTTCGTGCAGGGTTTTACCCAATCCGTGTCCAACCAAATCGCGAACAACTCCGTAGCCATTATTCTCAGCATGTGTTTGAATTGCCCAGCCAATATCGTCGATCCGATTTCCTACCTGCGCCTGTTCAATCCCTAAATACAAACATTCGCGGGTAACTTCCAACAGTTTCTTTTTTGCAGGGGAAACTTCTCCGATTGCAAAAGTGTAAGCGTGATCTCCGTAATATCCTTTATAAATTGCTCCGCAATCCACAGAAACGATATCGCCTTCCTGAATTTGGCGGTCCGTTGGCAAACCGTGGACAACCTGCTCATTGACAGAAATCAATAGGGTACTCGGGCATCCGTACAATCCCAAAAATCCGGGAATTGCGTCCTGAGAGCGAATATATGCTTCTGCCATTTGATCCAGTTCCACCAGGGTAATTCCCGGGCGAATCAGTTCTGCCACCTTTCCCAAAGTTCTGCTTACGACCTGAGCGGCCTGGCGCATAATTTCAATTTCTTCGGCTGTTTTATATTTGATCATACTCTTATTGAGGAAATTCATGAAATGCAAAGATAGGTCTTAATTCAAAATGTTGAATTCAAAATTCAAAAGGTTTTAGGTTCCTGGAGTTAATAAAAATCAAATTTGCTAATTTCAGTTTTGCATTTTGTGTTTTGAAGCATCATTTACTTCTCAAATCGCTTCAATTGAAACGCTTCAAAAGTATATTCTGCGGTGTAAATTTTCAGGCGTTCTTCTAAGTTGTACCAGGGAGATAAATTCCCATTCATCGGATTCATAAGCACCTGGATTTCCTGCGCCGGCATGTAGCTTTGTGCCAAAAGCACTAATTTCTGCCCATCCTGATTTTCCACCATGTCTACAACAATAACAGCATGACCCGGAGATCCGCCGCGAATTAACACATCACCCACTTCAACATCTTTCAATTCAATGGATCTCAATTCCTTTTCCAGGGAAAGCGTACTGGCATAATTGAAAACCGTTTCCATGTATTTCAGGAAGGAAGCATAACTTTTATCTGCTGCAGCTGTTTTTTGCCAGCTTACCGAGTTTCCATTTAATGCAACTCTGTTTCCTTCCCGCCACTTGGAATACTCACAATTGAAACCGCTCACAAAACGAAAATGAATGTCTGAAAAACGCTGATTGTGAAACAAGTATTCCCCCCGCAAACGCATCACCGCATCAGCACATTGCTGTAAATCCCTCTTGCCTACCGACATGTTTATAACTGCCACATGCGCGCCCTGATTTCCTTTCAGACTTCCATCGTACAAGTGCACTGCAGAACCGTGTTTTTTCAGTGGAAGATTTCGCAAATAAAATCCGAAAGAAGAGCTGTCGGATGCTTTTCGCTGATATCCTTCGGGCGGAGAAAAGCGCGTAGCTATAGTTGTCCCGGAAGTATCAATGATTTGCGGGATATTGTAAACTCCGTTGACCGTTTTTGGCGGAGAGAAATTGTTACACGATACGATTGCAATCAAGGTAGTTAAAAATAGTGCAAGAGCTGATTTGTTCATGGATTTGAAGGTTTGTTTGGTTGCAAGTTAAAAAATTCTTCGACAAAGTGCCTCGTCAATAACTGTTAGTTATCTATCGTTAAAAATAGATACAATTATCGCTATATCTATGCTTGATAATTGCTTCATCATACTAAATCTATGGAATTAAAAAGGCACGCGATGCGTCGCGTGCCTACAGATCGGTTCTATCTTTTATGCTAAAGCAAATTACTTTCCTTTCGGAACGTGTGTATCGGTGAATTTTCCTGCTGTTGAATTCCACCCATCAATCAAAGCCGAACGCTTCTTGTTCAAATTCTGATTGGCTGCATTATAAGTATTAACTCCTGCATTCAGTTCATTACCGGCTTTGTTAATCTCATCCACATCTTTCTGTGTACGTTTCTTCTCCGGAATCTCGTCAAATGCCTTTTTCACTTTCGCATAATTCTCACTCATCATGAAATAGTCAGACATTTTCGGCGTTTCATTGGTAGCTTCATCGATGTAAAAATTCAAGAGTTTTTTTGTTGCTTCAACCATACTCTTATCGTTTTTATACGACTTCACCTCATCCAATTTTTTCAATCCTTCTTTTGCGGTTGAGATCAAAGCATTTCTATTTTGCTCAATTGCATTGATATCTTTCCGATTAATTGCATCCATCAGGTACAACTCTTGCTTAAAGCTTTTGAAGAAGATCAAATACACTTCATTGTACGTATCGTAAACCTCACCGGCAACTGCCATTTTCTTATCCAGCGCATCTTCTGATGAAATCAAAGTAATGCTGTTTGCATCTGCAAATACTTTTTGCTGCCTGGTAACCATTTCGGATGCCTCAACCAGTTTGTCATTTGCACGTTCCCGCGCCAGCATGTAAGCTTCCATTGCATCATAAGATTCTTCGGAAACAGCTTCCATATCTACAATTTTCGCGTAATCTTCTTTCAATACCACATTATTGATCCGAAGGTATTCGATCACTGAATCACGAAACTGCGTAGATCCGTTGAATGCTTTTGCAGATTTTGCTTTTGACAATGCCTGACTGGAGGTTTGAATTAATTCAGCGCGTCTTTTTTCTACTTTACGAGCACTTTTACCGTGTGAAACAGAACTGGTGTAATCCCACATATCTTGTTGGATCTTTCCGTATTCGGTTGTAAAAACATTCATATACTCAACCGCTGTTTGTGCGTAGTAGCTATTTGCCATTCCGAAAAAGGCAATCATTACCGTGATTTTAAAGAGTTGATTTTTCATTGCATTTTTGTTTTTGTAGTTAAATCCTGATATTCATCGTCAGGGTTAGTTATTACCTGGTTAATTGCAGCCATTCATTCATAATCCCAAGTGCTTCAAAAAGTTCAATATCCGATTTCAAACGTGTTGAAAAATCTTCAAAATACTTATTAAGGATTGGGTTCTGATCGTATACCGTTTGGTCAAATGAATTCGATTTGACTTCGTAGTTCCAGTTTGTATTCTTCTTTACTATTTTCAGTTGGTCAGCCGTTGCATCTTTCTTTAGTGACTCGTTCCAGAAAGCATTCAAATCTAAAGAAATCACCTGATTTTCATTGTATGCTTTAGCTACAGAATCCAGGATCTTGTAATAAGCTGCATAAATTCCTTCGGAACGCTGTTTCTTTGAAAATGCATTCAGGCCCTCAACCGGTAAATTCGTTGCTGAAGGTGTGTAAGTCATTTTCTTATCGATTGCTGTTGGAACTAACCAATTTTGATAAGTTCGTTCACGCTCTTCGATTGAATCAAAAGCAGTCATTCCCAATTCAATATCGGGCATTACTCCTACTCCCTGGTTCGACTTCCCATTTACGCGGTACAGAAATCCTCCTGTAATATTCGCATATCCATAATCCGGGTTTTCCGGTATGGTTGAAAAATCACTGACTAAAGGATCCAGCGGATAAACCATTTGACTGGTCGCTTTCCCGAAACTAGGAACTCCAACAACTAAAGCCTTTTTATAATCCTGCAAAACTGCAGCTACAATTTCAGAAGCTGAGGCGCTTCCCGCATCGATCAGGATCATTAACGGTCCGTCGTAAATAAACCCACGGTTAATGTCTTTCAAAACTTTCACTTCTCCGGTGTTATCGCGGACAGCCAAAATGGGTCCGTAGTCAATAAAAATACCTGAAAGTGCAATCGCTTCATACAAAGAACCACCGCCATTTCCACGCAAATCAAGAACCAATCCTTCAATTCCGTCTTTCTTCAGTTTCAGAATGCATTTTGCCATGTCGTTTGCACAGCCTTGTTCGGTATAACTGGCAGTATGGTTGGTGTAAAAATCCGGAAGACTGATATAACCGATATTCTTCTTACCGGTCATTAATGCATTTTTGATGTTGTCGTTATCGTTGTAAACAGCGGTTTTTTCAAGGTCAACCTGAATTTCATTTCCCTCCTTGTCTTTTATAAAAAGAGAAATTTGCCGACCCTTAAAATCTTTGAATGCTTCAGAAAGTGCTTTCAATCCGGTGATTCCTGTTCCGACTTCCAACCAGCTCTCATTTTTCCATCCAAAACGGATTTTCAGGATATGATCTCCGGAAGTAAGCTGATTGCTTAACCAGGCAGAACTTCCCGGAAGAATATCCGTCAGCACCACTGTATTTTGCTCGTCCAATCCGTAACCGATCCCGAACTTTTCTTTTTGAGTAGAAAGTTCTTCCACAAATCCTTGTTTTTGACTGGGACTGAAATACAAAGTATGCGGATCAAAACTCATTGCAATGGCATTCAGATACATTTCTTCCATCAGTTCTCTTCCCTGAACAATCTCCAAATAATTGGAATAACGCTGTTCAATCTTTGCACGGGCCTTTTTCTCAAATTGAACCAGGGAATCTTTTAGCAAGGTTTTCGAATTTTTCGGGTGCATGGAAACGATTTCATTCAAAACATCCAGGCATAAACTATTTTCCCAAACCGTTTTATAATTCGCTTTGGTCACCTTATTTCCGTCTTTCAAATCGAATTTCTTCGTGCTGTTCAGGATAATCGGCTTACTTAAATAAGCCTTTTGAATGGTTTGTATTTCTTTACATCGTTCAAGAACGAGTCGGTTAAACTCGTTGAAATAATGCTGCTTCCCGGTTTCAATATCTTCGTTTAGTTTGGAACTCAACCCTTTCAAATAAGCTCTGTCTTCCTGGTGAAGGATCTGTTCTTTTGAATCAATAAAGCTGTAAAAATAATCGTGTACCAGGTTTCCAAATGCAGCATCTACAGCCCTTGGCTGGACGTGTTTTGCCTGGATCTTCTTTACCAAAACGCGCACATTATTCGAGAGAGAATCCGATTCTCCGGCCGATGAATTAAACGAAATGATCGTAATTAAAAAGGTGGTTGTAAATAAAGCTATTAAACGCAAAGTCAGTTTTTTTTCAGCGACAAAAGTACTACGAATTTTGATATAAAAACAACGAGCACAGTGTATTATTCCCGCACTCGTTCTTCTCTTCGGTGGATAATAAAAATCCTTCATTATTTCAGTGCGATTTTTTTCTCAATACGCTTCTTCATTTCTTCCAAATCGGACATAAAAGAACCTGTTTGAGCCAAAAGCATCGCTTCTTTGATTGTTTTTTGTGCTTTCTTGAATTTCAATTGTTTCTCCAGGAGTAAGCCCTCGTAATAGAAAAGCAATCCTCTATCAATTCCTTTTCGCTTTCTGGCAAAAGCCAGTAATTTGACCATTTCTTCAAATTCTTCCTGAATTAACAAGCAATCCAGGAAATAAGAATAGGTTTCCAGGTAATCCACATTTGCGGCAAGCGCTTCTCTGAAATAGGTATTTGCCAGCGGATAATCCTTGAAAATTTCCAGATTCACTCTTCCCATCAGACAAAGCGCAATCGGGTTATTCTCTTCATACGCCATTGCGTAGTTCAAGGATTCCAAAGCTTCTTCCAGGTTATATGGATAAGAATCCAGGGCTTTTACCAGGTAAATATTTGTTGTTGTCATGATTATTCTTTTTAATAATTGAATATGTAGCAAGGACGCGAGGCATCGCATCCCTACTGGTTCATATCTCGTTTCAATTCTTGTTTCAATTGGTTCCGTTGTTTCTTAAAGGTTTTTACTTCGTTCTTTGGTTTAAAGTCCATTCCGGTAAATGTTCTCACCGGATTTCCGCGTTCCAGTTCATGATGCTGCGACCACGTTTGGTTCACCACTTCGATCAACTTTTCACTTTGGGCTTTTTCCAGCTTTGCACGAATGCGTTCAAGGGCTATTTTCTTGTTTTGAAGCTGTGATCGGCTTTCCTGCACAAAAACCATTATTCCACTTGGAGTGTGCGTTGCACGAACTGCCGAACTTACTTTGTTCACATGCTGTCCGCCTGATCCGCTGCTTCTTACTGATTGATAAATAATCTCGTTTTCATTCCAGGCAACAGCTTCCGCCAAATTCACTTCAAAAACACCGACAAACCAGTTCTTTCTCCCATGATTGGGACGATACGGACTCTTGCTCCTAGGCTGAAGCTTCGGCGCAGGCCTATGAATCCATTGGATCGTCCCTAACCATGATTGAATTGCTGTCTGAATGGCAATTCCGCTGAGTTGGATCGTAGCTGATAAAATCGTGCCACTTTCTTGTCCCGCTGTCCGATCGAGAACTTCTGCCTGCAATCCTTTTTGTCGAAGGTCTGCAAGTAAAGCTCCCAAAATCTTCCCGGCTGCCAATTGGCATTCCAAAGGACCTTTGGCTGTTGTGATATGTAATACTCTTGTGTCCATTTTTTTACGACTTTTCCATTCTCACAATTTTAGGAACAAATGTCCCCATCGTTTCTACCAATTCCTGCTGATTCCCCATCACATAATGGATGTTCTTGTAAGCCATCGGAGCTTCATCTACTCCCCCGCCTATCAAACTTACATCTGAATCCGCAAGCATTTTCATCATCCCACTTCTGGTGAATCTGCTCTTGCATTCGGAACGTGAAAACACGCGCCCGGCTCCGTGCGATGCTGAATTCAAACTGGAAGCGTTTCCAAGACCACGAACAATAAATCCGGGTGCTGTCATACTTCCTGGAATAATTCCCCATTCACCTTTACCTGCAGGAGTTGCACCTTTCCGGTGTACAACACATTCTTTGCCATTCACGGTTTCTTTCCATGCAAAATTGTGGTGGTTCTCTATCGTCATCAACATGCGGAGCCCCAACTTTTTGGTCAATCGTGCGTGAATATCATCGTGACAGGCTTTTGCGTATTCACCGGCAAGATTCATGGCATTCCAATACTCTTGCCCGTCGTGCGTGTCCAGGTTCAACCAGGCCAAATGCTGAACTGATCTTGGCAACGGACATTGTTTAATCGCTGACTGCGTGTACTGTTTTGCAATTGCAGCACCCAATCCGCGTGAACCGCTGTGACTCAGCAAAGCGAAATATTCTCCCGGAGGAATCCCGGCATCGGTTGCAGTAATGTTTACCGTTCCGAATTCTACGAAATGGTTTCCACCTCCCGAAGTTCCCAACTGCTTGTAAGCCTTTCCGTGCAGCTTTCGCAAGAGTGGAATTTCACGAAACAAGGTGTTCTCCATAATCGGATGATCTTGTTTGATGGTGTGCTGTTCGTACATTCCAAACTTGGTATGCTCCGAAAGCAAATTCTGAAGCTGGTGTGTTTTTCCGTTGAAAAACGACGCCGGTGCATCGAAAATGCTCAGCGACATCCGGCAACCGATATCTACTCCAACTCCATACGGAATCACTGCATTATCCGTTGCCAAAACGCCTCCGATCGGTAAGCCGTAACCGTAATGTGCGTCAGGCATTAAAGCTCCCTGTACGGAAACAGGTAATTTCAAAGCCTGGTAAAACTGATGTTTTGTTTTGTCATCAATTTCATTTTCGCCGTAGATCAAAAACGGTGAACGTTCGATCTTCAATTCGTTGAATTTCACCTCAACCGGTGCAACCAGTCCTTCTGCCACTTTTCCCCATGTTCCATCCCCGATGTATTCATCCGGAGCGTAAAGCAATTCGGAAAGTTCTTTCAGAACGCGGTCTTTTGTTTCTTTCTTTTTATACCTGCTGATCAGCCCTAGGGCGATGTTTACAGAGTTGTCGTTGGGGAAGCCTATTTTTAACAGGTCTTTCCCCTTGATCTTATTTCCCATGATATTGGTTCTAGGATTGTTTTTCTTCACCACAGATGCGCAGATATTATGGCGCTTATCAGTCGCCATTTTATGCACGCGAAAAGTCTAAGGAGTTTCAATCCAATTCTTAAAAATTAATTGATTAACTCAATTTGAGTTTAAGAGATTCCGGGAAAATTGTGAGTCGAAACGACATAAAAAAATCCGAAACCTCTAGAAGCTTCGGATTTTCATATAAATGATTGTTAGAATCGTTACTGGAAAACCCAAAGCATGAGCGCACTAGCCTCTAGAACAGTTGGAGCTCCTAATGTTGTACTGAATTTGAACATTGCTTCGGTTTTAAAATTGTTACTACTTGTTTTGTCTCTACCTCATCGAGAGACATGTGCAAAGATAACGCAAAAAAAATGACACGGTTGTCTCCGAATTGAAAAAAAAGTTTTGATGGGGGGCCTTATTACGTAGTAATAAAAAAAATCGAGTTGATCCTTAAAATTTATTTCACCCCATAAATTTTACTCAAACCATTCTCATTTTGGTTGACTTACTCCCAGTATTCTCTCACGGTTTTAAAAGTCTTTCGACACCAAATTATTTTGTTTACCGGTGAAGTAAATGTCTGCGTTTTTTCGTCATAAAACGAGCAGCATTCACTTTGCAAATTTGCCAATTTGCCAAATGGCGAACCGCCCGCTGTCATTGACCTGGAAGAGCATAAAAAAATCCCGGTCACTGTAAAGTGCCGGGATTTTTAGTATCGTTAAAATTGACTTACGCCAATACTTCTTTTACTTTATCTGCTGCTTCCTGCAACAATACTGCTGAATGTACATTCAATCCTGAATCATCAATGATTTTCTTAGCTTCTTCAGCATTTGTTCCTTGTAAACGAACGATGATCGGAACAGGAATATTCCCAATGCTTTTGTAAGCATCAACAACACCTTGCGCCACACGATCACAACGAACGATACCACCAAAAATGTTGATCAAAATTGCTTTTACATTCGGATCTTTCAAAATGATGTGAAACGCTTTCTCAACACGCTCAGCGTTTGCTGTCCCTCCTACATCCAGGAAGTTTGCAGGGCTACCACCTGAATACTTGATAATATCCATAGTTGCCATTGCCAAACCAGCTCCGTTTACCATACAAGCAACGTTTCCGTCCAATTTCACGAAGTTCAATCCTGCTGCATCAGCTTCAACATCCAATGGATCTTCTTCCATCGTATCACGCATTGCTGCATAATCCGGGTGACGGTACAATCCGTTTCCATCCAAAGTTACTTTCGCATCAACTGCAATGATTTTATTATCTGAAGTTTTTAAAACCGGGTTGATTTCAAACATTGCAGCATCACATCCTTCATAAGCATTGTAAAGGCTAACAACGAATTTCGTCATTTGCTTGAACGCTTCTCCTGATAAACCAAGATTGAAAGCAATTTTACGAGCCTGGAATCCTTGAATTCCAACACGCGGATCGATTTCTTCCTTGAAAATCAAGTGTGGTGTATCGTGAGCAACTGTCTCAATATCCATTCCTCCTTCTGTAGAGTACATGATTGTGTTACGTCCTTTCTCACGGTCCAATAAAACCGACATGTAGAACTCTTCTACTTCAGCCTCACCCGGGTAGTATACATCTTCAGCAAGCAAAATTTTGCTTACCAATTTTCCTACACCGTTAGTTTGAGCTGTTTCAAGGTGACCACCAAGAATTCCTTTTACTTTCTCTTCAACCTGATCAATTCCTTTTGCAAGAACTACACCGTGAGAACCAGTTTCTTCAACGACACCTTTTCCGCGTCCACCAGCATGGATTTGTGCTTTAACCACATACCAACCTGTTCCAGTTTCCTCTGTCAATTTTTTAGCTGCAGCAATTGCATCTTCTACTTTTTCTACAACTACTCCGCGTTGGATTGCCACGCCGTATTTTTGTAAAATTGATTTTCCTTGATATTCGTGTAAGTTCATGACAACTTTTTTATTTGGTGCGCTAAAGGTAGAATTTTAAAAAGAAATAGCAATTAGAAATTCCATTAAAAATGTGTGAATCGTGATAAATTTCTCATTATCCACTAACGCGGATATTTTTATCTGGAACAGTGCTTTCTCTTGGTTCTGAAAAAACAACGAATTGGATCATTTACGATTGACGAAAATCGAATCATTGAAACACTTTCAAACTAATAAAAACAGCAAGGGGGCGCGATTACTCATGCCCCCTACTGGATCTAATTATAATTCGTAATTAATCAATGTGCATGCAATTTCCACGTAGAAGTAATGTTTCTTGAAGCAGCATTTTTGTTTGCTTTCTCAGTCAGATCTTTCCAAACCTGCCCGATTCCTGCTTCTAAGGCTTCCTTTTCGTCTTTAAACAGGCTCCACATTACTGTTGGGTCCTGGAAATAATGTTTTACGAAATTGGTGTCGAAATCACCGGAACGGAATGCCGGGTGCATCATCACAAACTTCCCGAAATCGAGGGTTGTTTTCAAGCCGGAAATCTCGTAATTATTGATTGCAAGAATCATTTTATCCATCGCTTCTTCACGGGTTTCACCCCATACAACCAATTTAGCGATCATCGGATCGTAATAGATCGGAACTTCCATCCCTTCTTCAAACGCATCGTCTACACGAGCCAGGTCTTTTCTTGGTCTGCGGTAACGGTTCAATGTACCGATATCCGGGATAAATCCATTCAATGTATCTTCTGCATAAACACGTACTTCCATGGAATGTCCGTGAATAGCTAATTCGTCCTGTAATTTTGGTAAACGCTCGCCTCTTGCAACACGAACCTGCCACTCTACTAAATCAGTTCCGGTAATTTCTTCCGTTACCGGATGTTCTACCTGCAAACGGGTATTCATTTCCAGAAAGTAAAAATTCAAATCGGCATCCAACAAAAATTCTACTGTTCCTGCTCCTTCGTAATTACATGCTTTACAAACAGCAACAGCAGCTTCTCCCATTTGCTTGCGCAATTCGGGAGTTAAAATGGCAGATGGAGCTTCTTCAATCACTTTTTGGTGACGACGCTGAATCGAACATTCACGTTCGAACAAGTAAACGGTATTTCCCAATTGGTCGGCAAAGACCTGGATTTCAATATGACGTGGTTTTGTAACGAATTTCTCAATGAAAACCGCATCATCCCCGAAGGAAGAACGCGCTTCACTTTGGGCCATTTTCATCTGCTCTTCAAATTCGCCTACATTTTCTACCAAACGCATTCCTTTTCCACCACCTCCGGCAGATGCTTTGATCAGGATGGGGAAACCTACTTCCGCTGCAATTTTCTTAGCCGCTTCCACATCTGTAATTGCTTCATCCACTCCGGGAACCAAAGGAACGTTGTAATTTTTTACCGCCTGCTTAGCAGAAAGTTTATCTCCCATGATCTCCATTGCTTCCGGGGAAGGACCGATAAATTTAATTCCTGCATCTTTTACTTTTCGTGCAAAACCGGCATTTTCAGATAAGAAACCGTATCCGGGGTGAATTCCTTCCACTCCCAATTCCTTACAGTGTTTTAAGATTAAATCCTGTTGCAAATAAGATTCCGAAGATGGAGATTTTCCCACATAAACTGCTTCATCAGCTTCGTGAACATGCGGCGCATTTGCATCTGCATCCGAATAGATTGCTACGGTAGCAATATTCATTTTCTTTAACGAGCGGATAACTCTTCGAGCTATTTCTCCTCTATTTGCAATTAAAACTTTTTTCATAGATCATTTCAATGGCAGTAAAAATAATGATTGTGCAATTAAAGACCGCAAAAGATTCGAATACTTTATAACAAAATAGAGAAAATTAAGGAGTTGGCGGCTCAGGCTCAGTAGCCGGCTTAACAGGTTCTTCCTCTTTTGGTTCCTCCGGAATCGCAACACCTTTCCCCGGGATGAAATCCACAGGAACGCGGTTTTTACGCTTGGAATTGTTCACTTTGTTCTTCTTTCTGAACAGGTTGGCGAAGAACTCAATGATCCGCGACTCGGAGATATTGTTGAAAGATTCTTCATAATGCAAACCGATACCCTGGGTAAATTCACCTTTATCCTTGTTGCTCAAAATTCCCTTATCATTCGATTCATTGAAAATCGATACGCGGAAAGTTCCGTCGTCATTGATCAGGTATTCGAGGTTAAAGGAACCGATCAATGAATTCTGTGCAGTTCCGGTTGTTGTATTGTTGGAAACTCCCAGTGATGTTTTCAGGATGATATTCTGTTTTGCTCCGTAAGCCCGCTGCAGTCCAATCTGGTAATTCTTATCACCGGTTACGGTATTATCGTTATAACCGACGTTGATCTTAGTTTGCTTGGATAATTGATCAAAGGCCTCATTCATTTTTTGAGTAACTATCTCAGCAACACCTCCATAACTCCCTCCTGCTCCACCTGTTCCCTGGAAGCGGTTGAATGCCAATAGTGAAAAGAATTGTTTTTGCAACTCGTCTTCATCGGAGCGAATCCTGCTAAGAACTTCTTTCCCGGACTCACTAACATTCGGCACTTCAATATCCAATGTTATCGATGGATTAGAAAGAGTTTGTCCGATCAAAAGCACACAATGCACCTCTGATTTTGTTTCCGCCGAACCACCGATCTGATCCCGGTTCAATTCGTCCAAACTTGCATTTACCTTGTAATAAGCCTTGATATCCAATGTTGCATTATCAGGTGTCCCGTTCCAGGAAATACTGCTTCCCTCATCGATCAGGAATAGCTTTTTGACCGGATTCAGGACAAAGAAATACTCTCCCTTGGTAATATAATACGTCCCTGACATGGACATATGCTTCTGTTTATCAATTCCCAACTGAAGATTTCCTCTACCGGTTGCCTCAATGTATTCATTGGTTTGATTGTTCAGGATGAGTTTAATCTTTGCTTCCGGTGTTGCTTCAATATTCATTTTCAGATCAACACCTGTTAAATCAATCTCTTTTGCGACGGATATGGAATCGGTATTGAAATCAATAAAATCGAATTCATTGATCTCTTTGGCTCCATACATCGGCAGGTTTACTACCGTACCTTTTTCAGTTTTCGCATTCACGGTGATCTCTGTATTTCCTTTTTCAATCAAAATACTTGCCGTACCGGTTGCGTATGCTTTTCCGTAATATGCAACCCCTTCTTTTTCAACGGTATTCATTACCATGAATTTTCGGGTTGGGCTTAGAGGACGTCTGGTTATCGGATCCCGGAAACCACTCACCGTTTCATCAAAAGTGATATCGAAACTCATGGAAAAATCCTTGAAGTTGTTGTGGAAAATGGTTGTCATCGCGTAAGCGGAATTCCCTTCATCATCTAATATCGGGAAAGCTCCGTAAATACCGTCGTTCTTACCATCGAATTTAAGCGGGCCGCCCAAGCTGTAATGCGTCCCAAGAATTCCCACTCTCAAACCACCTTTCTTCAATTGCAAATCTCCTGCAATTTCAGGTTCGTCGATACTTCCGGTTGCGTGGATTACTCCTTTGAGCGTTCCCGAAATATCTGAAATCACCTCCGGATCCATGAATGCATTGGTAAAGGCCAAATCCATGTCTTTAAACTCAAGGTCAAAGTTGATATTGTCCTCTTTTTTCATCGGAAGCACATATCCGTTGAAATCAAATGTTTGCAGGTCTTTGTACTTCAAATCTCCGTTGAGGATGATCTTCTTTTCCAAATCGAGCCAAATACCATTCACATGCACATCCCCTACTTCCTCACCTTCCAGATAGAAATCGTTCAAAAGAAAATCTCCGTCAACTTTAATCGATGTAAATGGAGTAGCCAAACGAGCTGTTCCATCGAGACTTCCTTCCATTTTAACACCAACTCCTAAAAGTGAAGAGAATTCCTCCACGTGTAAATCATTTGCTTTGATCGTTAAATAATCTTCCGGGTTTTCAGATAAAAGACCATTCACAGCAAGGTATTGGCTGTCACGTTCCAACTTCAGGTCCTTGATCTCAAAATTCTTTGCTTTGTAGACAATCTGACCGATATTCTTAATGTCCCATCGATTATTTTTCACCGAGAAATAGGACGGTTTCACCTGGATATCAAATTCTCCTTCTTCACGTACATCTACGATAAAATCAAAGTCGGAAGTATTCGGTACATCTTTGTTCCAGATCAAATCTGTCTTATAAATATTTTTTGTACCATCCAGGGATAGTTGAATATTCTCCACATCCAATGAATCTCTTAGCTGCGTTTTTCCTGCATTCAGCGTAAGTGTTCCCGTACCTTGTGTAAACTCCTGGTGTAAAACAACATTTGTCAGGTAAGCATCACTTTTCTGATTCATTAGTTTTGCATAGCTGATCTTGGGAGATGTAATGTCCAACATTTGATGATGTGTGCGGGAATCCAACTCTACTTTCACAACTGTTCCGTAAGCAATGTCCAGCTTCGGAACAAAAATATTCAGGAAGTCTTTCGAATTTTTGATCGTGGCACTCATGTCAAAATGATCTTTCGATGCCATTCCTTTTGGATATTCTTTGGGAGAAAAATAAGATGGGAATGCATCAGACAGTCCGTTATTAACAGCAATCGGAATGGTTTTAAAATTGATCTTCCCGTTCAAATCCGCGTCTACTATATCACTTCTCAATTCAAAGCGGTCACTCTCCGGATTTCGCTCAATATAAAGGCTCAAATCGGGCAGTCCCAGTTTTTTGCCCTGATCCACGAATTCTATGCCATTTGCATTGATCAATCCTTCATAGGTTTCCAGGGAATTTCCTCTCATGTCCAGATCCAAGTTTCCTTTAAAAGTGGATTCCGGGTCTTTCGTGAAATTCAGCTTCCCTAAATTCGCTACATCCACATTTACTTTAAAGTCGAAATGTTGTATCTCAGAAACATCAATGGCACCGTCAAATGCCAATTGCAAATTCGGATCATCCACTTTCAAATCGACATCCAGAACATTCTTGACAAATGATCCGTTTGATACCGAAATATTCGAATAGTTATAATCGTTGAATTGGAATTTGCTAATCTCCCCTTCCAGCGTTTCCAAGCGGATAACATCTTCCTGACCAACTATTCCGCTTAGGTAAACCTGTCCTATAACGTTCCCGAAAGTTGGATTATCGATGAATTTCGCCAGGTTAAAACTGTCTATTACAATATCGTAGCGTTCTCCCTGCGTTCGATTAAACGCATAACCGCCTTCCTTCAATTTTGTAAAGGTAATTTCGTTGTCTAATTGCACCGATCCCAAAACTGAGCGCAGTTTATCACTTTTCAGGGCGAATTTATCTACCGAACCATGCATGGTCGTATTTCTAACTTCAGCGTATTCTAATCTATCGATCATTTCACTGAAATCCATCCGGTTTTTCCCTGAATCTTTGGGAAGTTTAACGTGTTCCACATCCTTAAAGTCAATCAAGGCATAATCAACCCGCTGATTGAACCTGGAGGCAGAAAGATTTCTAAAATCCGGCAAAGAGTAATTTCCACGGACAACGCTTCGTGTACCAAAACGCAGATCCAGGTCATCAATTTTCAGATCTTTCACTTTTTTGGTCACTACTGCGCTTAAGGAAACCACTTCATTCATGCCTTCCAGTGCAGTTCCGAATTGAGAAATATCCCAAAAACTAACCCGCGAAGAATCAATCACCGCATCAAAGCTCACGCTGTCCACAAAGGAACGAATTCCTTCCAATGAGCCCATAAGCATGTGCAGTTTAGAAGCATAAATTTGGGAACGGGATGTGTTAATCTGCACACCACTCAGTAAGATTCCTTTGTTCGGATCAATGACCGCATTGGCAAATAACCGTTTAAGTAAAAACCCACATTTTTCCTGGGTTTGCAAATGTTTTACCTGGAAAGCAATAACACCTTTCTCTTCCGAAAAATCTGCAATGTGCAGGATTACATTCTTGAACTTCAAATGGTCGTAATCCATCCCGTAGGTATTTCTTCCCTTCCGGTTGTCGTCGTAAGAAATAGTTACATATTCAATATCTACATTATCAACGGTAACTTTAGGGGGATCTGATTTGGGTTTGTTGGATTTTTTGCTGGCGAAGTAATCTGCAATAAACTCATAATTGTAATCGCCGGTGATTGTATCCCGCTCGATCCCAACCCTTCCTTTCAATAGTCCTACGCTGTTGAGCTTGATATATTCTCCACCAACATCGAAACTTTTTACACGAACCATGATCTGATCCAAAGATGCAAGAGTATCTCCATGAAGGTCTCGCACAAAAACATCTTTCAAATAGATTTTATCGAAAAAAACAATATCGATTTTCCCGATACGTAATTCTGTCTTTAATTCCTTGGATAAATAATTGGTAGCCAATGACCCTAAATAGGTCTGAAATTGGCTCGTACGAATGGCAAACGCAAAAAGGATGAGCACCAAAAGCACCCATTCAAAAGAAATCCCTACTATTCTACCTAGTATTTTGAGTACTTTTGCCATGTATTATATACAAATTTAACAAAGTTGAGCCAACAATCGTTAGTAATTCTAGGAATTGAGTCATCATGTGATGATACTTCTGCTGCCATTCTCAAAGATGATACCATTTTATCTAACGTTACGGCTACCCAAGCTATTCATGAGCAATATGGTGGCGTAGTCCCTGAATTAGCCTCGCGTGCGCATCAACAAAACATCATCCCGGTAGTGGACGCAGCCTTAAAAAAAGCGGCCCTTACACTTAAAGATATTGATTTAATTGCATTTACACAAGGTCCCGGATTGATGGGTTCACTGGTTGTTGGAACCGCTTTTGCCAAATCTTTGAGTCTTGCACTCCACAAACCAATGGTCGCAGTGCACCACATGCATGCTCATATTTTAGCACATTTTATCAATGAAGGTGTTCCGGTTCCTACTTTTCCTTTTATCTGTATGACCGTTTCAGGCGGACATACGCAATTGGTTCGGGTAGATTCTCCGGTTGAAATGACCGTTTTGGGAAGCACTATCGATGACGCGGCCGGCGAAGCTTTCGACAAAACGGCCAAAATCCTCGGTTTTCCTTATCCGGGTGGACCTTTGATCGACAAATATGCTAAAGAGGGAAATCCGAAGGCGTTCTCATTTTCAAAACCACAGGTCGACGGATATAACTTCAGCTTCAGTGGTCTGAAGACCTCTGTCCTTTATTTCATTCAAAAGGAAGTGGCCAAAAACCCGAATTTCATTGAAGAAAACAAAGCGGATTTGTGTGCTTCCATTCAGTCAACGATCTTGGAGATCCTTTTCAAACAACTCCGAAAAGTTTCCGCAGATACCGGAATCAAAGACATTGCTATTGCCGGCGGTGTTTCTGCTAACTCGGGATTACGCGCCAAACTGGCTGAAGAAGGTCAAAAATCGGGTTGGAATGTATTTATTCCGAAATTTGAGTATTGTACCGATAATGCTGCTATGATTGCCATAGCCGGAAAATTCCTTGCTGAGAACAAGCAGTTTGCCGGACAGGATATTAGTGCCAATGCGCGGTTACCATTTGTAAGACCATGAAAAAAGTAGAACTTCCCAAAGCATTCGTTGAACGAGTTAGCCAGGATCCGTTTCTGGGAGATTCTTTGCTTCAATCATTGGATCAGGAACAGCCAGTTGCTATTCGGATCAATTCTTCCAAAGGAAATTGTGCCATCGCTGAAGCTTCGGGCGACATGCGATCCGTTTTTGAAGGATTGGAAGAAATTCCCTGGTCAAAGAATGGTTTTTATCTGAAGGAACGACCAATTTTCACCCTGGATCCGCATTTTCATGGTGGAAGATATTATCCCCAGGAAGCAGGTTCTCAATTTATCGACAGCATTCTCAGACAACTGAATCTTCCGGAAGAACCGGTTATTTTGGATTTATGTGCTGCACCGGGCGGAAAAAGTACGCTTATTGCTGATTTTCTGCAGGGAAAAGGATTACTCTTAGCTAATGAAGTGATCCAAAACAGATCCCGGATTTTAAAGGAAAACCTCACCAAATGGGGAGCGAAAAACAGTTTGGTCAGCAACAACGACCCACAGGATTTTGACGGTTTAAAAAGCGTTTTTGACTGCATTTTGATTGATGCTCCATGTTCGGGTGAAGGAATGTTCCGAAAAGATCCGGATGCACGAAATGAATGGTCGACAGAAGCGGTCAATCTATGCGCAGGAAGACAAAAACGCATCGTAATGGACGTTTGGGATTCTTTGAAACCAACTGGTAAGCTGATCTATTCGACCTGTACTTTCAATTCCCAGGAAAACGAAGACAATGTGCGTTGGATCCTGGAGCAGACCGATTCGAAAATCTATTCTGTTGAGTTGCCGCTTGCAAAAGACGGAAGAGACGGAATAGGTCATTATGCGCTTCCATCCGAATTGAAGACAGAAGGTTTTTATGTGGTCGTCATAGAGAAATTGGGTGAAGAACGCATTCAAAAAAATAAGTCGAAGAAGAAAAGCACTTTGACACGTTTGAAACCTGAATCCTGGTTCAATGAATGGGTTTCTTCCGATTCGGAGTTTGTTCAGTGGAACAATTACCTGTTTGCTGTTCCAGCGGGTTCAGGCGAATTGGTGGAGCTGCTTCACTCCAATTTGCGCATCATCAAATTAGGAACAGAGCTGGGCGAAATTTCCCGCAAAGGATTGATTCCGAATGAAGCGTTAGTATTGGATTCTTCAATCCTTTCAAATAAGATTCCTGATATTGCCCTGACCCGCCAACAGGCTTTGCATTACCTGAAAGGTGAGACATTCGGTTTAGAAGGAAAGCGCGGTTTTAATACGGTTTCATTTGAAGGAACCAAACTGGGCTGGATCAAACATTTGGGAAATCGGTTCAATAATCTTTACCCGAAAGAATGGCGCATCCGAATGCGGATTGACTAACGCTGCGGACGGAAAAATTCCAACTTCCCTTTCTTTAAATCGCCAAGGAAGATGCTGGATTCTCCCAGCTTTCTGCCAAATCGGCCGGTGTTTTGATGCAGTAATACCAATTCACCGTTCGGCCTAACCTCTTTCACCACAGCAAAATGTTTCTCCATTTCTTCAAAATACTTTTGTCCGTTTTGAATTCCACCAAATTTCACCCCTTTAAAAGCAATGATATCTCCGGGAGCAATACATTCTTTCTTATAATCGTACGTTTTCCCGAATACATCGTAACCATTCCACTCGGCATGAGTTTCATTTAAAGCAATACTCAGAACATCCCAGCATTCACCCCTGAGTATTTTCTGGCCCATGTAAGGTTTTAAAATCTTTAATATTTCGGAGTTCAAAGCCGGAACGGAATCACAAGATTGAATGTTCTGTGCCTTTCCATGAAAGGAAAAAACGATTACAAACGCCAGAATGCTTAAATATTTCATGTTATTAACGCTGTTTTAGAACTGATAACTCAAATAAATATAAAAAGTTAAAACGCAATTTGATACTGCAGCACCAACATATTTTTTCGCGTGGTTTGTATGACCCTTCCCAGGGCGCTGTTTTCAAATACCGGCCTGTTTTGTAAACCCAGAGATAATTTTGCGCCATGAGTTCCGTGAATCAACCAGTTAATACCGGCTTCCGCCATCACCGAAGGATCTTTAAAAGCCTGGAATTGCGAACACTGAACTTCCACATAAGGCATTAAGGTTCCGTTGTCTTTTGCGAACAAATCATCTTTAAATTTATATCCGATCTGTGCAAATAAGATATTCCCGGTTCCGATCATCGGGTAATTCACTCCCGGCCCATTCAATGTTCCTTCCGAATTGATGCCATTTGCAGGGTTCATTCCGTTCAGCATCCGGACGTAATTTTTACCGTAGTTAAAATTATTGTAAGCAATATAGGCATTGAACACAGCTCCTTTATTTCCAACGGGAAGATCCAGGAAGACATCAGCACCCAGTAATAACAAAGCTGTACGATTCGTGTCGCCAACTTCGTTGGTATGCCACATGGCTTTCTGTTGATGCACCCAGCCAAGTCCCAGGTTCAGGATTTTCTTTTTCCCTAAATACGTTCCACTCATGTAGGGATTCGGCGTTGTTTCTTTGTCAAAAAATTGCCAGAATAAATACCCGGAAGTTTGAGCGCGAGGTGCTTCGATATTGAAGTTTGAATTCGCATTGATAGGTGGGATGACAACCGTACTGTTTTTTACAGACATTGGCCTGGATAAAGCAATCCGGTAATTCAAACGCGAAATTTCACCTTTCATATAAAGCGACAGTTTTCGCGCAAACTGATCATTCACACCATTTGTTGCCTGTTGATAGATCGGAGCGTCTAAGCCCATAATATTTGCCACTGCCGGAGAAGAAAAGCGGGAAACTCCACCCCAGGCAGTTAATCCACCGCCAATTTGAACCTGCTTTGCTATTCTGAATTCAGTAACTGCATCGTGTAAAAAAGCACCGGTATGTCTGGGCTGTAAAAAACTGAAATTATTTTGCCCGAACTGTGTATAGAAATAGATCCGATTCGTTAACTGACCAAAAACCTGGATCCGCCATCTTCTGATTCCTACATCTCCCAGGTCCTTTTTGGGTGTTCCGTCAATAGTGGTTCCCGGATTCATTTCAGAATACCTTGCCCAGGTTTGGGCCAAAAACGTTCCTTTGATGTAACTCGTTCCCGATTTATTGAGATTCAGTTTCAATTCGGGAATAACAATCCTGCTTGAATCTTTTGTCTGGGCATTCAGACTTGTGGCAAGTATTCCCGCTAATAAAACAAGTACGTTTTTCATAGTTCGTTTGTTTGATGGCTTTTTGACCGATTCTATAGCCGCAAACAAAAATAAGCATGAGAAGACAGCTTTTGGTATTGAAAAGAAATATTCTTCGCTAGATTTTGGTAAAAGCAAAACCCCCGACGATAAATGTCGGGGGTCGCGTTGTATAATTAAAGTAGTCGGTAATTCTATCTGAAGAGATTAATCGCTCCCTTGAAGGTTTTCTTGTCGTCGGAATAGGTATCCTTCACACTCGCGACCCAGGTATAAGCTCCGGCCTGAACAACCTTACCGTTGTAGGTTCCGTCCCAAGCTGCATTCGGATCGTGTGTTTCCCAAATAAGTTCTCCCCAACGATCAAAGATCATCAATTCAAAATTATATTCATCAATTCCTGAAACATAGAATTTCCATGTTTGATTGAATTCATCTCCGTCAGGCGTAAACGCATTCGGAGCGTAGAAAATAATGTCGCTGTTTACCGATAGTACTCTTTCTACAGTATCAACACATCCTTCTGCTGTTTCAACGATCAGCCGGATAGTGTACGTTCCGACCACACCTTCCGGGTAATGGAACGTCGGGTTTTCATAGTTACTCGTATTGGGAGTTGAACCTATTGCGTCCCAGGTCCAGTTTACAATTCCGGGACTTGATTTATCCTGCATTTTAACAACTGTCTCGAAAATAGTTGTAGGATTTGCCGACATGGTAAAATCTGCTACCGGATTCGCGATCACATTTGCAATTCCAACAAACGTACTATCTGTAATACATCCGCGAGTAGAGGTTGCCACTACGCTGATCGTATAAATTCCTGGAGCTGTGTATGTATAAGTTATATTGGAATCCGCATAGAAAACCCCCGTTTCACCATTTCCAAAATCAACTATTACAGAATCAATCTGGTCTTTATTATCCGAATTATTGAAGAATACAAATTCTCCCGGTAAACATGAATAAGGCAGATTGGACACATAATTCGGTCTGATAGCCGGAGGAAAAGTGATTGTCATACAAGAATCCGTACTTGGTGAACCACATGTCTCGGTTAATTCCACACAATATTGAGTTGCTGTTGTCACTGGATCAACTGTGATAGATGAACCTGTACCGATGACTGTTCCGTTCTCTTTCCAGGTATAAGTGTAAGATGCCGGTCCGTTTCCTCCTGTTCCCTGAACGTTCAGGATAATGGATGCTTCCGGACAGATGATTGTATCCGGAGTAAGACTGACAATTTTCAATGCTGCCGGCTCACCGATTGTTGCAGTTGTTGTAATCACACAGCTATTCGCATCTGTGATCGTTACTGTATGGGTTCCCGCATATAAATCATTTGCTAAAGGTCCTGTTGATGCTGAATTATCCCAGGAATAGGTATATGGAGCTGTTCCATTCACCACGCTGATTTCTATAATCCCGTTATTTGCGCTATTACAAGTTACATCCTGCTGGTTGATAATTGTTGAAACCATTCCGGGAATTTCCGAAACGATCACTTCAACAGTATCCGTACAACCCGTAGACAAGGAAGTGGTGACCACGCAGTGGTAAGTTCCGGCAATTAATCCGGTTGCTGTCTGCGTTGTTTGTCCACCGGCATCATACCAGTTATATGAAACAGTTCCAAGCGGAGGAGTCATGGCTGCTGAAGCAGTACCATCATTTCCCCCGGGACAGCTGACCAAAGTGGAAGAACCGCTAAATGCTGCATTTGTATTCGGGACATTGACATTCACATTCACTCCACAACCCAATGCATCTGTAATGTGAACCGTATAAGGCCCGGAAACCAGGTTGGTTGCAGTTTGAGTTGTTTGTCCTCCCGGGGTCCAGGTATAAGTAAATGGAGCTGAACCCTGTGTTGGATTAACCGTTGCAGTTCCAACACCTCCAAAACAATAATCCGTTGTTGCAGTGGCTGTACCGGCTACCACTTGTCGTGTAATGAATGTAGTATCACTCACTCCTCCAACTGCTACATTACAGGCAGCTGCGGTGAGATAATAGCCCGTTGTTCCCGGCGGAACGGTTGTAACGTTCAACACACCGTTGTTATAAGGCCATAATCCTCCGGCTGTACTTGTCCATTGAATACTGTTGTTTGATGTAGAAGTAACCGTATAATAAGGAACTGTAGCTACGGCATAATTGGATGTGTTATTTGGTGCAACCGGTGTAAATCTCTTTCCATCCTGGTTTGCATTCCAAACACTGTTGTTTCTTCCGGGAGTAATCGTTGCAACGGTTCCTGCTGCATTTTCAACTCCCTGGATAGCCAAACCACCATTCCAGCTTGAACAGTTTGGTTTTTGACCGATCATCATATCGATGATATTACTTGTCTCATAAAAGACAATTGCTCCGTAGTAACAAGTATTCGGACACTGGAAAGCGTTCACACTTTCAAACAGCACAACGAACTTTCTGTTTGGTGCAGTTCCAATAGTCTGATACTTAATCGGCCCGATTGGTGTTTGGGAAGGATTAATATCAGAATAAAAGAGCATCGCAGAATTTCTCGCTGCTGTTAATCCGGTGTTCGGAAGCGTTCCCATACCAACTAGGCTCCAGGTACATCCGCTATTTGCGTTACCTGCATTAAAGCTGATCAGTCCATTCGACCCGATCACGCAATTGGTGTAGTTGGCTCCGTAAAAACTGAAACTAAAGCCCATCGGAATCTGTGCTGAAAACATATCATCCGACAATTGAGGAATAGTGGTTGCATTATCTAAAGTAATTCCCGACCCTAAAATTGGTCCTCCCCCCGTACAATTTGTAATCTGAACCGTTTGGCCAGCACAAACCGTAGCATCCTGCCCAAGACACAGTGTGACCTGAGCATTTAATACACTGTTTGAAATAAACAACAACGTACCTATTAAAAATATCTTCTTCATGATTACCTTATTGTGTTGCTTTTAAAACGAAATTTTTAATTCGTGGTTGCTTGAATTCATGTTAAAACAGGAAATTCAACGAATAATTGCATCCGGGCACGAAAATACCACACAATTTTCTCATCATCAGATCACTGAGATTTAATGTCGGAACGAAAAACTCAATTCTTTGTAAAAAAAAATCCCGCCTCGACTAAGCCGAGACGGGATTCCCTGATTTATATGTTAAAGTAGTTCGGTGTTACTTAATTAAATTAATTAACCCGTTGTAGACTTTCAAATTATCCCAATAAAGATCCTTCACACGTGCAACCCAGGTGTAGGTACCTTCTTTAACAGGCGTGCCGTTGTAAGTTCCATCCCAGGAGGAATTCACGTCGTGTGTTTCCCAGATTGTTTCTCCCCAACGATCGAAGATCATTAATTCAAAATCGAATTCATCAATCCCTGATACAAAGAACTTCCAGGTTTGATTAAACTCATCCCCATCAGGTGTAAATGTATTCGGAGCATAGAAAATGATATCGCTGTTTACAGTCAGGATACGGTCTACTGTATCTTTACAACCCTCAGGTGTTTCAACAATCAGCTGAATATTGTAAGTTGCCACAATTCCTTCCGGGAAATGGAAAGTCGGGTTCTGGTAAGTACTATTATTCGGGTCAGATCCTGCCGAACTCCAAGTCCAGTTTACTACATTAGGGCTTGACTTATCCTGCATTTTTACCACTGTTTCAAAGAACGTTGTAGGATTTGCAGACATTGTAAAGTCAGCTACCGGATTTGCAATCACGTTAGCTATTCCCAGGTATGAAGTATCGGTAATACAGCCCAATTCAGAGATCACAGTCACATCAATGGTATAAATTCCTGCAGCAGTGTAGGTATAACGAATGGTGTCATTTCCATAAACAATTCCTTCAGCCCCATTTCCGTAATGAACGATCACTGAATCAATCGCATCATCATTATCAATAGAATTAGGATCTAAAATGAATTGTAAAACTCCTGGTAAACAAGTGTATGGTTTATTCGCATTATAAATCGGATACAGAGATGTAGGGAAAGTGATCTGCATACAAGTATCGGTACTTGGAGAGCCACAAACTTCCGTTAATTCCACACAGTATTGTGTACCTGAAGCCACAGGATCAACAACAATAGAAGTTCCTGTTCCGATCACAACTCCGTTTTCTTTCCATGTAAAAGTATAATTCGAATTTGCAGGACCATTTCCTCCGGTTCCGTTCACACTGATTGTTGTTGAAGCTTCCGGACAAATAACCTGATCAGGAGTTACATACGTAATCTGCAAAGCATCTGGTTGAGTCAGTGTTTCGCTCTCTGTAACAATACATCCGTTTGCATCCGTAACCGTAACTGTGCTCATTCCTACATACAAATCACTAGCTGTTGCAGCAGTTGAAGCTGAATGATCCCAGGAATAAGCATAAGGAGGAGTTCCCTGAGTAACACCAACAGTTAAAGCACCGTTATTTGCAGCGTGACAAGACACATTAGTAATGTTCGTGAAATTTGCAATCATTCCCGGGATTTCCGTCACCGTAACGTTTACCGTTCCGGTACATCCGATGTTTGAAGTAATTATACAAGAGTAAGCTCCTGCAGTCAAACCAGCAGCAGTTTGTGTTGTTTGAGCAGCCGGGTCATTCCATGCAAAAGACAAAGTCCCTACTACCGGAGCCATGTTTGCTGTTGCAGTTCCATCTGCCCCGCCAGGACATGAAACCACTGTTGAAGTAGCTGAGTATGCTACCGGGTTTGCACCAACCGTTACGGTTACTGTTCCGGTACATCCATTGGACAAAGTTACCTGGCAGGTATAAGTTCCCGGTAAAAGTCCTGTTGCAATCTTTGTTGTTTGACCAGCCGGATCGTTCCACAAATAAGTTGCTGTAATTCCCGGAGGATTTCCTGCAACAGTATGGTTCGCCGTAGCAGTACCATTGTGTCCCATCGGGCAGGAAGCGTTTGTGCTTGTACCACTGAATGATGCATTGATATTTGTAACGATTACTGTTGCTGTTGTTGAAGGAACTGGTAAACCGTTAGCAGGGTTATTTGAAGAACCAACAGTTACTGTATAAGTTCCCGGAGCAACACCAGTTACGGTTTGAGTTGTTGGATTTCCGGGGATATTCCACAAATAAGTGTAAGGCGCAACCCCACCGTTTGGAGTTACTGTTACCGATCCCGTTGCCTGGTTACAGGTCGCAGGAGTTGAAGTAGCAGTAGCATTAAAACTAATACCATTACAATTCACAGTTCCCGTTGAAGGGCTTCCTGTATTTGGCTGTAAACTGATCGTGCCCGGAGACCCGCTAAAGTTTGTTACCAATAAGATATAAACCTGTCCTGCAACTGCAGCGCTAATATCCACAAATTCCGTAGCTGAAGCAGAATAAGAACAATCTACTGTAGGAGTTCCCGGTCCGATTGGACAACCTGCTGAAACGCTCGTGTAAGGTCCGTATAATGCGAAATCGACATCAATTCCTCCCCCACCGGCAGTTGTTTGAGTTAATGTTAAGTGAATGCTCCCGTTTGATCCGATTGAGAATGCCAACCAGTTTGCATTCGGTGTTGAACCAAGACACTGGAAAGTTCCCATACTTGCAACACCTGTATTACTTGAGTAAGAACCTGAAGTTGAACATCCTGCCTGCCCACAGTTTGCACCCGGTGCAAGTTGTGCATAAGCATTCAAATTCAACAATATTCCCAGCGAAAGCAAGGTCTTTTTAATTGTTTTCATATAAAAAATCTCTTAGTAAATTAGGCTTAGATTGAGTATTCTGCGGCGTATCCTGTTACCGTGCCATTCAGCGATTGAAGCAGTGTTTGGAATTCTTCTTTCGTGAATACAGCTTGTGATTCCAGTACCAAAGAGGTTCCGTCTTCACTTAATACAAAGGAAAAAACCCTGGAATCATTAGTTAATAATGTTTCCAAAGCAGTTTTTTGGGAAACACCGATTCCGGCAAGCCCAATAACGTGATGCGCTCTGACTCCGGTTAGGATATCAACACCGGAAACCTTATTCTGATTCATGTGATTCTGAACTTCAGAACTTGACAGGTCATAGATTTTCTCATAAACCTGACCAAAGGATGTGAAGGTCAAAAAAACGGTGCTAAAAGCGATTAGTAGTAAATATTTCTTCATTTTGGATAATTGTAATACATGCAAAAGACGCAATTATTAAGATTAGGTTGTCTCATCCTTTTTTAAATATTATCAATTCGTCCGTTTCAATAATCAAAATAGGGTTCCCATCGATTATTACAGATTTGGTTAGAATGTTCTATAAAATTTCGGCTTCATTTTTAAAATTAATTACATTTGCCCCAAGTAAAAAACAAAAGCATTTTAATAATAAATACTATGTCAAGTAAATACCAAGCACAGATTGACGCTTTTATGGAAAAAGTAAAAGCAACCAACGGTCATGAGTCAGAATTCTTACAAGCTGTTCATGAAGTTGCTGAAGCAGTTATTCCTTTTATGGAAGATAATCCGAAATACAAGACTGCAAAAATTTTGGATCGCATTGTTGAGCCGGAAAGAACGATTTTGTTCCGCGTTCCTTGGTTAGATGACAAAGGTGAAATTCAGGTTAATCGCGGTTACCGTGTAGAATTCAACTCTGCAATCGGGCCATATAAAGGAGGTCTTCGTTTCCACCCTTCTGTAAACCTTTCTATTTTGAAATTCTTAGGTTTCGAGCAAATCTTCAAGAATTCATTAACGACTCTTCCAATGGGAGGTGGTAAAGGTGGTTCTGATTTTGATCCGAAAGGAAAATCAGATAACGAAGTAATGAAATTTTGTCAATCATTCATGACTGAACTTTCTCGTCATATCGGACCTGATACAGACGTACCTGCGGGAGATATCGGTGTTGGTGGTCGTGAGATCGGTTACATGTTTGGTCAATACAAGCGTATTCGTAACGAATTTACAGGAGTTCTTACAGGAAAAGCTCGTAACTGGGGTGGATCTTTGATCCGTCCGGAAGCTACAGGTTACGGAACGGTATATTTCGCAAAAGAAATGTTGGCTACTAAAGACGACTCTTTCTTAGGAAAAACAGTTGTTGTTTCAGGTTCAGGAAACGTAGCTCAATACGCTTGTGAAAAAGCAACTCAATTGGGTGGTAAAGTGGTTACATTGTCTGATTCATCCGGATACATCCACGATGCTGAAGGTATTGACGCTGCGAAATTGGCTTTTGTAATGGAATTGAAAAATGTGAAGCGCGGTCGTATTGAAGAATACGTAAAGCAATATCCTAAAGCGAATTTCATTGCCGGAAAACGTCCTTGGGAAGTAAAAGCTGATATCGCATTGCCTTGTGCTACTCAAAACGAATTAAACGGTGAAGAAGCAAAAGCTTTGATCGCAAACGGAGTAATGTGTGTTGCTGAAGGAGCAAACATGCCAACAACTCCGGAAGGTATTGCTGCATTCCAGGCTGCTAACGTATTATTCTCTCCGGGGAAAGCGTCTAACGCTGGTGGTGTTGCTACTTCCGGTTTGGAAATGTCTCAAAACTCATTGCGTTTAAGCTGGTCTGCTGAAGAAGTTGACGCAAAATTACACGGTATCATGGTTTCTATCCACGAAGCTTGTGTAAAATACGGTAAGGATGCTAAAGGAAATGTGGACTACGTGAAAGGTGCAAACATTGCAGGTTTCGTGAAAGTTGCGGATTCTATGATTGACCAGGGATTGGTATAATCGAAAAACAAATATTCTGAAAACCGTCCCGAACTTTCGGGACGGTTTTTTTTATTATTAAAAAATGTAGGTACGTGACGCATCGCGTCCCTACTGGATACGTCCCGAAGGAAAGTTCCCTTTTTAATTTTTGAATTTTGAATTTTACATTTTGAATTTAAAGTACATTTGTGTGCGAGATTCAATATGGAGAAAGAAAAGACAAAACGATTGATTGATTTTGATCGAGCAGGCTTCGAAAATGAAGAGCTTGTTACTATTTATAAAGCGATTGCAAAACCGCGGCTGATCGAGGAAAAAATGTTGATCCTCCTTCGTCAGGGGAAAATTTCCAAGTGGTTTTCAGGCTGGGGACAGGAAGGTATTTCCGTAGGATCTGCCTATGCGATGAAGGAAGAAGAATTCATTCTTCCGATGCACCGCAACCTGGGAGTTTTCACTACCCGTGGAATTCCACTGAACAGATTATTTGCTCAATTCCAGGGAAAAATGTCTGGCTTCACAAAGGGCCGCGATCGTTCTTTCCACTTCGGAACACAAGATTACAACATTGTTGGAATGATTTCCCATTTGGGACCGCAGCTTGGAATTGCCGACGGAATTGCATTGGCAAACAAGTTAAAAGGCAATAATAACGCTACAATCGTATTCACTGGTGATGGTGGAGCATCGGAAGGTGATTTTCACGAATCATTGAACGTTGCTGCGGTTTGGGATCTTCCCGTAATTTTTGCAATCGAAAATAACTGCTGGGGTTTATCTACTCCAAGTAGTGAACAGTTTCGCTGTAAGCAGTTTATTGATAAAGGCATCGGTTATGGAATGGATGCTTTCCAGGTTGACGGGAACAACATTTTGGATGTCATTCGCACTGTTCGGAAAATTGCGGATTCTATTCGTCAGAAACCACGTCCTTTCTTATTGGAATGTATGACTTTCCGTATGCGTGGACACGAAGAAGCTTCCGGTACCAAATATTACCCGGAAGGAATCCAGGACGAATGGGCAAAAAAAGATCCTGTTACCAATTACGAACAATACCTGTTGGAACAAGGAGTTTTAACTGAAGATGGGGTTGCTCAAATTCAGCAGGAAATTAAAGACGAAATTCAGAAAGGACTGGAAATAGCATTTGCAGAAAGTCCTATTGAAGCCGATCTTCAAAGAGAATTGGACGACATCTACGCTCCTTTTACTCAAAAAGTCATTGAACCAATCAGTGATAAAAAGACCGAAAAACGTTTGATTGATGCCATATCCGATTCATTGAGAGAAAGTATGGTCCGTTACCCGGACTTGGTGATCATGGGCCAGGACATTGCAGAATACGGAGGTGCTTTTAAAGTAACCGAAGGTTTTGTAGAGCAATTTGGAAAAGGCCGTGTGCGTAATACTCCGATTTGTGAATCAGCAATTGTTGGCGCAGGATTAGGTTTATCGATTGCAGGAATGAAAGCGATTGTAGAAATGCAGTTTGCAGACTTCGTGACTTGCGGTTTCAACCAGATCATCAATAATTTAGCTAAAATTCACTGGAGATGGGGGCAGAATGCAGATGTTGTTGTCCGCATGCCTACCGGAGCAAACACTGCAGCCGGACCATTCCACAGTCAAAGTAACGAAGCGTGGTTCTTCCACACTCCGGGATTGAAGGTGGTTTACCCTGCTTTCCCCGGTGATGCAAAAGGATTGTTGAACGCAGCGATTGAAGATCCGAACCCGGTATTGTTCTTCGAGCATAAATTCTTATACAGAAGTATTCGCGAAGATATTCACGACGATTATTACACAACAGAAATCGGTAAGGCAGGTTATGTGCGCAAAGGAGATGATTTAACGATCATTACTTACGGATTAGGAGTTCACTGGGCAATGGAAGCTTTGGATGCTCATCCCGAGATTTCTGCAAACATTGTCGACCTGAAAACCTTGCTTCCCTTAGATACGGAAACCATTTATGAAGCTGTTCGCAGCACCGGAAAAGTAATTGTCCTGCACGAAGATTGTATGACAGGTGGAATTGGTGGTGAATTGGTGGCTTTGATCAATGAAAATTGTTTTGATACATTGGATGCACCTGTGAAACGTGTAGCATCCTTAGATACTCCCGTACCGTTTGCAGTGGCCTTGGAAAAACAATTCCTGCCTGCAGAAAGATTCAAGAAGGCGTTGGTTGAATTGTATGAATTTTAAATAAAAGAATCTCGTAGGCACGCAATGCATTGTGTGCCTACATATTTAAACCAAAAACGGCGACCAATAATGGTCGCCGTTTTTTACATATAATCAATTTGATATTAATCCTTCACAACCGTGTACCCGGGGTACTTCGATTTGTCAAATACAAACTTGCTGTCTTCGATAGCAGGATTTAAAGTGAATTTTGTCATGGTGAATGTGGAAACAGTTCCATCATTTGCTTTCAGGATTGCCTTTTTCACCTCATTATCATCTTTCGAAATATACACGATGATCGTATGATAATTCGCTTTCTTCGGGTTTTTAGGATACAAATAGATCATGTGAACTTTTTCTCCGTTCAATGTCTCTTCTTTTTCGTACTTGCTTTTGAATCCTGACTCCCAGATAGTCATTAATTTTTTCGGATTGATTGCGTCTTCATCATCACCGGAAGCATCCGATTCGTACACCGTTTTCTCTTCTTTTACAATAGACCATTTTTTCAAGCCGTTTGAAATCAAAGTCGTTTCTCCGTAAACAGCACTAAATTTATCGCCTTTTACCCAGCCTTTTCCGGACATATTTGTATTTGTTCCGTTGGTGCTGTTCTTGATAGTTGCGCTAAATTCCACATAGAACGTTTTCAGTCCTTTTATTTTAGCTGAAACTTTATCCAGAATTCCGTCTGCTTTAGCATCCTGACTGTAAGCCAAAGTGGTCCCTAATAAAGTCAAGCAAATAAGTAAGTATTTCATGTTTCACATTTTTCTCTGCAAATATCAGAAATTGTGCCAAGAATACTGTTACATAATTGAAAATTAAAATTGAAATTAGATAATGGGAAATTTGAAAAGTGACTTTGCCTTTTATTAGCCGCCTTTCAACATTTAGTTTATTCCTTTAGAACGCAGGAACTCTTCCAGGCTTTCGATATCGCTGAAAAGAACTTCCCTGGCCTTACTTCCCTGGAATGGTCCGATAATGCCGTATCCTTCCAATTGATCCACAATTCGTCCGGCCCGGTTGTAACCCAGCTTCAATTTACGCTGCAAGAGTGATGCTGATCCCTGGTTATTGATGACCACAATCCGTGCTGCATCTGCAAACATAGAATCAATTTCATCCAAATCTATTTCCGAATCATTTCCTCCGTCTGCACCAACATATTCGGGAAGGATCAATGCCTCAGGATAAGCACGCTGCTCCCCGATGAACCTGCAGATCGCTTCTACCTCCGGAGTATCTGCAAAACCACACTGTACTCGAATCAGATCCTGGCCAAGAGAAATCAACATATCTCCGCGCCCAATCAATTGGTCAGCTCCGGAAGAATCCAAAATGGTTCGTGAATCGATCTTGGAAAGTACACGGAATGCAATACGCGCCGGGAAGTTCGCCTTGATCATACCTGTAATTACGTTCACGGAAGGTCTTTGTGTGGCAACAATTAAGTGAATTCCAATTGCACGGGCCAACTGCGCCAAACGCGCTATCGGGTGCTCCACTTCTTTTCCTGCAGTCATAATTAAATCGGCGAACTCATCAATCAGAACAACGATGTATGGAAGGTAACGGTGTCCTTTTTCCGGATTCAATTTACGCGCGATGAACTTTGCATTGTATTCTTTAATGGTACGTACTTCTGCTACTTTCAATAACTCGTAGCGATTATCCATTTCGATACATAGGGAATTCAATGTATTTACAACTTTCGAAGTATCTGTGATAATTGCATCTTCTTCTCCCGGAAGTTTCGCTAAGTAATGGCGCTCAATGCGGTTATAAAGGGTTAGCTCTACTTTTTTAGGATCGACGAGTACAAATTTAACCTGCGACGGATGTTTCTTATAAAGAATAGAAACAAGAATCGCGTTCAATCCAACGGATTTACCCTGACCTGTAGCCCCGGCAACCAATAAGTGAGGCGCTTTCGTTAAGTCGAAGGTGTAGGTTTCATTGGTAATGGTTTTCCCCATTACGATCGGCAATTCGAAATCGGAATTCTGGAATTTCTCAGACGCGATCAATGATTTCATGGAAACCATATCCGGGCTGCTGTTTGGAACTTCAATACCGATTGTTCCTTTTCCTGGAATCGGTGCGATAATACGAATTCCCAGGGCAGATAAACTCAATGCAATATCGTCTTCCAGGTTTTTGATCTTCGAAATACGAACTCCGGGAGCAGGAACGATTTCATACAATGTTACCGTTGGACCAACCGTTGCCTTGATTTTGGCAATATCAATTTTATAGTGAGAAAGTGTTTCTACAATTTTGTTTTTGTTATCCTCCAGTTCTTGCTTGTTGATTGAAACTTGCCCGTTTCCATACTCTTTCAACAAATCAATCGGAGGCAGCATGTAACCTGAAAGATCCAAAGTTGGATCATAATCGCCGTATTCTTGCCGGATGGAGTTGAATTCATCATCAGAAAGTGTAGCATCCGTTTTTGCAATACTCACTTTAAAATCACCTTCTTCCTCGTCGTCTTCGTCCTCTGCTTCCAAGATTGCTTCCACCTCTTGGTAGTCGTCGGGTTCAGGTTCCAATTCCGGTTCCTTTTCAGCACCATTTTGAATCACAATGAAACTTTCTTCCTCACCATCACCATACGATTCATCCTCTTCTTCGTCAAAGTTCACCTCAGCAGCTTCTTGTTCTGCCCGAATCTGATCATCCCGAATCGTATTTACCACATGAATATCTGTCATATTCGCCGTAACCGGCTGATCATCTTCGAAGAATGATTCCTTGGCTCCTTTTGCACGATTCCACCACGACATAATATCTGCGTTGAACAGAACTACAAGAACAACCCACAACAACGCTACGATTGCAACAAAACTTCCGAAGTTCCCAATAGTTAATTTCAACCAGGAATTAATTGCAAAGCCAAAGGTTCCACCCAAGTAATCAATATGCTCAACGAAATAACCTAAGAAAACAGAACTCCACACCATGAACAAAACTGCCACAGCAAGGGAACGTCTGATGGGAAGCAGAAGTACGTTCAGGGTCCATTTAAAACCTACCAGGAAAATAATGAAGGAAATTGCAAAAGAGGAAACTCCAAACCAGCGGTACATGAACAAGTGAGCCATCCAGGCACCGAATTTACCCAGCCAGTTCTGCACGGGTTCAGGATTGCTGTCAAACAAAAAACTGAATAGCGAAACATCCAGAACACGATCCTGATCGGCAGTCCAGGTGAAGAAATAAGAAAAACAGGAAAGAAAGGTGAAAAAGGAGAACAGGATCATTCCGATCCCCAGAATTGTTTTGAATCTTTTTTTATCGAAGCGATTTGAGAGACGTTCCAACAAAGCATTATCGGAAGGCTTGCGTTCTTTCGCGGGCTTCCCTTTGGGCTCTTTCTTTGTATTCTCTTCTGCTGATTGCTCGCTTTTTTGCCTGTATTCGTTTTCCAATGCCATTCTTCACGAAGTATCTTACGAAGATAACGACATCAAAGCGCTTTGGTTAACAGTCCTTCATTTAACTATAAACAACCTACTGTTCATTATTCGAATAGAAGATTTTCATGAATTCTTCGAAGCTGATCCGTTTATAATCCGAAGGGATTCCAAACAGGTCCCGATTGATGGTTTCATCCTTTTTTTCCGTCAATTCATAATGGATCAGGCCATCCTGTGAAGGAATGTAATAATCAAGCGCCAATCCTTTTACCTCCGGGTAAACCTGCAGGTATTTATTATCCAGTTTTTTGGAGAAATAACAGTAATAACCTTCCGTATTTTCGTCTTTCACCAGGTATTTTTTTCCTTTCATTCCGGCTATTTTTTTCGACCCCATTTTTTTGGTGACCGTATACCCTTTTTGGATGGAATCTTTTTTCTTAGACAAATCGGTATGAATCGCATATTTGTTCCCGTCTAATTCCAACAACAGATACGCTTTATTCAGAGTCATATTGCGGATATAGACCTGAACTCCAAACTGCTCGGTTTCCGTTTCTACCCGCACCACGGTGTCGTTGGTATAAAGCGTTACGTTCCAGGATTTCCAAACTTTATTTGTATCAGGAGCCATGACACTCGCCTTGTACTTCAGAATACCGGAAAAGGGTCTTTGAGAAAATGCAGAAAACGCAGTCAAAAAAGTGATGCTGAGAACACAAATAAATCGGATCATACTATTCAAATGTTGCAAATAAACTGTTCATTTTTTCATTGTACTCGTCATAACTGATCGCAGTGCCTTTTGCAGGCAAAGTAAACAACTGTTTTTTGGATTCATCTGCTTTCGGAGTAAATTTCACCGCCTTGTAATCCATTCGAATCCCGAAACGATCTACCGAATAAGCAAGCAGGACCCCCGGAACTTCGTTAAACGTATTGTACCAGTTCGGGTTCTTCAACTCAATTTCTTCCGTATACCAAAGTGTGATCACATCTTTTTCATCCTTCTTGTTTACAGCAAGTGCTTTTTTAACGTTAAAACCAACCAGCGTATCTGTTTCATCCGTAAATCGGATTTCATAATTCACCTGATCATTTAACATCTGTCGAATCTCGTTTGGTGATAATTTCGTTTTGAATGCTTCTTCGCCATATTGGAAATAAATCTCCATTTGACTTTTGTTACAATCAAACAACAAAATATTTTGAAAATTTCCACGACTGATATCGTTTCGGACCATTCCATCCTTAAAGCTGATTTCAACTTCTTTCGGCAGGATGTTATAGAGGAAGATATTTTTCTTGTGGTTCGGGTAATCTGCCGAATAAATGATAGTCCCCTCGCTGACCACCTCCTTTTTAGGAGTACATGAACACACCAGAAGAATGCAAATTCCAAGGAAAATGGATGAATGCTTTACCAACATATTAAGATCTTTAATAAGAACTTAATACGACAAATTGTTGAAAAGGTTTCAGTTCCATGTATAACTTGCAATAGTCAGACTAAACCAAATATGTATTTTTGCCCTATTAACAAACTGTTATGCATCGGAAAATTGAAATCATTGTAAACAACTCGGAACTGGCAGCAGGAACCAGGGGCGCATCTCTTGGTCCGGGAGCTATTATGACAGCGGCCAGAAAAGCAAATAATCCCTATTTCGGAATTTACCCGCTTCATCCTTTGCCCGATTACAATGGATTTCTTGATCGTGAAAACGAAACCGAATTTGCTAAAAACCTCTTGGGTTTCAAACTTGTTTTTGAAGCTGTTGCAGAAAAGACAAAGGATCTTTTGAACAAAGGATCTTTTCCGCTTATTCTTGCCGGAGATCACGGTTCTGCTGCTGGAACAATTGCCGGGGTCAAGGCTGCTTTTCCGGAGAAAAGACTGGGAGTTGTTTGGATTGATGCTCACGGAGATTTGCATTCACCCTACACTACTCCGTCAGGAAATATCCATGGAATGCCATTGAGCCTTTCTCTTGGTAACGACAATTTAAGATACCAGCGAAATACACCTTCTGAGCAAACTGCTTCCATTTGGAAAGATCTGAAACATAAGTACACAAATGCCGTGAAGCTGAATCCTGCAGATTTGATATTTATTGGCGTGCGCGATACGGAACACGAGGAAAATCAACTCATTGAAGAAAACAACATTACCAATCACACAGTAGAATCCGTGCGCAAAGAAGGTGCTTCAATCATCATTCAGCGTGTTTTGGAACAATTAGCCTCCTGCGATATGATCTATGTTTCTTTCGATGTAGATTCAATGGATCCTGAAATCACTTCTTTTGGAACAGGAACACCTGTTGGTAACGGGATTTTCCCGGAGGAAGCGGAAGAAATATTAACTTTGCTGGCTCAGAATCCAAAAACGGTTTGCATCGAGTTTGTTGAAGTAAACCCTTGCCTGGACAATAAAACAAATACAATGGCAGAAACTGCATTCAGCTTGCTGGAAAAAGTAACTGCCGCATTAAACGGTTAAAAGTTCAAAGAAGTTCAAAGCTTCTTCGCTCTGTGCCTTCGCTGAAGCTTGTGCCATCGCTAAAGCTAATGGCGACACGCGATCAGCATAAGCGTTGCGAGCTTCGAAGGTTCAAAGGGTTTAAAAAATTCAATTTGAACATTTGAACATTTGAACATTTGAACATTTGAACATTTGAACATTTGAACATCTAATAAATAAATAAAAAGTCCCAATGGAAGATTTAATCAAGTCGGCAATTATAGAGAAATCCAATCAATTATTTGGTTTCGAATGTTCCGACTCGCTGATTCAGTTTCAAAAAACGAAAAAAGAGTTCGAAGGCGATACCACTTTGGTATTGTTTCCTTTGATGAAACTTGCAGGCAAAGCTCCGCAGGAAATTGGAAAAGTGATTGGTGATTTTTTAAGGGATGAGATTCGCTGTATCAGTGATTATTCAATTATCGCCGGATTCTTAAACCTAAGTTTCCCGAATAGTTATTGGGCGCAGCAATTAAGTGAAATTCATTCCAATGCAGCTTTCGGAATGGCTGAAAAGAACTCCAAACCGGAGATCATGGTAGAATATTCGTCTCCAAACACGAATAAACCATTGCATTTAGGTCACTTACGCAATAACTTCCTGGGATATTCTGTAGCTCAAATCCTGGATGCATACGGTCATAAAGTAGTTAAAACGCAAATCATCAACGATCGCGGGATCCATATTTGTAAAAGCATGCTTGCCTGGCAGAAGTTTTCTCCGGTCAATACAAAAGGAGAACGTGAGAATCCGGAAAACACCGGTTTGAAAGGCGATAAGCTGGTTGGGAAATACTATGTGGAATTCGACAAGCATTTCAATGCGGAAGCAAAAGAAATTATAGCAGAATGGAATTCCGGGAAATTTGACGGATATTCTGAAACAGCGATTGCCAAATACCACGAATTTACGGATGCTAAAGCTGGTAAAGATGAAAAAGCAATTGCAGGGCTAGACGATAAGATCAAAGAACTGGCTAAGAACGAAACAGCTATTCTGCGTGAAGCAAAGAATTTACTGGTTCGCTGGGAAGGAAGAGATCCGGAAGTATATCTGCTTTGGACAACCATGAATGGCTGGGTTTACGACGGTTTCAATAAAACCTATGAAAAAATGGGCGTTGATTTTGATCGTTTGTACTACGAGTCCGACACCTTTATTCTTGGAAAAGACCTCGTAAACGAAGGTTTGAGCAAAGGCGTTTTCTATAAAAAAGAAGACGGTTCGGTTTGGATTGATCTTACCGGCGAAGGATTGGACCACAAATTATTGCTGCGTTCTGACGGAACTTCGGTTTACATGACCCAGGATTTGGGAACAGCTGTTGATCGTTTCAATGATTACCCGGAACTAAGCGGAATTATTTATACCGTAGGTAATGAGCAGGATTATCACTTCAAAGTGCTTTTCCTGATCCTGGATAAATTGGGTTATTCCTGGGCAAAATCATGCTTCCACTTGTCTTATGGAATGGTAGATTTACCATCCGGGAAAATGAAATCCCGTGAAGGAACTGTTGTTGATGCAGACGATTTAATGGATGAAGTGATTGAAAGCGCAAAAGAAATGACTTCTGAACGCGGACATTTGGACGGAATGAGCGATTCCGAAAGAGAGACTTTGTACAAAACGATTGGTATGGGTGGTTTGAAGTATTACTTACTGAAAGTTGACCCGAAGAAACGCATGATGTTCAATCCGGCGGAATCTATTGAACTAAATGGACACACAGGTCCGTTCATTCAATACGCGCATGCTCGTATTCAGTCGCTATTGGCGAAAGCAAGTAATTTCCAATTAGATACAGATACTGAAATTGGCGCTTCCGAAAAGGAAATTATTAAGCAATTGGCGTTATATCCCGCTGCCATCGAAGAAGCTGCAAAGACTCATTCTCCATCGGCTGTAGCGAATTATACGTATGAGTTGGTGAAGTTATTCAATCAATTCTATCAAAACGTGATGATCCTGAGCGAAACAGATGAGAAACAGAAAGCATTGCGTTTGGCAGTAAGTCAGAACGTAGCGAAGGTAATTAAGAGTTCAATGAATTTGTTAGGGATTGCGGTTCCGAATAAAATGTGATTCATTTCTATATACAGAAACGGGCGTCGATGAATCGGCGCCCGTTTTTTATACTCAAATCGTACCGCTTCGAGCGGATAATTTGCTCTTGGCAGATCCGCCGCGGCGGACCCCCACAGTTATATTAAACTTTGCCACCTGTTATCAGGCGGGCTATTACAATAATGACGACAGCTCCAACAGTGGAAGTTAAGAGAATTCCCCAAATGTTATCTGCAGGGAAAATATGCAGTAACCCAAATAACCATACTCCGACAAAACTTCCCAGGATTCCCAGTACAATGTTGAATAAAATTCCACCTCGTGAACTGTCCATGATTGCTCCGGCTAACCAACCGGCTACACCCCCAATAATTAATGCCCATAACCAACTCATAACTTTCTATTTTAGATGTGAATGAGTTGAATATATAGAAAAGGAATGAAAAGCAAAAAGGTTTTAGCATCTGTTAACAGACAGAATGAGAAAACAGAATGAGCATGGATTACATGAAAACGTGATCCTTAGCCGATCAGTCGCGACCGATTGCTGCGGATTGAATTCTTAAAGAGAAGAATCACTGAATTCCACCCAGGAATGCGTACATGAGAATGTTTGCGCCCATTTGAAGCGCTTGCTTGCGTTTTTCTTCGGAGTCGTTGTGGACCTCTTTATCTTCCCAGCCGTCGCTTAAATCGGTTTCGAAAGTATAAAGACAAACCAGTCTTCCTTCAATGATGATTCCAAAAGCCTGGGGGCGTTTTCCATCGTGTTCATGGATTTTTGGCAAACCGTTAAAATCGTATTTCTGGTGAAAAATGGGATGTGAATACGGTAATTCTACCAGGGAATTATTGGGAAATACCTTTTTCAGTTCCTCACGGATAAATTTATCCATCCCATAATTGTCATCAATGTGCAGAAAACCACCTCCCAACAGGTAATTGCGTAAATTTTCAGCTTCGGTCAATGAAAACACTACATTTCCATGTCCGGTCATGTGCACAAAAGGATACAAACTCAATTCAGGGCTTCCAACTTCTACATAAGGCGCTTCCTTGGAAATAGTGGTTCCCAGATTGGAATTACAAAACTGGGCAAGATTCGGCAATGCCGTGGGATTGGCGTAATAATCACCGCCACCGCTGTATTTTAGAAATGCAATTTGATAACTTCCCTGGGTAAATCCAAGACTGCTCAAAAAAAGCGCGGTGATTATGATGACTGCTTTCATGCTGTTTAACTGTTAATTGCAAGAACACACGCAACCATTCCGGCCGTTTCTGTTCTCAATCGTGATTGTCCCAAATGTACAGCTTCGTAACCGTGTTTCAAAGCAAGTTCAATTTCGGTTTCACTGAAATCTCCTTCCGGACCGATTAGAATGCAGGAATGATGGTTCAATTCACTCACTGATTTTTTCTCTGCTTCCAGGCAGTGTGCAATTCCGCCATTCGGATTAGCGGTTACAAAATCGGAAAAGTTACGAAGTTCTTCTATTTCCAGTAAAAAATCATGCTGTGCCTGTTTCATAGCTGAAATAGCTACACGCTGCAAACGGTCCAGCTTCAACTGAATGCGTTCTGATCGTTCACAATTCAGGAAAGTCAATTTGGATGCGCCAATCTCAACGATCTTCTCCACCATCCATTCCATACGATCGAGGTTTTTGGTAGGAGCAATAGCCAAATGAAATCCTTTTACGGACCTGCTTTTCACTTCTTTTGAAACAACTTTTACCAGGCATTTTTTCGGATGTGCGTCTACGATTTCAGCTGTGACAATTAATCCGGAACCGTTCAATAACAAAAACTGATCGCCCGCTTCTGAACGCAAAACCCGAACAATGTGTTTGGACTCTTCTTCAGGAAGGTGAAAGGTTTCCGTATCGGGAATTTGGAGGAGAAAAAAGCGTCTCATCAATTGAGTATTTGGACCAACATTTCTTTTAACAACTGACCGTCTGAAGTAGAACTATTCCCTACTCCTTTCGCTTTCAGGTCGTAATTATGCAGAATTTCCACATTGCGCGCAAGGATCTTTGGCGGAAAATTCGGGCAATTGCGGATGAGTTCTTTCGCTACAAACGGATGCAAACCAACAGAGGAAGCAATAGCATCCGGAGATTTGTTCGGAGCGAAATGTACCCGCATCATGTTGGTGAATAATTTGAATACAGAAGGAATAACGACAATAATCGAGTGATCTTTCGGATTCTTCTCAAAGTAATCAGCAATCTGGAAAGCTTTTAAGGTATCCCTAATTGCAATGGCATTTACCAATTCGAAAACATTGTAATCTTTCGAAATCCCAATGTTCTCCTCGATGTGAATATCCGAGATCTTTGTTCCTTTTTCCAGTACGATTGCCAGTTTATCGAGCTCGTTGACAATCCTAGAAAGATCATTCCCCAAAAACTCACCCAATAGAGCAGCAGCTTTGGAAGTGATCTCATATCCTTCGGAACGAACGTATGTTGCAATCCATTCCGTGAGGTTGTAATCTTTGACTTTCTCCGATTTGAAATTCACTCCGACATTGGCAATTTCTTTGGTGAACTTACGCTTTCCGTCGAGTGCTTTGTATTTATGACACAGAACCAAAATATTGCTTTCCACCAAATTAGGCAGCAACTTTTCCAGTTCATAAATATCCTTCATGTCCTGTGCTTCCCGAACGATGACCACTTTACGTGTTCCCATAAATGGAAAACTGCGGGCTTCACTCATCAATGTCAGAGCATCTATGTCGCGTCCGTAATAAACTGCCAGGTTGAAATCTTTTTCGGATTCATCTACGGCATTTTCGCTGATAGCATCCGAAAGTAAATCAATGAAATACGGCTCTTCACCATGCAACACGTATAAAGGCTTGAATTCGCCGTTTTTAATGTCTTTGAGAAGTGCTTTGTAATCCATCTTTCAAAATTACGAATTACGAATTATGAATTGCGAATTATGGAATTATTTTATTGGTAGAAATACTACAACGGCGGAAAATTTTCCGCCATTATAAATTCCTGATTGGTAATTTGTAATTCGTAATTTTGTACTTAATATGTCGTATCCTTCGTTGAATTTACCGTCTGCCCAATTAAAGCTTTCGAAAGAGAAGGAGGATTTTTTCGTTTGGTGTGTCATTCGGAGAAAGAAATTACTGCTGACTCCGGAAGAATGGGTACGGCAACATGTGATCCACTACCTCATCCATCATAAAAAAACGCCGATTGAACGCATCAACAGCGAGCATTTATTGAAAATAAACGGCCAGAACAGGCGTTGCGACATTGTAGTTATTGATTCGTTCGGAAATCCGAAACTGATCATCGAATGCAAAGCTTCAGAAATAGCACTGGACGAAAAAGTTTTTCTGCAAACCAGTAATTACATTCAAAAAAGTAAAGCAGCCTATTTCTGGATGACAAACGGATTAAACCATGTGATGGTGGAGTGCAAGAATCCGGATGTTTTCCTGGAGGAATTGCCGGAATTGTAAAACATGGCACGCGTTTAAAATCACATATGCACGTGATGCATCACGTACCTAGGCGTGTTTTGCTTCTAACTTAAATTCGCTGGTTGTGTGGAAAGTCAAATCCGGGTAATCTTTCTCTGCCATTTGAAGCAGGAAGGATGTTTCAGCAAGGAACACCAGATTATCGTCTTTATCTTTTGCCAAATATTGGGATTTTGCACGTTTGAAGTCGTTTAACTGATCTTCATTATCGGTTGTTACCCAACAGGCTTTGTGATAATTTCTCGGTACAAATCGACATTTAGCGCCGTATTCGTGTTCCAAGCGGTAAGCAATTACTTCGAATTGAAGTTGTCCGACAGTTCCGATAATCTTTCTGTTTCCGGGCTGCTGAATGAACATTTGAGCAACACCTTCGTCCATAAGCTGCGTAACTCCTTTTTCCAATTGCTTGGATTTCATCGGATCTAAATTTTCTAATTCCTGGAACATTTCCGGAGAAAAACTTGGAATTCCTTTAAACATGAAGTTTTCACCTTCACTTAAAGTATCACCGATTTTGAAGTTTCCGGTATCGTACAGCCCAATCACATCACCGGGGAAAGCTTCGTCAATGACGCTTTTATCCTGCGCCATGAAAGAGGTTGGATTGGCGAATTTGAATTTCTTCTCTAAACGTACGTGGTTGTAGAAAGTGTTTCTTTCGAATTTTCCTGAAACGATGCGTAAAAACGCAATCCGATCCCGGTGTTTCGGATCCAGGTTTGCGTGAATCTTGAAGACGAATCCGGAGAATTTCTTATCAGAGGGCTCCACTCGTTTCAAATCGGTATCTCTTCCTCTTGGAGAGGGTGAAACGCGCACGAAAGTATCGAGTAATTCCTTTACTCCGAAATTGTTTACTGCCGACCCGAAAAATACCGGGGCAACATCGCCCGAAAGGTAAGTATCGCGATCAAAAGCATCGTAAACTCCTTCAATCACTTCCAATTCTTCTCTCAATTCTGCAGCAGGCTTCTCTCCAACCAATTCATCTAACTCGGAAGAGTTGATGTCTGAAAGTGAAACGATATCTGTAGAGATTTTTGTTTTATTCGCCGCGAATAAATTGATATTCTTGTCGTAAATATTGTAAACTCCTTTAAAACGGTCACCCATTCCGATCGGCCATGCCAAAGGGCGCACTTTAATATCCAACGAAGATTCCAATTCGTCCAATAATTCGAACGGATCTTTTCCCTCACGGTCCATTTTATTGATAAAGATGATTACCGGCGTTTTACGCATGCGGCAAACCTCCATCAGCCGCTTGGTTTGTTCCTCTACTCCATTTGCACAGTCGATCACCAAAATAACGCTATCAACTGCTGTCAGAGTTCGGTAAGTATCTTCCGCGAAATCCTTGTGACCGGGAGTATCCAGGATATTGATCTGCTTCCCTGAATATTCAAAAGCCATCACAGACGTTGCAACGGAAATTCCACGCTGCTTTTCAATTTCCATGAAATCGGAAGTAGCCGTCTTCTTAATCTTGTTATTTTTCACAGCACCTGCAGACTGAATGGCACCACCAAAAAGCAAAAGCTTTTCAGTCAGAGTTGTTTTACCTGCATCGGGATGCGAGATAATTCCAAAGGTTCTGCGCTTTTCAATTTCTACGTCGTTGCTCATGATTGCTGTTTATTGGGCGCAAAGGTACTTGATTAATTCCGAATTACGAATTACGAATACCGAATTGGAGTTTCGTGCTCTCGTTTTTCAAAAGCAAAATTGCTGATTTCAAGTTGTTAAAATAAAAGATCAATCGATTTAAAATCAATAACATAAGTCTGAATCTGTTCGCATCTTTGCAAACAAGCGAATTCTCGAATTCCAGAATTTTCAACCGGCAAATTCTAAAATTGGAATTATTTCAGCTGGTAAGAAAGGATGATTTCGTGGGTTCCATCGTTACCAATCGAAGGTCCGTTATTGAACACATATTCGTAAGCATAACCTATTCGAAATTTCCCAACAATGTCGTAACCAATCACAGGCCCTGCTGAAAATCTTCCTCCGCCTGCGGGAATTGTACTAGCGGCACCAAACCACAAACGATCTTTAACTGATGCTACTAATGCAATGGTAGAAGCTATTTTCTGCCCATCTGTATAGGATTGAATTCTCTGTGTTAATTTCCACTTTTCCCCTAAGTCGAATGTATAATCTCCAAAAAACCAAAAATGAGGTTCTACATTATATGGAAAAATAGAATCTTTGAATGTTCCGCCGTTCAACTGTGTCGCACTCAAACCAACATTCCATTTCTCCCCATGCAAAGCAACCCCAAAATCACATTGAAAAATTGGTTTCAACTGCCTATCCTGAAACATCGGATCAGGAGTTTGGGAAGAAAAAAGAAACTGACTGGCTTCAATTTTCAATGTTTTTATCCCTGCAGAAGCTCCAAATGATAAAAACATGTTTTTGATCGGAATATGATACGCATAAGAAAGCAAAGCTGTATGCGATTTATTCAAACCAACCACGTGATACTCATAACTCACGCCAATTCCACTGTTGATTTTATCAATTTTAGCAGCATAATTTGCCCACAAAGTCGTTGGCGCACCATTTGTTTTTGTCCACTGGTTGCGCCATTGCACGTTTGCATGATGACGATAAATGGCTCCTGTCATCGCTGGATTCGTATGCATATATTGGTTCCAGAAAAACGCAGATCTCGGTTCCTGCTGGGAAAAAGAGTTGTTTACTATAAGTAATCCGAGGATTGTTGTGGTAAAAAAGCGTGTTAGATACATCGATTTAGATTTCAGATCGCGAACATAGTAAAATCAGATTAATTATCTTAGCTGAATGAAAGTTTCTATTGATCAATCTTGGAAAAAGGTACTTCAGCAATCGTTTGAAGCTCCTTATTTTGAAAAATTGGCTGGTTTTGTCAAAGAGGAATATCAGCGTTTTCCCAATCAGATCTTCCCGGAAGGAAAGCATATTTTCAGGGCTTTCGACAGTTGTCCGTTTGATCAGCTCAAAGTGGTGATTTTGGGACAGGACCCTTATCCTACCCGCGGTCATGCACACGGATTGTGTTTCAGTTGTGATGTTCATGTTCGGCCATTACCTAAAAGTCTTCAGAACATTTTCAAGGAACTGGAAGACGATCTGGGGATTCCGGCACCTCCGAATGGGGATTTGAACCATTGGGCGCAACAAGGCGTTTTGTTATTGAATTCAATCCTTACCGTAAGAGAAGGCCATCCGCTTTCTCATGCAAACCAGGGCTGGGAAAAGTTTACCGATGATGTGATCCAGACTATCAATGATCAATTAGAAGGAGTGATTTTTGTGTTGTGGGGATCTCCGGCACAGGCAAAAGCTTCGAGGGTAGATGCGAACAAGCATTTCATTCTGAAAGCTCCGCACCCTTCACCGCTTTCGGCATATCGCGGATTTTTCGGCAGCAAGCCTTTCTCAACGATTAATGGGATTTTGGAAAAGAACGGAAAAACGCCAATCAAGTGGGCTTAAATAAAGACTGTCAGGTTGTATAACCGCAAAGAATGAACGCTTACGCCGTAGCTTCAGCGAAGGAGCAAAGAGCGCAAAGGTTTGAATTTTGATTAGCATCCTCTGCGCCTTAGCGGTGAAAAAAATGTATTTTTGCATCAATGAATTTGCAAAATGATTTAATCTTACGTGCTGCAAAAGGCGAAGATATTGAACGTTACCCGGTTTGGTTAATGCGTCAGGCTGGAAGAATTTTACCGGAATACCGCGCAGTACGCGAAAGTGTGAGCGGATTTAAAGAATTGGTTGAGAATCCGGCACTGGCGGCTGAAGTAACCATTCAACCGGTAGATATCCTGGATGTAGATGCAGCCATTATCTTTTCAGATATTTTGGTGATCCCGGAAGCTATGAACGTTCCTTACCAAATGATTGAGAAGCGCGGACCATGGTTCGAGCATACTATCCGTTCGGAAGAAGATGCCAAAAGACTGGAGTTTGATTTTGACGTGGAAGATCGTTTGGGTTATGTACTTGAAGCAATCAAACTAACTGTAAAACAATTGAATGGACGTGTTCCGGTAATCGGATTTGCAGGCGCACCATGGACTATTCTCTGTTACATGGTAGAAGGACATGGATCAAAAACATTCAGCGAGGCAAAGAAGTTATTGTATACGAATCCTACTTTGGCACATCAATTGTTACAGCACGTCACAGATGTTACAATCGCTTATTTAAAAGCACAGGTTAAAGCCGGAGCAAGTATGATACAAGTTTTCGATTCATGGGCAGGAATTTTAGGAACAGAGCAGTACGCCACTTTCTCTCTTCCCTATTTATCTCAAATAGCAGCAGCTATTGAAGATGTTCCCGTTACCTTATTTTCGAAAGGAGCTATCACATCCATTCCTGCTTTAGCGAAACTAGATTGTAATACAATTGGGCTCGATTGGAACATGGATATTCCTGTTATGAGATCTTTGGTGGGCGATTCCAAAACGCTTCAGGGCAATTTGGACCCGTGTGCTTTATACGGTTCTCATCAAAGTATTGAGGCTGAAACGATAAAAATGTTAAATTCGTTCGGCAATAATAAAAGACATATTGTTAACTTAGGCCACGGTGTTTATCCGGATGTCGACCCAGAAAAGGTTAAAACATTCATTAAAACTGTAAAATCTTATGAAACCAAATAGTATGAAACTAAAACAACTTGCATTCATTGCTTTAATTGGATTACCACTTATTGCATCAGCGCAAACAGGAGATAACCTGGTAGATAACGGCGGGTTTGAGTCCAATGCCGGAAAACCTAAAAAACTAGGTCAAATTGATTTGGCAACCGGATGGAAATCTCCTACAGGTGCAAGAGCTGATTACTTTTTAAGTGATTCTAAAATTCCTGATGTAGGTGCTCCTGACAATGCTTACGGAAAAGAAAACGCAAAAGAAGGTGAAAATTATGCCGGAATCTTTGCTTTTTCTTACGGAAATAAGCTTCCAAGAACATATATTATGACCAAATTGAAAACACCTTTGAAAAAAGATGTGACCTATTGTATCTCCTTCTATGTTTCTATGTCTGAAGCTTCTAAATATTCCTGCAACCAAATCGGGGCGAATATTTCAAAAAAAGAATTCGGAACAGACCAAAAAGTGCATTTGATTGATCAGACTCAAATTCAGCACCCGGACAACAAAGTATTCAATGCTACTTACAACTGGGAAAAAGTTTGTGCTTCGTACAAAGCTGAAGGAGGTGAAAAATTCCTGACAATCGGTAATTTCACTTCTGACCAGGATACGAAATACGAAACGAACAAAAAACCGAAAGATTCAAAAATCACTCAAATCGTGGCAGCTTACTATTACATCGATGATGTAGTTGTAACTATGCTGGATGCAAACGAAGACTGTAAATGTTACGATGCTGATAAAGACAAAAATGAGCTTTCTCCGACTGTTTACATGAAACAAGTTGCTGACAATGATAAAATGTCGACAAAGGATCGTATCGAAAAACAGGAAATTTATTTCGGATTTGGTAAAACATACCTGACTCCGCAGGCAAAAGCTGCTTTGGATATCGTTGCAAAAGTATTGACTGAAAATCCGAATATGACAATTACCGTAATCGGACACAACAACGAGGAGGAAGATAAGCTGGCTGAGAAGAAAGATTTCTATGCAGACATGGATACAAAGCGTAACCAGGTTATTAAGGAATACCTGCAATCCAAAGGAATTGCTGCCGGAAGATTGAAATCAGAAAGTAAAGGAAGTGACGTCCCAAGTCCTGAGATCAAGGAAGGTGACGATGACGACCTGAAACTTGCAAAAGGAAGACGAGTGGTCTTTAAGGTGAACTAAAATTACAATTCGACATAAAACGTAGGGGCGCGATTAATCGCGCCCCTACGTTTTTCACATTGAACCATGGAAACAACTTTCCCTATATACCGCAAACTGGATGGTTTTGCCCGCTTTTACAAAATAGAAAGTGCCGACTTGTTTATCGAAGTAACACTTACCCAGGGAAATCCTCAACACCAAACTATTCATGCCGTTCAGTTCCCGGAAAAACTGCGTATTCAGGATATGATTTCGTGCTCATTTAATTATATCCCAATGACTGAAGAAGAAATCCTGCGTTATTTTCAATAAAAAAATTAATTTTAGTAGCAGACAAAACTGATAATTCGTGCTAAAACTTTCAAACTTCCTGCTTGTTCTTCTTCTTGCTTTCTCCTGCACCCTATCTGCAGAGCAGGAAAACAAGCTCAATAAGCAGCTAAGCAAATACGTAAAAGCATACAATTCAAATAATACGCTGGAATATGCGGGCTTGAGTCATCCTGCCGTTGTTCGGTATTATACTTCTTTGGGAGATTCAAATTTTATAAGCCATTTTAGCAATACTCAAGAAAAAGGCGTTAATTTATACAATCCATTATTCAGAGATATGAAAAATCAGGGCGACTGGATTGAACGTAAATACACTATTCAAAAGGATTCATCAGATGTGTCCGATAAAGCGTATGAATTGTACGCCATTTCATCGGATGCCGGAAATAATTGGTTCTTTCTGATGAAAGAGGATTATTTTCTTCAAAAGATCCCGCTCAAACACCGCTTGTTCTCAAAATAAACCATGATAAGACTTTTACTACTTCTACTATTATTCACACATTCTTTCCACTTCGCATTTGGACAAGGATGGAACCCGGTTGGTTCAAGGGCTGTTTCATTGGCGAATACCAGTGTGTGCCTCGATGATGTTTGGGCTTATCACCACAATCCGGGTGCTGCAGCTTCTATCAAAACCATTTCATTCGGAGCCTATTATGAAACCCGCTTTCTGACAAAAGAACTTCAAACGCAGGCATTAGCCGTTGCAATTCCGCTAAAAGTGGGAGTAATTTCTGTCGGCGGGCAGTTTTATGGATATCAGCAATACCGGAATACCCGCGCAGGCGTAGGATACAGCATGAAATTTGCCGATTTTCTACAAGCCGGAGTTCAGGGAAATATTCAAACCCTGCGTCTTGGAGGAAATTACGGCTCCACTGTCAGCGGAACAGTGGAAGCAGGTATTCTGGCAAAAATTTCAGAGAAGTGGAGTATTGGTGTTTCAGTGATGAATATCGGCAGGCAGCGGATCAATCCAACCAGCGACCGATTTGCGACTGTCATGCGTGGCGGATGTCAGTACAAACCATCCAAAAAAGTATCCATTTTTGCCGAAGTTGAGAAACAGATTATTACCAAAATCTGCTTTAAAGGAGCTGTTGAATATCAACCGGTACAAGCGCTTTACATTCGTTTCGGGGCTCAAAGTGCTCCTATGGAATTTGCCCTTGGGATTGGTTACAGAGTTTCCGGCTTTTCCATTGATTTGGGATCAAAATATCATCAAACACTTGGATGGTCTCCGAATTTCGGGTTAAACTACCAATTCAAAGAACATGAGAAAAAGTAGCGCTTTACTGATTCTTTTTATTGGTTTTTACTCCGGTCTTTTCGGGCAGGAGAGAAACGAAATTATCCAGCAGCGCGTGGAGTTCATTGCCGAGCAATCTGAATCGGAAGAACTGGATTTAACCAATATTTTTGATCAGCTCAACTACTTTTATGACAATCCGATCAATCTGAACAATACCAATCCGGATGAATTGCGCTCGCTGGGCCTACTTTCAGAAGTCCAGATAACCGATGTGCTGCTTCATGTGGAGCAATTCGGAAAGTTCATTAGCATATACGAGCTTCAATCACTGAAATACTGGGATTTGAATACCATTTCATTGGTTCGTCCCTTTGTGAAAGTAGATGATCGTTTGGAAAATATGCACATCACCTTTAAAGAAGCTGTCAAAAATGGTAAGATTGAATGGTTTATGCGCTATCAGCGAACTCCCGAAAACAAAAAGGGATACACAGCCGTTCCGGATTCTATTTTAAATAGTTCGAACAGTTATTACCGTGGAAATCCGGACAAGTACTACACGCGCTTCAGGTACACTTATCGGACGAATATCAGCCTGGGTTTTACTGCCGAAAAAGATCCGGGCGAGGAATTCTTCAAAGGTTCGCAGAAAAACGGCTTCGATTATTATTCCTTTCATGCATTTTATAAAGGCGGGAAATACATCCGGGCAGTTGCAGCGGGCGATTATCAAATTCAAATCGGCCAGGGATTGAACACCTGGAGCGGTTATGCCTTCGGGAAAAGTGCCGATATCTTTTCTTCCAAAAAAGCGGCCAATCTCTTAAGACCTTATACTTCCGTAGACGAAAACCGATTCTTTCGCGGAGGCACAGCAGTGATTGGCTACAAGAAATGGAACCTGCTTACTTTCTACAGCAATAAAAAAGTAGATGGTTCGGGAATAAACGATTCCCTGACAGACGACCTGGAATTTGTTACTACCATTGATTTATCCGGTTTACACCGCACCAACAGTGAAATTGCCAAGAAAAGCCGTTTCAGTGAACAAGTTATCGGGAATTACCTCAGCTACAACTCTACCCGATTCAATGCCGGAATTGCAGTTGTTAATCAACAGTACAATCAGCCGCTTTTAAAAGATACCGTTCCTTACAACCTATATGCTTTCAGAGGGAAAAACACAACGGCTATCAGCGGCGATTACAACTTTGTAGTCAGGAACTTTAACTTTTTCGGGGAAGTTTCATACAGTACGCATTCCAAATCATTTGCCCAGCTTCATGGTTTGATGGCCATTCTTGATCCAAACGTTTCAGTTTCGGTTATTTACCGCAATTATTCCAAAGGCTACTACTCTTTCTACAACAACGGTTTTTCCGAAGGAAGCAATACCCAGAATGAAAGCGGTTTGTTTTCCGGGATCAAAGTAAAACTGGCACCTGCCTGGTCAGTGAGCTCGTACGTGGATTTCTTTAAATTTCCATGGATCAAATACCAGGTGGATGCGCCTTCTAAAGGATATGAATTTTTAGTTCAGCCGACCTACAGGCCAAATAAAGTCTTTGAATTGTATGCCCGTTTCCGGCAACAGGTTCGTCAGAAAAACTCCCGGAACTCAGATGGAAGCATTACTCCGATTGAGAATGTGGTCCAAAACAATTACCGATTGAACTTATCCTACAAGGTATTGGAAAGTTTTACGCTGAAAAGCCGCGTAGAATATGTAACTATCAATCGAAAAAGCAGCGCTGCGGAAGACGGCTGGATCTTTACCCAGGATTTGCTGTTCAAACCGAAGAGATTACCCTTCGACGTAACATTACGCTATGCACTATTCGATACCGACAGTTACGATACACGCATTTACACCTTTGAGAACAATGCCTTGTATGTCTTTTCGATCCCGGCGTATTATTACCAGGGATCAAGAGCTTATGCCCTGATCCGTTTTTCATTTCTGAGACATTGTGATCTGTGGATCCGGTACGGAACCTATTTGTACTCAAACAGAAAAGTTCTGAGTTCCGGTCCGGAAGAGATCAAAGGATTTAAAAAGTCGGATATTACAGTGCAGCTGCGGGTGAATTTTTAGCTTAACCGGTTTTATGCAAACATCTTTCCTTCTTTCACATACTCTTTTCGAATTCCCTCGATGAGATTTGACCGGCTGATCTCATTCATTCCTTCTTCAGCAGTTTTCAAACAGGCAAATTGAACCACATTAACAATATTCGCTCCGCTCAGATTATAGGTTCGGGCTATCTGCTCAATGGAAACATCCTCTTGCAAAGAAAGATTTCCAGGTAAGATGTCTTTCCAAAGTAACAACCGTTCAGTTGCTCCTGGCATATCATACTCAATCATAGACTGGAATCGGCGCGTAAATGCCGTATCGAGATTACTTTTTAAATTGGAAGCCAGGATAACCAATCCAGGATGGTTCTCAATCCGTTGTAATAAATAAGACACTTCCTGGTTTGCGTATTTATCATGAGAATCTTTCACATTTGTGCGTTTACCGAATATGGCATCTGCCTCATCAAAGAAAAGGATCCATTCTTTATTCGCAGCTTTATCAAACAAACGTGAGAGGTTCTTTTCCGTTTCACCGATATACTTGGAAACGACTTGTGATAAATCAATCCGATACACATCTCTTTCTGTATATTTCCCAAGGAGTGTTGCCGTAAGTGTTTTTCCGGTACCTGGCGCACCGTAAAAAAGCACCCTGTAACCGGGTTTTATTTTCCCGGCAAGCCCCCATCCATTCATTAATTGATCCCGATATTTCAACCAGGATTGAATTTCCAGTATCTGATCCAATGTTTTTTTCGGTAAAACAAGGTTTTCCCATTCAAGACTTGTATTAATAAGCTGCGCAGGGAAACCGGTGCCCATTCGTGGTTTTTGCACTTCACCAGTAGTTATAACATCTACATACTCTTCATCAACAATCAATCTACCGCTCATTCGGGGTTCGAATGCAGATCCTTCAGCAAATGAAAGGATTCCGGAATTGAAAAGTCCGGAATCAAGCTGAAAATACTTTAGAAGGTACATTCTGCTTTCTAAATTTTTTCCTGCCAGTAAGTAAAGAAGTGTATCTCCGGTAGGGAAAAACAATTCACGATCCTTAGCGCGTATCAACGCCATCTCCGGGCATTCTTTACCCTGGGGCAAATAAGCTGATAACAAATCGGGAATTAATTCGGGCATCATATAAGGAGAAAGTGCCAGAGTAAGGGCTACCAGATCAATTTCGGTAAGCACACCCTGATCAGGTATTTTACTCAAAGATTCCTGAGAAAGAAAAGATGTAATATCCGGAAATTCACCTGCATCATCAGATTGAACAGTTTTCATTCGATAATGAACTATCTCGCTGAGAAAGATAAACAGTTGGTCCCAGATAGCAACAGAAGTGATGGCTGATTTATTTAGCATGTGAATTTAGTTTGTGATTGAAGTTATGTGATAACGAATTCAACAGGAGAATTCAACTTTAAATTTAACTTAAAAATCCAAATAAAGGAAGTGATTTTGACTTAACTGCAAAAAAGTTTTTTTCATTTGTAGAACATAAATAGTTTACGTTCGTCTCGTCTTATATTTGCTTCAGGAAAACAATATTTCCATCAAATGAACGTTTTTCACTTGAATAAAATTAAAAATACAATTTAACTCAAAAAAAAAGATAAAAAGTTGCATTTAAGTAAAAAATCTTTTTATATTTAAACCGGACTTAACCACAGTCTTCTTTCCAGTTTTATTTTCAACATACTAACTTAGCTTTTCCAGAAGCTATAAACAAAATAAGTTTACTTTTTTAGAATTGGTTTTTCCAAACTTTGAAAGTAAGTGGCATTAAATATTTGATGTTCATTCTCTTCCGAGATTGTCCACCACATTTTTTCTGCCTGAAAACTGTTATCGCATTTAATGGAAAACGAGTGAACACATTATCGATAGATAATCTGCACTAGCGCACCGCACGAATCATCTTTCAGGTGTGTTTTATTTGATTCCTCCGCTTGTTTCTGCAGAAGCAGGCCGATAGCAAGAACGAGAAATATAGGACTTTCGGGCATGTGTCTTGAATGTGTTTTTTACAGACTGGAAACTGTATGGGACAGATGATTGCATGTGTTTCCGGCAATAATTGATCATTTCAAAAGCACAACTGGAAATGTTTCGAACTTATTGATTAGTGCTATGTTGGTTAGACTGAAACCTTAAAAAAGACACTGTTCACTAACAGAAGTCGTGTTTCGATCATTGAAAAACGACCCTACTTTATTGAACCACTTTGATAATGCTATTTCCTGCCAACTAAAAGTTCATCGAAAGTCCTCCTTTCTCTCGTTCGGCTTCTTTACAGCCATTTAGCAAGTAAAAATCAACAATTTAAACACTATTAAGAACCACAAACAACACTATCATGATTTACGAAGCATTGTACATTTTGGTTGGAGAATTGAACAGCTACCTGGCCAGCCAGGGACTTAATGAAGATGTTGTACTCGATAACATTGCGTTTATTGAGAACGAATCAGATTCAACAGAACCAATGACAGATAAAGTGGTACTGACACTCCTCAACCTGAATGAAGAAGTTACCATGCGGAATCTTCCGAACAACCGGGTAGAGAACAACAAAGTAGCTTACCGTAACAACAAAATCAACCTGAATCTTTACATTATATTCAGTTCGAACAAAACCGGTTACGACATCTCTTTGAAGTATCTTTCGCGCTTACTGGAATTCTTTCAGGGGAAAAGTGTTTTCACTCAATCCAATACCAATTTCGATCATTCCGATCCTATTTTGAGTTCCATGGGTGATTTCCGATATACCCTGGAATTGTATACTCCTACCTTTGAAAACCTGAATTATATTTGGGGAACACTCGGCGGAAAACAGCGGCCATCTGCACTTTACAAAATGAGCTTAGTGGTCATTGATCGTGAAAAAACATTAATCGAATCTCCACAAATTACTCAAAACTCCGGGAACATTATTGTCACCAATCCAATCTGATTTTACACCTTTATTATGAGCTATTCACAACAATACAGGACTCTTGCCGATGTGCAGGTGCTGCACGAATATTATCTGAACAGTGGTTCCGACTCGTTTAGGGGAATGGAAACAGATCAGCAGCGATTAATGTTCAAAAACTATGCATTTAACGGCTTTCTTCAAGTGATCCCAACGGCACAAACCCGCCGTATCATGGAAAACCAGAAATTGTTATTGCGAACAAATCCTGTTGGTTTACAAGTTTTGGCCCAGATCGAACCTACCATCACCAATGAACCTGCAACGCCTTTTATTTCCCTTGACAATAACCTGGAATTGAATTTCCTGGTAAAAATAGGAGATCCGGCTTTTGAGATTTACACGGATTTGACATTGAAAAAGAAAGAAATTTTCTTTTTCTCGAATATCATACCGGCAGGTGCTCCAGTCGGCTTTCCTGTTCTTCCGGTTTTACCAGCCCAGGAAAACGACCCGGAATACATTACCAATGCTTATCGCCTGGATGATATGGTTTCAAAAAGCGTGTTGGATAAGATGCAGGTTTCCCAGGAAGACCGCATCGGTTTATTGGGAGTATTGGTACTCAGAATGCACGGCACGCCTGATCAGATTACTGATAACAACGGGAAAGTTCCGGCGGAACCGATCACCTTCGTGATGGAATTTGCCAACCGAAGCACTACCTGGAAATATTACTTTCAAAACTCTGATTATTATGCAGAAACAACCAATCCCAAACCCCTTACAAAAAATGGATACATCGTAATTGATCCTTCACAGCTAACCCTTCGAAACAAAAATCCGGACATGAACTCCAATGATTATGTCTTCGATCTGAATCCGTACTACTATCCCGCACCGGAAGTCAGAAAAACAGAAATTGAAGCGGGAAATTTTTATTCAGTAATTTATATCTAAACACAATAAACAATGGCGTTAACATTAAATACACCAGGCGTTTACGTGGAAGAAGTCAACTTACTTCCACCGTCAGTTGCACAAGTTGCAACAGCAATTCCAGCCTTTATCGGGTATACGGAAAAAGCATTAGCATTAGATGGTTCTCCTTTAAGACCAGATCTTTCTGCCCTACCTGTTCCGGTAAGGATTACTTCCATGCTCGAGTATCAAACACAGTTCGGAAAGGCTCAAAATCAACAGGGTATTGTGGTATCCGTAACCGGTAATTCGATCAAATCGGACCTTCCTCCGGCAGACCGCAGCGATTTCCTCCTGTTTTATTCCATGCAAATGTATTTTGCAAATGGAGGTGGTCCATGTTACATCGTTTCGGTTGGAGATTATGGAACTCCACCTTCTGCGACAACACTTAAAACAGGTTTGACAGCCGTAGAGAAAGAAGACGAACCAACATTGCTTCTTTTCCCGGACGGTACCAGCCTATCGGCAGATGATCTTTACGGATTGTACAATGACGCTTTAATGCAGTGCAAGAAATTACAGGACCGTTTCACGATTATCGACACCCGCATGAGCAATCTTACCGTTGTGAATACCACAACTGATTTCTCAGAATTGCGGAATAAGATTTCCAACGATCCGGATTATGTGAAATACGGTGCTGCGTACTATCCGTACCTGAAAACAACAGTTGATTACCAATACCAGGATGGAGACGTGGAGGTTTCCATAACAACAGCTGCTGATTACGACGGTGACGTAACAGAAATCAATGCGACATCTGTTAACAGTGCACGGGTATTGCTTGCCGGTTATAAAACGGAAATGGAAGGCTATGAAACTGCGGCGTCACAAGTCGGTATTAGTATCAATGATGCACTTGTGGAGAGAGATAATGCAGTTGCAAAAATGGCGCAAATCACTACTGTTTCTACAGCTCTTACTACGTCCCTGGACAATATTCTTGCTATTGCAGATGAAGTAATTGCCAACAATCCACCTGCAGACACCGGAACGGTAAGTACACTTCGTACAAATATTGCCAACTGGATTCTTAACAATCCCGATGCTGTAATTACTGATATGGGAACGGATACCTCTGCATTGAATGCATTGACTACCAGCGATACTCCCGGAGATGTTGCTACAGGTATTACCGGTGCAATTGGCTCACTCGGATCACCGGATATTGCTACGGCACTTGCTACTTTGCAAAGTGGCTACATTGCAAGTTTAATACTGGCATTAGCTCCTTTTTCAACCGTAACTACAACTATGCCGCTAGATGCCGTTAAGATCAGCAACAATGCGTTGTACAACCGTGTTGTTACTTCCATCAGCCAGGTTCCTGTGTTGTTGCCTCCAAGCTCATCAGTTGCCGGAGTTTATGCACGGGTTGACTCGACATCAGGTGTGTGGAAAGCTCCTGCAAACACCAGCCTGAATTACGTGATCGGACCAAACTACAACATTTCAAATGACTTGCAGGATGGTATGAACGTAGACACGCTATCAGGAAAATCCATCAATGCGATCCGTCCGTTTACAGGAAAAGGAACCCTGGTTTGGGGGGCCCGCACTTTGAACGGCAACAGCACCGAATGGAAATATATTTCAGTACGCCGTTTCTACAACATGGTGGAAGAATCCGTGAAAAAAGCAACCGAAGGTTTTGTTTTCCAGGCTAATGATGCAAACACCTGGGTGCAGGTTCGTGCGATGATCGAAAACTTCCTGATTTTGCAATGGAAAGCCGGAGCGCTTGCCGGAGCTAAACCGGAGCAGGCATTTTATGTCAGAATCGGTCTTGGATCCACTATGACAGCAGACGATGTGCTTAACGGACGTATGATCGTGGAAATAGGAATGGCAGTAGTAAGACCTGCAGAATTCATCGTCCTTCGTTTCTCACACATGATGCAACAGGCATAATTATTAATCATTAACAAAAAACAAACAAAATTATGGCAACATATCCATTATCCAAGTTTCACTTCCAAGTAGAATGGGGAGGAACAAAAATCGGTTTCACTGAGATCTCCGGACTTGATTCAGAAGTGGAAGTCATTGAGTACCGTCAGGGAGCAAGCCCGGAATACAGTAAAATCAAAATGCCGGGGCTTCACAAGTTCTCAAACATCACTTTGAAAAGAGGAATGTTCCAGGGAGATAACGAATATTACGAATGGTTGAATTCTATTCAGATGAACACCGTTGAGCGTAGAGACATCACGATCTCCTTGTTGAACCAGGATCACGAACCGATTGTGGTTTGGAAAGTAAGAAATGCATTTCCAACGAAAGTTCAATCAACTGATTTGAAAGCAGACGGGAATGAAGTAGCGATCGAGTCTATGGAAATCGTACACGAAGGGTTATCCATTCAAAACGATTAATCATGATCAACTACTATCCGCCCAGAGGATTCCACTTTCAAGTGCAGTTTCTCAACAAGCAGTTCGCAGTGATCGATTCGATGTTCCAATCTGTCTCGGGACTTTCTGCCAGCGTTGAAATAACGGAAGTAGTTGAGGGAGGTGAAAACCGCTTCAAACATAAATTGCCCCAGAGCGTCAGGTTTCCGAACCTGGTGCTCAAACGGGGCATGGTTCCCGACTCTACGTTACTGCGCTGGTGCAACAATGCCATCGAGAATTTCGAATTCACTCCGATGGATTTACTAATAATCCTGATGAATGACCAAATGATCCCACTTAAAACCTGGAGCATTAAAGGAGCGCTTCCCGTCAAATGTGAAGTCTCGGAATTCAATGCTGAGAGCAGCAACATCGTAGTAGAAACTATCGAACTGACTTACAAATATTTCACTATACCGCATGTTAGTTTTTAACCTTCCGGTAATTATTCCAAATCATTATGCCAATAGAAATCAAAGAATTGCATGTGAGAATTCAGGTCAACGACGACCAATCTAAGAAGGACAAGAAACCTGAACAATCAATGGACGAGTTAATGGACACCTGCCTGGATGAAGTATTTACAATTATGAACGACAAAAAAGAACGGTGATGAAACCATCAATAAATATCAAAGGCAACCCCAACGGAGAGCTCACCAAATTAAAAATTCAGGCTTATTCTAATCCGGAATGTACGGTTGAAGTTACTAACGGGTCGTTTACTACCCTTGTCAATCCGGAAAAATTTGTTCTGAATCACAAAGTCGAATACATCGTTCCTGAAACAACAGAAGGCAAACCACAGGCATACTTTCAAAATGCTCCGCCCTCAGACATCGAGTTGGAATTTTTGTTCGATGACACGGGTGTATTCGGTGACGGGGAATTTAGTATCCTGGAAAAGAAAAACGCCACGGGTGTTGAAGAGAGCATCAAAACATTCATGAAGGTCACTTATGACATCAACTCCGAGATTCACAGGCCGAATTACCTGAAGATCGAATGGGGAGCATTGCATTTCCAGGGAGTTTTGGCGGAAGTTTCTATTGAATACAAATTATTTGCTCCGGATGGTAAGCCATTAAGAGCTGTGGCTAAAGCCAAGTTTCGAAAATTCATCGAGCCTAAGAAAGAGGCTGCTGATTCCAACCTGCATTCTCCGGACCTCACTCACGTGAGAATCGTAGAAGAAGGTGATACTTTGCCTCTCATGACCAAACGCATTTATGGTGATTCCAAGTATTACCTGGAAGTAGCCCGAGTGAACCAATTAACCACTTTCCGAAAACTAAAAGCCGGACAACAATTATTCTTTCCACCCATTCAAAAACCTGACTAATGAACAATACCGGAATCATACAAACTGGAAAAAGTCCGGATCTTGTTACACACCAAATCCTGGTGGAAGGAAACGAGATCCCCGGAACCTATCCTGTTCTGGGCATAGCTGTCCGTAAAGAATTCAACCGGATAGCCAGTGCACGTATTACCTTTTATGAAGGCACACCTTCGGACCAAAATTTCCAAATCAGTAACAGCAGCTTTTTTGTTCCTGGTAAAAAAATCCAGATCAATGTGGGCTATCACTCCGAAAACAAGATGATATTCAAAGGAATGATTATCCGGCATTCCATCAAAGTACGCAATGGAAAATCTTCCCTGGTGATAGAGTGCAAAGACGAATCGGTGAAAATGACCGTCGGCAGAAAATCCAAATTCTTCTACGACAGCACAGACAGTGATGTTTTTGATGAATTAATCACCGCATACAATCTGGAAAAAAAGATTGACAAAACAAATTACCAACATGAGAAGCTGGTTCAATACAATGCATCAGACTGGGATTTTCTGGTATCACGGGCCCAGGCAAATGGAATGGTTTGTTTCACGGACAACGGTAAGCTAATTATCGGCAAACCGGATACGGGACAAGACCCGATAGAAACAGTGGCTTATGGAATGTCCATCATGGATTTCGATGCAGAAATTGATGCGCGAAACCAGTTCTCCAAAGTTACGGCATACAGCTGGAACCAGGCAGACCAGGAAATCAGTAAGATCGAAGCAAACAATCCGCCCATGAAAACAAGTGGAAACCTGGATTCTGCACAACTAGCGAAAGTAATTGGATTGAAAGATCTGGAGTTAAAGTCAGGTGGCAATATGAATGAGACGGAAGCTCAGGATTGGGCAAATTCCAAAATGGTTTTCCAGCAAATGGCGAAAGTACGCGGACGAGTTCGATTCCAGGGTATCGATAAGGTGAAACCCGGAACAGTATTGAAACTGGAAGGCATCAGTGATCGGTTCAACGGAAACATTTTTATTTCCGGAGTACAGCATAATATTACCAGCGGACTTTGGACCGTTGATGCGCAATTCGGTCTGGACCCGGTTTGGTTTTCAGAAACCTATGACATCAACGATGCTCCAGCTGCCGGTCTAATTCCTGCTGTCAAAGGACTTCAATACGGGGTTGTTTCACAATTACAGGACGATCCGATGGGGGAATACCGCGTCATGGTAAAACTGCCCATCGTAAACAGCCAGGAACAAGGTATCTGGTGCCGTTTGGCAACAATGGATGCCGGAGAAAACCGTGGATCCTTCTTCTTGCCTGAAATCGGTGATGAAGTGTTGGTTGGATTTATTAACGAAGATCCGAATAATGCCGTAATTGTTGGAATGCTGAACAGCAGTGCTAAACCTGCGCCATTAAAGGCAGAAGATGCAAACAATATCAAGGGGTTTGTTACCCGTAGCGAGATGAAATTTCTGTTCGATGATGAAAAGAAATCCGTCACCATCGAAACTCCTGCAGGTAAGAAAGTGATTATTGATGAAGATGCCGGAGAAATCACCCTTCAGGATGAGAACTCCAATACCTTAAAAATGAACAAGGACGGAATTTCTATCGAAAGCGGAAAAGACCTGATATTGAAGGCAACCGGTGATGTTACGATTGAAGGTATGAACATTGAGATCACTGGTCAGGCAGAGGTAAAAGCCTCCGGAAATGCCGGCACAGAAGTAAGTTCAAGTGCCACAACAACAATCAAAGGTTCAATCGTTCAAATCAACTGATCATGGGACAACCAGCAGCACGCACAACGGACATGCATGTTTGTCCTATGGTAACAGGAAACGTTCCACACGTGGGAGGTCCCATTCTTCCTCCGGGTGAACCAACAGTACTCATCGGGGGAATGCCCGCAGCACGTATGGGAGACATGGCCACTTGCAGTGGTCCGCCAGATACAATTACCAGCGGTTCCGCGACCGTACTTATCGGTGGGAAACCAGCCGCCAGAATGACAGACACAACAGCTCATGGCGGAACAATCGTTGCCGGTTTGGCAACAGTATTAATCGGATAACAATTAAAAACATGGAAATAAACGAATCATTCTTAGGCACAGGTTGGAGTTTTCCTCCGAGTTTTGACAAAACAAACGAGTTTGTCCGGATGAGTTCGGATGAAAAAGACATCATGGAAAGCCTGCAGGTTTTACTTTCTACCAGACCAAACGAGCGCATTATGCTGCCCGAATATGGCTGCAATTTAGAATCGCTGCTTTTCGAATCTATCAACCTGACACTGACCACAAAGATTACGGAAATCATCCGTACTGCAATCCTTTATTCTGAACCACGAATCGACCTGGAAAATGTAACCCTGGACCAGGAACACATCCTGGACGGGAGAATAGATATTATCCTGGATTACCGCATTCGCACCACTAATTCAAGACGCAATATGGTTTACCCTTTCTACCGAATTGAAGGAAACGATATTTCATACACTAAAACCGGAATTATATGAGCAATTGTAACGACATAGCAGAAGTTCTCAGAAGAAACGGACTCGATCAATCCATGCGTTACGACCATTCGCTCGATCCTGAAAACATCAAATTAATGGGATTCGGACTGGAAGACTGGATGAAATTTGCATACAACTTCGCTAAAGATATCAACTACTTCGATGAGTTGGACGAGATAGATCCAAATGGGAACTGGCAAGCTTTCTTTCCAAATACCACAGAGATCAAAACCCTCATTGATAACCTGGGGACAGATAACAAACTGACTCCTCACCTGACACTGTTTGTATGCTTTCTGATCCTGCTCAATCAGTCTACCGATCGGTTGAACGGATTCACGAAACGCCACCTCGATTTTTATTATTCGGAAGTGCTTCAGTTAAATCATCTGAAGGAAGAACCCGATAGTGTAACTGTTATTTTCGAACTGGCACGTACTTTTTCGCAAGAAAGAATTGCTGCCGGAACTGAACTGAACGGAGAAAAAGATGCAACTGATGTAACAAGGGTTTATAAGCTGAAAGACGAAATGGTCGTCAATCAAACCAAAATAGGAAGTGTCAAAAGCGTTTACAATGCTCCTGATTCTCCCGTAAACAACAGTTATGCAGTAAAAGCTGCTTCCAATGCATCGAGTTATGACGGTGCCGGATCGAAATTCCCAGGGGAAGATACAAGCTGGTATCCTTTCGGTTATGCAGGCACTCCCGGTGATCGTCCGGAACAAGATGAAGCGCGACTGGGATTTGCTGTTGCATCACATACCCTGGATTTATCTGAAGGCAAACGCCAGGTAGTTGTTCAGGCTCAATTTTCCGGAGCACCGGTTGCATTGACCAACGCTTCCAATTCCACCTTCATTTCTGTCTACTATACCGGAGCGAAAGGATGGGTCGGTCCAATCCCGCTATCCTCCAATGTCATCTCTATCAATGAAAACACCGGAGCCATTCAGAATTACACGACAGGGTTCAATCCGCAGCTATGCAACCTGTGTGTTGAACTTCAACCCGATCAGGAAGCTGTTGTGAGTTATGATCAGGTCATACACGGTGGTAATTACGGAACAGAGCATCCCCTTTTCCGTTTTGAAGTTGCTACGGAAGAACTCGGCGGTTACGACATCTACCGCTATTTTTCCCAGCCGATCTCTCACATTCGTTTGAAAGTCAATGTACAAAACATGAAAATTTTGACGATCGAGAGCGATACCGGCACATTGAACGTCAAAAAACCATTTTATCCCTTCACTACCAACCCCGTTAAAGGATCTGCTTTTTCAGTCTTTCATCCGGAAGTATTCAGTAAGAAATGGAAGCACGTGGATGTAAAGATCCATTGGAAAAACACTCCTGACAGCTTCAAAAATTATTATGAAGGGTATGACAAATCGTTTTTGGGAACAGTTACACAGGATAAATTCAACAACATTATTCCCTATATCCAAAATGCATCTGCAGCCAAAGTATCCGGAAATACGGCTACGCAAGCAGCTTCTCTTTACAAGTATGTCAATTTTGAGGATTACTACACCCATATAGTAAACAGCAGCGATTACTTTAAAGCAGATTCCTGGATTTTTTCCAATGGCAGCTGGAACACAGTTCAAACCGATATGAACCTGTTTTACTCACCCGGCGGCACTCCGGTCTTCTACGAAACCAATTTCGGAGTTTCCAACGGCAGCTTTGCTGAAAATACCTCCGGGCCGGTTCGCCTGACACTGGATCAATCCTTTTTACAGGAAATCTATCCGCGCATATATTCACTGGCAATGATCAGTACGAATCCCAATGTGCCGATTCCCAACCAACCTTATATTCCTTTTGCAGATGCAATCTCTCTGAGTTATTCCGCAACGGACGAGTTGAATTTAACGGTGAATGATGAATCTTATTTTAATGAGCGTTCCCTGGAGCTATTACATATCCATCCGTTTGGTGAGTCCGAAGAAAATCCCTTTTTGAAAGCATCCCTTGATGGTCAGCCTACCGGTTGTACGCTTACTCCGGAATATTGCAAAGGAGGAAGTTTGTTCATCGGCCTGGAAAGTGCAGAAGCATTGCAACAAGTTTCCCTGCTTATCCAGGTATTGGAAGGATCTGAAAATCCCCTGGTGGAATCTTTCAGCGGAACCCAAAAAGTCCATTGGTCAATTCTATGCAACAACCAATGGAAAAAGCTTGATTCGACGCTGATGCTCATCAATCAAACAGATAACTTTCTTCAATCGGGATTAGTCAAATTCAAGATTCCGGTGGAAGCAAATTCGGATAATACGCTGCTTACTCCCGGAATGTTTTGGGTACAGGCAAAAATGTACAAAAAGTATGATGCGGTTTGCCGTGTACTAGGAATTTATGGCCAGGCAGCTACAGCCGTCTTTGATGACAGGGGAAATGAACTTTCTCACCTCGAAAAAGGGCTTCCTGCCGGAACAATTACCAAATTGGTTTCACGGATTGCCGCTATTAAGTCGGTTTCCCAGCCATATAATTCCTTCGGAGGAAGACCTGAAGAAACTGATCCCCTTTATTACAAGCGGGTCAGTGAACGATTGAGACATAAAAACCGGGCGATCAACTTATGGGATTACGAACACCTGGTGCTCCAAAACTTTCCGGAGATCTACAAAGTAAAATGCCTTACACATACTTGTGATTGTTCGTTTCAATCACCCGGAAGTGTAACGCTTGTAGTCATTCCCGATACCCTTCAACGCAATGTGTTTGATCCGTATCAGCCAAGAGTCAGCAAAGCAACATTGAACCGCATCGAATCGTTTATTTCGGAATTGAACTCACTGCATGTGAAAACACATGTGATTAACCCGGATTACGAGGAAGTCAAAGTATCACTGAAGGTGAAATTCTATCCGGAGTTTGATGAAGCTTTGTACATTGACCAAATCAATGAAGATATTACCAGGTTCCTTTCCCCTTGGGCTTTCACAGAACGCGAAACCATCAATTTCGGAGGAAAACTTTACTTAAGTGTATTGATTGATTACCTGGAAGAGCTTCCTTATGTGGATTACCTGCAAAATGTACAGCTGATCCAGAATGGCAAAGCTTCAACAGTTGTAGAGCCATCTTCCCCGAAAGCCATTTTGTCTTCTGCAAAACGACACGATATTTCAACCACTATTTATTCATGTTCCACTCCTAACACAGCAACTGAACAATGCCAACTTTAAAGAACAGTATCACTATAAACCGGGACGTCTCAACGGGAAACGATCTCGATTTTGACTACCTGCGACGCATCGGTATACAGCACATTGCATCGATGGGTGGCGGGCTCTGGACGGATTACAACGAACACGATCCCGGAATCACCATCCTGGAAATGCTCTCTTATGCGATTACCGACCTGGGAAACAGGGCCAGTCTTCCCATTGCCGATCTTCTCACAGGACAGGAAGGAAGTAAACCGATATCCCAACAATTTTATACCGCAGAGCAAATCCTGCCGAACCGTGCAATCACTCCACTCGATTACCGCAAATTATTCCTGGATATCGAAGGAGTCAGAAACTGCTGGATCATCCCTTACGAAGTGACGGTTTATGCCAATTGTAAGGATGGCGCACTTGCCTACAACCCGGAATTGTTCCCGAACATCTTACCCGAAGATCTCAAAGAATTCAATTTAAAAGGATTGAACCGAATCCTGGTGGATTTCGATGTTGACAATGATGATCCGCAACGCCAGCAGAAGATCAACTCCATCAAATTACTGATCAGATCGAAATACCATGCAAACCGTAACTTATGCGAGGATTTGGTTAAAATCGACGAAGTCGAAGAACAACCTATCTCTATTTGCGTACAAGCAGGTCTCGAAAACGAAGCAGACGAAGATGAAGTCAACGCACGGATCTTACTTGCTATCGAAGATTATCTCTCTCCCCGCGTTCATTTCTACTCCTTGAAGCAAATGCTGGAAAAAGGATACCGGATGGATGAAATATTCGAAGGACCACTGCTCGAAAACGGATTTATCGATACCGATGAGCTGAGAAAAGCCGGGCTAAGAAAAGAAGTCCGTTTATCCGACATCATCAACATCCTCATGGATATTCCGGGAGTAAAGCAGGTCACTGAAATCTCTATTGGAAACTGCTCGGGTACGAATAACCCGGATACCTGGCTACTTTGCATTGATCCGAATAAAAGACCGCGTCTTTGCGATCAGAGCGTTTTCAACTATAAAAAAGACCAGCTCCCGGTTCGCGTAAACAAAAAAAGATCTGAGGAGATTTACCAGGAATTAAAAGCGGAGGAAGATGCTTCCGATGACCAGGCGGCACAGAACCGTTTTCCTGAAATCCCTTCGGGACAAGCTTTAGACACCGGATGGTACACAACCATTCAGAACGATTTTCCGGACACATACGGCATCGGGCAGGAAGGTCTGGCATCTTCCGCTGACACCGCACGTAAGTCGAAAGCAAAACAGCTGAAAGCCTATTTGTTGTTTTTCGATCAGATTCTGGCATCTTATTTTTCACACCTGGAAAATGCTAAAAAGCTTTTATCCATTAATTCCGAACTGAGCAATACCTACTTTACACAAGCTGTATCAGATATTAGCGGGTTCAGTGACCTGGTGAATAGTTACCCTCAAAATGACAATACCTTATTGTCGGAGCAATTATTCCACGGATTGACAGACGATGTGGCAAGAAGAAATCAATTGCTGGATCACTTACTGGCTCGTTTTTCAGAAAATTTCAGCGAATATGCTTTTGTAATGAAAGAACTGTATGGCTCTTTCACCAGTGAAATGATCCTGAAATCCAAGGAAATCTTCCTGAAAGAATACGTGACTCTGAGCAGCGAACGTGGACTTGGCTTCAACTACTACCATCAACCGGTTTCAGAATTATGGGATACCGGAAATGTATCAGGAGTTGAAAAACGGGTAGCAAGGCTTTCGGGTATGAAAAACTATTTCCGCAGGGATTTATCGGAATCTTTTATCGAAATCTATGAAGTAACTCCCGGAATGTTCAAATGGCGCATACGGAATGCTTCAGGGACAGTCATTCTTTCAGCTGAAAACAGTTACACGACCTACAAAAAAGCGATCAACAACCTCTATTTCGCGGTGCTCCAATTAATTGAAACCAGCGAGGAAAAAATTGAAGAGGCATTTGAAGCCGGAGTGACTGCCAACCAAGTGATCGATAACATACAGGTAAAAGTATCCGGAAGCAACAATTTCTATTTTGCCGTTGTCGACCCGGAACTTCCAAATACGGACCCCAATTACATCGTTGCAAAGCAGCTGATCTATTTTTCAACTGCTCCACAAATGGAAGTTTCCTTATTGGAAACCATCCGATTCATGAAGTATGATTTTACGGAAGAGGGCATGTTTGTGGTGGAACACATATTGCTGCGCCCGGATAGCGATTTCCCGGACACACCTTCAAAGTATTTCCTGGAGGCTTGTGCAGACGATTGCAAAGAATCCTGCTGCGGTATCGATCCTTACTCCTTCCGGGTGAGTGTTGTACTTCCGGGTTACACCCAGCGATTCTCAGATAGTTACTTCCGAAACTTCATGGAAGAACTTATCCGGGAAGAACTTCCGGCGCATATTCTTGCAAAAATCTGCTGGATCGGATCGCGAAAAGGAGAAGTACCGAATACGGAGAACCAATTACTCCTATTCGAAAAAGCTTACAAGGATTACCTGATCGCCAAATCACCGATGGATTCTTTCCATCCGGAAGATGAACTCGAAGCACTTATAGATATTCTGCAAGACCTTCATACCATTTTCCCAACCGGGAAACTGCATGATTGCGACGCTGAAGAAGAAGATCAAACCGATGATATTATCCTCGGAAGAACAAAACTAGGAACATTATAATTAAAAGAAATAAGGAAAAAATATGGAAACAAAGTTGACCACAATCACACCCTCTTATCGCACATTTGTGCCGGACCAGGTACTTACAGCAGGGCAGTTGAATGAATTCCTGAATTACTTTGAAGACCAGGACCGATTGTCACGCATTTTTTTAAGCGGCGTTGGAATCGTATGCGGATTCAAAGTTCAGTACAACCCCAATGGCGAATTGATCGTTACGCAAGGAGCAGGCATTACCACTGACGGTGATCTGTTTAAATTATCGCAGGTTGACCCGAATAATCCGGGACTGGAAATAATTGATATTCCGAATCTGCAATTCAAGTATTACAGAGCATTCGATGACAGCAATGCCCATTATCCTCCTTTCTGGAGAACCATCAACAGCACGGAGGTACAACTCAATCTTTGGGAAGTTATTTCGGAAGCAGATGCTTCACCTTCGGATCAACTCATCAGTTCCAGAATGGACCTTCAAAACCTGGTGGTATTGCTTTATCTTGAAAGCTATGAGGAAGATCCCAATGCATGTACGGGGATTGATTGTGAAAACCAGGGAATTAAGAACATCCGTAAAATGCGGGTATTGCTTACTTCCGAATCAGATGCGGATTACATCCTTTCAAACGATACGATCTTTGATGCAAATTACCTCATCTCAACCTATCTGAACATTGACGAAGTATCTCTTCAGCGTGTAACCGTAAATGCAACCAATTCGGCAACTTTTGCTGCATTGCGATCCAATTATCTGAATGCCATCCAGGCCGAAAACATCATCGGGAAACTCAAAAACGGGTATACCACCATGTTGAGTAAACTGGGAATGACTTCCAAAGCAAACGAGATCAAAGCGAAAATAGACCAGTTTTTCGGGGCCGGAGCAACTTACCCTACCCTGTTCTTTCAATACCGCTACGATCTTTTACGCGATTTGGTAAACGGGTACAATGAGTTGAAAGACCTGTTTATGGATAGCGTTTGCAACTGCAACCCGGATATCCGTTCGTTTCAGAAACATTTGCTCCTTGGAAGACTTATTCCAACAACACAGGACCGTTACCTGAAAGAATACCGTCACGAGTTCTACAAATCTCCTATCCTGGAGGATGAAAAAAACTGGTGCGAACGCTTCAATTTGTATGTAGATCGTACCATTCAAATACTCAACTCCTATCAGGGAGAGATTCCCGCAGGTGAAGTCCGAATCACGCCTTCTTACTATCGCTCTACACTTGAGCACAAAGCTGTTCCGTTTTATTTGGGGGGAGGAAATTTTCAACGCTTACTGGAAACATGGAATTACGATAAGTACCAGCTCAACAAACAGAACCGTAATCTGAGCTATTACACGAATTTCCTGGATCCATCCGGACCGATTCAGTTTCCTTTGAGATACAACCTGGAACCGCACAATTTTCTGAATATCGAGGGGCACCAGGGATATACTTACCAAATGGCCATGCAGCGAATTAATAATCTGAAAAACCAATATGGGTTGGCATTCGATGTAAAAGCACTGGGAATCACGATTAATGAGACAGATCCTATCAACATGGATGACTATGCCTGCCATTTTGAAGATCTTCAGATATTGCTGGATGCCTGGAAACAGGAACACAACTGCTTACTTGGTAAAGTTTCCAAATACTATTCGGCTTTCAGTACGCAAACATTGGGTACAAACTACCTGGTTGAAGACTTCATGTATCCGATTGCTGAAGAAGAAGTTGCTGCAGTGGACAACAATGTGGTTAAAGAAAATATGTATCCCGGAGTAAACTCTTTGGGTGTTATTATGCTCCCTGTCATAGACCGATTCCATGGCTGTTCCGGAAACGATATCATGGCACAGGTAGATAATCTAATCGACCGATTCGATTACACCACGGAGGAGAAAGACCTGGTTGACGCAACCTTGAAAGCTCCGAATGATGTACTCTCCCAGGCTTATGTACTAATCGATAAAAGTCCGGCAACTTTAGCCGACGTACTTCCAAACGTCATTGATTCTATACACGTCACTGCTACAAACCTGTGCGGTGCTGCACGAAAAACGTTTGTCAAAGCTTCTACTATTAGCGCACAAGTTTCAAGACCTGTTTTGTCTATGCTTTACACGTTGTCGGTAGATACCACGGCATTGTGCTGCAGTGCAGAAAAACTGCAATTGATTTACGACGAAATTGAAAAGCGAAAAAGAGATATCCTGATCGGGTTAAGTCTTGCAAAATTCCAGGAACACCATCCGGGAATGGAACATCTTGCCGGAGTTCACCAGGGAGATACCTTCCTGTTGGTTTATGTGCGAAATGCAGTAAGCGGAATAGGTGAAAACACAGTAGTTGCCGATTTTACCTTGCCATATCTCTGTTGTTCGGACTGCAGACCGGTTGGATTTATTATGCCGGAAATTATCGCAGACCTTCGTTTGGGAAGTAATTCAATTTGCGTGGAAGAAGGTAAAATTGCCAGAATACCATTATACCGCTACCCCGCTAATGGAACAGTAGCATTATCACCAACTGTTGCAGGAGTCTCTGCTGATGGTGATGAATTGGTTATTGATCCGGCATTGGTTCCTGAGAGTGCTTACGACCAGGTGATCCATTTCACCCTGAATGGTCACGAAACCAACGCGGAACTCACCTTACACAAAGCTACTGTTGCTGAAATGATCGCTCCGGGTAATCCGATTACCGACGCAACTGTTGAGTTTGATTGTGAACTTCCTTCAGGAGAAGATCCAACAAAATATTCATACTTCTGGGATTTTGGTGATGGAACAACCTCCATGGAAAAGGCTCCTACACATACCTATGCAACACCGATCACTCAAGCAACTGTAAGACTGACTGTTCTTTCAGAAAATGAAGATCAGTGTCCGCTTACCCTTGAGAAAGAATTCGAATTTGAACTAGCTCCTCCGGGATTCTGTGAAAGTCAGTCATCTGAAAAATATGCTGTACTGAGAAACCAATTCAATCAGACTGTTTCGGAATACGATCTGACACAAGAAGCCATCACTGACTTAGCAAATTTCTACACCCAGGTGTATGCAAACATGCCCGGATATTTATCCGGAGATAAGAATACTACGATCGGAACTCACTTGGAAGCAATTGCCAAATCTTTGTTTGATGACATCTATGTTGCACATTCAGAAGGTGAAACTACACAAGGGCTGGTGAGTGTTTATCACAATTCGATGCTTCTTGGATTAGCACTGATTCGCTGCCAGGAGGAAGCGATCTTTAATAAAGATGCGATTACTGACATGCTCATGACTTATACCAATCAAATGGATGTAGAAAATGTTCCATCGCTGCCTACTCTAGGAATTCCTTCCAATTCACCTGAAAACATATTTTTCATCGATGAAGTCATTGGTTTACGAGAGCCTGATTCAGATTCCTGGATAAACCTTAACAAACTACGGAATTCAGTTAACTGGAAGAAAAAATAAATCCTAAGATCCGAATCAATCTGTCATGAATACTGAACCGCAACATATCGTCCATAAATTGATCGTGGAAGTAGAAACCAACTCCAGGGAAAAAGGCTATGCCCTGAAAGACAACGCTGCCGGCTTCGTGTCGGGCAGCTTGTCTCCTGTTTTGGAAGAACTCTTTGAAGAACTGGAAAAAAAGTTAAACGGGAGAGTACTCACTCTCGAAAGTCTTTCTATCCAAGTGTCTGCCGCATCAACAGACCTGACTTACGGGGATATTGACAGATTGATCGGTTCTGCTATCCGGAAAGAAATGGAAGCACAGATTCCGCTTGCAGAAGAGTCAATTCCTGATCCGCATGCTCCGGGACAGCTGATTTCCGTACCAAAAAGGCAGTTGCAATCTATTTTTCATTTTCTGAAAACGGGAACAAAACCCTGGTGGATCAGCAAAAATGCTTCTTTGAACGAAATGATGAAAACCGCTAATTTGCTGCAGCTGGCTCAAGCAGATACCGAAACACTTGTGCGGGAACTTCACGCCGACTTCGGTGAACAGTTCCTGAAACGCCTGGTTCTCCAGTTACCTGAACCAGTTTTGATCGAATGGTTTACACGGGCCTTTCATTTCCCGGAAAAACTCCCGGATACGCTCCCGAAAACCCGCTTGCGTTTTCACGATGAAAAGGCCAGGAAAAATTGGTGGACACTGTTGATCCAATCCTTTTTCGAATTCCGGAAAACCGGTCGGATTTCAGCTGAAAAAGCAGAAAAACTCGTTGCTTTGGCTGCTTACAAACAAGATGCCGAAGCGGGAATTGTGGTCCGGTTTATTCAATCGATCACCGGTCAGGCACTTTCCCTGAAACGGAAAAAAATGGAGGCGATCATCCAGGAACATCGGGACAAACGAACAGCCATTGAGGAAGAAAAAACCGAACCGGCTAAAAAAGCGGACAAATTAGAATCACTCGATTTTTACACGCCGGTTGAACATGCAGGTTTGATCCTCCTCCACCCTTTTTTGAATCCTTTTTTTACGGAAATCGGATTATTGGAGAAAGATCAGCTCACCAACCCGGAACTGGCAGTACACGTACTGCATTTCCTGGCCACAGGAAATGAAAATCCCTGGGAATACGAACTGCTGTTTGAAAAATTCCTCTGTGGAATTCCTGCCGACGAACCCATTGAGCAAACACTTCCTTTACCGGATGAAATCAAGGAAGAAGCCGGAAAATTACTGGAAGCTGCCCTGGAACACTGGACGGCGCTCAGAAGCGATTCCGCAGACTTGCTTCGCAATGAATTTTTACAGCGCGAAGCCAAAATAATTACCGAAGAATTTCAGTCTACGCGGCTGGTATTCGAACGGAAAGCACAGGACATTCTCCTCGAAAAACTTCCCTGGAACCTGGGAATCGTTAAAATCGACTGGCGGGAAGACCTCCTATTTGTAGAATGGTAATACACGAATTAAAATGAAGACGAAAGTCCAATCTCCCGATAAATCTTCCGGTGCTCCTTTTCGGAGCCGTGGTGCAATACAGGCAAAACTAGCTGTAAACCAGCCAGGTGACCAGCATGAAAACGAAGCAGATACTGCTGCCGATCGTGTTGTAAGCGGTGCTTCAGCTGCCGGACCAACAGCATCCGGAAGCCCGGCATCCGTGCAATTGAAACCAATTTCACAAACTGTAACTCCGCGCATTCAGCGCAAAGAAGCTCCCGGACAAATGGGTCAGCTGGATGTAGAAGGTACCGAAGACAAAATGGGTGCTATCGGCCACGAAGGAATTATTCAGCGCAAAGAAACAGATCCGGGTACTGACCTTGCTGCTCCTGAGCTTGGAGACAAACTGCAGGAAAGCAAAGGACAGGGAAATCCTCTTGCTCCCGAAGTGAAATCAGAAATGGAATCCGGTTTTGGAGCCGATTTCAGCAATGTGCGTACCCACAGCGGAACGAAAGCAGCTGACATGAATCAATCCCTGAAATCAAAAGCCTTCACCAACCAGGGAGACATTTATTTCAATGAGGGAAATTTCGATCCGAATTCGAAAGACGGGAAGCAATTGCTGGCCCATGAGCTCACGCATACTATCCAGCAGGGAGCAGCAAAACCAACTGATAACAAAAACCAAAGTTCAAATCCGGACAATAAAAACATCAACCCGGCAGATGTTGCCAAGGCAAAAAACCAGGCAAAAAACATTCCGGGAACAGAAGAAAAGACAGCAAATCTCGTCAAAGAAACAACTGAGGAGTTGAAAGGAAAACAGCCCCTTCAAGCGAATCAAAATACTCCCGCTGAAAAAGAACAGGAAACAATTGCTGAAAAACAACCTGCTGTTCAGGAAAAACTGGCTGAAGAGAGCAAGAAAGAACAGGAAAATTCCAAGGAAGAAGCCAAACATTCGGAAGAAGGAAAAGCCGATGCAAAAAATCCGGAAGGACAACCGGCAGACCTAGTGGATAAAGCCATAGAGAAAGAAGTTTCGGAGAAAGCAAAGGGAAAAGAGCCGAAGGAAGAGAAAGCAGCGCATTCAAAGACCAAAGGTACGGGAGAAAAAGAAAAATCCGAAGAAGGAGAAGAAAAGAAAACCGGCGAAGGAAAAGAAAAAAAAGAAGAAGATCCCGGTCCTGAGGGTGTGAAGGAAGATTACGACAATCCACCACCTGTAAAAGATGCCAAGGTGGAAGAAGCAACCGACAAAGCCGGCGAAGGTGTGGGTGTGGACGAAGAAGCCAACGTCAACGTAGAAGGATTGATCATGACCGCTCAGCAATTCCGTGATCAGGGGAAAGATTCTCTTGACCGTGTGAAGACGCAGGTAGAAAACCGGGAAAAGGCCGAGAAGAAAAAGCACGAACTTGACAAGAAAATCGAAGGATCTGACAAGGCACTGAAAACGGCTGATAAAAACACGGATATCCGTGAAAAAAAGATGACAAAAATCATGGAAAAGGCCATTGCCACTTCCAAACAGCGCCAGGAAAAAGTAAGTAGCGAAGTAGGCGGATATTCCGATGAAGTCAAAAAGAACAAAGGAACTGCTAACGATTTAAAGAAAGAAGCTGGCGGACTCAATAAGGGTTCCAAAGAAAATTCAAACCCTGACGAGAAAGAATCGGGCGAATTGAGCTCCAACTACGAAGAAATGGAAAGCGGAACGGCTACCATGGCTGAAGGAATTACCGGTGTAGGAACTGTTGCCGCCCAACAAAAAGTGGATGCAAAAACGGCAAAAACCAAGAATGTCAAAACGGAAAAAGAGTACAACCAATCCAAAGCCAATGTTCAAAAATCCAAACAAAAGATTTCCTCCGAAAAAAGCCGGAATACCAAAGCAAAGTCAGACAGTAAATCGCTGAAGCCGAAATTCGATGCGAGTAAAAAGAAGGAAGAACAACTGACCAAAGAAGGAAAATCCCTGATGAAAACCTCCTTTGAAATGGAAAATGAAACGCATCGTGCGCAATATTTCTATTACAAAGACATGAAAACCATTGAGGGAGCAGACGAAATGATCGTACAGGAAGAACTCCGCGTTCAGTCTGAAATGCCCAATGGTCCGGAAGCCTTGCTGTTCCGCTACGCCAACATGAAAGGTGATGCCGAACGTGAAACCTATGTGGCATCCTTGAGCCAGGAAGACAAGCAAAAACTGGGCTTCCTGCTTCAGCAGTTCAATATGAATTTTGAAGCCTGGATCGAAAACAAAAAGCTGGAAATGGGTGACCGCGTTGAACAGAAACGTGCTCAAAAAATCGAGCACTACAATGTCAAACGCAACAAAGGATTGCAATCGCCGCTGAATAAGGCTACCAAGAACATCGATAAGATCTCGAAAACCGGACTCATGTGGACGAGTTTGACCAAATCTTTGGAAGGCATGTGGGAAGGATTGAAGAACATTACCTGGGCCGATGTTTCCAAAATCGGACTGGCCATGATCAATCCGCTTGAAACTTACAACACCATTGCAGATGCAGTGGGTGGAATCTGGACGGACCTGAGTGATTGGAAAGGATTTAGTGAAGATCCGGTGGGAATGATCCTGCAAAAAGGATCCAGCGTGGGAGTGAAATTGTTGACCATTGCAGGAGTGATAACCGGATTATTGGGAGTACTGTCTGTCCTGACAAGTGTGGCAGCGTTCTTCTTCCCGCCGCTAATACCTGTAGCAGCCTGGCTGGTTGGTGCAACAGCCACCATGTTCACCGTTACCTTTTGGCTGGGGTTGGTTACTACGGTGCTGAGTGTCCTGTCGGGTGTAAAAAATATTTACAACGTGCACACGGCAAAAACCGCAGAGGAAATTTACCAGGGGAATAGCAAAATCAGGACGGATGCCGCCAATACTACTGCCGGAGTGATGGCCATGGTGGGAGCAAAATCCCCTCCTGTTCCACTAAATATGAGCAAGATCGGGAATATTAAGAACATCGTGGTAAAGACCTACAAAACAAGCAGCGGGTTCATCAAACGAGGTGTTCGCAAAATTCCGCGCCTGATCAGCAGATCTTTCAAAAAAGAGACCTGGACAGATTTGTATGCAGGCTTCAAGAAATTCTCCACCAAAAAGGCAGATAATATCTTAGGCGGTGGAAATAACAAGAATATTGCAAACAAAACAGATAAACTATCTGATGTTTCAACGAAAAAAGTGGTGAAGCATACAGATCAGCCGAAAGTTTCTACCCCGGACAAAACAACCGCGAATTTCGAGAAGAAAATGCCGGATAAAACAAAACAGGTAGATGTCGAAACTAAAAATCCGGTAACTACAAAACAGACTGATGTTTCAACGGATAAGCTTCCGGAACCAAGTACTTCGGACCTGAAAAAGGTGGAAACGGACATGGCGGATGGAAATGTCAATAAAATAGATTCGAAGGAGCCGCCAAAAGACCCACAAGTGGCAAACGGGGAAAAACCTGCACAATCGAAAATCCTGAAGGATGATCCGAATCTCAAAGACAAAGATTTGGACAAATTCAAGAAGTACGAAGACAAAGTCGATGATTCCACCAAGAAAAAAATGAAAGATGATGCCGATTCAGAAGTCCCAAAAGGGAAAAACCACGACAGCAAAACAGCAGCCTTGGTAATGGCACGAATCATTGCAGAAAGCAACGATAAAATAGACACGCCTGTTTCTGCTTTACTAATAGAACTACGTGCACTAAAAACGATGAAAGGTGTAGATGACTTTGGCAAAGAACCATTAGGTCCTCCGGGAGAATTCCGAATTGTGATGTACGGAAGTAAGTTTACGGTGGATCCGAAATACACCACGAAACGTCAACGTGATTTTGACCAGGAAGTGCGTGATAGAACAGACATCGACGATGAAATGAAAGAAAAACTATTGGCATACAACAAAGAAGTGCCTAATGGAACACTGGAAGTGGATGAAGTCATGGAAAACATAAATAATGGCGAAGTGTTTGACCCGAACACCAAACGATTTGGAGACCCGAGAAGAAGAGATGGTTTAACGAGACGAGATGAATATCTAGGCTCAACTCCAGGTAAAAAATCCAAGACCGGTAGAGAAGTTATGGATAGAATGTTTAATGAAGACCCTCCAAGAATTAGAAATTACCCACCAATATCCGAAAGAACTCAATTTTTTGATTCTAAGGATCAGACTTGGTATAATATTTCAGAAGCAGATATGGGGCATAGTCCTGTTAATGCAGTAGATTATTGGAATGATACTGGAATAAAGTATGGTGCAAAGCATCCAAAAGTAAGAGAATGGATGCTAGATTCAGATAACTATGAACTCCAATATTATAAGAATAATAGATCTGATGGAGCTAAACTTGGAAAAACTTATAAAGATCCAATTAGCGAATTATAAATTGCTTAAAAGAATTAAATTTGATAAACTAAAAATAGGATAATATGGCAACCTTAGAAAAGTTATTAAATGACAAATTAAATCAATTGATGGACCAGGAATATCAATTATGGGTAAAGGGTGATTATATTGCTCAGCAAAAAATATTATTTGAAGAGTGGGATTTATTGCCAGAGCCTAAGGGTACATGGAATGAAAGTTATTCTATAGTGACAGCATTTATAGACAACTTTCTTAAATTAGGAGAATTCGATCAAGCAAAAAAATGGTCTGAAGTATTATTCAATTGTCATCCTGATAGAAAAGACAATGGAGAAAGAGAGTTATATGCAGGTATGGTGGCCTATGAACTCGGAGATTTCGAAAAAGCGAGAGATTACTTTGATATTGTTCAGAAAGAATCAGGTGGAAGATTGTGGAAACGTGAGAATGTTATGAAGTACTTCAAATTCTACAAAGAGAAAAAATAAGACCATGGAATTGGACGATAGCACATACGACAAAATCACCCAGTTGAGTGAAGAAGGTAATAAACTCTTTCATTCCGAGCAATTTGATGCTGCTTTAGTGAAATTTAATGAAGCTTTGGAACTGGTCCCGGAACCAAAAACAGACTGGGAAGCGGCAACATGGCTCTATACGGCTATCGGAGACACTTATTTTCTGAAAGAGGATTATGCCAAGGCATTAGACAGTCTTTACGATGCTTATAATTGCCCGGATGCAACTGACAATCCTTTCATCAATCTAAGATTGGGACAATGTTTGTTTGAACTGCACCAACTGGAAAAAGCGGAAGATTTCCTAATGAGAGCATACATGCTGGATGGAACGGACGTATTCGAGGGCGACGGCGAGAAGTATTTGGCACACATGCGTAAAAAATATGACTTAGATTGATTCTAAAATCCTGGAACAAAACACTATTCAAGGATAAACAACTATTCATTTTCTTAATTCCTATGCGAAGGAATCTGATATGATCCGTCACAACTATTTTAAATCAATTCATGCGCACATTTGTGTATTTTAATGAATTGTGTACTTTTGATTTAAAACCAAACAATTATGGAATTAGATGAAACCATAAAAAGTGAAGTGGAGCGCATAACAAATGAAGCGCGAGAATCTGATACGATGACTGTTGAAGATAGAATCTCCATGTTTAAAGAAGCCTGGAATTTACTTCCTTCACCCAAAGAACAGTATGTTGAAAGCTTCTATATTATGGATTGGCTAACTGACGTATATTTTTACTTGAAAAACTACGAAGAGGCATGGAAATATGCGCAAATCTTTTTGCATTGTTATCCTGCAAGATTCCATGGAGAACAAGAGTATACCTATGCTAAAACAGCATATGAAGTAGGAAATCTGGAAGAAGCGATGAAATACTTTGCAATTACAGATGAAAAATCAGAAGGCAGAATTTGGAAAAGAGATGATGCCATGAAATACTTCAAATTTTACAAAGGGAAAAATTAAGACTATGGAATTGGCTGATCATATATACGACAAAATTAAAGCATTAAGTGAAAAAGGAAACGAATTAATCAATACTGATCAATTTGATGCTGCAGTAGTTAAATTCAATGAAGCTTTGGATCTTGTTCCTGAACCAAAAACAGACTGGAAAGCCAGTACCTGGCTCTATGCGGCCATTTGAGATGCTTTGTTTCTTAAAGGCGATTGTGCAAAGGCATTGGATACTTTCTACAATGCATATAATTCACCAAGTGCAACTGACAATCCTTTCATTAATCTAAGATTGGGACAATGCTTGTTTGAATTAAACCAACAGGACAAAGCGGAAGACTTCCTCATGAGAGCGTATATGCTTGATGGAACAGACGTATTCGAGGGCGACGGAGAAAAGTATTTGGCACACATGCGTAAAAAATATGACCTAGATTGATCCTGAAATTTGGAGAACACCACTATTCATAGATCCTAAAACGACTATTCATTTCTATCAAACAAAACATCTTCATCTTCTTTCCTGCAAAATTCAAAAAAAGGGAATACACATTATTGATATTCCAAATTAAATCTTATGAAAGAACTATTTCAACCAATAGCAGATGCAATTGTATCCTCAACATCAAAAGAATGGAGGGATGCATCTTTAATTATCCTTGTATTGGGAGCTTCAGTTAGATATAATTTAAAATTCAGTTATTCAGACAAAACAACTGACGGCGAATTCTTAAATGCTCCGGGAGATTTGTCAGACTTAATACGAAAAGTGCATGCTGACATGAATAATGAAAGCCCTAAACATTGGAATAAACTTTTATTTGATTTAAATTCAGACGGAAAATTTAATATTGAATTCAAATGGGATCAGGATAGGCAAGATCAATTTGAGGAAGATAGCCGCATTTAATTCCAATAAACTCAACAACAATAAATAAAGTATAAGGTGTTCTGAAAAGAGCACCTTTTTTGATTCTTAGGAGTTGAAATGAAAACCCCGAAATTACAAATCCTGGAAGATGATCCAAATCTAAAAGACAAAGATTTGGACAACTTCAAGAAGTACGAAGACGATGTGGATGCTCGACCAAGATGAAATGAAGGATGATGCCAAATAAAAAAAAGGAAAAGCTAATTCCCTCCTGCTAAAATCCATTTAACATCCTTTACCACACTTTAACAGCAACCGGTTTTTATCTTGCCTACTCTCCCGTAACTTGTAGAAACAAAATTAAAAACGAGTGATATGAGCAAGAGAATCGCCATTTTGGCAACAGACGGATTTGAGGAGAGTGAGTTGCAATCACCAAAAGAAGCTATTGAAAAACAAGGCTGGCTGGCTGAAATTGTGAGCCTGAAAGCCGGAACGATCAAAGCATGGACGAATGGTAATTGGGGCCAGGAATACCCGGTTGATAACATTGTAGACGATGTAAAAGCTTCCGAATACGACGGATTGGTTATTCCCGGCGGCGTCATCAATCCCGATAAACTAAGAAGAGAAAACAAGGTGCTGGATTTTGTCAAAGGATTTTTTGATGAAAAGAAACCCGTTGCAGCAATCTGTCACGGACCGCAGGTACTCATCAGTGCCAATGTGGTAAAAGGCCGTGAACTGACTTCTTTTGAATCGGTGAAAATTGATCTGCAGAATGCCGGGGCAGCGTGGTACGATGAAGAAGTAGTGGTCGACAAAGGATTGGTTACGAGCCGTTCGCCGCAAGATCTGCCTGCTTTCAACAAGAAAATGATCGAAGAGTTCAAAGAGGGAATACATGGATGAGAACGAATTCGTAGCAATTAGTTGCGACTGATCGCTACGAATTAATGCATAAAAAAAGGAGAACAAATTGTTCTCCTTTTTATTTTTAGGGAGGGAGACGGGTCTCGAACCCGCGACCTCTGGTACCACAAACCAGCGCTCTAACCAACTGAGCTACAACCTCCGTATTGTGGTGCAAAATTAAGTATTTCTATTAAAATTCCTAGAGTGAATTTGTTTTTTTTCTTTTTTTATTGGTATTGAGCAGATAATGAGTTCATTTCGAATTCATTTCCTCAACTAAACATGCGTTGTTAATAACACAGAAGTCTTCCAACCAATTGGATTTATTGAATCCTTACATTTGTATATGGGCAATAAAAAATTGAAAATTGGTATCTTTGGAGCCGGACACCTGGGCCGGATCCACATTCGACTGCTGCTGGAATTGACCGATTTATTTGAATTGGTTGGTTTTTACGACCCATCTGATGAATCTGCTGAAAAAACTATTTCGGAATATCACATAAAACGCTGGGATGATATGCAGGAACTGATCAATGCCTGCGAATGCGTGGATGTGGTGGCTCCTACTCTACATCATTACGATATCGCTTACAAAGCCATTCGATCCAGCAAGCATGTTTTCATTGAAAAACCGGTTGCCGAAACGGTCGAACAAGGAAAAACACTATTGGATCTATCCCGTGAGGCCGGAGTCATCGTACAAGTTGGACACGTAGAACGGTTCAATCCGGCATTTCGTGCCGCAGAACCCCTGATCTCCCAACCCATGTTTTTTGAGATTCACCGCCTGGCACAGTACAATCCGCGTGGGACAGATGTTTCCGTGATCCTGGATTTAATGATCCACGATTTGGATATTGTGCTGAGTTGTGTCAACTCTTCGATCAGACGTATTTCTGCCAGCGGTGTTTGCGTGGTGAGTAAAACCCCCGATATTACTTCCGTCCGATTGGAATTCGACAATGGATGTGTGGCTAATTTGACCGCTTCCAGGATGTCTTTGAACAACATGCGGAAAACGCGTATTTTCCAGAAAACCGGTTATTTGGTCATCGACTTTTTGAATCAATCCGTGGACCAGATCATGATCACACCAAAAGACGAAGAAGCACCCGGGTTTTTCAGCTTCCAGCTCAATGACGATGTGAATTTTTCTGCCCTGAAACCGGAAATTAACAAAACGAATGCAATCCAGGAAGAATTGCGCTCTTTCTACCATTCGATCGTTCATAATCAGCCCGTTGTAGTTTCTATTGACGATGCCTACCGCGCCCTCGACGTAGCTTACCGGATTATTGATAAATTGAAATCTGCACATCTGTCGGTTTTCGACAATAATTAACGTAAATTTGCGTTAGCTACACATAGGCTTATCTATGAAATATTTATACTTTTTTGTTCTGCTTTCTTTCGGATTGTCAAGCTGCGTGAAAAATAATCCGCTGCCGGTCTGGCTTGAAATCAATAATTGGACACTCAATGGAAACGGAGCTTCTGTCGGTAGTGAAAATGATCCGGGAGTTTTAACACACAATTTCAGTGATGTTTGGATTTACGTTGATGGTAAAGTAATCGGTGTATTCGAACTTCCATGCAAAATTCCTGTTTTGGCTTCCGGAACGTGTAAAGTAAGTCTCTATCCTGCCATTAAGAACAACGGAATGGCTTCTACTAAAAAAATCTACCCTTTCGCAGAGCCTTTTGAAACAACACTGGACCTTGCAGAAGGTGAAACCTATACTTTTAATCCGATTACGCGCTATTTTGGAAGTACGAAGTTTTGGATCGAAGATTTTGAAACAAACAGTATCAAATTCATAAAGGACGTTTCGGTTTCCAATCAGAATGCAAACCTGGTAGTCGAAACCAGTGGCGGCCCCTGGTCGAATTATGGACATGTTTCATTAACGAGCGCAGATTCGCTATGGGTTGGGGTGCAGGATGAGGCAAAGATTCTTCCAAAAAGCGGTGCCGAGATTTACCTGGAATTCGATTATAAGAACACCAACTCCATTCTAACAGGATTATTAGAATACCAGCTTGGAGGATCTGTAGTAGATCACGGCGGATACACTGCAAGTTCGCAGGGAACAAGTGCTGCCTGGAAAAAGATCTATATTGATCTCAAAGAGGTTGTATCCAATACTCCTAACGGCTATAAGTACAAACAATACCTTAGACTGCTGTTAAACACTGGTAAAAGTTCCGGTGAAGTTTATATTGATAACATTAAAGTGGTACACTTCTAGAATCTTTAGTTGGAATGCAAAAATTGTTTAGAAGTTTATTTATTGCGAGTGATTTTTTAGCGGCTGCTTTATCGTGGGCACTATTTTATTACTACCGAAAAACAAACATCGAGCACGAACAGTTTTCCTTCAATGAAACCTTTTACTACGGTATTTTGTTCATTCCACTACTCTGGCTTTTGTTTTACACACTGCAGGGAACTTACCAGGATGTTCGCAGGTTGTATCGCCTTAAGATCCTTTCTTACACGGCTTTTGCTACTATTTTCGGATCAATCGTACTCTTCTTTGCTTTATTGATCGACGATGAAGTGAACACTTACTTCAACTATTACCGTTCGCTTTTAACTTTGGCCTTGCTCCATTTTGGAATAACCTTCTTCACCCGACTGGTTATTACAAGTATTCTTGTCAGAAGAATTCACTTACGCAAAGACGGCTTTAAAACTTTGCTGATCGGAGGTTCCGAAAAAGCAGTGGCCATTTACCAGGAAATAGAAGGTATTGAAAAAGGCGGCGGAAACCAATTTGTAGGATTTGTAAACCTGAATGGAATCGACAAATTGCTGGAAAACAAAATGCCCTATTTGGGCCATGTTGATCAGCTCGAAGAAATCATTGCCGCTAATCGCATTGAGGAAATCATTATTGCATTGGAAAGTACGGAGCACGAACGCTTAAAAACGATCATATCCAGGATTAACGACGAAAACATCGTTATCAAAGTACTTCCGGACATGTATGATATTCTTTCCGGTTCTGTAAAACTAAATAACATTTTCGGGGCGCTTTTGATGGAGGTCAATGCGGAAGTCATGCCTTACTGGCAGCGTGTTGCAAAACGTGCTTTTGATATTTTCTTTTCGATTATTGCTATCATTTTACTGATTCCGGTTTACATTTTCCTTACAATCGGCGTGAAATTATCTTCTCCGGGACCCATTTTATTTTTCCAGGAACGAATAGGTCTCAACGGAAAGCCTTTCAAGATCATCAAGTTCCGCACGATGTACATTGATGCAGAAAAGGCCGGTCCACAGCTTTCCAGTACGGATGATCCGCGAATCACGCCAATCGGCAAGTTCATGCGCAAAGCACGCTTGGATGAGTTCCTGCAATTCTTCAACGTATTGAAAGGCGATATGTCTTTAGTTGGTCCAAGACCCGAAAGACAATTCTTTATTGACCAGATCAAAGTGCGTGAACCGCAATTTTTGGAATTGACAAAAGTAAGACCCGGAATTACATCCTGGGGACAGGTGAAATACGGATATGCAGAAAATGTAGACCAAATGATCCAGCGAATGAAATTTGATCTGCTCTATCTTAGAAACCGGTCCATTGCCCTGGATCTAAAAATCCTGATGCATACCGTGATGATTATCGTCAAAGCAAAAGGAAAATAATGAAAGTTGCGATAACGGGAGGCAACGGGCATATTGGAAATGCAATCATTGAAGAATTAATCCGACGCGGCTACTCCGTTAAAGCTCTTGTACATTCCAAAAGCAACTTCCTGGAAAGCAGAAAAATTGAAATCCTGAAAGGGTCGCTCCATGATGAAGGTTCACTTCTTGAACTGATGAGCGATTGTGATTACCTGATCCATTGTGCTGCCATTATTTCAATTACGGGAGATCCGCACGGACATGTGCAGAAAATCAATGTAGAAGGCCTGGAAAATGTCTTGAAAGCTGCCAAGAAAAGCAATCTGAAACGCATCATCCATCTTTCTTCTGTTCATGCTTATGATCACCTTCCATCTAATGAAACGATGGACGAAACCCGCGGTTTTGTCTCTGATTCGGCTTATTCCTATGACAAAAGCAAACGAGACGGGCAGCTGATTGCCCGGAAGTACTTCGAAGAAGGCTTACCTATTATCGTTGTCAATCCGACTTCTGTTTTCGGCCCGCCGAATTACGCGAAATGCAAGCAAAACAACGCATTTATTGCTATGTCGAAAAGACGGATTCCATTTGTGTTCAAAGGCGGCTACAACTGGGTCGATGTTCGTGATATTGCGAATTCCATCTGCAATGGGCTAACCCGGGGACAATTGGGTGAATCCTATATTCTCGGCGGAAGTTACTACACCTTGAAAGAGTTATCACGGGTGGTTGCAACCGTTTCCAATAAACGCATTCCGTGTTTCGAGGTTCCGATCGGTTTAGTGAAAACCTTCCTGCCTTTCATCGGAAGGTATTACAAGATCATGAAGCAGGATCCTTCTTTGACCAAAGAGAGCATCGAAATTCTTGAATTCGGGAATAAATTCATTGATTCTGAGAAAGCAAGACGGGATTTGGGACATAATCCACGTCCGGTTGATGAAACGATGAAAGATTTATTATCTTGGCATCACGAGAATCACTGATACAACTCTTATGACACAAGAAACTTTCAATTACTTCTGCTGCGCCTGGATTGGTGTTGGAATCATTGCTTTTTTAGGTCTGCAGTTCAAAGATGCACCTTACGGAAAATTCACCAATTCCAAATGGGGACCGTTGATGTCGAACCGCTGGGGCTGGGTGATCATGGAAGGATTTGTATTAATCGTTCTTTATTCGTTCATTCTCACAGGCCCCAAAACACTTTCAGCAGTTGACTGGACGATTGTTGGCTTGTTCAGCGCACATTACATCAATAGAAGTTTCATTTACCCTTTCAGAACGCGCACCAAAGGAAAACAAATCCCGGTAAGTATTGTTGGAATGGCCATGTTCCACAACCTGGCAAACGGTTTCCTGATCGGTTATTACCTGAGCCATTTTTCGTCTTACACCAATGACTGGTTCACTTCCTGGCAATTCATAGTTGGCGGCTTCCTGTTCGTATTCGGGATGTTTACGAATATCTATTCGGACACTGTTTTGATCAACCTGAGAAAGCATCCGACAGACGGCTATAAAATCCCGTATGGCGGACCCTTCAACTACATTTCTGCTCCAAATTTAGGCGGCGAATTACTGGAATGGATCGGCTTTGCAATTCTGTGCTGGAATCTTCCGGCATTTTGCTTTGCATTCTTCACCTTCTGCAACTTGTTCCCAAGAGCTCTTGCAAATCATAAATGGTACAAAAAGACCTTTGAAGATTATCCGAAAGACAGAAAAGCGGTGATTCCTTTTGTTTGTTGATTTTGTTGCACGGTAGGCACGCGACGCATCGCGTGCCTACCGTGTTTATATCTTTTCATAAACCGCAATAGCCTCAATGTGACTGGTATGCGGAAACTGATCCACCAAAGAAAGTTTCGTCAGTTTATAACCTCCTTGTTCCAATGTTTCTGTGTCACGCGCTTGTGTGGAAGGATTACAGGAAATGTAAACCAAATGGGAAGCTCCCAATGCAATCACTTTCTGAAGCGTTTTCGGAGCAATTCCGGCCCTTGGCGGATCCAATACGATTGTATCTATTCGATTTAAATATTCCGGATGCAGGGAAAGGAATTTCCCCACATCTGCTGCGAAGAAATTCAAATGATGCAAATTATTTCGTTTCGCATTGCGTTTGGCATCTTCAATTGCTTCTTCCACGATGTCAACTCCGATGATTTCTCCGGCATTCACACGCTGTGCCACCAACTGACCGATTGTTCCTGTTCCACAGAATAAATCCATGATCACTCCGCCGTCTTTTGCATGATCGCAAACATAATCGATGGCTTTGGTGTACAATCGTTCGGCACTTTTCGGGTTGGTCTGGAAAAAACTTTCCATGCTGATCTCAAAGGATAATCCCAGCATTTTTTCTACTACAACAGATTCTCCATAAAGCAGTTCGCTTGTTCCGTTCTCGATCTTTGCCCTGTCGGCAATATTGTCGTTGATCGTATGCCAAACTCCGGCCAGGCGTTTTCCCAATTTCTCGGTCAAAAATGCAACGACCTGCTTCTTGTCAAATTTCCTGATCCCAACAGAACTGGTTACGATGTGTAAAAGCAATTGGTCCTGGTCAAAAGATTTTCTGACAACAATATGTCTGAAGAAACCTTCTTTCTTTGGCGGATGCCACGCAGGAAGTCCGAATGATTTCAATAAATCCCTGAATTCCGGCAGAATCGTTTCCCATTGCTCATCGAATAATCCGCTTGGTTTATTCAGGTTCTCCACTTTCCACCAGGTTCCTCTTCGTTTAAACCCAAGGGCAAAAGCATCGTCAATTTCTTCGCCGGTTTCGGGAACATGTTCAATACAGGAAAAACTGTATTCCATTTTATTCCGGTAGAAGAAAACTTCCGGTGAAGAGATAAAAGTGTCAAATAAGCTATTCGGATCGGGAATGCGGCCAATCTTGCGGTAAACGTCCAGGGTAGACTTTTTCTTGTATTCCTGTTGAAGTTCAATAGGTACAAACAAATAAGGTGCACCGGAAATTTCCTGGTAAGGCAATGCTCTTTCCATAGGAGAACGTTCCAATACTTCCAGCAACTTGCATTCGGCATGGCGTTTTCTTTTCTTGTCAACGCGAGCTCTTACGAATTGTCCGGGAAACGTATTTTCAACGAAACATATAAAATCTGTTCCTTCTTCTGATTTCAAGCGCGCAAGACCCTGACCGCCAAATGCAAAATCGTCGATCTTTACTTCAATAATTTGATTTCTGTGTACCACTTTGATTGTTTGTTCTTATTCAGCCGCACTTGTCCGCCCAGGCGGGACCGACTGATTACAATTCCTGATTGACAATATCCTGAATTGATTTGTTTTCTAAAATGCGCAGTGTCTCGTTTCGAACGTCGATAAACACTTTATTTAATCCGCAGGTCTTTTCATCCGTACATTCATCACAGCGTTGGTAATAATTTAAACTAACGCATGGAAGTAAGGCAATCGGACCGTTGAAAAGTCGAATGATCGTGGATATTTGAATTTGCGCCGGAGTTTGTCTTAAAAAGTAACCTCCGCCTTTTCCCATTTTGGAATTCAGGATCCCCTGCTTTTTCAAATCCAATAAAATAGATTCTAAAAATTTTCGGGGAATATGCCCGTTTTCTGCTATTTCAAGGATCAAAGTTGGCTCATTCCCTTCCTTCTTTGCCAAATAGGTCAAAGCATGTAGTGCATATTTTGTTTTCTTTGATAGCATTGAAATAAGCCAGTTAAACTAATTTACAATTAATTTCCAAGAAACAATTGTTATATCAATCCTTTAATCACTCCTTTATCCGAAGCTTCGATAAACGATAAGATTTCTCTTCTGATCGGAGAATCCGGAATGGTGTCTTTTACGATATCCAATGCTTTGGTAACATGGCTGTTCTGAACGAAAATAATGCGGTAAATATCTTCGATTTCACGCACCTGTTCATCTGTATAACCACGTCTTCTCAACCCAACGGAATTGATTCCTGCAAATGTAATCGGCTCACGTGCACACTTCACATACGGAGGAACGTTTTTGCGGATCAATGATCCGCCTGCGACGAATGCATGCGCACCAATCTGGATAAATTGCTGGGAACCACAACGTCCTTCCAAAATAGCATAATCTCCAACCGTGCAATGTCCGGATAAACCGGAATAACTTGCCATGATCACATTATTCCCGATCTGACAATCGTGTGCAATATGCACGTAAGTCATCAACAAGCAGTCGTTCCCAACAGTTGTTTTCCACATATCTTTTGTTCCGCGGTGAATGGTTACACATTCCCTGATCACAGTTCTGTCACCGATCTCAACAGTGGTATATTCCCCGTCAAATTTCAAATCCTGTGGAATAACTGCAATAACGGCTCCCGGATAAATTTCACAATTTTCCCCGATTCTAGCACCCGGATATATCGTTACATTCGGATGGATCTTCGTTCCTGCTCCAATGACAACATCGTCGTAAATCGTACTGAATGGTTCTATTATTACCCCTTCTCCTAATTTTGCGCTTGGAGAAACCTGTGCTAGTGGACTAATCATGCTTCTACTTTATCTTTAATGACTTGTGCAAGCATTTCTGCTTCCATCACGTGTTTCCCGTTTACATAAGCATTTCCATGCATATGGACCAAACCACGTCTTATAGGTGAAATTAACGTTAATTCAAACACTAAAGTATCTCCCGGGATAACTTTTTGTTTGAATTTCACATTATCAATTTTCATAAAGTAGGTAGAATACAAATGTGGATCTTCTACTTTGCTTAATGCAAAAATACCTCCGCACTGAGCTGTTGCTTCGATTTGAAGTACTCCCGGAAACACCGGATTCCCAGGGAAATGTCCCTGGAACATAGGCTCATTCATGGTTACGTTCTTCACACCCACGATTTTTTCGTCCGTGAGCTCCATGATCTTATCAACCAATAAGAATGGATAACGGTGAGGAAGCATACGCTCAATATCATTGATATTGTACAATGGTTCACGCGTTAAATCAAACGAACGCGGACCTTTCTCCTGCTTCTTAATTTCTTCTTTCAGAACTTTAGCAAAACGCGTATTCCCCGAATGCCCCGGACGTGCTGCCAGGATATGTCCTTTGATGAATCGGCCAACCAAAGCCAAATCCCCAACAATATCTAATAATTTATGACGAGCCGGCTCATTCTCGAACTGCAGTTTCAAGCTGTTCAAAACACCAATTCCGTCGTAATTGACTTTCAATTTATCTTTTCCAAGTAATTTTGCCAAACGGTCCAATTCTTCTTCAGACACATCGTTTCTTTCAACCAGTACGATTGCGTTGTCTAAACTCCCACCTTTGATGAGGTTATTTTTAGCCAGGAATTCCAACTCCCCAAGGAAACAGAAAGTTCTGCAGGCTGCGATATCTTTTTCAAAATCTCCGAGGTGATACATGTGGGCATGCTGTGTACCTAAAGCCGGCGAATTGTAATCCACCATAACTGTTAACCGGTAATTTTCATCCGGAACTGCTAAAAACTGGATACCACGCTCTTCGTCTTCCCACTTGATGTTTTCAGTCAATTCAAAGTACAAACGCTCTGCATCCTGCTCTTGTCTTCCAACACGCTGAATTTCCTTCACAAAAGGAAGAGAAGATCCATCCATGATCGGAATCTCAGGGCCGGTAAGTGTAATCAATGCGTTATCCACTTCCATTCCGTACAAAGCTGCCAAAACATGCTCTGTCGTATAAACCTTAGCACCATTTGATTCCAATGTCGTTCCGCGATCCGTAGCAACTACTAAATCTGCGTCTGCTTTAATAATCGGCTGACCGTCTACATCCAATCGCTGGAATTTATATCCATGATTTTCAGCAGCAGGATGAATTTCCATTACCACTGCTTCTCCGGTGTGTAAACCTACACCATTGAACGTAAGCTTTTCTTTAAGGGTGAATTGTTTGTCCGACATATTATTCTGCAGATTTTGAAAGGGTTTTAATTTTATCTTCTAATTCTGATAATTTCTTAATGATGATTGGAAGTCTTCTGAATCCGACGAATGATTTCTTGTAATCATCCATTGGAATGGCAGGAGATCCCATAAGCACTTCCGCTTTTTTGACGGTATTTGGAATTCCGGATTGAGCAACGATTTTCGTTCCGTCAGCCACATGCAAATGCCCGCTGATCCCAGCCTGCCCACCAATCATGACGTGTTTGCCAATTTTTGCTGACCCCGCCACACCTGCCTGAGCGGCAATAGCTGAATGATGTCCAACTTCCACATTATGAGCCAGGTGGACCAGATTATCAATTTTGACACCCTGACGAAGAATGGTAGAACCCATTGTAGCACAGTCAATTGTTGCATTAGAACCGATTTCTACATCGTCTTCCAAAATCACATTTCCGATTTGAGGAACTTTAGAGAAAACTCCTTTTTCATCCGGCGCAAAACCGAAACCATCGCTTCCGATAACAACACCGGCATGCAATATGCAGCGATTTCCAATTTTCGTGTCCGCATAAATCTTCACTCCTGCATGGATCGTGCAATCGTCGCCGATAACAACTCCATCTCCGATATAAGCCTGCGGGTAAATCTTTACGTTATTTCCAATGGTTGTATTCTCGCCGATGTATGCAAATGCTCCCAGGTATAAACCTTCACCAACTTTTGCTGATTCGGAAATAAATGAAGGGGTCTCAATCTTCGGCTGCTTTTGGCGCATCTGGTTGTAAACTTCCAGCAATTTCGCGAAACATGCATACGCATCATCCACCTTGACCAAGGTTAATGTTTTCGGGAGTTCTTTTGAAGGTTCAAAAGTTTTATTTACAATGCAGATACTTGATTGCGTTGTGTAAATATATTCTTCGTATTTAGGGTTCGACAGGAACGAAAGCGTGCCTGTAGATCCTTCTTCAATTTTAGCTAAGCCAGTAACTGTAACATCCGAGTTGCCAACGACTTCACCGTTCAGTATCGTAGCTATTTGCAGCGCTGAAAATTCCATGGGACAAAAGTAGTAAAAACCTTTAGGTTACGTAAGTGTTAAGGCATATTTATTAACAGGTAATTGTGTTGAAACAACACGAATGATTGACTAATCATTCTTCAATTCATAAAACTCGATATGATCCTTAAACCAGCTTGTTCTGGAAGTAAGTGTATCGCCGTTTGCACGAGGTAAAAGTACAAATTGCATGGGAGAAGGTTCTGCCTCCAACTGAGATTTTGAAAAATCGATTAACCCGGATTTTTCCAATAAGTACTGAACATGCGCTTCATCTTTGATACCAAACTCATCCATTTGTTCTGCCAGATCATCCGTATCATTCAGGAAAATGAAACTTTTCACATTTGGAAAATGGATCATTCGACCCAGCCCAACGGTTGTGTTTTTAAATTTCTGAATAGACCCTTTTGGCCAGGAAGCTTCTGCAACGAATGCATCTTCAGGCATGGAAAACCACAATTCAACGTTTTTTCCTTCTACCTCTTTTTCAATCTTGTAGACTTTCAAATTGCCTTGTTTCTTGCTCGACCCAAATTCAACGGAACCGTCATTCAAAAAAGAAACGATCATCGAATCACTCAGGCGATGTTTGTCAAAAATGCGCTGATTTGCTTCTGAAATCACAAGTACTTTCCCCATAAAGGTATTCTTTACTCTGTTTTCAGGCATCCAGGAACAACCGCGGTTTCTGAAAAAGAAAAAAACCATAATCAGTCCAACTCCAAAGCCTAATCCGTAAATGCGCAGGCGTCTCCAAAAATTCTTCATGTATGTGCGTGTGAATTTCAAAAAAAAGGTCCGACTAGCGGACCTTTTTTATCAATGAATTCTAAATTAAATTAATGCGTCTAACTTAGCAGTCAATTGCTGTTTTGGAACAGCACCAACTGATTTGTCAGCAATCTCTCCACCTTTTACGAAAATGATCGTAGGGATATTACGAATTCCAAACTGAGCGGATACTCCCGGGTTCAGGTCAACATTTACTTTACCAATAACTGCTTTACCGTCGTATTCATTTGCCATTTCTTCAACGATTGGACCTATTAAGCGACATGGACCACACCATTCTGCCCAAAAGTCTACCATTACCGGTTTGTCTGATTTCAATACAAGCTCTTCAAAGTTTGCATCTGTGATTTCTAATGCCATAATTGTTTCAATTTTGTGTGACTTCTTTCGTCGGTCTAAAGTTACTATTTGTTTTTGTTTGTCAAAAGCTTTGCCAAGACAATTTACACTGTCAGATTGTCATGCTGAACAAACATTTTCTTCATTGTTTTCTGATTATCTGTCTCCAGGCAATAGAAATAAACTCCGTTATTCAGCTCCTTCACATCAAAGCGGACAATGTGCCCCCCGGAAGGAAATTCTTTATCCTGAACGACTTTAATTGCTTCCATTTTTTCATTCAAAATTGAAAACACAACTTTTTTAGATTGTTCGATCGTGAAATAGAATTCGACCTCGCTGCCCTGGACTTTATTTTCCAGGTCAAACAGCAAAGCATAGTCTTCTTTCTTCAAAGCTCCTCTGGTGAAACGTTTGATCACGGCTTTGTAAGCTAAATAAAGCATCAAAACAGCGATCAAAGCGATCATCGTTCCAAGTACTTTGCTTTCCCAGGTGCGAATTCCTTTCACAAAATTCACACGAAACAAAATCAATAAGGTAATCAGGAGACTAAGACCAACTAAGGTCAAAAGGGATCTTTTTTTCATAGTTTACAAGGAAATTATTCCCGGGATTACCTGAGCTTTTTCATAAATTTCAATGATTGAATCCACGTCCAGCATCATTTCTTTCACACTTACACTGACAAACTTGCCATTACTGGATTCATGAAACTGAATTTGTGCTGTTTCATCAAACAAAGCAGCCGTCTGTGCCATTAAATGAGGAGTATTGGGCACAATAAACTTAAATAAATAGACACTCGGCCATTCTTCCAAGCTTAATTGTTCTCTCAATTTATCAAAGGTTCCTTCACTCATTTTTATAGGTATTTCGGCAACAAAGATAATCGCTTTAATGCTAGTAAGAAGTCTTTTCCCAATTCACTTTTATTCTTTTCCAGATCTTCGAAAGTCAGCCAGCCATTTACAGCAGCCTGCTTCAAACCGTTTTGGATCAACATGGGATCGGGCTCTACTCCGAAAACAGGTTCTTCATCTGTCCAATCTGTCAAAACAAATTGTTCCGAAAAAGCAGCTTCCATTTTCAGGCCTTCTTCCAAAATTGAAATCAATCCGGTCGGAGTTTGAGTTTGCGTAAATACCATTTTCCAATGGCTTCTGGCTTTCATATACTTCTCCCAAAGATCCAGGGCTTCCTTCGTTTCGGATGAGTCGTAAGTAACCGAAATTACTTCCGTTTCCGGGAATATTTTTTGAATGGAAGCTATCTCAGCCAGAAGTTTCAAACGCGTCAGTTTTGACTTCAGGGTCAATCTCAACAAAGGTTTTGCAAGAATGGTTTTCCGGATTTCAAAAAGCTCCGATTCCAAAGCATCTTCTACCTCATCCAGGTTTCCAATACCAAGAATGGCAAGAATTTCGGCTGGTGTCACTGTTCCGGCTCCTTGTTGTTTTTGCGCATGCGAATATTGAGAAACTCAACCAACAGGGCGTAACACATGGCGAAGTAGATATATCCTTTCGGAATGTGCTGACCAAAAGCTTCTGCAATCAACAATACTCCGATTGTTACCAGGAATCCCAAAGCGATCATTTTGATCGTAGGTCGTGCATTGATGAAGTTTGCAATCGGTCTAGCAAAGATCAGCATGATGATCATAGATATAATAACCGCCAAAACGATAATGATAAACGGATTATGTCCATGTGATTCGTGACGAATATCATTGGTCATTCCAATTGCTGAAATAACAGAGTCAAAGCTAAAAATGAAGTCAATTGCCACGATTTGAAGGACAACCGCTCCCAAGCGGACCTTTTTCTTCTTTTTTGCTTCTGCGTGAGCTCCTCTAATACTGGAGTGCATTTCTCCAACAGACTTATAGATCAGGAAAAGTCCTCCGATCAGCAACACCAAACTATGTCCGGTAATTTTTTCTTCCGTGAATGGAAAATAATGCAGCCATTCTACTCCTTTAAATAAAAAGTTTTGGTCCAATTGCATGATCCAGGAAACCACACTAAGCAAGAGCAAGCGGATAATTAATGCCAAACTAAGTCCCAGAAGACGGGCCTTTCTTTGATCTTGTTTTACTAAAGAATCGGTAATAATGGAAATGAAAATGATATTATCAATTCCCAATACGATCTCCAACAGCGTTAAAACAACTAAGTAAAAAATTCCGGTGCCGGTTGCTAATATCTCAAAATCCACTTTTCTATTTTTGGGACAAATTTAATCTCATTTAAACTATAAAAAATGGATTTGTGATTTTTTTCATTTTTAACAGATTTTTTGGATTTTAAATTTTGTTTTAAATAACTGATTTACTTACATTAGCATTATTGAACCTTGCCCTATTAAGAGGCATTCAAACCAATCAGGGAGTCCAGCTGTCTTTTTCGTAGTAGTTTTTAGCAGTTTGGATTCCCTTTGTTCTTCTTTCAAGTTCAATATGTTCAAAAAGTTGAAGTGTTCAATTTATTTCTAAAGTCAATTTTGAACTTTATACTCTTTTCTTAAAAGCCTTAAAGTAATTTTCCAGGATGGTGCTATTGGATTCCTTCATCGTATTGATCTCCAAAAGCTTTGGTTTCCCATTGGTACTTTCACCGAAGAACGCTTCAAGGTTCTCATCCAAATCTGACTGAGAAGCTGCCAGGAAATAATCCATGCCGTAAGTAGCAGCAATATCTTTTGCATCCAATTCCTGCTCGGCAACAAAGATCTTCTTCCATTGATTGGTGGATTTGGGACCGGGAATAATATTGAAAATATCTCCACCACCATTATTTACTAGAACAATTCTCAGGTTGGAAGGAAGGTATTTACTCCACCACGCATTGGAATCGTAAAAAAACGACAGATCTCCTGTTACCAGCACATGTGCTTCATTCGGAGAGACAATGGCCGAACCAACTGCTGTAGAACTGCTTCCGTCAATTCCGCTTGTTCCGCGGTTACACCAATAGGTCACTGTTCTGATCGGATCAAACAATAAGGCGTATCGAATCAGTGAACTGTTTGAAATGTGCAGGTTGCAATATTCGGGGATCACATCCATGACGAATTCCATGGCTTTCAAATCGCTCCAGGGCTGCGCTGCGCAAACCTGTTTTTGATCATCGGAACCAAACTGGTCCATTTTCTTCCAGGCAAAACCGAAACGCGATTTATGCGGGTTGCTTTGCACGAATTCCAATATCGTTTCTAATCCCGTCAAAGCAGGAATCGCCGCCGTAAAGCGTAAATTCTGATAGGTATCCATAAATGGGAAATCTACTCCGAAACGAATGACAGGCGCTTTGGATTGACGCAAAAAGACCTTGATTTTTTTAGAAATGATTGCTCCGCCTATTGTTAGGATGCAATCCGGGTGAAAGTTTTTTAATTCTGACTCCGGGATGATGTTCAATGTTCGATCCAAATTAGAAACGAAATAAGGGCTGTACATATTGGAAGTATGCTCCACCAAAATAGCCGTAGAACCTTCTAACGCCAGTTTTTCCAGAATATCCTGTAAGTCTGAGTCTTTCTGATGCTGTCCAACTATAACGAGTCGTTTTTCCGAATTATTCCACAGCGTTTGCAGCCTGGCTTTACTGTTCTTCGATAAAGCAGCTTCCGTTTCAGCTAATTCTACCCAGTTTTTCAGGATGTGAATATCTGTTGTCGTTTCGTAAAGGGGTTCTGAGAAAGGAACATTCAAATGAACCGGTCCTTTTCTGCTGCCTATTGCCGCCTGCAGGACTTCCGATAAATTGCGCTCAAAATACCAGCGCTGATTATCCGAATGAATTTCGTTCAACTGCGCGCTTTTCAGGACCATTTGGTCAAACACGCGTTCCTGCCGAATGGTTTGTCCGTCTCCCTGGTCCACCCATTCTAAAGGCCTGTCGGCAGAAATAACGATGAGTGGAGTTTCCTGGTAAAATGCTTCTGCAATAGCCGGATAATAATTCAAAGGTGCCGAACCCGAAGTACAGGTAATCACTACCGGCTTCTTCAGCTTCTGAGCCATTCCGTGTGCATAGAATGCTGCTACGCGTTCATCCGGAACAACAAAAACCTGGAAGTGAGGATCTTCATCAAAAGCAATACTCAACGGAGCATTTCGGGATCCCGGAGAAATAACCACGTGTGTTACCCCTACTTTCTTACAGCCATCAATAAGTAGCTGTACTTCCAATTTTGCACTTGAAATCATGATACAAATTTAGCTTCTTTGAGGGTTCAAAGGGTTCAAAAAGTTCAAAAATTGTTCAAAGAGTTCCAAGTATTTAAATAAGTTACTATTGAACTATTGAACTATTGAACTATTGAACTATTGAACTATTTAATTAAATACCTTTCGGTCCCTCAGTAACTTCACCAGGTCCTTCATGTTTTCCTGGCTGAAATGAATCCGTTTGTCCAATGATTCCGATTTCAGGATCAATTCTTCTGCTTTCCGGTAGTTCTTCAAATAAAATTCCACGCATGCTTTTTGGTAATAGCAAACTGCGGCAATCTCGTTGTTTACACGATTTTTCTTGGATCCCTGCGGTTCGTATTCCATCATTACTTCATCGTATAATTTCAATGCCTCCACAATTTCCGGCGCAGTTTGATCAGTCGGATTGGTATTTACCCATTTCGTAAACAATTCCCCTGCACGATTCAGGTCTGAATAATCCTGTTTCCTGGATTTTGCACCAATTGCGTATAAATCAATATTCCTATTCCCAATCAGGTAATCTGAACTTACTCTAGAATATGCTCTTCCAACCAAATCTTCAATCGTACTTAAGATCTTTTTTGATTTATTGTTGTAATAGTCTGTTCGTGCATGCTCGTAATCTTTTGTGGAAGTTCCGGAATATTGACTGTTGCCGGATTCGCGGTAAGATTTTACGGTTGTACCATTTGCCAGGTTCAGAGTAAGCACCAAATCGATCTGCTCTTCTCCATCGTAACGATAAGTCGTGGTGGTAGTTTTATTCCCTTTCTTATCCGTACTGGTAGAAGTAGACGTGGATGAAACCATGTTCTTCTTCGTGATGTGATTTATTGAAAAAGTAAAATACATGTCGCTTGCTTCCACAGAAGTTACGAAAGTATATATCCGTGTGTTGAACTTTTGAATAAACATTCCCCGAATATTGTACGAATCATTTAGAATCGGATCAACATGGATTCGTGTATTCCCAATGTAATCAAGATTCACAGGAGGAATGTCCAGTTGCAGGGAAACCGCTTTCTCAGGCTTTAAATTTTGAGCTTGAGTTGTATTGAATAGCAAACAAAATGTGCTTAAAGCAGCAAAAGCGAGGATCTTCATAAGTTTCAGTAATCATTAAAAACTTCGGCGAAATTAATCGGATTGTTGGACAAATGCTTGATCCGGCAGTTAAAAGCCATTTAAATTTTCTTCATGGCCCGCATCAGGGTTTCAGCCTTGTGTTCCGTTTCTTCCCATTCCAGGTCCGGAATTGAATCCATGGTGAAACCGCCACCAACATACAGGAATGCTTTATCACGGAACAACTGTGCACAACGCAAATTGACAAACAGGTTCGTATTTCCCTCTTCAAATAAGCCGATAAAGCCGGTATACAATTCGCGGTTGTGCATTTCTCTGCTTGCAATGGCTTCTATGGCATTTCTCCGCGGAGTGCCGCAAACAGCCGGAGTTGGGTGGAGATCCAAAGCAATCGACCAGGCATTGGGTTTTGTAAGTAATGCTTTGAAATCTGTTTTCAAATGCTGAACAGGACCAGCCAAAACCACATACGGCCCTTCCGATTCAATTTCCACACATGCGTTCCGTTCCAAAGTTTCTTTGATAGCATCCACCACAAAAGCATGTTCTTCCAGCTCTTTCGGAGTCCATTCGTGTTCTTCATTTTCACCGTGAGTTCCGGCCAAAGCAACAGTTTTACAAACCATTCCTTCCTGGTTCATCAATAACTCCGGTGTTGCCCCGATCCACGTTCCGAACTCAGCGGAAGAGATGAGGTAGCAAAAAGCGTTGGGATAGGTATTTTCCAAAATGTGGAACAAGTCAACTGCTTTCTCTCCTGAAAACGGCGTCTGCTTGATTCGTGAGAAAACTCCTTTTTCAACACCCAGCAAAGGAAAGGAATTCAAAAAAGCCTGTGCTTCTATCTGGTAATCTCTTCTTGAGATAACTACAGGAGTTTCTTTTCCGTAATGAAAGTCAAAATCCGAATCCAATTCGGCAGTTGCACTGAAATGAAAAGTGCGCTCATGCAGAAAATCGGAAACAACGAAACCAGAAGGCTTCTCTCCTTCTTTCAAGATGGAAAAAGTACCTCTTTTGAGAACAGGTACAGTTTCTTTAGGCAATCTGTATATCAGTAAATCTTTCACTTGTGGGGAACTATCATTACGGTTAAACGACCTGTACAAATCAGACGATCATTGGATTCGTCAAAAATATCTACCTGCCAGATATGTGTTCTTGAACCCGCATGAACAATTTTTCCCATTGCTCTCACAGAACCTGTTTTCACACTTCCAATGTGATTGGCATTGATTTCAATTCCAACAGGAGCTTCCTTGCTCAGATCAATCAATAAAGTAGAACCGATGGAACCAATTGACTCGATCAAAGCAGCGCTCGCTCCACCGTGCAATAAACCCATAGGCTGATGCGTGCGGTGGTCTACCGGCATGGTCGCCACGATATAATCTTCACCGATTTCCACACATTTGATATCCAAATGTCCCAGCAAAGTGTTTTTTGAATACTTATTGATCTCTTCAAGCGAAACGCTGTTCAATTTTCTCATCGTCTGATATTCTTTCCTGATAAAATTACTACATAAGTTGTGAGCTATCGGTAAAACCCTCCATATTTTTCCCGCATTACTCATTTTTCTGTGTTACTTAAATTGCCAGATTAACCTCAAAATCAAACAAAGCTACACTTTACATTTTTTCCAAATTGCGGAATCAATTAATTTTTACTTTCATTTCATCAAACTACAGTTATGAGTAAACCGATCATGTCATTACCTTGTAATCAGTCGCATACGCGGATGAAACAACTTGACGGCGGTTATTATTGTTCAAGCTGTGAAAAGGTCCTGACAGATTTTCGTCAGAAGACCAACGATGAAATCAAACAGGTCATTACGTCGAACCCGGGAAAGGTTTGCGGAATTTTTCATAGTCACCAAATCAGTTCAAAAACTTCACATGTTGCATTGTCCAATGCTTCCTATCGGGTGGGATTATCGTTATTGGGTATACTTGGTTTTTTGGGACCGATCATCTCATCCTGTGAGTCGGCACCGGATGATGCAGCAATTGTGAAACAAAAAGCATTTAAGAAACTGAAATTCCCGATGACCATCAGTGGTCAGCTGAAGGATGAAAATACCCGAAAGCCTTTGGCCAAATCGCCTGTGGAAATTCAACAGGACGGAAAAACAATCCTGAAAGGATATACAGATGAAAACGGAAATTTTGCCTTAACTGTCACCAAAAAAGACCTGAAGAAAGAAACCTTCGATTTGATCTACCTGGCAAAAAACCATGTTGCAGACACACTTCACCGGCAAAACATGGAATCGTTTGCAAGAGGCAAGAAACTGATCCTGACCTTGAAAGCAGAATCAGCTAAATGCAACGTCAAAACCGGTGAAGCTCCGATCGTTCCCGGAGAAATGATTGTTGAAGGAGAGATTGCTCCATATGAAGAACCGTTGTCGGGAGTACCGATGCCCGATCCATCCGGTGAATAAAAGAGAAAAAACTGAAACCCCTGATAAGAAAGCGTTACAGCGCCTAGACACCGATTTCTACCTACACCTAAATCAAATAAGGAGACTTGCGAAAGCAGTCTCTTTATTTTTACTCACTTCTTTCGGATCAGATCGAAAACGTATTCTTTCACCACATCCCTTCTTTCAAAATAATCTGCTATGCTTTGGCTAACGTAGTAATCCGGTAAAACTCCTGTTTCATCCGGGAGCGAGGTCGCCGAAGATTCATGGGTGTTATCCGCTATGAAAACAAGCATTTTGGTGTTTTTGAGCCTGCAGATCTTTTGTCCGGCTGAACAGAACTGGTTGGAACCCAATTCTTCTCCCACAATAGTTCCGAGCTTCCAGTCTTTGACCAGCGACATAAAATGTCCGGTTGTGGAGTTCCCCACTCCGTCGATCAGAAACCAAAGCCGGCCTTCATACCGATTCTTAAACGGACGAATTTCATTTTCTCCATATAAAGGCTGGGTTTTTCCTTTGAATTCAGATCTCGAGTAATAAACAAATGATTTTTTAGCGAGATATTTCAGTAAATAAATACTCGATTCTGATGATCCTCCAAAATTATAACGCACATCGATAATCAAATCTTTCACCCCTTTCTGCCGGATTTCTTTAAAGGAATTGTCCATAAACTGCTCAAATTCGGCCAGATTACTCCAGGGGTAATAATTGAAGGACTCAATGGTCAGCACAGCCGTTTTATCTTCCCGAACATCCAGGCAAAGTCCGCGGCATTGGTGCAGTGGATCGTCATAAGGTGCTGTGAACGATTCAATGGAATTTAATTCGATGGGCTTGTCCTTTCCGGCAATAGTAACTGTATATTTTTGAGGAAGGTCGAGCGCATAGGCAATCATTCCGGTTGACCACCAGTTGAAAACATGACGTTTGGTAGTTTGAATGAACCCCTGCGTAGAAATATGCGGGTAAATCAATGTAATGAGTTTCGAAACAGATATTCCGTTAATCTGTGTAATTTCATCCTTTACTTTGACTTTGTCAGCATTACTAAGCGGATCAATTACGTATAAACGCCCATCAACCAAATGCGTTTGCAGCGGGAAGCGGAAACCAGCCGGCAGCATTTCATTCTCGTAGTAAAATCCGCCGGAAGTATGTGAACAATGAACACTTGCAACAATTTCACTGCAATGCCAGGTAAATTCACTGTAAGTCGTTTGATCAGTAATCAATGCTTTCTTCGCTTCAATGACTTCCAGGAATGCTTCTTTTGAAATAAACTTGAGTGCGTTGGGATGGATCTTAAGTAACAGCTGTCCCAATTCATCCAAATCAGTTTTGTATTCTTCGGCGGTGAAGATTTTAGCGAACTTTTCCTGAGAAGTCGGGAAACTGGTTTTTGGAAAACGGATCAACTGGATTTGGTCTTCCGCATGAAAGTTCTCCGGATCCATTTTTAGGGAGATTTGGTAATTCTCCAAGGCTTGAGTACTATCCGCATGCGCCAGGTAAGCATCACCCAAACAATCGTAAACATTTGACGACTCCGGGAATTCGGCAGCAAGCAACCGGAAGATCGCAATAGACTCAGTAGTTTTTCCCGACCAAAGTAAGGCATAACCGTATAAAGTCAATTCTGTTTCATTCCGGAAATCGTAGGTATCCGGATATTCCTTTTTGAGTTTGTGATACCATGCGATACGTTCTTCTACAGGAGAAGCATCCAGCTCCTTCATCTTTTCTACCACCGATTCTTTTCGGATTGGAGAAGGATTCACCGAATTTTTAGTACTAACTCCGCACGAGATTGTGCAGATGCAGATGAGAACAACTAAAGATAAATTTCGCAGTGTTATTGACATGGGATTTGGTTTGGAACAAAGATGGATTTCTTTGTTTTAACCACGCGTCAATGAATGTAAATTAGTGCAAATATAATTCCCACAGATACACAAATATTTGGAGGCGCTTACCAGTCGCCTCTTCTGTGTGAAGCTTACAATAATTTCTGTTCCAAAAAAAAGCGAGTGCGGTGCGCCTATGCTGAAGCTTCAGCGTAAGCATTAGCCGAGCAAAAAATCTGTGTATCTGTGGTAAAAAAAATGGCTCGTCGATTGACGAGCCATTCTCTTATTTTCCTTTTTTCTCCAAGGCCAAATCAATGACCTCTTTCATTTTCTTCACGTAATGGAATTTCAATCCTTTGACATAGTCAGCTGTGATTTCTTCCACGTCTTTTCGGTTGCGTTCACACAAAATGATTTCTTTGATATTGGCGCGTTTTGCTGCCAAAATTTTCTCCTTGATTCCACCAACTGGAAGCACTTCTCCACGCAGGGTGATTTCTCCGGTCATTGCCAGGTTCTTTTTCACTTTTCTGCCCGAAAAGGAACTAGCCAGGGAAGTCAGCATCGTGATTCCGGCACTTGGGCCGTCTTTCGGAGTTGCTCCTTCCGGAACGTGAATATGAACATTTTTCTCATCAAACACATCTTGTTCCAAATCCAGCCAGTCGCTGTGGGCTTTCAGGAACTCCAAAGCAATCACCGCGGATTCTTTCATCACATCTCCCAGGTTTCCGGTCAAAGTCAATTTCCCTTTCCCTTTCGTTAAAGACGATTCGATGAATAAAATATCACCGCCGACACTTGTCCAGGCCAAACCGGTTACCACTCCCGGTACATCGTTATTGTCGTATTTTGTTTTCTCGCGACCAGCTCCAAGAATGATTGTCAATTCTTCGATATCGATTTTTTCTGAGAATTTCTCTTCCAAAGCCACTTGTTTCGCACGGTGACGAGCCAGTTTTGCCAGTTTTTTATCCAAACCACGCACTCCCGATTCATTGGTGTAATTCTCAACGATGCGTTCCAGGGTTTTGCGGTCAACACTTAAATCTTTCTTAGAAATTCCGTGTGCTTCCAATTGTTTTGGAAGCAAGTGCTTTTTCGCGATCTCGATTTTCTCTTCGATCGTGTAGCCGTTTACTTCGATAATTTCCATTCTGTCCAACAAAGGTCCCTGAACGGTAGATAAACTATTTGCCGTAGCGATGAACATCACTTTGGAAAGGTCAAATTCTGTTTCTACGTAATTATCATAGAAAGCTGCATTTTGTTCCGGATCAAGAACTTCCAGCAAAGCTGAAGAAGGATCTCCATGATTGCTTCTTCCCAATTTATCGATCTCATCCAATACAAATACCGGATTGGCAGAACCTGCTTTTTTCAGGTGCTGCATCACACGTCCGGGCATTGCGCCAATGTAGGTTTTTCGGTGACCGCGAATTTCAGCTTCGTCGTGAACACCACCCAGGGACATGCGCACGTATTTGCGGCCCAAAGCTTCAGCAACTGATTTCCCCAGGGAAGTTTTACCAACTCCCGGTGGTCCGTAGAAACATAAGATCGGAGATTTCATGTCGCCTTTCAGTTTCAGAACAGCCAGGTATTCGAGAATGCGTTCTTTCACTTTTTCCAATCCGAAATGATCTCTCTCCAAAATTTTTGCAGCTCTTTTCAGATCCAGGTTATCGGTAGAATATTCATTCCACGGCAGGTCCAATAAAGTATCCAGGTAATTTAACTGAACGGTATATTCGGCTCCCTGCGGATTCATGCGCTGCAGTTTAGCCAGTTCTTTGTAGAATAATTTCGAAACTTCTTTCGTCCACAACTTTTTAGCTGCACGGTCTTCCAGTCCTTTCACATCCTGCTCCTGTGGATTATCTCCCAACTCGTCCTGGATGGTACGAATTTGCTGATGCAGGAAATATTCACGCTGCTGACGGTCCATGTCATGCCGGACTTTCGATTGGATCTCATTTCGCATTTCAAGCAACTGCGATTCCAGAGTCAGGTGCTCCACAACCAAACGTGCCCGCTTGCGGAAATCCAACTCTTCCAACAACTCTTGTTTTTTCTTCACATCGGCATTCATATTCGATGAAATGAAATTCACCATGAAGGTTGGAGATTCAATATTCCCGATTGCAAATGCAGCTTCGGAAGGAATATTTGGGCTGTCTTTAATAATTTGGAGCGCCAATTCTTTTACATTACGGAATAACAGATCCATTTCATGATCGTCTTTTTCCGGTAAAATCTCCGAAAGGAAATTCACTTTCGCACGCATGTACGGCTCAGTCTGGAAAGGTTCCGTAATCTCGAAACGTCTTTTTCCCTGGATAATAACTGTTGACGTTCCGTCGGGCATTTTCAGCAAACGCACGATTTGGGCAACTGTTCCAACGCGGTGTAAATCATTGAATTCCGGACTTTCTTCTTCCTGGTCGATTTGCGCCACCACTCCGATTATTTTCTTGCCCATGTTCGCATCCTGCAATAAGCGCAGGGATTTATCGCGGCCAATGGTAATCGGGATCATCACTCCCGGGAAAAGCACGTTATTTCGCAAAGGCAAAATAGGCAGGTCTTCCGGGAAAATTTCTTTGTTCATATTGTCTTCGTCGTCTTGCGACATCAAAGGCAAAAATTCTGCATCTTCTTCCGATGAAACTATAATTGTATGGTCGAATGTATCTTTCATGTATGTGTATTTAACGTCAAAATGTCACTGTTCTTGTTCTCATGGAAGAGAAAGTCTCAAAAACAGGCAGACGACGTGAATTGTCAAGCGCTGTGCCAAAGGCAATTTCCTGACGAATTGACATGGTAACTCTGAATACTCAATTACGAATTGCTAATTGGAGATTCTGTTCTTAAAGCGGTTTCAACAGCTAACACTACTAAATAAAGCTTTGAAAAGCTGATAGTTACAATTCCAGACGGTTTGTTTCAATCGTTAAAACTAAGGTATTAGTCAAAAGAAGACAAATAAATGGTCTGAAGCTGGTTTTAATGTCTATCTTGTGCTCCTAACTTAATTGAATGAGCGAAATAGGTTCAGTGAAGTGGAAGAAGAAAGACCTTGAGCACTTCTTTCCAACACTAAAAAAGCGCGTCGACGGATACTTCAGCGGAAACAAAATAAAAAAACAAGGAAACACCCGGCTATATCTCAAAGCATTCGTTCTTCTGTCCGTTTATGTTACTCCCTTTATTTTACTCCTCACCCTTCAGCTTCCGGCATATGCCCCGCTTTTATTGTGGGCAGTTATGGGTTTTGCTTTAGCAGGAATTGGAATGAGCGTGATGCACGATGCCAATCACGGAGCGTTCTCGAAAAATAAAACATTGAATTATTTCATGGGACATACGCTCAACTTGTTGGGAGGTTCTGTCTGCAACTGGAAAATGCAGCACAATGTATTGCATCATACTTATACGAACGTTGCAAACATGGATGAAGACATTGATGACAAATTGCTGATGCGTTTTTGCCCGCATTCCAAACGCAAGTCCTATCACCGCTTTCAATTCATTTATGTCGTTTTCTTCTATTCGATCTTAACCTTGTATTGGGTGACACTAAAGGATTTTGTTCAATTCATCCAGTACCGGAAGCACCAGACATTTTGTGAGGAAAAGAAGAGTAATTGGCGCAAGATCATCCAAATTGTCTCTATGAAGGCAATCTATTTCTTTACAGCTCTTTATTTACCCATTGCGATTATCGGTTTGCCATTAGGAACAACGATTTTAGGATTCTTGCTTATGCAAGCCATTGCAGGTTTTATTCTTGCATTGGTTTTTCAATTGGCCCATACTGTTGAAGGAACCACCCACCCGCTCCCAAATGAAGAAGGAGTTATTGAAAACGACTGGGCAATTCATCAATTGGAAACGACCGCTAATTTTGCCCGCAAGAGCAAAATTGTTTCCTGGTATGTAGGCGGACTGAATTTCCAGGTGGAACACCATTTATTCCCTTATATTTCACATGTTCATTACCCGGAAATTGCGAAAATTGTAAAAGAAACGGCTGAAGAATTCGGAGTTCCTTACCTGGAAAACAAAACCTTCGCAGGAGCAGTTAATTCACATTTTTCATTCTTGTACCAGCTTGGAAAACCCACTGTGGTAATTCCGAATTAGAGCTCCTGATTATAGTCCAATAATTGTCAACTCTGTCCTGCGATTTCTTTGATGTAATGTTTCGTACTTGATTTTATCTGTTGTTCTATATTTGTTCGTTTCCGTTTCCAGCACAATCAATTGGCTTTCCCCATATCCTTTAGCAATAACTCTGGACGAAGCAATTCCTCGCAAAATCAAATAATTCCTCACATATTCCGAACGGAATTGAGTGATTTTTACATTCATGGTATCTGATCCACGGTTATCTGTGTGAACTCCGACCTCAACGGAAAGATGCTCATTCTTTTCCAAAAACTGCACAACACTGTCGAGTTCAAGCAAAGTCAAACTATCTGTTATCAGTTGATTATGACCTCCCAAAGCATATCGGACCTGCCTCAACTCATGTTTTTGACCCTGAATAAAAATGGTGTCCGAAAAATTGAAAGGCTTTTGAGAGCTTGCAGCAAAAGACAATCCGAAATAAAGCAGTATCAAACCAAATATCCTCATATTTATCCATGTCCTTTTTTGGAAATGGTAAACATTAATCTGTCCTGCTTTTCAAAAAAAGTGCTTGCTCTTAACAGAAAGGCCAAGAAGAATTTTACGCCAGGATTTCCAGGAAAATGTATGAACCGGAGAAATAAAAAAGCCATTCACCGGAGATGAATGGCTTTTAGAAGGTTACTTCGACCTCGCTGCGCCTGTGCTGTGCGCCTACGCTGAAGCTACGGCGTAAGCATAAGCTTCAGCGCAAGCATTCAGTCACCTTATCATCAATACTTCACAACTCTCTTTTGCGAAGATTTCGATCCGTCTGTTATTTGCAAGATGAATAAATTTCCTTGTAAATTGCTCAGATCAAGCTCCTGCATCGTTTTGTAATCTGAAACTGTTTGAAGCAATTTTCCATTCATATCAAAAACATGAATTGTTCCTCCATTTTCTGAAATTCCGTTGATTCGGATAGAACCTGTTGTAGGGTTCGGGTAAACTGAGAACAAATCGGCAACAACATTTTCTTCTACACTCAAATTTTCTTCAATCGGGTCGAAGTTAATACCACAAGGTCCGTCATTACTTAAGAACGAACTGCGAACATCAGCCGCTTTCGCAAACAATTCATTTACAGGATCTAAAACAGCTGTTGTTGGAGCTGATTGGCGCTTGATTAAATAAGCATAATCCAATTCAACCATATCTCCATTCCCCAATGCTGTCTTTCCAAAAGAATAAATCCCACGACGATCACCTGCCGGATTTGCAGTTGAACCAGGTCCGCATGGCTCCAATTCCGACCATTCAAATCCAGGATCAATACCCACTGTCGCAAAATCCAATGGATCTGAATCTCCGGGATACATGTAATTTGATGGGATTGATGTAACGCATGGCCCACCGGGAAATCCTGTTCCGCCAAAGAAAATTTGATCACCAAATTGCCAGTAACCATTCAGGTAGTTAACCAATTGAGTCGAATTGTTGGGATCAGTTTGACCCGCAGGAGCATTTGAACCTGTGAATATAGCTGATCCATACAAACCGGTGTATTCGTTATCCGTAATTCCGTCATCGTATCCGTAACCATTTACAGATTCTCCGGGCATAATACCAATTTCATTATCCAGACCATCATTTGCCTGCTTAAATCCTTTCAATACCATAACACCCTGTGCAGGAAGTGTATCGTTGAATCCTGGTCTGCCTGCATTTGGCTCGTCCATTAGATCTCCATTGTAGTTGTAAATCATTCCAAGTTCAACATGTGTTCCAATATAATCATCGTTGTAATTTCCTAAATCGCCGTCAAACATCCCTCCGAAGTATAACTCGTCTAATTCTGCACCACGAGAATATACCTGCACTTTACGCATCAGTACATTATCAAAAGCATCTGAAGTATCACAAGCCTGCGTGTAAACGTAGCTGTGAATTTCCATCGCTTTGTTCGTGTTCCCGTTCGCCCGGTAATGTGTAATACTGAAAACACAGTCGTCTCCATAGATACTCGGATAATCTCCCATAAGCGGCTCGTAAGTTCCGTTTGAATTCACATCCACGAAAGGAGCCAAATCTGCAGCTTGTCCTAAAGCAGTATTTCCGTGTGCGGGCCAGTTTCTAATTGCCCATACAGGAATGTAGTTTGCAGATCCAAATTGCAGGGAATCAATGTGATCTTCGATCATTTGCTTACTTACATGGTACGGACGGTTGTATTTTGATTCCAACACTTCGTCATACAAGCTGCTTGTGGTATGTGGACCCGGAAGTTCGCTGTATTGCTCATTGAAATTCGACGCGGCATTTTCAACCATCTCTACAGCTCCATTAAATCCTACGAACTTTTCTGTTAAATTGTAACATGCAGAACGTTTATCATAAGATACACCAGCCAACCCGTTAGGACTGGTAATTACCTTTGTTCCCAAACCAATGGATGCTTTCATCGTATTTCCGGCCTGGATTGACGTTGCATATTCATCGTGTGCCAAACGAGGCATTGTTTTATAAAATTCGCAATAAGCTGGTCTGCCGACTTCCGGATTTCCATCCAAATCGATTGTTAACCCTTTAGTTACATCACATCCATCAATCAAGAAACCAGTGGTGTTTTTATGAATATGGTAAATTGTTTTTTCTGTGAATACTGAATCCAGAACCTGGAAATTCTGATCGTTCAAAAAGAAAATCCCCTGGTTGGAATTGGTATATTTATAATAAACATGGAACCGGTTATTCACATATTCAACCTGGCTTGCGATCGAATTAGCAGGTCCGCTAAAGGTATTGCTTAGAAGCATTACCCCAGTCTGATCATAGATTTCCAAATTGATTCCGTTTGTGATAGCTATGTTGATTGGATTAACCAAAAAAGAACTAACTGAACGTTGCGTAGTAATCCCGGTATTCACTGTTGAATACGTATTGGGAGCTGTTCGTGTAATGATCATGGCATTGGTAACCCCAGCACCAATAACTACTTTTTCAACTCCGTTAATTACAAACAGATTCCCGTTTTTGAAACCGGAAGACATCGTATTTGCAAAAGTAGCAGTTGCTGTAATAGAAGCGCTTGCTACTTCTTCTGTTGGAGCAGTGAAAGTTCCGATATTTAAGGCTACGCGCACTAAACCACCGGTATTTTTCACCATATAAGTAACCAATTCATTTCCCACTAATTTCGATTCGAAGTATGCTAAGCGGTAATCAGCACCACTGGTTAATGTACTAATCAAAGCTCCGGTATTTTTGTTGATTTTCAGCCAATTCAATCTAAATGAAGCTGATGTACCGGTTCCAAATACATAATACAACTCGTTTCCCTGCTCCACAACAGATAGCAATAAGTTAGTCTGATTAGCTCCGGGAACGTCTACCGGATACGATTGCTCATCAAAGGTTTCCAAATCTCCAAGAGCAGAAATCAGCTGCCTGGTAAAGTGTGCTTGTCCGGATCCAACACCGGTTAAACTGACCAGATTTACTTTGTTCTGGGCATCGATGTAACTGTAGTTCGTAAAAGTTGCTGCAATTCCTGAAATATTGGAATGCAGAAACGTTCTATTGAATTGGGAAAAAGCAAATCCGCTGAGCAATAGAACAAGACAGGTAGAAATTATCTTCATGGTGCAATTATTTAGGTATTAAAAATTATTCACTACCAGAAGTGAACGGACATGTTTCGGAAAGGGTTGGGAGGAATTGCGAATTGCCAATCCCTAATTAAGAATTGATGATTAAAGTGTCGTTGTGGCTGATTAAAGTACCTTAAACTTATTTTCGAAATTAGCCGGTTTCAGGATCTCCCGATCATGAACTACGAAGAAGATCAATGCTTAGCCAGGTAATCAAAAATAGCGTGGTCACCTTCGGAAAGTTCCAAACCACGTCTGTTCATCATGGCATTGGCAGCGGCTTTTGCTTTTTCCAATTGGAAGGAATCTGTTCCGTTTACAGCCCCCCAGGAGAAAGAAGGGATAAATTTCTTTGGAAATTCTCCGCCGAAAATATTGCAGGAAACACCAACTACGGTTGCTGTGTTGAACATGGTGTTGATGGCACATTTGCTGTGATCACCCATGCAAACGCCCATAAATTGTAAACCGGTTTCCACTTCTGCACCTGTTTCATACGACCAGGAGCGGATCATGGAATAATTGTTTTTCAGGTTGGAAGTATTGCTGTCGGCTCCAAAATTACACCACTCACCCACCAATGAATTTCCTAAGAAACCATCGTGGCCTTTGTTTGAATACCCCTGGAATACGCAATTGGAAATCTCACCCCCAACTTTACAATATGGGCCAATAGTAGTTGCACCATATATTTTAGATCCCATTTTCACCACAGCGTGTTCACCCAATGAAAAAGGTCCGCGAATCATAGAACCTTCCATGACTTCTGCATCTGCAGCAATGTAAATCGGTCCGGAAGTGGTATTTAAAAACGTCCCTTCAACGGATGCTCCTGCTTCCAGGAAAATCAATGTGGGATCGCCAATAATTGTATTTGAAGATGAAATATGTTGTGATTCTCTTCCGCCGGTGAGCAGAAAATAATCCGCCACCAGGATTTCATCATTCTTTTGAAAAAGGTCCCAGCGCTGCGTTAATTCCAGCGGATGCTGTTCTTTCCATGTGATCTTTTCTTTTCCGGCACCTTTTCTTGCAATCCAGGTTCCTTCCGAAACAAGTACCTGATTGTTTTCCAAAAACACAACAGCAGCAGCAATGGCTTCGGTTGGAATAATGGCAGCATTCACTTCGATATCTGAATCACCCGAAACAAGCGGAAACTTTTTTGAAAGGTACTTTTCCGTGTGAAAAGAAATCGTAGCTTCCGGAATCCATTTTTCCCATCTTTCCTTATTGGTCAGAATCCCCACTCTTAAATCACCTACCGGTCTTGTAAGCGTTAATGGTGCAAAGCGCAGGTGTAATTCGTTATCGTGAAGGATGATGTTCATGGGATTGCTTTTTATCAAATTAAAGATACACAAATTGAATTACGAATTCCGAATTCCAGGATCCGAATTATCTAAAAACAACTCATTCAAACGCGGGTCGTTGTAATCGTCGATAAAGAACAGGATGTTGGGGAAAGATGCAAATTCTTCTTTGGAATGTGTTGTTGTGACAATAACTGCTTTCATTCCTGCGTTCAGAGCGGCTTCTGCTCCTTTCGGCACGTCTTCAAATACCACACAGGATTCCGGTTCAACACCCAAAAGTTCCGCTCCTTTCAAAAATACTTCGGGATTTGGTTTGCTTTTCAAGACATCTTCAGCTCCTACAATTGCTCCGAACAGCGAACGAATTTCCAGGTTATCCAATACAAAATCAATTGCGGATCGATTAGCGGCTGAACCAATTGCCATTGAAATACCACATTGATCTGCTTTTTGCAGTAATTCCCCCAAACCGGGAATCAACTCTAAATGCGGACGATAAAGCTCCTGGTACATTTCTTCTTTCTTTCGGGAATAGGTGGCAATCGTTTCTTCAGTTAGGATTCCCTTCCCAAAAACACGGTCCAGCAGTTCGTGGTTCTTGCCATACATTTGCTGCTTCACCTGATCCAATGTCAGACCGGCTTTTAAATCATCGTTCAGGATCTGGTTCCAAACCTGCAGGTGAAAGCCCATGTCGTTGATCATGGTGCCGTTGAGGTCAAAGAGAAATGCTTTATTCATAGTTCAATTGTTCAAAGAGTTGGAAAGAGTTCAAGATTAAACTGTTTGAACATTTTGAACCTCTTGAACGCTTTTCCCTCCCGGTTTTGAGATCAGCCACAAACCGATGAAAGTCAAGAGTCCGTTCAGGATCAATAGTTCGTTTCCAAAAATATAACCGCCCAGGTATTTTCCGTCAGGCTGCAAGATTCCGCCGGTCCAGGCTTGGGAATTTCGGCTGATCACAAAACAGATTACCGGCACCAAAATACAAATTACCGGCACCAGCCATTCGTTTAACTTCCGCTTCAGGACTATTCCAAAGGTAAACAATCCCAGTAAAGGACCATAAGTATATCCGGCTATGGTTAAGATCAATCCAATGAGGTCTGTTTTCGGGTGGGCATCCACATAATTTTTGGTTGCAAGGATAATGAACAGGAATAAGATGGAGAAACCGATATGGACAAACAACTTGGTGCGTTGCTTTTGTGCTTCCGTTTTGCGGTCGAAATGTAAAAAGTCAATACAGAATCCGGTGGTTAGAGCCGCCAAAGCACTGTCTGCCGAAGCATAGGAAGAAGCTGTAATTCCCAGCAGGAAGAAAATCCCGGCAATCTTCCCGAAATTATTTAACGCCAAAGTTGGGAATGTGTGGTCTGTTTTTACCGGAAGATCGATTTGGAAATGGTTTGCGTAAACATAAAGCGCGCCGCCCAAAAGCAAGAACAAAAAGTTGGTAATTACCAAAACAGTAGTAAAAGAATACATATTCTTCTGTGCTTCCTTAATATTCCGGCATGTCAAGTTCTTTTGCATCAAGTCCTGATCCAAACCGGTCATAGCAATTGCCAGGAACATTCCGCCAAAAAACTGTTTGTAGAAATATAGCGGCGAGTTCGGGTCATCAAAGAAAAAGATGCGCGACATGGAATAATTACCTGTCGTTTTTGCTGTGGTTATCTTGTGGTACAAGCCACTCCAGTTCACTCCCAAAGCATTTGAAATAATAACAGTACAAATAATTACTGCGCTGATCAAAAAGACGGTTTGAAAAGTATCTGTGTATACAATTGTTTTAATCCCTCCTTTAAATGTATATACCCAAATTAATGCAACTGTAGTTAGTGCTGTAACCCAATATTCCACACCTAAATCCCGGAACAGGAACAAATGAAGGACTTCAGTTGCCAGATACAAACGTGTAGCAGAGCCCAGGGTACGTGACAGAATGAAGAAACTTGCACCTGTTTTATAGCTTACAATTCCAAAACGGGTTTGCAGGTACTGATAAATAGAAGTCACGTTTAACCGATAATACAATGGCATCAAAACCTGTGCAATAACGATATAACCTATCACGTAGCCCAATACTATCTGAAAGTAGGCCATTCCTTCGCTGGCAACTTTTCCGGGAACAGAAATAAATGTAACCCCCGAAAGAGAAGCACCAATCATTCCAAAAGCCACCAAATACCAGGGACTTTGTTTATTTCCCGTGAAAAATGAATCGGAATCTGCGTTTCTGGACGTGAGGAATGAAATCAGGATGAGAATTGCAAAATAAGCGATTAATACTACCGCAATTATCCATGGAGCTAAGGTATTGTTCATGAAATAAAATTAGTATAAAAAAAGTAGGGGCGGAAAATTTTCCGCCCCTACTTTTAAATTGAATATGATTCTTATTTCGATGCCATTTCAACGAACTCGTCGTAAGAAATTTCTTTCGAGTTCAATTTCACGGTATCCTTGAAATATTGTGTCAATTTTGTTTCAGCCAACATATCGTAAATACGATTTGCTTCTTCGCGGTTTTGCAAAGCACTAGCAGCTTGTTTTGTCAGTTCCGCATCTTCCGGTGCAGGAATTCCGTATTGTGCAAACTGGTTAGCGATCAATCCTTTTGTGAATTCGATTACTTCTGCGTTATCCAATTTGATATCGTTCGCTTTGAAGATATGTCCCTGGATCAACTGCCATTTCAAATCTTTCGCATAACTGTCGTAATCAGATTCGATTTGCTCGATCGTGATCGGCTTCTCGTTTGACAACTGGATCCAACGCTTCAAAAATGTATCAGGCAGGTTCACCGGAGTGTTTTCCACTAAATCACGGTAAACTTCACGAGTCAATAAACGGTCCGAATCATTTGTGAACATATTTTTCAAATCTGCTCCGACACGCTCACGCAATTCTTTTTCAGAAGAAACAGCTCCATCACCGAACAATTTATCAAATAACTCCTGGTTCAATTCAGCCAACTCCATGCGCTTGATGTCGTTGATTGTCATTTGGTAAGAATCTGAATGGTTTGCCAATTCTTCCGGTTTAACACCAAGCATTGCTGCTTTATCGCTATCACCACGAGTAATTGCCGTAGCAGAAACAGTTACCTTATCTCCTACTTTCTTACCAACCAATGTTTTCTTCACTTTCTTATCTTCAATAAACTCCATGGAAGTGGTTGAAGAGTGCATGATCCCACCTTCTTTGATAGATCCGTCTTCATTCAACTCAACGAATTGAGCCAAAATCATATCCGTTTCGCCCACCTCATCGGTAGAAGTCATTTTTCCGTAACGACGACGTAAATCATTGATCTGCTGATCAACTAATTTATCATCGATCTTTACTTGAACGTAATCGTACTTGCTTTTATTAGTCAATTTCAAATCGATTGCCGGAGAATATCCGATCTCGTATACAAATTCAAAATCTCCCGGTTTATCGAAATCACCTTTTACTTCTGTTCCATCTTTCGGGATAGGGTTTCCAAGGATTTCCAATTTATTCTCCTGAACGTAGGCGTATAAAGCATCCGAAACCAATTTGTTCATTTCTTCTGCCAAAACACCTTTACCATATTGTTTTTGGATCAAGCCCATTGGAACTTTTCCGGGACGGAACCCCGGGATTTTCGCTTGTTTGCGATATTTCTCTAAGGAAGCAGCTACTTTGCTTTGGTAATCTGCCGGTGAAACCTGCACTGTTAACAATGCTGTTTCTGCATTAACTTCTTGACGAGTTACGTTCATTCCGTTTTCTTTTAATTCTTAACCTGTATAAACAAAAAATGGCCTTCATTGACAAACAACGAGACCATCTGAAGTGCGGATGGAGGGACTCGAACCCGCACACCTCTCGGCACTAGATCCTAAGTCTAGCGTGTCTACCAATTTCACCACATCCGCATATTATAGAAACACCTGAGTGCTTTATAAACTTATTTCAATTTTCGGAATTTCGCTCAATCCCGCCCCTATGTCTTGACTAAAGCTATAGCGCAAGCGTTTGGGTGGACAAAATTAGCGGTTTTTAAAAGAAATCCAAGTCTAATTTCATTTTTTTTGCATTTTTTATTTTTTTCACTTCTAAATTCCTGCTAATGAGCCAGATTTGGAATTAACCTATTTAATGGTAGATTTGTACAAATACTATTCATTATGAGATCAAATCTACTAGCAGCAATTCTATTTATCTGGTTTACATCAGGACTGAATGCTCAGTCAAACCAGACAACAATTCCTTACAACCTGAAAGCGACTTTCGTTGGCAACCCGACAAGCGTTGGAGGCGACCTGGTGATTACACCTGATAACGCGATTCCCCAATGTAAACCCGCAAATTTGAACTCCCAGGTTATTTATTCCGGAACACAGCTGACAACAGCATCTTTAAAGATTGACAACCGCACAAGTACCGGTTGCGTAACGGTCGTTGTAAAATCAAATGGGGCAACTATCAAACAAACAATTCCTGCAGGATCGGTCAGTGGTGTTTTAAATTTTGCACGGGTAACATCCGTTACTCTGATTATCGATCATAAAACAACAACTACTTTTCCCGAAACGGTCACTGCAGCAGGAAGCGCTGATTTTTGGTTCTGATTTCGAATTACTTCTTCTTGGTAAGTGCCTCCAACATCGGCTTTCCAACGGCGGTATTTGGACGCTGAACATCCAAAATATGCACCAATGTTGCCGTGATGTCAACAATCTCATACGGAGTAAACACGTCTTGCGGCATAATTCCTTTTCCATAAAACAAAACCGGAACGTGTGTATCGTAATTGAAGGCAGAACCATGACTGGTCCCTTTGTGCGATCCGGGTGTGTCTGCTGTTTTTGGCAAATAGCCAGGTTGAAGAATGAAAATTAATTCTCCGCTTCGTTCTTTATCGTAACCGGAAGCCACCATTTGCTGCCAGTTTTCAGAAGTTTTGGAAAGCAGTTCTTCTTTTGTATATACTCTTTTCACTTCCGTCCATTTCGAAATTTCTGCTTTGAAGAAAGCAATGACCTGCTGTTCCAATTCCGTACCAAGGACATTGTCGTTTAAATAAACATTATCGTTCTCAATCGTATTCAAATGGTCTTTTCCAAATTCCTTGGTGCAGGCTGCTCTCAAAGTATCAATCTTATCCTTCAGAAATAAATATCCTCCGGGCAGCTGGTGGTCTTTCAAAAATTGGGGAACCGGAACCACGGCATGATCTGCAGTCAGGAATACGACATATTGTCCTTTACCAATTTCCTGATCAAGTGTTTGGAATAAACGCGCCAATTCCTGGTCCAAACGGAAATACATATCTTCCATTTCCAATGAATACGGCCCGAATGTATGCCCTGCAATATCCGGAGTGGAATAACTGATAGTGAGGAAATCTGTCGTGGCATGTTTTCCCAATTGCTCTTTTGAAATGGCATCAATTGCAAAATCAGTCAGGAATGTATTTGCCGCCGGCATAATGGTGAACAAATTCAATTGATCTGTTGGAGTTGCTTTGCTAAAATCATACGGAAAAACAGGACTTGCCTTTCCTCCTACCAAGCCTTCATACGGAGAATCGTCTTGTTTGATGTAAGTATAGCAGGCAGAATCTTTCAATAAATTCCACGGTTGACTGATGTATTTAGAAACCAGCTGTCTCTCGTTGAATTTCGCGACCCAAGGCGGCAATACTTTTTTGTAGAAAGTCGAAGTAATGAAATTTCCGGTGGCATAGTCGTACCAGTAAGATCCGTCTGATAAATGTCCGGCAGGCAAGATTGCACTTCTATCCTTGATGGAAACCCCGATAACTTTGGAACCGGGATAAGTTAATTTCAACTGGTCAGTAATGGTATTTGATCTTAAGAAATACGGCGATCGTTTTCCATAATCACTTGTTGACCCAACTGTAGAAACGGTTGTATCTTCCACGCAATTCACTTCCCTGTTAAAAGGACGGTAATGCCATTCATTGGCTACAATTCCGTGATTACTCGGTGTAGTCCCAGTGTAAATAGAAGCATGTCCGGGGCCGGTATATGTTGGAACATAATTGTAAGTCACATTTCTGAAATGAGTTCCTTTGTCCATTAATCGTTTGAAACCATCTTTCCCGAATTGCGGATAAAAGCGGTACAAATAATCGTAGCACATTTGGTCAACCACGATTCCTACGACCACTTTCGGTGCATCTTTTTGAGAAAATGCCTGATTCGAACTCCATCCGAAACAAAATAATGACAATACGAATACCGATCTCATAATTCAAACTTATTCCAACAAAACTAGGATTTGAATTCAAGAAATCGCGAAATTTGCGGTAAAATTTCAATTATGTTAGGTTTAAAATTACCAACCGACCCGCGCTGGGTGAATATTGTAGAGAAAAACATTGCCGAAATCCTGACAGATCATGCATTCTGTGAGCAAAAAGCTGCAAGCAATGCTATTTCTATTATCGTTCAGTATCCGCAATACCCGGACATGGTAAAAGCCATGATTGAAATTTGCCAGGAAGAAATGGAGCATTTCGGAATGGTGCACGATAAAATCCTGGAACGCGGCTTCGAATTGGGCTTCGAACGGAAAGATCCTTACGTGCACGATTTATTGGATTTTTTAAAGCATGCACATTCCGGCAACCCGAAAAAATCACACCTGGTGAATCAATTACTTTTCGCGGCCATGATCGAAGCCCGCAGCTGTGAGCGTTTCAAAATTCTTTCCGAAGAGATCAATGACGAAGATCTGCGCGAGTTCTATCGCAGTTTAATGGAAAGTGAAGCACGTCACTACACCGTTTTCCTGAATTTCGCCCGCAAATACGGTGAGGGAATTGATGTAGATACACGCTGGAAAACATTCCTGGAGTTTGAAGCTTCCCTGATGGAAAAATATGGGAAAGGCGAAACGATGCACGGGTAATCTCAAGTAGTCGGAATTGGTATCGTCACAATAACTTTCGTTCCCGGAAACTCAGAATCGGACGGATCTGCATCACTGACCTGAATATTAAATCCATCCTTATTTTTTTCCTGAAACGATTTCAAACGCTCTTCGGTGATTTGAGTCCCGTATGATTTGTGACCAGTATCCCGCTTGTTCTTTTTGGATTCAGCATGCCCTACTCCATTATCCCTAATCAGAACTTTCAATAATTCGTCTTCCTGGTAAAACTTTACTAAAAGTTCGGCTCCTGTTGTTCGTTTAGCCAATCCATGAATAATTGCATTTTCCACATATGGCTGGATCAACATGGGCGGAATACAGGGATTCAAAGGCAGCTGATTGAAATCACATTCGATCTGAAAAGCAAACTTATTTTTGAAGCGCATACTTTCCAGTAAGATATAATTTTTCAATGTTTCATGCTCTTCCTGAATCGTGATATAGGCAACCCTTGAGTTGGCCAAAGTCTGCCGGATTAATTTCGCAAAACGCAGCAAGTACTTCTCTGCATTTTCATTTTCATCATATAAGAGAAAGCTATGGATCGAATTCAGTGAATTAAAGATGAAATGCGGGTTCATTTGAGCAGAAAGGGCCATTTGTTCCAACTCTTTCATTCGGTTGAGCATGTAATTCTTTTTATTTACAGATTGAATGGAGAGTTTTAGAATCACATAAAAAAGAACAAACATCATTAAAACATAGAGAAGTATAAAGTACCACCGAAGGAAGATCACCTCTTCCACTGTAAAACTTCCAACGATCTTTGAGGCCGACCAATTACCTCTTGCATCAAGGTACGATATTTCCAGATTAAATTCTCCATCAGAAGGATTGGCCAAAATAATATCCCCTTTATTTGACCTGATCCAGGTTTCATCAGTTCCAAACCGATATCGGTATTCGATGCGTTTATCCAGGTTCTTGTTGAAAAGGGAAATCTTGATAAGATCCGTTTTAGCCGCATACATTTTATTGGAAGGAAGCTCTTTATTTTTTGCGAAAGCATGAATAGAAAACAATTCGATCGGAAAATTCTGCCGGTCTTTTTTGATTTTCAGGATGTCAATTTGTTGAACGCCAAACTTAGTGGCAACATACAGTTTGTTATTATAAGCATACAAATCCATGATTTCCTTGCTGGAAAGAGCATATTTACTCAGGAAAAAATCAGTGACTATTTCACCGTTTTTTTTGGCTATCAAAAACAACCCTTTTTCGCTGCAAACCCAAAGTCTGTTTTTTTCATCAAAAAAAATGCCTGAAACATGTGCCCCCAGATTGAGGTGGGGAGCGAATTTAACCGGAACTTCACTTTCCAAATTAATCTGGTAAAGTCCGGCTAAGCTGGAATAAGCAAGTAAACCCCACGCTTCATTGTATTTCAGTTCATTTATCCGCTTCCTTAAAACAGATCTGTAATTCTCTTTGAATTTTGATTTCTCAATATCAAAGACAAACACTCCTTCATCAAACAATACGAACATCTTCTCTTTCTTAAAGCGATAAAACCAATAGAAAGCCCCTACCAGCTTCGAGCGGTCAATATGATCCACATCGTACCCGATTGTGTAGGATGAACCCTTCATTTCTACAATCTGGTAGGAAGACCTCCATAGTCCCACAACAGAAGTTTGGGTTGTATAAACAGGATTCCCAATATAAGTTGCATCCACATCTTTCCAGTCACTCCAGTCTACGATTCCCCGTTCAAATGCAAAACCATCCTTTACAGGTAATAAATTGTACTTGTAGACTATTTTTCCCACATCTTTGCAGAGGAACGGAGGGTACAGCTGCTGCCATTTACCCACATAATAATTAATGATTACTTTATCCTTGTTTCCACTGATGAATCGGACTTCTTCGGTTATTTTCTGACCATTAACAGCCAATTGGTTAAATGCTTCATCAACTACAGCAAAAAGCCCCTTTTCAAGGGTCGTCAACCATAAAGTCCCATTAGAATCCATATAAGCCGATGTCACCGAATAATCCGGTAAATAATGCCGAACAAGCACAAGCTCTTTGGTTTTTGGATTAAAGGTGTATTTTTTCATCCCGTTCTTATACAGTCCAACATAGATGAAATCCTTGTCAGTATCCAATCCGATTACTTCATGCCCGGGATAATCAATCATTGGTTTGGCCGTTTGATCATCAAACAAGTAAAGCTTATAATTGGAAGTTAGAAAACGATGATCTTTATACTTTTTTGCCCGGGTTGTACCTGCCAGATGAATATTTCCGGAAAAAATTAGCCGGTCATTCTTAACCAGGTATAAATTTACAGGAACTTCATCCTTTATTTGAAGACTCAACAGGTCATCTCCGAACTCAAAAAAATAAGCTCCCCCATCCAGCTTGGATGACAAATCAGTCACTTTTCCTGCTGCACTTACAGCCAGGATTTTTTTCTTGAAAACACAGTAAATAATGGACTCATCTTTTTTAACATGAAGTGAGATATTTGTGTTTCGTCCTACAGGAACATTCTTCTCAAGGATATGATTGTATTTATAGGCCTGCATTTCCCCATTTTTAAAGACGCTCAACAGACCGTTAAACCCGATAAACCAAACTCCTCCATTGGGATCTTCAAGGACTCTAAAATTGACGTTATCACACAACCCGTTTTCGACCGTGTATTTATGGAACTGAAAGCCATCGTACCGGACAACTCCACGATCCGTCAGAATCCACAACATACCTGATTTGTCTTGGTAAACCTGGTAAGTTTCCGAACTCGGCATGCCCCTCTCAATTCCAAAATGAGCATAGTTCAATTCCCATGAAATGGTTTTCTTTTGGGAGGATGCATTCAATACAATTCCTGCAAAAAAGAGCACTGATATTAAGTGTCTGGTCAAATTGAATGTCTAATAGATATGTGCATAACAAATTTAAAATAATCTCAGGATTTTCGTCAAATTTTCGTTAAAATCAAACTACTTACCGTGTTATTAGTTAGCTTTACTAACTATCTAAAATAAAATATGAATACACAGGAATGGCCATTAGGCAGATTTTTCAGCATTCTAACGAAACAATACATCGGTAAAGTTGTGATGCTTCTGGAGCATACTCCCGTTGACCGTTATTATTTCCCTTTGTACCTCATCGGGAAGAACAACGGCACTATCAATCAACAGGAACTGGCAGACCAGCTTTTAATGGACAAAGTTTCCATGGTGCGAATCCTGGATGCATTGCAAAAAGACGGGTTTATCGAACGAAAAACCAATCCTGATGACCGCCGGGAACGCCGGCTTCACATTACTGCCAAAGCCGAACCCTGGATCATTGAGATCGAAAAAGGGATTAAAGAGGTCAATGAATACTTTATTAATCTGCTGGATCCGTCTTTACATGCTACGTTTCAGTTAATTCTGACGGAACTCGTTACAAAAACACAAGAAATACCTGCGGATCAATTCGAATTTTTCTACCCCAAGAAATAAACTTTTTGCATTTTTTTTCATCCAAAGAAAAAAACACATGATACTAAAATTCACATCCATATTAGCACTGACGCTTTTACTAATTGCGTGCGGAGAAGAAAAAGAAGATTTAAAATCTCAAAAAGCTCCAGTTGTCACGGTAGATGTTGTGGAGATCAAAGCAGGAGAAGTACTTCGTTCTATAGCAATTCCGGGTTCCGTAATTCCGAACGAACAAGTGGATGTTTATTCGGAAGTTCCCGGAAGAATTCAACGGATTTCCTTTAAAGAAGGACAAAGTGTTGCAAAAGGAACTATTCTTATCCAGGTCGATTCAGATATTCTGAAAGCTCAAAAAGCCCAATTAATGGTCGAACAGGATCTGGCACAGAAAGATGAAGCCCGCAAAAAAAATCTTTATCAATCAAAAGGAATCAGCCTTCAGGACTACGAAGTTGCCCAATCCGCATTGGCAGACTCGAAAGCTAAACTGGATTTGTTAAACGTTCAGATTTCAAAAGCTACGATCCGAGCTCCTTTTTCCGGGAAAATTGGCCTGAGACACGTCAGTGAAGGCGCATTTATTTCTTCCAGTACATTGATTACTTCCATTGTCCAGGAAAATCCGGTGAAGATTGAATTCTCCGTACCTGAGAAATATGCACGTAATGTGAAAATCGGACAGATGATCCAATTCAAAACAGACGGCGATTCCAAATCCTACACCGGAAAAGTATATGCCTTTGAACCGAGGATCGATGAGGGAACGCGTATGATGACCGTTCGCGCATCTCTTCCAAATCCGGGCGGATTAATCGCCGGATCCTTCGTTTCGATCAGCTATGACATGGGAAAGGAAGAAAATGCTTTTATGGTCCCGACGGAAAGTATTATTCCTGTTTTAAAAGGCCAAAAAATATTTGTTGCCAGAAACGGATTAGTTGAAGAAGTTCCTGTAGAAATCGGAATCAGAACCCCGGATAAAGTGCAGGTCATTGGAAATCTGAAAGAAGGCGACAAGGTCCTGATCTCCGGCTTATTGGCTGTTCGTGCAGGAGCACCTGTAAAAACTAAACGCGCAGGCAAATGAATATCGCGTCCTTAAGCATCAACAGGCCGGTTTTAGCCAGCGTACTATCCATCATTGTCGTTCTTTTTGGTGTGATTGGCTTTATGTCCCTGGGAATCCGGGAATTCCCTTCTGTTGATCCGCCAATTATTACAGTTACAACCAATTATGTAGGAGCAAATCCGGATGTGATTGAATCCCAGATCACCGAACCACTGGAAGAATCGATTAATGGAATTTCCGGAATTCGTACAGTTACTTCCACCAGTGCAGATGGAAGAAGCACGATCGCAGTAGAGTTTGATTTGAGTGTCGACCTGGATAATGCTGCGAATGATGTGCGTGACAAAGTTTCTGCTGCTATCCGGAACCTTCCTCCTGATGCCGATCCTCCTGTCGTTGTTAAATCAGATGCCAATGCGGAAACCATTTTTTCATTGACCGTTCAATCAGATAAAAAAACCTTACTCGAATTAACCGATTTGGGAACCAACGTTTTCAAAGAGCGCCTCCAAACCATCAAAGGAGTTAGTGAAATCCGGATCTGGGGTGAAAAGAAATTCTCCATGAAACTCAATCTGGATCCTGAACGTATGGCCGGGTTGAATTTAACTGCTCTGGAAGTAAAAAATGCCTTATTGAGCCAAAACGTGGAATTGCCTTCCGGAAGAATTGAAGGTAATACGGTTGAATTGACCATCCGTACTTTCGGTCGTTTAACAACGGAAGAAGAATTCAATAACCTCATCGTAGCGAAAAAGGGAACGCAGATTGTTCGTTTAAAAGATGTTGGAAGTGCAAACCTTTCACCGGAAAACGAACGTACTTTGCTTCGCGGAAACCATGGAACTCCCATGATCGGTATTGCGATCAATCCGCAGCCCGGAGCAAATTACATTGAGATTGTTGATGAGATCTACAAAAAAGTGGACCAAATCAAAAAAGAACTTCCAAAGGATGTTCACTTAGGTGTTGCTTTGGATTCCACACAAAATATACGCAAATCCATTTCGGAAGTGGAAGAAACCATTTTGATCGCTTTTGGTTTGGTCGTGATCATTATTTTCTTATTCCTGCGTGACTGGAGAACCACCCTGATCCCGATTATTGCAATCCCGATTTCATTGATCGGTACTTTTTTCATCATGTACATTTCCGATTTCTCCATCAACTTGTTGACTTTACTTGGAATTGTGCTTGCAACAGGACTTGTTGTAGATGATGCGATTGTGGTGATGGAAAACATTTACGCACGGGTAGAACGCGGTGAAGATCCGAAAGAAGCTGCGCATAAAGGTTCAAAGGAAATCCTCTTTGCCATTATCTCTACAACCATAACTTTAACGGCCGTTTTCCTTCCTGTAATTTTCCTGCAGGGATTAACAGGTCGTTTATTCCGTGAATTCGGAGTTGTTGTTGCCGGATCGGTCATTATTTCTGCTTTCATCTCATTGACTTTAACTCCAATGATGAGTTCCCGTTTACTGCGGAAAAATGAACGGCACTCACGCTTCTACAAGATGACAGAAGTTTGGTTGGATAAATTGATGTCGGGTTATAAGAACACGTTGACCCGATTTATGAAACGCCCCTGGATTGCCTTTATTCTCATGGCCGTTTGTATCGTATTAATTATTTGGAATGGCGGAAGTCTGCAATCAGAATTGGCGCCAATGGAAGACAAAGGACGTTTCCAGATCAAATCCATCGCTCCGGAAGGTACCTCATTCGAACGCATGGATCAGTACCAGAAGCAACTTGTTGATCTGATCGATACCTTGCCTGAAAAGACAAGCATTATTGCGGTAACTTCTCCATCTATGGGTTCAGGAGCAGTAAACAGTTCATTTGTACGTGTAAATCTCTATCCTGTCAAAGACCGCAAACGCTCCCAGCAGGAAATTGTGGATGTGATCAATCAGCGTTTACGTGAATTCAACTTCGCACGTGCGTTCATCGTTCAGGAACAGACAATCGGCGGCGGACGTTCAGCAGGACTTCCCGTTCAATATGTGCTTCAGGCCCCTACTTTTGAAGCAATGAAGGAAATATTGCCGAAATTCATGGAACAGGCTTCATCTGACCCAACATTCAAGACAGTGGATGTTGATCTGAAATTCAACAAACCCGAATTGCAGGTTGATATAGATCGCGACAAGGCTGAAAGCGTCGGAGTAAATGTCAATGACATTGCATCTACACTTCAATTGTATTTTTCCGGTCAGCGTTATGGCTATTTCATCCTAAACGGAAAACAATACCAGGTCATTGGCCAGGCCATGAAAGAAAAACGGGACGATCCTTCCGATTTGAGCGCTATTCAGGTCAGAAGTGAAACAGGAGCATTGATTCCTTTAGACAACCTGATAAAAGTTCGCAATGAATCAAGCCCTCCGCAATTGTTCCGTTACAACCGGTATGTATCGGCTACCGTTTCCGCGGATCCAAACGAAGGATTTACGATTGGTGATGGGATCAAAGCAATGGACAAAATAGCGAAAAAAGTATTGCCTGAAAGTTTTTCCCACAGTTTGGCTGGAGCTTCCAAAGAATTTTCAGAAAGCGGAAGCAGTTTGATCTTCGCATTCCTCCTGGCCCTTGTATTGGTTTACCTCGTACTTGCCGCTCAATTTGAAAGTTTCCTTGACCCTTTAATCATTATGCTAACAGTTCCACTTGCACTTGCCGGAGCTGTGCTTTCTCTTTGGATTACAGATCAGACTTTGAACATTTTTTCAGAAATCGGGATCATTGTATTAGTTGGTTTAGTAACAAAGAATGGAATCCTGATAGTTGAATTTGCTAATCAGCGACGTCAAGACGGATTAAGTATCAAAGAAGCTATTATCGATGCTTCATCACAGCGTTTCAGACCTATTTTGATGACCACGCTTGCAACTATTCTGGGAGCGCTTCCAATTGCTTTAGCCCTGGGTGATGCAGCAACCAGCCGAATTTCTATGGGAATTTCCATTGTAGGCGGTTTAGCCTTTTCATTAATACTCACCCTTTTTGTGATTCCGGGATTGTACATCTACCTGACATCCAAAAAATCGAAAGTAAAGTCATGAAAAATTTAACGCTTCTCTTTATACTCTTTTCATCGGGTGTTTCTTTCTCACAGCAGGTATTAAGCTTTGAAGAAGTCATCAAACGCACGCTGGAAAAGAATTTCGATGTACTGATTCAGCGCAACAATGTGAAAATGGCCGATAACACCAATAATATCGGTACCGCAGGATATTTGCCAACTGTTGGTGTAACTGCCGACCAAAACTGGACAATGACTAATACGCGCCAGGAATTCTATTCCGGACAGGTGAATGAAAAAAACGGGGCAAATAATAACTCACTGATCGCTGCCGCACGTTTGAACTGGACATTTTTTGACGGATTTGCGATGTTCGCCAGGGACAAACGCCTGCAACTTCAGGAAGATCTGGCAACCGTGAACCTGACAGCGCAAATGGAAATGTCGATCTACCAGGCTTCTGTACTATATTACAGTTTGCAGTATTATAAACGCATGCAAACTGTTTACGAAGAAGCGATCCAGCTTTCCAAAGAACGTTATGACCTCATCCTGCTTCGATCACAAAACGGAGCGGCAAACGACCTGGAATTACTTCAGTCAAAACTGGATTTGAATGCAGACAGTTCAAATTACCTGAGTCATTTGAACTTAATCGGTAAAATGAAAGCAGATTTAGCAATGGTGATGGGTGAAGCAGGAAACATGCAATTTGATGTGGACGATAACATTCCTGCTATTCCGGCACTGAGCCAGGCTGCTATTTTAGAAAATGCATTGGCCCAAAACACCAGTTTACTGGTCCAAAAAAGCCAAATCGCAATTATAGATCAACAGCGCAAAGAATTACAAAGCCGTTATTACCCACAGCTATCCTTTTACGCGCAGTATTCCACTACTTTATCCAAAAGTGAAGTCGGGTTGCTCGCTTCTAACCGCAGTTTGGGGCCGGGAATCGGACTTACATTAAGCTGGACGATCCTGGATGGCTTATCGAATGTCACAACCATAAAAAACAACAAACTCCAAAAAGAAAATGCGGAATTTGTGGTTGAAAAGCAGGAGCAAACCATTCAAACAGAAGTCGATAAAGCATGGCAGGATTACACCTTTTCAGAACGCATGTACCGCTTGGAAAATTCGTCGATTGTCAACACTACAGAAATGTTCGGGATTGCGCAGAAATCATTTGAAAGCGGCTCATTGACTCAATTCGAACTGCGCGAAATCCAATTTTCGATCATCCAGGCAAAAAACCGCCAGCTGACTTCTGAGTTCAATTTGAGAACTGCCGTGTTGAATTTGTCATTGTTTACAGGTGATTATAAGAAATTGATTCCGTAGGTACTCGAAGCATCGCATTTTGTATGCGCGTGATGCGTCACGCGCCTACAAAAAATGCGTCTGCAAATCACGAATCACGTCTTCTTTCTTCTGACGCGAGATCGGGATCTTCAATCCGTTTTTCATTTTAATGTATCCGCCTTCTTCCTTGAGGTATTCGTCTACAAACTTCATATTGACAATAAATGATTTGTGCGGACGAATGAAGTTCACGTTTGCTTTCAATTTATCGTCGAAAAATTTCAGAGGTTTTGAAACCAGGATTTCTTTTCCGTCATCCAGGAAAACTTTGCAGTAAGAACTGTCTGCTTCGAAAGAAACTATTGAATCCAAACGAATGAAGCACATTCCGTCTGCTGTTGGAATAGAAATTTTGCGTTCCCCGTTTCCATAAGAGATCATAATCTGATCGGCACTCATGGACTTTCGTTCCCGCACTTTATCCAATGCCTGGTTCACAGCTTCTACAAACAATTCCGAATCGATCGGTTTCATTAAGTAATCCAGTGCCTGGTATCTGAAAGCTTTTACGGCATATTGATCGAAAGCAGTTGTAAATATGATTTGAGCAGCAAAAGCATCACTTTCGTCCAACACATCAAATCCGGTTCCGTCACCAAGGTTAATATCGATAAAAATCAGATCGGCTTCTGTTTCATTGATTAATTGTACAGCAGATTTGAAAGAATCTGCTTCTCCCAGTACCTGGAAATTGGGAAAATATCGTTCTAAGTATTTAGATATTACGCGTCTTGCATCAACTTCGTCATCAATAATTAGTACTCTCTTAGTTTTCATAGTTCTGTATAAATAGTTGTAATCTCCTTTGTAAATTGCAGCTAGCAGCGTCGTATAAAATTGAATGGATTGTTCTGAGTCCGAACCTCTTGTAAAGCGTACTCATTTAATAAAAAAGAATGTCTCTTTTCCCTATCCGGAAATAGAAATCTTACGCAATGAATTAAATAATCAACTCTGAAAAAGTTCACCATAAGCAGAAGACACTCATTTTAGAATACTAAAAGTAAGAAACGTTACAAAAACGGGATTATTTTATAACGCCAATATTTCATAACGACTGTATTTCATAGAAAAAGGTAACTTTAAGACTTCAAAATGAAACATGGCTAAATTGTTACTTTCAGTGGTCATTGCAGTTGGAGTGCTTTTGATCTCCTCCTTCGATTTCAACAAACTACCTGAACAGAAGGCGGTAAAATACAATACCGAATACGTGATCGTACTGATTATTGACGGACCGCGTTTTACAGAAACATTTGGAGATACGACTTATCAATACATTCCTCACCTGGGAAATGAACTAAAAAAAGAGGGCGTTTTATTGAGCAACTTCCGCAACAACGGTCCTACATATACGATTTCCGGTCACTCGGCAATTATCACCGGAAGATACCAACGACTTTCAAATGCCGGAAAACAGCTTCCGAAATACCCTTCCATGTTCCAGTACTACCTGAAAGAAAAAGGGGTTCCGAAATCAGATGCCTGGGTTATTTCCAGCAAAGGCAAACTGGAAGTTCTCGGAAATACAAATTATAAGAAATGGTGGAATGTTTACAAACCTGAAACTTACTGCGGACTTCACGGAAACGGAGCAGATTACACTTCCGACCAGGAAACGTTTGACAAAGTAACGGAAGTCATTTCAGGAAACAATCCGCCGCACCTCATGCTGATAAATTTGTTGGCTGCTGATGCCTATGCGCATTCCAAGCAATGGGACATGTATTTGAAATCCATTCAAAAATGCGATGATTATACTTTCCGTTTGTGGAACATGATCCAGTCGAATGAGAAAATGAAAGATAAAACCACGCTGATCATCACCAACGACCATGGGCGACATTTAGACGGACGCAAAGACGGTTACATCAGTCACGGCGATAACTGTGAAGGCTGTCGTCATATTAGTTTGCTGGCTATAGGACCGGATTTCAAAAAGAACGTTGAGTCTAAAGAATGTGCGGAGCAATTGGATATCAGTAAAACGATTGCAGAAATCCTGCATTTTTCCATGCCGACAGGCAAAGGGCGGGTTTTGACGGAATTATTTAAATAGTAGAGACGCGGAGCATCGCATCCCTACTGATATTTCAATATGGATTCACTTCCCATCCATAAAATACCAGCGCTCTCCGATTTTCTCGAAGCGGGAATCTTCCGTGTGACGATTCAATTCACCCCTCTCGTCCAAATAAGCAGCTACGAATTTCACGCGTTTTTCAGAAGCTGAAAGGATTTCCAAACTGATCCAGGTACTGTTGTGAGCCCATTCCAATATCGATTTGGAATTGTAGTATTTTCTATACTTAGGCGAAGTTGTTTCTAAAATGTAAGCAACATTGCAGGTTACATAAGCAGAATAACGTGAGCGCATCAATTCTTCAGCTGTTGAAGGCAAAGCGGCCCCAAGCAGAAATGGTTCACAGCATTCACTGAACGGTCTTTGACTGCCGCAATAACACAACTGAACCGATTCTAAACTCATTTTTTCTTCTTTTTCACCGCTTCATCCATTTGTAAAATCGCATCATTCGGCTTGATGAAATTCTCCTTCGTATCAATCAGCGGTTCGTAAGGGTAATTCCCGAAAAGGGTTGACAAACGATTGATCCCAAAAACCTTTTTGGTATAATGATTTGAAATAATAATCATACAAATCGTATCTTTTCTGAGTGAAGCATAGCAGCCCGTATTTCCGTGCCACCAACCTGTGTGGAAGAACAAGGTTGATTTCCCCTTGTCTTCGCGCATGCGGTAACCCAACCCGTAATTACTTTTCCCCTTACGCTCATAGCTGTAACCACGGAACATTTGTTTCTTGATCGAATCACTCAAAAAAGCTGCAGAATACGTCGCTTTATCCAGCTTTAACAAATCGCGGGCTGTTGTATACAGGTTCTTATCGCCGTAAACACCGTCTAAATTCGTAAACGGCTCCAACCTGTTCTTCGAATCGTAAGAACGCGCCAATGAATCTGAATTCTGGGATCCATCGTTGATGAATGAATCCGTCATTTTTAAAGGTTCGAAGATCATCTCCTTTGCCAGAGCAGGAAACTTCTTGTGGGTAATGCGCTCTGCGATCAGTGCCAGCAAAACATAATTGGTATTGCAGTAAGAAAACTGCGAATTCGGAGGGAAATACAAAGGCATCTTATAGGTATTCAAGAGCTGCACGATTTTCCCGTTCGTCAGGTTTTTCGTTGCAGGCCAGATCGTATAAGGGAAATAACCGTAATAGGGAATTCCACTGCGGTGATTCAAAAGCATTCTGACCGTAATTCCGTCGTACATGATTTCCGGTAAATACGAACGAATGTCTTTATCCAGAACAACCAGGTTCGAATCTGCCAATTTGCAAATAATCATAGCCGTTACCACTTTGGAAATGGAAGCTACATGCAAGGGGGTGTGTTTGTCCACTCGCTGATTAAACTGCTCATTCGCCAATCCTTTGTAGCGTTCATAGACAATTTCCCCATTCTTGGCTACCAGGAACATGCCGTTAAAATCATCTGCAATACGTTCGCGGTAAAAATGACTGATACTATCGTAATAATGCGGAATAAATGATTTTGGGACCGGATTGAACTTCGGGAATTGAAAGCCCTTATATACCACTTCCGAACCAGTAACTTTTGCTGTTTCATTGTCCGTGTGACAAGAAAAAAGCAACAAAAAAAGTACAAAAAAGGGTGTAAATCGGGAAATCATGGCGCAAATTTAAGAAAAAGCTTTGCTTTTACTTAAATAGGTTCAAATAGTTCAAAAGTTACACCGTTCCAATTTGAGCAATTCTTAATATATGAACGCCGCGGTTCTTTTACGAATCAATCCGTCTTTTCCTTTTGCCTGAACAACCAGGTTGAAGGTTACCGGTTTTCCTTTATTTGCGGCTTTTGCTTTGGTCAATGCTTCCATGACTTCCGCTGTTATCTTTGAACCGTTAATGGAAGGAAGCGGATTTGCAATTGCTACAGAAGTCACTTCGTAACTGATCACATCAAATCCTGCACTTTGCAGTACTGCATTGTCTTCGTAACCTACCCGCACTAATTCCTGGTCTAAAGTCACAACAGTTGTACCTTCCAATGCACTTCCAATGTAAACAGAAGGAACCGGCAAATTCAATACCCGGTACTCATACGTTTTCAACACCTTGTTCTCTTTCAGGTTCTTCATGGTTAGAGTCAGTGTTTTTTCCGGACCATTCGGTCTTACGTAAAAACAGGAATCACCTCTGAAAATTTCCGCCTGTGCGCTTTCCAATATCACGAAACGCGACTCTTCACCTGCACCGATCACAAACTTATTATCATATCCACGATATACCACGTTGTATTCCGGCATCCCCAAAGCAACCTGTCCGAAACTCAAAGAGCTGACAATACATGCTATTAATCCAATCACTATTTTCATATAAGAGGTGTTAAATTTATTACTAAATATACGGATTTATAATTAACTTGTTTACATGAAAAATTTCAAATCAATAGCAGCAATTCTTTTTTCGGCACTTCTATTTTCGTGCGGCGATAACGTGGAAGAAAAAGAAATTCCGGAAGCTCCTGTAGAAATCCAGGACGAAGTGGACGGAACACAAGTAGATCAAAAAGATATAAAGGAAACTCCCAAGCCAAAGAAAGATTCACATGTGAAACTCTCTGATACGGAAGATAAACTGATCGATCAAGTGTGGGCACTTCCGGAGGTACAAGCGCTTTCTGATAAGATTGATCGGGAATCAAAAGGAAAACGCCATTTGGTTGGACGTATTTCTTCCGAGCCTTCCGATGATCAGGAATACTACGGAATATCCATTTCGGAAGATAACGGCGAAGCTTTGGCAACCTACTTTGAGTTTCGCATCTACCCGGATAACAGCATTTATTATTACGATGTGGTGGAAGACGAAGAATTGACTTTAAAAAAATGGCGGGCTCAGAAAAAATGATTCCGGCCCGCCATAACTATATTAAATGTTGGTTTTCTACTTGAATAATTGTACAAATCCCTGTCCTTCAAACGGCTCGTCCTGTGCTCCTTTCGCAGTGTATTTGTAAAAGTAAACACCTTCTTCCATCATATTTCCGGCAGAGTCTTTTCCATCCCAGCTGAATGGTACTGTACTGGAAGTGTATACCGGATTTCCCCAGCGATTCACGATCGTTACATCCAATGACTTGATGTTCAATAATTCAAACGTAAAGAAATCATTCACTTTATCTCCATTCGGTGTAAAGATATTCGGAGTCTTCAGATCAACCGGTACAATTGGTGGAATAACCGGCGGAACGTATGGAGGAATCACGGTTACAGTAACATAAGCTGTGTCTGTACAATTTCCGTTGATCGCCACCAAAGTCACCAAATAAGTTCCCACCGAATCATAAACCTGGTTTTGTGAAGAAAGGTCCGTTGCCGTGGTGCTATTCCCGTTTCCGAAATACCAGTCGTAATTGTTTGCATTCGTACTTCCATTGGTGAAAGTCACCGAAAGCGGCCCATAACCTGAAGTTGGGTTGGCAGAAACGTTCGCTACCGGCGGATTCAACGGCAAAACCAAAACAGAATCATTTCTGTGACAGCCATTGTTTTCCACATCAATATAATACCAGCCCGGAGAAAGATTCTGCCATACGGAAGCATTGATCTGGTTCGGATTATTCGCTCCAGGACCACTCCACGTATAAAGCGGCTGACCAAGGAAGTTACCAGTCATTAAGACATAAACTGCTCCGTTGTTCAAACCACAATCTGAAGGAATTGAAGCCACCGTATCAAAATCCCAAGGCATTGCCTTGATTGTTACTGCAACTGTATCCCGTAAGTTACATCCATTTGGAGAAACCGCCTGAACCACGTAATCACCGGAAGCTGCCGGGGTAATGGTTGCTCCTGTTTGTCCCGAAACCCAGGTAAAATTCGGATTTGCAAAATTTGCTGTAGCTGTAATGCTTTCTGTTTCGTTTTGACAGAAAGTAAGATTTGGTCCCGCAGTTATGGTAGACGGATCATAAGTGATCACAATCGTATCTGATTGCGGGCAAACTGTATTGAACGTAATATTATCGATTGCAAAGTCATTGTTTCCACTTGAAACCTGCGCCACAATACTGATAGTAGCAGAGGTACTCACTCCTGAATTCCATGTTTGAATAAATTGCAGCCAGCTGCATGAAGAAAGTGCAGGGCTAAAAACCGGCCCGATTTGAACTCCATCGATAAAGAACTGTAAAACCGTCACATTGGACTGAGTGATATTCTCAACACTGGTTACCCAGGCAGAAAAGGAATAATTGGTAGCCGGATCAACATTGATTGTCTGTGACCAAACGGTAGTATTGGGCACGTTCGATCCGTTTACCACCAGCATATTTCCTGGTCCGGTAGTTCCCAGGTCAGCACAGGCACCAAAATTATTGTGAACCAAATTGGGACTAGTCGTAATGGCATAAGTACTTGGATTGGTCAATAAACCGAACGATCCGCCCGTTCCTGGTCCATAACCGGTTGTAAATCCTGTATTTCCGGCTTCAAAATCGCCGTTTACAACTAAATTTTGAGTAAAATTCGCTACGTTCAGGATTAAAGTGGTGGGAGTAGTAATGGTTACACTTGGTTGATTTCCCGTTCCGATATTCCAATTGTAAGAATCGTAGCCTGCAGGAACCGCATAGGTAATTGATGCACCCTGGCAAAGCATCGTATCATTGCCGATATTCAGAACAGGATATTGTCCGCATGGAGATGTTGAACAACATTCAAAAATCATTGAATCAATAATCAATCCACAACCGGGTCCGGGACGATTGTAATTAAATGAGATACTTGTGAGAGACCCATTCCATTCAACCCATCCGCTGGCATTATCCATATTCGAATTTACCTGGGTAGCACCTCCCGGATCTGAAAAATCACCATTTACGTCTGTTAATCCATTATAAGCAGGAGAAATAGCATTGAGATACTCATTTTGTCCCCCATCCAAATCAGAAAAACGAATACGTATATTGCAGACAGCCTGTGAGAAGGTAATCGTGATAGGAATGCTTAAAGAAGGATCAAAAATTGCGGCTGGAGTTACGAATCCGGTTGTATAATTTGGGTCACCGGCTGCCGAAATATTTCTAAATCCAAGCGGTGAAGTAATGGTGTAGTTTACCGGACCATTGCAGGTATTAAAAGATGGACTGGTTGCAGAAGTAACTGAAGTTGTGGAAATCCAACTTAGATTATCCGAAGCAATCTGAGCTTTTGAAATGCTAGTAAAACTCACTAACACAGTAATTAAAGAGAGAACTTTCATACAAGTGAACCTGGATGTGTAATCGATTGACCTAAAAACAGACGATAGGTTTAAGCAACTTTTAGCAGCCACATTATTTTTCTTCATAACGCAAATCTATGAATACTAAACGGATATAGTAACTATTTAGTTGCTTTGGAATTTATTTTTCCTGGTTTTTAACAATTTATTAAGAAAACATCTATTGCATGAAAATCACTCTTGCTTCAAATAGATTAACTAACTTTGCTTTTATGAAATTCAATGAATTAGGATTAAATGATTTGGTCCTTGAAGCCATCCATCACATGGGATTCGAAAATGCAACTCCGATCCAACAGTTTTCCATTCCTGAAATATTAGCTAACAGCGATCTATTGGCTTGTGCTCAAACGGGAACGGGTAAAACCGCGGCTTTCATTCTTCCGATCTTACATAAGTTGACCGGAAAAGAAGATGCATCTATCAATACACTTATACTGGTTCCTACACGCGAACTGGCTATCCAAATAGAACAGGAGATCCAGGGTTTGTCTTACTTTGTTTCCGTTGGCTCAACTGCTGTTTACGGTGGTGGTGACGGTACACGCTGGGAAGAACAAAAAAATGCCATTGTTGACGGAACGGATATTATCGTTGCAACTCCGGGAAAACTATTGTCTCACATCATGCAGGGTTACGTTGATTTTTCCCAGCTGGAACATTTGATCCTGGATGAGGCTGACAAAATGCTGGACATGGGTTTTTCGGATGATATTGAACGTATTATTTCGAAGCTTCCCAAAAAGAGACAGACTTTGCTTTTTAGCGCAACGATGCCTGCGAAAATTAAAAACCTCGCATCTAAGATCCTGATCAACCCGAAAGAAATTGCACTTTCCATTTCCAAACCGGCAGCGGGTGTTACACAAAATGTCATTCTTTGTTTTGACGAACAAAAAAATGCCGCGTTGGATTTTATATTAAAGGAACGGGTAAACTACGACAGCATCATCATTTTTACCTCGGCAAAAAGCAAGGTTCACGAGATCGTTTATGCACTTAAAAAGGCCGGATATAAAAATACACAGGGAGTTTCTTCCAACCTGGAACAGGAAGAGCGTGAAGAAGTGTTGAGAGGTTTCCGCTCCAAACGAACACGTATTCTGGTTGCTACCGATGTGATGAGCCGCGGGATTGATATCAAGGAAATCAACCTGGTGATCAATTACGATGCCCCGAGAGATGCTGAAGATTACGTTCACCGAATCGGGAGAACGGCACGTGCAAATACGAAAGGAGAAGCATACACGCTGATCAATCAGAAAGACATGCCGAAATTATCGCGGATTGAACGACTGATTGAAATGGAAATTCAAAGAGTGGCACTTCCGGAATCATTTGGACCAACTCCTGAGTGGAAAGCTTCCGGTGGCGGTGGTAATGGTTCTTCCAACGGAAAGAATAACAACCGCAATAAGAAAAAGTTTTTCGGGAAAAAGAAACCGGGAAATATGGGAGAGGTGAAAGGTTAAAAGAGTTCAAAGCGGGTTCAAAAAGTTTAAACTATTGGAACTACCTGAACTTTAGACAAACTTCACTGTTTTGCCTTTTTCAGCTTTTCGAACGCAATCTGAATAACCTTTAAAAAAGTAAGGGATATTGTCTTCGTCTCCATTGACGATGCGGTTTTTAACCTTCTCAAAGGTTAAAATAGATATTTCAAATTCGGGAAGCCCTGTTTTTAGCATGGGCTGTTGCAAATTGTCTTCCCAAAAATAAACTCCGCCATAAGTTCTTCGGGCAACTTCCAGGATGTAAGATCCAGCCTGTGCGCAAAAATCTTCAATGATCTCTTCATCCGAGACATCTGCAAAATCTGAAAAATCTTCAATTAAACTATCCAATACGTTTAAACTTCTGATTGAATAATCAAATGCACCATCGTATTTGGAATTAAAAGCACGCACTATCTTCTCAGCATTGCTTGTTGCTTTGCTGATAAATTCCTGCTGAATAGCATCAAAGAGGTCGTCACTCGGATTCAATATGATCGGTGGTTCTTCTTCTTTAATTCGGTTTTTTTTGTGCCTGAAAAAATCAAACAATTTCATGTAACATTCTGATTAGATGCGTAGCGTAGTTTTGATATGCGAAAATACAACTTTTTTAATAATTCCTGTTGTCAAAACTTATTTGTCTGGCATTATTTCTTCAGCTACAAATATAATACAATTGTGTTAGATCACAAAGTATAGCGCACATCTTCCCGATAAGGAACTTTCATCATCCGCTCCACTTCAATAGTGAAATGCCCAAACTCCTCTGCTACTTTTCCATGAACGGCATAAATTCCTTTTCCCCGGAACGGATATTTCAGGGCAACATCCTGAAATTGAACCGTATCCAATTGTCCGCCTTCCTCATCAAACAGCGTCCCAAAATGCACGATTTGGTTTTTAGAGCTCACAATTTTCTTCACCGCGATCAAATAACCATGCACCCAAACTTTGCGATTCACATGGTTTACAAGATCTTTTCCCAACACAGTCAAAGGTGGCTTTTCGTTCAGTAATTCAAAAGGATTGCACAAGGGAAAATCGAGTAATTCCATGTGTTCAAAAGCTTCTTCAAAATCTGTTTCAGTCAGTTCCGGAAATACGAACTCCCGACGTTCCTGCAGAAATAATTCGGGCTGGGTTTCCGATTTCACGATGACTTTGTGAAAATTCAGATGGGCATTCCACATCAATTCTTTTTTAGGAATGCCGAATGACCTTAATGCGCCAACGCGAATCAAGAGTAAAAGCTGCTCCAGTGGAAGTGAAATTCGCTGCAGCAAATCGGTAAAACCGGTAAATTCACCTCTCAGTTCCCGCTCGTGAACCAATCGCTGCAGGTGTTTCAGTTCGATTCCCGCAATGTGCTGAAATCCCAGGTAAATGATCTTTCCGCAAATAATTGTCTCACTTTTACTGCTATTGATACAGGGAGCTTCTATTTCAGCACCTAGCTTCTTAGCTTCCAGCACATAGACTTCGGTTCGATAAAAGCCTCCAAAATTATTGATCGTAGCAACCATGTATTCCAACGGATAATAGGCTTTCAGGTATAAGCACTGGTAACTTTCCACCGCATACGAAGCCGAATGACCTTTGGAGAAAGCATAGCCGGCAAAACTTTCAATCTGCCGCCAAATTTCCTGGATGTCTTTTTCGGAATGACCTCTTTGCCGGGAATTATCAAAAAATTTTCCCTGAACGAGCAAAAACTCATCCCGCGACCGGAATTTCCCTGACATTCCTCTTCTCAAAACATCGGATTCTGCCAGATCTAAGCCCCCGAATTGATTGGCCACTTTAATTACATCTTCCTGGTACACCATTACTCCGTAAGTGTCCGGCATAATGTTTAATAAAACGGGATGTGCCTCTTTGATCCGCTCCGGATTTCGATGCCGCAGGATATATTCCCGCATCATTCCCGAAGAAGCGACTCCGGGCCGGATAATTGAACTTGCAGCAACGAGCTCCAGGTAAGTATTGGTCCGCAGCTTGATCATCAGCATACGCATACCGGGAGATTCGACATAAAAACAGCCGATTGCAGTTGCTTCCCGCAATAATTTATTGATGTTGTCGTCTACAATAAACTTACGCACATCGTGAATATCTTGCGGCGGGTTTTCCGGCTGATTGTAAGCAATAATATCGAGCGTATCCCGGATCTTGCCCAATCCTCTTTGCGAAAGAATATCGAATTTATACAAGCCCACATCTTCCGATTCGATCATGGAAAACTGAGTGGTTTTGTAGCCTTTTGAAGTGAGAAAAGTAGCAGTGAAATAGTTGATCGGTTTTTCACTGATGATCATTCCGCCCGCATGAACACTCAAATGCGAAGGGAGGCCTGCAATCAATTTGCTGTATTTCAAAACCAATTCCTGGATCGGATCGGGTTTGAGTTCCCGTTTTTTATCACCGGAAAGCATGTCGATATCCGTTTTGGGCAAACCGAATACTTTCCCTAATTCTCTTACCGTGGCTTTGTATTGAAAAGTATTGTAGGTACAAATCAGCGCCGTATTCTCGAAGCGCTCAAACATATATCGGATCACATCATCTCGGTCGCGCCAGGAAAAATCCATATCAAAATCGGGGGGATTTTGACGGTACAAATTAATGAAGCGTTCAAAATACAGATCCAATTCCAGCGGATCAACATCGGTAATTCCCAGTAAATAGGCCACCAAACTATTAGCACCACTTCCTCTTCCCACGTAATAATACCCTTTCGACTTTGCGTAGCTGATCACATCCCAGGCGATCAAAAAATAGGTGATGTAATTTTTCTCTGCAATGACAGAAATTTCTTTTTCGATTCGCTGTTGGATTTCCTCCGTAGAATTATCGTACCGGTGTTTGAGTCCTTCTTCACAAAGCGAGCGAATAAGTTTCAGATCATTTTCTTTCGATTCCGTATAAAGCCCCAGGTTTTGTGAAACTGCCTGCGGTGCGAAATCAAATTCAATGGAACATGCTTTCAGCAATTGTTCGGATCGAAGCACTAATTCTGCAAATTCTTCATAAAGTCCCGCTAGCTCTTCCCGCTGTAAAAACACTGCATCTTCCCTGCTTTGTTCTTCTTTCACCAATTTTGAAAGCAATACATTTTGGTCGATTGCACGAAGCAGCCGGTGTGTATTGAAGTCGCGTTTTGACCGAAACGTCATCGCTTGCAAGGCCACGTATTTATCCGAATCTTTATACCGGTTCATTCGAAAACGATTCAACTGGTGTGCCGCTACTCCAATAAATTCATACGTCTCAAGTGTTTCGGGTTCTTTCCCCCAGGGATAAATCACCAGGCAATTTTCAAAATATGGAGCTTTGGACGGAAAAGGAGTTTCTTCGTGCGTGTGTTTGCTCAGGAAGGTATTTATTTCGAGAAATCCGTCATTATTCTTAGCCAAAACCACATAGCAGCAGGAAATTCCGTTTCGAAAATCGACTCCCACAACCGGAATCCGACCGTGTTCCATGCTGTAGCGCACAAAGTTCAACACGGCTGAAGTATTGTTGATATCCGTCAGTGCAATGCGTTCGTATCCCGCATTCGATCCCCAGAGAACGAGTTCTTCCGGATCCACCATCCCGTATTTTAAACTGTAGCATGAATGAATGTTCAACATCTTTACACTAATTACTATTTGCGGTAACTTCGACTCCGCTCAGCCTCTTTCTATAAACAACCAAATTCCGGATGTCAGCGTGCTTATACCTTCTGTCTTTGATCCGGCAGCAGGCGTGACATCCGGGAATCCGGTTCCAATCGTTTCCCCCTGTTCTGTGGTTAGGCTTAGGCCTTGGCGGTGGTTGGCAGATGTTAGTGAACAGAGGGCAACAATTGGTATTTGACGTGGTTAGGTTTTGCTTTTTATTTTTTCGTTTTTACATTCAATTTTGTAGTGGCCAGTCGCGACTGGCCACTACAAATCGTATCTTCCGGGCAATTTCATTGTGCATTCAAACCTTTACTTCGGATATTGGATAATTCCGCTCCCGTTTTCCCTTCGTGAGAGAAACCGTTAGACAATCCGGTTTTCCACAATGACTGGAGTTTCTCCCCGAAAAGGATTAAAATGCCCGATTCGCTTCACCTGCATACCAATTGCCCGTTGAATGGCGCGGTCTCCAAAACGCTCCCGGATATCATCCATGGAATGATACAAAGTAGCTAAGCGGGAACCTTCATCAAACAAGCGCATTTGGTAATTTCCATGAACCAATTCGCTCATGCGGACGCCAACCAAACGCACCAATAGTCTTCGATTATGCAATTTTTCAAAGAGATTCAACACAATTGGAAGAATTTCATGATCTGCTGCAGAATAAGGAATCCGTTGTTGCAGAGTCGTTGTTTGAAAATCCGAATAACGGATCTTTACCGTAATGCAGGCACAGACTTTACTACTCTTTCGCAACTGGAACACGAGGTTCTCTGCCAGTGCAAAAACGATTGCTTTCAACCGCACCACATCAATTGTATCTTTCTCAAACGTCCGTTCACTGGAGATCGATTTCCGTTCGCTGTATTGGATCACAGGACTATTATCAATTCCCTGCGCTTTTTTCCAGATTGCAATTCCGTTTTGTCCGAGTACACTTTCGAGCATTTCTACCGGCATTTGCTGAATAGTTCCGATGCGCTTCACTCCCAGGTTGCACAACATTTGATAGGTTTTCAGTCCAACCATGGGGATTTTCTGCACCGACAGCGGATTTAAGAACAACTTCTCCGCCCCGTCGATGATATTCATCTGGTTGTTTGGTTTCGCTTCCCCGGTTGCGATCTTGGAAACGGTTTTATTGACCGACATTCCAAAAGAGATCGGCAGGCCTGTTTCTCTAATGATTTTTTCTCTCAATTCACCGGCATATTTGTAGCAGCCAAAAAAACGGTCCATTCCGGAAAGATCCATGTAGAATTCATCGATAGACGATTTTTCCACTACCGGAACGGATTCCTGGATAATATCAGTCACCATCCGCGAATACTTGGTGTAATTAGCCGAATTCCCGCTAATCACAATGGCTTCCGGGCATCGTTCTCTGGCCATTTTCATGGGCATTGCAGAGTGAATTCCAAATTTCCGGGCTTCATAACTACAACTCGCTACTACTCCACGGTCGGATGCTCCGCCAATTAATATTGGCAAACCATTCAGGCGGCTGTCTTCCAACCGTTCACAGGAGACAAAAAAAGTGTCTAAATCCATGTGAACGATGCTTCGTTGTTGTTCGTTCATGTCTCGTGTTTTACTTTAAAATTTACGGCTGCATATCATTTCCGAACAGTGAATTTTGTTGCAAAAAGAGAACTTTTAACTACCTTACATTCGGAATCAAAATTACACTTTTGATTATTTTAAAATCATTTAATGATTAATATTTAATCAACAAAGCAAAGATAGTTATCAACCACGTAAACTACTTACGAACAACTTATCTTTAGAAAATTGGCAAATTTGCCTATTTGCCAAATAGCGAACCGAGCAGTTATTCAAATTATTTGCTAACTTTCTAAGAAATCAAACAGATGAAAAACCTGCTTATTCTAATGCTTCTTTTCATCACCAGACTATCTTATGCAGACGGGCTGGATGAAATGCGGATTTACATCAATCACAAATTAGTGGCAGCAAGTTACGAAGGCGGATCCCAACTCCTGGAACTGGAAATCTCTGAAGGCGACACACTTACTTTCGAATTATCGACAGATTGGGGCGGAGAATATGGCGGAAGTCTGAGTATTTTTGATCATATCAGTAGTGAACAGCTGATTGAATTATCTCCGAGAACCAAAGACAATGGGATTTTCGAGCAGATTATTAGTCCACAACTCATGGGAAGCGAACTGCTTTTCGTTTACAATTTTACAGGTAAAGAACAACGAAAGTGGAAGTTTGCACGGATTGTTTTTAAAAGAAAATAGAATAAGCACCTACTACCGACCATCTAAAACATGAAAAATTCCTTCTCCGAACACTCATACTACTCGCGTCTCTTTATGTGGTTGGTTGCATACTGCTTTACTTTTATCAGGAAAATCTCATATTCCATCCTGAAAAGCTGAATAAGTCCTTTCAATTTACATTTGATCAAAAATTTGAAGAAAAAACCATTACAGCAAGAGATGGTGAAAAACTAAGCGGGGTATTATTGCGGGTGCCGGATTCAAAAGGGCTTATTTTCTATTTACACGGAAATGGAGGTTCTGTAAACTCCTGCGGGATTGTTGCTGAAACGTTTACCCGTTTGAATTACGACGTTTTTATGCTGGATTACAGAGGTTATGGGAAAAGTGAAGGAGAAATCACGCAAGAAGCACAAACACACCAAGATGTTCAAACTGCCTACGATGAATTAAAGAAATCATACCCGGAAAACAAAATCCGCGTTCTGGGCTATTCAATCGGTACTGGATTTGCTGCAAAGCTGGCATCGAATAATTCCCCGAAATTGCTGATTCTGCATGCCCCCTACTATAACCTGACAGATCTGATGAAGCACAAATACCCGATTGCACCGACTTTTATTTTGAAATACAAACTGAAGACCAACGAGTATCTGAAGAAATGTAAGATGCCTGTTGTCATTTTCCACGGAGAAAAAGATCATGGAATCTATACAGGTTCTTCTCTCAAATTGCAAAAAGAATTTAAGTCTTCCGATACATTGATTTTATTAAAGGATGTGGATCACAACGGGATTATTAAAAGTGCCGAATACCAGCAATTGATCCCGGGATTAGTGAATCGATAAGTGATTTTTCCAATTTCGTTAAAAAGATCTATAAAGCAGAAACAACTTCTCTGCTAATGCTGAATATCTGTATATATTCCATACCTTAATTCACATGAAAAACTTCGAATTATTCCTCAAAGACATTCACATTGGCTCAATTACTGAAACCAATTGGGATATGCGCAGTTCAGGAGACATCAATTATCATTTCAATTATCTGAATCCTTCAGACCGGCTTGCGGAGTTTATTAGACTTTCTATCAGATACAGCGAATGCCTGGAAAGCGGTACGGAAGAAGAGTTGGAAGAAATTTCTAAAGAGGAAAAGCAGTTCATGGAATTGATAAATTCTCAAGATTGGTTCATACTCAATAAAAACAAGGAAAAGACGAAGATCTTATGCCCTGTCTTCCATGAAGGTAATGAAATAACCTGGCAAATTGACGTGGAAAAGCTGCCTCAAGTTCCATCCAATGGCTGATCAATTATTCCACGTTGTCTGGACAACTTTTGAAGCATATTCCATTGGGGATCAAAGAGGAAATTGGCAGAAAATCAAAGACCTTTATTCAAATCTGGAGAAGCAACAAATTTCCTTTCAGCTTTCGGAAGAATTTCCTGCCAAATACCTTTCCAAAGAACCAAGGGCTAATCGTGTGCAGCTCTCACAAAAAGCAATGGAGCAGTTAAAAAAGGAATTGGTCGAATTATGCTACCCCGGAAAAGACCGGATCCTTGACGGATTGAAATTAGAAATGGCAACTATTCATGAGTCTCATGTAGAATTATTGGTATACTCCGATCAGACTTCCCTCAAACAAAAAATCAGTCGACTGAAAAGCAGGTCAGCAACCCTGTTAAGTTCAGGGAAAAACACTTGGGGAAAGGGAATTTGGATTGCGCAGATCTTCAATCATGGAGAGCAGACGAAATCCATCATAATCACTTCAATGGCTGATCAATTATCCCCGAAATAACCTCACTTAAAAATAGCAGGTATCAGATAATTTTGAATAATCCTATCTACTTGAGTATGTCCATAAGGTTTGTTGTAAGCTTTTGCCGTAATAACAATTACCAAAGGCTGATCTTTAAACACGATGACCTTATTGCCCCCATTTCCACTGCAGTAATAAACTTCGTACGCTTTCCCTTCTACCTGGTAGGTTTTATTCCAGAACAAGTAACCGTAATACTCATCTTTCGCGATTTCCATTTGATGGGAAAGGCTTTTTTCAACCCAATCTTTCGGCAAGACCTGTTTTCCATTCCAACTTCCCTGATTTTGATAAAGCTGTCCGTATTTCGCAAAATCCAAAGAGCGCATCTGCAAACCGCCGGCAGTATTTGCAACTTTTTGAGGTGTAAACTGCCATTTGTAGTTTTTAATTCCAAGCGGTTTGAATAAGTTTTTATCCGCATATTCTTCCAGACCGTTCGGAACCGATTTATGAATAACATCTCCCAGAACAACAACACCGGCTGTAAAATACTGCCATCTCTTTTCGTTCAATTTACTGGTGTCAACCGGAAGACTTAAGGTGAAATCCACCCAATTGGGTGTCGGATACATTTTCTCTTCTCCTCCGGGAGATTCCGGATCTGAGTCTAAACCAGTCAGCACTGAACTCATGGTCAATAGATCTTTGAGTTGAATACTATCCTTTGCCAGTGAATAATTCCGGTTCTTTTTCAAGTCATAAAACGCATTCAATGTTTGTGTTTCACCTTGAATATATCCATCGCGAATAGCAAGCCCCATTAAAGTGGATGCGAATGTTTTACCAACAGACCGGGTGTCGTGAAGCGTATTTCTTTTAGCTCCGTTAAAATATTCTTCCAACAAAAGCTTTCCATCTTTGATCACTACAATACTTGTGATCTCTTTGTAACTCTCTGTGATGATCTTTTTATTCAGCATTTCTATTTTAGCTGTATCTACATGATCTCTTGACAAAACCCAATCTTTCAAAGGCTTAATGGATTGAATACGAACCCGTTTTTCATCAACCACCGCTTCCGAAACCCCTATACTGACTTGCCCTTCAGCGATAAGTGCGCCAACCGAAACCGCTGTCATTTTCAGATAAGGCCGGATTTCTATTTTAAGCATGTGCGTTCCGCTTGTGAATGCATCCTGTCCGCCATTGATTAAAAACCGATTCCACAAAAAGCGACCCCATGAATCTTCATCAGATGAACTAATCAATGGAACCCGGAAAACTGTTTTTTGATTCTTACTATCAGCGCTTCCTGCACCGGGATTCAGATTCTCTTCATATATTTTCTTGCCATCAACCAGAAATGTAAATTGGTAGTTTCCATTTTTCACAAGCTCCTCAACAGTTGATTGAGGTGAAAGAATATGTAAGTAATTAGTTAATGAATTTCCCATAAAAACCCGAATATTCAAATCGGTTTTCTCCTTCAACTCAAAACTCGTTAGAAAGTCAGATTCCCTGAATTCTTCAATAGGAATGGTTTTTCCCATGAAGGCAATCTTACCCACATTACGTTTGTGGACCAGGTAAGTGATGGAGTCGCTCTTTACCAAATCAGAAGACTGACTAAATAAATGGTGGGATATCAAAATGAGCAGTGGTAAAACAAATAGTTGTTTTGTCATGGTATGTTTTATAATTACAGCTAAAATAGGGCTTTTAAAAAAGATACCCATTAAAAAAGGCGACTCCTTCGAACCGCCTTTTCTATTGATAAAGTGTATTTTCGATTTTTATTTCTTCACAGAGTCAACTACCGCTTTGAACGCCTCAGGGTGGTTCATTGCTAAGTCAGCTAAAACTTTACGGTTCAATTCGATCCCGCTTTTGTTTACAGCTCCCATGAATTGAGAATAGCTCATTCCGTGAAGGCGAGCTCCTGCGTTGATACGCATGATCCACAATGAACGGAAATTTCTTTTCTTTTGCTTACGACCTTCGTAAGCATAATTCAATCCTTTTTCAATAGCATTTTTTGCTACTGTCCAAACATTTTTTCTACGGCCGTAGTATCCTTTGGCCAACTTCATAAAGTTCTTTCTGCGAGCTCTTGAAGCAACGTGATTTACCGATCTTGGCATAACTTTTTCGTTTTTAATAGTGAGTGTTCGTCAGCTGACGAATCTTAGGTACTCATTACTTGGTTAACAATACCGCTCCGTAAACAAATACACTCGTATTGAATCGGAGCTTTTTTTTAATGAATAATCCCGAAGTGTTCCTGACGTTTACTGTCAGGGTCTACTTTGGGGTTACTTCATGTTCAACATTAATTTAACGTTAGACAAATCTGATTCGTGAACCAAACCTGCGTGAGTTAAATTACGTTTTTGCTTCTTGGTTTTCTTCGTAAGAATGTGGCTTTTGAAAGCGTGTTTTCTCTTGATCTTACCAGACCCAGTTACAGTGAATCTCTTCTTTGCACTGGATGTTGTTTTCATTTTTGGCATTTCTTTTCTCTTTTAAAAAATGAACACTTTATCAAACTTATAATTGAAAATTGAGAATGTAAAATCGACAAGAGGATTAAGTCTTTTCAATTTTCAATTCTCCATTTTACTACTTCTTTTTAGGGTTGATCATGACGATCATTCGCTTCCCTTCCAATTTTGGCATCTGTTCAAGCGTACCCAAATCAGCTAATTCCTGAACGAATTTCAATAGAAGGATTTCTCCCCTGTCTTTAAAGACAATCGTTCTACCACGGAAGAATACGTATGCCTTCACTTTCGAACCTTCTTCCAAAAACTTACGAGCATGTGTCAATTTAAACTGAAAATCATGATCATCTGTATTCGGACCAAAACGAATTTCTTTCAGGATAACCTTACTCTGCTTCGCTTTTAGTTCTTTTTGTTTTCTCTTTTGGTTGTATAAGAACTTCCGGTAATCCATAATCTTACACACCGGGGGCACCGCATTCGGAGAGATCTCAACCAAGTCTAATTCCTGCTCTTCTGCTAATTGCAATGCTGCAGCCAATGTCAATACTTGTGGTTCTTCTCCCTCAACAACTAAACGAATTTCACGAGCGGTGATCTTCCCGTTAATTTTGTGCTCGTCGTTATTCTCTTTTCTTACTGGTTTTCTACTGTCTTTTCTCATTCAGTTTTTTAAACATTTGTCGACAATTCTTTTTCTATCGCTAAACGAACCAAAGTTTCGAAAGCATCTATTGCCATCGAACCTTTATCTCCCTCACCACGTTGTCTTACAGAAACTTGCTTTTCCTCAGCTTCTTTCTCTCCGACAACCAGCATGAACGGGATTTTTTTCAGTTCCGCCTCGCGTATTTTCTTGCCTATCTTTTCGTTACGGTCATCAACGAATCCGCGAATATCGGAATTATTTAGCAATTCTAATACATCTTTCGCATAATCGTTGTATTTATCACTGATCGGCAGGATTGCAAATTGCTCTGTTGCCAACCACAAGGGGAAGTCTCCCGCACAGTGCTCCAACAATACAGCAACGAAGCGCTCCATCGAACCAAACGGCGCGCGGTGAATCATCACCGGACGGTGTTTTTGGTTATCTGCTCCTGTGTATTCCAACTCAAAACGCTCCGGCAAATTGTAATCCACCTGGATTGTTCCCAACTGCCATTCTCTTCCCAAAGCATCCTGGACCATAAAATCCAGTTTTGGTCCGTAGAAGGCTGCTTCACCCAATTCCACAATTGTTGGAAGGTTCTTCTCAGCTGCTGCTTCAATGATCGCATTTTCAGCTTTCTCCCAGTTCTCGTCCGAACCAATGTACTTGGAAGGATTATCCGGGTCTCGCAAAGAGATCTGTGCTTTAAAGTTTTGGAAGTCCAAAGTCTTGAAAATATACAACACCAGGTCGATCACTTTCTTAAATTCTTCTTTCACCTGGTCCTGCGTACAGAAAATATGAGCATCATCCTGTGTAAACCCGCGAACACGTGTTAAACCGTGAAGTTCACCACTTTGTTCGTAACGGTAAACCGTTCCAAACTCCGCAAAACGAGCCGGCAAGTCTTTGTAAGAACGCGGCTTACTCTTAAAGATCTCACAGTGATGCGGACAGTTCATTGGTTTCAACAAGAACTCTTCATCCGGGTCCGGAGTTTTGATTGCCTGGAAGGAATCTGCTCCATATTTCTCATAGTGACCGGATGTCACATACAATTCCTTGTTCCCGATATGCGGAGTGATGACCTGCTCATACCCGGCTTTGCGCTGGGCTTTCTTCAGGAAGTTCTCCAAACGCTCACGCAAAGCAGCACCTTTCGGCAACCACAAAGGCAAACCTTGTCCTACTTTCTGAGAGAAGGTAAACAATTCCAATTCTTTCCCCAGTTTACGGTGGTCACGGCGTTTTGCCTCTTCCACTTTCTCCAGGTATTCAGTCAATTCTGCCTGTTTCGGGAATGTAATTCCGTAAACACGCGTCAGCTGCTTGTTCTTTTCATCTCCACGCCAGTATGCACCGGCGATCGACATCAATTTCACAGCTTTTATGAAACCAGTGTCCGGAATATGCGGCCCACGGCACAAATCGGTAAAATTACCCTGTGTATAGAACGTAATGGAACCATCCGGTAAATCCTGGATCAATTCCAATTTGTATGGATCTTCTTTTTCGGTGAAGTAAGCCAATGCATCTGCTTTAGAAATTTCCTTACGCACGTAAGGATTCTTTAGCTTTGCAAGCTCTTTCATTTTTTGTTCCACTTTATCCAGATCTTCCTCCTTGAAGGTGTAATCCATAAAATCAACATCGTAATAATATCCGTTGGTAATCGGAGGACCGATAGCCAATTTAATTCCCGGATAATAAAACTCCAATGCTTCTGCCATTAAGTGAGCTGAAGAGTGCCACATGGTCGATTTTCCTTCTACATCATTCCAGGTCAGTAACTGCAATGCACAGTCACCGGTCAACGGACGATTCGCGTCGATTACCACATTATCCACTTTGGCTGCCAATACGTTACGGGCCAATCCTTCAGAAATGCTAAGAGCAACATCCAATGCTGTTGCTCCTGCTTCGTATTGTCTAACTGATCCGTCCGGAAGAGTTACATTAATCATCACTTATAAAATTTAGTGCAAAGATAGGCTTTATCTATGAAACAAGCCTTATTTCTGCGATTTATGGTTCAATACCGTACACTAAAACGATCCCTTCTTTTGTTCCTTTTCCGGAACCAATGGAATATTCGATATGGATATTTCTCAAACGATCAGCATCCGGAATTTTAGCAACGTATGCATCATTTAATTCGGTAGTGCTGAATTTCAGGTTTTTACCCTGTACTTTTTTGAATTCCTTGATCAAAACCCGGCTTTCATCGTCAGCCGGAGCATCGTAGATTTTAACAGTCAGGGAAGCAGTACATTTTTTAGCACTGATTGCAAACTTGTATTCATCTAAAAGGAAGGTGTAAACTTCAATGCTCTTTACTTGTTTTGAAGCACCGGCTGTAAAATAAGTGATCTTAGAACCTTCATATCGTGTTCCTTTGATCATTTCTTTACATTCTTGCTTCAGGGTGCTCATTTGAGCTTCCAATACGTTATCATTTCCTCCGGACACCAATCCGATCCATAATAAACCAACTACTAGCGGAAGGGTGAATTTGAATAGCTTTATCATAAAAAATTATTTCCCTGGTTTAACAATATTTGAACGGACTTTTTTCACTTCGTTTGCCAACGACTGGTATTCTGCGTCAGACAATTGTGGTGTTTGACGATTGATGTTTTTCGATACTTTTTGAACGGAAGCCATTCCTTCGTAAGTATTCAAAATACCTTCATACATCTTGATCACTTCTTTCAAACGCGCATCTTCCTGTGCCGGGTGACTTTTGAATCCTTTGATGATATTTTTCAATAAGCTCATTTGTTCAACCAGCAATTTCCCGATTTCAGATTTGTCTTTGTTGTTTTCGATTCCCAAATACATTCCTTCAATCCATGAACCTGAAAATTGGATGGCTCCCAAATACTTCAAATCATTGTTTTCCATGTACTGATCCGATTTATCCTGAATATCATAGATCAAATCCTGTAATGCTTCCACATCACCCAATCCTTTATCAAATTTACTGATCAACTCCTTATCGGAAAAAACACTTTCCAATCCTACTTTTGATCCCATTTTTTGAATCACCACCAAGTACTCACGAGCTTCCTGTGATTTCGAGTTGATTGCACAATACGCCATGTCGGTAGAGTAAACTCCCAAATTTATCAACTGGTCCAATTTAACAGCATATTTATCTGCATTCCCAACCGGATTTGTTTTTCCGGCAACATAGGGCAAACCTGCAGCCTGAAATGCATTGGCAATACTTATAGGCGGAGGCAATACATAATCGTCATTGGAAGAGTCGGTGGATTCATCTGTGGTTTCTACAGTAGCGACCTTCTCTTTTTCAGTCTCTCCACCTCCACACGATGCCAGACTTAGGGTTAGGGCAATAGCAGGTACAAAATAATTCAGCTTCAACATAAATTTGGTTTGTAAAGTTTTGATTGTAAAGAAACAAAGAAAAATTAATCTGGGGTGTCATCTATCGAAGATTTTATTAGATTCGTCTATATTATTTAACTCACTATACACAAAATGCCACTATTACCAATTTCACTGGGACTCATCCTGGGTATCCTGCTTTCTTTTGTTTCGGGTGGAAATTCGGAGATGATCGGATTGGCGATAACAGCTGTTTTAGCAACGACCATACTCTTATTGATCTACAACCGATTGTTCGGAATTCGTTCTTTCCCAAAATTTACGGTAGTTATTGCCTTCAGCTTGTTCTTTGTACTCATCGGTTTCTGTAAATTGGAGATTCAGAAAGCAGCTACCTCCAATTCAGCCGATCTTTCCGATAAATTAAACTACGGAACCATTTTCAGGAGTAAAATATCCCAATCAGGTTATCAAACCATTCATCTTTTACTGGAGAAATCCACCGATGGAAAGAAGCAGTATGCTTCAAAAGGAAATATTATTCTGACATTGGATACGCTGCAGGAAAAATATATAACTGGCGACTTCGTTGCTTTCAAGACACCGCTTGAACCTTTCAGAAATGAGACGAATCCCGGAAGTTTTGATGCGGAATATTACTACGGAACACATCATTATGCGGGTCGGGCTTTCATCGCTTCGAATTGCATTTCAAAGATAGGCACACGAAACAATCTCACCGTTTTCTTTTCCAACTGGCAGGACGAGATCGGAGCTAAAATGAAATCCTGGCTTCCGGAATCTGTTTCGGGGATTGGAGTCGCCCTGTTATTGGGGAACAAAGCGGATATTGACCCGGAAGTATTGGATTCCTTCTCCAATACCGGCGCCATGCACGTACTTGCCGTTTCCGGTCTGCATGTAGGGATCATCCTGGTTATTTTCCAATACATTCTCGGATTCTTCAGCAGATGGATTACAAAGAAACAAGCCATCCTGTTTTCGGTCATTCTCATTTGGGGATTTGGGCTGCTGAGCGGAGCTTCTCCGTCTGTGATCCGGGCAGTAGTGATGTTCAGTATCCTTGCACTCGGGCAGCTTTTGAGCCGGAAACACAGCGGCATGAACAACCTCATCCTTTCTGCAATTGTGCTGTTGATGTACGATCCTTATTATCTTTTCGACGTCGGTTTTCAATTGTCCTATGTTGCCTTGATCGGAATCATGCTGTTCCAAACTCCGATCTACAAACTCATTCATTTCAAACAAAAATGGCTCGATTGGATCTGGAAAGGAAGCGCCGTAGGAATTGCAGCAACGATTGCCACCACTCCATTCATGCTGTATTGGTTCCACCAGTTTCCCAATTATTTCCTGCTTTCCAATATGGTAGTGATGCTTTTGGGATTTATCGTATTACTGCTTTTGATCATTCTCATTTTCACAGCGTGGATTCCTTATTTCAATTCGCTGGTCATTTTTCTGACGGCTCTTTCTCTGCAGGGATTGATTATCGGCATTCAATACGTGGACGAAATACCGGGCGGCGTTTCCGGTGGATTTGAGCTCAATTTCTTTCAGTTCCTGCTCATTGGAACTTTAATCGGTTATTGCTTTCACAAATTGTTGATCAAACAACTGCTTCCCAAAATCGCATTGACCGCATTGGCTGTCTGCCTATTATTTATTTCCTGGAAGCGGGAAATGAAATTTGAGAAGAATGAATTCCAGGTCTTTTCAGGCAAGGCCTTTTGCGGAATGATCCAATACAAAGGCAAATTGATCACTTTTACGGAAGACGTTCCGAAAAACAAACAAATCCTTCAAACACTCAAAAATGCCGTGCGTGATTCAGGTTTAAAGGTCGAAAAGTCTTTCGTTCTGAAATCAGGGAATAAATTGGTCCTGGATGGAAAGAACATTTTATTCAACAAAGAAAAAGACGGCTGGAAGTTTAAAATTGGCGAGCAGGAGTTCCGGTATTTGCTGAATGGAACTCCGGGAACAGATCATCCGAAAGAACTTTTGTCTCAAAGGCTTCAGCGGTATTTGTACAAAGATGAGCAGATTCAGCCGTTTAGAATCCCCATTTGAAATAAGGTGACTTCGACTCCGCTGCGCCTATGCTAAAGCTACAGCGGAAGCATTCAGCCACCTTCTTTAAAATTAGGAGTATTAATTGAAAAGGTCATTGAGCGGAGTCGAAATGCTTTTCAATTAATTGGCATGAAAAACAAATCGTAACGTCTGATAACGACCACATTCTTGTCGAATTCGGGAGCTGCTTCTACCACATAAATGGATTCTTTGGAAACCGGATCGATGTCTTTTCTGAATGAAAACGCGTATTCGGCGGGTTTGAAATTGGATATTTCGTTTTTTAGCTGTCGTGCCGCCAGTTTTAATACAATTCCCTGTGCTGATGTACTTTTATTCTCACTTGCAAAACGCATCACCAAAAACACATTATTCAAAAAACGTTCTTTTTCTTCTCCTTGCAGATTAAACGCCTTGTTTTTCATCATGGAATAGAAATTCAGATCGTCGTTTGAAGTATAACCAATATCCCTGGTAAGCCATTCTTCCTTCATGTATTTTTCCGCCCAAAGCTGGTTGGAAATCCCGGTTTTGAATTCATCCAGGAACTCCATTTTACGAAGTACATTCTTATTATTCAAAAAACACTGCGCTATGATAAATTCACAAGTCGTATCCTGGACCAATTCAAACCAATGCGTTTCCATGTAAAGTACTTCTGTGGTATCCGAAAGCAAAACCATTTTCTGATTTTCGATCAACGGATCAATCTCTTTGGTGGAGAATCCGTTTTTGCTCATGCGGTATTTCACTTCAAAAAGGGAGTCCAGGCGTTCGTAGGACAAAGGCTTCACAACAACTGTTTCACCATAAGTCAGACTTACATATTTCTTGTTCACCGAAGCAAAATCACGACTCAATTGCTGCTCCAGGATTTCTTTCCGGGTCTTTGCCAAATCATCCAGACTTGGACCGGGAACATACTTCAATCCGCAGGAAGTAACTGAAACAACAACGAGTAAAAAAAAGGCCAAACGATTTAGAAAGTTTATTCCTGACATATATGTGACTTTATATTACCAAAAATAACGAATTTTGTCAGGTGAAATTAAGCTACTGGTTACTTCTAACTTTTATTGTCATTTCGTCATCCTTCCTGGCTCAAAAAACAGTTTCAGGAAAGCGGACGGATCATGCCATTTCTTTGGATGGAATTTTGTTGGAAGTAGCCTGGGATGAAGCGGAAACAGCAGGAGATTTCATCAACAACTACCCCAATCCCGGTGTGGCCAGTACTTTCAAAAGCGAGGTAAAGTTCCTTTACGATGACCAATACATTTACATCGGGGCGAAATTGACGGACAATCGCCCGGATTCCATCATTGCTTTTCTTTCCGAACGCGATGATTTTGGAAATGCGGATTATTTTGGTGTTTTAATCGATCCTTACGGTTCCGGACAAAATGCTTTCGGCTTTTACGTAACTGCCGCAGGAACAGAACTCGATGTCATTATTAATCAAACCAGCGAAGATTATTCCTGGAATGCCGTTTGGAGAAGTAAAGTAAAACGCATTGCTGAAGGCTGGAGTGTGGAAATTCGAATTCCATTGACCCAACTGCGTTTCCCGAAGGAAAATATTCAAAACTGGCGCATCAACTATACCCGGCAAATTCGCAGGAACCGGGAAGTCTCTCACTGGTCGGCGGTAGATCCGCAACAATATGGTGAAATTGCGCAAAGCGGTTATATCAAAGGAATTGAAAACCTGGGAACTCCGTTGAGACTTTCGTTTTCACCCTACTCCACCATGTATCTCGAAGACAGTTACGACGAGAACTCGCAATCCCAAAACTGGGAATTCAGGCCGCGCTTTGGTATGGACGTAAAAGTGGGACTGAGCGAATCTTTCACCTTAGATGCTACTTTGATCCCTGATTTCGGGCAAACTGTTTCAGATCGCCTGGTCTTGAATCTTTCTCCGTTTGAAGTCCGCTACCCCGAAAACAGGCCTTTCTTCCTGGAAGGAATGGATTTATTCGGGATCGGTGATTTATTCTATTCCCGAAGAATTGGCGCAGAAAGCTACCTGAAAGAACAAGCTTTGGATTCTGCAGCGCAAGATCCGAACAACACCGTGAGTTCCATTCCCGACAGAGCGCAGCTCATCAATGCACTGAAAATATCAGGGCGAACAAAAGGTGGTTTGGGAATTGGTGTTTTTAACGCTATCGAAAACCGATCATTCCTGCATTATCAGGATTCCACAGGAAATGATCATAAAATCCTCGCTCACCCAGTTTCCAATTACAATGTTTTCGTGCTTTCTCAGAACCTGAAGAACAACGCCAATATTTCCCTTTTGAATACAAATGTCATTCGGCCTGAGATCAATGTCCTTTCCAATGTTAGTATGTTACAAGGCTTGGTTTTCAACAAATCACGGGTTTATAGTGTTTCTGCCAATACGCAGGTTTCAGTCAATTCGTCCGGAAATAAAGTCGATGTTGGCCGCTCTTCTTCCATCAGTTTTCAAAAAGTAAAAGGAGTTAACCAGTTCAACATTGATTATTACGATTGCGACAACAATTACAATCCAACCGAATTGGGATTCTTGCCACGTAATAATTTCTTTGGCTTTTACGGGCGTTACCGCTGGACAGGTTACGAAGCTACCAAACGACTTTTGAGAAGAAATTTCTCCGCAGAAAGCAACATCGAATACCTTTACAAACCTGCAAAATTTGGTTATTGGTCCATCAACACAGAATACATTGTCACGACCAAAAAATTTCTTTCCACGGGAGTTTCACTCAATTTCTACCCGATGGGTGAACACGACTTTTTTGAATCGCGCACCTTCGGAATTCCCGTACATTTTCCGGCATCCTTCCAATACGGAGGATTTTACTCGAGCGATTATTCCAAGCGCTGGGCATTGGATTTCTATGCTTATCACCGCATATTTGATAGAAAAGGCATGTCGAACCTGGATTTCAGCATCAGTCCACGTATTCGTATTGCACCAAAAGTATTTACGGTTCTTAGTTCAACAATCAATCGTTATTTCAACAACTTTGGATATGTGCGCGTAACAGATACAAATTATACCGATCAGATCACACTCGGAAATCGGGAGCGCTGGGTAGTTACCAATTCCATTGCGCTGGATTATAATTTCACGAAAACATTCGGACTGAAACTACGCTTCAACCATTATTGGCAGGAAGTTTCCTACAAATCGTTCATGGAATTACTGGATGACGGAAGCTATCGTTCCTCTTCTTATTCGGGAACAGATAATTTAGGTCAAAGTTACCACAACACCAGTTTCAATGCCTTTACGGTTGATTTTGATTTACGCTGGGTGATCTATCCGGGAAGTGAGATTCGTTTCGTTTGGAAGTATAATATTTACGCCTCCAAAAACGGACTGGATTACGGGTATTTCAAAACCTTCAACAATTTGTTCGATAATCCGTATTTGAATTCATTTTCGGTAAAAGGGTTGTTCTATATCGATGCCGGGAAATGGTTCCGGAAAAAACGGGTTTGATATACAGAAGTAATGCGTCACGTCCCCACCCATTTTCAAAAAAAATCTGCATCCGAATAGGGGTAAAATCTCATTGAGTTGTCATAACACCAAAAGATGATAACTTTGCTTTTGTGAAATACACAGAAGTGGAAGAAAAACAAGTGATAACACAAGTTGTGACAGGAGATTTAAGCACATTTGAAATGGTATTTCGCGATTATTATAAGCCGCTTGTCCGCTACGGCAACACCTTTCTGAAAGATTCAGATGAGGCTGAGGACATTGTTCAACAAGTTTTTGTTTCTCTATGGGAAAAGCGGACGCAACTCGATATTCATACTTCTATCCGGGCAGTTTTATACAAGTCCGTTCAAAATGCCTGCCTGAATAAAATCAAGCATCTGAAAGTCCGCAGCATTTACGCCGATGAGTTGAAAGCAACAAGTGCTTACGCAGATTCTTCAGATTCAGTGCAGGTGAATGAACTCCATGAACGAATTCAGCTGGCCATGGAAAGTATGCCGGAACAATGCGGGCGGATCTTCAAAATGAGTCGTTTTGAACAACTGCGTTACCAGGAAATTGCCGATCAACTAGGCTTATCGGTAAAAACCATTGAAAATCAAATGGGGAAAGCCCTCAAAATCGTCCGTGAAGAGTTGAAAGACTATTTGCCCTTACTCATCCTCTTTTTCATTCAAGCATTATGAAAACAACACATGACATGGATGCGCTGATCGGCAAATTCCTTAGCGGTGAGGCGAATCCTGAAGAAGCGATGCTCCTGGAGGATTGGATTGCAGAATCGGACCACAACCAAAAACAGTTCGATCAAAGTGCCAAAGCTTTTGGCGGGGTAGAAAACACGGTTTCAACAAACGATGCCTGGACAAAAGTTCAGGGAAAATTGAAACAGGCCCCGATCAAAAAACTCAGCATCGGATGGATTTCTTCCATTGCCGCGATACTGATCATTTCCTTCGGCGCTATTCTGTACTTCGCAAATTCAAATTCAAAAAACCGGGTTTTCACTGCAGGAAAAACGAAAAAGAATATTGAACTGACTGATGGCACGGATATCCAACTGGCAGCAAACTCAAGTTTGGAACTGGCAGCTGATTACGGAAAGAAAAATCGTTCATTAACCTTAAAAGGCTCTGGGTATTTCTCGGTGAAGCATAGTGAAAAACTGCCCTTCATCATTGATGCCGGACCCATCCATATCAAAGATCTGGGAACAAAGTTCCATGTGAAGTCCGTGGATGACACCATTTATGTTCGCGTTGATGAAGGAGTGGTGGTGATTTACGACAATAAAGGAATGCAGCTTACGCTTCATGCCAATGAAAGTGCCCATTATGTAATTTCAAGCGGAGATTTGAAACTCGATGTTCTGGCAGAAAATCTAAAGAAACAGTACAAAACCATTATCCTCGATGATCAGCGTTTGGAAGATGTAGTTGATCTGCTCAACAAAACTTACAAAGTGACTATCCGAATTGATAATCCGGCATTGAATAATTGCAGGATCACGACCGAGTTTTTGAATGAAGACCTGGATACCGTTTTAATGGTCATTTCCCAAACACTAGAAGTGACAATCCTGAAGGAAAAGAACAGTAGTTATGTGATTAAAGGATTGGCATGCATACAATAATCCGCTTTTTGAGTATGATCAGCATTTGCTGCATGGCTGCTTTTCATTCAAGTGCACAAACTCCTTACCTGGAGAAAGAGGTTTCCCTTCGTTCGGGAACCTATTCCTATGAAGAATTGTTTAAGCAGATCTCGACCCAAACCGGGGTGGTTTTTTCCTATACTGGTTTCGACAGTAAGCAGCGGATCTCCGTTAAATTTGACAAACAACCGCTTCGAATTGTTTTGAATGCACTTTTCGACTCTGACAGCCATCGTAATGGAAACTGCACTTACAAGCTGAAAGGGAAATATATCATTGTTAATTGTAAACCGGCCCAAAAACCAAAGCCTGAGAATTCCTCATCAGACAAGTCAAACATCATTGTGAACGGCTACATTCTGAATGCGGAAGATTCCACAGAGATTGAGGAATCCAGTGTCTATCTCCGGCAAAACAAACAATCGGCGCTGACCAATGAATACGGTTATTTCAACCTGTCCTTCCCAAAAACTGCCGATATTATTTCTATTTCGGTGGCAAAGGAAGATTTCAAAGACACCACCGTTGTTATTGTGTCCAAACAACAAAATACGCTGATCATTTACCTCCGGCCCAAGTCAGCGCCGGTGAGTGTGATGGTTAACGATTCCTTACGCATAACTCTTTCCATTGACTCCGTAAAACCTGCGAAAACAGACCTTGCAGATACTATTCCATCTGCTGCTACGTTTTGGGAAAGATTTGCAAAACGCCGTGCAAACCTGAGAAACATTTCCGACACCTTGTTTAGTAACGTTTCATTTTCATTGTTCCCGCCGATCAGCACCAACCGCCTGCTTTCGGTAAATACGGTGAATAAATTTTCATTCAATGTGCTGGTAGGTTCTTCCAAAGGAATCAGCGGTTTTGAATTGGGTGGTTTGGTCAATTTCGATTATGGAAACGTGAAATACGTGCAAATTGGCGGACTGGCCAATCTCGTTTCAGGAGCATCAAGCGGAGTGCAGGTAGCAGGTTTGGTAAACACCGCAGGAAAAGATGTGGCGGGCGTTCAGGTTGCCGGATTGGTAAATCTGGACCGCGGAAAAGTGAATTATGTACAGGTAGCCGGAATTGCCAACCTGGTAAAAGACACGGTTACCGGTATTCAGATTGGTGGAATTGCAAATTTGAATGGTTCTTACACCAAAGGAATTCAGATCGGTGGAATTTATAATCATTCCCGAAATGTATTTGGATTGCAGCTGGCAGGCATTGCCAATTATGGAGACACAGTTTCCGGTGGTCAGCTGGCCGGATTAGTGAATACTGCAAACCTTGTAAATGGATTCCAGCTTTCCGGGTTGGTCAACAGAGCCGAAAAAGTGAATGGTGTGCAGATAGGTTTTATCAATGTCACGAAGTCTATTACCGGAGTTCCAATTGGATTCTTAAGTTTCGTAAAGAACGGCTACCACAAAGTGGAACTTGCCTGTGATGAAAATTTATTGGGAACACTGAGCTTTAGAACCGGAGTGGATGCATTTCACAACATACTCATCGGTGGAATCCAATTTTCAGGAGGACGATCAATCTGGACTTTTGGTTACGGAGTCGGCTCTGCCCTTCGTTTGGGAAAAAAATGGTATTTAAACCTGGACCTCACCGCTCAGCAGGTTCAAATAGACAAAACTGATTATGCTTATAATTTGCTGACGAAAAGTTTTGTGGGAGTCGAGTATCGATTCGGAAAGAAATTCAGTATTGCAGCCGGACCAACAATTAACTGGTATTCGTCAGAAAATAACGCCGCTACCGATCCTGTTTGGAGTAGAATCAAACAGAAAACACTTGCCAGTTTTACCGATGGTGGTTATAGCAATCAATTGTGGATTGGCGCGAAATTGGCTTTGCGGTTTTTCTAGTCCCGGAAACAAGGATTTGTAAATTATTTATATTCTTTTTAATTCGCATAGGGGTAAACGCAATCTGAATTGTCATAGAACCAACAAACAAAAAATGTATTTTATGAAGAATTTAAAATTGATGATCCCGGTAATCCTAATCCTTACGGGTTCATTCACATCCTGTAAAAAATTTGTATGGGGTTCCATTAAAGGAAAAGGTGAAACAGTTACTGAAACACGTAATTTGAGCGGTTTCGACAAAATTTCACTGGACATGGATGCAGACATTGTTTATCTGCAGGACTCGGTTTATTTCGTGGAGATTTCGGCGCAGCAAAATGTATTGAATGTGATTACAACCGAGATCAGCGACGGAGAATTGAAAATAGATTCCAAAAAATGGGTGCGCAAACACAATGGAATAAAAATCATTATCCATTCACCTGAACTGCGCAAAGTAGAATTGGATGGAAGCGGAAATTTTGAATCTATCGGAACACTTACAACTACCGATCTGGAATTGGAAGTCAGCGGTTCAGGCAATATCTCGTTTGCAGCAGTAAATGCTTCGGTTTTGGATACCGATATCAGCGGATCAGGTAATATTCACATTTACGGAGGTACTGTAATAAGCCAGGAAGCTGAAGTAAGCGGATCCGGAAGCATCGAAATGCATGCAATTACTGCAAATCATGCGACAGCGAAAATCAGTGGCTCGGGATCGATTTCCGTATGGGCCGTAGATCAGCTGAATGCTAACATTTCAGGAAGCGGTGACATCAAATACAAAGGAAATCCGGTAATCAACACTTCGATCAGCGGTTCAGGATCTGTGATTCATATTTAATTTTCAATTACCGAAATCATTGGCACGCGACGCGACTTGTCCCGACAATTCAGGATCGCGTGCCAACAAAAAATCAAAACCATGTTTCAAAAAATAACGAAAAGCTTCGTAACGGGATTGCTATGTCTTATTGTCAACACCTGTTTCTCACAAACACAAACAGTTCGCGGCACAGTTGTCGACAATATCTCCCAGTCTTCCATTCCCGGTGCAATTATTAAGGTTAGCGGGTTAGATTCATTAATCTATGCGGTATCTGACGAAGACGGCAGATTTACTTTGAGAGCTATTCCGATTGGGAGCAGAACCATTGAAATTACAGCTACCGATTACAAACCGGTCGTTATGCAGAACATTACTGTAAATGCCGGAAAAGAATTGGTTCTGACGATTAATCTGGAAGAAGATCTGAAAAAGATAAGCGAGGTAGTGATCACCGCCAAAACGGATAAAAACAACCCTCTGAATGAACTTTCTACTGTCAGTACCCGGACATTTTCCGTGGAAGAAACTCAAAAATTTGCCGCTGCGGTAAACGATCCTGCCCGCATGGCTACTTCTTTTGCAGGAGTTGTAACGGCAGGCGATGGAAACAATCACATTTCGATCCGTGGAAATTCACCGAACGGTCTTCTTTGGCGGATGGAAGGTGTGGAAATCCCCAATCCGAACCATTTTTCAAATGTTGGAACAGCCGGCGGCGGAATTTCTATTTTAAGTGCACAACTGATGAGTAATTCCGATTTCTCAACCGGAGCTTTTGCCGCAGAATATGGAAATGCACTTTCAGGTGTCTTTGACCTGCGCTTAAGAAAAGGTAATAATGAAAAACGCGAATACACCGTACAACTCGGAGTTCTTGGCCTGGATGTAGCCACCGAAGGTCCGTTCAAAAAGGGATATGAAGGTTCATACCTGATCAATTACCGGTATTCAACTTTGAACATACTTGGAAAAATCGGCATTCCAATCGGAGATGCAAACACTAATTTCCAGGATTTGTCCTTCAATTTTTACCTGCCGACCAAAAAACTGGGAAAGTTTACCCTCTTTGGTTTCGGAGGACTGAGCTATCAGACAACCACCGCTGAAAAAGATTCTGTTCGCTGGCAGGAAGACGATTTTCTCAGGCTGAACACGAATTTCTACAGTAATACCGGGGCAGTAGGACTAACAAACACCAGGCTATTCCGAAATAAATCCTATTTAAAAACCGCTTTGGTTTTTTCAGGAACTGAAAATGGCTATAAACAAGATAAATTGCAAGCTGATTACAGCTCCCTGATCCGGGAATACGAACAACGTTTTCTCCAGAACAAACTGACTCTTTCGAGCACATACACTCAGAAAATAAATGCGAAGAACAACATTCGAACAGGGTTTATTCTAAATCATCTGGGCTATCGTTTAAAACAGAGCGATATGGGTGATTCGACTGTTTTATTGGAACAAATCAATGAAAAAGGCAGTACTGAAACGGTGCAGTTGTTTTTCCAATGGAATACACACATCACTGAAAAGCTTACAGCGAATGTTGGACTTCATTATTTTCAGTTGTTCCTGAATAACAGTTATTCTGTTGAACCGCGCGCCTCACTGCGTTATGATTTTCATCCGAAACATCATCTGACTTTGGGCTACGGGCTGCACAGTCAACTTCAACCGATTGGTGTTTATTTTGTGGAGCACACAGAAAACGGAATCACCTCTCTTCCAAACCGGGATTTAAAACTCAGTAAAGCACATCATGCTGTTTTTGGATATGATTTCGTACTGAATGAACACGAACACATCAAAACAGAAGTTTATTACCAGCATTTGTTTGATGTTCCAATCAGCAAAGATCCTGCGAGTACTTATTCGATCCTGAACTCAACGGATGGTTTTCCTTCTGAATCGCTGAGTAATTCGGGACTCGGGAGAAATTACGGTGTTGAACTGACATACGAGCGATTCCTCTTCAAGAATCTATATTATTTACTCTCAGCCTCCCTGTACGAATCAAAATACAAAGCAGCTGATGGAAAATGGTACGATACACGGTTCAATACCAACTATGCCACTTCCTTAACCATTGGGAAAGAATGGAATTTGAAAAACAAGAAAGGGAAAAACAGGACTCTTGGATGCAATGTCAAATCCATTTATGTAGGCGGATTTCGTTATACGCCTATTGATCTGAATGCTTCGATAGCGGCTGGTGAAACCAAATTTTCGACCTCGCGGACGTATGAGAAAAAAATGCCCGATTATTACCGACTCGATATTCGTGTAAGTTTGAAACGCAATTACAAAAGGATTACCAGTACAGTAGCACTCGATATTCAGAACACGATCAACCGGAAAAATGTGGGCGGGCAGTATTTCGATGCTAAAACCGGGGATGTGAAGTATTGGTATCAGACACCTTTACTGCCGATATTGAGCTATCGATTGGAGTTTTAATTGGTAAATCAATCACAGGCACGCGTCATGGTTTTTCGGCGCGTGCCTACCGCGTTTGTTTTTTCTTCTGTTTCGAGTTCACCAAATAAACCCCGCCAACAATCACGATCATTCCCAGGAATTGGGAAACATGAAATTGTTCGTTATTCAAAAAGACTCCTAAGATTACCGCCACTATCGGGATCATATAGGTAACGGAACTCGCAAACATGGGTGATTTCAATGCAATAATCTGGTTAAATAAGAGCAAAGCCAGACATGTTCCGAAAATGCTCAGAATACTGATATAGCCCAAAGCTTCATAAGCATGTTCGTTGGTTTTAAATACACTTGCGGTATCTACGCATAATGTCACGATCCAAGCCGGAATTGCCAGGAACGTAAATGATAAAGACGCTATTTCCAGTGATTTAAATTCGCTGAGCTTGAATTTGATGGTATTTAAACTGGTGGCGTACATCAAAGTTGCCAGTAAAATGGCACCCACATGCAGCATCGAGATTTCAAGCGGTTCATTGTTCAGGATTCCGACCAAAATACAGATTCCCAGGAAAGCGATCATCAGTCCGAGTACCTGCCTCATGCGGATTTGCTGCTTAAAGAATAAATATCCGAGGATCAGTGTGAAAAAAGGCGTAAAACTGTTGAGCATTCCAGCCAATCCGGAGGACAATTTTGTTTCGGCAAAGGTGAATAAAAATGCGGGAAGGAAATTTCCGCAGGTACCAACGATCACTAAATAAACAACCTGCTTAAACTGTTTGATCTTTCGAAGATTCATGATCCCGAAAGGAAGCATTACTAATCCGGCAATCGCCATGCGAAGTGCGCCAACCTGAGAATCGGAGAAAATTGTTCCTCCGTTTTCGTCATACATTCCCCGCTTCATCAAAATAAATGAAGCGCCCCAAATACCTGCTAAAATGAATAAAGTGAGCCAGCTGCGCAAATCTTTACTCATCGGCCGGTTTTTCAATTTCCGGTGAAGTGGAATTATCTGTGTATGCCTTCCGGGCATTACTCATTTTAACGCGGATTGCAATAAGAGCAGGTAAACCAATATGGATCAGCACAAAAAGTGCATACCCGATCGGTTTCAATTCGATTTTAGAAGGAAGAAGCCCATTTGATCGTGTCCGTTCCAAACCAACACCAAAGTAATAACTCAAAGCTGCTTTCCCCTCGGTTTGAATATGCACCAATTCATGATCGTAATGGAAAATCCCATCGTACATCGGAATTGGGACAAAGATGCAAAGTACTAGGAATAATACTCCGATTAGAAGTCCAAGTAAAAAGGGTCTTTTTAATAATATTCCCATCGTAACTGTTTTTCGTTTATTTACCAAGCATTTCTCCCATGCTCCCATTACCTTCCTTCAAATCAGTTGCCAGGCCTGACAAAAAATCAGAAAACGAATTATATGTTTTATAACTGTGAATGTTTTTTTCGTTCTCATTCATCTCGGCCCAATAAATTCGTTTATCTGCGAGATTCAGACAGAGAAATTCATCTTTACCGAACTCAACACATGGAAGCATATCCGAATCCCATTCTACACCTTGCTTATTTCGTATTAGCTCAAAATAGATCTTCTTAATCTTAGTAAGTGATAACAGGTCGCCTCCATGCACTAACCCTGTTCTCTTCTCAAATCCGTTGTGCAACAAGTACGAATTACAAAAATCAGCAGGTAAATCAATACTTAATTCCGCTTGAAATTTCCTTAAGATTTCTTCTGACGTTCCATCAGCCAGGGATTTACTATCAACATACTCATCAGTCTCATTGTCTAACCAATAGGTGATGTAATTCCAACTTTCGGTAATAAGATCCTGCTCTTCCATTACACAGCCTTCTATGTTTATTTCAGTGTTTTAAATCCTTCTGAAAAAAATACACGGTCACGATTCACACGTTCCTCCAAAGCCGTTTTAAACTCACTGTACTTTCCTTCCGGGATGCAATTGATTGGAAATGAAAGCTGCAAATCTTCAATGTATTCGAAGTAAAGTGTCTGCTGGTGTGTTTCAATGCGTCGCAATCCGGAAAAGAACAACAAACGCACTTCCCGATCTGCAACAACCACCGCTTTGTGAGTAATCCCCACACGGAACCATGATTGTGCGATGGCAAGAAACAGGATTTGGTCGAGAAACATAATTCCATAAACCACTGCAATCGGCCAGGCTTCCATCGTTAATAAAAACACGGTAATCATTGCAAAAAGTGCTAGCAATGCTTCCATCATCAGAAATAAACGCACCTGCTTTTTACGTGCTGCAGAAACAGGCGTACTCCACAAGAACTTTTCAGGTTTTCTCGTCATACCAACACCTACCCAACGGCTCACAGACCTGCGGATGATCAATAACTCCAAAAGCGTTGCAACACCGATGAAAATGTGGAACTTAAAAGGAAGTTCTGCTATCGGTATATTGAAAAAATGAATATCGAACGCTACACAAATGATAAATGCAAATGCCGGGAAAGAAAAGAATATGAGTAAAATATTTATGGAGCGATTCATCTATTATTGGATCATTTTAATCTTTTCTTTCAACTCTTCGATCTTACGCTGAGCCGCCGCAATCTTCCCTTCCACTTCTTTTTTCAGGATATCTGCACCTTTCGATTTAGCGAAGAAGCCCAGGTTATTCTCGAATTGCAGAATATCTGATTTCAATCGGTTTATTTTATCGTGAAGGTCGTATTTCTCACGTGCCATTGCCCTGTCGGAATTCGGATCGGCTTTCATCGTATCCAAACGAGCCTGGAACATCATTTTATCCTGCTCTGCTCCTTCGAGTTTCAATTTCTTATAATGTCCATCCAAAACTTCTTTGTATGCATTGAAAACACGGTCTTTCTCTTTCATCGGAACATGTCCGATCTCGTTGAATTCAGTTGCAAAGCCTTTTAATAAAGACATTGCTTCTTTTTTATCCTCCGGAATTGTTGCTGCTTTGATGCGGTCGATCAATTCCATTTTTAAAGCCAGGTTGCCTTCAAACTCCTTGTCTTTGGAACTGAAATGCGCTTGTTTTGCTTCAAAGAAATGATCGCATGCTGCGCGGAAGTCTTTCCACAATTTCTGTTCAAAACGCTGACCGGCACTTCCCAAAGCTTTCCACTCTTTTTGGATCACTAAAATCTGATCAGTCGTTTTCTTCCACTCGGTAGAATTTTTCAATTCTTCCAGTTTGTCAACCAAAGCTTGTTTCTTCGTTGCTACTTCGTCGAATTTTCCTCTGATAGAATCAAAGAACGTTTTCTTCTTTGCAAAAAAGGCATCACAAGAAGCACGGAATTCCTTCCAAACCTCCTCGTTTTCCTTACGCGGACCAAAACCGATCTTTTTCCATTCTTCCTGCAGGGCAAGTAAGGAAGCAGTTGCCGTGTCCCAATCTTTGGTATTGGTTGATTCAAAATCCTTAACCAGTTCAGCACCTTTTCGGGCAATCTCTTTTTTCAATTCCAGGTTTCCGGCTAATTCAGTTCGCTTCTCATCGTAAAATGTCTGAATTCTGGCATAAATTGCACGAACAGCATCCCAATACGAGTTTTTAAGGCTTTCCCATGCTTCATTTCCAACAGGACCTGTTTCTTCCCATTCGTTTTGAAGTGTTTTGATTGCCTGCTCTACCTCTTTCAGGTTTTCTACTTTAGATAGTTCCTGAATTCTGCGAATTACATCCAATTTCAATTGGTGATTACGGTGCAGATCATGCTCACGTAACTCCCGGTAAATTTTGATATGGTAAAAGAAAGTCTCCAGTAAACGGGAATATTCGGATTGGATATCCTGGCGTTTTTCACGCGGAATATCTCCTACCTCTTTCCATGCATCGTGGATTTCTTTGTATGCAGTCATGGCCGCACCAATGTTCTCTTCTTTTTCAACAACATCTTTGAGTCGTTCTAAAAGCGCCTTTTTACGACGTAAGTTAGATTCCTCGGCTTCTTTTTTCGCTTTTTGCAGGTTGCCTTTGCGATCACGAAACTCATTGTACAAGTTATAAAACTCTTCCCGCACCGGATCTGCAGTACTTTCCTCAACCGGTTCACCCTTTTCCTGGGCTTCCAGTTGTTTGATTTGGAACTGACGATCCTCTTCCAAAATCACGTCTTCAAATTGATTACGCAATTCACTCACCTCACGCGCTACAGCCAGCGCATCTTCCTGCTGCACGAGATTTTTTAACGACTCTAATAAACTTGCCTTTTCCATGATAAAGCTTTTAGTGGTTGTTCAATTTACAATTATTTAACCAACTACAGTTGACATTTCAAAATTTGTCAACGAAATAAAGCGTGCAATTCGCGCTTCAATTTCATCGTGATTTATTTCCAACAAACGCTCTGTTCCGAATTTTTCCACACAGAAAGAAGCCAATGCTGATCCGGCAATAATTGCACGTTTCATGTTTTCAAAAGAAGTATCATCCGTTGCTGCAATGTAACCGATAAATCCTCCTGCAAAAGTATCTCCTGCTCCTGTCGGATCAAATACATCTTCCAATGGTAAAGCCGGCGCGAAGAATATTTTGTCCTCCTGGAACAACAAAGCTCCGTGCTCACCTTTTTTAATGATCAGTGTTTTAGGTCCCATTGCACGAATCACACGACTTGCTTTTACCAAAGAATATTCTCCGGATAACTGGCGTGCTTCTTCGTCATTGATGATCAACACATCGATTAATTTCAATGTCTGTTTCAAATCATCCAATGCGATGTCCATCCAGAAATTCATCGTATCCATTGCGATCAATTTCGGTCTTGTTGTCAAACGCTCAATAACCTGGCGCTGAACCTGCGGACTTAAGTTTCCTAACATCAAATATTCAGCTCCCTGGTAGGATTCCGGGATGATCGGATCAAAATCACCCAATACATTCAATTCCGTCACCAAAGTATCTCTTGAATTCATATCGTTGTGGTAACGACCGGACCAGAAGAAAGTCTTTTCATCCTGTTTGATTTGCAACCCTTCCAAAGCAACACCTTTAGAACGAAGCAGATTCAGTGTTTCCTGAGGAAAATCACCACCAACTACTGATACGATACGCTGATCTTTTATAAAGTTTGAAGCGGACAACGCAATAAAGGTTCCTGCACCACCTACAATCTTATCTGTTTTTCCGAATGGAGTTTCAATAGCATCAAAAGCTACACTACCAACTGTCAATAGACTCATTTTCTTAATTTAGTTGGGCAAATGTACGCAAGTTTTAGGTATTATTCGTGTGGAATTCAGGAAGTATTTGCAGGAAACGAATGTCTTTTACGGGGTGATGTTTTAAATTTTATAAGTATTTCTTTAAAATTCGTTTTTATTTTAACAAAAAATTAAGAACCCATTTTTCGGTACGCTTCTTGTTTAGATGCTCTCGAATTAAACCAACTGTTATGAAAAAACAAATTACATTCTTTGGATTATTCGCTTTACTGGCGCTTGGAACAGCAAACGCTCAAGAGAAAGCAAACTTCGGAACCGATTTCCAGCCAATCAGAAAAGAGATGGTTGCCTGGGATGCTGTTCGTGGTGAGTGGTTAGCTCAGTCGATGGAAGCTATGGCGAATAAAAAACCTACTCCGGATCGTAATTTCCCGGAAGAATATACCCCTGCAGAAATGTTTGGCGCCATGCCAAGCGCAACACAAGAAAGAGTCCGGTCACAAATTCAGCGATCGAGCACTAACAGCGACAGCGTATCCCGCAATCAATGGTCGCGACTGAACAGCTTTACCAACAGAACACCGGATTGTAAACCGGTAATGGGAAGAACGTATGGCGATCCGCATTTGAAATCATTTGACGGAGCAACTTATTCCTTCCAAACTGTAGGTGAATTTACCCTGGCGAGATCCGGGAGCGGAAACGTAAACGTACAGGTTCGTCAGCGTGCTCAATCCGATGATTTTTCATTAAATACGGCGGTAGCAATGAACGTTGGCGGAGACCGTGTTTGTTTTTACGCCAATGAAAAGCCCGACGGAAACACGACTACTCCACTTCGGATCAACGGAGAACCGGTTTATATTGACGGATCCAATTATTACCTGGAGCACGGAGGAACCATTTCTCCATCCGGAAGAAACAATTACACGATTACCTGGCCAACAGGAGAAAAGGTAAAACTGGACGGTTCACAATCCGGTGGTATGGGATTCTATAACATCGCAATGGAAGTTTACCCCTGTTCAGATTCTTATGATGGAATTCTTGGAAATGCAAACGGAAGAACTTCAGATGATTTCGATGTTCGCAACAACATGGGCGGAATTTCTTCTTCCAACTGGAACATGGGGGTTTTCGGATCAACCAACCAGCGGGATCAGGTTGTTGAAAAAGAATACCTGGCTTTCTTAGCAAAGGATTTCGCAAGACAATACCGCATTACTCAAAATGAGTCCTTGTTTGACTACGGTTTCAATCAAAGCACCTTTGCATTCACGGATGAATCATTCCCTCGTGTGCACAGAACTTTGGGCGATATGAACCAGGATGATTACCGAAGAGCTCAAAGAGAATGCGAAAGAAGAGGTTTTTCCGGAGGTGATTTGAGCGCATGTATCTACGACAACGGTTATTTACGTATCGAACCAACTCCGCAGCCAAACATTCCGAACCGCACAGCCGGGAGACAATTGGATCCGGTAAGAACACCAACTCCAAATGTAAATCCGGGACAAAAGCCATACAGAGAGCGTTATCCGGAACCACGTATCGGTGATGCGCCAACGGGAAATCCGGGAACCGGTGTTCCAAGAGGGACTCAATCCGACGGACCAACCAGAACTGTTGGAACAGAAGCTGGAAAACCAACTCCGCAAAACCCGGAAGCAACAGGAAATCCCGGAACAAGAAACGTTCAGAAAGAACCAGCTACAAGTGAACCGGTAGAAACAAAAAATCCGCGTACGGTTACAAACAGCGATCAGAGAAATCCGGAGCCTGTTAAAGAACCCGTATCAAAACCTGTCAGCAGACCAGTTTACACAGAACCTGTTAGATCAGAGCCTGTGAAAACGGAACCTGTGAGATCAGAACCAGTAAGAACAACTCCGGTTAGAACAGAACCTGTGAGATCGGAGCCACAATATACACCACCACCTAGCAGACCAGTTTCGACTCCAGTGTCAACGCCGTCACGTCCGGCAAGCACACCAGTTTCGACACCGGTTGCTACACCGTCAAAACCAATAGCTTCCCCCGGAAAAAGAGGAGGTTAATTACAAAAGGAGTCTTAACAGGCTCCTTTTTTTGTTCCGCCAATTCTTCGCACGCTTCTAACGCTTCGTCCCAAACGATTTCCACCTTTTTATCCGCCGCGGCGGACCGTAAAAAGGTGGAGCTAAGAGGCAGCGTAGCTGGTGAAGACGAAACAACGACAAACGTCAGTGCGAAAGTTGTAAGGTAAGGTCTAGGCGCGGGTAAACCAATCGACCTGTTAGCAGGTCATGCCAGAATTTACCATAAACTCAGCGTGCCGCCTCAAAAAGTATGGTAATTTTTTCTGGCATTTACTGCACAGGCCCCGTCCATCACATAATGCTTGTTGTCCAAGCATTGCTCAGTCTTCAACAGTTGTCACTGTTTCTTGTTCACCAATGCGCCAGGTTGAAATCTTCTTAGAAATATCAATTCCGGGTTTCACAGGATCGTTGTAAGTAAAAGGAATCTCACTTTCTATAGACAATTCTTTTTACCCCCATACAACTAAAACTATGTGGCCTGTGTGTGCTATGTGGTTAAATATATCCCCGAAACTGAAACGAATTAAAAATCGAACGTTAATTACTATTTGAGGACCAACGTATTTACCCCTTGGTTTCGGCGTAAATTTGATATATGAAGTGGAAGAAGTGGCTGGTGAGATCTGTGAAGTGGTTCTTTGGAATCCTTGTCATGCTTGTTTTGACCATTAGTTTCCTGATCTACATCTTCAAGGACGACATTATTGACTACGCGGTTTCGCAAATCAATAAGAACCTGAAAACAGCCGTTCACGTAGATGAGATCGATGTGACTTTCTGGGGCACTTTCCCCAATCTGAGTCTCGACTTCAACGGTGTATTTATCCAGGATGCATTTTCTTATGCTACCAAGAAAGACACTTTGCTCTATACGGAACAAATTCGTTTAAAATTCAATCCGCTGGATATCTGGAACGAAAAGTATAACGTCAAGAAAGTAGATATCAAACCCGGAACACTTAAACTGAAAGTTGACAAGAAAGGTGATGTGAACTACGATATTTTCAAAGAATCCGATTCCAAGGAAAAAACCAACTTCGACCTCACTTTGGAATCCATTCATGCAACCGGGATCCGCTTTTCGTACTCCAACAAAGTGAATGAGAACAGCTACAAAACGAAAGTTCAGGACATTCAGTTAGCAGGGAATTTTACGCAGGATAAATTTGATATTGCCACAAAAGCCGATTTTTACATTCAGAAAATCCAGAACGGACTGGTGCCGTTTATCATCAATCAGCAGGCTTCAACGGATGTGGCAATCCATATCGACCAAATCTCGGAGACTTTCTCCATTGACCGCGGAAAGTTGCTGCTTTCGGGGATTCCCTTTGATTTCGATGTGAAAGTAGATACCAATGAAGTGAAACTGAAAATCGATGCGGATAAAATTCCTTTAGCAGAATTGGCCAACAAACTGGCTGTTAAAGAAGTCAAAACGGTTTCAGAGTTAAAAGGTTCGGGCACAGGAACATTCCACCTGGCATTCCAAAACAAACTGGCTAAAGACTCTTATCCGAAAGTGAATTGCACCTTCTCCATCGACAATGGAAGGCTGACAGAACCAACCAAAGGACTGACGCTTCGGAATATTGATCTGAAAGGTTATTATTCCACGCTGAAAGGAAAAGACAAAGAAGAACTGAGTATTAAAAATGTTTCCTTTCAAACTATCAGCGGACCTTTTTCGGGGAATTTAGCCATTCGCAGGTTCTCCAAACCAAGCTACCGTGGTTCAGCAAAAGGATCCCTGGACCTGGAGGTTATCCACGCTTTATTCCAACTTCCGAAGATTGAAGAACTTTCCGGAAGAGTGAAAGTTAATACCAATTTTCACCTGGAAACCATTATTGAGAACGAAGAGCCGATAGTAGAAATTGTAGACGGAAATGGGACTGCACTGATGGACAACGTGGATTTCAGGCTTCAAAACGATTCCAGAAAATTCTTCGACATCTATGGAAACCTGATCCTGAACAGAAGTGATGCCGTGCTGGAAGGATTGAAAGTGCATTTGGGTGAATCCGATTTGGAACTGAACGGAAGTTTTAATTATATCGACCAATTCCTGCAGGATAAGCACACCCTGGACGTGGCTGTTATTGCAGAAAGTAAAAAGATCAACCTGAAGGATTTCACCAACAGCATTGCCGGCGACCCGAAAAAAACCACTACCAATAGGGAATGGATGATGCCGACTTTGATCAATGGAAATGTAAAACTGAATGTAGACGCTATTCACATGAATCAGCACGTTTTTACACAGATCAACGGAGAAATGACTGTTGGCAACCGGAGCATTTCCATCCAAAAACTCCATGGAATTACCGCCAATGCAACCGTTCGCGGAACGCTGGCAGTGGTGGAATCTTCTCCGGAATATTTCCAGCTGGCAACCAGTTTGAGTTCGAAAGACATTTATTTCAAACCGATTTTCCGGGAATGGAACAACTTTGACCAGGAAGTCATCAAGGAAGATAACATCAGCGGTCGTGCAGAAGCAATCCTGGATCTAAAAGCCCCGTTCGACCTGAGTTACGGAATTCTAAAAGACGATATTGAAGCACAGATCCAACTGAAAATCTTTAGCGGGCAATTGAAAAACGTTTCCACCTTCACAGCACTTGCTAAGGATTTGAAAACAAGTAAAACGAAGCTGGTCCTGAAAGGAAAAGAAATTGATGCCCTGGGCGAAAAGCTGAACAACATCCAGTTCGAAACATTGGAAAATACCATTTTCATTAAGAAAAGTACGATCGTTATTCCAAAAATGGAGATCAATTCCAACGCATTGAATATCACCGTGGACGGAAAGCACAAATTCAACAACGACATCGATTACAAATTCGCCTTCCGTTTCCGGGAATTGAAGCAGCAAAAAGACGAATCCGAATTCGGGATTGTGGAAGATGACGGCACCGGGTTTAAAATCTTTGTGCGCATGTATGGAAACCTGGCTAATCCGATCATAGAGTGGGACAAAACATCCCGCAAGGAAGAGGCCAAACAAAACCGCGAAGAAGCGAAACAGGAAGCTATTTCCATCCTGAAATCAGAATTGGGCTTATTCAAAAAAGACACGACGATCAAAAAATACCAGCCGCCGAAAAAAGATTACGAAGTTCTTAAAATTGAATTCGGCAAGGAAGAAGAAGTCAATCCGTTTGAAGAAAAGAAAAAGATAGAAAAGGAGAAAAAAGGCCTGAAGAAGTTTGGTGAGAAACTGAAAGAAAAAGGAAAACCAGACGAAAAGGAGGAATTTACGGTGGACTGATCAGATTATAAAAATGTAGGGGTGCGATTAATCGCGCCCCTACATTTTTATGCGAATTATGATTATATATGTATTATTGATTAAAATTAGTTGAATGAACGGAATTCAATCTTTTATCGACATGCTTTTTATCGGAGTGATCACGCTCTTTCCGGTAGTAAATCCAATCGGATCAGCATTCATTGTCAATCCTTACCTGTCGAATTTAGAGATCCATGAAAAAAGGAAAGCAGTCAAGAAAATTGCACTTTATGCATTTATTTTGTGCACCATTGCTCTTTTCGCCGGTCATTGGATTTTGGAGATCTTTGGCATCACCATTCCGGTTGTCCAACTTGCCGGAGGCATTATGATCTGTAAAATAGGCTGGGAATTCCTTTCCTCCGATAAAAAAGACGAAAAGCCCCTTGCAGATGAATCCGGCGAAACCACGGCTTCAAATTATGCATTGGTACAGGACAAACTGTTTTATCCGATTACCTTTCCGATAACAACAGGAGCGGGATCCATTTCCGTTCTTTTCACATTAAGTGCTCACAGCGCCAATGCCCACATTAATTTGTACCTCATCAATACCGGAGCCATTCTTTTGGCAATTATCGTCATCTGCTCCCTGATCTACTTTTTCTATCTGAACACAAAAAAAATCATCCGCGTTATCGGTAAAGAAGGGGAACAGATCCTCAACCGCATCATGGCATTTCTTATTTTTTGCGTGGGATTGCAGATTGGGATTACGGGGATTAAATCGTTGATTGACATGTAAGGCCTGATCCTTCCTTGCTGTTCATCGATTTTAAACCGCTGTTCGTACATTAATTGGTTGCTCATTCCTTCCACTTGTCCATTTTTGTTTGATACTAAAAACAAGTCGAATGGCAAATCTACAATTCAAGAACAAACGAGAGATCATTAGTGGAAATTACAAGGAGCTATCTGAAATCCACCTGCAGCAAATGGCCATTTCTGCTACTTTAGGTTTTGGCCCGGAATACACAACACCGGAACATTTCCTGGAACAAACAGGCGATGGCGACATCGAAGACGGACTTGCTGAACTTTGGGATATTGTTGACTCGGAAAATCCGGATAAGACACTCTATGAGTGTTGGTATTTCCTCAGCGACACAGCGAATGTATTTATTGCAGGAACCACAGAAGACACTAACGCGGCCATGTGCCAGGATTCTTTTGATGATATGACCGGCGACGGAAGTGCAGAAGAGCTTTGCAACGATTTGCAGCGAGCATACCGTGAAATGGGAAATACGGAATCCTATTAAACGCACTTTTTTATGCAGACAGGATTAGCCGAACAGCAGGAAATGGTTCTGATAGTTCCCTCCAAAGAAGAAACTTTCAGAAAGATCTATCTCACTCGAAGTAAATCTGCCTGGATCACTATCGAATGGCTTTCGGAAGAACTCATCGCGTACACTGCAAAGCATTACGAGCAATTAGTTCAATTGCGGCCGGTTGAAAGGGGAAAAGTAATCATGTATGGCCAGGAAACTCAATCATCCCGCTGGCACAAGAGTTATTTGAATACGCCGGTACGCACTGAAGTTTATGAGAATCGCAGTTATATGTATTCCGGAAAAGATCTGTCAACTGACACCGCATTACCCGAACTGTTTCAACCCTACCTGGATTTTTCCAACAAAAACCAACCAAAAGATTCCTACAACCAGGTGATAGTGAACTGGTATTTGAATGGAAATGATTTTATAGCTGCACACAGTGATTGCCAGCTGAACATGAAACCAAATGCCGGAATTGCACTGATTTCATTGTACGAAAAAGAAGAAGATTTTCGGGAATTGCGGTTCACACCGAAAAGAAACAGCTCTTTGGAAAATGATTTTATTTACGATCATTTGAGTATTTCCGCTCTGAATGGAAGTATCATTACCATGCATGGCGATACCCAAAACAAATTCCGGCATAAAGTCCCGAAAGCATTGCATGTTCAAACATCCCGGGTTAGTATTACGCTTAGAAAGTTTTAATCCGAAAGCATTCACCGGAGATTAATTACGAATTATTAGAGATTGATTAAGGTTACAGACCTGTATAATTGCATATTGATCTGGAGTTTCCTCCCCCTTAGTCCCCCTCCAAAGGGGGAACTGGATCGGTATTCGATTGAAACATTCTTTACAACTAATTGCAATCAGTTTTATGAATTGCAATTTCTAAATAAGAGGGATTTTAAAATCTCCCCCTTTGGAGGGGGACGCAAGGGGGAGGATAGGAATTCGCAATTCACTTTATGGATTTTTGAACCCAAACGCATCTTAGGTGTAACAACCAATAATTCTAAACTGGATATTATGAGATTCGTTACCTTACTATGCATCCTGCTACTTGGAATGGGCGCTGCCTTATCCCAATCACTTTCCGGAAATATGAATTCCGAAGCAAGCAAAGAGTCCCTTCGCTACGGAAATGTGGACATCTACAAAGGAGATAAATTAGTAGCTTCCGTACTGACTGATAAACTGGGTAATTTTGCCCTTGCTCTCGACACCGGAACTTACATCTGCGTGATGAATTATGCCGGTTACTCCCCTATCACAAAAGAGATCAAAGTGACCGGAGATGAGGTTGCCGAATTCAAAATGAAGGAAGATCCAAGCGCTCCCAAACGTGCAGCTAAAGCGGAAGATGGCGACCTGGACCTGCGCAAAGAAATGCGTGAAATTGAAGAAGTTTCGTTAGTTTCTTCCGTCCCAACGAAAAGAATGATTCCCTACAGTACAACCTCATCCGTAACAAGGACAGTAGCCATCGGATCCGTCATGGCTCCGGGAACAAAAGGAGGATTAGGATATTTTTACAACGGAACAGCAAGCTCCAGGCTATTGACAGCCGGTGAGATCAACGACTTTTCCAAATGGAAGATGTGGCAGGATATTGCCAAAGGCGAATTGGCAAGCTACCAGAAAATGTGGGAAATTGCTCCGTCAGGAAGATACACCGTGATGCTGCAGTCTGAAAGTGGAATTCCAATCGTAGATGCGATCGTGCAATTATTGTCGAACCGCGATGTCATCTTCACTACACGCACGGACAACACCGGGAAAGCGGAATGCTGGCTCACTATCAAGAACGAAACGCCAGTTGTAAACGGAAAATTATCCATTCAAATCTCATACAATGGAAAAGTATCGACCATTCATAAAGTCAGTGCTTTTGAAAACGGCCTGAACCACCAGAAATTAAACATCTCCTGCCAGGAAGCAGAAAATGTAGACGTGGCTTTCGTGGTCGATGCTACGGGTTCTATGGGCGATGAGATCAGCTTCCTGCAAGCGGAAATGAGCGATGTCATTTTCCAGTCAAAACAAATTAGTAACAAACTGAATTTCCGGTTTGCGAATGTCTATTACCGGGATGCCGGGGATTCATATGTTACTAAAAGCATGAATTTTAACCGCATTCTGTCTGAATCAGATGCCTTTATCAACGAACAGTCTGCGGGCGGCGGCGGCGATTTCCCGGAAGCGATGGACGTAGGACTCGATTCTGCGATCAACAACCTGGACTGGAGTGAAAATGCCCGTGCACGGATCTTGTTCCTGATTTTAGATGCTCCGCCTCACCAGGGCTCACAAGTCAACGGGCGTTTACAGCGTTTGATTTTACAGGCAGCAGAAAAAGGAATCCGCATTGTTCCTATCGGTGCAAGCGGGATCGACAAAAGCACCGAATACCTGATGCGCGCTTTGGCCCTGGGAACAAACGGAACTTATACCTTCCTGACAGACCACAGCGGAATCGGGAACAGCCACATCAAACCTTCTACAGACAGTTACGAAGTGGAAACACTAAACGCCATTTTGGTGCGCATCCTGAAAAGTTATACCTACATGCCGGATTGCCAGCAAAACATTCCTGACCTGGACCTGAACATTCCTGATTCCATTGTTTCAACCCTTCAACCGGCAGATTCAACAGACAGCAGCGGTGTGAAAACCGACCCGAAGATTTTGAACATTACCTGGAGTTATTTCCCGAATCCGACAAATGGCATGATTACGATTCTTCCGAACACTGACATTCAGGAATTGTACGTTTCCGATTTAAGCGGGAAAGTTTTACAAATCCTTCCGAAGTTGAAAAAAGATGAACGCATCCAGGTCGATCTTTCGGGCTACGCAACCGGAATTTACCTTATTCGCTATTTGGATGAAAACAACCATTGGAAAAGCGGGAAGGTTGTATTGCAACGAACCAGTTAAATCCATTGAAAATGGAGAATGCAAAAATTGAAAAGGTTTGGATTTTTCCTTAGGATCTTTTCAATTGTCCATTTTAAATTTTCAATTCAAAATATATCCGTGACCAAAAGGTTCAAAGGATTCCAACCACCGGAATATCTTTGGACCTTTTGAGTTTTTTGCATTTTGCATTCAACATTTTAAATTATCCATGTAACTTTTTCCACCTTTGTCAAACATACAGTTGTACCCAAAGGGTGATCAATAAGAATGAAGGACAAACAAGACGCATTTCTCAAACTCTACGAGCCGGTTCATGAACGGTTTGAGCGCTTCTGCAGGGCGCGGGTTTACCAGGAAATGGATTACAGGGATTTGATGAATGACAGCCTTTTGGTTGCCTACGAAAAGTTCGATTCCCTCCGGTCAAAAGAAGCCTTTCTTTCTTTTTTGTTCAGTATTTGTGTACGTGTTTTAGGGAATTATCACCAAAAGAAGCGCGAAACCCGCATTCCTGAGGGAAAAATGCACCTGGAAGTTCACGATAAGAACGCCAATCCGCAATCACAGGCAGATATTCATTATTTGTACGAGGCATTGGCGCAATTACCGGAAGAGCAACGGGAAAGCATCATCCTTTTTGAAATCTCGGGATTCAGCATCCGGGAGATTACCGTCATTCAAAACGCATCCGAGTCGGCCGTGAAACAACGCCTGAAACGAGGACGGGAAAAACTGATGGAAATCCTCACTTACGAAGCTTCTTTAAAAACAGTACCAAGTCATGGATAAACAAAATTACATAGATCAGCTTTTCGCTCAGGCGAAACAAGATCCCGTGATGCAGTCGTTTGAAGAAACCAAAGACCGTTTCAAATCTTCGGTGAACAATCCAGCGGTGAATAATTCCAAAACAAAACAAGTATTCACCAAAAAATGGATCATCATGTTAACAACTGTAAGCACCATAAGCCTTTCTATTTTCCTTTTATGGAACAATGGAGAAACAAAAACCAATCAAAAGACTGAAAAAAAGCAGGTAAACCAATTCAATCCGGAAAACAAATCCATTCCTGATCTTCAAAAACCCGAACCAAAATCGAAGCAAACGGCAAAAGCAGGCCCGTTCCTGGCTGTCATACAGGAATTGGTTACCGAACTTCCACTTTCTATTGAAAACAAGGCGGAAGACTCCTTTCAAAATCCGGATGATCGAAAGCTATCCGACTTCAAACCCTTAGACGACACGCCTTACCAATTCCCGGTATTGACGGAAGAAGAGATCGCCATCACCAAAAAGAAGAAGAAAGCCATGCTGAAAGCGTTGGTGAAGCATGACAAAGATGCTTATGCTTACATTCCAAGCGGCACGTTTGATTACAACGGAAAACAAGTTTCTGTGCAGGCATTCTACATGGGAATCGGTGAAGTGACCAACTTCGAGTACCGCACTTTCTTGTTCGACCTGATTATTCAAGGCAAAAAAGATGAATTCCTGAAAGCAAAACCGGATCAAACTCAGTGGACGAAAGCATTCGATAATGGTGGAAAAAACTGGGAAGAGCATTACTTCTCACACAAAGCTTACAACAACTATCCTGTGGTTAATGTATCAAGAGAAGGAGCTGAATTGTATTGCAAGTGGCTTTCTCAGGAAGTACGTAAATCGGTTGGAGATGAAAAGCAGGAACAATACAACGATGTCCGCCTGCCTTTACGTGTTGAATGGGTAAAAGCAGCATCAAACGAAGGGAAACAACTTCCTTATCCTTGGAAAGGTCCATTTGTAAGACATTCTACCGGTGCTTTTGAGGGTGCTTTTCAATCTAATTTTGTTCATGGAGTAGTCGACACCATCTTTGAAACCACTACAGGCGGGGGAGATCTTTTGGCTCCAAGCAAGTCCTTTTGGCCAAGCGAATTAGGTTTGTACAATATGAGTGGAAATGCAGCAGAAATGGTTTACGAAGGAATAAATAGAACAGATCCCGGAACTGCTGGCGGAAGCTGGATGAGTTTCGAAAATGAAATCAAGATCTATGCTCCCGATCCAAATAAAGGAGTCATTACCGCAAAACCAACCATCGGTTTCCGGGTGGTGAGCACGTATTTGATTGTGTATAAAAAATAATGATGCGATGAAAAATCACGTAGGCACGCGACGCATCACGTGCCTACAGTTTTTCATTCATATTTTTTTGTAATCACTTCCCGAACAGATACCCGATCGAAGCACCGCCCCAGGCATGATTCCCGGCATTCCGGAACAGTTTGGATTGAAAATGCCCGTATGCAGCGAAAGTAATTCGGCCCCACAGCATCTTAAAACCAAACTCCTGTTCTGAAACAAGACGGCTGATATCTTTACTTGCAATGCGCGCCTCACTTGGCTTAGCAAAAATTGCTCCCTGCAATGTTCCGTCGTAAAGTACCGCACGAACCTCCGGATTGTAGTAAACTAGGAAGTATTTTCCTTCGGTGATATAACCCAGCTTCAGCATTCCGGATGCACGGGTTTCATTGGTTAAATTTCCGATGGTGGTAAAACTTCCGGCCTCTGCCCTGATCCATCGGGTAGTTGCAAAAAATGTTTTTACCGCCCCAAAACTAAGATTGACATGCAAGCCGTTATTGAGTTGATGCTGCCAGCCGCGCGGTTTATTGTTATTTGTCCAGCGGTGAATAGCCGTTTGCGTTTCCTTTCCAAAAGCAGGTTTTCCGATCCAGCCCGTATTCAGGCTCCAGCTCAGGGAGTAGTTCTTTGATTTGCTTCGCGAAGTGAATCGGGCAGTATAACCATAAGTGGCCGCATAAGGACGATCGCCCAAAAGCAAAGAATCAGAAGTAATGCTCGAAGGTGTGTAAACCTTTTGTGCAATTCCGGTCTGGAGACCGCGCTGCATATCCGGGACCCGGAAAAAGAACTTATTCAGCCATTTGAGATTGATGTCCAAATGATCGTACTGCAGGAAAATCCCCTGTGAATAGTAGCGGTCAGTACCCGCAAACAAATCGTTTTCATACCGGATTGTATAGGCTTCTTTGTAACGGAGGCTGTCCTGGGCAAAAACACCAACATTCCACAAACCAAATAAAACAATTAAAATAATCCGCATGCAACAAAATACGTTGGTTAATACAATTTGGATTCAAAAACACACAATGTCCCCACAGATTCACAGATAAATGGAGACGCCTACCGGTCGTCTCTTTTATGTTTTTATAGTAGTATAATGTGATATTTTTTCTTAAATTAAAGAAGATGGAACACTACTTATTAAAAGAAGAAACTTATCAAATCATTGGAAGTTGTATGTCTGTTCATACTGAACTTGGAGCTGGATTTTCCGAAATTGTCTACAAAGACGCATTGGAGTATGAATTCAAAAAAAATGGAATTTGGTTTGCTCGCGAAGTGCAATATCAGGTAAAATATAAAGAAACCATTCTTCCTCATTTATTTTTTGCCGACTTTGTGGTTTTTGATTCAATTATTTTAGAAGTAAAAGCCGTATCGGATTTAAGTAACCAACATTTCGAACAAACAATTAATTATTTAGCGGTTTCAGGAATGGAAGTCGGGCTACTTGTAAACTTTCGAAAACCAAAACTTCAATATAAAAGAGTCATTCTTACCGAAAGATGAAGTCTTGTCAACATTGATATAAACAAATAGCGAGACCGGTGCGCCTATGCTGAAGCTTCAGCGTAAGTATTAGGCTCGCTTCAAATCCGTGCATCTGTGGCAAAATTAACATGGGCATCACGTCTTTAGAAGTCATCATCGCTTGTAATTATCCCACAACATATAACCAACCGCAATCCCGCCCCACATGTGGTTTCCGGCATTTTTGAACAGTCGCGACTGGTAATGGAAATGTGCCGTTGCATAAAAAGGTTTATACCTGAGGTAAATCCCGATCTGCTGTTCAGAAACCAGGCGATCTATGGAACTGGCCGGAATTGCTGCCTGACTGGGCTTTACAAACAACGCTCCCTGAAGCGTTCCGTCGTATGCGACAATTCTTAGTTCAGGAGTATAATACAAATAGAACTGCCTGCGGTTCCCGATGTATCCTAGTTTCAGTCCGGCGTGAACCCGCATTTCATTCGTCAAATTCCCGATTGTGATCTCATCTCCCAATTCCATGCGCACCCACCTGCTGCGGGTAAAGAATAATTTCGTGTAACCGAATTCCGCATTCGCGATGAATCCCGTCTTCAACTGGAATTGCCAGCCATATGGTTTCGGACTATTGATCCACTTATGGATCGTTTTCTGTGTATATTCCCCAAAAGCGGGCTTCCCGATAAATCCCAGGTAAATACCCCAGTTCAATGCATAATTCCTGCTGAGACTTCTTGAAAAGAACCGGGTTCCGTATGCGATGGTTGCTGCATAAGGCCGGTCGCCCTTCAGAAAAGTATCCGAAAGAATCGTAGAAGGTGTGTATCCGCGTTGTTCAACCCCGGTTTTCAAGGTTCGTTCAAGATTCGGAAGCGGAATGAAAAACCGATTGAGCCATTCCACATCCAGGTTATGGTGTTCGTATTGCAAGAAAATCCCCTGGGAATAATATTGGTCAGTGGCAGTAAAAACATCGTTCTCCCACGTCAAATGAAAAGATTTGTAACTGTAAAGCGAATCGGCCTTTTGAGAGAAACTCCGAAAAGAAATCAATAGGACCAATAAACAAATTACTCGTGGGTGCATATATTTAAATAGCAGTTAATACCAAATGAAAGAGTTTCTTCCTGGTGAAGTGTAAATACGAGTAGGATTAAATATAAAAACTTTAATTATTTGTAAGAAAGCGTTAGGGATTTTTAAGAAAATCGTTCTTTAGAAGTTCTCTTACAATTCCCCCTTGGGAGGGGGATAAAGGGGGAGGAAAACGAAGATTGGAAATTAGGAGCGAATTAGTTACCTTAATAGTATGCTTAATAATCACTACAATAAAGAGCTTAAAGAATTTTCCAGGGAACTTCGCACCGAAACTGTTTCAAGGGCTGAAAAATATCTTTGGAAGTATGCGCTTTCAAGAAATCAGCAAGGCGTTAAATTCAAAAGGCAACGACCAATTTTATGTTTTATAGTAGACTTTTTTGCACAGGACATTGGTTTAATCATTGAAATTGATGGAAATTCACATTATCATAAGGAGAATTATGACCGTATGAGACAAGATAAATTAGAAAACCTTGGGTACACATTTCTGCGTTTTTCTGAAGGGAATGTCATAAATAATTTGGGAGAGGTTATTACTCAGATTCAGCATGCGATTCATTGTTTGAAGGAGCAGGACGGAGCTTCGTAAGAACGAAAACTTATCCTCCCCCTTTATCCCCCTCCAAAGGGGGAGTTTTTGAAATCCCTCTTATTTAAATCCAGGAAGGAATTTGAGCAATCGTCATTCGACTAAGGTAATTTCCCCTAAAAATGACTCAAACAAGCGATTATTCCGTAACTTAAAACTCGGTAATTTTACATTTATCATAGAACAAAACACCATGGAATACCGCATCGAAAAAGACACAATGGGCGAAGTAAAAGTGCCCGCGCAAGCATACTGGGGAGCTCAAACAGAACGCAGCATCGAAAATTTCAAAATCGCTGAAGACATCAACAAAATGCCCAAAGAGATTATTCGTGCATTTGCCTACCTGAAAAAAGCTGCCGCTTTAACAAACTTAGATGCCGGAGTACTTTCCAAAGAGAAATCCGACCTCATCGGGCAGGTGGCAGACGAGATCCTGGCGGGAAAACTGGCCGATCAATTCCCCCTGGTAATCTGGCAAACAGGCAGCGGAACGCAAAGCAATATGAACGTCAACGAAGTGATTGCTTACCGCGCACATGTTATCAACGGCGGAGCTTTAACCGACAAAGAAAAAGTCCTGCATCCGAATGATGACGTGAATAAATCGCAGTCTTCGAACGACACCTTCCCTACTGCGATGCACATTGCAGCTTATCAAATCCTGATCGAGAAAACGATTCCCGGAATCGAAAAACTGCGCGATACTTTGGCCCAAAAAAGCAAAGACTTCATGAAAGTAGTGAAGATCGGCCGTACACATTTCATGGACGCCACACCTTTAACACTCGGACAGGAGATCAGCGGGTATGTGAGCCAGCTCAACCACGGATTGAAAGCCATTAAAAATACTTTGGCACATTTGAGTGAACTCGCTTTAGGCGGAACAGCTGTCGGAACGGGAATCAACACGCCTCCGGGATATTCCGAGAATGTAGCAAAACACATTGCGGATTTAACAGGTTTACCCTTCATTACCGCAGAAAACAAATTCGAAGCACTGGCAGCACACGATGCTATTGTTGAAGCACACGGAGCATTGAAAACCGTAGCCGTAAGTTTGATGAAGATCGCCAACGATGTGCGCATGCTTTCATCCGGACCAAGAAGCGGGATCGGTGAAATCCATATCCCGGACAACGAACCGGGATCTTCCATTATGCCCGGAAAAGTAAACCCAACGCAGTGCGAAGCTTTGACAATGATCGCCGCGCAAGTCATGGGGAACGACGTAGCAATCGGAATCGGAGGTTCAAACGGACATTTCGAACTCAACGTCTTCAAACCGGTCATGATAGCCAACTTCCTGCATTCTGCCAGATTGATCGGCGACGGCTGTGTTTCCTTCAACGACAAATGCGCCGTAGGAATTGAACCCATCACGGCAAACATCAAAAAACACGTCGACAACAGTTTGATGCTGGTAACGGCATTGAATACGAAGATCGGTTACTACAAAGCTGCCGAGATTGCACAGAAAGCGCATGCCGAAGGAACGACTTTGAAAGAAATGGCCGTGAAATTGGGTTATTTGACGGCGGAAGAATTTGATCAATGGGTGGTGCCGGAAAACATGGTTTGATTAATCACGAATTGAAAACCACAACGCTTGCGCTGATCGCGTGTCGCCAATAGCTTTAGCGATGGCACAAGCTACAGCGAAGGCGCATAGGCACATAAATATAGCAGACTTTCAGTCGCTATATTTGAGCAGGCCACATAGTTTTAATTCATATTCATTACAAATCGCACTATTTTTAAGCTAAATAATTGATGTTACTCGGATAAAATTTAACGAATGCCTTTTATCAAACTTATACTAATTGCCCGTCTCGTGTCGATTTGTTCGCATTCCTTTGCGCAGGAACTGTTTTTTGTAAACCATACACAAGGTTTTGAAGAAGGAACCGAAATTCACGTTCGGCTTCAATTCGACCGAAAAAAAGCTATTGAAGTAACTACCAAAAATGCACAAATCAACATAGGAAATTATTCGTTCGACAGCCTTGTGACCTTAACTGTTAACGGGCCGGCCATCCATGAATACATCAATCAGTATACCCCAGAGCAATTCCGAAAATTAAACACCATTTCACTCTATCAATCACGCAGAATCTACGAACCAACTCCCAGGTTCTTCCTGAATATGAATTACAACCTGGATTCTGTGGTAAAATATGATGCAGGAGTTCTACATTATTTTCGCGATGAATCATCATTGGACTCTACATTTTCTCTGAATATATACCATTCCGGGAAGTTGAGTAAAAAAGACAAGCAACGGATTGCAGCAATCAAAACCTCCTTTTGCAAAGAAGTCGGAGTGAATGAAAAAAGTATTCAACTTATCGATAAGAAGCTTCCCTATTCCACCATAAGATTTGACTTCTTCAATCCGGGATCTATGATTACGGACTATTTTATCGAGGCCCAAAACACACCCTGGATGAAAGCAAAAGCGGAAGAATATTCGCTCGTTTTGGTGGTGGAGATTGTTTGGAGCAAGATGATGGAATGATTATCCCAGTATTTAAAACGATCAACGTGGTCCTCCCCCTTTTATCCCCCTCCAAAGGGGGAACTGGATTGCCCTTCGATTGAAGCGTTTTGTGTAACTAAAATTAATTAGTTTTTGAATTTCAATCTCTAACTAAGAGGGATTTCAAAATCTCCCCCTTGGGAGGGGGATAAAGGGGGAGGAAATCTAAACCGCTATCAACTACACACATCTGTAACCCAATGCCAAATCCAACAAAATCCTCTGCGGTAGGCCTTTTATTGCGGCGGGCCAAACGGACCGCGTTCTTCCGGCTTGGCTTCTCTAGTTTCCGGAGCTTTCGTACCGAAATTACGCAGGTTGTAAGTCAGCGTCATCATAAAATAGCGGTTCAACACGTTCGACTTCACGTCTTCGATGTAAGATTCCGTCACGTTTCGCGTAATGCTGTTGTTGTTGTTCAGGATGTCGAATACGGAAACGCGCAGTTCCAGCTGTTTCTGCTTTAAGAGTTTGTAGCCGATCCCGCCGTTCCACAACATGATAGTTTGGTTGAAGCCTGAGCCCAATCCTGCGTATGCATTCACGGAGTAAGTACTGTTGATCACCAAACGTTCCCTGATAATCCAGTTGAAACGGGCATTGATGTTGTGCAGGAAGTATTCGTTGGATGACACATTCTGACGGGTATTCACCACGTTGTTGTAATTCAGTGTGTAGCCGAGTGTGAAATCCAGGTTTTCGCTGATATTGCTTGAAATCGTCAGACCACCGTTCGCGTTGGAAGTCTTTGCTTTGTTGACCACATTGTTGATCAATCCCGGTGCAACGGTGTAGGCAGCTCCCGCATAGAAATTGAAATTCAGTTTCAGCTTCGTTAATGAAAAACCGTAGGAAATCGTTGTACGCGCATTGTAGCTTCCCGCCAGGTTCACCGGCTGACGGAACTGTGCGCCGCGAAGCAGGACGACATTCCCATTCACCACCGTATCATTGGTTGCGATGATCGTTGCATTCGAAATGTAATTCTGGTTCATTTCACCCCCGAAGAACACATTGAAGTTCGTGGCTTTTTTGATATTCGTATTGTTGAAACGCCCGAATACGCGGTGATTGTACTGCTGCTTCAAATCCGGGTTCCCCGAAGACAAAGACAGTGGATTGGAGTTATCGATCACGTTCTGCAGCTGGTCGATTGTTGGGTTTCTTGTTCCTGCCCGGTAGTTCAGCATCAGAGAAGTCGCTTTCGAAAAATCGTACTTGAAGCGCACATTCGGCAAGATGGAGTTGAAAGACAAGTTTACGTCGCGATCTGTGGGGAATTCCTGGGTATTCATCAACAGTGAATTCTGGTAACTCAACCCAAGCTGGAAACTCACCTTGTTCTTCTGGAAGCGGAAGTTCGTCCCGCCTTCGTTCACAATGGTTTGATTGTCGAACACATTGGAAAGCGTGGTATCCAGGAAATAGTACGAGTTCGTGATCGTATCAAAATTAGAGGTGCGCTTGTCTGCATTGCTCACCGAATAAGCCGGTGCGTAGTAAAATTCGCTCGACCACGTTTTGCTCAAAGGCTCTGTAAATGAAAAACGCCCGTTCACGCCATAGCCGTTGGTGTTATTATCTGTATGCTGATCGATTTCCGCCAAAGAATCCTGCCCGCCTTCATCGTAATAGTGCGAAGAAGAAAGCTGGCCGTTGTTTCCTTCTTTCACCGTATAAGTTCCCGTAATATTTGCCGAAAAGGTGCGGCGTAGTTTTGCAAATCGGTGGCGCCACAATACGCTCGTACTGGCATTCAATCCCTTCGTGTCATTCAGCGTGCGGTTATTGATACTGTTGATCAGCACATTACTTCCATCAGCTGTTGTTCCGATCGTGGACTGCTCGCGGTCATTTCCCTGGTAACTCACTTTCGGGTTGATCACCAAAGAGTTCATCGAATCGAGCGCAATATCGAATTTGAAGTTCAGGCGGTGATTGGCGTTCTTCATTGTAGATAAAAAGTCTTCGTCATATACCTGCCCGGAAGTCGTGGACAACACATACGTTCTGCTCGTTTGCTGGTCGTTCTTCGTATTCGACTGGTTGAAGAAATAACTCCCGGTCACTTTCGTAGTCTTGTTCTTTCCCCACTTATCGGAAAAGTTCAGTCCCAATCCGTGCGAAGTACTGATCCCGTTTTGCTGCGATACGAGGTAATTCTCATTATCGCTTCCGCCAAAACCGCCTCTTCCACCGCGTCCGCCGGGACCACCCATGCTTTGTGAGCCGGAAGTAGAACCTGTCACGCCTAAAATATCATCCGTAGAAAAGTTCTGCTGGTTCACGTTATTCGACATACCGACAACGGAAAACCGGCGCGTTCCCTTGAAGAAGTTCACGTTCGCACCTGCTATGTACAAATCGTTCGGAGTTCCGTAACCCGCGTAGATCTTCCCGAACTGGCCGTTGCTCTTACCCGATTTCGTCACAATATTCAAAGCCTTCGCCTCGTTCCCGTCCGAAATTCCGGTAAACTTGGCCTGATCGCTCGCCTGGTCATAGGCCTGGATCTTTGAAACGATCTCTGCAGGCAGGTTCTTCAAAGCCGCCGCCGCATCATCGCCGAAAAATTCCTGCCCGTCGATCATCACTTTGGTAATCTGCTCACCCTGCGCCTTCACTACTCCATTCTCCAAAGTAATTCCCGGCATCTTGGTGATGAGGTCCTGCACGGTCGCATCGGGATTTGTCTTATAAGCATCCGCATTGTACTGGGTCGTATCGCCTTTTTGTTCCACCCGGATTGCATTCGCCTCCACGGTTACTTCTTCAAGTTTGGTATCGGTCTTCAGGAGGAAATCAGAAACGGTCTTCCCTTCCGGCAATTGGATGTTCTTAAACTGGTCCACGTATTCGAACAAAGTGACTTTGAGAATATAGTTTCCTGGCGTAAGTTCTGTGAATGAATACATCCCGTTCTCGTCGGTATTCGCGGCTTTCACCACCGAAGAGTCGGCAGCAGCAAGCAATGTCACGCGTGCTTCCATGAGTGTTTCGGAAGTTTTGAGATCGGAGACCTTCCCGGAAAGTTCGGTTTGGGAGTAGCTTGTAAGTGTAGTGAGAAGTGTAATGAAAAAGAAAAGTATGACGCGAATCTGCATAAAATGGGTTTGTTTCTGTATTTGATTGTTTTCGGGGCAAAAGGTTTATTGGGCCCGCGAAAAAAAACGGGAAACTAACAAAAATCGTGCCTCGAAGAATCTTTATTAACCGCAAAGAGTAAGAGAGCGCAAAGGAAATGATTAAAAACTTTGCGTCTTCGCGTTCTTTGCGGTAAAAAGTAAAAAAACTACTTTTGTTCCGAATAACGCAATTCCGACAATCAATCCATGAAAACACCGCTTCTTATTCTCCTGCTTCTTTCCATCAGCATCACTAATAAGGCGCTGGCTCAGAAAAACAAGCTCGTTGCTACCATCCTGGGTGAAACGAATCGTAAACCGATGACCGGTTTAGAAGTACGAATTTCTGCTCCCGGAGGCCGCATACTCACAAAACTGACCACCGACAGCACCGGAAAAATCGAATATCCAACCGACCAGACATTCCTTGAACTCGACATCCGCTCCAACAACCTCGATTTCAAATCCGCTTTTAAACAAGTCAGGCTGATTCCCGACAACCCCACCATTGAGTTCTATTTTCTTGCCCCACGCGATCCGGAAGAAGTCGAACAAATCAAGCAGGGATTACAAAAACTTCCGGGCAATAAAAACGAAGTTCTTGCCAACGCTTTCTGTCCGAACTTCATTTCGGGAACGCAGGACACAGCCACGTTCAAAGAAGTTTATTCCTGCCTGATCAAAAACATGAAATACCCCGAAGAAGCACAGGAATTGGGAATAGAAGGGAAAATAAAGGTCAAATTCATCATCGACGAAAACGGAAAAATCTGCAACCTCGAACTCATTAACAGTAACTTCGCGATCCTGGAAGAAGAAGCCCTGCGTGCAGCAGCTTGCCTTTCCGGCATGACGCCCGCAACCTGTGACGGCAAGAAAGTACCCACTTATTATGTGCTGCCGGTGAGTTTTCGGATGAATTAGATGTGGAAAACCACATTTTAAATGCTAGACAAATGTGGTAAATACTGAAAATGAAGGCAAAAAGGATGAACTAAAAAGTCTTTGATTAGATTCGCAGATAAATCCTTTAAAAAATATCAACCAAACAAATTGAGAAAGGATTTGTTAATACTATTTGAAAACTTAATCTGGAGTCTAAGCCTTGCCATATATTAACTCGATGCTTTTTCCTAAATTCGTTGTTCATTAATTAAACAAGGAGAACTAAGATAATGTCCCTTAATTTACAACATCTCGAAAACGAACTAATTGATCAATATTTAACGGACGAATCAGACCGCCCCTGGATCATTGGATTTAGCGGAGGAAAAGACAGCACAATGCTTTTGCAACTAGCTTGGAAGGCTTTATCGAAAATTGACCCCATACTTTTAACCCGAAAAATTTATGTAGTTTGTAATGATACAATGGTGGAAAATCCAAGAATTGTAAAATTCATTTCTACAACTCTTAGAAAAATTGAAGAGGCAGCAGTTTCTCAAAGCATTCCAATTCAAGTTGTTGAAACCACACCACTTCTAGAAGACAGCTTTTGGGTGAGATTAATCGGTTTAGGCTATCCTGCTCCGAATAAATTTTATAGATGGTGTACGGAACGGTTGAAAATTAATCCGACCACACGATTTATTAAAGAAACAGCTAATATTAACGAATCTGCAATTATTTTACTCGGGACAAGAAGCGCAGAAAGTGCTAATCGTGCAAAATCAA
>CAMLFH010000007.1 GCA_946479285.1 uncultured Flavobacteriales bacterium | reverse complement strand
TCAATAGTTCAATAGTTCAATAGTTCAATAGTTCAATAGTTCAATAGTTCAATAGGATTTGTTTAAACAATTTATTTTCAGTATAATGGAACTTTTTGAACCTTTTAAACCCATTGAACCCATTTCATCATGCTGAAATCCGTTCACCATATTGCCATTATTTGTTCGGATTATGAAAAGTCGAAAGCATTTTATACGGAAATCCTGGGTTTTGAAATTCTTGCAGAGAATTACCGGGAAGAACGCAATTCGTATAAATTGGACTTGATGCTGAATGGCATTTACTGCATCGAATTATTCTCCTTCCCAAATCCTCCTAAGCGAATTTCACGTCCGGAAGCAAGCGGTTTACGGCATTTGGCTTTTACTGTTGAAAATATAGAAATAGCGATTGCTGAACTTGCTGCGAAAAATGTTATTTGTGAACCCGTGAGAATCGATGAATTTACCGGCAAACGCTTTACTTTTTTCGAAGATCCGGACGGGTTACCGATTGAATTGGTGGAAATGTAATTAGTTTTCAAACCCGGAACAAAATCTCCACGTACAAAATTTCCATTCCGATCATCGTTTCTTCAACCTGGTAGAAAGCAATGCTGGCTTGATCTGAGAGGGCTTCGTATTCCAATTCATTCAAAATGAATGGTTCCTTTGCGCGTTCGGATGAATGGATCTGCATGCTTCCCAGGAATTGGTAGGTAATAATGAAAGATTGTTTTCCTTTTGGGTCGGTAATGAGCTTCAGAAAAGTGTCTTTTTTGTAGTCGATTCCCAATCGGTTCAGCAGATCTTTTATTTCCGGATTGAAAATTTCATCGTAGTATTTAAAGAAAGACCGGAATTCCTGTACGTGGAATTCGGAGTAGCCACACAGGGTGTTCGAGTATATTTTCCTTGTAAGTTTACTTGGTACTTCAAACACCCAATGTTTAAACGGGATTGTTTCAGTAAGCATCATTCCGTTGCAGCTTTTGATTTGGTGATTATTTGTTTTCGTAAATCATGCAGTACAAAACAACCAATAGCAATTTACCAATGGAAATAAGGAGAATGGCCATTTGGTTCTTCGTACACGGCACGAAAGTCGGCAACTGGTGGGTTTAACTAAAAAAAAAAGGGTGGTTAGGGGAAAAATCTGAGTAAATGGTGTTAAATTTGGTGTGAAGATGATTAGGTTTTCTCTCCTCCTGATTTTTGCCTTAACGGCCGGCTGTATTTTTGCCCAAAAAGATACTAAGTGGATAGATTCGCTCAATTTGAAAAGTGAGATTCTCTACACAACTGACGTTGAGAAATCCATCGAATTAAGTTCAAAAGCACTTTCTTTATCTAAATCAATTGATTATCAATCGGGTGAAGCTTTTGCCTGTATGAATTTGGCGATCGCAAATGATATCCAGGGGAATTCGAAAGTAGCCATTACTTATTTTCAGCGGGCAGTCCGCTTATTTCAATTGGAGAACGATTTGGAAAATCTCAGTTATTGTTATTCTCAATTGGGTGTGTGTTACTTTTCTCAGTACCAATATGAGAATGCAGACTATTATCATCAGAAAGCAATAGATCTTTGTAAAAAACTTCACCTGGAGGAAGATTTGGCAAACGCTTTGGTCAACCAGGGAATTACATTCACCTATCAAAATAAGACCCAAAAAGCAAAGGCAAATTTCAATCAGGCCATTGAAATCTATAAGAAGAACAATCTGCCTGATGGACTTGGGGCTGCCTATAATTCGCTGGGTAAAATTTATTACGATCAAAAAGATTTTGAAATGGCGATTCGTTATTTTGAATGGGCATCGGCAAACTTTAAGAAGTATAACAACGATTATAACCTGGAATCTTCATACCTCGGACTGGCAAATTGTTATTTTGATCTAAAGCAGTTCAGCATTGCGAAAAGTTATTCCCTCAAGGCTTTGCAATTATCACAGGAGATCGGGGCAAAGGAACGGGAAGTTTTTGCACATGAGGTCTTGTCGCGGATTTATTTTGAAGAAGGTGATTATAAAAATGCCTATCAAAGTTTGAATCGGTATACTGTTCTGAGTGATACGATCTTCACCCGGGATAAAAGCGACGCATTAGCAGAAATGCAGGCAAGGTTTGAAGTGAAAGAACTGAAATTGAAACAACAGGCTCAGGAAAAGAATCATCAGTGGGAATTGGTGGTCCTTGGTACGATCATCTTCATTATTCTTTTGGCATCCCTGCTCTTGTACTTTTTGTTCCGGAATAAAAAACGCATCCATGTACTTTTGGAACAGAAATACCGGATGACCCAGGCAAATCTCGAACAAAAAGAATTCATGATGGGAGAAGTCCATCACCGGGTGAAGAACAACCTGCAGATTATTTCCGCTATTTTGGATTTACAGTCACGGGAATTGAAAGATCCGGAATCCATCCGGCTCATTGATGCAAGTATGAACCGGATCAATGCGATTTCCATGATCCATCAGAAACTGTATCAATCTGAAAATATCCGCGCAGTGCAAATTGGCCCGTACCTGGCAGAATTGGTCAATGACCTCATCACGCATTTCAAGAAAGAAGTCAACAAGGAAATTTTCCTGAATTCTCAATGCGACAATCTGAACCTGGATATTGAAACAGCATTGCCCATTGGTCTGATCGTAGCAGAATTGGTAATGAATTCCTGCAAGTATGCTTTTGACAAGCAGGAGCATCCGCAGATCAGTTTATCTTTGAAAGTAAGAGGAGAAGAATTGGTTTTACGTGTTGCTGATAACGGTAACGGAAAATCAAATATCCAGGAAGGAACTCATTTTGGGGCGAAGCTGATTCGTTCCATGGCGCGCAAACTGAAGGCAGAATATACAGAAACGAATACCGAAACGGGTCTGAAAACAGAATTAGTGATCACGAAATACAATCTATTGTCATGACGAAACCGAAGATTTTTATTGTGGAGGATGAGCCGATCATTGCTGCCTTTTTGGAACAGTGTTTATCGGATGAAGGATTTGAATGTTTGGGAACAGCAGACAGTTTTGATCAGGCAAGAAATCAATTGATGCACTGCAGACCGGATTTGTTATTGCTGGATATCAATCTGGGAAATGGCCCGGATGGGGTTGATCTGGCGCATTTCGTCAATCAGCAGATCAATAAACCTTTCCTGTTTGTGACCTCCAATACCGATTCGCATACCCTGGAACGTGTAAAACTGACCAATCCCAGCGGTTTTGTGATGAAGCCCTTCAAAAAGCTGGATTTGATCACCCAGATCGAATTGGCCTGGCATGCATTCCAGGTTCGTTCCAGCAATACACAGGTAGATTTCACCAATTCGGTTTTAGCGAATACACACTTTTTTATCAAAGACAAACAGAAATTGGTGAAACTGGCTTATTCGGATATTTCTTACGCAGAAGCCTGTGACAATTATTCTATTTTGCACACCAGCGATTCCAAATTCATTGTAAGCTATAGTTTGAAACACGTGGAAGCAAAATTGCCGGTCCAGGAGTTTTTGCGCGTGCATCGTTCCTACATGGTCAATATTACTCAAATCTCGCAGATCAATCCCAAATCATTGGTACTCATTGACGGTAAAGAAATTCCGGTTAGTGAAGCACACCGTTCGGAACTCTTGAAACGAGTGAATTTGTTTTAGAGGTAACTGTTTTGGTTATATTTACGGGTGATTGACTGGTGGTGAATGACCATTACAAAAGAAAACTAATTACAGGAAATGTATCAACTCAAGCGAACGCAATTTGTAAAAACAGACCTCGAAACCTGCTGGAAATTTTTTTCTGCGCCTGCCAATTTGCAAGTCATTACTCCGGACTATATGGGATTTAAAGTTCTGACGGAAGTTCCCGATGAAATGTATCATGGATTGATTATCAGTTACAAAGTTTCTCCCGTTCTGCGTATTCCTATGAATTGGGTAACGGAGATTACCTATGTTCAGGACAATACCTATTTTGTAGATGAGCAGCGGCATGGTCCTTACAAAATCTGGCACCACGAACACCACTTCAAATCCGTTGAAGGAGGAGTTGAAATGACGGATATCGTGAGTTATCTAATACCATTCGGATTCCTGGGAAGATTTGCCCATTGGTTGTTCATTCGGAAACAGCTGGAAAGTATTTTTGATTACCGGGTTAAGAAAGTAGATGAACTCTTTCCATCGCTATAGCTTGAACAATCTTCTTGAATTGTTAAAGCGTGTGAATCTTTTTTAAAAGCTGAAACCGTTTTTCTACATTTAATAGGAATCGTAATTCCAACGCAAATGTATCAGCTAAAACGTACACAATTTATCAAAGCAGATCTCCAAACCTGTTGGGAATATTTCTCAGCGCCCGAAAATTTACACGTTATCACTCCCGATTACGTTGATTTCAGAGTGCGTTCAGCTGTACCCGACAAAATGTATGAAGGCTTGATCATCCATTATACCATCCGACCGATCCTGGGAATTCCTCTCAAGTGGGTCAGTGAAATCAGAACGATCAGGGAGCAGGACTATTTTGTGGATGAACAGCGAAGAGGTCCTTATGGAATGTGGCATCACGAACACCATTTCAAAGAAGTGGAAGGCGGCGTTGAAATGACCGATTTGATCAATTATGCGATGCCTTTTGGGTTCATCGGCAGATTTGTGCACTGGCTCTTCATTCGCAAACAGCTGGAAAGTATTTTCGATTACCGGATTAAAAAAGTAGATGAATTGTTTAATAATTCCAGCGGATATGTGGAATCTCCCTTGCAGGATTCATTGGTGCCTAAAGTTGCCCGGGCGAGGAAACACTGAAGGTTTATTTTTTTTTAATTTTTAGGTTACAAATGTGTAACCTTTTCTTTTTTTATGATTATCATTGTACTTATTCACTATAAATGGCCATTATTCATGTCTAAGTCAGTCTAATTGTTCTCTACTGTACAAAGAGATCTGAAATTTATACTATAAAAAATGAAAAAGTTAATTTTAGTGTTGGCGCTTGTGGGAATACCACTAATTACATTCATTGTTGTTTCATGTTCTAAAGAAGAAATTAAATCCTCAGAAAATACTGAACAAATAAATTTATCTCCTAATCTGGAAAAATCAAACAATTGCTCATGTTCTCTTAGTGGTTTTTGGAATAGTTGTTCAGTATCCTGCCCTGTAGTTCATGGCGTATGTTTAGCAAATTGTATTCGAATAACAATCGGTCCATGGGGTATGAATGGAAGTGTAACGTCGTGTACTTGTGGTGGTGCAGGTGCAGGTAAATACATCGTTCCTGCTGGTATTTTTTTTGATGATCAGAATCTCTCAAATCTTGAAAAAGTACTTTTGATTATTGAATCTAAACAAGGTTTTGAAGACTTGTCTGAAAAACTGGAAGCATTAATCCTTGCAATTAGGGCAGAGCACTCAGATTTAGTTCCTGTTTCACAAGATTTTTTCGATGAATTGGCTGGTTTGGAAAAAAGTCAGGTTGAATATCTAAACGGTGAAATAAGTGGTTTAGTTGAATCGTGTGGCAGAGGTTAATATTTGTATAGAAGGCACATAATCGTTATGTGCCTTCGTTTTTTTTAAAATCAATAAATTATGAGATTGCAGCTAAAGCTAATTGGCTTTCTAAGTTTTAGTTCACTATTTACTTGGTGTTCGTGTACTTCTAAGAGCAAAGAATTTGAATTCTTTTTAGTGAATTTAAGCACCAAAGATACCGTATTTCGAACTAATTTTTCCCAAGGAGATAAAATTTCATTTAATTGTCCAAAATCTGTTGATCAAACAATCCTCGTGGCTTCTGTTCATTGGGAATTGGGTCAGGTAAGTGCTGTTGTTCCTGTCCTATCAGGTAAATTAAATAACTATTTAATGAACGGAGATTTGTTAGGAGGGAATAATACTCAGCAATCGACGAATCAGCGAATGATTACTTTTTCGGGTAATGTATACCTGGATGATTATGAGCAGTTTTTAGATAAAACATCAATTCTGGAAAAGGATTCCAGTAAAATGGCTAACAAATTTGTAGAGAAGCTAATCTCTTTCTCAAAGAAATACCCTAAAAGTGAAATTGTTGGTTACCACATACATTCTTTGGTTACAAATCCCATGAGTGGCAGTTTTGAAGGTTATCTGAGTGAAAGCAATAAACGCAACTGGAGTCGTTTGCGCAAAACGACAGACGATTCGTTTACGAAGGAGCTAAATCGAATGATTGTTGCCAATAAAGTGGGTAATTGTATCCAAAGTGGTTCGCACAAATTGGTTTTTCAAAGTACCAATTCGACCATTCACCCGGCTCTTATTGAAGGAAATGTGAAGGTGGTAATATTTTGGGCTACCTGGTGCGGGCCGTGTAAATCGCAAATGAAATTGTTGGCGGATCTGAACCAAAAAAAGTATTTGGAAGAATCTGTTTTATTTGTTGGTGTTACCTCAGAGTCAGATCATAAAGTGGTGTTTTCCTGGATTGATCAAAACCGGTCTAAGTATGAAGGGCTTACCTGGTTTCATGACGATCATTTTTGCATGAGCGGCAATTACAAGATCACTCAATACCCAACCATTTTGATTTTTGATAAAAATGATCAACTCGTTAAACGAGAAGTGGGAATTGAAGAAGTGGAAACCATTGTAGATTCACTGTTAAAAAAGTAAGTGAGCGTTTTCGGTTTAAATTTCTTTCTTCGAAATCGTTTTGTGAATCTCAGCTGCTTTGATCAATGCGGCAGAACCATACCACGGATGGAATTCAAAAGCCAGTCTTCCGGCTTTGATTGCTGGATCTGTTTTTGTTAGTTCTTCAGCTTCTTCTACCGTTTTCACATCGAAAATGTAAACACCGCGCAATTCCGTGTCGTCCATAAAAGGGCCTGAAACAATCAAAATACGTTGTTCAGCCAGTTTCCCGATATTCTCCATATGAGCAAGCTGTAAACGCTGTACTTCTTCCGGACTTTGATTTTGGTTCGGACCTTTTTTGAGGAAGGCCATCACGTATTGTTTCATTCCGTAATCATCTGCTTCCAATTCCGTTGCCAGCTGCTGGTCGAAGCCGCCTTGTAGATTGGTTTCAGTGCCGGGCTCAATTTGTGGTTCGGCACAGGATTGTTCTTCTTCCCGTGCACAGGAACTCATAGCAAGACTTCCACAAACCAGGATTAAAAAACTAAGCTTCTTCATGGGTGATGGATTTTACGGCATTAATAGATTCTTCAATGTGTCCGGCAGCATTCGTCAGTGAATTGTAGATATACCGGACAATACCTTTTTTATCGATGATGTAAGTGACTCTTCCCGGGATCAGTCCAAAAAGATTCGTAGGCACATCAAACAGTTTTCGAACTTTTTTGTCCGTGTCAGCAAGCAGGATAAAGCTCAGGCGGTTCTTTTCAGCAAATTTCGCATGTCTTTTCGCGGTATCGCTGGAAATCCCGATCACTTCGCAGCCCAGATCCTTGAAATCCTCGTAACTGTCGCGAAAAGAGCAGGCTTCTGCGGTGCAACCCGGAGTTCCGTCTTTCGGATAGAAATAAAGCACAATGATCTTTTCTCCGAGAACGGATTGAATGTCAAAAGAGTTCTCGTTTTGATCTTTTAATGTAAATGCCGGGCATTTATCTCCTACTGCTATTGCCATGACTTTGTAAATGATTTGCGGGGACAAAGATGCGAAATATTCACCACGAAGTGCACGAATTTATAGCAGACTTTCAGTCGCTATTTATTTCAGCACAGGAGGGAATCTTAAAATAGTTTTAAGGAAAATTAGCAATTAAATTACACAGATATGAGAAAAGTGAATTTAATTGTGTATACTTGATAGTTCAAATAACTAAGTTCTATCCTCTATGAATCATTTGAATTGATGTAACTTAATTGATTTGAGGTTAGTTCTTAGTCACTTATAAAGTGGCCATTATTCACGTCTAAGTCAGTCCTACATTGGAGGCTTTGTTAATTGAGATTATGAAACTCATTTTATTTATTATTCTATTCACCTTTAGTTTCCAGGTTTACAGTCAAGATTCAAATTCATTTGGTATCTGGAAGAAATCATATCACAAGTGTGAATCGCTCAAAGCAGGTACATATTATGGGGTTCAAAAAACCAAAAACTTAACATCAAGGGATACGATTGTAAAAGAATTGAATTGCTTTTTTCAGATAGATACGACCGATAAATTGTTTGGGTCTTATTTCGATGCTTCCTGCAGAACGAAAAATGGTGTTCAACAACAATATTCTTACAACAGAGATTTTTTTATAACCTGTTTGGATACGAATTGTAGTTTATATCAGGGAGAAAATGAATTAAGTAAATTAGATCGTTTGGCTCATAATTACTTGTTGTATTATCCATTCAATAATATAGAACAGTCAGAAATGGCTTTAATGGATTCAATCGACTTAATTTTTGTTGGAGAAGAAAAAGTCAGTAATTGGGATGTGTTTCATTATAGGGTTGAAAGTGGAGTTGATACTTCATCAATGGTTAAAGTTCTAAGTTCGAGATATGATTTTTGGATCAACAAGAAAGATTTGATACCTGTAAAATACAGTGTTTATTACCAGGTAGATTTAGCTGGTGTGATTTCTGAGCAGTTTGAAGAATTTAAACTGGTTTCGTATCAAATCAATGACCTAAAGAAAACTCAATTACACACATTGCAATGGTATTCAGATAACAGTTATGCTATTCAGTCTGAAAGTGCAACAAGAAAGAAGACAGAAAGCTTGAAAGCAGGAGATATTGTTCCAAAATGGGAATTGACGACCAATCAAAAGCAAACCATTCAATCGACAAATCACGAATATAAGCTGGTTCTTTTTGATTTTTTCTATCAATCTTGTTTTCCTTGTATAAAAGCTATTCCGATGTTGAATAATTTGAATGAAAAATATGGTGATAAAGGTTTGCTGATTGTTGGTATTGATAATGTAGATCCGAAAAACGAACGTTTTTACGAATTTATAAAAGAGCGAAAAATCGCCTATCCTGTAGCAATTTCAGAAAATTCCTTGACCAAAGATTTTAAAGTGGGTTCCTATCCTACACTTTTTTTGATGGACAACACCGGAAAGCTGCTATTTACAGCAAGCGGATTTGGTGCAAAGTCTGAAAAAGAAATTGATGAATTGATAGATTCGCTTTTGAAAATGCGGTAATCTTTGAAATAATTGGGTTGGATCGCTTTGTGATCTTTCTTATTTCCGGGAGTGGTGAAAAAATACCTCGTGTTCCTCGTGCGCTTCGTGGTAAACTTTCTGCGCTATCCCGAAATGCGCAAACGATGAAGCGCAAGCGTTCTGGGGAAACAAAAAACCCCAACGTTTATAGTCGGGGTTTCAATATTGCAGTCGGAAAACTTATTCTCCTACAACTTCAAATTTGAATGTTGGCTTCACACCTTTGTGCAAGTTTGCTTCAGCCTCAAACGTTCCAATTTCTTTGATTGGCTCGTCTTTGATTTTCAAAGCCTTACGGTCGATGTCAAATCCTGCAGCTTTCAAAGCTTCAGATAATTGAACCGTGTTTACTGAACCGAAGATTTTACCGTTCTCACCAACTTTTGTGCTGATTTTAACAGTAACTTCTGCCAATTTAGCTGCGATTGCTTCAGCTTCAGCAACAATTTTAGACTCTTTGTGAGAACGTTGCTTCATCATATCTTCGTGCGCTTTTTTCGCAGAAGGAGTTGCCAAATTAGCGTATCCTTGAGGAATCAAGAAGTTACGACCATATCCTGGCTTAACAGTTACAACATCATCCTTGTAACCTAATTTATCGATGTTTTTCTTAAGAATTACTTCCATGATTTCTTGTGTTTTAAATGAAAACAAATGACTATTTCAACATATCGCCAACGTAAGGCAAGATAGCCAGGTGACGAGCACGTTTGATAGCTTTATTAACTCTCTTCTGGTATTTTGCAGAAGTTCCGGTAATACGGCGAGGAAGAATTTTCCCTTGCTCATTTACCAAACGCAACAAGAAAGTAGCGTCCTTGAAATCGATGAATTTAATTCCGCTTTTCTTGAAACGGCAGTATTTATCTTTTTTGATCTCGATGTTGATCGGAGTCAAATAGCGAATATCGTTTTGTGACATGTTTTTAAAATTTTAAACGTGAATAAAATTAAGCCTCAACAGGAGCTCCACTCATTTTTTTACGACGCTTCTCTGCGTAAGCAAAATGGTCTTTGTCCATTTTCACTGTCAGGAAACGCATGATACGCTCGTCACGTTTCATGATCAATTCCAAATCAGCGATCACAGAACCTTCGCCGTCAAATTGAAATAAGAAATAGAAACCGGTAGATTTCTTTTGGATCGGGTAAGCCAATTTTTTTAGGCCCCAGCTCTCAGAATGCGTTAATTTACCACCCATGGCAGCCAATTCGCTTTCGTACTTTTGCACTGCTTCCTTTGCCTGGTCTTCAGACAAAACGGGAGTAAGAATGAAAACAGTTTCGTAAGAATTCATAATTAAACTAATTTGTTGTTAATACTAAAATACCGCCAAGACACACTTAGCGGGGGGCAAAGATAGAAATAAAATCTTTACGACAAGCATGATTTTAAGAATGTTGCCTGATTTTCGGGGCGCAATTTGCTTAAAATAGTCCCTGCAGGTTAAAATCAGCTCAAAGATACCGGTTTCTTCCGGAAAAATCAGCGTATTACACCTGTAATGGCAGAGCAGTGGTTTGCGATTTAATTTAGAACCAATCTGAATTAATAGGAATGATAGTTCCCAGGTTCTTTTGTGTTTCGGTTTCCATTGCTTTTGACTAAATTCGCGCGTCGAACAAATCGAAAAACAACAACTTTCAAAGCTAGATTTTCCGTTTTATGAATACCTATCAAGATTACATCCAAGAAATTGAAGAAAGAAAAGCACAAGGCCTTCACCCGAAGCCTATTGATGGTGCAGAATTAGTAAGCGAGATCATTGCTCAGATCAAGGATCCGAATAATGCATATCGTGCAGATTCTCTTCAGTTCTTCATTTACAATACTTTACCGGGAACAACCCCAGCGGCCGGAGCAAAAGCGAAATTCTTAAAGGAGATCATCCTTGGAGAAGAAGTAGTGAGTGAGATTACTCCAGCTTTTGCGTTTGAATTGTTATCGCACATGAAAGGTGGTCCTTCCATTGAAGTATTGCTTGATTTGGCCCTAGGAGAAGATACAGCTATTGCGAAAGAAGCTGCGAAAGTATTGAAAACACAGTTTTTCTTATACGATGCGGATATTGATCGCCTGAAGGAAGCATTCAAAGCAGGAAATGACGTTGCGCTTGAGATTTTGGAAAGTTATGCAAGAGCAGAGTTCTTCACGAGTCTTCCGGAGGTAGCCGAAGAAATTAAAGTTGTAACGTTTATTGCCGGGATCGGTGATATTTCAACGGACTTACTTTCCCCGGGTAACCAGGCGCACTCACGTTCAGACCGCGAATTGCACGGTAAATGCATGATCACTCCTGAAGCACAGGACCAGATTAAAATGCTTCAGATACAACATCCTGACAAAAGCGTGATGCTTGTTGCTGAAAGAGGTACGATGGGTGTTGGCTCATCGCGTATGTCGGGGGTGAACAATGTGGCGCTTTGGACAGGAAAACAAGCTAGTCCTTACGTTCCTTTTGTGAATTTCGCTCCGATTGTTGGAGGAACCAACGGAATTTCCCCGATCTTCTTAACTACTGTTGACGTAACCGGTGGAATTGGTTTAGATCTTCAAAACTGGGTAAAGAAGACCGATGCTTCCGGAAATGTGATGCGCGATGAAAACGATGAACCGATCCTGGAGCAGACTTATTCTGTGGCTACGGGAACAGTTCTTACAATCAATACAAAGAAGAAAAAATTATACAACGGCGACCAGGAACTGATCGATATTTCGAAAGCATTCACTCCTCAAAAGATGGAATTCATCAAGGCCGGTGGATCTTATGCAATCGTTTTCGGGAAGAAATTGCAGACTTTGTCGGCGAAGATCCTGGATATAGAAGCTCCTGTAGTTTTTGCTCCGTCGAAAGAAGTTACAGTAGAAGGACAAGGTCTAACTGCTGTAGAAAAGATCTTTAATAAAAATGCTGTTGGAATTACTCCGGGAACAGTCCTGCATGCAGGTTCTGACGTTCGTGTAGAAGTAAATATCGTTGGTTCGCAGGATACAACCGGTTTGATGACCGCACAGGAATTAGAAGCGATGGCTGCAACAGTTATTTCTCCGATCGTTGACGGTGCTTACCAGTCAGGTTGTCACACGGCTTCTGTTTGGGACAAAAAGGCTCAGGCAAATATCCCGAAACTGATGAGATTCATGAATGACTTCGGTTTGATCACGGCTCGTGACCCGAAAGGAGAATACCATGCCATGACAGACGTAATCCACAAAGTATTGAATGACATTACGGTAGACGAATGGGCGATCATCATTGGTGGTGACTCACACACACGTATGTCGAAAGGTGTTGCTTTTGGTGCGGATTCAGGAACAGTTGCTTTGGCATTGGCTACCGGCGAAGCTTCCATGCCCATTCCGGATTCAGTGAAAGTGACTTTCACAGGAGAAATGGCAGAATACATGGATTTCCGCGATGTTGTCCATGCTACACAAGCTCAAATGCTTCACACATTTGGTGGAGAAAACGTATTCCAGGGTCGGATTATTGAAGTTCATTTGGGAACATTAACAGCTGACCAGGCATTTACTTTTACAGACTGGACGGCGGAAATGAAAGCGAAAGCTTCTATTTGTATTTCAGAAGACGATACCTTGATTGAATCATTGGAAATTGCGAAAAGCCGCATCCAGATTATGATCGATAAAGGAATGGATAATACCAGACAGACACTTCAGGGATTGATCAACCGGGCAGACAAGCGCATTACGGAGATTAAATCAGGAGAAATACCTGCTTTGACACCGGATGCAAACGCGAAATATTACGCTGAAGTAGTGGTGGACCTGAATCAGATTTCAGAGCCAATGATCGCTGACCCGGATGTAAATAACAAAGACGTTTCCAAACGATACACACACGATACAATCCGTCCTTTGTCCTTCTATGGCGGAGACAAAAAAGTAGATCTTGGATTTATCGGTTCGTGCATGGTTCACAAAGGAGATATGAAAATCCTTGCTCAAATGCTGAAGAACATCGAAGCACAAACAGGAAAAGTGGAATTCAAAGCACCGCTTGTTGTGGCGCCGCCGACATATAATATCGTAGATGAATTGAAAGCTGAAGGAGACTGGGAAGTATTGCGTAAATACTCCGGTTTCGAATTCAACGACGATGCTCCGAAAGGCGAAGCACGTACGAAATACGAAAACATGTTGTACTTAGAGCGTCCGGGATGTAACCTGTGCATGGGGAACCAGGAGAAAGCTGAAAAAGGAGATACCGTAATGGCAACATCCACACGCTTGTTCCAGGGACGAGTGGTAGAAGATACCGAAGGTAAAAAAGGAGAATCTTTGCTATCCTCCACACCGGTTGTAGTTCTTTCCACCATTTTGGGTAGAACGCCATCCATCGAAGAATACAAGAAGGCGGTAGAAGGAATTAACTTAACGAAGTTTGCGCCTTCTCATAAGTTGTTGGTGAATTGATTTAAATACAATGGTTATAATCCCGATCAGTTAGAACGGATCGGGATTTTTTAATTATATCAGAATACCAATAAGTTAAATATAGATAAGTTCAATTATTATCTTTGGAACAGGATAGCATATTAATTAACCAATGTGTTTACTAATGTAACAATTCACTGATGCAAAATTAACTATTGAATATGGGAGATAATCAGACACTTGGCGGAGCAAGAGAAAGTGCTCCATTGGCCAATGAGATGACATATCCGTTGACTAATGATGAATATCTAACTCTTAGGGATAATTTGGAGTTCTCGAAATTTAGTAATTGGGAATCTTTTTTATTGTCTACATTAATTGCTACATTAATCTCGGTTGTTGTGATTTTTTACACGGGTGAAATTTATAATGTTGTCAAAAAAGATAATGCTGAACTACAATTAATAAACTGGTCAACTATAATTGTTTTAGTCATCTATGCAGCAGTGTTTTTGGCGTCTTTGCTCTGTTTAATTTTTTCTTTGTTTTCAAAAAAGAAATCTAAAACAAGTTTAGAAAGACTCGACAACAAAATATTAAAGCATCTAAATAATAATTAATATTATGAAAAAGCCATTTGTAGTAATATTTGACACAATCGATAATGAAAACGAAATGTCTGATTTTGAGGAGGTTATTCGGAGTAATTATGTTTCAAAAAAAGGAAAAGAGAATGTCTTTATAATAGCTGCAGACGAAAATGAAAAATCAAAAAATATACACAATTTTATTATGGAAAGGTGTTCATTTTCTCCAAGTTTGTTAGTAATTAAGATGGAGTTTTTTTATGGGATGTTTAATTCAAATGATTTTATTCCTTGGTTTAGAGAGCATTTTTCACATATGAATCTGACAGAATAATAATCTTAAATAAAAAGCTCGAATCTTAGGTTCGGGCTTTTTTATTAAGAGCGTTTCGTTTTTTATTCTTCTAGAACAATTCTCTTAATTAAGGTTGGTACTGATTCCTGCAACTGAATAAATCTAATCACCTCTTGATCCCAAATATATTCGATAATCCATTGTTTGTCAATGGTGATTGTCCAAGTGTCCGGATGAGTAAGAAACTTCGTTGGATGAGATAAAAAGGATGTTGCTGAAATTTCTAACTCGGGATCGCCACCATCATAACACACAATGACATTCATATTGTCTGGAATGAGTGTTGAAAACTGCTCTCGAAATTTACCGGAGTTAATTTCTTCTTCTCTCATTTCAATAATTTCTATTGCTGTTGAATCATCAACATCAATTTGAAAATCTCCATGTATGCCAAAATACCCATCCTTTTTCCTTGTGCTTACGGTTGAATAAATCCAATTCAGATTCTCATTTTCATAATGAATAGTATAAGGTTCACCTGTTTTTTCCAAATGAGCCAATTTAGGTGCAATTCTGTCTCTTAACTTCTTCAGTTGAACTTCCTCCTGTAGCTGCAGTCTTCTTTTTTTAAGATCTTCTATTTTTTCTTTATTCATTTTGAAAAGCGTCATGTTTACCAGCCTAGTCTTGATTAAGCGCTTAGTTTTCGGGCTGGAATTGTTCTTATAAGCTGAATAAGTTTCAAGATTGGAGATAAGAAGCGAGCAAATAGTTTCCGCCAACCAAAACTCAATAGGTGTGCCGGGTGTCCAGCCAAGTTTTGAAAAACCTTCACAATAAATAGATGTTTGTGCAGGTGTCCAGAATGCTTTGAATAAATCGGAGCTATCTCCCTGGTAGTCTGAACTGTCTTTTGCGAAAAAATGAATGGCTTCCGGTATCGAAATTCGAAATGAAGGAGCTTCACCGCTTCCGCCGCCTAAAATAATATCACCGATCTTTCCGTCAAAATCCGTTTCATCCCGGGGAATATTCTCCAACAATTCATAAAGAGCAATTTTCCTTGTCGGATTGTTATTTACAAAATCAAAAGTCGATGGACATTCGATAAAACCCAAATGGGAGTGTTTGTACTGATCAATTGCTGACATGTTTCTATGGTTACTTCTTATAAAGTTCAATTTTCCTTCCGTCAGGATCTGAAATGATGGTTAGAAAACCAAAGTCAGTTTGGGTAGGCTCCGAAAATGAGATACCATGCTTGTTTAGCAGTTGAAGTGTTTCATTAAACTTATCAATTGCGAAACCTAACCTTAAATTTTGGTCGGGCTGTGTTTGTTTTTTTGTCAACGGATAAATTTCTAAAACCAAACTTCCAATTGTTGCTGAATAATGCATGGGTGAATTACCATGTTGATGATAATCAAACGTCAAACCAAGCAAACTGTAAAAGTCAGCAAGTTGTTTTTGATTATTTGTCCGAATAACGATAAGTCTTATTTCCATTTGTCAATTAGCTTGTCTGGTGAAAACTTGTTGTTTGCAGAATCACTTAACGAAATTTGCCCCATCACACAAATTGTTAGTGACGATTTCTTACCTGAACTTTTTTGTGATCAAACCAAATGACACCTTCTTTGATCGATCCGTAGCTTATAATTCCCAGCATATTGTGGCAAACAACTTCGTGTGGTAAGTTGACCTCTACAACAACAGCTCTCGTTGCAGCTGATATCGGAAACGCATATGCTATTTCACCTAATCTTGAAAAATCGGTTAAAACCAGTTCATGCCCGTCACAATTTATCTTGAATAAACCCCAGGTTTTTTGGGTTTTATCTACCCCCAATACGCCGTTCTTGGAGATGTGATCGATAACTTTGATTTTTTCCCGCTTGTCTCCATTCATTAGTAAAATTCCGCTGCTTACCGAACCTCTTTTAGAGATTGTCCATTCTGTGTCAAACTTCTTCTGGTCTCTCGCCACTACTTTGACATCTATATCACGGGAACAACTATCCAGCTCTGGTGTTGTAATATTGAATGCTAAAGTGAATGCAGAGTCAGGAATGATAACAAGATCTTGTTTTTTATACTGAAACTTGCCGGTTACGAATTGTGGTTCGCCATAGGTTTCTCCCCATTCGTAGAAAAACGTAGAGTCTGAGTAAAGATACAAAGTGTATCCGGAGTTAGGGGGATCCGATTTCATGGTTTTCACGCGCATTTGACTTCTGCAAAAAGGAGAAATTGCGAGGATTGCCACTATCAATAGTAAATTTTTCTGAATCATTTAGTTGTAAAAAGAAGATTTTCACTTGGTATATCACAAATTGGTGGTTTAGGAACAACTATTCACAGCCAATATAAACATATTCTTGGAAACAGAGGCCCATAGAAAAAATCAATGCATTTATAGATTTGTTGTGATACCCGTTATTTTTTTAATGCTTAAATTTAGAACTATACAAAAATGAACTGATAATGGCTGTATTCGATTTAGATATGATCCGAAAGGTCTACGCTTCTTACCCCGAACGTGTGGCTGCTGCAAGAAAAGTAGTTGGACGACCTTTAACCCTGACAGAAAAAATATTATATGCCCACCTTTGGGACGGCAATGCAACCAAGACTCATGAACGTGGAAAATCTTATGTGGATTTTGCTCCGGATAGAGTAACGATGCAGGATGCAACGGCCCAAATGGCTTTGTTGCAATTCATGCAGGCGGGAAAACCAAAAGTTGCTGTTCCTTCAACAGTGCATTGTGACCATTTGATCCAGGCAAAAGTAGGTGCGGATGCCGATTTACAGCGTTCCTTGAATGAAAGCAGCGAGGTTTTTAACTTTTTGTCATCCATCTCTGATAAATACGGGATCGGTTTCTGGAAACCGGGAGCCGGTATTATTCATCAGGTGATGCTGGAGAATTACGCATTCCCGGGCGGAATGATGATCGGAACGGATTCTCATACGGTAAACGGCGGCGGACTTGGAATGATCGCTATCGGTGTTGGTGGTGCCGATGCTGTGGATGTCATGGCCGGAATGCCTTGGGAATTGAAATTCCCGAAACTGATCGGAGTGAAACTAACCGGGAAACTAAACGGTTGGACATCTGCAAAAGATGTGATCCTGAAAGTTGCTCAAATCCTTACGGTAAAAGGTGGAACAGGAGCTGTTGTCGAGTATTTCGGCGACGGAGCAATTTCCCTTTCTGCTACCGGAAAAGGAACGATTTGTAACATGGGTGCAGAAATCGGAGCAACAACTTCGACCTTTGGTTATGACGATGCTATGCGCCGTTATTTGACTGCAACAGGAAGAGCAGAAGTAGTTGCTTTGGCAGATCAAATTGCTGAGCATTTAACCGGTGATGCAGAAGTTTATGCAGATCCGGAGACCTATTTTGACGAATTGATTGAAATCGATTTAAATACATTGGAACCTCATATCAACGGACCATTTACTCCGGACCGCGGAACACCTGTTTCAAAAATGAAAGAAGAAGCCGAAGCAAATGGCTGGCCCATGAAAATAGAGTGGGGCTTGATCGGATCTTGTACCAACTCTTCCTACGAAGATATGTCGCGTGCGGCTTCCATTGTGGAGCAGGCCGTGAAGCACGGAATTACGCCAAAAGCAGAATTCGGGATCAACCCGGGATCGGAGCAGGTTCGTTATACGATCGAGCGGGATGGGATTATTGCAACCTTCGAGAAAATGGGGACGAAAGTCTTCACCAATGCCTGCGGACCTTGTATCGGTCAGTGGGATCGTGAAGGAGCAGACAAACAGGAAAAAAACACCATTGTTCACTCGTTCAACCGGAATTTCTCCAAAAGAGCAGACGGAAACCCGAATACACATGCCTTCGTAACTTCTCCTGAAATGGTTGCTGCTTTGGCAATTTCCGGTGATTTGGGATTCAATCCGCTGACAGATACTTTGACCAACGATAAAGGGGAACAAGTGAAATTGCTTCCTCCGCATGGAGATGAACTTCCTACCAAAGGATTTGATGTGGAAGATCCGGGATACCAAAAACCAGCTGAAGACGGTTCAAAAGTGGAAGTAATCGTAAGACCCGATTCAACGCGTCTGCAGTTACTGGAATCTTTTCCGGCCTGGGATGGACAAAATATCCACAATGCAAAATTATTGATCAAAGCATTCGGGAAATGTACAACCGACCATATTTCCATGGCTGGTCCGTGGCTGCGTTACCGCGGTCATTTAGATAATATTTCTAATAACATGTTGATTGGTGCTGAAAATGCATTTAACAATAAAGCAAATGAGGTGGTGAATCAATTGACCGGTTCAACAGGTGAAGTTCCTGCGGTAGCCCGTGCCTACAAAGCGGCAGGAATTCCTTCGATCGTTGTAGGAGATCACAATTATGGAGAAGGTTCTTCCCGCGAGCATGCGGCAATGGAACCGCGTCATTTAGGTGTGAAAGCAGTAATTGTAAAATCCTTTGCGCGCATCCACGAAACAAACCTGAAAAAACAAGGAATGCTTGGATTAACTTTTGCAACTGAATCAGATTACAACAAGATCCTGGAAGACGACACTTTTAACTTCATTGATTTAGTGGACTTTGCTCCGGGTAAACAATTGACTTTGGAAATCGTTCATGCAGATGGTTCGAAAGAAGAGATCAAATTGAACCATACTTACAACGACCAGCAGATTGCATGGTTTAAAGCAGGGTCTGCATTGAACCTGATCAAGTTGGAAAGTCAGAAATAATCAAAAACAGTATTTAAAATAGAAAATCCCATCCAGTTTTGGTTGGGATTTTTTGGTTTTGAATTTATTCTATTTTAAAAATTAGTCTGGCTCCAATTCTAAAAAAACATCATATTTTTTCGTTCTGTTTTTTCTAAAGATTAACAATTTTGATGAGTTTTCATTTTTTACGATACTATCACTCACACTTATTTTTTGATATTCAAAAAAAGTATAACTATTCAGACATAATTCGACTCCATTTTTATTGTAAAAACTACATCGCATTGAAGGGGATATTTCAATTTTTGCAATTAAAAAATTTATTTTCTGCTTAAATTCTTTTTTTGAATAATAGGAATACACACTATAATTTACAGTCAAAACACAAATAAAGAAAATTGGAATAAATAAAAGTTTCTTATTAATTTTCATAAGTGTATTTGTTTTTTATAAAAGCTTATCTAAGTTCACAAGTAGTTCATAGGATCGTCACTTGTAACGTTATATCTATTATTTCAAAAGACAATACGTTTCGCTAAACGGAACATCCTGATCTTTGTCATAACACTTCTCTGAAGCAACTTTTCTTGTGTCTTTAATGGCAAATGTTTTATATATTCCACCCGGATTTCCGCATTCACAAACGTATTTCTTTTTACAACCGGTAAAAAGTATGCTTGTCAAAACGATTGCTGTCAAAGTTGTTTTTTTCATTGAGCGTTTTGTTTATGGTTTTTCAACAGGTCTTAATTTTTGTGTCGTTTTACGTATAGCTATGACGCTTGTTTTATGGCACATTTCCAAGAGGTTATGCACTACACACCATTAAGTAGGGTTTTTAAATCTCAGGTAAATATTGTTTTAATGCAGCAACTATTTCAGGTTGACGACTTCCTTTAAGAAGGCGGACTAATAATTTTCCATATTCACCACTTGCTAAACCAAAAATTGATGAAATTCGATTTGGTAATGATTTACGATTATAGATTAGTAGTAGTTTTTCCAAATCTCGATTGTCAATAGAGTTTTGGTATAACACTCTACATGCTTCGTATGTAGCTGGTATGTCAATTCTACCTATTGTAGTATTTAGTCCATCAACCAGCCCCTGTTCAGAGTTAGATTCTTTCGAAAAGGCTCCTAGTTGGTATTCTATTATTTTCTCAGCTTTTGAGGATACCTGGGTATCAAACTCTTTATTGAGAGAATTTATTAGATAATCTATTACTTCATTTACTTTAGTATGAGCATCCAATTCAAGATGTTCGGATATAATTCGAAGAACTGGTTCAATGCAAAATAAACTCTCAATTTCAGCAACAGATATAGTGTGTACATTATGACCCAATAATGCTGCGATTTCAGCATCGTCTTTATAATCGCTGTCAATTATCCCATGAGCTGTCAAATGATGTAAAGAAGTGTTTGCTCTAAGTGCTTTAGTAGCCTCAATAACTTTATCTCCTCCTCCTCTAGGAATAATATGATAATCAGGGTAAATTAATTGATAAATAGTGGCGTCCAATTTCCCGTTTTCTCCTTCACAAAAGATTACATTTTTTCTATTTCCAACTATTTCCAGCATTAAGCCTTCAGGTAGGTTTTCATCAACAGGTGTTTCTTGCCAAACCCATTTGTTATTACCATTATATTCCTGAATCCAAATCTTCTTTGCATCTGTTCTTGAAGCGGCAAAATCTAAATCATGGGTAATATAAATGAGAATCTTATTCTGTATTTGGTTTTCTACTTTATTCCATAATTTACCTACCACTGATTTATGCAAATGTATTTCGGGCTCGTCAATTATTATTATCGAATTTTCAGGAATACATAAGCATTGTCCAATCAAATAAAGCATAACTCTTTCTCCATCGCTCATTTCTTGTGCGTGGTACTCTGGTTGCCCGGTTTTTTTTGCACTGACTTTACCGTTTATAAAAATTATTTCTCGATGCGGCATTATTGAATTCCACAATGCAATTATTTTGTCTATTGGCGCATCAGGAACATCTTCATAAATACCAGTGTCTTTGGCAGAACTGGTATATTGTCTATCTCTTTCTGCAGATTTAGCAAAAAGAAGAGATAATAATGATTCATAATCGTCCAATAAATGAGTTGCTGGATTATGATTCCATCTGGAAGAATTTTTTCCATGAATCCCACTTACGCTAGCAAATTTGTCAGATCTTCCTAGCATCAATTCTTTTTCAGCTTGCTCAAGGTTCTTTATATTAGCGTAGAGTGGCAAATTCAGAGCTTTTTGAGCACTAATACGATGTACTGTGATAGTGTCTTGGTTTAATTCTTCAATTTTAACCCCAAGTCGAGTTTTTCCTGATCCGTTTGCGCCAATTAGGACAATGTTATTCTCGGTACTGACAGTTTCTTGTCCTCCTGTTCCATTTCTATCTGGAAAATTAATGATATAATTCATGGTTCTATTTAATGCTATCTTATATATATGCGCCACTCACTAACTATATGTATCATCCGTTCATTATTTCTTTTTGTTTATGAAATTCAATCAGATATTTTGGTGGTTTTCAGTAAATAGTGTTTTGCGCATTTCGCTGTTTCAATACTACTCAAATTTTTTTTAATTCGTGTAGGAAGGAGAAAAATTTATTCAAAACAAACTAAATGTTTAGTTCGTTCGATCAGATAAGTCTAACAAATTGATTACTATAATTTCATGATCTGAACGGTTGGTTGATGAATATTTTTACTAAAATAGGGAAATTTTCCAGCAAATATGCAAGCATAACTAATCCTGTCAGGCACTCATTGAAACAGGTAGTTTACGAATTTTGGATGTCCCAGATGAATGGTGGGTTAACTAAAATTTTAATTTCGCTCCGTGAAAACTAAAACGCGTAAATCAACCTTCTTTTGAAAAAGAGAAGGTTTTTTTGCGAAGAATTATTAAAACCAAAAACGCTACAATTTATGAAGAGAACTGCTACTCTTGCAGGGTGTGTTATGTCCTTGATGCTGGTATTCAATGCATCCGGACAAGCAAACACCAAATGGAACATGGTAAACGATCCTTACTATGGATTTCCGAATTACACCAGTTTATTTCCCGGTCTCAAAAGTTCCATTTTAGGAGCTGTCAAAGACGATGAGAATATTTCCAATATCGACAGTAAAGGTTCGGGTCCAACGGGGTTGCGCACGGAATTTTTCCTGAACAATTGGTTTGGAATGGGAGTGGATGCCATTTACAGCGGAAGCAGTGTGAGTTACGATCGTTTGGATTCTGTGGTGGACGGAATTTCCTATACCAATAACTACGAACGTAAAATGAGCCGTGTACGTATCCAGGCCCGTTTTAACTTTCATTTTCCGGTAAAAAAGAAACGACTGGATATGTATGCAGGAATTGGGATCGGAAGTAATGCGAAGTATAGAACCACATTTGTAAACGGAGTGAAAACAGAAGACAAAAGCGGGTTTTGGAACGGATTTCCTACTATTCCAATTTCTATGAGAACCTGTTGGGGATTCCGTTATTATTTCTCCAAGTTTGTAGGGATGAATTTTGAGCTGGGGATCGGTGGTCCTTTGATTTCAACCGGAGTTTCTTCCCGTTTTGGGTTTAAGCTGCCTAAAATTCCGGGAATGGATGAATTAAATCCGGAAGGAGGAGACAACCTGAGAAAGAAAGCTGAAGAAGCAAAGCGCAAGCAGGAAGAACTTGAAAAGAAATCAGGTAAATCCAAGGAGTTGGAAGAAGATCCGGCAAAGAAATTAGAAGAGGAGCGATTGAGGTTGGAGAAGGAGAGACTGAAGCTGGAACAGGAAAAATTAGAACTCGAAAAACAAAAATTCGAAGAAGAAAAAAAGAAGCTCGAGGAACAGAAGAAAGAAGAACAGAAGAAAGAAGAAGAGAAGAAAAAAGCGGAAGAAGAAAAACCGTAATAAATATTCAAACCGGAGACAAAACAAGGGACGCGATGCATCGCGTCCCTTGTTTATTTAATTAAGTTTCCGTTTTTGAATTCCGTATTACACCGCCACATTGTGTTCTCTCAACGCATCATTCAATGAGGTTTTCAAATCCGTTGAAGCTTTCCGTTTCCCAATAATCAAAGCACACGGTACCTGGAAATCTCCCGCCGGGAAAGTTTTGGTATAAGATCCGGGGATCACCACCGAACGCTCAGGAACATATCCTTTCAGTTCAACCGGTTCCGCGCCGGTTACATCAATGATCTTTGTCGACATTGTCAAACACACGTTTGCTCCCAGTACAGCTTCTTTTCCTACGCGAACTCCTTCTACCACAATACAACGAGACCCAATGAAAGCATTGTCTTCGATAATTACCGGTGCAGCCTGAAGCGGCTCCAAAACTCCGCCAATTCCTACTCCGCCGCTCAAATGCACGTTTTTCCCGATCTGAGCACAAGACCCAACCGTTGCCCAGGTGTCAACCATTGTTCCGGAATCCACGTATGCGCCAATGTTTACATAAGAAGGCATTAAGATTACTCCCGGCGCAACAAAAGCCCCGTAACGCGCAATGGCGTGCGGGACTACGCGAACTCCTAATTCAGCATAATTCTTTTTCAAAGCCATTTTGTCGTGGAATTCGAACGGACCAACCTCAATGGTTTCCATCTTGCGAATCGGGAAATACATCACCACTGCTTTTTTCACCCATTCGTTTACCTGCCAGGAACCATCATCGGTTGGTTCTGCAACACGCAGTCTTCCTTTGTCAATATCTTCAATAACATGTTCGATTGCCTGACGTGTTTCCGCCTGGTCTAACAATGCCCGGTTTTCCCAAGCCGCTTCTATAATGGATCGCATATTTCTGATTTTTGAACAAAAGTAAAAATTAAAACCGTAGGCACGTGATGCATCGCGTGCCTACTACGAATTATGAATGTTTGGAAAATCCTGTTTTAATTCGGAATTAATAAGTGTAATTTTGCAGTATAATTTAAAAATAAGCACTTGTCAAAAATCCTCGCAATCGATTTCGGTCTCAAAAGAACCGGCCTTGCACTCTCCGATGAAGGTCAGATGTTTGCCTTCGGTTTAAAAACAATCGACAGTAAAACCTTAATGGACGAATTGAAGCTGCTCGTTGAAAAAGAGAAAGTTGTGGAGATTGTGATCGGTGAACCGAAAAGATTAGACACTTCCGACTCACACATTACCCAAAATGTACGTTTACTGAAAGAAGCGGTCCAGAAGAATTTTCCAATTGTACAGGTAAACTTATTGGACGAACGATTTACTTCCAAAATGGCTTCAGCAGTGATTGCTCAAAGCGGATTGAAGAAAAAAGACCGGGAACAAAAAGGATTGATCGATACGGTAAGTGCTGCAATCATCCTGCAGGATTACCTTCAAACCCGCTTAAAGTAAAGAAAAGTATTTCGAAAGAGTCTATTTCCTAACTTTGCAAAGAATAGTTCAAAGTGTTCCAAAGTTCAGAGAAGTTCAAAAATGAATTTGAACCATTGAACCTTTCCTCTTTTGAACTCGCTGAAATAATATGAGAACGAGGATTGATGCTTGATTCTCTGAATGATTTTAAAAAAGAATAAGAATGATATTGCCAATTGTAGCATACGGTGATCCGGTACTAAAAAAAGAAGCGGTTGAGATTGATCAGGATTATCCTGAATTGAAGAAGCTGATCGAAGATATGTTTGACACGATGTACGAAGCATCGGGTGTTGGTTTGGCAGCACCGCAGATTAATCGATCCATTCGTTTATTCGTTGTAGACGGAAGTCCGTTTGCCGAAACAGACGAGGATGAAGAAGAAGATCCGAAAGCGGAAGGGATGGAAGGATTTAAACGCGTTTTTATTAATCCGATCATTGAAGAAGAGGCTGGTGAATCCTGGGGATTTCATGAAGGATGTTTAAGTATCCCGAAAATCCGGGAAGAAGTATCCCGAAAAGAAAAGATTCGTTTGACCTATTACGATGAGAACTGGCAATTCCACGATGAATGGTTTGATGGTTACAAAGCACGAATTATTCAGCATGAATACGATCATATTGAAGGAGTTCTGTTTACAGACCACCTTTCCGTATTGAAGAAAAGATTATTGAGCAAAAGACTTCAGAATATTTCACAGGGCTTGATCTCGGTGGCTTACAAAATGAAGTTCCCAACAAGTAAAAAAGGAAAATAATGAAGTGGATATTTGCAATCACGGTCGGATGTTTATTCGCTGCATGTTCTTCCAATACAGAGAAGACTTCCGGGGAGTCAGCTGAAACAAAACCTGCAGGTTTGGCTGGTGCTGTTCAGGAAGTAAAGAAATTTGAAGATTCTTTAAAGAAATCTTCTGCTTCAGGAACACTTGAGTTCAATGACGAAACAGCTGTGATCTATGCAGAACTCTGCCTGGATGTAAGTCATCGCTTTCCGAAATCCAAAGAAGCTCCGAAGTTCATGGATAAAGCTCATATTATTTTTGCTTCGGCGAATTTACATCAGCGCTCGGTCATCATCGCAGATTCATTGATTATGATGTATCCGCTTTATAAGAACAGGCCGATGGTATTGGAAAGTCTTGCCGGTGCTTACGATATATTTGTGATTCCGAGACAGAAGGAAAAGGTCAAAATGTACTACGAATTGTTGTTGAAGGAAAACCCGGATATGGATGCCGAGCAACGAAAACAGATCGAAGATCGTTTAAAGCATGTGGATTTGACATTTGATGAATATGTTTCAAAGTCAAATTAGTATATTGAACCGATTTTCGTTAACTATGTGTTAAAGAAAAGAAGTGATAGACTTTATAATCTATATTTACAACAACTAATTAAGAAACAAAATGAAAAAAGTATTATTTACAATGATGTTAGTTTTTGTAGCTGTGATCGGTGCCAACACTGCAGTAGCTCAGGAAGTTCAAAACGGAGCTAAGATCGAATTTGCAAAAGAAACGCACGATTACGGAAATATCAAATACGGTGCTAACGGAGCTTGTACATTTTCTTTTACAAATACAGGAAATGCGCCTTTGATTATTTCAAATGCAAAAGGATCATGTGGTTGTACGGTTCCTGAGTGGCCGAAAGAACCAATTGCTCCGGGAGCAAAAGGAGTAATTACAGTGAAGTACGATACAAAACGTCCGGGTGCAATCAACAAGAACGTTACAATCACTTCAAACGCTGTGAATGAGCCTACAAAAGTAATTCGTATCAAAGGAAATGTTGCTCCGCAGCCGGAAGGAACAAGCCCTGTAAACGATGGTGGTGCTCCATCATCAGGTCACTAAAAATAAAATCAAATGCGTTATTTAGCTATCGCATTTCTCCTATTGAATTCCGCTTTTTGCATTAGTCAGAAAGCGGAATTTTCTGTTGATAAAGCCGTGTTCACCTTTCCCAAAACAAAAGAAGGCCCGGTTATTTCCCACGATTACCTCATCACTAATACAGGTGATACACCCTTGATCATTTCCGATTACAAAGTTTCCTGTTCCTGTACAAAAGCAACATTACCAGAGCCCATTCTGCCCGGGAAATCTGCAGTATTGCGCATTACCTTTGAAACCAAAGGAAAATACTACGAACAGGATCGTTCCATCATTCTTTCCACCAACACCAAAAAAGGTACGGAAAAAATCCGCTTCAAAGTCTTTGTTATTCCGGAAGATGAGTAGCAATCAGTCGCGACTGAGAGAATGAAAATTGAATCCTCATTCTCATTCTGTTTTTCATTCTGTTCTAGAGGTTGCTTCCGGATTCCAATTTTAACAGCTATTTAAGACTTGAGTTAAACGCTTGTTAATTGCTGTGATCACTCGGTTTCGAATGCGTAGATTGCTTCATATTTAAATCCTACGATATGAAATCAAATACACTCGTTTTAATCTTAAGCTTTGTTTTTACATTGGTTGTGAAACAAGCATCTGCACAACCTGAAGTTCTGAACGGACCACAGATTCAATTTGAAAAAGAATCACACGATTACGGCTCCATTGAAAACGGAGCAAATGGAGATTGTGTCTTCACCTTCAGGAATACAGGAAATGCACCGTTGATTTTAGAAAATGTGAAAGGTTCTTGTTCATGTACAGTTCCGGATTGGACAAAAGATCCGATTTTGCCGGGCGCAACAGGTCAGATTACCGTGCACTATAATACTGCAACTTCCGGCCCGATCAGCAAATCAGTTACAATCAGCTCCAATGCCGTGAATGAACCAATGAAAGTGGTTCGCATAAAAGGAAATGTTCTGCCAGCCCCAGTTGTAAAAGAAACAGCAGTCGAGGAAGAAGCGCATTAAGCCAAAATTACAAGCTTTTTGAAAGGTAAACGAAACACGGTTTTGTTTACCTTTTTTGTTTTGTAACATAGAGAAGAAGGGTTATAGTCCGCCACGGTAGATCGCTATACCTTCCAGAGCGTAAAGTATATTGTTTCTTTTGTCTTAAATTTGAATGATCGTTGTAAAATAATGAACCGGCTAACTAATCAAAATTTCCTGCAATTTGTTTTTGCAGTTCTCTTATCCGTGCTTGCTTCGTTAGCGTTCGGACAGGATTCTTTACAGCCCATTCAATTTCAAAGCATTACCGTAAGAAGAGGCTACAGCCAGAATGCCCGTTTGCTTTCAGCAACACTCACAGCCGGTAAAACATCTGATAAAGAGAAATTTGATGGGATTCTTTCCTGGGTGGTCATGAATCTAAGATATGATTACCGCCGCTATAATTCCGGCAAGGCGTTTTCATCCGATCATTCCTTGAAGAGAACTTTGAGAAGACGAAAAGGAATTTGTACCGATTACACCAATTTGATGGATTCGCTTTGCATCTATGCCGGACTTCAAAATGTAACGATTGCCGGTTATGTGAAAGAGGTGAATTTTGATGTGAATGATGAAATTTATTTTGATAATCATGCATGGAATGCGGTAAAGCTAAGCGGAGTCTGGTATTTATACGATCCAACATGGTGTTCCGGGAATGTGGCATGGGATTACAAACGCTTTGCGAAATGGAGACTCAAAATGATTGGTAAACTGAATAAGCGGACTAAGAAGTATGTGATTGAATTTGGGTCGAAAATCAAAAAAAGGGAACTTTGCAATTTACCGAAGAAGACCGTCTATAGTTCAAAAACGATCGATGTTCTGCGGTTTTTTCCCCGTGTATTCATTGCTATATTGAATTGGGCTCCCTTCAAAACACAGGAGAAATATATTGGCGTGACCAATTCGGAGTTTTATTTGGCAAATCCGGAACGTTTCGCAGTAACTCATTTTCCGAACAATCCCATATGGAGTTTCTCTAAAAACATTTCCAGTGTAGCGGATTTTGTTTCCGACAGTACTTCTTATTACACGCCGGAATATTTGAGCATGGATCAAACCCGCTACGGAACATTTTGCCTGGAATGCGATGATTATGAAGCGTCCGATGAGATTGAACGGGAAATCAAAAACTACCGGGCAAGCTTTTGGAACAATCCCAATAATCATTTATTACCCGGAAATTACAATTTGACGATGGGCGGACATTTGTTCCGGGAATTGGTTGATGAAACAGACTCTTTGACAAAAGTGCAGCTGATGGATTCTACAGAAGCCTATCTATTGAAAGCCAGACTGGACTACAAAAAAGCCCGGCAGGATGCAAGGATAGAAGGAGCTTTTCATTTGAAAAAGAACACTGCCAAGAAATATATGCTCATCAAACAAAATCGTTCAGATTTGATGGAATTGAATAAATGGGTAAAACTCACGGCTGTAAAAAGAAATCGAATCCGTGCCTTGTCCGCAAAATCAAAAAGCCTGAGCGGTTCCGAAACAAGATTTCTTTACCGGTTTAACAACAACTTTTCAGATGTGGGAACCGCAAAAAAAATGAAAGACGAACGAATTGAAGAAGTCCGGCAAAAAATCGATGCAAAGAAGAACTATTGCGATTCACTGACGAATGAAATTATAGAACTGCAAGATGCATTTAAGTTGAAACTGGGAACCCTTTGGCTGAATTTGCTGAACGAACGGGATATAGCGGTTCCTTTAATGAGTAATTACAGTGCCGATGGTCAAATGAGACTTTTTTACGCGTTGGATAGTTATAAGTTCTATATCCGGGAAATAAGAAAGAAGATTGATAAAGACAAGGAAAAGCTTCTGAATGACATCGATTCAAATGTCCTCCGATTTTCCGATGAGGTTTGCGCTGATTATGCACGGCTGGTTAAAATGGTTAAAAAGAGAAGTGCGGCTTTCGATAAGAACAAAAAGAATCTCACGCTGCTAAGGCGCGGTGGTGTGATGACAGAGACTGATGTAAGAGCGTTTTGTGCAGAATCTACAGAAACCATTAAACAAACCATTTGCTGGAACTCGGAAAACGAATCACTGGTGAAAAGACTGGTGGAGACATTCAATCATTTTTCTTACGTTATGCGACATTCAACGCAGGTGATTCTTTGGGATTCAAGAATGGAACTAAAACGGTATAAGTTCATCAATCACCACGTGAAAAGGAATCAATTGCGCAATAGAGATGCCATTAATAACAACGCCAAGCTCGTCAGTTCTCTCAATCAAATCCTGTATGATTATCGGAAAAAATTTGAAAGAAAGAAGACGATTTAATGTCGTTAATCCATGAATCTCAAAACTTGCTAAAAATAAGGGAGAGTTATCAACAAGCAGCCAACTTGATTTTGATTCGTCCCTTTCTTTTGACTATCTTTATTGTCCCCAAAAAAGACTCACATGTTTTTGATTTTCGATACCGAAACAACAGGTTTACCTCGTGATTGGAATGCTCCGATAACCGATTTGGATAATTGGCCCAGAGCGATCCAGATTGCCTGGCAATTGCATGATGATTTGGGGAATTTGGTGGAAGCAAAAGACTTCCTGATTCGCCCGGATGGTTTCGATATTCCCTACGATGCAGAAAGGATCCATGGGATTTCTACCGAGTTGGCAACCGAACAGGGTGAAGCTTTGGAAGATGTTATCGCAGAATTTAATGAAGCACTGCGAAAATCGAACTTTGTAGTAGGTCAGAATATCAAATTCGACCTGAACATTATGGGGGCAGAATTCCTGCGTACCCAGGTGGAAACCAATATGCACGATCTTCCTGTGTTGGATACCTGTACGGAAGTGACTGCCGAGATGTGTAAAATTCCCGGAGGTCGTGGTGGGAAATTCAAGCTGCCGACTCTTACCGAATTACACGCTTACCTTTTCAATGTTCCTTTTGGAGAAGCACACAATGCAACTGCCGATGTGGAGGCAACTACGCGTTGTTTCTTTGAATTGGTTCGCCGCGAAGTTTTTACCAAAGAAGAATTAAAAGTTGAGTTAGAATTTTTCGATCGCTTCAAAATAGCGAATCCGGACCTTATTCAACCAATTGGACTTACTCACCTGAATTTAAAGGAAGAAAGTGCCAAACTCAAAACACAAACAAGCGACGATTCTATTTCTGTCGATGTTTCGGAAGCAAGGGACCGCTTAAAAGATCTGCCTTTCGTTCATTTGCACAATCATACCCAGTTTACCATTCTTCAGTCTACCATGGATGTGAAAGGATTGGTAAAACAAGCCATCAAGCACAACATGCCGGCCGTTGCTTTAACCGATATCGGGAATATGATGGCAGCTTTCCATTTTGAGAAGGCAATTGCAGGAGTCAATAAAGAAATTGAAGCCGAAAGACAGGAGGCAGAAGAAAACGGGCAGACTTATACCAAACAACCCTTGCTCCCGATTATCGGCTGTGAAATGTACGTTTGTCGTGATCACCTGGATAAAAGCGTAAAAGACAACGGATCATTGGTTGTTTTCATCGCGAAAAATAAAAACGGATATCACAACCTCATCAAACTTGCCTCTAAGGCGCATACACAGGGAATGTATTATGTTCCGCGGATTGATAAAAAACTGGTGGAGCAGTACAATGAAGATCTGATTGTTCTGACTGGAGGTTTGAGTGGAGAGATCCCGGGATTGTTATTAAATGTGGGTGAAAAACAGGCAGAAGAGGCGCTCGTTTGGTGGAAGAATTTGTTCAAGGACGATTTGTACGTGGAAATCATGCGCCACGGGCAGGAAGATGAAAATCGCGTAAATGCGGCTTTGATCAAACTGGCTCAAAAGCATGAAGTGAAAGTAGTTGCTACAAACAACACTTTTTACGGAACCAGGGAAGATGCCAATACGCACGATATTTTGCTCTGTGTGCGCGACGGTGAACAGGTGACTACTCCAAAAGGAAAAGGGCGTAATTTCCGTTTCGGCCTGGAGAACGAAGAATATTACTTCAAATCATCGGATGAAATGAAGGAATTATTCCTGGACCTTCCCGAAGCAATTGAAAGTGTTGGGGAAATCCTGGGTAAAATCGAACATTATCCTTTAGCGAGAGAAGTACTTCTTCCGGCATTTGATATTCCGGATGAATTCAAGCACCCGGAAGATGAGGTCGATGGTGGAAAGCGTGGTGAAAATGCCTATTTGCGTCATTTAACCTACGAAGGAGCGGCAAAACGCTACCCGGAAATTACGGATGAAATCCGGGACCGGCTTGATTTTGAGTTGAAGACCGTTGAAAAAACCGGTTATCCGGGATACTTTTTGATCGTACAGGATTTCTGCCAGGCAGCTCGTGATATGGGCGTTTCCGTTGGTCCGGGGCGTGGTTCGGCAGCCGGATCTGCAGTTGCATACTGCACCGGAATTACCAATGTAGACCCGATTGCTTACGATTTGCTATTTGAGCGTTTCCTGAACCCGGACCGTGTTTCCATGCCCGATATCGATATCGATTTCGACGATGAAGGTCGTGGGCGGGTTATTGACTGGGTAATCGCAAAATACGGTTCCAACCAGGTTGCACAGATCATTACTTACGGAACAATGGCGGCAAAGTCGTCTATTCGTGATGCGGGACGTGTGTTGGATTTACCCTTGATCGAAACTAACGGATTGGCGAAACTCATTCCTGATAACTTCTCGCTGGATGCCATTTTCAACTGGGAAGAGCCCAAGTTGGCTGAGAAACTTTCAAACAGTCCGCTGGATTTAGCGAACGTTCAGGAACTGCGTGCACTGGCAAAAGGAAATGATATGAGGGCGCAGGTATTGAGACAGGCTCAGCGTATTGAAGGTTCCGTGCGAAATACCGGAATTCACGCCTGTGGGGTGATTATTACACCGGATGATATTACCAATTTCGTTCCTGTTGCATTGGCAAAGGATACGGGAATGTGGTGTACACAGTTCGATAACTCCGTGGCAGAAGAAGCCGGGTTATTGAAAATGGACTTCCTGGGTCTGAAGACTTTGACTTTGATCAAAGACGCCGTTAAGAATGTCAAAAAACGACACGATATTGACCTCGATCCGGATACCTTCCCGATTGATGATGAAAAGACTTACGAGTTATTCCAGCGCGGTGAAACGGTTGGGATCTTCCAGTATGAAAGTCCCGGAATGCAGAAATACATGCGGGAATTGCGTCCGTCGGTGTTTGCCGATCTGATTGCCATGAACGCCTTGTACCGCCCGGGGCCGCTGGAATACATTCCGGATTTCATTAAACGGAAGAACGGGGAACAAGAAATTAAATACGATTTGGATGCTTGTGAAGAGTATCTGAAAGAAACATATGGAATCACAGTTTACCAGGAGCAGGTAATGCTTCTTTCCCAGAAATTGGCGGGCTTTTCCAAAGGTGATGCCGACGTTCTGCGTAAAGCCATGGGTAAGAAACAGCGTTATATCCTGGATAAAATGAAACCGCAGTTTGTGGAGCAGGGAGCGCAGCGCGGACACGATCCTGTGATTTTGGAAAAAGTTTGGAAAGACTGGGAAGCATTTGCATCGTACGCCTTCAATAAATCACACTCCACGTGTTATGCCTGGATTGCTTACCAAACGGCATATCTGAAAGCCAATTATCCGGCTGAATTTATGGCTGCGGTACTTTCCAATAATTTAAATGACATTGCACAGGTAAGTTTCTTCATGGAGGAATGCCGCCGAATGGGATTGGAAGTCTTGGGACCTGATGTGAATGAATCGGTTTATGAATTTACGGTAAATGCTGCCGGAGCAATCCGATTCGGTTTAGGCGGGATCAAAGGATTGGGAAGCGGCCCGGTTGAGAATATCATCTCGAACCGTCAGGAAGAAGGAACTTTTCAGTCAATTTTCGAAATGACGAAGCGCCTGAACTTACGTTTAGTGAACAAAAAAGCGCTGGAAAGCATGGCGTATGCCGGTTGTTTTGATTCGTTCAGAGGAGCGCACAGGGCACAGTATTTTGCATTGGACGCAGGTGGGAAAACCTTCATCGAAAACGCCCTGAAATATGGGAACAGCTTGCAGGACAACGAAAATTCCGCACAGGTTTCCATGTTCGGGGAATCTGCCGATGTCAAAATGCCGGAGCCAACGATCCCGCATTCCGAAGAATGGAGTTTATTGTACAAATTGAATCGTGAAAAGGAAGTAGTAGGAATCTTTATTTCCGGCCACCCGCTGGATGATTTCAGGGTAGAAATCGAAGCATTCTGTAATGGAAATGTCGAACTGCTTTCTAACGTAAAAAATCATTTGGGAAGAGACTTTACTATTCCGGCAATTATAACTGATGCACAGCATTTGACCACCAAAACCGGGAAACCATTTGGACTGATCCTGATTGAAGATTATTCGAATTCTCACAAACAATACATTTTCGGAGATACGTATCTGAAATTCCGCCACCTGTTGACAAAAGACTTGTTCGTAGCCATTAAAGGCCGTGTTCAGGAAGGCCCGTACCCGGATAAGATCACGAAAATGAAACCGATCGAGTTCAGTATCAATTCCATTGAACAATTGCAGGATATGATGGGACAAAAATCGGCCACGATCAACATCACCGTTCCGATCAAATTACTGGACCAAATGATGCTCAATAAGCTCGAAACGATGTTTAAAGAAAGCGAAGAAGGAAATTGTTCCGTCAAATTCACGGTGATCGATCATTTGGACAATCTAACGGTGAGTATGCCTTCCAAACGACTTCGGATCAATCCGTCTGCTAAAATGCTCTCAGAAATGAAAGAAATGCAGCTGGAGGTTGGATTTGATACGAATTAAGTGATACTTCAATTAAATTATGCAGCGCTTCCTTCCAAAGGCTTTATATTATTGATTTCATTTTCTTTCTGATTGATTTCTTCTTCCAGATCAAAATCATCCTGAAGGCCCAGCCAGAATTTGGGACTTGTACCAAAGAATTTGGAAAAACGCAATGCGGTGTCAGCAGTAATTCTGCGATTACCCTTGATGATTTCCGAAATGCGTGTTTGGGGAAGAAATGTTTCTTTTGCCAAACGGTAAGCTGAAATTTCCATTGGAATTAAAAATTCCTCTGAAAGAATTTCCCCCGGGTGAATATTTTTAAGCTTTTCCATTTTATTTATTTTAATGATAGTCTACTATTTGAATCTCGTAAGCATCATTGTTAATCCATTCAAAAATGATCCTCCATTGATTATTAATGCGAATACTGTAATAATTTTGGAGATCTCCTTTTAATTTTTCCAATCTGTTCGAAGGTGGGATTCTTAAATCAGTTATATCCTGAGCATTATTGAGCATTCTTAGTTTTCGACGCGCAACATCCTGAATTTCGTTTGGCAATTTTTTAGATCGAATTCCGAGCCAGATTTTTTCAGATTCTTTATCGCCAAAAGTTTTAATCATTAGTATCGTATTGCGTTACTAACGTTAAAAGTATGTAATAGTTTTTTACTGGACAAATTTTTACATCATTTAGCCAAAATGCTCGAAGAAAGAAATGCAGTTGGAAGCGAGGTTTGATGTGAATTAAACTGATTAAGAGGGATGTGATAGATTGTCTTCACGTTCATCCTTTCTCCCGTTTCTTGAATCGGAATAATCAAAAACAGGCATGTAACCGTGTTTTTTGATTTCCTCGACATTGGCATTTTCGGCAGTTTTCACTTTCCATGCAATGATCAAATCCGGGTTTTCAACGGTTTCCCCGGTCGATTTTTCACGGTATGCGCCTTCTTTTGCCATTTTTATAGTTTCCTTCAAATAAGGAATCCGAAAGATACTGTTGTCATCCCGGATTATTTTGAAGAATCCATCTATTGTTAATTTAGCAATCGTTCCGTGTGTCTGGTATCGTTCTATTACTTCGCCTTCCTGATCAATAAAAGTCAATCCAACAAGAACTACTTTTCCTTTCAGGTGATTTCGCATTTGTCTCCAGGTCATCATAACTGTTCTTTTTGGTGAATAATTAAGATACCTATAATTCTGTCCTTCAGCGACAGATCATTTGCCATTAACTGTTAAGATTTGGATATTTTGGGAAATGAAAAGGAATTTGCTCATCTCGACCTCAGTGAAAGATTGAGAGATTGGTTTATTGAATTGAGGCTACGAGTTCACAGATTTACTCATCAATTGTCAGGAAGATAAGGTCCGCCTGTTTCTCCCCAGCCCCATTTTGGCATGGGTTCATCGGTATTCATTGGATTCTCGGTTAATTGAGAGTTGATCACTGCAAGCCGGGTTCCCCATTCAATATAACCCACAAAAGCCGAACGGAATTCAGGATCACTTTTCAGCCCAACTTCGTCAGCTGTCTGCAACAATAAATTCACCCAGCGCTGGCGTTTTTCCTCCGTAAGCATTTTTCCAATATGCTGACCAATCATTTTAGCATGGCTGCCATCGTTTTCCTCCGTATAGAATTTGTCTCCTCCAAAAACTTCTGCCACGAAATTGGCTACGTGTTTCACGTGTTCCGGTGACATGTTTTTGAAAACTTCTCCCAATAGATCATCTTTCAGGACCTTATCATAGAATTTGGCGAATAGATGCTCAAAGGTTTTTATGTCGCCTGCCCATTCGTATAAAGTTGGTATGTTTTTCACATGAATCGGTTTGAGATTTACTCAAATGTAATCATTTTGTCCATGTTTCTATTAGAGGACATGGCCGTTAGTTTTTCTTCTCCACATACCTGAAGCTATAAGGATATAAATCCGTATCGTCTTTCGCTGATTGCATCAAATGTCTGAAACGGGTCAATTCGATTGCTTCCTGGAGCTCCAAATCGTATAGTTCATATTGTTGATCATTTGTTGCTTTTGTCAAATCGAATGTACCCTGCAGATTGTAAATAAAATGATCGGTTGTTTCCAAGTCTAATCTCAAATCTGTTCGCCATTGGGAATTACTTCCCCAACCCTGTGATTGATCCTGGTATTTTCTGTTCTTCCGTCTGGAAGTCCAATATATAGAGGCAGCATTTATCTGTGTCAAATCGAAGTGTTGCGGGTTGAGTGAGATTTTCACTCCAGCTCTTTTAATCATCAGATTTTTCAATTTCACTGCTGGAAAGCAGTGTTCTGTGATTTTAAAATCAGTTTCCCCTTCCTGTGCCTCCATAATTTCACAATCAAAGGAATGAAAGTATGCCGGTACTCCGGTTTCCAATCCGATCTGATCAGTAAATGCAATATATTCCGATAAGGTAAGATCAGTTCCTGTCCAATCGCCATCCGCTTTATTGTCAGGCTGAAAACCAAGTGTCAGAATATCCAATACGCGGTTCAGGGCGTAAAGTTCCCAAACATCATCCTGGGACAGGTCCACTTTATTTGATTGTATTTTATTGGAAACAGTTAAAATGTAAGTTTTGTACTCGTTTTCAATAACCCAGGGTTTCAGAATGGATTCAAAAAGGTGTGTACCCTCAAAAGCAAAAATTTGATCATATAAATCCCGGATACTTATTTGCATAAGTGTCAATTATTTCAACTTCATCAACAAATAAGAAAACATCATTGCACTGGCCTTGGCGCTTTGCTCATTCGTAGATGAACCGGCATGACCGCCTTCCGTATTTTCATAATAATACGTTTTGTAGCCCATGTCGTTCATTTTGGCAACCATTTTACGTGCGTGTCCCGGGTGAACACGATCGTCGCGGGTAGAAGTGGTGAAGAAAACTTCCGGGTAGTTCATTCCTGGTTTCAGGTTTTGGTACGGCGAGTATTTTTGAATGTATTCCCATTCTTCCGGAATGTCCGGGTTTCCATATTCACCCATCCAGCTTGCCCCGGCCAAAAGTTTGTTGTAGCGCTGCATGTCCAGCAAAGGAACCTGGCAAACAATTGCGTTGTACAAATCCGGACGTTGTGTAAATGCGACACCAACTAATAATCCGCCGTTGCTTCCGCCCATAACTCCTAAATGTTTGGAAGAAGTCACTTTCTTTTCGATCAAATCTTCCGAAACTGCAAAAAGGTCGTTAAATACATTCTGACGCTTTTCTTTCATTCCGCCCTGGTGCCATTTCGGACCAAATTCACCGCCTCCGCGAATATTGGCAACCACAAAAACCCCGCCTTTGTCCAGCCAGGCATTTCCGTATTTTCCGGCATAGAAAGGCTCGTAAGAAATTTCAAATCCGCCGTAAGCAATGATCAGCGTAGGATTTGTACCGTCGAGTGGAATGTTTTTGGCTGAAACCATGAAATAAGGAACCATCGTACCGTCTTTCGATTTCGCTTTGAACTGCTTTACTTCGTATTTGCCTGCATCAAAATAGGCGGGAAGTGATTTGATTGCTTTAAAGGTATTCGTTCCTGCGTCTGCAGCGTATAAAGTCGTCGGAGTGGTAAAGTTCTCATACTGGAAAAAGAACTGATCTGTAAATTCATCCGAACTGATCAGTGAAATCGTTCCGTAATCCGGAGCTTTTGCCTTCTGACTGCTCCATTTTCCATCTTTGAAGGAATAAATGTACAACTGGCTGGTAACATTCGTCAATTGGTTTACTAAAAGCTGGTTTTTAGTTGCCGAAATTTCGGGAATACTGGAAAATTCATCCGGTTCCGTAATCAATAGTATTTCTTTGGTTCCTTTCAACAATTTATCGAAATCAAGACTCAACAAAGCACCGCTTTTATAGGTTTTGGAAGCAACGGTCCAATCGGATTTCAACTGGATCACTAACTGGTTTTTCAGAAGACCACTGATATTACAGTCGTCCGGAATATCCAGGGTGACAATTTTATTGTCGATCCATAGGATTTTCCGAGCACTAAAACTCGTCAATGCACGTGAAATGAATACATAGCTTTTTGTATCGCCGCGTAAAATTCCGCCCCAGGTCCCAACATCTTCTTGTTTTCCCTCATAGATCAATTGCGCATCTTTCAGCAAAGTTCCGCGTTTCCAGATCTTCACCTGGTTCGGATAACCGGAAGTGGTCATGGTTCCGTCGCCAAAATCGGTAGAAACGATCAATGTGTTCTCATCAATATAACTAGCTCCGCCTTTTGCTTCGTCAATTTGGAAACCGTTGGTGATGAATTCTTTCTTGTCCGCATCGAACTCCCTGATGGATACAGCGTCACCGCCGCCATTCGAAAGTTCGACCAGGAATCTGTTGTAAGAAGGATACAAACCGCTTGCACCTTTAAAAACCCATTTGATGTTGTCTTTTTTCGACAATGCATCGATATCCAGGATGGTTTCCCAGTTCAGGTTGCTATTGTTGTAATCAGCTGCTAAGCACCTTCTCCAGATCCCGCGCTCGTGGTCTTTGTCTTTCCAGAAATTGTAGACATATTTTCCATTAAAACCCGGATAGGCAATGCGATCGGAAGAATTGGAAATCTCTAAACTTCTGTCGTAAATGGATTGATAATCTTTTTCCTTGCTCAGTCTTTCAAAAGTTGCCTTGTTTTGAGCTTCTACAAATTCAAGTGCTTTTGCACCGTCAACTTCTTCCAGCCATTGAAATTTGTCTTCCTGTGCCTGGATGGATTGAGAAATGCCGAGAACGGTGATGAGTAAGAAAGGATATTTTACCATGGTTTCAAATTTCAAAAGATGCATGAATGAGTTAGCGCTTATTCCTTGATAAGCGTGATCAATATACGAATTATTCTATCTAATTGATTCTTCCTAATCCGCAAAAGCCTGCCCGTAGAAAATGATAAACGAATCGGATTCCGGGTTATAGCGCAAAGCTTCCCAATTGTTGTAAACAGAACTGGTGGAGATACAAAGCGAATTTGCCGTTTCCTTCTTCGATGCCTTTTTGGAAAAGCAGCCTTCCTTCAGGAGGAAATCTTCGTTTTTATAGATATCCGTTATTTTGACCGGTGAAGATTCCGTATAGCTTTCCGGGTTTTTGATCAGGTATTCTTCCTGATAGATGATCTCACCGGCCAATTGATAGTCAATCGTCCCGGAAGAGCTGTAATTGCAGTTGGCATTTTCCAAACCATTTTCCACTTTCAGGTCACGGAATAATTCGGCATAAGTATTTGTGTTTTCGCGGTAAACCAAAATAGAAACCCGCTGATTCTTCTTGTCATAAACAATAAATCCGCCATCCGTTTTGTTTTCCCGGAAGAGATTTCCTTTCGCATGGGCAAGCAATTCGTAATCCGATTTTGATCGGAAGTAAGATTGATGTTTTGGATCCAGTTTAGGAAGTAATTTTGCATGAATCGCAGCGAATACTTTTTTGTCGGAAAGCTGGTTCAGAGATTCCCGGTGTTTGCTTACCTCATCTGCAAATTGAGGATCGTCATAAGTGGAAGTTTGAAATGCAACAGCTTTCAATGAACCTTCACTTTTGGCTTCATCATTTTCCGAATTCGATTTCTCGGGAAGAGTTTCTTCTTTCTCCGCTGCAGGATGATTTGTTTTATCCGTTTGTTTCCCGGATGAACAGGAAAAAAAAGTAGAGATAATAAGTAGAAATGTAAGTAAATGTTTCAAGATGAAAGGATTTAAATCGAAAGTAATAAATATTTTGAAAAAATTGAAGGAGATAATGAGTGATCAAATTTTCGTTGTTTTCACTTTTTCATTGGCTTTAAATAGAATATCCCGAAACGCTGAATTTGTGGCAACTTCAGCTAATTTTTTAGGTGTGGGAGGAGTTAGCGTGTGTTCAGCCAATGAAAGCTGAAACCAATGCGTATCGTGCCAGTTTCCAAGTTTATAACCGACTTTTTTAAATATTCCAATTTCTTCAAAGCCAAGCGCTTTGTGGAATCCGACGCTTTTCTCATTAGGTAAACCAATACCTGCGTAAACGTTGAAATACCCTTGTAATTTCAACAGATCAAAAAGAGTTGTATATAAAATGCGGGCAATCCCTTTACGATGAACTTCCGGTAAAAGATAAACAGTTGATTCAGGGCTCCATTGATAAGCGGTGCGGGATCGATGTCTGCTGGCGTAAGCATATCCGATTATTTTGTTTTCGTACAGACAAACCAGCCAAGGATAATCTTCAGTGTTTGTTTTAATTCGTTGTATGTATTCTTCTAAAGTTGGAGGCTCATATTCAAAGGAAATGATCGTGTGAAGTACGTAGGGTCTATAAATGTCTAAGACCGCTTGTGCATCACTCTCCGTAATTAACCGGATGGAGTAGTTGTTGTTCATTTTCAAATGGAATTACAGTTAAGTGCTATTCGGTAATTCTGATGGAGCATAGAACAGTTCCTATTCAATCAATCTAATAAACTCCGCAATTCAATCAACTCATTCACCTTCTCCAGGTTCCCAACTTGCTGGAAGGAAGAAACCAGGTTCGTGATCATTCTGCGGATGATATCCGAATTGGAGCAGGGCTGAAAATGGCTCGCTTGCGGCGCTACTTGTATGCTTGAGAGGAATTGCACGATATCGTCTTTTTGAAGCATGCTTCCCTTCGAAAAGGCATTGATATAGAATAAAACGCCGTATTCGTTTCCGTTTGAAATAAACTGGTTCACGCCATTATTATCCATGTAAGCCAGTATGAAATGGTTGGGAAGGTTCACTCCGTAGATCGGAAGTTTTAACTCCTGTGCAATTACGCTGTAAAGAATGCTCAAACTCAGCGGATTTCCCTTTTTGCTCTCAATCACCGTATTCATGAAGGAATTCAGCGGCGAATTGTAATTCTTGGAATTTCCGGAAAATCCGTATTGTCCGAAAAGTACTTTATTGATGATTCGGATCGATTCAAAAGCGGTCATATTCGGATTTAACTCCAGCCAGCAATCTCTGCGAACACGTTCTATAAAATTGTAGATGTGCTTCTCATCTAATCCCGGATATTGGTGCTTTGCAATGATGATTGCACCCTTCAGCAAGTCTTTGGTAGAACTGTTGTACCAGGAAACCAATTGGCGTTTGCATTCTTCGAATTGAATTTCGTGGATCAGCGTTTCGATGCGTGATTGGAATAATAAACCATAATCTTTTTCTTCCCAGGAAGATTCCAATAATTGAACGGCATCTGGCCCGACCTCTAATAAGCGGTCTCTTACATGCGCATAAATCTGCTCATCCGGATCGTCCATGAGTGCAATTAGGGCCTGTAAAGATTTGAGATCTTGCATGGAACAAAGATATGGGAAGCTGAACGGAGATTTTGGATTCGCTCTCCGAAACTATTAATACTGAAATGTGAACAACGAATTAAAATGATTTAAACAGCGTGTTTTTGCTCAGAAAAATTAACAGATCGTGTAACTTTTATCCAAATAATCGATTAAAAGTGATAAATACACATTTATAAGAAAAACGTTTGGTATGTTATTTGTTATCAGCGATATTCGCATCACTAAAACTACGACATCATGAAAAAATTATTGATTTTAAGTCTTTCTTTGGCCGCTCTGGCTCAAGTTACATCTTGTAAAAAGAAATGGCAGTACGACGAAAGTTCTGCTCCGAAAACTAACGCTATTGTAGAAAACACATTCGCTGAAATGGCAAATATGTCGGATCAGGCATACAAAGGAGGCGTATTTGTTTACGGAATTGGAAAACCTATTTACCGCTACCAGGACAGCCACGAAGTTACTGAAGCTGAAAAAGCAGATTGTAACGTAATCATTACAATAGATACGGTTGGTTCCCAGGATACGATTACGATTGATTGGGGAAATAATAACTGTACATGTCAGGATTACAAACAACGCCGCGGTAAGTTGATCATTTCCTACAACGGGCCATATTACCAGCAGGGAACAATTATTCGCTATACTCCGGTAAATTACTATGTAAACGACATCAAGGTCGAAGGATTGATGACGGTTGAAAACATGGGATTGAACGGATCACAGCAGCCATATTACAACGTGAATATAAACGGAGTTGTTACATTGACAACCGGTGAAATTGCAACGTATACTTCAGCACAGGTCCGGACATTTACAACAGGTTACAATACAGTTCTCAATATTTACGACGATGAATGGGATGTAACAGGAACTGCAAATGCACAGGTAGTGAATGGCGATGGTTACACAGCAAACATTACCAGTCCGCTGCACGTGAAAGTAGGATGTCCATACATCACGAAAGGAGTTTTGGAAATTACGCCGACCGGAAAATCTACACGTACAATTGATTACGGTCAGGGTACTTGTGACGGAACTTTAACCATTGAGATCAACGGACATACGTATACGATTAACTATTAAACGATACATCATAAAAACAAATAGGGCTGCGATCAATCGCAGCCCTACGTTTTTAATATAATTCGATCGAATCACTTCATTAGTTCGCTTATAATGCGGTCATTCGAGAAACCTTCTGCCTCGGCACGGTAATTTCGAACGATTCGGTGTCTTAAGATCGGCAGAGCCACAGCTTTCACGTCATCAATATCCGGGGAAAAACGACCGTGTAATGCTGCGTGGCATTTCGCTCCTACAATTAAGTATTGAGATGCTCTTGGTCCGGCTCCCCATGAAATAAAGTCTTTCGTTAACTGTGGGGCCATTGGATTATCCTTACGTGTTTTTGCAACCAGTTTCACAGCATATTCCAATACGTTGTCAGCAACCGGAATACGGCGGATCAATTCCTGGTATTCAGCGATCTTTTCTCCTGAAACAACTTGCTTTAACTGGATCTTTGTATCTGAAGTAGTGCTTTTCACAATTGCCAGTTCTTCCACGAATGATGGGTAATCTACCCAGATATTGAACATGAAACGGTCCAATTGTGCTTCAGGAAGCGGATAAGTTCCCTCTTGTTCAATCGGGTTTTGAGTTGCCAAAACGAAGAATGGGTGAGGAAGTGTATAAGTTGTTCCTGCAGCAGTTACTCTTCTTTCCTGCATGGCTTCCAACAGGGCTGATTGCGTTTTTGGAGGCGTACGGTTAATCTCATCGGCCAAAATGATATTGCTGAACAAAGGGCCTTTGATGAATTTAAACTGACGGCTTTCGTCCAGGATCTCAGAACCCACAATGTCTGAAGGCATTAGATCGGGAGTAAACTGTACCCGGTTGAAGGAAAGACCCAATGTGTCTGCAATGGTGTTCACCAAAAGGGTTTTCGCTAATCCGGGAACCCCTACAAGCAAACAGTGTCCGCGGGAGAAGATAGAAATCAATACCTGATCAACTACTTCTTCCTGGCCAACAATTACCTGGTGAATTTCGTTTTTAAGTGCTTTATAGTCTTTTACCAGTTGTTCAATAGCAGCAACGTCTGACATAGTTTTATAGTTTTTTCTTTAAGGTGCTTTAGCTACCCACTGATTCTCGAATACACATTCCTTGAAAGAATCATCAATGCGGATGTATGCAGTAGAAATTTTGGATTTTGTCCAGTTAGCAATGGCCTGTTGTCTTTTTTGTTCCAAAGCCATCATGCGGAATAAATTGTAATCATCTGTCAGGTTTCCAACATGCGGTTTTGTTCTTTCCGCTACTCGCACAATGCGGATTGCTTCTTTACGTTCGTTAAAATCGTAATACAAAAGCGGCGCAGTGATTTGGTTCAATTCCAATCCGTCTGTTAACTGGAACATCATCGGGTCAACCTGGTTTACCTGTTCCACGCTCCATTTAATCTCTCCGGTGATCGGGTTGGTAATGTATCCTTTGTTTTCTTTGGTGTTTGCATCGTTGGAGTAAATCTTCACTGCTTCTTCCCAGGTAATTTTACTTTCTTTTAATTCGGTATGGCATTGTTCCATGCGCTTGCTTGCAGCATCCAGGTTATCCAAACTGAATTTTGGTGCGATCAGGATGTGATTTACAATGTAATCGTCTCCTTTTCTTTCAATCAGCTGCATGAAGTGGTATCCGAATTCGGTTTCAAAAACTTCACTGATTTCCCCAACTTTCAGGCTGTAAGCTGTTGCTTCAAACGGACGGACCATTGCTCCGCGGGTACCTTCAATTCTACCACACAATTTGGCGCTTCCGGGATCTTCAGAATAGAATGATGCCACAGAACAAAAGGTAGCTTTACCCGCAACAATCTGTTTTCTCAAGTCTGAAATTTGCTTGAAGGCAAGTTCTTTATCATTTTTAGTGATAATTGGAAAAACGGCAATCTGCTGAAAGGAAAGCTGGGAGTTGATGTAGGGCAAACTATCTTTTGGAATCGAATTGTAGAATTTCTCCACGTCAAGCGGTGAAACGTCTATTGCTGATGTAATACCTCTTTCAACTTCCTGGCCTTGCAGTCTTTTCTTAATTGTTGATCTGAATTCTTCTTTGATCTGCAACTTGGTCTTTCCATAAAATGATTCGATGGTAATTGGGTTTCCTTTCTCATCTTTTACATTCTTCATTTGACTTTCAATCATACGAAGCCGGTTTTCCATTTCTGCATCCACCTGTTCGTCGCTGATCTGAATGGAATCCAATTCGGCCTGATTTACCAATAGGAAGTTGTAAAGCATTTGCTCCAGGATCTGACATTTGTTGATGTCTGCTTCCGGAACTCCATTTTGTTTCATGGATTGGATCTGACCTTCAATTTCAGAGAAAAGCACGATGTTATCACCTACCTGAGCAACGACTTTATCGATTGGTTTAGGTTGGGCAAATGACATGGTGAATGCCAATGTGAAGAATAAACTTAGGAATATGCTGTATTTCATGTTCGTTTTATCAAGCAAATAAGGATGCTAATTTCGTGTTCTTTTTTGAGATTCAATCAATAACGCAGATCAAATTACATTATTTTAAGAGATTGCCATTTTTTCTAAATAGAAAAACCGGCATCGCCGGCTTTCTATTTTTATTTTCCTAAACTGTAAAGGACTTGTTCGTGTATGACAATCGGATGTTTTTTGGCAATTTCTGCTAACCATTCTTTTTCAAGATAAGTTTGGTAATCGGACGTTGCTGCTCCTTTTGCCTCAGTCATTGTTTTCTGAGTTGGTGCAAGGATCTCATCTACTTTTACAATGTAATATTTGCCTTCAAATTCATAAGCTGCATTCACTCCTTTTTTCAACTCATGCCCTTTCAGGTAAGGAGTAGACTCTTCTTCGAATTTTCCTGTTCTAACACGTAAATTCAATTCAGAATTCTTATTGACAGCATTGATCACAGTGCGTGAAGAGATCGTATCGCTTTTTAGCATGGCAGCAACTTGTTTTGCCACATCCTGGTTCAAACATTCGTAGATGTATGCATTGTATCTTTTCTTCCATGCATAATTTGCATTATTTCCCTGGAAGAATGTTTTCAGGCCGGAAGTATCTTTGATCGCTTTGTTCCACACTTTATCAGACATGATCTCGTACAACAAAATACCGTCGTGGTATTCCTGCATCAAAGCTTTGAAATCAGGATATTTGCTGTCTAATTTGCTTTCTTCGTATGCAAGGATTTCGCTGTTTTGCCAAGTAGTATATTGTTTTTGAATCAATGTCTTAGCATCCATGCTTTTGTACGTTCTGTAATTCTTTTTCAGGTATGCTGCGAACTCCTGTTGTGTAAATGCTTTTTTATCAAGCGTAAACATGGTTGAGTTTGATTTCAATTTGGTATCAGCTGTCCATGTTCCTTTGAAGTAGTTTGTATCGATGTTGGACACAAACCATTTACTTGTTTTGCTGTAGCTGTCTTTGAAAGCATATGTTTTCTTCAATTTCTCAATGAAAGACTGCTGAGTAACAATTGCACGCTCGTCTTTATTTACTTTCCCCTGGATTTCTTTTTTCAATTCGTCAAAAGAACGCAACGGAGTCAATTCCAAACGTTTGATAATGTGGTAACCGAAAGCAGTTTGCACAGGCTGTGAAACGTCACCGTTTGCCTGTAACAAAAATGCTGCTTCTTCAAATTCAGGAACCATACGTGTAGTTGTTCCTGTTCCGAACAAGGGTAATTCGCCTCCTTTTTCTGCTGTTTGAGCATCATCAGAAAATTCACTTGCCAATTTTTCGAAGGATTCTCCTGCTTTCAGTTTGGCGTAAATCTCGTCTACTTTTTTGTGAGCAGTTTCGATTTCTTCGGGCGTTGCTTCTTTTCCGGTTGCAACCATGATATGAGCAGCTTTCATCGTGCCTCTTGCCGGACGAGTATCAAATACTTTCAAAATATGGTAGCCAAATTTTGTGCGAACCGGATCGGATATTTTCCCGATTGGAGTGTTGAATGCAGCTTCTTCAAATTGGTAAACCATTTGGAAAGCAGTGAAATAACCCAAATCTCCACCATTTCGAACTGCAGAAGGATCCTCAGAACCATTTTTACCTTTCGCAACAGTTGTGAAATCTTCCCCGTTTTCTATTCGTTTTTTAATTGCAAGGATTTTGTTGTATGCCGCAAGAGTATCTTCCGGGGAAGCATTTTCAGCCACTTTTACCAAAATATGCGAAGCATGAACTTCATTTTTCATGCGCTCATACGCTTGTTTAACCAAAGCGCTGTTTTTTGTAGAATCAATTAAATAAGGTTGAGACAATTGCTTTCTGTAACCTGCAAGTTCCTTCTTTAATTTAGGAATGGTATCGTATCCAAGGGCTTCTGCTTCTGCAACTTTCAACTTGAATTTTTTGAACAGTTCCATATACTCGTCCAACGCCTGCTTGTCGTATTTTGGAGTAGGATTGTTCTTTAAATAAATCTGTAGAAATTCGGATTTGGTTACTTTTTTACCATCAATTTCCATCACAGCATCACCTGTCTGTGCGGTAGAATTTAGGGATAATAGTATTCCGAAGGCTAATATTAGTCGTTTTTTCATGTATAGATTACTTTATTCAAACCAAGAACGCCAAAAATAACACATTGTTTTGGGTTTGAACCTAAAATCGAATGATTTAAGAAAAAATTAAGGAATATATTGTACGGTCATAAACATAGTAGGGGTGCGATTAATCGCACCCCTACTATAAATAAATTATTTTCCGGCTAATTATTTTAAACTGTAATTCGGAGCTTCCCGTGTGATCGTTACATCGTGCGGATGCGATTCACGCATTCCTGCAGAAGTAATTCGAACGAATTCTGCGCCTTTTAGTTTGTCGATAGAACCTGCTCCGCAATAACCCATTCCGGCTCTCAAACCACCAACGATCTGGTAAACCACTTCGAACAAGTTTCCTTTGTAGGGAACTCGTCCTGAAATTCCTTCCGGAACCAGTTTTTTAATGTCGTCTTCTGCATCCTGGAAATAACGGTCTTTTGACCCTTTTTGCATCGCTTCCAAAGATCCCATCCCTCGGTAAGATTTGAATTTTCTTCCTTCGTAAATGATTGTTTCGCCCGGAGATTCTTCAACTCCTGCAAACATGGAACCGATCATCACAACGTCTGCACCGGCAGCAATTGCTTTTACAATATCTCCCGTGTAGCGGATTCCTCCGTCAGCAATTACCGGAACTCCTGTTCCTTCCAGTGCCAAAGCAACATCATTAACTGCTGTCAACTGTGGAACTCCAACTCCTGCAATGATACGTGTTGTACAAATAGAGCCTGGGCCAATTCCTACTTTTACGGCATCAGCACCGGCCTCTACCAAATATTTAGCAGCAGCAGCAGTAGCAATATTTCCTACAATGACATCCAGTTTTGGGAATTGCGCTTTTACTTCTTTTAGTTTGATAACAACTCCTTCTGTGTGTCCGTGTGCAGTGTCGATAACGATCGCATCTACTCCGGCCTCAACCAATGCCTGAACGCGTTCAATAGTATCTTGTGTAACACCGACCGCAGCCGCAACACGCAATCTTCCGTACTGGTCTTTGCAGGAATTCGGATGTGTTTTTACTTTAATGATATCCCTGTATGTGATCAATCCGATTAAAGTATTGTTTGCATCAACAACAGGTAGTTTTTCAATTTTCTTTTCTTGTAATATTTCTTCTGCTTCAGAAAGACTTGTCCCATCTTTTGTGGTGATCAGGTTGTCTGTAGTCATGATTTCGCGAACTGGCCTTGCATGGTTCTTCTCAAAACGCAAATCGCGATTGGTAATTATTCCTTTTAATTTTCTGTTTTCATCAATAACCGGAATACCACCAATCTTGAATTCTGCCATCAGGTTTAATGCATCACTTACCACTGCGTGTTCGGAAAGAGTAACCGGATCCAGGATCATTCCACTTTCAGAACGTTTCACTTTTCTTACTTGTAATGCCTGATCGGCAATGGTCATGTTTTTGTGAATTACACCAATTCCTCCGTGCTGAGCAAGAGCAATTGCTAAACTTGCTTCCGTAACCGTATCCATTGCAGCGGAAACGATTGGAGTGTTAACCTCGATGTTGCGGGTGATTTTACTTTTTAATTGTACGTCGCGTGGTAAAACCTGTGAAAATGCGGGGACTAAGAGTACGTCGTCGTATGTGAGACCTTCTCTAACTGAATTAAGATTGGACAATGCCATGTGTGAACCTATTTTTGAAATAAATTCTCGCAAAAGTAATTATTTTCATTCACAAACAAATCGGTTTAGTTAAAGTTTCTGTTAACTTTTCGCCTTTCAGCTTATAATTAATGTTAAAGGGGCAGAAAGGCTTCGATCATTATCGAAAATTCCTTATTCTTGTAGTATGAATAATTGGTTGAAATACGGACTTATAGCAATGGTTTGTGCCATTTCGCTGAACGCAAATTCTCAGAAGGATGGGCGCTTGATTCAATTATCCGGGGTTGTCGTTTCTTCAGACAGCTTACAGGAAATGCCTTATGCAGGAGTTTATAATAAAACGATTCGCAGAGGAACGATAGCAGATCTTTATGGGTTCTTTTCTTTGGTAGTTCACCCGGGTGATACAATTATGTTCCGTTATTACGGGCACAAACCATCTTCTTACATCGTTCCGGATACGTTGAGTGAAAACCGTTATTCCATTATTCATATGATGACGATTGATACATTTCAATTGACGGAAGTGGTTGTCTATCCATGGCCTTCCAAAGAAGCATTTGCCCGCGCATTTGTAGAAATGAATCCTTATGATGATGCGATGCTGAGAGCTCAGAAAGAATTATCAGGTCAGTCTTTGGCGCAAATTGCTTCATTGGTTCCAAGTGATGCGTCCCTTGCTTTCGGGAATGTGGTGAACCAGAATAATACGCGTTTGTACACCATGGGGCAATCCCCTGTAAATAACTTGCTGAATCCATTCGCCTGGGCAACCTTCCTGCAGAAATGGAGGTCGGGTGAACTCAGACGCCAGTAGCATTAGACAATCAGGGATGAAAAGTACCTTGCTGCATTATCTTTTTTTTATTGTATTAAGTTCCGTTCTTTTTGCCGTGTACAATGTTGTAGTTATAAATTCCATACCCGGGTTACAAATCACTGTCAGTGATACGATTACACTTTCAATCATTGTTTTTTTAATAGCTTTTATCGCATTTCTGCCGTTGTTTTTGCTCTTGCGGTTAATTGACTCTCAGGTTGGTATAAGCAAGATTTTGCTGGTAAATATTTCGATTGTAATTTTTACGGTCGTTTTAGGCCTTATCTATTGGAAATTGGCGATTCAAAAAGAAGACTTCCTGGTTTTTCTAATTTGTTTTGGTCCGAGTGGATTTCTTGTCTTTAATTGGCAGATTTTGCGGGAAAGATTTAAAGCATAAATTTACTTGGTGTTCAACGCCTTTTTGTATCGTTCCAAAATCCGTTCACGCGCCCATTTGTGTTCCACAATTGGCTCCGGATATTCAGCTGTTCCAAATTCAGGGACCCATCTTTTGATGTATTCAAACTTGGGATCGAATCTTTCCTGCTGACTTGTAGGGTTAAAGATACGGAAGTAAGGTGCGGCATCGACACCTGAACCTGCTGCCCATTGCCAGCCGCCCACATTACTCGCTAGTTCAAAATCCAATAATTTTTCTGCAAAATAACGTTCGCCCAAACGCCAGTCGTGGAGCAGGTGCTTGCATAAGAAACTTGCAACAACCATTCGAACGCGATTGTGCATGTGACCTGTTTCGTTTAACTCGCGCATTCCTGCATCAACTAGTGGGTAACCGGTTTTACCTTCGCACCACGCTTGGAACTGCTTTTCATTAAATTCCCATTCTATGCGGTCGTATTCGGATTTGAATGCGTGATTGACACTTTTGGGATACCAATACAGGATCATTTGGTAAAAATCCCGCCAAATCAATTCATTGAAATATTTTTCGTTGGTTTTCATGGCTTTCTTTACCAATTCCCGAATGGAAATCGTTCCAAATCGCAGATGAAGACTTAAGCGCGAAGTTCCTTCAACAGAGGGAATATCACGTGTGTTGTGATAGTTCTGAATAATCTTTGTTGGGATGGTAAGAGAAGGAAAATCCTGCATTTGCTTGTCGCTGAAACCTAAATCTGAAAGACCTGGCATTGAAAATTCGGTTCCCTGATTCAGGTTAGAAGCGTATTTTTCTACCGGATATGCTTTTAGATAAAATTCATTCAATGTTTCCTTCCAGCGTTTCATATACGGAGTGAAAACATGATACGGATTCCCATCGGGTTTTACCACTTCGTCTTTTTCAAAAATGACCTGATCTTTCGATCCTGAAAAAGAACAATCCAGCTTTTGAAGTGCTTCGTGAATGAATTTATCGCGTTGAATAGCATTCGGTTCATAATCCCGATTGCAAAACACCTGGCGAACGTGGTGCTTTTTAATCAATTCCGGAATCAGTTGGGCAGGATTTCCGTGGAAAACCCACAAAGAAGCTCCCAGTTTTTTATAAGCGTCCCTTAGTTCTTCTATTGTTTGGTAAATGAATAGAACGCGTTGATCGTTTTCGGGAAGCAGGCTTAATATCTGTGTGTCGAAAATGAAAATCGGCTGAACGTTTTTGCTTTGTTTTAAAGCTTTGAAAAGGCCGGAATTATCATGGATTCTCAAATCTCTTCGGTGCCAGAATAAGGTCAAATTTTCCATGGATAATTAAATGTTCAAAGAGTTCAAAGAGTTCAAAGAGTTCAAATTTGAATTTAAACAGCTGATTTTAGGTTTAAACTTTTGAACCTTTTCAACTGATTGAACTTGCTTAATACCAGGAATGTATAATTCCCATCACAGCCACAAAAAAACCAATAACGGTCCCGATTAAGGTCATTCGTGTACGCTTCTTCAGATAAACGATGGAGCAAAACAGCACGGAGAAAACACCAATAATGATGCTGAGCATGCTCAGAGAAAATAATTGATTTTCGTAGCTGAATCGGAGTAACTGTGTGTATTCGTTATCTTTGATATCCGGATTGCTGCTCAAGTCTGTTAGGAACGGAATAATCGCAAATTGGTTGTAGCAAACCAAAAGCAGGCCAATCACACTAATTACAAAACCTATTGCTGAAAGAGCTCTCATGTTTAATTATCTTGAGTAAAAATAGTTAAACTTTTAGTTTCCATCGTATTCAACTCCGTTTTTTGGAGTTTCCCAAAGGCGAACTTTTAATTTCAATTCCGCAGGTAATTTGTCGCGCAAGATATTCCAGCAAACCAGGGCAATATTTTCTGCTGAAGGAATCAAATCAGTGAATTCCGGGCAGTCCAGGTTTAAATTCCGATGATCAAAACGCTCCAGGATTTCCTGTTTCATGATGTCGGAGAGCTTTTTCATGTCCAAAACATATCCTGTGTCCGGATTGATTGGTCCGTCCAGTTCCACTTCCAGTTTGTAATTGTGACCGTGGAAGTTTGGATTGTTGCATTTTCCGAAAACGCGGTCATTGGTTTCATCGTCCCATTTTGGATTGAATAAACGATGTGCTGCGTTGAATTGTTCTACACGAAAGATCTTCATGGGAAAAGGATTTCTTCTAGTTGTTTTTTTGTAACCGGAATCTATAATAAATTCAAGTTATGGCGAAGATAAGAAGTAAATAGCAAACGGTACTTTTTATTGTCAGGAATCCGGATGCGCTGCCCCAAAATAATCTGTGCGTCTGTTTTTCGAATCTTGTGGAATAATTTGATATAATAACGATATGCCATGTAAACTCCGAAACGTGCATCTTTCGGAAGTTTTTTGATCCCTTCGTATCCGGCTTTAAAATCCAATTCGATTTCCTGTTCAATTTTTGCCTTCATGGGCTGATCGAACTTATCAAAATTCATTTCAGGGAAATAGGTTCGCCCCAATTGATAGTAATCCGCATTCAGGTCGCGCAAAAAGTTGATCTTTTGGAACGCTGCTCCAAGCTTCATGGCAGCATCTTTCAAATTCAAATAGCTTTCCTGGTTTCCTCTCACAAATACTTTCAGGCACATTAGCCCAACTACTTCTGCAGATCCTAAAATATATTGCTCGTAAACCGTTTGCTCATATTGCGTAGTCTCGAGGTCCATTTCCATTGATTTCAGGAAAGTCTCAATAAGTTCCAGGTCAATTTTGTAGGTATTTACAGCCCACTGAAAACTATTCAGGATCGGATTCAGAGAAATTCCACGTTCAATCGCCTTGTAGGTCTCAGCTTTGAATTCCTGAAGCAATTCTTCTTTTTCATAGGTGTGAAACGAGTCTACAATTTCATCTGCAAAGCGCACAAAGCCATAAATGGCATAAATAGGGGCTTGCAAATCTGTACTTAAAAAACGAACTCCTAATGAAAATGAAGTGCTGTACCGTTTGGTTGTCAAAGCGCTCATTTCGAGGCATGTTGTGTCGAATAATTGTTTCATAGCAGGGCTCTTAGTTCGTTTTTTTAATTCGTTTGATCACATGTTTCGCGACCACTTCTCCGGAAACTATTGAGGGTGGAACGCCAGGTCCCGGAACCGTCAATTGTCCGGTGTAGAACAAATTTGATAAATGTTTGTTCTTAATGCGGGGCTTCAATAAAGCAGTTTGCCTGAGTGTATTTGCCAATCCGTAGGCATTTCCTTTGAATGCATTGTAATCTTTCTGAAAATCAGTGATGCAGTAACTACGCTTGAAAATAATATGCGGATTGATGTCGAAGCCGATTTTTTCAATCAGCCTGTTTTTGAGTATCTCGAAGTATTTTTCTCTTTTTTGGTCGGAATCTTCCAGGTTGGGTGCAATCGGAATCAGGAGAAATAGGTTTTCACCGTTTTCAGGGGCAACGGAAGGATCTGTTTTTGAAGGACAGCTGGCATAAAAAAGTGGTTTGCTCGGCCATTCCGGGTTCTTGTAAATTTCAGCCGCATGTGTATTAAAATCTTCATCAAAGAACAAATTGTGATGTTCCAGGTTCGGTACTTTGCAGTCGAGGCCAACATAAAACAACAAACAGGAGGGAGCCATGGTTCTCTTTTCCCAATAAGATGAACTGTAGTTGGCTTTGTCTTTCAGTAATTTTTCTGTGTGGTGGTAATCTGCTCCTGAAATGACATAATCACACGTAATCTCTCCTTCGGAAGTGCTAACTGAAGTTACTTTTCCGTCAGAAGTATTGAAGCTGAGAACTTTGTTGTTTAAGGAGAATAAAACTCCTTGTTCCAATGCAATTTGTTCAAAAGCTTTTACAAATTCAAACATTCCACCCATCGGATACCAGGTTCCCAATTGAATATCTGCATAATTCATCAGGGAATAAAGCGCCGGTGTATCTTTCGGAGTTGCCCCAAGAAATAGAATTGGAAATTCCAGCAGCGAAATGATCTTTGGATGCCTGAAATATTTCCGGATAAAGGATGCAAACGACGTAAATAGATGCATTTTGAATAATCCACCCAGGATTCTTGTGTCTGCAAATTCGGTAAATTTCAAACTGGGTTTGTAAACCAGGTCTTTCATGCCGATTTCGTACTTCTTCTCAGCATCAGCCAAAAATTGGTTGAGTTTGATACTGCTTCCCGGTTCCAGACGTTCAAAATAAGCTTCCAGTTCGGGAAGTGATGCAGGAATCAGATCTACATCATTTTTATCCCAGATAACCTGGTAAGACGGATCTAGCCTGACTAATTCGTAAAAATCAGAAGTTGTGTGGCCAAACTGCTGGTAGAAATTCTCAAAAATGTCCGGCATCCAATACCAACTTGGTCCCATGTCGAAAGTGAATCCATTGCCTGTTTTAAATTGCCGTGCTCTTCCGCCAATGCTGTCGTTTTGTTCCAGAATAATTACTTCATGTCCTTCCTTTGCAAGAAAAGACGCGCAGGACAAACTTGAAATACCTGAACCAATAATGACAATTTTCTTTCCGGGCATGGACTTCTTTTAGCAATTCATAAACAGCAACTTAAACACTTACGTTGCTGAAAGTACAATTTTATTTCATCTGAACATTGAAACTATTGTTTAACAAATATAAGAAAAGCTTAAACAAAAATGATTAGGACCAACCAATTTTAGCCAGGTCATATTAATTTTTCTAATTCTTGAAGCGATTGAATGCGTTTTATCTGTTCTGGCAATTGGTTCTTTAACTGATCGATTTGATAGCCGCCTGCAGCAATTTTGATTTGATTTGTTTCGTTTTGCAATTCAAGGAAATGCGACAGGATCTGCTGCTGATCAACAGCGGTAAGCCAGGATGAAACAATTGCATGCGGTTTTAGCAGGCGAATTGTTTTTAGCAATGAATCGAAAGGAAGAGCTTGTCCGAGGTAAATGCTGTTGAAGCCTTTATATCTTAAATGATACTGATAGACTAACAAACTGATTTCGTGCCATTCGTGTTCCGGAAGGTAAAGAATGATCTTTTTTTGAGAAGAATCAGGAATGGGCAAGGCATCAATTGCAGCAATGATTTTCTGACGGATCAGGTTAGAAATAAAATGTTCCTGCGCCGGAGTAATTGTTCCAACCACCCACATAATTCCGATTCGTTGTAGAAAAGGAATGATCAGATCTGTGAAAAGCACTGACAAGCTGTTTTTTTCAATAAGTTCTTTGAAGATCTGTTGAAACAAACGCTCATCCAACTGCAAAACAGAAACAATCAATTGTTCAGCAGCGGAATTTTCAAATCCACTTTCCTGAATCGATTTGGAGATTTCAATTAATTCCTCCTGATTCATTTGAGCGATGTGCGAAATTTTGTGCCCGTTCTTATAAAGTAATGAAACGTTCAGCAGCAAGAGCAATTCTTCATCGGAATAAGTCCTGATCTGCGTATCGGTTCGTTTCGGGTTAAGCAGCCCATACCTTTTTTCCCACATACGAATGGTGTGCGCTTTGATTCCGGAAAGGATTTCCAAATCCCGTATCTTGTATCCTGCCATCGTATTGCTAATATAATCAAAAGAATGAAGGGTTTTCCCTTAAATCAAAAACCCATTTTGGGTCAAAATTGATAAAAAAACTATATTTGTCCTAATTACTTCTTTTATTTGGAAGTCTACCATGCATTGATTTTAAAAAAAAGGTATGAAAAAAATCTCAATCTTCTTATTGCTTTTGACGGTTTCTTTTGCCGTAGCTCGCTGCGGTGGCTCAGAGTCAGGCAAAGAATTGACGGATGAGGAATTGTATGAATTTCAGGGTTTTTCCATGAAACCATACGACATTCCTATCATGATCATGCTTCCGGATGAAACAGCAAATATCGGTGCATCGACACAACCGGAAATTATTCACGTGGAAGACGACTTCAAATGGGAATTAATGGTTGGACCAAACTTTCACATGATTATTGATGATTGGGGTTCTGATCGTGAAATGGTTTCTTCAGAGAAAAAACGTTTGGCAGGTTTGAATTTTTACAAAATCAAATACCTGTTAGATGAACCGGATTTCATCTTGTACGAACGCGAGCTGAAAGTAGACGGGAAGAAAGGTGCTTCCAAATCAGTAGGAGTAGAACATAAGACTTATCATGTTTACGGACAGAAAGTAATCGATGGGATTACATACGTTTTCAGAAGTCGGGATGATGGATTCGAAAAAATAATTATTGATTTAATGGCCAAATCGATCAAATCGGTGAAACCATTGAAAGGAAATTCATAAATAAAAAAGCCTCGATTTTTGAGGCTTTTTTATTTTATTATTCCCAGATACGGAAATAAGAAATAAGTAGGAACGCGATGTGTCGCGTGCCTATTTATTTCTTATAAAACGTTGCTTCTACCCGCCTGTTTGCCTGCCGGTGTTCTTCCGTATCTTCTACAAACAAAGGTTTCTTGTTTCCAAAGCCAACAGCATTAATCCTGCTTCCTGAAATATTTCCCTCCATCACAAGAATCTGTTTGATGCGGTCTGCGCGAATTCCGGAAAGATTTTTCCCATCCGTACCACAGCAAACATGCCCGGCAAGAACTACATAAAGCGTTGGATCAGCTTTAAGCGTTTCAATCAGGAATTGAATGTCTTCATAAGAATTTTTTAATACCTCATCCTTCCCGTATACAAACTGGATTTCCAATTGGATGGGAACATTGAGCTCAAATGTCCGCTTATTCTTAGAAATAGTTTCTCCCGGATTTGTTTTGGAAGCATGTGAAACCAGAATATCAACCCGTCGTTTATCTGCGTCTGATTTCTGAGAAAGATCTTCGCCAACTGCAACTTCTGTTTTGATTGAAAATTGATTCGGGTAAGATTTGTCCAGGAATTTTTTGGTTGCTTCCAGGCGTGCTTCTGCCAATTTTATATTGTATTCCTTAGAGCCCAGAGAGTCCGTATAAGCCCGAAGAATTAAAGACTGATTTTTCAACTTAGAAAGTTTCGTCCGGGTTTCCGAATTGTGTTTGTTTTGAAAAAAGATCTCGTGACTGTTGAACTCAAAATAGAAAGATGCAGAATCAACCGATGTTTTCGACTGTGCGAAAGACAAAATAGGCAACAGGATGAAAAGTGAATGTAAGAGTCCTTTCATAGTTTCAAAGTTGATAATGCAAACTAACCCGATTCGTTACAAAAATAAAAACGGTACGGCCGCGATGCATCCCTACACATTTTTCATAACCATGCGAATCGTTTGTCGTGTTCGCTGCTCCAATAAAATGTGTTTATCAACAGTTACACGGTCAATCGTTGCCTGGTCGTAATGACGAATTGTTACCAGTTCCAGGCCTTCGTTGTAGCGCACTGAATATTGGTCCTTGAATTTCTCCACCAATTTGATTGGATCTGTTTTTGATCGATCGAAAAGAATGGAAAAGCTCAATGCGGAATTCTGCATTAAATTAATTTTTGCTCCGTAAAATGCCAGCTGCTGAAAAATGTCTCCCAGGTTTTCTTCTACGATGAATGAGAAATCTTTCGGGGTGAAATCCATTAACACCTGGTCCATCTTGAAAATGAACGAAGGTACCAAATGATCAAAATCTGTGGATTCCTGGATGATGGTTCCTTCCGCATTTGGCTCGATGAATGATTTTACATACAATGGAATTCCTTTATTCTGAAGCGGTTTGATTGTTTTCGGGTGAATGACACTTGCTCCATAATAGGAAAGTTCGATTGCTTCTTTGAATGAGATCTTCTGAAGTTTGATGGTATCGTCGAACCATTTTGGATCTGCGTTCAGCATTCCGGGAACATCTTTCCAGATCGTTACACCTAAGGCATTCGTGCAGTAAGCTAAAATTCCGGCAGTGAAATCAGAACCTTCTCTTCCAAGAGTTGTTGTGAATCCTTCGGAAGTGTGCCCGATGAATCCTTGTGTTATTGCAATGCGTTTTTCTTTGAACAAAGGCAATAAACGCTCGTTTACCAAAGCTTCGGTTTTTGCCCAGTCTACTTCACCTTCCCGGTATTCGTGGTTTGTGCGGATGATTTTTCGGCAATCCACCCAAGCAGTCAGGTGACCTTCTTCTTTCATGAAAGCTTCCACAATCATGGTCGATAATACTTCTCCCAGTGAAACGATCTGGTCGTACTCAAAGTTGTAATTATCCGAAAGGGGAAGGGAATAGCGCTTTTTCAGGGATTCAAATAATTCCTCCATCTGCTGATGAATGAAATAATGCTTCTCCGGGAATAATTCCGCCACAATCAATTGATGGAATTGGTAGCGGTCTTCAATTAATTCCATGTAGCGTTTTTCATTCTTGTTCCACAAAGAATCAACCAGCTCTTCCATTGCATTGGTAGTCTTACCCATGGCGGAAACAACAACAATCAACTGGTCTTTAGGGAAAAGGGAAAGAATGTGCGATACATTCCTTACGGCATTGGCGTCTTTCACGGAAGCTCCACCAAATTTGAAAACGTTCATCTGAAATTAATTTCGGCAAAAATAATCCAAAAACGAATCCAATAGCTGTGTTAGAATAAATAATAACATTATTTTATAAATAAAACATAATGTGTTAAATAGCGGTGTTTTTACTATCGAATGTGAAAATACGGAACAATCAATTTTTAAGAGTGTTCGCTTTCCGGAAATTTGCTGCTCCGGATGAAACGATCATTATGTTCCGGCTCAGGCATTTTCTAATGAGTGGTCAGAATTCCGGAATTCCAGAATTCTAGTTTTAACGAACTCAATACCAAAAAAAAATCCCCAAAACCTCATTGGTACCGGGGATTTTACTAAACTGTAATTTTGTTTTGAATCTTATTTTGCCTTCATAACCAGGTTCAAGTCAAACTCAACTCCCGGTTTGATGTATTGAGTTTCTTTTCCTGCCTCAGTTCCCGGTTTGAAGCCTTCTGCATCCATGGGCGAGAAATCTACCGTGAATTTACCTTTTGCAGTCAGTTTCTTATCCGTCTTCTTCACTTTCACAGGCATTTTTGCAGGGACTTCTTTTCCTGCAACTTTTAAAGTAGCGTCAATTTCTGTTTCAGAGATACTGTTTATAACAACTTCCACATTCGGGAATTGCGAAGTATTGAACAAGCCTTCACCCATGATAGAGCTGTTCAGGTCACTTGCACCGGTTTCCGGAGTCAATTCATTTTCGATTGTTTTCATGTCAACCGTAAAACTTCCGGCTTCGAATGTTTCGCCTTTGTAAGTGATGGATCCGGCCGAGACTTTCACTGTCCCGTTGTGTGTGTGTCCGTCACCGGCATACGTACCTTTCCATTTCAAAGATGTTGCATCATCCAATTCATAAGTTGTTGTTGCTTCTGCATCTGTCGTTTCTTCTGTGGAAGCTCCACAAGCTGTCATTCCGAATGCAATAAAAGCAAGAGATGCAGCGTAAAAAAATGTTCTCTTCATAGGGTTTTTGTATTAAAGTTGTTACAAAATAGGCGTTTTTTGCTTACCGGAATAGTAAAATTTTGTAAAGCTGAAAATTTGTTCATTTCTTCGTTAATAGCTTCTCACATTCGGTTTAAAAGTATGTGGTGAAAAAGTGTAATTTCGTCTGGATGAGTAAAGGAATCGAAAAAGCAGGGAAGAAAGGGTTGCGAACCAGTTACATTTCAACCGTAATTGGAATTTCGCTGGTTTTATTTATGATAGGGATGGTTTTAGCCGGAGTGATCGGTTTGGATTCATTGCAAAAACAAGCACGCGAGAACCTGCACGGCGACTTATTCTTTCAATCCCAGTACAATCCCGAAGATATTAAACAAGTTGCCCAGGAATTGAAATCATGGGATTGTTTCAAAGAAGTGGTTTTTGTCTCGCCTGAACGTGCTATTGATGAATTTAAAGGTTCAGACCAAAGTTCGAGTGAGATTCTTGCCATTTTTGAAGGAGAAAATCCGCTGCCTCCAACAATCAACTTCAGGCCGGTAAGTTCTTATGTGACCAAAAAAGGAATGAAAGAAATCGAGTCCCGCTTGAATACCAAGTATGGAGATATGCTTGCTGAGGTTAATTATGACAAAGTGGCGTTGGAAGAAGTGAATCTTGGATTTAAGCAATTTGCTTTCCTGATTTTGGTTGTTGCCACTTTATTGATTGTTATTGCTGTAGCCATGATTAACAATACGATTCGTTTGGCACTTTATTCGAAACGCTTTACGATTAAAACCATGCAATTGGTTGGTGCTACCAGCGGATTTATCAGAAAACCTTTCCTGAAACAGGCAATGTACCAGGGAATGGTTTCCGGAATTCTTGGAATGGCGATGTTAATGACCTTGTTTTTTGCCTTGAATAATGTGTTGGATGTGATTGAAATTGATATGAAGTTATTGGATGTAATTCTGCTTTTTGCATCATTATTGATAATCGGCTGTCTTTTAACAATTGTCTCTACCTGGTTTGCGCTAAACAAATATTTACGTGCGAAATTGGATGATTTATATTAATTTAGCCACACATTCATTTATATCATGAACAATAAATTCGATTTTCCGATAAAAAAAGAAAACCTGCGAATCATTTTCATTGGGTTGGCAATTAATATTATTGGCTATTTACTAATGATTGGCGGTGGTTCTGATACTCCGGCAGAGTTTCACGAAAAAGAATTGTTCTCTACCGTTCGAATTACTGTTGCACCAATCCTTATTGTAACAGGTTTTGTCGTAATGATTTACGGCATCATGAAGAAATCGAAAAATTCTAATTCCCCAGAATAATCCATGAATTGGTTTGAAGCAATAATATTGGCCCTTATAGAGGGCCTAACCGAGTTTTTGCCTGTTTCGTCTACTGGGCACATGATTTTAGGTTCTGCTGCAATGGGTATTGATAACGACGATTTTGTAAAGTTGTTTATGATCGTGATCCAGTTGGGAGCCATTCTTGCAGTATTTGCCCTTTATTTCAAACGTTTTTTTCAAAGTGTTCAGTTTTATCTCAAATTGATTGTTGCATTTATTCCGGCGGCCATTTTGGGAGTGCTGCTTTCAGATTACATAGATCAGTTGTTGGAGAGCCCTTTGGCAGTGGCAATTTCCTTGCTGGTCGGGGGAATAATTTTGTTGTTTGTGGATAACTGGTTCAATAAGCCGCGCATTCATACCATGGAGGAAATGACCTACTGGGATGCTTTGAAAGTTGGTATGTTCCAGTGTATTGCGATGATTCCGGGCGTTTCCCGTTCAGGAGCATCAATAGTTGGGGGGATGAGCCAAAAAATGAGCCGTAAACTGGCAGCAGAATTTTCATTCTTTCTGGCTTTACCAACGATGTTGGGAGCTACAGCTAAAAAAACGCTGGATTATTTCGATAAACACGATGCTTTAACCGGCGAACAGGTCAATTTACTGATCGTTGGAAATGTAGTTGCTTTCCTGGTTGCAATTATTGCTATCAAAGGATTTATCGGTTTCCTGAATAAGCACGGCTTCAGGTTGTTCGGTTGGTACCGGATTATAGTCGGTGGGATTATCCTGATCTTATTACTCAGTGGTTACGAATTAACGATCCTGTAATTTATGATTAGCGAATTTGCACAGGGAAGTACCATTTTGGTGGATAAACCTTTCAAATGGACTTCTTTTGATGCTGTAAATAAACTGCGTTGGCATTTACGACAGAAATTGGGTGTGAAAAAACTCAAAGTAGGTCATGCCGGAACTTTAGATCCTTTAGCAACCGGTTTGCTGGTGATATGTATTGGTAAGCATACTAAGCTCATAGAAGGATTGACTTCTGACTCTAAAACCTATACGGGAACTTTCCTATTGGGGAAAACAACTCCTTCCTATGATCTGGAAACGGCCTACAACTCCGACAAAGAAACTGCGGGAATTACTCCGGAACAATTGGAAGAAGTGCGTTTGAGTTTCATAGGAGTTCAACAACAGGTTCCGCCGCTGTTTTCAGCCAAGCAAATTGATGGAAAGCGTGCTTATGATTATGCTCGGGCTGGTATTGAAAAAGAATTGAAAGCGAATACGGTAGAGATCATGGATTTCAGGATTGATACTTCTCGTTTTCCGGAAGTTGATTTTGAGATTTCTTGCTCAAAAGGAACATATATTCGTTCAATTGCACATGATTTTGGACAAAAACTAGGCTGCGGAGCTACGTTAATCGCATTGCGCAGGACTAAATCCGGAATCTATGATATCGAGGATTCCAAGAGTGTGGAAGAATGGATATCATTCATTGAAGAACAACCTTTGTAAATCCCCTGATTTTTTATACTTTTGCGCTCTTTGATTTAAAGCGATAAAAATACATCTTGTATGAATAAAATGAAGCTTTCTGAATTCAGTTTTGACCTTCCGGACGAACTGATTGCTGAATACCCTAGTGAAAACCGTGACGAAGCACGATTGATGGTCATCCACCGTGAGACCGGAAAAATTGAGCACCGTTTGTTTAAGGATATTATCAATTACTTTGGAGAAGGTGATGTGATGATCATGAACAACACACGTGTATTTCCTGCCCGTATGTATGGTAACAAAGAAAAAACAGGTGCTAAGATTGAGGTGTTTTTGTTGAGAGAATTAAACCGTGAAAGCCTTTTGTGGGATGTATTGGTTGATCCTGCCCGTAAGATCAGAATTGGAAATAAATTGTACTTCGGAGATGATGATTCATTGGTGGCTGAGGTAATTGACAATACTACTTCCCGAGGAAGAACATTGCGTTTTTTATTCGACGGACCTTATGAAGAGTTTAAAGCGAAAATTACCGAACTTGGCGAAACTCCGCTTCCGAAATACATCAAACGCGATGTTGAAGCAACGGATGAAGAAAGATACCAAACCATTTATGCAAAAGAAGAAGGAGCTGTTGCTGCACCAACTGCAGGATTGCACTTCTCCCGTGAATTGTTGAAGCGTTTGGAATTGAAAGGTGTGAACTTTGCGGAGGTAACTTTACATGTTGGATTGGGTACTTTCCGTTCAGTGGAAGTGGAAGATTTGACAAAGCATAAAATGGATTCGGAGCAGGTGATCATCACAGAAAAAGCCGCTAATATCGTAAATGCAGCGAAGAAGAATAAAAAACGTGTTTGTGCAATTGGAACAACTTCCATGCGTGCTGTAGAAACTTCTGTTTCTACAGACAATATGTTGAAAGCATTCGATGGCTGGACCAATAAATTTATTTTCCCTCCATATGATTTCAGTATTGCTGATAGTTTGGTGACAAATTTCCATACGCCGCTTTCTACATTATTAATGATGATTTCTGCATTTTGTGGTCATGATCTAATGATGGAAGCTTACAATGAAGCAATAAAAGAAAAGTATAAATTCTACTCCTATGGAGATGCGATGTTAATATTGTGATAAAAATCCCCGGAAAATTGTTCGGGGATTTTTTTTAACCCAAAAAATTGACTAAATTAGTCTAAAATTGTTTTGTCAAATGAAGCTGAGTGATTTAATCAAGGAAGCACGTTCTAAGTTCAAGTATACTTTGAAAGAGTTGTCTGCTCTTTCGAGTATAGATGTTGCCCTATTGAATAAATATGAAAAAGGCGATAGACAGCCTTCAGAAAAACATTTGAATCTTTTAATTAAACACCTGGAATTAAATGAAGATACAGTTCTTTCCATTTGGTTAGGTGAACGTATTTATTCGCTATTTGAAGGAAATGATCATTTATTTAATCGGGCGATGAATGTTGCTGAGGATAAGATTAAATACACCACGCTCAACAGGAAAAAGCAAGAGGGTTTAATTAGTTCTAAGTTGACAGATTTATTGAAAGAGTGTGCTCGTTTACAAGAAATCTGGGCTTCTAATAAACCTTTGAACCAATTGCAATTGCGGAAAATGGATGACTATTTCAATTTGAATTACACCTATGAAAGCAATCGGATTGAAGGAAATACATTAACACTCCAGGAAACTCTTTTAGTTGTTAAGGACGGTATAACCGTTGGTGGTAAATCAGTAAGAGAGCATCTTGAAGTGATTAACCATACGGAAGCTATTGGTTATTTAGGAGAAATCATTCAAAAAAGAACAGAATTCTCTGAACGGATTCTTAAAGAGATTCACTACCTGATTTTAAAAGGAATTGACCGTGAGAATGCGGGTGTTTACCGTTCAATCGGAGTGCGTATTTCCGGGAGCTCTCATCTTCCTCCCGAGCCATATTTGCTTCTCCCGCTTATGGAAGCCGTTTTTGTTTATTACAGGGAAAATAAGGCCTTGCTCCATCCGGTAATTCTTGCCGCTGAAATGCACGAGCAAATTGTGCGCATTCATCCTTTTATTGATGGCAATGGAAGAACCTGTCGTTTGATCATGAATTTAATTCTACTGCAAAACGGATATCCTATTGCGAATATCAAAGGCGAGTTGGAGAATCGATTGCGTTATTACAATGCTTTGGAAACTGCGCAGGAAGATAAAAAGGATGCATTTTATACCTTAATAGCAGAAACTGTCATCCAGGCTTTAAATGAGCATATAGCACTTTGCGGCTAATAAGTTCCAACCGATAACATCACCAATGTACATCCGATTTCAGGGTGGATTTTAGCAGTTCTCAACTTTTCAATGAATTCCCGATTTTCAGTTCCCGGGTTAAAAATCACCCTGTTTGGTTTCAAAGCGATTATCTTGTCGATATATCCTTCCTGATTCTGCGGACCGAGATATAGAGTTACTGTTTCAATATCCCAATTCGGATTCCATTCCGTTTCGATTTCTACATCCAGTACTGTTCCGGCTTTTTGTCCGAAAGCTACTACCGGATATTTGTGACTTCTCAATGCGCGTATTGCTCTGTTTGCGTAACGATCTTCCTTTGTTGTTGCTCCTATGACTAATGTTTGTTCCATGAAAATGACCTTTCGTTTGATAAATTGAAGTTACAAAATATCTATAAAAAAAGGTGTCCGTTTGGAACACCTTTATTGATTGTTAACAGATGGATTATTTCCCCTCCAGAATTTGGTACAATTCATTTAGATTTGGAGAAATAATCACTTCAATGCGTCTGTTCTTTGCTTTGTCTTTGGGATCAACAGGATGATATTCTCCTCTTCCGGCAGCCATTAGCTGCATCGGGTTCATTTTGCTATTTGCGATCATAATTTCAACTACCGCGGTTGAGCGAAGAACACTTAATTCCCAGTTATTTTTCGGATGGGCAGTAGTTGCTAATTTATCCGTATCGGTATGTCCTTCAACAATGATTTCCAGGTCTTTTTCATTTTCCAATACTTTTGCCAAATCCACCAAAGCTTTCTTTCCTTCGATTTCTACAGTTGTACTTCCGGATGCGAAAAGCAATTTAGCTTCCAATGAAACATAGATCTTTCCGTTTTTCTCAATGATTGTTAGTCCTTTGTTCTCAAATCCTTTCAAAGCAGCCGAAACACGTGTTTTCAGTTGTTTCATAGCGTCGTCCTTACGCTTGATCATTTCTTCCAGTTCGGTTACGCGCTCTTCGCGTTCGATCAATAGTTTCTCTTTGGCAACCAATTCACTTTCCAACGCTTTCAACGCATCCTCTTTGCGCTGAAGCTCTTGGTTTTTCGATTCAATATCTGCCTGGTAATTTGCTGATTCTTTTTGCCCTTTCATGCGCATTTGATCCAGCTTTTGTTCATAGGCCTCATTTTGTGCAACCTGCAAATCGTATTGTGCCTGTAAAAAGCGCAGGTTCGATCCCAATTCAAGTGTATCTTTTTTCAATGAAATAATGTCTTTGCGAAATTGGTCCACCATAACCTGCAAATCCTTCGCCTTTCCTTCATTTTCAATGCTGGAGGCTTTATATTTATTCAGTTCTTCACTGCAAACTTTTTCTCTTTCAAGAAGTTCATTGTATTTTTTTGCGGGCACACATGCGGTTAATATGCAAATAAGTGCGAGTATAGAAAGTTGTGTTTTCATTCAAAAAATGCTTTATGTTCAAATTTCGAAAGAAAACGGCCGGTAAAGAGGGGCGAAAGAGATACTTATAAACAGTGAAATGGGAATAGCCGGGCGAATTAATCAAAATCTGCACAGCCCGAAGTGCTTTCATTACGCTGTTTACAAGGAGAAAAAGAAAGGGTTATTTCGTGAGAATGAAAGGTGTTTGGACGCATTTTAGAAAGAACGAAATCATAGGAATAACCCAGTTTCCATTTTTCCTTGAAACGGAAACCAACCATTGCGATCAAAGCATCTGTATTTCTCAATCCTAAACCGAGGTTAAACTTCTTTTGAAATTCTACGATGGCATGGAATTGTAATTCAATGGGCGTGTTTTTAGTGTAGGCCACATAGATTCCGGGATATACATCGATTTTTGGGTTGATGTAGAATTTATAACCACCCGTAACCATTGCGTGCATCTGTGAACCTGCATCGGTTCCAATAACATTCCACTTTTGAGGAATCAATTCATATAAAGTAAACCCTGCAAAATAGTTTTTCCCGTTCCACCATGCTCCGAAAGTAGCTGTAGGAAGAATTTGAGAAGCGCTTCCGTTAATCGTTGGATCGGGAGTTAAAGGTTTTGCTTCATTCATGTCGAAAGAAAGTTGTCGCGCACCAACTGCCAGCCCTAATGATAAGCGGTTGGTTAGTGAAAAATTAAAATGTCCGGCGTAAGATAACTGCACTCGTACATCCTGGAACGGCCCGATTTTGTCCAGGTAAACCATTCCGCCTAAACCATGTCGTGCACTTAAGAATTTGCGGCGCTTTGCCTGTAAAGGTGCATGAACACTTACCCATCCGGTGTAAGGAGCTCCATCTACTTTTATCCATTGTCCTCTGAATGTGGATTGTGCTTCCAGGCAGGTTTTGATTCCGGTGTATGCGGGATTGAGAGCATATTGATGATGCATCCATTGTGACATGTGACTTACCTGCTGTCCGTAAGAAATACAGGCAGACATCAAAATGAGTATGCAAAATAAAGTCTTTTTCATCAGCGGATTACAGTAATACTTCCTTTAAGAGGTTTGGTGTCGTTATTCTGACGCAAATCCAGTGAATAAAAATAGACTCCGTCTGAAACGGGTTTTCCTTTATTTGTCCCGTCCCACGCTTTGGTTAAACTGTAACCTGCAATCTCAGCAATTTTTTGTCCCCAGCGATCGTAAATAACCACTTGTGCATCCGGGTAAAAACCAATTCCGTCGATGATCCATTTATCGTTGTGTCCGTCGCCGTTTGGTGAAAAGCTTCCCGGAATATCTAAATTGTTTGAAACGAAAACCGTCATTTCATCCGAAAGAGAGCAGTTGGCATTCAAAACGGTTAAAGTATAAACGGTTGTTTCTTCAGGTGTTGCGTAAGTTGTAATTGAATACGGCGTGTTCAGTGTTTGAGTAGGACTCCACATAAAATCAGTTCCGTTTGAAGATCCTGATATCTGGATACTGGTTCCTGCCTGAATGGTATAATCTGGTCCGGCATCTACTGTTAAAGGATCAACTGTAACTGCCGGATAAGCGAATGTCAAGATCTGCGGACAGACAGAAAAACAACTACAGTCAACGGAAACAACATCGCCGTCCTGTAAATTGCTCGTAAGCCACAATGAACTTTGTGTTACTGCGGTCAAAACGCCATTCACATACCAGCTGAAATCACTGGTGTCTGTGCAATTGACTAAATAAGCCGTAAATGGAGTGGGAGTTTGTGGACAAAGGGTAATAGTTGGTCCGCCGATTGAAAGCCCCGGGGCTGGTCTGTCAAAACCGGTTCCTGATCCGATCAGATCAAAAGAAGCTTCAGCGGGTAAAAGAGCACCACCATTTTTCGCGCCATTAACAACCAGGTAATAAGTTGTGTTTGCAGGAAGTCCTATTGCTGTCAGAGAGAAATTACCTGCAGATCCAGCTTCGCAATTACTGATCAGTGTATAAGTTGCGGCATCACAGGGAACAACAGCCTGAACGATTGCTGCCTGTAATTCAGTTCCACGTGTTGCCTGCAGATTGAATAGGATATTGCTGAAGTTAAAAGCAACATCTCCGCCAGTTACATTGGTGTTGAATTGGTACCAAACGCTATTCGTTCCTGAAAAGCAAAAAGTAAAGTCGTCTTCACAGCCGGGACACACGGTTGCAGTTGCACTGACATTGGAACCTGAAACGGAAACACTCGGACACAAAGGAGTTGCACTCGGACACGCATCATTTGTCAACTGAGCGAACCCTGAAGTGGCACTTAAAAACGAGATTAACAATACTTTAACAGCGCTGAGATTCATGTGCGAAAGATGCGTATATGATTGTAAAACTAATACATTCAGAGATACATTGATCGATTTTTCGTAGTTTCGCGCCGTCAATTTTGTTAAATGAAAGTCATTTTGTGCTTTTTTGGCACAGGAATGGTTAGCGACGAAATAGATTAAACTTGAGACTATGAAAAATTTTTACACGCTAATTGTAAGTCTGCTATTAACAACCACCTTATTTTCCCAGAATGAAAAAGTGAATTACGACAATGACAGTCGTTGGTTCTGGGGGTTGAATATCGGTGCTGCCTGGACGAAAACAGATGTGCCTCATAAATTGGATCTGGGATACGGTTTGATGTTGGGCCACCAGTTCAATTACAACTACGGAAAACCAATCAGCTTTGATTTACGCTTACGCTATTTGACCGGACTTTGGAAAGGTTACAACAAAGGCTTCGATTCTACAGGCGTCGCTTCTAATCCGGTTTACAACGATTACAACGCTGCCGGACAACCGGTAGTTTTGAACTTCGGAACAAGATTGCATGAGTTGAGCCTGGAATTGGCTATCCACCTCAATAGATTGAGAGAGCGCACAGGATGGGATCCTTATATTTTTGGGGGAATCGGCTATACCTGGTACAGAACAAAAGGAGATCTCTACGGATCTGACGGATTTACTTACCTGTACGATTCTACAAAATTGGCAGCCGGTTCTTATACTCAAAGCGAAATTCAGGCACTGACAAATAAGAAATTTGATACAGATCTGAATTCACCTGCAAGTATGGGCCGATTTATGCCAAGTGTTGGTATTGGAATCGGTTACCAGGTTGCAAAAGGTGTTTCAATAGGAATTGAGCATAAGACAACTTTCACAATGGCAGACAATTTTGATGGTCATATCCAGGCAAAAGGAAAGTATGCAAACGATTGGTACCACTATACCAGTTTCTACCTGAAATTCCATATCAGAAATCATTACGTGCACGAGTATCCGATGGATACTGTTCGTCAGCCGGTTGTTACAAATCCTGCCTGGACTCAGGCGGAAAAGACTCCTCCGGTTGTTGACTTCACTAATCCATCTGTGAGCGGAACAACAGTTAACTCCAGCAATTACGTTATTAAAGGAAGAATTCAGCATGTATCTTCCAGTTCGAATGTAGTCTTCAGACAAAATGGGAATTACATTACCAACTTCACATTTAATCCTTCTACTTTGGAATTCCAGAGTATCGTAACATTGGTTCCGGGACAAAACACCTTTGAACTGACAGGAACGAATGATTTCGGTTCGGATATGGACCAGACGGTTATTAACTACATAAGAGAAACACCAACTCCGCCGGTTGTAACTTATTCGAATCCGGCTTCGAACCCAACAACGGTTCAAAATCCGGTTTTCAATTTAACAGGAACAGTACTTAATGTTACCGGGAAAGAGAAGATTACGATGACTCTGAACGGAATTTCCGTGGTATTCACTTACAATACTTCTACCAGAGGAATTGCCGCAACATTGAATTTGGTTACCGGTTCAAATGTGGTTACAACAACCGGAACAAATCAGTACGGATCAGATACGGAAACGGCTACAATTATCTATCAGCCGCAACAAACTATTCAACCACCGGTTGTTTACTTTGTAAATCCGAACATCAATCCGTACGAAGTGAATCAAAACACTTTTGCTTTGACTGCTGATGTATTGAATGTGCCGGATGCACAACATGTAAGCTTTAAGCAAAACGGAACGATCAACAATAACTTCGCTTACAATGCGCAAACGGACAAATTCACAAGTAATGTGATTTTGAATCCGGGACAAAACGTATTTGAAGTAATCGGAACAAATGCGGCAGGTTCTGCTTCTGCAACAACGATTATCATTTACAACCGTATTGCTCCGAAACCGCCGATCGTTACGATTACAAACCCAGGAACGAATCCTTACGAGACTTCAAGTGCTGCATTCAACCTGAATGCAACGGTATTGAACGTTACACAGAAAACCCAAGTGAAAGTAACTTTGAATGGTACAAATCTTCCGAACTTTGTTTACAATGCAGCTTCAAATGGAGTGACAGAAACATTGAACCTGGTTCCCGGAGCAAACGTGGTGACTGTTACAGGTACGAATGCAGATGGAACGGACTCCAAACAAACAACGATCATTTATAAGCGAGTTGAAACAATTCAGCCGCCAGTTGTTCAGTTTACAAATCCAAACGTAGATCCTTATACAACATCTTCAGGAACGCATAATGTAGCAGCGTCTGTACTTCATGTTACAAATCAAAGTGGTGTGAACGTGAATGTGAACGGAACAAATGTTACAAACTTTACGTTTACGAATAGTAATGCAGCCTTTACTGTGACTTTGATAGAAGGTGCGAACATTATTACAGTAACCGGAACAAACACTGCTGGAACTGCAAGTGAAACACAAACAATCATTTACAGAAAACCGGTTGCGGTTCAGCCTCCGATTGTTTCATACATTGATCCGAGTTACAATCCGGCTGCTTCATTGAACCCTGCATACCTGGTGAAAGCACGTGTTCGTTTTGTGACTGCTGCTAATCAGATCGTTTTAAAAATTAACGGCCAGCTTACAACAAACTTTACTTATGTTGCATCCAGCGAATTGATGGAATTCACAACAGGTTTGGTGAATGGAGCAAACGTGATCGAGATTACTGCAACAAACGCTGCAGGATCAGATGTAGAAACGACGATAATCAATTATAGAGCTCCAAATCCTACATTGCCTCCGGTTGTAACAATTACTTTCCCGGCTGCAAATCCGCACACGGTAAATGTTCCAAACAGCAATGTGGCGGCAACAGTTCTGAATGTTGATAATCAGCAACAGATCCAGGTTTCTGTAAACGGAGCTCCTTATTCCGGATTTATCTATTCAACTTCTACAAAAGTGTTGACGATGAATCTTGCTCTGATTGCCGGTTCTAACAATATAACTATCACTGCAACAAATACTGCAGGAACGGCATCAGACGCAACTCAGATTATCTTCAAACGCGAAGAGATCATTCAACCGCCGTTTGTAAGCTTCATCAATCCTGTAATGCCAGGTCAAACAGTTGCTGCTGCACCCTTCGTTGTAAAAGCTCATGTAGCGAATGTGGCCAATCAATCTCAGATTGTGGTTAAGGAAGATGGTGTGATTGTGAATCCGGGCTTCTGGACATTTAATCCGGCGACTTTAGAAGTAACATTCAATCATACGTTGAACGCAGGAAACAATATTTTTGAGATTACAGGAACAAATGCAGGCGGAAGTCACACTGCTTCTACTTCAATCATCTACAAAAAAGTAGAAGTTCCTTGTAACAGACCGGCAATTACTTTCAATAATCCTACAACGCAGAATGCTACTGTGGAAAATGCGCAATTTGTAGTGAAAGCAACAGTATCAAACATTACTTCTGTAAACCAGGTAGAAGTTTATCTGAATGGAAACCTCCAGTCTGTGGGAACATTTAACACCAATACTTTGATGTTTGAAAAGACCCTGACATTGATCGAGGGGGCTAACTCTATTGAGATTAAATCAAGCAATACATGTGGTGTAGCAGCTAGTACAACAGTTGTTATTATGAAAACGAAAGAGATTCCTTGTGTTGCTCCGGAAATTAACCGTTTGAAACCTGCACAGGAAGAAATGATCACAGAAAGTGAATCGGTTTCCATTGCGGCAACTACTACGAATATTTCCCAGGCGGTTCAAATCCAGGTGAAAATTGACGGAAATGCTGTTCCATTTAATTATGACGAAGGTTCGCAGACCATTACTGCTACTGTTCCATTATCGGAAGGAGTTCATACCATTGTGGCGTTTGTAAGAAACCAATGCGGTTCAAAACAATTAACCTGGAAAGTTACCCGAACAGTTTGCAGACCTCCGGTAGTGACTATTACAAGTAGTTCCACTCCAAATGGTTCGGTTGTTACTTCAGATGGATTTAATTTATCCGCGACAGTTTCAAACGTAGAAAATCAAGGACAGATTACCGTTTCACAAAACGGACAAGCAATCGGTTTTGTTTACAATCAGCAAACGGGAGTACTCACTTTTGATAGAAACCTGGTACTCGGAGCGAATGGTTTTGTAATTCTTGCCAACAACAAATGCGGGGAGAACAGCAAAAGAATTACAGTTACGAGAAATGAGGTCGTTAAAATTCCTGCACCGACTATCCAGATTACAAGTCCGTTCATGTCGCCTTTGGAAACAGATCAATCCGCACAAACAGTTTTGATAGCGACTACCGGTGTTACTTCTGCATCACAGGTTTCAATTACTGTGAACGGAGTTGCGACGAACTTTGCATATAACGCCGGCGCCATTCAATTCAATGCTGCTTATGCACTTGGAGCCAACATCATTGTTGCAACTGCAGTTACTCCGGGAGGAACAGCAAGCGATACAAAAACCGTTATTTACAATGCTCCGGAGGTAATTCCTGCACCGGTAATCACGTTAACAAACCCAAGCCGATGCCCGGCAACATTCCAGGTTGGAACGGTTACAATTACAGGAACGGTTCAGCATGTATCCAGTGCAAGCCAGGTAAGTATTTTGTACAACGGGGAGAATGTAGCATTTACTTCCAGTATTGAAAGTAATGTATTGACCTTCTCTTTCCAGGTAAACATCACCTTGTCCACGGTTTCAATTCCATTAGTCATAACAGCAACAAACGCTAGCGGATCGGACACAAAATCATGTGTTATCAATGCAGCACTCCCAAGTGGGAACGGAAATGGAAATAACGGACATGGAAACAATACAGATGGCACGGATGAATCCAATCCCGGAAATGGGTCCGGAGGCCCCAATGGCGGAACAAACGGAACAGTAGATGATGAAAACGGGAAAGGAAATACTGGCAATGGGAACGGTGGAAAGGCCGGAACGCCTGTAAGAGGTACAACAGGAACTCCAGCTACCCGCCCTGCAACAACTCCAACAACAACCCCTACCAGACCAACAGGAAGGCCGTAAGGTTTGCATCATAAAATTAAAAGTCCTCTGATAAATTCTTCAGGGGACTTTTTTTATGCTTTTAAGAGAAGTTCCGCAAACGAATAGCTATTTTTGCAGTGTAAATAAATTACCATGACCAGGGAAGCAATTTTGGAAGTATTGGGGACTATTTTAGAGCCCGATCTTAAAAAAGATATCGTAACACTCAATTTTGTAGAAGACTTACAAATTGAAGGTTCAAAAATTACACTGACAATCTTTGTTTCTAATCCGGCATTGCATGCAAGAAAACGCATGCAGGAAGCTGTGGAGTTCAACTTAAAACGTGTTTTTGGAGAAGATACCGAAATTACCTGCATGGTAAAAGGCCTGCCTTCCGAAGCGCGTGAAACCCACCGCAAGATCCTTCCTGAAGTGAAAAACATTATTGCAATTGCTTCCGGGAAAGGTGGAGTTGGTAAATCTACCGTTACTGCAAACCTGGCAGGAGGATTGGCAAAAGCTGGATTCCGAGTGGGGATTGTAGACGCAGATATTTACGGACCAAGTATCCCAACCATGTTCGATGTGGTAGGAGAGAGACCTACGATGCTGGATGTGGAAGGAAAACCGATGATCAATCCGGTAATGAGTTACGGGATCAAGATCCTGTCAATGGGATTCTTTTCTCAAAATGACGAAGCGATTGTCTGGAGAGGACCAATGGCTGCAAAAGCAATGACACAATTGTTTACAGATGCTTATTGGGGCGAATTGGATTATTTATTGATTGATCTTCCCCCGGGAACAGGAGATATTCACCTTTCACTGGTGCAGACTGTTCCGTTGGATGGAGTCGTGATTGTGAGTACACCACAGGAAGTTGCTTTAGCGGATGCCCGTAAAGGCGTAAACATGTTTAAACTGGATACGATCAATGTTCCGATTGTTGGTTTGGTAGAGAACATGTCCTGGTTCACACCGGCTGAATTACCTGAGAATAAATACTACATTTTCGGAAGGGACGGAGTGAAGAACCTGGCTGCAGGAATGAATGAAACCTTTTTAGGACACATTCCATTGGTTCAGGGGGTGCGTGAATCCGGTGATGCCGGCCGACCGGCTGTATTTCAGGAAAATACGCCGACTGCACTGGCATTTGAAGAATTAGTGCGTATCTTTGTAGACGAGGTAAACATCCTCAAAGCGCGTAAAGCAATAAAAACACAAAAAGATGGTGTTAAATAAATCCGAATTAGCTGATAAGATCAACCTTTCGCTGGATGAGTTAAGACCTCATCTGATTGCAGACGGAGGTGATATGGAATTAGTTGATATCACTGATGGTGGAATAGTTCAGGTAAGATTACTTGGAGCCTGCAGCGATTGTTCCATGAGCATGATGACAATTAAAGCAGGATTGGAGGAAGCAGTAAAAAAAGTTGCTCCTGAAATCGTTGCTGTAGAAGCGGTGAACTAGTTTTTTGAGTCAATTGAAAAAATAGTGTGCAACCTTCTTTCGAAGCAGGGCGTCTAAGTCATGTCGAAAGAAAACCCATACTATGAAACACTTGAAAACATTACTAGTACTTTCTCTCCTTCTTACTTATTCCAATTTTTCCAATTCCCAATTGATTTATTCCGGGGTTTCCAACCTGGAAGTATTGATCACAAATATTTTTGGCGTTCAATGTCAGGGAGTAACGAATGTAACTCTTCAGGGAACACAAAATCAAATTGCTCGTTTTGAGAATGGTTCTTCCTTAGGGATAAACAGCGGGCTGGTACTTTCAACAGGTGTACCGAATATGTCTACTGCACCTTCCAACGCTTTTGCCAGTGTGAATATGACTATGCCCGGAGATAATGACATTATCCAATACGGAAATGTTGCAACCGGATATGGCAGTTTCGATGCAGTCTCTGTTCAGTTTGATTTCACTCCGATCGTTACGGATACTATTCGTTTCAATTACATCTTCGCTTCGGAAGAATACCCGGAATACTCGAACACGCAATACACAGATCGTTTTCTATTCCTGGTTTCAGAGAATGGTGGCGGCCCTGTGAATATTGCAAATGTTCCGGGAACAACAGTTCCGGTAGAGATCAATTCAATCAATCAGTACTTCAATTCGCAGTTTTACGTGGATAATGCGGCCGGACCAAATTCAACGAACTTTGTATTCGACGCATATACCGTTCCATTGCAGGCAAAGTTCTTTGCGCAGGTAGGAAGTACGTATCACATCAAATTAGTGATCTCAGATGTTTCCGACGGAGTGTATGATTCTGCAATCTTTTTGGATGAGCAGGAAGCAAACAACGATATTTCAGGAAGTTTGACAGTAAACGGTCAGCCGGCTGAAGGAACTTTAGAAGTATTCAACTTTGTTCAGGATACCATTGTTGCAATTCCGGTAGAAACGGTAAACGTAACGAACGGAACGTATAGTGCAGACAGCTTACCGACAGGATTGTATCATGTGCGCTTTACGCCTGATCCGGTTTTATTCCCGGGAGCAGTTCCGCTTTATTTCGCTACGAGCTCTACCTGGACAGGAGCAGATGCAATCGGATTACCTTGTTTCCTTAGTAATGCAAACATCAATGCGGATACTTTAGATGTATTGAGTGGAACAGGAAGTGTTTCAGGAACAATTGTAGTAGATACTTCGTATTTGAAATCGTTGAATGTGCCATTTGAAGGAGCTTTGATGCTTTTGAAGAATGCGCAGACGCATGAAACCAAAGGTTTTGCTTACACGGCATCAAACGGAACTTATACGATCAATCAGGTGGAAGCAGGATCTTACTATTTATTGGTAGACGTTCCATACATTCCGCATACAGATACTTTGTTCTTTGATGTACCGACAGGAGGAATCTTGATGGATGCAGATTATGCAATTCTTCCAAATGGAATTGAAACAAACGGAACTCCTTATTTAGGAATAGAAGAATACAAAGAAATTGAATGGAGCATGGCTCCAAACCCGGCAAATAAGATTGTTGAAATTACTTCAGACCGAGTGGTGAAAGTAATTCAGATCATTGCGATCGACGGGGCATTAGTATCAGAAATTTATCCGTCGAATGACGGTATAAAAACAAGCTTCGATATCAGCAATTTGAAACAAGGAGTCTACCTGGTCCGCATGGATCAGTCGGCACCAAAAAGATTGGTTGTGACGAAGCAATAGTTAGTTTATTTACGTTCAATAAAAAGCCCCGACATTTATCGTCGGGGCTTTTTATTTTTTTGTCAAACAGTGCGGGTAATGGTAAAAAAAAAAGTAGGGGCGCGATTAATCGCGCCCCTACTTTTATGTTTTATACGAAATTACTTCTTCGCTGCAGCATATTTCTTTGCAACCGCATCCCAGTTCACAACATTAAAAAATGCGTTGATGTAATCCGGACGACGGTTTTGGTAGTTCAAATAGTAAGCATGCTCCCAAACGTCCATTGCAAGGATCGGTGTTCCTTTACAACCTTCCCCCATCAATGGATTGTCCTGGTTTGCTGTGGAACAAACAACCAATTTTCCGCCTTCCACACACAACCAGGCCCAACCTGAACCGAAGCGAGTTGTTCCTGCTTTTGCAAACTCTTCTTTGAAATGCTCAAATGTTCCGAATGCATCGTTGATAGCCTGTGCCAATTCACCTGTTGGAGTTCCTCCTGCATTTGGTGCCATGATCTCCCAGAACAAGTTGTGGTTCCAGTAACCGCCACCATTGTTGCGAACTGCCGGTTTGTCCTTACAATTTTGTAAAATATGCTCAATAGATTTTCCTTCTAAATCCGTTCCTGCAATCGCATTGTTTAAATTCGTTGCGTATGCCTGATGGTGTTTGCTGTAGTGGATCTCCATGGTACGAGCGTCAATATGCGGCTCTAATGCATCGTATGCGTATGCTAATTTTGGTAATTCAAATGCCATGATATTTGTTTTTTATGTTGTCTAACAAAAATAGGAAACAAAATCGAAAAAGCCCGTTCGGATGGAATAAAGCTTTTGTTAGGAAAGGTTAAAGGGAATTCAAAAGTCAAAAGAGGATTTGTCATAAGACATTAAAGTAGACAGGCACAAGTAAAAGAAGATTACCCCACAAGTATTCGTATACTAACCCACAAGTGCACATCGATTACCCGACAACTAAGAATAAGTGACCCTGCAAGTGAAGGGAGATGAGGTACAAGTAAAAGAAGTTTACCTCACAAGTATTCATATACGAACCCACAAGTACATATCGATCACCCGACAACGAAGAATAAGTGACCATGCAAGTGAAGAGTGATGAGTTAGAAGTAAAAGAAGGTTACCCCACAAGTATTTGTATACGTACCCAAAAGTGCACGTCGATTACCCAACAACTAAGAATGAGTTAACCGGCAAGTAAAGAAAGATCCCTTTCAAATGAAGATGGAATACTCATTTTCTCTTTACTTCCCATATTTCTTCTGGTACTTTTTATACAATTCCGTTTGAAAATTCCCGGTCGGTACAAAAACACCATTGATTAGTAGGAGAGAAGCCTGGTTGCCTTTCATTTCCAAAGCTGAACCCACAGAACAATATAGCGTGGCTTTCTTACCGATTTCTATGCTTCCGTAGTTTTTTGAAATACCCATGATTTCGCAGGCACTCAATGTAATGGAGCGGATTGCTTCTTCCTCGGTTAAACCGTAAGACATCGCTGTTCCTGCCAGGAAAGGAAGGTTGCGTGCATTCATAGCTTCCATATCGCCTTCGTTCTGCAAACAGAATTGTACTCCGGATTGCTGTAATAAGAATGGCAGTTTGTAAGGAAGGTCGAAAGGATCATCATCATGCTGCGGCAAGGAATGCAAACGGCCGATCATCACCGGAACTTTTTTGATCTTTAAACGATCAGCCACCAAATAACTTTCGGATCCTCCCACGATTACCGGGAATTTAATTTCCAGTTCCGTGATCAGGTCCAGGATGTCATTGATCTGCTGTGCTTCATTGGCATGAAAGTAAAAACGCTTTTCACCGGTAAAACAGTCGCTAAGTGCACTGTATTGAAGTGGTGTATTTGGATTTTTATTGCCGGCGTGTGCTTTTGCATTCGTCAGGTAAGCAATCAGTTCGCGTTTTTGTTCTTCATACGATTCATTGGCTTTTGTGACCGGATCACCCCAGTTGCGGCTGTAAGCTGCAGGCCATTCAACGTGAATTCCGTCATCTGCTTTCAATGTTCCGTCTTCCCAGTTCCAGCAGGAACTCGCCATTAAACTCGATTGACCGGAAATTCTTCCGCCGCGTGGGGTTGTTTGAATGATCAAAACACCGTTTGTACGAACTGTTTCAATCACCGAAGATTCACAGTTGTAAGCAATTTGTGCGCGCACATGCGGATTGAAAGTCCCGATTTCGTGGTAATCACGGGAAGCACGCACTGCATCAATTTCTGTTAATCCAAGCGTGGAATTCGGTGCTACAAATCCCGGGTAAAGATGATGACCGCTCAGGTTAATGATTGTGTCCCAGTCGGATTTGTTATAGGTATAAGCAAGCGTGTTTTTCACCAAAGTGATCACTCCATTCTCAATTCCAACAGAGCCGGTACTGATCACCTGTCCGTTCCCGATGTGCAAAGTTGCACCCTCGACCAGGATCTTGTTGTATTTCTTTTGCCCGTAGCTGACACCTGCCAACAGAAGCAAAAAAGTATATAGGATTGTTCTCATGTTTTCTGTTTGGAAAGATTAATGTTCGTTTGCTTCGAATGATTCTTCTTCACCCAACGTGTTGCAATGGAAATGACCTCTGCGTTTGCGGGCAAATGGCTTCGTTGGTTCGCCCTTTTTGCTTTCTTCCGACATTTTAGCAATGATGCGGGCTTTTTCCGCTGCAATTTCCTGCTGCAAGGCAAAATCCTTTTGTGCATCGAATAAGATTTCTCCGTCGACCACCGTGTAAATAGGTTTTGCAGTAACGCTTAACGGATTGTTTGTCCACAAAACCAAATCGGCGTCTTTTCCAACCTGTACAGTTCCCATGCGGTCGTCCAAATGAAGCAGTTTTGCCGGATTCAATGTCACCATTTTCCAGGCTTGATCTTCGGTCATTCCGCCGTATTTGATCGTTTTTGCGGCTTCCTGGTTCAAACGTCTTCCCATTTCAGCATCGTCTGAATTGATTGCAACAGTCAAGCCCATATTCGTCATCAAAGCTGCATTCTGAGGAATGGCATCCATGACTTCGAACTTGTAAGCCCACCAGTCGGAAAAAGTAGAAGCCCCAACTCCGTGTTCTTTCATTTTGTCCGCGAGTTTGTATCCTTCCAGGATGTGGGTGAACGTATTCACTTTAAATCCGAATGAATCGGCCACGTGCATCAGCATATTGATCTCAGACTGTACATAACTGTGACAGGTAATTCGGCGTTCGCCCGAAACAATTTCATACAAAGCTTCCAGTTCCAGGTCAACTGCCGGCGGAACAGCATTTTTATCTTTGTGTTTACCTGTTTGAGGAGTTTGTGCCTGGTGATAAGCCAAAGCACGTGCAAAAGCGTCAATATAAACCTGTTCCACACCCATACGTGTTTGCGGGAATCGGTTGCTTACTCCCCAATTCGATTGTTTCACATTTTCTCCCAAAGCGAATTTCACAAACTTCGGAGCGTTCCTGATTGCATATTCATGCGGATAATGTCCCCATTTCAGTTTGATCAAAGCAGACTGACCTCCAATCGGGTTAGCAGATCCGTGCAATAATTGAGCAGCTGTTACTCCACCAGCCAGCTGGCGGTAAACATCAATATCTTCCGCGTTGATAGCGTCTTCCATACGAACTTCACAAGCTACAGCCTGCCCGCCTTCGTTAACGCCACGCGTTAAAGCAATGTGTGAATGTTCATCAATAATTCCGGTTGTAAGGATTTTTCCGCGTGCATTGATCACAATCGCATCATTCGGTTTCATATACGTGGAAGATCCTTTGTAAATGGCTTTGATCTTGCCGTTTTCAACAATAACCGTTCCTTCCTGGATAATTCCTTCATCGGTATTGGTCCAGATGGTAGCCTGTTCGAAAATGATCACCGATTGTTTCGGCGGAGTAGTAAAACCAAAAGCACTATTCGGGAAACGAGCGGCAGGAATGCTTAGCGTATCCGCTGTCCAGGCTTGCTTGTTTTCATCCTTTGCTTCGTATTTCTTATTGCGAAGTGCGCTCCACTTAATCCATTTTCCTTTGTTGTTCGTTCCTTCGCCTTCAAAGATTAGCACCCGTGGGTTTACATCACCCTTTAAACTAAAAGATTGTTTTTCACCGTCAACCAGCTGTGTAAAATGAATGGCAATATCGTTGTTTACCAATGAAAGTTTCGCAGTGTTAGTCAATGTATCTGATTTATTGGCAAGTGTCAGTGAATCCTGGATCGTACGAACCAATTTCACTTTACCTTCCGGCTGATTGGGTGTCCCGGCAATTTCCAGCCAGTATTTTGAACCGTCTATATTTAAACTGTAAGTTCCGCGAATATCTGCGATTGGGACATTTTGGATTACTTTTCGCTCTCCTTTTGAAACGATTTCCAGCACTTTTGCCTGGAAAAGGAAAGGATTTTGATCGTAAACCGTAAAGTTTGCCCATTTATCCACTTCAATGGTCCCCAATTCTTTTTGAACACCTAATAAAGTTGCCGGTGCAACGGTTAGCGAACGCAATACATCATTGACGGACCAACCTGCTGCCAAAGCCTGGTGAATGTGTTTCCAGAAATCTGCCGCCGATGTATGACCTGAAGCCGAAGTAATGAAGGGAACTTTGTGTTTGAATAAGAATCCGGGATTGCGGGAAGCCATTTCCCAAATTTTCAATTCGCTGTAAGGAATTTCATGAGCTAAGTACGGATCTTTCAAATCAAAAGCCTCCGGAAAATTAATTGGAATAACCAGCTGAACTTTCAATGTATCCCAGGCAGCTCCCAGGAATTGCTCCTGTCCGGTTCCGATTACCGTAAAATCGCGTTTAAATTCGCGCATGAAAGACTTTACACGAAACACATCTGCTTTATCATCCAATAGAAAGAATGCCGGTTTTTTCAATTGCAGCGTTAAAGCATCCAGCGTATAATTGGCATCTTTTCCATATTCCGAATGCCATTGTGCATCGTAAAAAGATTGTCGAAGCAGGGCAATGGAACCAACCAAAGAACTAGGATATTCCAGGTGTGAAGTTCCTTTTCTGAAAGAATAGAAAGAAGCTGCTTTGCTTAAAAACGGAAGGTTATCAGTATTTGATGTTCCCAACTGCATCAAAGAACCATATCCCTGGGCCAAACCGTCGTTGCGGTGGACCAATACCGAACCGAAACCCATTTTCTGGTATTCGGCACTCAGCTTTTCATCAGTTTTGTACCAGTCTATTGCATCGAATTCCGCACGAATAGACGGATTCCAATAGTAAGGGCCGCTTTTATGCTCTGGTTTTTGGTCGACAGGAATTCCCATGCTGGAATTCACTTCAATGAAAGAAGGAACAACTACTGCGTTGTGTCCGTCAATGACTACCAGATCTTTTGGAGCAGTGAGCAAGATTTTGTCAACTGCTGTGATTTTCCCGTCTCTTACAGTGATGGCACCATTTTCAATGGTTTTATCCGGAGAGATGAGGATGTTGACATTCGTAAGTACAAATGAGTTTGCAGATGGGGCTTTAACTCCATTCTGAGGCCTTTCAGCTTGTGAAAAAACGCTCAGTGGAAATAAGAGAGCAAAAATATAACGAATCATTTTGGGAAACTTCTGGTTTTAAGGGCTGAAAAATAGTGATTCTATGCGGAAATAAGTGATTCAGTTCGACCAATGAGGTCTTTTTTTCGGTAATTTTGTCAAAAACTGACTTATTATGGGCGCATTGATACATGTACATTCGGGATTACGCTGGTTGGCATTGGCATTATTGGTTTTCGCAATTGTGAATGCAATTTTAAAATTGAAAAGCGGGAAATACGAAAAAGGCGATAAAATGCTGAATTTGTTCGCGATGGTGATGCTGCACATCCAGATTTTGGTAGGAACAATTGTGTCGTTCGGGACGGGTAAAATCTCTTATGCAGAAGGCTGGATGAAAAATCCGCAATACCGTTTCTTCGGTTTAGAACATATTTTGTTGATGGTGATTGCCGTAACATTGATTACAATAGGTAGAAAGAAAGCAGAAAAGGCATTGGAACCTGCTAAAAAGCATAAGACAATCCTTCTTTGGTATACCATCGTTTTGATTATCATTTTTGCTGCAATTCCATGGCCGTTCAGAACAGCATTAGGAGGATCATGGTTCTAAAAAACAGTATCCTCGTTTTTTCTGCGCTTTGTTTGCTGAGTGCCGGTTGCGGCGAAACGGAAACACCGAAAGTGGAAAAAGAGTCCATTTCAAATGAACCGATCTCTTTGGAAGATGCAAGAGCTGTTTATACATTGAACTGTGCTTCCTGCCACGGACCGGATGGAACATTGAAAGCATCCAATGCAAAGGATTTGTCGATCAGTACACTGGATGAAAAAGCGATTGAGAAAATGATCCGAAAAGGAAATGATAAAGGAATGATGCCCTATGAAGATATGCTGAGTACAGCAGAAATTAAAGGAGTAGTCAGATTCGTTCAAAACTTACGAAAATAAAAAAATGAGTGAAGGTCACGTTTTAGTCGATGCGGTTGAAGAAACCTGCGTACTTGTTGGAATTACAGTATCTCCAGTGACTGACGAACAGGCTCACGAATACCTGGATGAATTGGAATTTTTGGCAGAAACTGCAGGTGCAACAGCTGTCAAACGATTTACACAAAAACTTCCGATGGCAAACCCGCGCACCTTTGTTGGAACGGGTAAATTGGAAGAAATCAGAGAATATATCAAAGAACACGGGATTGAACTGGTCATTTTTGACGATGAACTTTCGCCTTCACAGCTTCGGAATATTGAAAAAGAACTGGAATGTAAGATCCTTGATCGAAACATCCTGATCCTGGACATTTTTGCTTCCCGTGCAAGAACTTCGCATGCGAAAACACAGGTGGAACTAGCTCAAATGCAATACATGCTTCCGCGATTGAAACGCTTGTGGACTCACCTGGAGCGTCAGAAAGGAGGAATTGGTTTGCGTGGTCCGGGAGAATCCCAGATTGAATCCGACAGACGGATCATTCAAACGCGTATTGCGCTCCTGAAAGAAAAATTGAAGGAGATCGATAAGCAGATGTCGGTTCAGCGAGGTAATCGCGGACAACTGGTGCGTGTGGCCCTGGTTGGTTATACCAATGTTGGAAAGAGTACGCTGATGAACTTGTTGAGTAAATCAGACGTGTTTGCAGAGAATAAATTATTCGCAACACTTGATACGACCGTCCGCAAAGTGGTGATCGAAAACCTGCCTTTCCTGCTGACAGATACGGTTGGATTTATCCGAAAACTACCTCATCAATTGGTGGAATCGTTCAAATCTACCCTGGATGAAGTGCGCGAAGCCGATTTGTTGATCCATGTGGTAGATATTTCGCATCCTACATTCGAAGATCAGCTAAATATTGTGAATGAAACATTGGCGGAATTGGACAATAAGGACAAACCGATGATCCTTGTTTTTAATAAGATAGATGCTTACCAATATAATCCGGATAATGAGGACGGAGCGAACATGACCCTGGAAGAATTGAAAAAGACCTGGATGAATCGTTTGCCGGCTACCAAATGTGTTTTCATTTCTGCAACAGACAAAGAAAATGTGGAAGAGCTGAAAGAAACCATGTATTCCGAGATCAAGCGCATCTTCGCTATTCGCTATCCGTTCAATAACTTTTTGTACTAGTTAGCTCCCATTATTTTTGTTTTACCACAGATGCACTGATTTTAATGGGCGCTTACCAGACGCCTCTGATTTTCCACTATATGAATTGGAGTTGTGGATATAAAGTCGACCGGTAGGCGACTTCCTTCATCTGCGCATCAGTGGGAAAGAGAGAGTGCTTCTGAATCCGGAATTATGAACCTTTCGGTGATCATTTTTGAATTTTGCATTCATCATTTTGAATTTTAAGTATCTTCGAATCATGCGAAGCTGGATTTTAGGGATAGTGCTATTTACATGTTCTTGGTCTTTCGGTCAAACCGAATACCTGGACAGTATGAAAATGGCGCTCCGGAAACCTGTTTCTTCAGATACCATGCGTGTCTATCAATACAATGAGATTTCGTGGGCTTACCTGGATTTTTCGCTGGATTCGACTTATTTGTACCTTCAAAAAGGAATGGATTTGGCGCGAAAGAAAAGTTATCCGAATGGAGTGATGGACGCCAAGAATACTTTGGGAGTTTATTACCGCCTGAATTCCAGGTACGCAGAAGCCATTCAGGTTTACGAGGAGTTAATCCCCATGCGAAAGAAATACCACCAGGAATATAAGTTGGTGAGCGTTTATTCCAATTTGGGGTCAGTTTACTACGAGAAAGGAAACTTTACACTTGCTTTAAAGAATTACAAAAGATCCAAAGAACTGGCGCTTCAATTAAAGGATTACGAACGCACATCCGTGTTGTGCACCAACCTGGGAGTTACTTACAAAGCTGTTGGACTTTACGATCAGGCTATTGAAGAGTTCGAGGAGGCATTGAAATTGAGTAAAAAAATAAACGGGGATCTGGGTTCTGTTTACCTGAATCTGGGAACCGTTTACCACGAGCGAAACATGGTGACGCAGTCCATCAAATACGGGTTAATAGCGAAGAAAGAAGTTGAAAAGTCCGGGAATTACCGCTTGCTTGAAACGATCCTGTATAATTTGAGTTTGGATTATCGTCAGACGAAGCAATTTTCGAAAGCAAAAGAAACGCTTGCAGAATTGAGAAAAGTTGCCCGGCGCTTAAATGAAGACGGAGTTTGGTTTACTTATTACCGAGCAGAATCGAATTACCTGTCAGATGTAAAGAAATACCCGGAAGCATTGAAATCGGCTGAAATGGCTGAGAAATTGTCAGACAAAGATGCAGATCTGCTGAGTTATGCAGAAATACAATTGACGAAAGCTACGATTTATGATGGAATGGGAAAAACCAAAGAAGCCATTCAACATGCGGAGAATGCTATGGAAGCATTTAAGGATTCGGAAGATGCCAACGCATTGGTTCGAACTTACAATACCCTGGCAGAGATCTTAAAAAAATCCGGGGATTATAAGAAATCGCTTGAATATTTTGAAAAGGCAAATGCTTTGGAGGAAAAAACAGACCTGGAGGCCGTTACCAACCAGATTGCAACCTTGAATTCCCTGAATGAATTAGAAAGAAAAGAACAGGATTTAGCACTTTCGAAACAGACGAATCAATTGATTACTGCTGAAAATGGGCGAAAGAGCAACCTCATCCTTGGTTTGTTCCTGATCGGGGGTTTGATTGTGATCTCATTGGGAATCAGCTTTAAATCGAACCAGGCTAAGAAGAAAGCGAATGCTTTGCTGAACAGGCAGAACGAAGAAATTGAAGATCAGAAAACACTGATCGAAGAAAAGCAAACCGAAATCCTGGATTCAATCCACTACGCGAAACGCATCCAGGAATCCTTGTTGGTTCAGGACACTTTATTAAAAGAAGCACTTCCGGAATCCTTCATTTTCTTTCAACCCAAAGACATTGTTTCCGGTGATTTTTATTGGGCAACCAAACGAAACGGCAAGTTTTACCTGGCCATTTGCGACAGTACCGGACACGGAGTTCCGGGAGCGTTTATGAGTGCTTTGAACATTACTTTTTTAAGTGAGGCCATCAATCAATTGGGAATTGAAGAACCCGGGAAGATCTTTGATCATGTCAGAAAACGCCTGGTAGAATCAATTTCTCATGATGGTGCCAGGGACGGAATGGACGGAGTTTTGTTTTGTTTTGATGAAACGGGAAGAAACCTCTCGTACACAGCAGCTTACAACAATCCAATCGTGGTGCGTGGCGGCGAACTTATTAAATTTCCAGCCGATAAAATGCCGGTTGGGAAAAGTGATGTTATGACCGGTTTCCAAACTTATACCATTCAACTCGAACCTGGTGATGAACTCTTCGCTTATACGGATGGTTATGCCGATCAGTTTGGCGGAGAAAAAGGAAAAAAACTAAAACTGGCAAACCTGCATGATTACTTATTGAGTATTTCAACCGAGAAAGTAACTGTACAGCATGATTTACTGAAAGAACATTTCCAGTCCTGGAAAGGACCGCTTAGTCAGGTAGATGATGTCTGTTTATTTGGAGTTAAATTAACCTAGCAAATGAGTCCTGTAAAAAAGCAAAACTTACTCTTAGTAGTCTTAATAATCTTTTACACCGTCGGATTAATTGGTCTGCACACCAGTTCCCGGAATTATTTTTTGGCTTTAACGCCTTACAATCTCTTATTGTCATTTGGCTGTTTGTATTTGTCGTTCAAAGATTATTCCCTTAAAAAGCACATCGACCTGGTTTTAATAGCCGCGTTAGGTTTCACCATTGAATGGATCGGTGTTCATACATCCATACTTTTCGGGCATTATCGTTATGGCAGCGTTTTGGGATATAAATTGGATGATATTCCTTTAATAATCGGCTTGAACTGGGTCTTACTCACATTTACTGCAACAGCAATTGTTCATAAATGGCAAATTCCATTAGTATTAAAAGCAATTATTTCCGGAGCATTGATGACGGGGTTAGACTGGATCATTGAACCGGTTGCTATTCGTTCCGGATTTTGGTACTGGGAGAACAATTCCATTCCCATGTACAATTATATTTGCTGGATGGTTTTCGCTACGATCTTCTCTTATTGGGTTTTGAAACGGAAAACGATGGAAACGAATAAAGTTAGTGTCGGATTATTCGTAATTTTAGTGATATTTTTTGCAATTTTAAACAGATGATTCCAACCTGGGCAGGCATATTGATCTTAATAGCAACTTTCTTCGTTACAGAGTTCGCGGCATGGTCTGCACACAAGTTTGCCATGCATGGTTTTATGTGGTATTTCCACAGGGACCATCACCAGGGAGAACCTGGTTTCTTTGAACGCAACGATGTATTCTTTCTCATTTTTGCAGTTCCAAGCTGGTTAGGGATCATGCTGGGTTTAATGTACAAGCAGTATGGATTTGTGTGGATGGGATTTGGCATCATGGCTTACGGATTTACTTATTTTCTCATTCATGATGTATTTATTCACCGCCGGTTTAAATGGATCCGTGAGATCGATACACCTTATTTCTTAGCGATCAGGCGTGCACATAAAATGCATCACAAACATTTGAATAAGGAAGACGGAGAATGTTTCGGCTTGCTGATTGTGCCGATGAAGTATTACAGCGAGGCGAAAAAAATCTTCAAACAAAAGAAAGCTGCTAAATGAGTTTGTATTTGTGGATCATCTTCGGAACAATCGTTTTCCCATTTCTATTGAGTTTCGATAAGAAGATTCATTTCTATAAACACTGGAGAACCGTTTTTCCCGCAATACTTCTCGTTGGTTTGTTCTTTTTATTGTGGGATAATTATTTTACCGTTCACGAAGTTTGGGGCTTCAACCCGAAATATGTCCGGGGAATCTATTTGTTTCGTTTACCATTGGAAGAAGTCTTATTCTTCCTGGTTGTTCCTTATGCCTGCGTTTTTGTTTATGAAGTGATCAGAGGCTATTTCCCAAATTTGAAATTGGATCTCTTAGGTCGTGCTTTTGCCTTTGCGATGGTTCTTTCAGGATTGCTGCTTACGATCTTTTACCTTCGGAATTGGTACACTTTAACTGCTTGTTCCCTTTCCAGCTTACTGATCATCGGGATCCACTTTCGATTGAAAGCAAAGTGGTTCAACTATTTTGCATTGGCATTCCTGGTTTGCCTGGTTCCGTTTTTGATTGTGAATGGAGCATTGACGGGTTTCTTTACAGATGAACCTGTGGTTTGGTATTCTGAGAATCACATCATGGGAATCCGGATCGGGACCATTCCTTTGGAAGATCTTTACTACAATTTGAGTATGTTACTTCCAATTGTGTTTATCCACGAAGTGTTGAAGCAGCATAAGAAAAAGAAGGTCGATTAATCCGGTTCGTATTTGAGAACTTCACCCGAATGGGTTTTCAACCAAAGTTCATTCGATTTCAGCTTTCTTATTTCATAAGTGGTACTTCCTATTCCCTCATAGGAGACAAAAAGATCTTTCTTGTCATTTACCAGATCCCATTCGCCGTTTAAAGTAACTTCGCCATTGGTATGAATGACTTTATCATCGCTGGTGTATTCAGTGGTGTATCCGGGAGTAGGGTTTTGTTCTACAGAACCGTTTACGTGTATGACTTCTTTCAATACCCATACATTTTCAATGCGGGTTTTGCGTGACAGGATTGAAAAATTAGGGCCATCCGGATATTTGCCGCAAGAATCGAGTAGAAGAACAAGTACCGCAATGCATGTGAAAAGGGGAAGTCTAAGTGTTCTCATCGTTTGATTTTCCTCTAAGATAGGGGATTTTTGCCAAATGGAAAATCAAAGTTCCCGTGTGATCAGGAATTGTGCCAATGCATGAAGTGCTTCCGTTTTAAAGCCGTTTGACTCCAGTTGTTTCAAATTGTTCATTGCCTGGTCGTAATACCCGTTCACTGCATCAAAAGCAGCTGATTTAGCCCCAAGTTCGTCGAATAACCTTTTTGCATATTCTACCTTTTCAGCATCCGGAAGCATTTGTACTAACCGGGTAAAACGATTATCCGAATTGGTCTTTGCCAGTTCTTTGGCTTTTAAGAAAAGCAGCGTTTTTTTATTGGAAAGAACATCTCCGCCAACCTGTTTCCCGAAGACTTCCGGATTACCGTACAGGTCCAGGATATCGTCCTGGATTTGAAAAGCAATTCCCAATGAAACACCGAATTCGTAGATGTTTCGTCGAATCTCTTCGTCCCGGTTTCCAAGAATTGCCCCGAATTCCAAAGCGCATCCTAATAAAACGGAAGTTTTTAAGCGGATCATCTCAATGTATTCCGGTTCAGAAACGGTTTCCAGTTTTTCGAAATCCATATCCAATTGTTGTCCCTGACATACTTCAATGGTTGTTTCATTGAAGCGTCTCAATAAGAGGGCAAGCCTATGATCTGAATAGTTTGCCAATTGCTTATATCCTTCAATGAACATGGCGTCTCCGGAAAGTAAGGCAACATTCGAATTCCATTTGGTGTGCACAGTAGGTTTTCCTCTGCGAACAGGAGCTTCATCCATAATATCATCATGGATCAGGGAAAAGTTATGGAAGAGTTCGATACACAAAGCGGCATGAATGCTTTCTTCTTTCGGAATATTGAAAATCTCACCGCTGATTACTGTGAGGATCGGGCGCAGGCGTTTTCCACCAAGAGAAAGGAAATAGTCTAAAGGAACAAACAAATTACGCGGCTCATCAGCCAGCTTCAGTCCCGAAATTTGACTTTCAAGATAAGTAGTATATTGATGAAGACCAGTCATTATTTTTTCAGTAGTTGCAGCAAATAGGTGCCATAACCACTTTTCACAAGAGGTTCAGCAATTTCTTTTAGTTGATTGGCAGAAATAAATCCGTTTCGGTAAGCGATCTCTTCGATACAACCCACTTTCAGACCTTGTCTTTCTTCGATAACCTGAACAAATTGTCCGGCTTGCATCAGGGAAGGGAAAGTGCCCGTATCCAGCCAGGCAGTTCCTCTGCTTAAAATGGCCACTTTCAAATTACCGCGTTTCAGATATTCTGCATTTACGTCCGTAATTTCGTATTCGCCGCGTGCAGAAGGTTTTAAGTTCTTTGCGATCTCAATCACGTTGTTGTCATAGAAATATAATCCCGGAACCGCGTAGTTTGATTTTGGTTTTGCGGGCTTTTCTTCAATAGAAAGCACATTCATCACCTCATCGAATTCAACTACTCCGTAACGTTCCGGATCACTTACATGATAAGCATAAACAACGCCTCCTTCCGGATTTGCATTTTCTTTCAGCAATTCATCCATTCCAACGCCGTAGAAAATATTGTCTCCTAAAATAAGTGCAACAGAGTCGTTCCCGATAAATGATTCACCGATAACGAATGCCTGTGCAAGTCCGTTTGGTTCTGCCTGTTCAGCGTAAGAAAAAGTACAGCCCAGTTTGCTGCCATCGCCCAGTAATTTTTTAAACTGAGGAAGATCATGAGGAGTTGAAATGATCAGGATCTCACGAATTCCGGCAGTCATCAAAATAGACAAAGGATAGTAAATCATCGGTTTGTCATAAATTGGCATTAGCTGTTTACTAATGGCCAATGTTAGCGGGTGGAGCCGTGTACCGGAACCTCCGGCAAGAATGATTCCTTTCATTACTTAGTCTTCTTTTGTTTCGTTTGAGGGCTCTTCATCTTCTTTTGGTGAAGTCGGTTTCTCGGTATTTGTATCTTCGGATCCTTCGATCGTCAATAAATCCCAGCTTACATCCGAATCTTCATCGTAGATTTCAAACAATGGTTCTTCAAATGATTTGGTAGTTAATCTGCGTTCGTAGCTTAAAAGCAAACACGGCAATAAGATCAGGTTTGTGAAAAGTGCCACAAAATAGGTGATGGCAGACAAATATCCTAAGGCCTGAGTTCCCCCGAAATCAGAGAATACGAACACGATGAATCCGAAGAATAAGATCACGGAAGTATAAATAATACTCAAACCGGTTTCACGAATCGAGATTGCTATACATTCTTTGAGATCCCACTTTTTAGTTTTCAACTCATGGCGGTAATGTGCCAGGAAGTGGATCGTATTGTCGACCGTAATACCCAATGCAATCGAGAAAATCAATAGGGTAGAAGGCTTCAATGGAATTCCGAAGATTCCCATAATTCCGGCTGTGACTGCCATTGGAATTAAGTTAGGGATCATAGACACGACCACCATTCGGAACGAATAAAACAATAGACACATCAAAGCCGCAATTGAAATAACTGCAAAAACAATACTGGAAGTTAAGTTACTTACCAGGTATTTTGTTCCTTCGGAAGCTACCACGGAAGTTCCTGTTAGCGTAACATCGTAATATTCCTTATCTATTGCTTCACGCAGCTTTTTCTTAAACGTTGGTTTTCCGAAGTAGTTTCTTATCAATGCCGGATCGGAATCAAAAGCATACTGTTTTTTGTCGTCTCCGTTGGAAAAGATAGACGTTAGATTGTTGTAAACTCCGCTTGATAAATCGAAGATAGAATCAATGTATTGATTTTTCCCTTTTGCAACCTTGGCATAGTATTTCTCTAAGGCCGGTTTATCGGGATTCATAATGCTGTCAATGCGGTGTTCGATCAGATGCACCTCGTCTTCAACTTCATACGACCCCAAATCCTTCATAGAAGTACGGATTCGAAGAATGTGATTTGTTGTATCCACTAATTCTTTGATCGATAAGGTCGAATTATTGGTAGTTGTAGATAAATTCTTTAAGTAGGAGTTCAACCGCAGTTTGTCTTTGGTAGCAAAGATCTTGTATTGCTCGGGATTGTTGTTGTAATAAGCCATATTCACAACTTTCACGAAATCTACAATAGACAAGCTTTTTGCGAATAAAGTATCTTTGGCAAGCATATCCTGAACTTCTTCTACGCTTTGCATGGTGTTTTTACCAAACAAACGTCCCTTTTCCTTGTAATCGATCAATACTTCAAACGGAACTGCTCCGCCAAAATTGGCTTCCATAAACTGGATGTCTACCAGGATCGGATCTTTTGCAGGTAGATCACCCGTAATATTCCCGGTAACTTTCATGAAGAAAATACCAATACCCGTACCAATAGTCAATAGAATAGTAATGATGTAAACAGCACGACGATTATTGGATGTTATTTTCACCAGTTTTTCCAGGAACTTCACAGCCGCTTTACGGTCAAGGTGCTTTAAATGTCTTGTCTTCGGTTGTTTGGAGAAAGAGGCGAAAATCGGGATGAGGCACAAGGAAACAACATAACAGAGCATGATGTTTACGGATGAGATAACTCCGAATTCAAAGAACTTGGTAGAACTTGTAAAGAGGAATGTCATGAAACCGATTGCCGTGGTTACGTTTGTTAACCACATAGCCGTTCCTGTTTTACGGATTACCTGCGTCAGTGCTTTGATCTTATTGCCGTGCTGTTTGAACTCGTAATGGTATTTATTGAAGAGGTAAATACAATTCGGAATCCCGATAACGATCATGAGTGGTGGAATAAGCGCCATCATGATGGAAATGTTGTAATTGAACAATCCGATAGTTCCCATGGCCCAGATTACGGTAATCGCAACAACGATGATACTGATGAGTGTTACACGAACTGAGCGGAAGAAGAAATACATGATTCCGAAGGAGATCAGCATAGAAAGGATCACGAAAACGTACATTTCCTTCATCACCCGTTTCCCGATTAATACACGCATGTGCGGCAAACCGGCGAAATGCATTTGATTGAATTGTTTCTCGTAGGATTTTGCCAGTTCTTCGATTTCAATAACTACTTTCTGTTTCTCTTTATCGACCAAAAAGTTTTCATCCAGGGTAACCATCATCAAACTAACGTGGGCGGAGTCATTGTACATGATGCCGCTATAAAGCGGATTTCTGCGAATTTCACTCTTGATCTGATCAATGGATTTTTCTTTAAAAGAAACATCCGAGAAGATCGGTTTAATTGTGAACTGACTGTTTGCCGTATCGTTAATCAGGTTGAATAGTTTCGCTTCTGAGATGACGGAAATTACCCCGTCGATTTGCAGAATGGAATCTCCCAGGTTCTTCCACAGAAGGAATTTCTCCTTGGTGTACAAATCTTTGTCCTGGATAGCAATCACTAACGCAGATCCGTCTTCGCCAAACATTTTCTTGAAATTCAGGTAAGTAACCTGTGTAGGACTTTCTTTCGGAAGCATGTTTCCATACTTATTGTCGATCCTTAAACCGGTCAGTGCATAATAACCGAATAAAACGGTCAGCAATGCCATGATGGCAAGGATGATAAAACGATTTCTCAGAATGATATTGGCTATTCTATTCCACATATCTCTTTATTTTTTTTATTTTTTATCAGACTGTTTGAAGAGTCTATTTTATAATTGCTTTTGGGTGGTTGTGTTGATCGGCTTTATTTTTTGTTACTTCCTAATAGCTGCGTTAACGCTTGTTGTCTTTCACCTAAAGCAATTTGTCATTGCTTTGCTCAATCTTCACCAGCCGAGGCTGGCTCTTATTTCAAATAGGTATTTAACCAATCGAAAAACTCCCTGTTCCACAGCATGCTGTTTTGTGGCTTTGTAACCCAGTGTCCTTCATCCGGGAAATACAGGAATTTACTTGGAATTCCTTTTAGTTGAAGAACCTGGAATGCCTGCATTCCTTCTGATTCGGGAACGCGGAAATCTTTTCCTCCGTGAATTACAAGCATCGGAGTATTCCATTTGTCGACCAGCTTATGTGGACTGTTCTTCGCATACAACTCTTTGTTCTCCGGAAGCCAATAAGGTCCGCCGATATCCCAATTCGCGAAGAATAATTCTTCCGTTGTACCATACCAGCTTTCCAGGTTGAATAAACCGCAGTGCGAAATGAAAGCTTTGAAACGGTTTTCATGAATTCCTGCTAAATAATAAACAGAATATCCACCGTAACTGGCTCCAACTGCTCCAAGTTTGTCCTTGTTGATGGACGGAATTTGAGCCACACAGCTGTCTGTAGCCGTTAAATAATCACGCATTGCCTGCCCGCCCCAATCTTTCGAAATGGCATCGTTCCATTCCTGCCCGAATCCGGGAAGTCCTCTTCTGTTTGGAGCAATGACAATGTATCCCTGTGAAGCCATCAAACGGAAATTCCAACGGTAAGAGAAGTATTGTGAAACAGGACTTTGAGGGCCTCCCTGGCAATAAAGTAAAGCCGGATATTTCTTCGCAGGATCATAATTCGGCGGATAAATCACCCAGGTGAGCATCTTTTTTCCATCCGTTGTGGTGATCCATTTTTCTTGCACAGTTGGCTCAGCAATTCCAGTTAGTTCTTCTTTATTGGAATTGGTCAACTGCTCATTGAAGCTTGTTTTCGGTGTGAATATCCAAATATCTGTTGGATGGATCATGTCTTGTCTTTCCAGCAAAATGCGGTCTTTCATAACGCTGAAACTTACGTAGTCACAACGATCTGAAGTCAATTGCTGAATTTTCCCTGTCTTCACATCTAGAGAATACAATTGCTTGGTAGCTTTGATAGTAGCTGTGAAATAAATAATTTCTTTGGAAGGGTGCCAGGCAAAATCATTCACGCTGACATCCATTCCCGCAGTCAGGTCTTTTTCCTGTCTGCTTTCCAGATCCATGATCCGGATTCGGTTCTTGTCAGCCTCAAAACCGTCTTTTTCCATGCTCAGCCATGCAAGCGTTTTCCCGGTGAAATTGATAGCCGGGTTCGTGTCATAACCTTTGTGAGCAGAAGAAAGAATGGTGGTGAATTTATCCGAAGTTTTGTAAGCGTAAATCTCTGAATTGGTGGATTGAGCAAAGTTTTTTCCACTCAACTTTTTTGTTGAGTAAAAAATGGTTTGTCCGTCTTTGCTGAAACAAACGCTTTCTATTCCACCGAATGGTCCGGTAATGGAAGGAAAGTTTTCACTTTGCATCACATCCGCTTTCCTGGTGAATTTACCTTCTGCAGATGATTCATACCAATATAAATGGGGCGCTTCGGCAGATGACCATTGGTTCCAGTGGCGATACATCAAATCGGTTTCCACTCTGCCAGAAGTTTGTGGAAGATCCGGGTATTTATCTTTGACCGTTTGTTTGATTTTTAAGGGCTCCAGCGTTGCAAATCGTTTTCCATCCGGACTCAGAGCAATACCTTCAACTGCTGTTGCTCCAAAATTGTGCACTACTTTGATTGATTTCGTAGAAGGATTTAAGCTTTTTAATTCGATTTCCGAGCCTGCTGATTGCAGGAAAACCAATTGGTTTTCTGAATTCCAGATGAAGTTCCAGGCTCCGTCAAGGTCCAGGGTACTTGTTTTCCCGGTTTTCAATTCGACCAAAAAAGTGCTCGTTTTGCTTTTGTTAACCGTGTAATCGGTTTTGGTGCTCTGATAGATCATCCATTCTTCATTGGATGAACCCATCGTTCCTGAAATTCGATTGAGAGACCACATTTTTTCAGGAGTAAATTCTTGCGCTTTTGCCTGAAATTGTACAAGTGCGCCAGCAATCAGTGCCAGGAAAATAGAACTTTTACCCATTAGCTTTTTTTCGAAGTTGCTCAAAAATACCTAAAAAAGTCAATTTGAGGACTATAAAAAAGCAGGAAATGCGGGATTAACTAGGATTTAACCTTTGCTTTCTTTCTGCGCGAACTGTTTTGTATGTATACATAGCTAAATACGAATAGCGTAACTGTTCCGGTAAAGAGAACTGTGGTGGAAAGAATCTCAGGCAGCGAGTGGTAACGCGAACTGGAATAGAAAAGCGAATTAATGGCGGCTAACAGTATGATTAGTGTTCTCTGAAATCGTTTTATTCGGATCATTAACAAACTGGTTTTGAATAAATTTAATAAAAAAACGAATCGATCAAACGGGAAGTTAATAAATCCACAAAATAGTTCTGAACTTTTGGAGTTATACACTGTACTGTCAAAAAAATCATACTATGAAGTCGAAATCCATCCAATATTCCATTCCAAATCCTTGTGATAAGAGCTGGAATGACATGCAGCCGGAGACAAATGGCCGTTTCTGCGGGTCTTGTGACCATTCGGTCATTGATTTTACCGGGATGCCGGATTTTACCATTGTGAATTACCTGGAAAACCATAAAAACGAAAAAGTGTGTGGAAGATTCTCCAAACCCCAGTTGGATCATGTTTACAAATTGAATCAACCGGTTTTTGCTCCTGTATTTGATTTGAGAGCAGTTGTTTTGGGATTGGCGTTGACTACTTTTTCGGCGGTTCATAGTTTTTCTCAAACGGAAATACCTAAAAATCCTGAGGCTGTTGATACCACTGTTCTGATCCATCCGGTTATTGTCGGGACAATTGCTTACAGGCCAATCGATCATTCTAAAGAAAAAGTTGCCAAAGGAAAGATCCGGATTCAGTCCGATTCATTTGAAGGGATCTCAATTCAGCTGAAAAATACAAAAGGCAGAGTCTTACAGACGGTTAAGCCAGATTCGAACGGTAATTTTGAATTTGTCCTGGATTGGAAAAAGAATCCTGCTTCAATTGAGGTTTCGGGTTCTGAATACAATACGGAGACACGTTACTTTGAATCTATGAATACTCTTTCTGATATTCAGATTGAAATGGAAGAAGCAGGAATGATGATCGGACGAGTAATTCGGCTGACTCCGAATCCGGATAGATTATAAGGACAACTGAATTAAACTGGAAGTGATGAAAGCAAAAAAAATTCAATATTCGATCCAAAATCCGTGTGATAAGAGTTGGAACGATATGACGCCTGAAACGAACGGCCGTTTCTGCGGATCGTGTGAGAAATCAGTGGTAGATTTTACTGTCATGTCGGATTTCTCAATAGTTTCTTACCTGGAAAATCACAAACAGGAAAAAGTTTGCGGACGATTTACAAAGCCGCAGCTGGATCGTGTTTACAACTTAAATCAACCGGTTTTTGCACCAACGTTTGATTTACGTGCGGTTGTTCTCGGTTTGGCTTTGACTACCTTTTGCGCTGTTCATAGTTTTTCGCAAACCGAGTCACGAGATCCGGCGAAAATTGACACCTTGATTAGAGTTAATCCAATGGTCGTTGGAACGGTTGCTCATGTGAATTCCAATCACGAAAAGGAGAAAAAGGCAAGTGGTAAGATCCTCATTTCGGGGGATAATTTTGAACAGATAACTGTTTTATTGATGGATGCTGATGGCGGAGAACTGAAGAGGATTCATCCTGATTCAGAAGGGAATTTTGTATTTGACCTGAATTGGGATCTGCATCCTGAATCTATTGAAGTTTCAGGAGAAGGTTATCAAACGAAAGGAATTTATTTTCCATACCAGGCTTCTCTTTCCGGTTTAAAAATTGAATTGCTCGAAGAGGAGATCATGATCCGTGGGCAAATAGAGGTTATCCAGGGAGATGTGAAGGTTGAAGAGGACCAGATCCTTCAAAAGATCGAGATTGGAAATGTCAGCATCAAAAAAACGGAAGAATAACATCTAGCCATTGAACCAATTCCCGAACTGAATGTAATCTAAAAAAACGCAGCCATGAAACCGAAGAAAATAAACTATAAAATCGAAGATCCTTGTCATGCAGACTGGGACCGGATGAATCCGGAAGCACAGGGCCGTTTCTGCAGTTCATGTAGTAAAACGGTTGTGGATTTCAGCGCGATGTCTGATTTCTCCATTGTGAATTATTTGGAAAATAACAAGCACCAATCGGTTTGTGGCCGCTTTGGAGAAGATCAATTGGCAAAAACCTATTTTTTACCAAAATCAAATCCGTCTTCTTTTCAATTCGATTTGAGAGCAGTTGCTTTGGGGCTTGCATTGAGTACATTTTCTGCGTTACCTTCTCTAGCACAAAATTCAGTACAAATTGAACAGCATGATTCGATCAATGAACCGAAAGTGATGGTCCAGGGCGAGGTTGCGATGTCTTACGATCACAGCAATGAAAAATTTGTAAGCGGAAAAGTGAAGTTGAACGGGAAAAGAGTCAGTGAAATCAAAGTTGCTTTGGTGGATGGAAGTTCCGTTGAATTATCTGCGATCGAAGTTTCTAAGGATGGAACGTTTAAGATTCCTTTGGATTGGACGAACAGTCCGGCTTCTATCCGGGTTAGTGCATCCGGATATTCCTCTCAAATCATCTATTTCGAGAATCACCAGTCTTTGGGAAACCTGAAAGTTACTTTACACGAGCGCCCGATGAAAATGGGGAAAGTAAAGCTGGTTGATAATTAATAGCTGCAGTCATGAAAGCAAAAACAGTTAAATATAGCATTGATGATCCTTGTCACGAAGATTGGGCGAAGATGAAACCGGAAGCAAAAGGCCGCTTTTGTGAAGCGTGCAGCAAAACGGTGGTGGATTTTAGTTCCATGTCGGATTTCTCTATTGTAGACTACATGAGCGGAAAGAAGGAGGAATCTGTTTGTGGAAGATTCCGGCCGGAGCAGATGGAGAAGAATTATTCCCTTTCGATACCTCATCGGTCGTTTTCTTTTGATCTGAAAGCCGTTGCATTGGGTTTGGCTTTGACCACTTTTTCCGCTGTTCACCTGAATGCCCAGGTCGCGCCGATTGATACGGCTCAGATAATTTACCAGGAACCTTTGGACGGAATGGTAAGTGTGATTGAGTTTTACGACCATACGGATGAAAAATTTACAAGCGGGACTATCCTGATAGATGGAAAGGCATACGACCTTGTAACTATTCAATTGATGAATGTTTCGGGAAATGTGATCGCTACAGCGAGTCCTGACAAAGATGGAAAATTCAAAATTCCGTTGGATTGGAGTAAAAGTAAGGAACCTGTTTCATTGATGATCAGTGGTCCGGGTTTGATTTCTCATACCGTCTATTTCAATGAGCAAGAATCAATAAAAAATATGAAAATCACGCTTTATAAGGAGGAAATCATGTTGAAAGGGAATGTGATTTCCCGGTAAATAAGTTCTACCAAACCCTAAATATAAAAAACACGAAGGGCGCGATTAATCGCGCCCTTCGTGTTTTAGTTCAATTCGATATCATTTATTCTACCGTCACCGACTTCGCCAAATTTCTTGGCTGATCCACATTACAATCTCTCATTACCGCAATGTGGTAACTCAATAACTGGAACGGAATAGTTGCCAGGATCGGAACCAAATGCTCGTCCGTTTCCGGAATTTCGATCACATGGTCCGCCATTGCTTTTACGTCCGTATCGCCTTCCGTAACAATTGCGATGATCTTTCCTTTACGGGCTTTTACTTCCTGGATATTACTGACTACTTTTTCGTAAGAAGTTCCTTTGGTTGCAATAACGAAAACCGGCATTTCTTCATCGATCAAAGCGATTGGGCCGTGTTTCATTTCCGCGGCAGGATATCCTTCTGCGTGGATATAGGAGATCTCTTTCAGTTTCAAAGCACCTTCCAATGCCACCGGGAAAGAACTTCCTCTTCCTAAGTAAAGTGCATTGTTTGCATCTTTGTAAATCTTAGCAATTTCTTCAATCTCTGAATTACGTTCTAATACGCGTTTTACTTTGTCCGGAATGATTTCCAATTCGGAAAGCATGGTGCGGAATTTTGATTCGCTGATTGTTCCTTTTTTGTGAGCTAAAGAAAGTGCCATCAATGTCAGAACAGTTACCTGTGCGGTAAATGCTTTGGTAGAAGCTACTCCGATTTCCGGTCCGGCGTGTGTATATGAACCGGCATCCGTGACCCGTGAGATAGAAGATCCCACCACGTTGCAAATTCCAAGGATTGTTGCTCCTTTTGATTTTGCCAGCTCCAATGCTGCAAGTGTATCAGCGGTTTCTCCGGATTGAGACACAGCGATCACAATATCATTTTCGTTGATGATTGGATTTCGGTATCTGAATTCAGATGCGTATTCAACTTCTACATTGATTCTTGCCAGGTCTTCAAATAAGTATTCTCCAACCAAACAAGCATGCCAGGATGTTCCGCAGGCAACCATCACGATACGTTGAGCATTGATCATTTTTTGCTCGTAATCTTTTATTCCACCCAAAGAAACCCATCCTTCAGACGCATTCAGGCGTCCACGGAAACAATCTTTGATTGAACGGGGTTGTTCGTGAATTTCTTTCAGCATGAAATGTTCGTAACCACCTTTTTCCAGGGTTTCCAATTGCATTTCAAGTTCCTGAACGTAAGGTGTTTTTGGCTGGTTGCGAAGATTCGTAATGTTTAATCCTGTTACAAGGTCAACTACTGCAATTTCTTCATCTTCCAGGTAAACAACCTGATTGGTATATTCGATAATTGGCGTTGCATCAGAAGCCAGGTAGAAATCATTTTCTTTCCCGATTCCGACCACTAACGGAGAGCTTTTACGAGCTGCAATTAACTGGTTCGGATTGTCGGAAGAAATCACAACAATAGCATATGCTCCGATAACATTTTGCAATGCCATACGAACTGCTTCAGCTAAGTCTACTTTTTCTTTCTTTTGGATATCATCAATCAAATGCACCAAAACTTCTGTGTCGGTTTGACTTTTAAAATGATATCCGCGAACGATTAATTCTTCCTTTAGGCTATTATAGTTTTCAATGATCCCGTTATGGATCAAAGCGATTTTTTCGTTGTTTGAAAAGTGCGGGTGAGCGTTGATGTCATTTGGTGGACCGTGAGTAGCCCAGCGTGTATGACCAATTCCGGCATGACCTGCCAGGTTTTTTCCGGCTGCAAACTCTTCCAGGTTAGATACTTTTCCCTGGCGTTTGTACAAATTCACTTTTCCTGAATCCAATAATGCAATTCCTGCACTATCATATCCACGGTATTCTAAACGTTTTAATCCTTTAATAAGAATCGGATAAGCTTCTTTCTTCCCGATATATGCTACAATTCCACACATGCCTATTTGAATTCAGTGTATTTAATTACCAATTTAGGTTTTGATTTGTAAGAAGATGCCGGGCCATTGAAAACAACACGGTCTGCAGTACAGTTAAAATAGTTCAATTGCGGGAGTAAATAAATTCCCGTGTTTGGTTTTTTTCCACTTACCAAATCCTGAATATAATGCCTTAAATCAATGACATATCCTTTTTGATTGTTATCATAGGTACCCGTTAGAATAGCATTATTATATCCGATAAGAACAAAGTCTCCGTCTTCATCACGGTATGCTACATAAAATGTTTGTGTAGGGTAATAAAAGTTTCCGGTTTGATACGCGATTGGCAAATAAAGCAATGCATTGTTGATCACTGATTTGCTTGAAAGATCATTGACTGAAGGAAGTTTAATGCAAGGAATGGCATTGTTTGCCTGGCTGTAAAATTGGGTTTGTCCGTTTAAAGGATTTGCAAGAACGTCACCGATGTGATACCCTGAATTGTTGATGTCAACATGGTTAAAATCAGCACAGGAACTATTCACTACTAAGGCAACATTGCGCGGAAGAGATTCAGCTCCAACTTTGTAATAAATGGTTATTTTGGTTTGTGCATTTTCCAATCTGCAATATAGAATAGCTCCCTGACCAGCTGAAGGCGATCCGTCAGCAACATTTATTTTCAGACCTTTAAAGTAACCGGAGCTAAGGAAAGCCTCGCTGCTTGCAAAGTTTCCGGTTCCGCTTGAAGCAGACATGTCATTCAGGAATTGTTGACCGAATGTGTTATTCAGCCTTAATCGAAGTTGTGGACGTAACCTTAAAGTATCAGCTCCGGTTCCAACAAACACCTCATCTTTAATGTTTGGCCTTTGTGTAGCAGATCCCGGCTCAACTAAATTGGGACCCGTTGTTGCTTTTATTGTGTTTCTTTTATAATCAGTATCCTTGTCTAAGGCATCTGCAAGTTCATAAACTTCAAAAGTTTGCGGATCTAATTTACCGAGTGGTTTTTCTTCTTTGCCATAAAAGCCACCGTAATTCAGGCTTAGAACCACAGAGTCAACTGTAGGATTTGCTCCCATCGTTGCTGCTCCAATGATTGAAAACTGGGTATAAATAGAAGTGTTTACAATTCCAAACTTGGGATCGTGATAAGCGCCTAAAGTTGCAAAAATCTGATTGTCAGTATCCAGAGTATCAAAAAGAACCGATGACGTGTTCAGTTGAAATGTATCCTTTCCTCCTGCAGCCAATAAGTCGTCAACGCTTAATGCTTCTGTACCAAATTTGGAGGATGTTTTCTTGCAACCTGGTAAAATGGAAAGTGTTAAGACAAAACAAGCGGAAAGTAAAATACCTTTCCGCCAGTTATTATGTAGTTTTTTTAGATTCATCATTGTATCAAAATGCCTTCTTCTATTACTTTATCAAAGAACTCTGATAATCCTTTGGTTAAGTGTTCTTCCGGTAAATAATTTAGTTTCAAACACGTTGCTTCATCGTAAACTTTCTGTAATTCGGGTTGAATTACTTCACTTCCTTGAACAACTCCGTCAGAGAACGTAACTGCCGCTTTGGTTATTGCGTCCAAAGTAGGCGTTTTAACTAAATTTGTGACTTCATCATCAAATCCGTCGAATTTCAACTTCTCGTGGAAGCGCTCATCCCAGGGAGATTCGAATCCTTCTTTATCGTCGTAAATACTGTAAACTACTTTCGTATCAGCGAAATGCGGATCTTTGTTGTAGATTTTCTTAATGTATAAAGACATCAATGAAGTCATCCAGCCGTGACAGTGAATCACGTCGGGTTTCCATCCTAATTTCTTCACTGTTTCCAAAACACCGCGACAGAAGAACATGCTTCTTTCGTCATTGTCGGAGAAATCAGCTCCTTTATCATCAGTTACATTGGTTTTACGTTTAAAGAATTCATCGTTATCGATGAAATAAACCTGTAAACGTGCAGCCGGAATGGATGCAACTTTAATGATCAACGGATGATCATTGTCATCGATAATGATATTCATTCCCGAAAGGCGTATTACTTCATGAAGTTGATGTCTTCTTTCATTAATACTGCCGAAGCGAGGCGTGAAAACGCGGATTTCTTTACCATTCTCCTGTGTTCCTTGCGGAAGCTTACGAGCATTGTGAGAAATTTCTGTTTTTGCAAGAAATGGATATATTTCCTGAGAAACAAAGAGAATTCTTTTCTTTTCCATAGAATTCGATAGGGGAATTTTTGAATATTATAAGTGCAAAATTAAGAAAAAAAGACGGAATCTTCAAGATATTAGTATAGTTTTGCCAGCTTGTTTTGAACGAAAGGGTAAAAAGTGAAAATAATTAACACGGTTGCAGGGCTAAATCAGGCTCTGAACGCAGCTCGCAAAGAAGGTAAAAGTATTGGTTTTGTGCCAACTATGGGAGCCCTGCATCAAGGACATATGGACTTGGTAAGTCGCGCCAGTGCTGCGTGTGACGTGGTTGTTGTGAGTGTTTTTGTAAACCCCACACAGTTCAATAATCCATCCGATCTTGAAAAGTATCCCCGAACTCCGGAAGCCGATTCTGAATTGTTGAAAAAATTTGGATGTGATGTGGCTTTTTTTCCTTCAGAACGAGAAATTTATCCTGAAAACCTGGTATCTTCCCGGGTAGATTTAGAAGGTTTGGACGAGGTAATGGAAGGAAAGTTTCGTCCGGGACATTTTAAAGGAGTCGTTCAGGTCGTTTCCCGCCTGTTTCAGTTGGTTGAACCGCAAAAAGCATTTTTCGGGTTGAAAGATTTTCAGCAGGTAGCCGTGATCAAAAAGATGGTGACTCAACTAAATCTTCCGATTCAAATTATTCCCTGCGAAACTTCCAGGACTGAAAAAGGACTTGCCATGAGCAGCAGGAATGCCCGGTTATCGGATAATCAAAAAGAAGAAGCGCTGATCATATACCAAACTTTAGCGCAAGCCAAAATAGATGCTACCACTTTTTCACCCCAAAAAACGAAAGCAAAAGCAATCGCTTATTTTGACCAGGGAACACTTGATTTGGAGTATTTAAGTATTGTTGATCCGAATTCTTTGAAAGAATTGACTGATCAATGGGTACCGGGAGCAACCATGTGCATTGCGTGTTTCTGCGGAGAAGTGAGATTGATTGATAATATGACGCTTGTTTAATTACGAATTCCAAGTTATCGAGGCCGAATTAACCCCTCTGCCAATTATTTATAATTCGTAATTAGGCATTCATAATTAGTAATTATAGTACTATCTTTGCACCTCGATTTTTTACAAGCATGTTGATACAAGTAGTCAAATCAAAAATTCACCGTGTACGCGTTACCCAAGCTGAATTAAATTATGTTGGAAGTATTACCATTGATGAAGCATTAATGGATGCCTCTAACCTGGTTGAAGGAGAACGTGTTCAGGTTGTCAATATTAACAATGGTGAACGCCTTGAAACGTATGTTATAAAAGGTGATCGTGGAACCGGAACGATTTGTCTGAATGGACCTGCCGCCAGAAAAGTGGCTGTGGGTGATATGATTATCGTAATCGGTTATGGATACATGACACCTGAAGAAGCCCGATCATTCAAACCATCTTTGGTATTTCCAAATGAATTGACTAATTTGATAGTCTAATGAAAAAAATAGCAGGTATTCTTCTAAAAACAGTTCTTCCACTGGCCTTAGGCGTTTATCTGATCTGGTATTTTTTCGACTCCATGGAACTGGAGGCGAAGACTGTTTTTTATAAAGCACTTCGCGAAGCTAATTATTTCTGGATTTTCCTGTCTTTATTATTAAGCTTCCTGGCTTTGCTTTCAAGAGCCTATCGCTGGAAGTACCTATTGGAACCAATGGGCTATAAAACATCTTTTTGGAATCGGTATCATGCAATCATGATCGGTTATATTGTGAATCTGACGATTCCAAGAGCCGGAGAAGCTTCCAGGGCTGCAATGCTTTATCGCTCAGACGGAGTTCCCTTTGCCAAATCTTTCGGAACTATTTTGGCAGAACGCGTTTTCGACCTCATCATGCTTTTGTTGGTAATGCTTTTGGCTTTATTTGTCGGAGCCGGTGATTTTTGGAAAATCAAGGAATTGATCCAGGAAATTGGAAATGATCCCGAATCGGCAACCAAAGTCCGGCTAATCAAATGGATTGTGATTGGAGTTTTTATCGCTGCTTTTGGTGTGGTGGTTCTAATCAAAAAAATCCGGCAGAAAGTCATTGGCTTCATCAAAGGAATAGTTGACGGAGTTTTATCCGTTTTCAAAACGAAAAATCCCGGTGCATTTATCGGGCATACCTTGTTTATTTGGATCATGTACGTGGTTTATTTCGCCATCTGCTTTTTTGCTCTGGATGAAACATCTAAAGTGCCGCCAACCGGAATACTTCTAGCTTTTTTGGCCGGTTCATTGGGAATTACACTCACAAACGGTGGACTTGGGATCTTTCCCATTGTTGTAGGATTGGTTATTGATTACTATTTGAAGGATCAATCCGGTGATGAGTTGTTGGGAATTGGCTCTGCATTAGGAATGATCATCTGGTCATCACAAACACTTTTAATTATCATTCTTGGAGTTATCTCCTTTTTTCTCTTACCAAAAAACTATTCAAAAGATGGGGAAGTTCGAACAGATCAAGCATAAGGTCTCTTCGTTGGAAGAAATGGCGCAACGTGTTCAGGAATGGAAACAATCCGGCGAAAAAGTGGTTTTTACCAATGGCTGTTTCGATATTTTGCATGAAGGACATGTTACGTATTTGGCAAAGGCGGCGGATTTCGGCTCCAAACTGATCATTGCGATTAATACGGATGCATCTGTCAAGCGGCAGGGAAAAGGAGAGGAGCGGCCCATCAACCCGGAATCCTCCAGAGCTTTGATTTTGGCTTCCCTGGAATTTGTTGACGGAGTGGTTTTCTTTGATGAAGACACCCCGGTTTCGGTCATTGAATCATTGAAACCCGGTATTTTGGTAAAAGGGGCAGATTACGATGCAAATGAGGCCGATCCTTCCAATAAAAAATACATTGTAGGCAGAGAAGCAATCCTCGCAACTGGCGGCGAAGTAAAAACTGTTGCGCTTGTTGAAGGATTCAGTACCACGAATATTGTGAAGAAGCTGAAGGGTTAAAACGCTAATCTGAGCGCAATCACTTTTGCCTGAAAATTAAGGTTCCACTTTTCCGATCTGATTGAAAACCTGATACATATCGTTGTCAAAAAAACTTACCGTTACTATGTCGTCTGAGTTTAGGATCACGTCCGTATTGAGTTCCGCAATAGACTTTACTTTGCCGTCTTTAATGTATTCTCCGTAAACGGAAAGATAATGTGTGGTGAATACAACATTTTTCTGATCGTCCCTGTATCCGCTGATTATTGGTATGATCCTAACGTATTTGGATACGGAAGGTATAGGAAGTTCTTTTACCCAGGCAATGTAAATTTTCCCGTTATTGAGCGTAAATAATAAAAGCTTATTCTCTGTAAAAGATGATTTCAGTTGCAGTTCAAATTCGTTTCCGATAGCTTTGATAGCCTTTATAATCCGTTTCTTTTCGTCCAAAAACAAATTACTGATTTCAGTGAAAGCGATTGAAAGAATCATTATGCATAAAGAGGTTCCTGTGTAAGGAGATTTGATCGGAATGGCTCTGTAAACAATGTTTTGAAATTCCAGGGATGTAACGGATTCGTAAAACAATCTAAGCAAATAGGTTATTACTGAAGCAACAACAGCCAGGATAATGCTCTCAAAGATTAATCTTTGCTGATCAAGTCTTTGCTGTTTGAACTTAAAATAGTAGGATTTTGTGAATATGTAGTATCCCGCAACAAGTGGGAGTAATAGTAGGTTCCAGGGCATCTAGATAGTGTTTTTCTTTTCTTTCTCCCGATTTTTTTTATATTCTTCAATATCCTTTATAATGTCTGATTCGAGTAGTCCGAAAATAATATCCTGTACCTTTTTTTGTCTGAAAAAATCCTGGGTACGAATATAGAGTCTGCCTTCTTTGGTAGATTGAATAATGTCTTCGTTGTTAATTACAATTGTACTCATGACAATAAATTATAATATCAAATTTAACTTAAAAAAGAGGAATTTCAAAATTTTTAATGGGATCTGATAATCAGTTGTTTATGATTCGTCTGTTTCCTGGCTTCTGACGTAAAACTTAATCCAACATACCAAAGACAACAGCCCAATCACCATGGAAGGATAATAACTCCAAAACCGGAAACTGGAATAAAAATCCAATTCACTCCTGGAAATACCGATCAATCTTCTTAAATGCCTGATCTCATAATCCTTTCTCATAAATTGATTGTACTTCAAATCAAACAATTCCAGCTTTTTTCGGAAATCTGTTGATCCGAATGTGTTCAATCCCTTTTTAGCTTTGCTTAGGATTTTGATTTCCTTGTAAAGCAGGATAGATTCTTCGTTCATGAGGTCCAATTTGTAACTCAGTTCGCTTTGCCGGATTTCAACGTCCCGGATTTTATCCGTGGGGTAGATGATGTTGAAGAGGATTGTTCCGATGCACATAGTCAGTAAAAACTTAAAGACATTGTCTCCGGAAGCTAAAAAACTACTTGCTGTTTCCATAACTGTAATTGGTTAGGCGGTCAAAAATGGTATCGTGCTCCACTTCCAGGTTTTTCCGGATGTTTTGTATGGAATCCATGTAAGGAATATAATCTGTTGGAATATTTTCACTGTTTATTTTTAGGCTGATTTCCTCGTTCGAGCAGCCATTCAAAAACATGGAAATAATCAGGCTGGCTAAGATCAATGATTTTCCAACCGGCAGTTTGATATTGATGAATCCCGGGGAATTTAAACTCAGTTTCACCGTTGTTGTGTCCACTTTTTCTCCGAAATTGAAATCATCGTTGATTTTGGAAATCAATCCCAGGTAATTATCAAATAAGTCTTTCAGGTCTTTCAGACTGATTTCGGATTCCTTATTAATTCTCAAAGACAAAAAACAATCGCCATCCTTGGTGTACAATTCTTCCATGAGTGAATCAATGAAATCCGCATGTTTTTTAATAGAAACGATGGCATTGGAATGTTTCAATAAGAAAAACAATGAATTGTAATACTGGTGGCTGATCGATTTTTTGAGCCAGTTTACTTTTCTTCGTTTGATAAATCTTCCGGTTGACAAATCTGCTTCATTTGCAGCATAGATTTCATCAGTTGCAATTTCACCAATGCTGAAAAACTCGGCATCTTCAGACGGAATCAGGATTACATCGCCCTTTTTAAGATTTTTGAAAGTGAAAAGTTTGTTGATGGTTTTGGTGACAGATGATTTTTCTCCCGATCCCAGCCAGTCGTATGGGACATCGCGGTATTTGTAGCTGTTTGTGATAACAGATTTTCGGAGATAATCGAGGTTTTCTTCCCGGATATCTTCCGCGGCAATAAAATTCCAATCGATTCCGATGTATCCGTTTTGAATAAAATCCGTGTAAGAATCTCCGCCATCAGTCCGGAAATACCAATATTCTTTTTTGCTGTCTATTTCCGCAACATGGTCGAAAATAGCAGTCGTTTTTTTGAGATTTAGCATGTGGTGGTTGGTGATAAGGTTTGCATTGATGATCTTTAAATCCGGGACACAGTTTTTAGGCTGCATCCCGAATTTATGGGTAGGGTTTATTGATCTACGTGTTCGGCTAATTTTAGAACCAACAGATTTCCGGCTTTGGAAATAGTTCCGGCTATCGGGGTTTGTTCTACGATATCATAACCATCTAATCCTTCTTCATCAGTGATCAATTCGTCATCTTCATATCTTAATTCGTAGGCAAATCCGAGTCTAAGAATCGTTTCCTTAGTTGATTCATTCCAGCGGTTAAGATCCGGAACAAGTCTCAGGTCTGCACTTCCCGGAGGTGGAGGAACAGGAACAATTTTGAATTTCAGTTTTGCCATAGCATCTGCCTGAATTCCATATCGGTTCATATTTCCTGCATTCAGCGGAGTTGCGTTCACTTTATATTTAGAAAGTGTGTAACCGTTTGAGGGAGTGGATTGCTCTGATTTCAGGTCGAGCGATAAGGAAATTTGTGCTTCCACTTCTGTTTCAGGAATGGAATAAAATGTAGGCTGGTAGCCCATTTCCCGGATTAAGTTTACGAGATTTAATTCTTCGTTAGACCGATCTTCGTCTTTGCTGATGTCATAAATATCCATCGTTTGTTGAAGTGCTCCCTTGTCCAGGGCTGCCTGCGCATCGCCGACTCCCTGACCAACTGAACTGATCAATTCACCCAACGGACCTCCTAAAAGTTCGCTGAATAATTGAACGGGGTTGTTTGTATTACTCATGTTTGCTAAAAATTACGTTTACTATTCTATTTGGAGGAACATTTGTTCCGGGAGTCGGTGATTGCTTGAAAGAATCTCCGTTAACAACGGTGTCTTTTTTCTGATAAACCGGGTTTAGCTTTAATCCAAGGGATTTCAGAATTCTGCGGACGGCAGTTTCGGTTAGACCCAGTAAGTTCGGAACAGCTATGTTGTTTTCTTCCCGGTTGCTTACAGGAGTAATGTCAAAAACAAGTTCGCTGATCGCATCTCCGTTAACATTCTCTGAATTCTCCAGATTTAGTAATGAAGCGCTCATTGAGCCTCCCTCTTCATGGATCAATGCTTTCAGTTTTACTGAAATGTTAGACAGTTTATAAGGGGAATCGGCGTTGTTATTATTTCCTGAAACTATTTCGGAAACCAGGTTTGTGTACAAATCCTGGATCGGAATAGGTGGAGTTTCCGGCTCTGTTGTTGTAACAGTAATCGGAAAGTAATTCGCAACCGGAATAATTTCATCGAATGTACTGTTTGAATCGACCATTAAAATATCCTGAATCATATACGATTTGCCGAAATCAATTTGAAACGCCTCCTGACCATCAACCGATAATTGATTAAAGGTAAAAGTACTTGTGATTACAGGCGTTTTCGTGAGATCTTCATTGAGTATATCTTGTGGACACACGCGAATTGGAGGCAAACTTCCAGCTGTTATAAGGGAGTAAAATTTTTCTTGAGCCGGAGTGGCATCTCTTACCTGCTCAGTGAGCCTTAAATTTCCGGTCTTAACAGTGCCTCCGAAAACAGTTACCCAGGCGGAATCCTCAAAACTGTAGTATAGAATTTTTACCGGGAAATTTTCGGCTGGCTCATTCTTCCAGGTATAAAGCATAAACTCTAGAATAAAAAAATCAAATGGTATCATGGCTTGCTTATTGCGATTGATGTAAATTGTGTTCCACTATTGGCTTTGAAAATGAAGGTCCTTCCTGCATTGTAATCGGTAAGTCCAAGTCTGACTTTTACAGAGAAACTGCCATCTTCAGATTTGGTGAATCCGTCTTTTGAATCCATAAAAACAGGAGCTATCACGTTTATTCCTGAGTTGATGCCGCTCGATGTTGTTGCATCAAAGTTTAGTTCTATACGCTGACCGGCAATGAATTCGTTATTTGGTTGAATTGCTTTGACCGTCAATGTATAGGATGCGTATGTACCAGTTACTTCATTTGCTACGGCAGAGCCTTGTAATAGTACCTGTGATAATCCCTCGTTTGGCATTGCTGCCACAAACTTTCCGGAAATGTTACTGGTTATTACTCCCTGATTTTTGGTGGTTGTTTCTGTACTTCGAAATGGAGTGAAACGAATACCGTTTCCACCTGAACTTCCTGTTTGACTTGTTTCAAACTGTGAAATAACTTCCAGGTTAAAGTCCAGGTAAGGAACATGGTATAAGGTATTTGGCCTTCCATATTCATCATAGGGAGACACGCTGCGCAGTGTTTCCTGCGCTTCATTCAAACTGTCCGCTATGCTGAGAACTATTTCATGCAGGGCCAGTGAATTGGTGGTTGTTGTTGAACTCATTTTAATTGTATTTTTCGTTTTTGCGTTCTTTTTTTCTACTCGACCGTTCTTCGTCTTTTCGTTCGGCCTTTTTTCTGGATAGAAATCGTTCTTTCAGTTTTTCTCTGCGTTCTGTCTCCTTTTGCTCCGTTTCTTTTTGATCTGCTTTTTTTGCAGAAGCATTTTCTGAAACTTTGTTTTTGCGATCATCTAAGGACAGCTCTTTCTCCAGTTTTTCGGTCATTCCTTTTATTTCCGGCACCTTTGATTCGAGGGATTCCAGAGAATTTTTGCTCTCCGATTTCGTTGATTCACCGAAGCGTTTGACTTCTTCCAGTTTCTCCGCAAGTTTTTTAAAACCTACTTTTTCCCGTAGTTTTTCCTTTTGAATTTCCCGTTTTTCATCCCAGTCATCTTTTATCCTGCGAATCTTTTTTGGAATATCCGCAGTCTCTTTCACGTGATCCAGTTTTTGTTGAAACTTCACAAGATCCTTCTGTCCGAATGCATCGATCGGTTTTTTTAATTCCTTGATTTTCTCAGGGATTTTTTTTACTTTTTCGACCAGTTCGGTTTGCACTTTCTTCTTTCTTTCTATTACATCTTTCTCTTTCGGGATTGACTTGGTTTTGGGCCAAAGTTTCTCCGAACTTTCTTTGATTGATTTTCGTGCTTTTTGGCTGGTTGAAGGATCTTGGTCGGTTTCTTTTTTAAGCAAAGACTTGTTTTTTAGGGACAGTTTCTCTCTCAGGAGATCCTGAGTTTCTTCCCATTTCTTCAATTCTTTGCTTTTTTTTAAGAGCCGCTCTTCCAGTTTTTTCTTTTGAGCGGCTCTGTTCTTTTCCTTCTCACGTTTACTTTTAAACGAGTCGATAGTACCGGTGAACCGAGGATTTTCTTCTACAGGATTACTTGGTTGAAGCAAATTGCCCATCTCATTTTCCAAAGATTGCCGTTCCTTCAACAAATCTTCCAATTTCTCATTTTGGGATGCAATTTCATCCAGGGTAAATTGGTTATTACTAAAAGAGTTTTCGCTTTCGTTTTTGGAACCTGAATCCTTGGCTTTGACGAGTTTTTTCCAACTTTTTGTCATAATCTTGTTTTAGTAGAATGGGTTAATAGTTAATCTTCGTTCTCGTCTTCTTCATCGTTTTCTTCATCGAGACCAGGTTGAATTCTCGCAATTTCAGTTTCGTCCATCAATTGTTTCAAACGACTTTCAAACATGGCTGGAGCAGGAACTGTTACGAGTTTGGTTCGCATTTCGGAACTTCCGTTTGCTTCGTATTGGTATTTCTGAGAGTAACTTGCATTAACAGAAGCGGCAATTATACCGACCGGTGACCAGGTAGCACCTGCGACTTTGGATTCGGCTTTGGCTTCCTGTTCTTGTTTCATCGAAATAGCCAATTTGAGTTCAATGTATGTTTCCACAAACTGGTAAAACGTAGGGGTGAAACCAAGTGCCAATAAACTCACTCCATCATCTCCTTCTCGGAGTTTGATCAACGCAGTTTCGTCACGTTCCAGGTTTCCCTCATTATTTAGTTTGAATCCCGCCATTAATTGCGCGATTTTGATAGAAACACGATCGAGAGCATATTGAGCCTCGGCAATCCCTACACCAAGCGTGCGAACTAATTCAGGAAACGGAGCATTCAATAACTCTCTTCCAACATTTATCATATGCTTATTGATTAAGGGTTAATAGGGCAGCTGCCGCTTTGACAGCTGCCCGGGTTAATTATGCCGGAGTTTGTGCTGGCTGAATTGTTTCGTTATTGAACTCTTCCTCCATCATTCGCTGGATACGCTGCTCCAGAACTGCAGGAGCAGGAATCGGAACCAATTTGGTACGAAGTAAACTCGATCCTTCAGCTGAGTAGCTGTATTTCTGAGCGTAGCTTGCATTAACCTGTGAAGTTTGAACGGATCGCCCGAATTTGATTCTTCCGAATCCAAGACCGATACGAGCTGCACTTGATCTTAAATTGTTGTTTACATCAGTGCTCGTATTTCCTTCCTGCGTGTAACGGATGGAAATCTTTACTTCAATGATCGTATCAACGAATTGATAGAAGGTTGGTGTAAAACCACATTCCAACATAGAAATTCTTCGTGGAAGACTTAACAATGGAGCCGTAGCATCCGTAGTTGGAGTTGCTGAAAGAATCTCTAAATCTCCGTATGAAACCTGGCTTGCGGCAGTTGAAGCGCCTGTACTTACGTAGTAAAAACCTTGGTAGTCAATGTATTTTCCAACCGGAACAGCAGTAGTTCCAGGAGTGAATCCACTAGGAATAGTGTTGTCCAAAATTGGTGTGTAAGTACTTCCAAGCAATGCACGAATCTCGGCTTTTTGCTGAACATTGTTCGTCGCATTGTGACGAGCAATTGCTTCGGCTCTCGTGATTTTTTCAGTTCCGAAATAAACGCGGCTGTCGTGGAAAGTAACATTTCCCTGCTCATCCGTGACAGTTGTTAAACCGCCCATCATTTCGGCTACATCGATAGAGTTCTGATCTAGAACGATTTGTGCTTCTGCGATTGCAAAAGCCATTTGGCGAATCATGTCGCCCATTGGCACGTCAAGAAGTTCCTGACCAATGCGTGGTTTGGTGTTTTCAAACATACTTTGTTGTTTTTGTTGATTAAAAGATTACGTTGTTGTGTTTCCTTCTGTGCTTAAGTTTTTCAGAAGTGTAACTAGATTTTCGGGTGGAGGCAGTGAAACCATGCGGGCTGCAATACTCGAAGAAGCCGAAGCGGATTGATCGAATTTACGTGCGTAACCTGCACTGACGGTAGTCGAAACTACCTTGGTTTCCACTGAAACCACTCCATTTACATCGAAAGCAGTTGATTCCGACATCGCAAAATCCATTTTTGCATCAAAACTAGCTTCCGTAAAAGCATAGAAACTGGGAACAAAACCTAAATTCAATAGGCTGATTTGATTCCCTCCGATTTCTACGGTACTTGAAGCAAGGCTTTTAAGCATTTCGATGGAATTGCTGTCCAATGCTGCCTGCGCTGTTGCTACCGAAATCCCCATGTTTTCGATCATCGACGAAAGCGGGGAATTGGTGAGCGTGCTTGTGATTGTTTCAATTGCTGCCATTTGCTAGGAATTTAATAGGTTAATACTATCCTTCCTCGCTTGTATAGACAGTTCGAAGGAATCCGACAAAGTCTTGTGGAGCAGGAACCGCAACCAGTCTTGCAGACATAGCAGCATTTCCTTCCATAGACATTTCAAACTGACGAGACATTCTGAAATCCACACTTGCACCTAAAGCAAACGAGTTATTCTGGGACTTTTTACTTGCAGCATCACTTATTTTGGACTTTTCATTCTTTGATTTGGACCAAATATAAGAGCTGGAATTCTCTGTTCCCTGACTGTCGTTTTCGGAGTTTTCTTCGATTGTGATTTCTTCCGATTCATTGGTATACAGGGAAAGTTTTACAATCGCCTCATCATCTAAAAAGTAATGAGTTCCTTCAGTCGACAATTCATACGAATGGTTTGTAATCTGAGTTTTTGCTTCAGTTACGATCTCGTTGAAAGTAGCTTTGGTAATTGCTAAAGTCAATGCCCCATATTTCGCATTCAAAAGCTTGAATTGACCAGTCGAAGTGTCATTCGCATAGACAAACTTGTTTGGAACGGTATCCGTTTTTGTTGGGTTTGCATCCTTGGTAATTTGTCCGTCAATGAACACAATGTAATCAGCATCCAACTCGATCTCAGCGTAACGCTTTAATAAGTCACTGTTTCCGGATGCATTGGTTACCGCAGTAGTGTCTATATTGACAGAAGCTGTAGTTCCAAAGATGTGATCACGAACTTTTTCAGCACGTCTTTTTGCCAAACTTTTGTTACTCGGATTGTCTCCTCCTTTCGGATCGGTCATTCCTTTGATTGTAATTCCGGCATCCGAGTCTTTACTTTTGATGAATCGAAGAACTTTGTGAATCAACTGATGTTTGTCATGGTTCTTGTTTCCGAAAGCACTTCCACCTGGATGTGTATGAACCAGGTTATTTACGTCCTCTGTGTATTTCAAATCCTTGTTGTAGGTAATCTCATCGCTGTTGAAGCTGAAATAGATCTTACTTGAAATTTGTTCCCAGGCGGATCCGTTATGGACATGTAAAATCCCGGTTTTGCTTAAGCCGTATACAACTCCACCGCTGTTTGCTGTCAAAGCACTCGGTACCATTGCTCCCAAAGACGCTGCCGTTTGAAAGACGTTCGTCATACTACCGTCCAGATCAGCAATTATCGTAGGAGCTTGAAGATCGGTGATTTTAAATAAACCGGCTCCGGTTTTTCCAAAATCTGCTCCTTCTTCAATTCGAAGGAATCCTGAATCCATGAAGACATCCACTCCGCGGCTTTGATTGCTGGTTACTTTTTCTGACTGAACTTCGTCGTAAACCTGGTCTACACCTGCTTCGTGAACGATGTCGTATTTCAACTTCTCCAAGCGGCTTTTTGCAGCCAGTGATTCGCTTTGTTTAACGAATTTGTTATTGATTTTGATCGCCTTATTTTCTTTGGCGCGGAAACTAACCTGTCTGGAAGTTTTGTACTCTTCTGAAGTTTCGGTGTAGCTTTCTTCGCTTAAGAAATCATGCGTATCTTCGGAATATCCTTTGTTGTTGGCTATCTGAAGATCCAATCCGAATCCGAATTCCAATGATTCTTTCAAGGCCATTCTTAAATTGATACTGGCGCTGATGTCTGCATATTGGAATGCATAGAATACCGGAGCGAACCCTAATTCCAACAAGGAAACACCGTTGATCTGGGTTTCTGCCAATTTAATAGCCTGTGCTATCGAATTGTCATCTAGTTTCTGTTGAGCTTCAGCAATTCCGAGGGCAAGGTTTTTAAAGATGTCACTGACATCAACCTGCTGCAGAATGGAAGCTCCTTCACTGAATTTGGTTAAATCACTCATAAATTAATTGTTTTAATTGTTTTGTACGAAATACAGGCTGCGTCCGAAAAATGAAGGCGTAACCGGTGTGCCCGGGTCATTCTAATGATGGGTTTCAGGAGGACAGTTATTTGTGCGCACAAATAAGGCAGCCTGTATTTCGTATAAAACGGGGTTTAGAACGGATTGATCATTTCCGGCAGTTGAACTGCTATTTTTTCGTTGACATTTTCTTTACGAACAGTAAAGTAGTGATGCCTGTTTTGTAGATCACGCACTTTTTGGTGAGAAATCGCATAACCTCTTCGAAGCCAGTTCAGTAGCTCTTTTGCTAAAGGCATAGATATTTCCTTTGCTTCTTTAAGAGCTGCGTCCAAAGCCTCAGTCGCTTCTGTTTTTTCATCCAGGTAGATACACTGGATTCCTTTCCGTTCCCAGAGGGATGCGAGGTTTTTCCTGAACCATTCATCTGTACGTTCGGCCTTTTTTGGTGTCAGGAAATCAATGCTTTTCTCACAAAAAGTGATGATTTCTTCGTGTGCCTCCATCAATTCCAGGGATTCCATTGCGCATAAACTGTAGTGCTGCAGGAAGAGCTCTGAATTATCAACTGTCTGACACATACGCATGGCCTCTTTGTAGTGGCGCAATGCTTCTTTGTGATCTCCTTTTAAAGCGAGGATTTTTCCGTTTTCAGCGATTTGGAGATGGAGGTTAGATTGGTTTTCTTTCATTGGTCTTAGTATTCGATTTCGATTTCACATCCCAGGATTTCCAGTTGCTTTTCGAGAAGCCTGCTCAGGATACTTGCGAGCGGAAGAGGGGTCTTCCAGGTTCCGGAGCTTTGGTTGAAAGTGACATCTTTGAAAAACTTATCCAGGATTTCAAGGAACTTTGTGGAATCTGTGATGTTACTCACTGCGAGGGAATACTTTCCGAAAGGAATCTGTTCATCGGAGCAACGCAATCCAACTTGCTTGTACAAGGCGAGTTTTTGCTCGAGTTCTCCGTAATTGACAGATTCATCCAATAAAAGAGGAAGGTTTGAGTGAATCTCTTCGAGTGCTTCCTGCGGCATGCCGATTTCGTTAACCAGGAAATCTGTTTGAGTTGCACTCGTTAAGTCAAAGTCTTCCAGGAGGATCCTGAACCTGGAATAGCTTTGGTTGTAAATCTTCATCTCATGCTGGGAACGGTAGCGGGTTAAAAACTGATTTAGTTGTGCGTAGGTTAAATTGCGTACCCATCTGGTTTCTCCACCCGGGATAGCAATTTCCTGACTTTTGATTAGGTTGATCAGTTTCTGGCGATCGGTTTCGGCGCTTGCAGTAAATTCTATGGTATATAAATCCAGCTTTGGATTGCTGGCGATGACTTCTGCATCGATTCTTTTTTGCAGACTTTCTGCGGTTGCCATAGAAACCCCACCTAAAACCACGCTCGGTTCATTCAGCAAAAGTTGAAGGGATTCACTTTCATTGCAGCCAAGGAATTCAGACAATTGCTTGTTGACGGTGCTTAGCTTCACCGGATCTTTGATGTATACGGAAACATCAAGAGCTTCTGTAGGAAGAGGAGCTGTTTCTTCTGTGTTTTGAACCAAAACTTCCAGCCCAAGTTCGGTTAAAATGAGAAATGCTTTCTTTGCCAATTCTTCTTCTGCATTGTCTAAAAAGACGGCAGGTGCATTGTAAAGAATTTTAAACAGAAGGTCCTGATTGATGTCAAATGCTTCAGAAAGAGCTTTGATGACATGAGGAGTTGCCGTACCAACGGAAAGGATGATAATTCGTTTCACGATTCGATTTATAATGGTTAATAATAAGGTTGTTTTTCCGCAGCATCTCTTTTACCGATTTGCTACCTTACAAAGATAAGAAATCTTTATTGATCCACCAAACTTTTTTGCAATTTTTTTGATTAAAAAATAATCTTTTTTCATTTTTAATGAGTATTTATTGGGTTTTATAGCATGATGTAATTCATTATTTTTTGATTAAAAAATAATCAAAATGATTTTTCAACTTAATTATTTAGCTTATTAAAAATGAAAAACCGGGATAAAATGAATTACCCCGGTTTACATAAATGCTTCTAATATTACTTCCTCAAAATGAACCCATTTTTCTATAAACCCAGCCTGGATTTTAAATCACTGTAAGAAGAACGCGAGATTGGAATGCTCGTTCCACTTTTCAAAATGGCCACATAACTATTTTTTTCGTAGGACTCAATCTTGGTCAATTGATTGACATTTAAAATGTAAGAGCGATGAATGCGAATGAACTGATCCTTTGGAAGTACCTGTTCGAAATGGTTCATGGTCTGTTTTTTCAGAATGTACTTTTTTCCCTGATAGATTTTCACATAATCATCGTAAGCTTCAATATAATCCACATCGTTAATGGGAATGATCTTGATCTCGGTTCCGTCCTTGACCACAATGCGGTTTTGCTCATGAATGATTTGAAGCGGAATGTCTCTCTTGAAGTCGCTGACTAACTCTGAATTTCGTTTTTTGCTGATTGCCGTGTCAAAACGATCTTCTGAAAACGGTTTCAATAAATAATCCAGAGCATTTACTTCAAATGCTTTTAGCGCGAATTCATCAAATGCGGTAGTGAAGATAACGGATGGATTTTCAGTCAGTAATTCCAATAATTCAAAACCATTGATCTTCGGCATTTGGATATCCAAAAACAATAAATCGGGTTTCGCTTCCGGAATTAACTTCAGGGCCTCAAACCCATCATTTGCTTCTCCTACCAGGACAATATCCGGGTGCTTTTGTAAATGTTTCTTAACGACTTCTCTTGCCAAAGGTTCGTCGTCTACTATGAACGCCTTAATCATTTTGGGATCAGAATTTTAGTAATGAATAGTTTCTCTTGCTTCTCGGTAGTTAGTAAGTCATATTGATTAAAAAGCAGCATTAATCTGCGTTTGATACTTGTAAGTCCAAAACCTTTGCCGGTTTTGAATTGCGTGAATTCAGAATCGAAAGGATTTCTGACTTCGATTGCTAAGCCATTATCCTGGTGTTTTACTCCCACATAGATCGTGACTTCATCCGTTGAGCCGTATAATCCGAATTTGATTGCATTTTCAATCACCGGCTGCAACAAAAGCGGCGGAACCAATGTTTTCATACAGCCTTCATCAATATCAAACTCTGTTTTCAGACGGTGTCCGAAACGAATTTTTTCAATTTCCAGGTAACGTTTAATCTGCTCAACTTCTTCGGAAATTGGAATCAGTGTTTGAATGTCTTTCCGCAAAGTACCTCTCAGGAAATCACTCAATAAAAGAATCATCCGGTTAGCTTCTTTCGGGTTTATTTCTGTTAGCGCACCTATCGAATTCAGGCTGTTGAATAAAAAGTGAGGCTGCAATTGCTGGTGAATGTTGTCCAATTCGGCTTTTGTCAATGCGCGTTCCTGTTCAATCAGCTGCTGCTGGACTTGTGACTGAATTTGCTGATTCTTATTGATCCACCAATAAAGGCTCACGGAAATAAGTATGAAAAAGACAATGAATGCGCGGGCTCCTTCAAACGGAAGAATATATTCCCGCCAGCGTTCATCACCCAGGACCAGTTTAAAAGCGCTGTTTATTAAGAGTTGATAAGCGGCAGTTAAAACTAAAACTAACCCGAAGTTTGAAAAGTTGACCGGTCTTTTCGCGTGGTAATAGGTCTGGATGAAATAAATGATCTGGGAGATAACGGAAATCAGCAAACCGGAAAAAAGGGTGTCTTTCCAAACAATATCAAAAGGATAATGATGGATTAAGAGCACACAAAAAAACACAAGAGTTGCAATCACCGTCCAAACGATGAAAAGCAACTGCACTCTTGTACTTGTTTTTAAAAACATGCTTTTTATTTACTGAAACTGTTCACTTCAATTCCTCCAAACATACAGGTTCCCCTCAGAACAATGACTTTACTTTCTTCGCCTGATTCTCTTTGGTATTGCGGACGCTTGTCTTCAAAAGCTCCGAAAATGCTGGCCACCTCCGAAATCACTTCCCAGTTGTTTGGAATCGTTAAAGTCGTGCCTCCAAAAATGTTTGTTACATCAATCACGATCCGCCCCTGGAAATCTGCCTGCGAAAGATTGATATCTGTTCCGCCGAAGAAAGAAACAATGTCTGCTCCTTTAAAGGTTTTACTGACGATCGTTTTGTTAATTCCCCCGAAAAAACTTACGCTGTCAATGAAATCATTTTCGTTGTACTTATAATAACTGAAACCTCTTTGTTGTGCTTCGTGAATTTCTTTCCAGTTTTCGCGGGTAAAGCGTTTCTTTCTTCGGTTGTGTTTTCCACATCTGTTATTCGAGAGAAAAACAACTGCAAGACCAATCAGGATAATTACAACCGGAATAATAATCTTGACGTTGATTATTTCAGGATACCAATCTGCCAAAAGGAAAAGCTTTCCAATAATAATCATCAGGTATCCGTGCGGTTTGCTGAATTTGTGTTTGACCAATACAATAATCCCGATTACAATGAGGATCATTTGCCAGCTGAGCAAATAACTGGGAGTGTTGTATCCCAATTGTTCTAGAAGATAGATTACACCAAAGAAAACTATGGCTAATCCACCTGCAATTTTTCCGCGACGGTGTCCTTTTTGTGCTTTTAAGATTTCGTGTTCTATTTCCGTGCGGATGTTATCTGTTTCCATATTCTGAACCATTTAGATAGTAAAGGTATAAGACTAATGAGGAGTTGAATAGTCAAAATCGGTCAATGGTGGGCGAAAATCGGTTAACGCATATATTTCCAGTCTTTTGACTTTCCTTCGACCAGGTTTTCAATCGTTTGCTTCAACCTGCGCTGTTTGGTTTCTTCCCTTTTGGCTTCGGTAATCCAATTGGTATATTCTCTCTGATGTGAAGGAGGAAGTGATTCAAAGAAAGCTTTAGCCTGTGGTTCTTTCTCCAACAGTTCTGTTAACTCTGCAGGAACTTCTGCCGGCGGCTTTTTGAATTTCGGATTGAGTTCACGCGGAATTGTTCCCTGTTCAATCAAACTCATTGCTTCCACAATGTATGCGCCCAACTTTTCATCTTTCGGTAAATCATCCATCGACGTGATTTTACCTAAACTGCCCATTCCTCCTTCTTCACTTCTTTTAAAAAGTCCGTGAAAATCGCTCATTTCAGAATGCAACCAGAATCCAAATGAACAATGATGCTTGAAGGATGCAAAGTTACAAAGGATTTTTCCGCGGTACATGAAAAAGGGCATGCTCCATTTCATTCCTTCTTCCACATCCGGGCAGAAATCATGCACCAACTCTCTTAAATGAAGTAATATTTCCTGCGCGAAATCAGCAGATTTTGAAATGTACTGCGTAATTCGTTCGTCACATCCCTTCATTGGTATTCTTTTTTCGAATTAGGAAATAAGCGACATAGCCTATTGGAATGAAGACGATCAAAGAAGCAATCCACATCCAGCCCGGATGCAGAATAATCAGTAAATTCATGAGTGTCAGGATGTTCAAAACTCCAACAGATGCAAGCATGGGTTTTGGAGATGTTCTTCCCGAAATAAAAGTACTGACGATGCCGGCAACAAACGCGGCGATGACCCAATTTAAAACGACCACTATTTTCGAAGTCAAAGGCACATCGTTCTCAATGTAATCCGACATTAAAGTGGGATCGGTTGGGATTGGTTTCTCCACCGGGAAAATATAAGTAGACATCACTTCGCCCAGAGCAACGAAAAGCCCTCCGATAATAATTCCGACTAAAATTGCAATGGTTCCTCTCTTCATAATTTGATTCCTTTCGGGTTAATATTTTAAATCCATGATCCGAATTCAAGTTAAATATAAAAAATCATACCGGCAATTCGTATTTTGTACCCAAAATTGATTTCTAGCGTTAGACAAAAAAACGGAAACATGAACCGATTCTATTATTTGACTGCCTTTATCTTCATTCTGTTTGCCTGCACTTTTAACCAGGCTCAAGTCTCAGCTTCCAATGCCGATGAATCTCAAGTTCCGGTCATTGAGTCGGATTACGATTCTACCCGTTTTTTGAAAACATTGCCGCAGCAGATTGAATCGGTCAAGACCTATATTAAAAGTAAAGGCGGAATCTATTCCAATCAGAAAGCAATTTTGATCGATATGAAAATTCCCTCGAAGTATTACCGGTTATTTGTGGTGGATTTGAAAACGAATAAGATCCTTTCGAAGGGATTGTGTGCACATGGTTCCGGATCAGAAATTGCTGGTACTGATTCCCTGCAGTTCAGCAATATTCCCAATTCCTATATGACATCATTGGGTTTTTATAAAATAGGTTCTTCTTACATGGGGAGTTTCGGAAAATCCTATAAGCTGGCTGGCCTGGAAAAATCAAACAATAAAGCAACAGAGCGAGCAATTGTACTGCACAGATATAGTTGTGTTCCGGATGAAGAACAGTATTATCCGATTTGCAATAGTTTGGGTTGTGCGATGCTGTCTGAAAATTACTTTGAGGAATTGATTCCAATTATTGATAAAGAGCCGAAACCGATGATTTTGAAGATCTATTATTGAAATGATCAATGGGTTTATCAATTATAAAGAATACTTGATACTTACTTCGTGTTCTTCTTTAAGGTCTCTTTAATTTCCTTCATAAAATCCGAAGCGAAAACAAAATCGTTGATTTCCGGATTGTCCGTGGTAATAATGGAGTTGCGGTCTCCCTGCCACCAGTTCTCGCCTTTATTGATGAAAATGACGCTTTCACCGATCTCGATTACCGAGTTCATGTCGTGTGTAATCACAATCGTAGTGATCTCATATTCATGAGTGATTTCACGGATGAGGTTGTCAATCAGGATGGATGTTTGCGGATCCAACCCGGAATTCGGTTCATCACAAAACAGGTATTTCGGATTCATGGAAATAGCACGCGCAATTGCAATACGTTTCTGCATCCCTCCGGAACATTCAGCCGGGTAGAGCCCGTTCTTTCCGGTAAGATTTACTCTTTCCAAACAAAAATCCACGCGTTCCTGCATTTCTTTCCTGCTCATTTTGGTGAACATCGTCAAGGGGAACATGATGTTCTGTTCAACGGTCATGGAATCAAAAAGAGCAGAACCCTGGAACAACATCCCGATTTCCTGTCTGATTTCCTTGCGTTGCAAACGGTCCATTTTGGTGAAATCCCTTCCGTCATATAAAATCTGTCCCGAATCTACTTCGTGCAGCCCCACAATACATTTTGCAAGGACTGATTTCCCGGAGCCCGATTTCCCGATAATCAGGTTTACTTTACCTTTTTCGAAGGTAGCACTGACGTCTTTCAGGATTTGAGTATCCCCAAAAGTTTTATTGATATTGACAACTTCAATCATTACAATAAGAACATTTGAGTTAAGAAGAAATTCGCGATCAAAATAGCAACGCTGGAACTTACTACTGCTTCTGTGGAAGATTTACCCACATCCAAAGATCCGCCTTTTGTATAATAACCTTTGAAAGATGCAATGGAAGTGATTAGGAAAGCGAAGACTACCGTTTTTGATAATGCGTAAACAATATCACCATCCCTGTAAAAGAATCGAATCCCGTAAATATAGGTTTCGGTAGAAGAAAGTCCGGAAAGTTTTAATGACAACCATCCACCGATCAAACTTAAACCGATAGAGAAAATGATCAAAACCGGGAAAAAGATCATGGCAGAAGTTACTTTTGGAAGGACGAGGTAGCTCAAAGAGTTTACGCCCATAATTTCCAAGGCGTCAATTTGCTCGGTCACGCGCATCGTTCCAACTTCTGAAGCGATATTTGAACCAACTTTACCGGCTAAAATTAACGAGATAATGGTGGGTGAGAATTCCAAAATAGTAGACGAACGCGTAATGTATCCGACTGTATAAGCCGGAAGCAGCGGATTGTCCATATTAGAAGCAGTCTGCAAGGCAATTACAGCTCCCATAAAGGCAGACATCAATGCAACGATCGGAAGAGATTTAATTCCGATCACTTCCATTTCTTCAAAAAAACGTCTGCGGAATATTCTCCATTTTTCCGGCTTCGAAAACACGATCCACATCATCATGAAATACTTGCCGATATTTTGTATTATCCCCATATTCGAGTATAAAGTTAAAAAAATATGAACGAAGAATTCAAATTGCAGAATTCAAATTGCAAAATAGGAGGGTTTTTGAATTTTGCATGTGCCTACGCTGATCGCGTGTCGCCAATAGCTTTAGCGATGGCACAAGCTTTAGCGCAAGCGTTTCATCATTTTGAATGGAAGTGTTTATTCACCGCTCCTGATTCATAACTTGTTCCGGAACCCGCTGTTTGAGTCGAATTGCGCCTTATCTTTGCATTCGTGGAAGTAAAACTGACAAAAAAGGAAAAGTATATCCTACAGTTAAAGCCTTATTTACCGGGTGGTTTTGAGGAAATGGTGGCAGATTTGCTGCTTAGTCATCCTGTTCGTTTTGCAATTACCAATCCACGGTCAACGAAACTAGGGGATTATCGTGCACCGCAGCCCGGAGAAACCTTTCACCGGATTTCGATTAATGGAAATCTGAATCCTTATAATTTTCTAATTACTACACTTCACGAGTTCGCCCATTTGCGTACCTTCCTTCAATTTGGTTTCCGGATCAAACCGCATGGAGAAGAATGGAAGTCTGAATTCCGGAAGTTACTGTGGCCGGCTATTCAAATGGGTTTACTTCCCAAGGATATCGAGGTTGCTTTGATGACCAGTCTAACGAACATGAAAGCTTCGTCTTGCACAGATACACAATTGTCGCGTGTTTTGAGGCAATATGACAAGCGTAACGGCGGGGAGATTATTCTTGAAGAAATTCCAAAAAATGCTACTTTTGTTTTGCAGGGAAAAACCTTTGTAAAAGGGGAATTGAGACGTACCCGCTTTTTATGTACCGAAGTACCTTCGAAGCGTCAGTTCTTGATTCATTCTCTTGCTACTGTTCAACTTTTAGAAAACATACATGAAAGATAATTACTGCGTTATCATGGCTGGTGGAATCGGAAGCCGGTTTTGGCCAATGTCTACTGTTCAGCGCCCGAAGCAATTCTTAGATGTGCTTGGAATCGGGAAGTCTTTATTACGAATGACTTTCGAGCGTTTGCTGCACATTGCTCCGGCTGAGAATATCTACATCGTTACCAACGCAAATTATTTCTCTTTGGTGAAAGAGCAGCTTCCTGAATTGAGTGACGGACAGATCTTAACAGAACCGGAAAGAAAAAATACTGCTCCCTGCATTACCTATGCTGCGGCAAAAATTCATGCAATTAATCCAAATGCAACGTTAGTAGTAGCTCCTTCTGATCATTTGATCCTGAAAGAAGATAAATTCACGGAAATTGTGAATACCGCAATTTCAACGGCAAATAAAGAAGATCGTTTGGTGACTTTGGGTATCAAACCAACTCGCCCTGATACCGGTTACGGATACATCGAATTCGTAGAAGACGGAGATATTCTTCCCGGACAGGTGAAAGATGTGAAGCATTTTACCGAAAAACCGAATCGTGAACTGGCTGAGATTTTCCTTAGAAGCGGAAATTACTACTGGAATTCGGGAATTTTCATCTGGCGTGCAAAAACCATTTTGAATGCTTTGGAAAAGTTTAAACCGGAATTGTTTCATTTGTTTACGGATGAGTCTCAGAAGTACAACACTTCGGAAGAACAAGCTTATGTAAATGCTTCTTTTGCGGCATGTGAAGATATTTCGATCGACTTTGCAGTGATGGAAAATGCGAAAAACGTAGATGTGGTCTTGTCCAATTTCGATTGGTCGGATTTAGGGACCTGGGGAAGTTTGTATTCCCACCTGGAAAAAGATTACAACGGAAATGCGGTGATCGGTAATCACGTGCACATGATCAATTCGGAGAATTGCATTGTGAATCTTCCCAGTAATAAACTGGCCTTGATCCAGGGATTGGAAGGATATATTATCGTTGAATCAGATAATATGCTGATGATCCTGAACCAGCACGACGAACAGAATTTGAAAAAATACATGGCTCCGATGGAAGAAACGAGCCCGGAGTTTTTCCCGAAATAAGAACAAGCACTGCTTGTGATAATTACCAGCCGTAGCTGGTGATGAAAAACAAAACATGTAGGGGCGCGATTAATCGCGCCCCTACATGTTTAAAAAAGATGGTTTTTATGGTCTGTTATTGTATTCTCTCAATAGATCGAAGTAGCTCAGGGTTTCCATCACCACAACTCCGCCGGTTGTATCACCGTATTTAGCAGGAATTGCCCCGGAATAAACCATTACGTATCCCAAGGATGCACTCGGCACGTTTTGTACATCGGTCATTTTTACTCCGTCGATGTAACTCACCACATCGCCTTTTCTTGCTCCGCGGAAGATCAATTCTCCGTCATCTGTTAGCTTTACATCAGAAGAAATTGCTGCGATCATTTGTTTTGCATCGAATTTTACCGCCATGTGCTTGATGTCTTTCGCTACAAGTTTGGTTTCTTCTGTAACACCCAATCTTAAACTTGGTGGACCGGCAATCACTTCAAATTCTTCTAACTCATTGATTTTTGCCTGCGCAACAATTCCTAAATTTCCGTAGCCATCAGGTGTTACGTCTATTATTTCTTTCGCTTTTGTAGTATCACCTTCATTAGTTATGAAATAAACCTGGTAACTGCCTGCTGGTACCGCTGAGATTCGGAATCGTCCATCTTCGTTTGTAACTGCTCTAAAAACCTGGTCGCCACGGTAGGTGTATACCCGGGCACCAAAAATTCCTTCTTTTTTATCCGAAGTAGTAAATGTACCGATGATATCTCCGAATGTGTTTTGTGCGAAAGTTACTCCTCCAAGGAATAAAGCTGCGATAAATGTGATTGTTTTCATGATATGATTTTTTAATTGATTTCTATAAAGATGTCAGTCAATTAGAAATTCCATAAACCATCCTAAAAAAAATGGAACGGGTATAAAAAACAGTAGGGACGCGATGTGTCGCGTCCCTACCAAATTATTTTATGAATGATTTATTACAATGATTCTGCAACCACTTCTTTTACATCCGGCAAATGCTGTTTCAATAAATTCTCGATTCCACCTTTCAAGGTTGCTGTACTGGAAGGACATCCTGAACATGCGCCACGCAAGGCAACGGTAACTGTTCCTTCTTCAAACCCAACAAAGTCGATTGCACCGCCGTCACCTTCAACTGCAGGACGAACATATTCATCCAACAAAGAACGTATTGCTTCATCGTATTCGGATGGAGCGTATTCTTTTAACGGTTTTGATTCATCCGCATCTGCCGGTTTTGATTTTGCTACGGGCATTTGGATCAAAATATCTTTTCCTTCAACGATCCAGTTCTTAACGAACTCGCGTAATTCCATGGTCACAAAATCCCAGGAAATACTGTCGTTTTTAGCAATTGTAATAAAGTTTGCAGTGATGAAAACCGTTTTTACAAATGGAAATTGGAATAAAGCCTCTGCAAGCGGGGAGTAATTTTTTGCGTCTGCACCTGAATGAAATTCAACCGATTCTCCGTTGATCAGCAAATACTTGTTTGCTACGAATTTCATGGTGTTTGGATTGGGAGTCATTTCGACGTATACTGTAACGGGAACTGATGTCATGATGTTTGTCTGTTTATTTTTACAAAGGTAGTGACAAAGTTGATTAGTTCAATGGTTCAATAGTTCAATAGTTTCAGCCGAGGCTGATTCAATAGTTCAATATAGATTTCTTAAACGCCTTTGAACCCTTTGAACATTTTTATTCCGCCGGTTCCACGTGTACCAAAATATCCTCAATCTCCGGAAGTTCGTCCATTAAGTGTTTTTTGAGATTGTGAGCAATGGTATGGCCTTCATGTACGCTCAGGTTTCCGTCTACGTGAATGTGCAGATCTACCCAGTAGCGCATGCCCGATTTCCGGACCAAACATTTTTCTGTGTCATGAATTCCTGCAACGGCTTTTGATTTTTCGCGGATGATCAGGATGAAATCATCATACAAGTGTTCGTCCATGATTTCTCCCAATGCCGGGCGGAAAATTTTGTAGGCATTATATAAGATAATCGTAGAAGCAATCAATGCAGCCCAATCATCAGCTTGTGCCCAGGAATCTCCCATGTAAACTGCAATTGCAATTCCCACAAAAGCACAGGCAGAAGTAATTGCATCACTGCGGTGGTGCCAGGCGTCTGCTTTCAAAGAAGTACTTCCCACTTCTTCGCCGGATTTAGAAACAAAACGAAAGAACAATTCTTTTGTAAGGATAATGCCTCCAATAAACCAAAGTGTGTAAGAAGCAGGAGCTTTATGTGGTGTTTGAATGTTGTGAATACTTTCGATAATGATCAAAGTTGCTGAAGCCACTAAAAATCCAACGACTACGAAAGTAATCAGGGGTTCTACTTTTCCATGTCCGTATGGATGATTTTCATCCGGTGGACGTTTGGCATAACGAAAACCTACAATAACTAACGCAGAAGCGAAAACATCACCGGTAGATTCGATCGCGTCAGCAATCAGTGCATAAGAATTCCCAAAATACCCAACCAGCGCTTTCACTACGGCCATGATGAAATTACCGATCAAACTGAACCAGGCAGTTTTTTCTGCTTTTTCGTGATTCAAACTCATTTTTTAGAGTCTTGACAGTTTTTACAAATTCCGGAGATCGTAAAAAAAGTTTCTTCCACCTGGAATCCTGCTGGAAGTGAAAAAGAGGGAATGACCTGATCCAAACAAGTTAGTTCACTGCATACTCTGCAGCTGAAATGAATGTGCTCGTGATCGTGCTGATGATTGTGATTGCAGGAAGAACATGCTGCGTAATTCACCACGCCGTTTACATTGACAATTTTGTGAATTAAACCATCGTCCTGTAAGCGCTCCAATACGCGGTAAATCGTCACACGATCGCATAAACCATTCAATTTATGTTGAATAGCAGGTTGAGATAAAGCTACGCTGGATTCATTGATCAATTCCAGGATAGCACTTCTTGCTGCGGTATTTCGTGTTGTCTTCATGATTATTTTCCGGATAACAAAGGTACGAAGTTTAATTCGTTGGCATTTCAAGTTACTCGTTTTTTATGAATTAATCCGTACTTCTTTTTTTGTACTTTTGGTTTCGATGAAACGCATACTTCAAATAGGAATGATTGTGGTAATACTGATGGGAACCATTGGTATTCCTTTCTATCAGCATACCTGTTTGCATGAGAACCGCATTTTGCAATCGGTTTTTGTTCCTTCCAATGAATGTGCTGAAGAGCATATGAGGGTAGAAGAGCCGGATTGTTGTGCAAGTACTCAAATAACTTCTTCTGATCAGGAGACGATTTCCGATAATTGCTGTCTGGATGCGGTTTCCAACTGGCAATTCTCCTTTTTCTTCTTCCAGGATGTGCATCCGATCTTTGCAGAAGCGGTGGAAGAAATTTCGATTCTTTCATTTATCCCGCAATTTGAAGCAGTTTGGACAAACGAAGACAAAGAACTGTTTTCAGGATCCGATCCGCCCACTCTAAATGTCCTTGAAAGATTAACTCATTTGTGTATTTGGCGCCTGTGATTCCCTTCCTTTTTGTAATAAAAAAGTGAAGTCGAATTAAACGTCAAAAACCATGAAATATATCCTATTCGGTTTTTTCCTGTTTTTTATTTCGTTCAGTCAAGCCCAACTTCAGGGGATTGTATTTGGAATAAAGAATGGTGGAAAAGTCCCGCTTAAACAAGCAAAAATACTATTAAGAAAAGCTCAGGCACAAGTCTACAGTGAAGAAAACGGACGCTTTGAGTTAGTACTACCTAAAGATCTTCCGGATATCCTGGTGATCTCAGCTCCGGGTTATGAGAGCGATTCCGTAACAGTTACCAAAGACGACCGTTTTTCCGGATTGGAAATTATTCTTTTTGAAGTAGACGAACTGGATGAGGTAATTGTGGAGTTCAAACAGGATTCGAAAACCTTTTCCCGTTTAAAACCTCTGCAGGTGGAAAACCTGGGAGAGGGAGAATTGAAAAAAGCAGCCTGTTGTAATTTATCCGAATCCTTTGAAACGAATGCAACCGTAGACGTGAATTTTACCGATGCGGTTTCCGGTGCAAAGAAAATCCAGCTGCTGGGACTGGACGGGGTTTACACGCAGCTGCAAATGGAGAACATTCCTTTCCTGACAGGTTTGGAAAGCAGTTTCGGGTTGAATTCTGTTCCCGGGACCTGGGTGGAATCCATTCAAATTACCAAAGGAACAGGATCGGTTGTAAACGGGTATGAATCCATGGCCGGACTGATCAATGTTGAATTTCGCAAGCCGGAAACCATGCAGCGCCTTTTTATAAATGGCTACGGTTCCAGTTTGGGAAGAGCAGAATTAAATGTTCACGGCGGACAAATCATCAACGATAAATGGAGTACAGGAACTTTTGCACACGTTTCTACTTTACAAAGCGAATGGGACAGAAATAAAGACGGTTTCCGCGATGCACCTTTGAGTAAATCCGGAGCGTTTATGAATCGCTGGGATTATGAAGGGAAGAAGTTCGAATCCAAATTTGGCGTGAATGCCTATTACGATCAGCGTTTGGGCGGACAGCTTTACGGGATGGCAAACCGATATCGTGCAGAAACCACCAATCAGCATGCCGAATTCTTTGCAAAGACCGGTTTTCTCTTCCCGAATAAACGGTACCAAAGTTTTGGTGTTGTTTACCAGTTCAAATACCATCAGTCTGACGGGTTGTATGGCTTGCGGGATTTTGGAGGAAGAGAATTGCGTGGTTACATCAATGCGATCTTTGATGGAATAATCGGAACAACTGCTCACAAGTATAAAGTAGGAATTTCGGCAATCGGGCAGGATTTGCAGCAGCATATTGATTCTGTGAACTTCAACCGGAATGTCATTACTCCGGGAGCATTTTTCGAATACACTTACGTCGGGACACGTTTGGTTTTGGTTGGAGGAATCCGTGCAGATTATCAAACTGCTTTCAGTGATCAGAAAGAGAAGTTCCAATTCTCACCGCGTGTTCATGCAAAATGGACATTGGACGAGTTTACGGACCTTCGTATAACAACCGGGAAATCCTGGAGATTACCAACGATAGTTATGGATAATTCTTCCTTACTGGCAACTTCCAAAGCCTGGATCGTGAATAGCAGTAACGAACAGGAGGAAGTTTGGAATTCCGGAATTTCAGCGGTTCGAACGATGAGATGGTGGAATCGACCGGCGAGTATTTCTGCTGATTTCTACCATGCGCGTTTCTCGAAGCAATTAATCATCGACCGCGAGCAGTCAACCGATTCGATCTTCTTTGGTTTTCAGCGCAATGTTTCCAGAAGCAGTACTTTCCAAACAGAATTAAGCTTTATGCCCTGGAAAACGATCACTTTCCGTTTGGCCTACAAATTCCTGGAAGTGAAAGCGGATTATGCAGGAAGCTTGAGACAGCAGGTGATGATTCCGCAGCACAGAGGTTTGTTCAATGTGGCATTTGCAAGCAGAAATAAGAAATGGGAAGTGGATGGTACGATTTCTGTATACAGCCCTATGCGTTTGCCGGATGTTACTTTACCGGACGGATCGCGTTTAACGAATGAGAAGAGTAAAGCAGTACCTGTTGGATTGGCACAGATTACGCGTCATTTCAAGCGTTGGGATTTGTATATTGGAGGAGAAAACCTGTTTAATTTCCGTCAAAAGAATCCGATTATCAGTGCAGATAATCCGTATGACCCGACTTTCGATGCAACACGTGTTTGGGCGCCGGTTATGGGAACTGTGATTTATGCCGGATTCAGATATGAGATCAAGCGTAAAGTTGAAAAAAAATAACCACGAAGTAGGAGTCAGTCGCGACTGACTCCTACAAAAAATTTAAAATAAAAAAGATGAAAAATAACTTGTTATTCCTAATTGTACTGCTTGTAAGCAGTACAGCATTTGGCCAAAAACCTGCGGCGAAAACAGAAACAGTGGTTATCATGACCAGCGCCGAATGCGATGAATGTAAAGAACGTATTGAAGGAGCTTTGAACTATACAAAAGGAGTGAAATTCGCAGAATTAGATGTACCGTCGCGAAAATTGACTGTCAAGTTCAAGAACGATGTAATTACATTGGCGGAGATCAAAAAGCAACTTTCAGAATTAGGGTACAATGCAGATGAGATTTTGGCCGATCCGAAAGCATATGAAAAATTACCGGCTTGCTGCAAAGCAGGTGGAATGGAACATGAAGAACACGGTGGTCATTAAAGGACCATTCTTCAATGAATATAATCCCGGTTCTCTTAATGGAGGGTCGGGATTTTTTTATCCGCCGATCTTGAATGAAGCGTTACTGATCAGGAAAGTAATTGCCACTGGAACGATTAGCAGCGCGCTGGTTTGTGCCAGGCCAATAAGCAGTTGCTTTGCGTGATCTTTTTTGGCATATTTCACAATGATCACAATACTTGTCCAGAGCCAAAATACCAGAATAGCGATTCCGCTCACGATCATGTGAAGTAATCCGTCGAGATAATCATGCTGTAAAGCGAACGCAATAACAAAACTGAAAATCGTAGCTGCTAAATAAACCAAAATAACCGGAAGGATCAGTTTGTTGCCGGGCTGTTGTACCAATTTGTGGAACCAAATGATGCAGCCGATGAAAGCAAAGACATTGAGAATAATAGCCATGTTTTTTATTAAAGCAATTAAAATTACTTCTATAACACCAAAACGCTATATTCGTTAATCAGTTGCTATAAAATCATGACGAATTTTAACCAGCTTTCCCAGTATGCCCTGTCGTTGCCTGAAGCGACAGAAGAACCTCATTTTGAGAAAAGATCTTACCGCGTTAAAAAGAAGATTTTTGCAACGGTAAGTGAGAAAGAAGCATTTTTCGTGGTAAAATTGACTGCTTTGCAGCAATCGGTGTTTTGCAAATGGGACGAAAGTGCCTGCCACCCGGTCCCGAATAAATGGGGTTTACAAGGCTGGACACGCGTTTACTTCGAAAAGGTAGATGAAGATTTTCTGAAAGATATTGTGAAGGCTTCTTATTCCAATGTGGCGCCGAAGAAGTTGTTGGAGTTGATTGCTAATCCATAAATAATTTCAAATCACTTTTGCTTTTAGTCAAAAAAGAATCGATTGGATTTTGAATGTTATTCAGGTTTATAGTCGTTATATCAAATCCATATTCATACCCTGCTTCCAGATCATTTTTCATTTGTTGGGGATTTGTTTGAAGAAGATCCAAATCGTTTAATCCAATACATTCCAATTCAATGGTGTTTCCTTTCTCATTCCGATATACATAGGAAAGCCCGTTGTTTTCAACCATTTGTTGGACGAGATTGTAAGCTTCTTCAGGATTTTTAAATCGGAATAATTCAACAGAAATATAATACGATTCAGACAAGAAATTTTCATGGTCATCCTTAATGGTTTCTTTCATTAGAAAATTCACTACATAAAGATTCCAGTCTTCTCTATAATTTGTCATACTGAAAATTAAGGATTTAGATGATTTACTCTTCTGACTTCTTAAACATTCCCCCAACTTCTTTGGACAAACGCTGAATGGTTTCTACCCCGGCTGCAAGCGGACTTCCGCTCATATCGTCATAAGCTGCATATGATAAGTCTGATGCGCTTTGAGAAGGATAAATAAAAATATGGTCAAGCTTGCTGTTTTCTTTTTCCATGCGCTGAGGCAAAGATTCCATTCCGGTGAATGAAGAAACAGAACCCTGGCGAGCAAAAACAGAAACGAATAACTGGTGTTCGTTGAACTTAGGAAGTAATTCAAGCAGGTCTTCCGGTGATTCGATCGGGAAGTGAATCAGATCTGCGCTGAACTTGCGGTATGTGCGATAGGCTTTTACTTTTTCAAACGTTTCACGGGTGCTGTATACCTCGATATCCAGGTTCAACTCTTTGGAAATCCGCATGACGCGTTCCAGCCATTGATTACAGTCTTGTTCCAACTCGGCATAAACCGGGCAAACAACGGCGATCTTCCGGTAGAGTGCAAAAGCATGGTTGAAGTGACAGAAGAAAACTGTTTTCTCGCAAACATTTAATAAATGATCGCGGTCATCACCAATCAGTCTTTTGAAGAGGCTGGATTTGGAATTATCATTGATCAAAACGATATCTGCAACCAACTCTTTCGAAACGCGTGCAATTCCACTGGATAAATTGTGGTCGATCGTTGCCATGGCGTGTACGTTGATCTCGCCGCTGTTATAGTGCGTAATAAAATCATCGATGTGTTTTCGGGAACGGCGAATGCGCATTTCGGCTTCCGCGTCATTTTCCAGTACGCTGACCACAGAAATCGGGTTCATGACCGTTTTATCCGTGATCAAAACTGAAAAATCGAGTAGTGATTCATTTCCTCTCAACTCATTTGCGGCAACCAATACATGCTGACTTCTCATGGAAGGTCCTTCCAAAGGTTCATTTTTCGTTTGTGCAATGAGTAATTTTTTACCGGCATTTTCAGTGACAAAAGAAGCAGTCATACTGGTAATCAAAATAAGAATAACCGTTCCGTTTACAATCTCAATGTCGAGGATTCCCATGGTGTACCCAACATTGATTACGGCCAGCGTTGCAGCAGCGTGGGCCGTGCTTAAACCAAAGATTACCTGTCGTTCCGGACGAGTCATTTTGAAAATCAACTGCGTAATCAAAGCCGCTAAAAATTTGCTAAAAATGGCAAAAGCACTCAGGATTCCGGCAACAGCCCAAGCCCACGGTTCGTTTGCCAATGCTTTTACATTCACCACCATTCCGATTGAGATCAGGAAGAATGGAATGAACAGCGCATTTCCAATGAATTCGATGCGGTTCATCAGGGTGGAAGAATGCGGAATTAGGCGGTTCATGACCAATCCTGCAACAAAAGCACCGATGATTCCTTCAATTCCTGCTACTTCCGCTAAAAATGCCGCGAAGAAAAGAATCGATAATACATAAATGAACTGCGAAGACTTTTCAGATTCAAGTTTACTTAAAAACCACCGCGAAATTTTGGGAACTCCCCAAAACATGATCAAACTGAAAATGGAAAGGGTAATGAATAAATGGACGAGAACGCTGGTGTTGATAACGCCATTGTCGGAGCCGGAAATCACAGCAAGAATGATTAAAACTGCTGTATCGGTCAAAATTGTTCCGCCGATTGCAATGGCCACAGCTTCCATTTTAGAGATCCCGAATTTGGAAACGATCGGATAGGCAACCAATGTATGCGTAGCGAACATACTTGCTGTAAGCAAACTCGCCATTTCACTCAATCCGAGTGCGTACCTGCAGGTTGGATAACCCAAAAGAAGCGGTATGAAGAAAGTCAATGCGCCAAAAGTCAGTGATTTATTGCGGTAGCGTTTGAATTCCTGCATGTCGAGTTCCAAACCGGCCATGAACATGATGTAGAGCAAACCGATCTTGGCAAACATATTCACGAAACCTGTTTTCATGTTGGCTTCCGAAATCAATTGAAAACCGTTCGGACCGATGATAACTCCTGAAATAATCAAACCGATCAATGCCGGAATTTTCACCCTTCTTAAAATAATCGGGGAGAAAAGAATGATTAATAAAAGCAGCGAAAATGTAAGAATGGGATTCTCCAATGGCAATTTAAACTCACCGATTAGGTTCTGGAATTCTTTGGAAAATTGCTCGAATAGCCCGTTCATCTTTTTGGAATATCTGTGACAAAAATAATCGCAATTTTCGATGAATGTGGATTTTAAAAGTTAAAGAGCGATTAAAATTTCTTTTTGAAGGGAAGTAATGGTAGCTTTGGCATCGTTTTTGAAAAAGGACATTTGAAATTTAAATTATTACCCATGAAACACTTTTTTACTCTTTTTATTTTACTATTTGTTGCTCAGTGGACCATTGCTCAGCAAAATACCAACCTGGTCTTCTTCTCTGAACAAGGTCAGCAGTTCTATGTTATTTTGAATGGTGTGCAGCAAAATGCGAACCCGGAAACAAATGTGCGGGTTACAAACCTGATCCAGCCTTATTACAAGGTCAAAGTCAAATTCACAGATGGAATGACTCCGGATATTGATAAGACATTGAACTTCAATCCGGGAACAGAAACTACTTATACGATCAAAACCAGCAATAAAGGAGAGACTGTTTTGAGATGGATGAGTGAAGTTCCAATTGCGCAGGCTCCAAGACCCATCGGTGGTCAGAATGTAATCGTTTATCACGATACACCGCTTACAACTTCGGTAACTCAGACAACTGTTATCTCCAACACAACAACCAATCCTGGTACAACAGATCAGATGAACGTTGGAATCAATGTAAATGATCCGATGACCGGTGGTGCGAATATTAATATGAACATCAATGTGAATGAAACGGGGATGAATACTCAAACTCAAAGTACAACTACTACTTATTCTTCAACAACCACGACTACTTCCGGAAATGTTGGAACAGTTCAGTCAGGTAATGTTGGTACGGTGCAAAACGGTTATGTGATGCCGGGTTACAACGGAAATGTTGGTTGCAACGGGTACCCGATGAGTGAAAGCCGCTTTAATGAAGTGGTTAAATCAATCGAAGCAAAATCTTTTGATGATTCTAAACTGACGATGGCAAAACAAGTGATCAATACAAACTGTATGACCAGCGGACAAGTGAAACGTTTGATGTTGTTGTTCAGTTTTGAAGATACAAGATTGGATCTTGCGAAATATGCTTACGGTTACACGTATGATATCGGGAATTACTACCAGTTGAATGATGCGTTTACGTTCGAATCAAGCATTGATGAATTGAACACGTATACAAGCGGATTCACCAGATAAGAATCGCTTTTAAGGAAATTTGAAATCCCATTTGCCAGCAGGCAGATGGGATTTTTTTGATTATCTGATTTTAGAGTTGTCCGTCGGAGTAGTACAGCCCGGATTTATACACTTCGACTTTCAGTAAAATACCATCCTTGTCATAGATGTAAACCTTTCCATCCCACAATTGTCCGTCTTTGAAAGTTCCTTCCTGCCACTTTTCTTTGTCTTCATTCAAGAGGATATTGTATCCGTTAGGTACCAGATTTTTTTTTCCGGAGTTTAAAGATGCGGGATCTGTGAAAGGTGGTTTTTGATTGATTTTTTGGGGTTTTATCCGGGAAGAACCTGATTCATACTTTTCTTTTTCGGCATCCGTCCAAAAAACACGGTCGCTTCTTTTGTATTGTTGGAGTGTGTCTCCGTTTTGAGTGAAATGAATCTCATTTTTTGGGATGCCATTTTCAGCAAAATAGGTAAGTTCAATGGTACCATTTTCATAATAGTAGGTGACTTGTCCTTGTTCTTGTCCTTCATTATTAAAAAAAGCGACATAATACAATTGACCATTTGGATGCCATTTGATCAAAGTATCACAGTATAAGTTTTTGGAAAATGTTCCTTTTTCTTTGAGTTGACCTGATTCATCAAATTTCTGATATTGTCCGACAGGTCTGTTGTTTTGATAATGGCCAATGATTTTTGGTGTTTTTCCATCCTGGTGGTATTTAATCCAGAGTCCCTCTTTTCGACTGTCTACATACCTTCCTTCTTCCACTTTGCCATCCGGTGGAACTCCGGAGTTCGGACGATCTTTTCCATACCAGATCCAGTAGCCTTGTTTCTGCTGTTTGTCATCGACCTTCTTTATTTCGGATGCTTTTTCCTGACCATAACTGATTATCGACAGAGCAGGGGCAATCAGGAGAAAAAGTAGTAGTCGTTTCATGGTGAATTTGTTAGACGAACTAATGTAATCTTATTTGTTTGAAAAACAAAGCGTGTATAACCAAAAGTAGGGGCGCGATTAATCGCGCCCCTACTTTTTTGTAGTAAATACCCCTCAGATTTATTCGATTGATTCTTTAAAATCTTATCCCTCGGCTTTTCCATCTTGTGAGATGGAGCCTCAGTCTTCAACAGCTTCGCTAGTTTCTCCTCGAAAATTCTAGCCTTAAAATCAAATCACGGTTTTAAAATAAGCACTGAAGGGGTATTTGTGAGCCACAGGCTTTGCGTTTCAACTGCTTTTTTCCAGCTGTCGTGGCTAATGAGCATTAAATCTTGCTGGTGCATAAAATCTTTATCCAGGCGCGGTTCGGTCTGCAGCGAAATATGGTTCGGAGCCACCTGTTCGATCATGCGGATAGACTCTTTCAATTCCGGGTGCGTTTTCACAATTCCGGAAGAATCGATGATCGTGACACGCGCATCGCTGTGATGGATCAATTTTTGAGCATAAACCAATAGAAAACTGTCGTGGATCGAGAAGATCGGCAGGAATACATTTTCCACTTTTTCCAATTCTTTATCAATTACAATTCCGATAGGTAATTTGGCATTTTTGATCAATTGGCGGGTCCTTTCATCAAAAACCGTGTTTTCGAACAATGGCTCTTTACCGGTAATGGTTTCATACAAACGTTCCGGGTTGATGAGTTTGGTGGTGAATCCGAGAACACGTCCCAAAAGTGAACCTTCGAAAACCGAATTTCCGATTCCGATCAGTAGCAGGTCAAAATTTCCGGCATTGGAAGTATCCGTGATTTCTTTGTCGATATCAACAGTTGGCTTGAACAAAGTGACAACCGGCATGTGCAGTTTTTGGGATTCCTCGGTGATTGGTGCGAAACTCACACGCTCATATTCCTGCGCGTTGAATTGGTTCAAGTCATTACTCAGTGAAACGTGAAGTGCAGTAATATTGGCATTTTCAGGCGATTTCCGGATGAAGCTGTTAGCTAAACGAAGCAATGTTCTTCCTCTTTCCGGGTTTCCGAATGAAAGTAAAATGGAATATTTCGTGGAAAGCTGCTGATTTTCTGCTTTTTCCTCGTCTGTTTTTTTCTCCGGCATCAACCAGTTGATGAGGTCGAGCATTGGTCCGGTCATGAAAGTCGTAACCAAAGCCATAATAACTAACATCGCAAAAATCTCGTCGGAAAGAACTCCTAAATCGTACCCGATGTTCAGAACGATCAATTCCATTAATCCGCGGGTGTTCATCAAGGCCCCGATGATCAAACTGTCGCGCCAGGGCTGACCTACGAATCTTGCTGCAAAAGCTGATCCAACGAATTTTCCAACGGTTGCCACCACGATGATCAGTAATGCAATCGCCCACAAATGCCAGTCGTCCAACAAACCGATCTGTGTTCTCAAACCGGTGAAAACAAAGAATAAAGGAAGTAATAACAAGACGGAAACATCTTCGATCTTTTCAATGAAAATCGTTCTGAAATTCATATTCGCCGGCATGATCACACCCGCAAGGAATGCTCCGAACAAAGCGTGGATCCCGATTACTTCTGTAGCGAAAGCCGAAACAAGTAAGGTAATGAAGAAAATAGCAACCACCGGTTTACTCAAACTTTCTTTATTGGAATGTTTATCTCCGATCCGTTTTAAGAAAGGCTGCACGATCTTCAGCATTAAAAAGACATATCCAATTGCCATGAAGATGATGTAAATAGCACTTAGCACGGAACCTGCTTTTACGATAGCAATCACGGCAGCCAGGATACACCAGGCAGTAATATCATCTGCAGCAGCGCAGGTAATCACAATATTTCCCAGCCTGGTTTTGCTTAAACCGCGCTCCTGGACAATGCGTGCCAGAACCGGGAAGGCGGTAATACTCATGGAAATTCCAATGAATAATGCGAATGACAGGAAGTTTACATTTTCAGGAGCAAATTCTGTATAAAGCAAATAAGCAAGCCCAACGCCTAATGTGAAAGGGAAAATGATACTGGCGTGACTGATGACAACTGCATCGTTCGCTTTGTTTTTTAGTGTTTTTAATTCCAGTTCCATTCCAACAACGAACATAAAGAGAATCAAACCGATCTGGCTTAAGAACTTCAGGTTGTCCATGGATTTATCCGGGAATGCGAAATGGGCGAATTCCGGGAAATACATTCCGATGAAAGACGGGCCTAAGAAAATTCCGGCGATAATTTCACCGATTACGGAAGGCTGACCGATCTTTCGGCAGAAAAACCCGAAGATCCTTGCCACGACAAGAATGGTGATGATCTGCAATAAAAGAATGGCTAAAGGATGCGTTAAATTGTGGTAGTAAGTCTCGGTGAATTGCTGCCAGGTGGATGCGGTTACTTCCGGCTTGAAAGTGGTTACTTTTCCAGCTTCCAAAGGTTTTCCGGATAGAATGACTCCAAAAATTAAAGTGGCGAAACCACCAATCGTTATAATGTAGAATAAGAGATTTCTGAGATTACGCATAACTTTTAATTTTCAGCAAAAGTAAGTCAGCAGATAGTAAACGAAATACGATCTTTTTTAAGAATGTACTGAAAACCATATTAATTGTACCGAGAAGGTTTACGCAGTGATCAGTCGCGACTGATCACTACTGTGGCACAAGCACAGCAGATTATTGATTGAATGCTTCGACGAATGTCTTTCGGTAGTTTTCGCTTAGGGCGAATTCGCGGTATTTTCCTTCTTTTGTACGGAGTTTACTGAATACGACATCACCCTGATAACCCTGGATGAAATCTTTGGAGATCAACTCGGATTTAGAGATTCGGATAAACGAAATGCCCTCCAACTCTTTTAATAATTGATCGAAGGATTTGTTTTTTACCACCAATTCGTCTCCGTTTTGCAAAAGCATGGATTTGTCTCTGCGGTCATACGTATCCGAAGAGAAACTGACGATGGCAGAAAGCTGGATGGTGAATTTTCCTTTGTTCGTGTTTACAGACCAAACTCCCTGGTTTTTTGACTGCTCAATTCGAATTCTTACTTTTTCGATGGCGCGTTCCAATCGTTCTTTTTGGACTGGTTTGCGGAGGTAATCTATCGCTTCAATGTCGAACGCGTCTGCGGCGTATTCGTTGTGGGCCGTGGTGAAAATGATAGGAGTGGAATGCAATTTTTCGGCTACTTCCAATCCGCTCAGGTTCGGCATCACAATGTCTGAAATGCAAAAGTCGAAGGACAGATTTTCTACTTCTGACAAGAATACCGCCGGATTATCGAAAGCTTTGATCACTTCAATATGGGGAATTCCTTCGCACAAACTTCTTAGATAGCCCAGTGCAAGCAATTCATCATCCAATAAAACCACGCGAAGTAACCTGTTATCCATTTAGCTTCAATTTGAGGCGTGCGTGAAAAACCGGAGTTTCATTTTTCAAAGTCAACTCGTATGCTTCGGGATATGCAATTTTTAAACGCTCTTCCAGGTTTTTGATTCCCAGTCCGCTGCGTTCTTTTTTCATCGGTTTACTTTCGGAAATGCGGTTGCTGACTTCCAATACAAACTCATTGTTGACAATTTCGAGATGAATGGAAATAAAGGATTCGCTTTTTTGAAAATCTGTGTGCTTGAACGCATTTTCAATCAAATCGACGGTGATAAGCGGTAATATTTTCAGATTGCTGATCCGTTCGTCTTTGAGATTGATGGTATTCCGAATGCGCAGGTCAAACAAAGGACTAAGCTTAAGCCGGTTAATTTCAATGAAGTTTGCTGCGAAATCCATTTCTTCCTGTAAACTTACCAAAGGCTGATCGCTTTCATACAGGATGTAATCCAATACTCCGGACAGTTTGTCCATGGAATAATAGGTCTGATAGGCGTGAGATTGAATGGAATTCAAAGCATTCTTAAACAAATGCGGATTCAGTTTGTAGCGGATGGAACTCAATTCGCTGGAATGGACCCGCGCATTTAACTCATGATTTTTACTGCTTAAATCACTATTTGTGTTCTTTGTTTCCTTGAGTTTTAAGTACAACATTCTGCAGTACACCAACAGTGCAAGAAACAAAACCGAAAGGACAAAAAGTGCTATTGAGACCATATTACAGATCGAAGGTAACGATTTTTCAGTTCATCAATAAATAAGAATAATATCCAAAGAACTCCCGAATACAGGAATAAAAATCCCGAATCTCAAAGTAGTCAGCATGTGCACCGGTGACATCTTTTATCCCGGCCTTCCTAAAAGCTAGTTTTGCCCTGGATACATGGTGATACTGACTTACTACAACGACACTTTTTTCTTTACCGAACTTTTTGACAAAATTCTGTGTGGTTAGTTTGGTGTTGTTTCCCTGGTTGTCGACCACAATTTTTTCAGCCGGAATTCCTTTTTCAACCAGGTATTCCTGCATTTTTGTCCCTTCGTAAAATCCTTCTTTTCCAAGTCCGCCGCTTACGAATAACATATCGGTCAAAGAATCAGTGTACAATTGAATTCCACGGTCCAACCGGGCTTTTAATCTTTTTGAAATAGTTCCGTCTTCATGAACTGTATTGCCATAGATCACAGCTACATCTGTTTTGGTATTTTCGTCCGTTAGTCCGTCGGTTATGATAACTATCTGATGAATACCAAACCAAAGAAGGAAGAGGTAAATGATGCGTTTGATTATTCGGCGGGACATTTAATAAGCAATTTGTTAGTTCGTATTATAAAATATTTTTTCAAGGATGTATTTGTCTTTCATGTATGCAAAGTGAAATTCAAGGCGATAATTGAAATCACCAAAGAAAAAACAAAAAGTATCTATCCCGTCATCACCGGTTGTAATAGAACCATACATATTACCTGTGAAATCATGTAGTTTTACGTAGTCTATAGCATCGATTTGCTTTATAAATGTTTTTTCCGATTGATTCAAAACCAAAAAATCCCGGATTTTATTGATGGAATAATTCAAGGTGTCTTTAAGGACTTTCTCCAAAACTCCTTTTTTTGTGGGGCTTAATTGGTAGTTTGTGGTGATGGAATCGTTTAGTATTGAAGCGGAAGATTTTGGTTTTCCATTGGAAACTGAAATCAGGTAATCTCTCAGCTCATTAATACTCGCATATACTTTTTCTATTTGATCGTTTGGAATTATTTTGCAAATGTCCCAAGTAATTTCCATTTCCTCAGGATAATCAAGAACATAAGTCACTGATAAAAGATGCTTTTTTTGAAGCAACTCGTTTGAAATAATAAATCGATTTTCTTTATCTAACACAAAATGATGATTGTTTTCAAGATTTTTAAGCGTGATATATGAATGCTTTTCTGCACCGTGATCGGTTCTGATTTGAATACATAAAGTATCTCCAATATGAAATCTGCTGAGATTTACGAAATAAGGGTTTTGGTTGTTGTTCGTTAATTTTCTGACGAGCACTCCATTTACTTTCAAAATCGCAATATCTACAAAGTCAGCTTTTACAGAGTAGGATATTAATAAGAGTAAGAAAATAATCAGTTGTTTCATTCGTTGAAATTAATAGATAAATCTTCAAAGTGTCATTCTTAACGATAAAATAGGATGTCGTTACATTCAATAGAAATCCAGTATATTTAGTTCCATGAAATGGTTCGTCATTATTCTTTTTGCTTTTTTCATGCAGAGCTTAGATCTTCAATCTTTGCCGAAAGCAGTAAACATGGAAGACAATAGTATTTACTTTAAGAAAGGTATTTACAAAGAATTTTTCAATAATTCGCTGAATCGGCTTCATGAAGTTCAATTGGAATACCCTGGAATTGTACTTGAACTTACTTTGTGCCAATTGGAATCGGAATCCAGTGATTTGGCTGCAAAGAGACATAAAACACTCATTAAATCATTTGAGCAGGCAGGATTGGATATGAATCGGATAGTTTTTGATTCCAAAACCATTTATGTGAAAAGTTTCAAGGATCAGATGCTTTCTCTTGAAACCAATACCTTGGATTCTGTGGGGGCAGTTCTAGAAGGGAAAGTACTTTCTTTAGATTAATCTACAAACTTAATAGAATATTAATCTTTGTTTTTTCAACATTCGCGATTCCATTTCTTTTTTTTCACTAATTTCGCGACCATAATTTTTATACTCAAGGACTATGTCATATTTGTTCACCTCAGAATCGGTTTCTGAAGGACACCCGGATAAAGTAGCGGATCAAATTTCAGATGCGTTAATCGATAACTTTATGGCTTTCGACCCAACGTCGAAGGTCGCTTGCGAAACCTTAGTAACAACAGGTCAGGTAGTTTTGGCCGGAGAGGTAAAAACAAATACGTATTTGGACGTTCAGTCGATTGCCCGTGAGGTAATCCGTAAGATCGGTTACACGAAGTCTGAATACATGTTCGAAGCGAACTCTTGTGGAATTCTTTCTGCAATTCACGATCAGTCTTCGGATATCAACCAGGGTGTTGACCGTAAAGTTTCCAATGATGATTTCGAAGCGAAAGCAGATGCTCAGGGAGCTGGTGACCAGGGAATGATGTTCGGTTACGCCACGAAAGAAACGGATAATTACATGCCGTTGGCTTTGGATTTGGCTCACAATATCCTACAGGAATTGTCTAAAATCCGTAACAACGAATCTCATATCATCGGATATTTGCGTCCGGATGCAAAATCCCAGGTTACGATTGAGTATTCTGACGACAATGTTCCACAACGTATTGATTCGATCGTAGTTTCTACACAGCACGATGATTTCGGAGCAGAGGCAGATATGTTGAAAAAGATCAAAGAAGATATTATCAACATCGTAATTCCTCGTGTGAAAGCGAAATTGAAACCGGAATTGCAATCGTTGTTCAACGACCAAATCACTTACCATATCAACCCAACAGGAAAATTCGTTATCGGAGGTCCTCACGGAGATACAGGTTTGACTGGTCGTAAAATCATTGTTGATACATATGGTGGAAAAGGTGCTCACGGTGGTGGTGCTTTCTCCGGAAAAGATCCTTCCAAAGTTGACCGCTCTGCGGCATACGCAACACGTCATATCGCGAAGAACTTAGTTGCGGCTGGTTTGTGTGATGAGGTTTTGGTACAGGTTTCTTACGCAATTGGTGTGGCTAAGCCTTGTGGTTTGTTCATCAATACTTACGGAACTTCTAAAACAAACATGACAGACGGAGAGATCGCTAAGAAATGTGCGGAGATCTTTGATTTGCGTCCTTATGCAATTGAGCAGCGTTTGAAATTGAGAAACCCGATTTATTCCGAAACTGCTGCTTACGGACACATGGGACGTAAGAATGAAGTAGTGAAGAAAACATTTACTGCTCCTGACGGAACGCAAGTTGTGAAAGAAGTAGAATTGTTCACTTGGGAAAAATTAGATTTCGTAGATAAAGTAAAAGCTGCTTTCTCTTTGTAAGAAACAGTTTACAACCATATTTTAATCTTTAACAACCCTGAAGCGATTGAAAGTCTGCTTCGGGGTTGTTACTTTTTTGAAAGATTGTGTTCTATAGAAAACAAAGTCATTAGTTGGTTTAATGACGAGTAGTATTTGGTAGTTTGGTGAAATCACATCTGTCTCGACGGGTGTGATTTTTTGTTTGAAATGTGAAGTAACATAATTTTAATTAAATTGGATAAGTAAACATTCTAAATGGCTAAGATTAATATAAAAGATACTAGTGTAGCAGTAATAATAATCAATGATTCAGATTTTATATCACTTACTGACATTGCAAAATATAAGACCGATGACGCCAATTCTGTTATAGCTAATTGGATGCGGAATCGGAATACTATTGAGTATTTAGGTATTTGGGAGTCTCTATACAATGGTGAATTTAAACCCCTCGAATTCGAGGGGTTTAAAAATCAAGCCGGATTGAATGCATTTACTCTTTCACCTCTTAAATGGATTAATACTACGAATGCGAAAGGTATAATAGTTAAGTCCGGAAGATATGGGGGAACTTTTGCTCACAAGGATATCGCTTTTAAGTTTGCCAGTTGGATATCGGTGGAATTCGAATTGTACATGGTTAAAGAATTCCAACGACTTAAAGAAGAAGAGCAAAAACAACTCGGATGGACTGCCAAGCGTGAACTGGCAAAAATCAATTATCATATTCATACAGATGCTATCAAGCGAAATTTAATACCCCAGGAACTTTCATCTGCTCAGACTTCGGTCATTTATGCAAATGAAGCGGATGTTCTTAATGTGGCTCTTTTTGGCATAACTGCTAAACAATGGAGAGATGCTAATCCTGATCTTAAGGGAAATATCAGGGACTATGCTGGTATTAATGAATTGATTTGCCTTGCGAATATGGAAAATCTCAATGCTGTTTTCATCAGTGAAAAAATCCCGCAAAAAGACAGATTAATCAAATTGAACCAAATAGCGATTCAACAAATAGTTGTTTTACAGGAAGTGGAAAATAGAAGGTATTAAAGTGAAGAAAAGTTGTTTCACAACATCTTCGAAGCCTGGACCCACTTCAATTCGGCGTAACTTACTTTATCTCCCAGTTCATCTTTCAATACTCCCAATGTTTTTCCTTCGGAATCTTCCAGATACGATTCAATCTCGCTGATGCGCTTCGGATCCAGAACGTCTGTAATATCAATCTTCTCCTGCTGGATCAGTTTGGCATAATGTCCTTCGATGGTGGTAACTCCCAACTGGCGTTCGCTGGCTATTTCTTCTAATGCTTTTCCTGCTTCGAAGAGTTCCAAAGTGATTTCGTAAGTATTTTTCTTAATGACTTTTTCTTCCTTCTCCTTTTTCGGAGTTACCATTTTAATCACATCAGTGAAATCTTCTTCCATCATTTCATCCATCATGGAGCGGTTTGCACGCAATTCCTGCTGAATACTGTGGCTTTTCGCGATGACGTAATTCGTAATTTCCACCGATCTGACTGTTTCCTTCGTAAATGGTTTTTGGTTCAGGATTGCTTCCATCAATAAACGGCCTTTCATCAACCGGTGAACAACAGCAACCACTTCCTGCTCCAATTCTTCCAGCTCTTCAAAATAAGTCTTGTTTTTTTTGATTTTAGCCACTTCGTACCGACGTTTCATAATCGAATAGACTTGTGCGTCCAACGGTTTGAAAAAATACTGGTAAGCAGCTTGCACGCGTTCATGGATAAATTCCCATTCGGGCTTTTCTTTCGAAAAAAGATTGGCCAGCTGATTTTGAAATTTCCGGGCAGCATCAAAAGTTGACTGGATGGTCTGCATCTGGTTTGCAACCCAGCTTACATCTTTTCCTTTTTCCGTTTTTGGTCCCTGGTTTTTAAAGCCCAGTTCGAAGGTTGCCCATTTTGCAGTGTAATCATACCAGTCAAAAGCCTGAACCAAACTGTTGTAAACAAAACGGGCAGTTTCCTGGTCGAGGAATAATTGCATGCGTTCTTCCGGAGCTTTATTGGAGGAGTAAGAAACAACCTGGTGATCGTTTACCAAACCATTCATGGAAAGCGGTTTCAATAGTACCAACCCTTCTAAACTACGAAGCCTGGAGAGCGCAACATATGCCTGACCCGGAGCAAATACATTCGAAACATCTAAAACGGCTTTATCAAAAGTCAATCCCTGGCTTTTGTGGATGGTAATTGCCCAGGCAAGTTTGATCGGGTAGTGCACAAAAGTTCCGAGGGTTTCTTCCTCGATTTCGCCGGTTTGATCGTTTAAAGTGTATTTAATATTGTTCCACTCGTATTTTTCAACGGTAATACTTCGTTTTTCCTCGGGGAAAAATACTTCGATCTCATCCGCTGTCAGAGATTTAATAACGCCCATTTTTCCGTTGTAAAAGTTTTTCTCAAATGAAATATCATTCTTAATGAACATGATCTGAGCGCCGACTTTTAATTCGGTTTCTTTCTCTATCGGAAATAAATGTGGTGGAAAATCATTCTTGATCTCAGCAGAATAGGTGAGGGATTTTTCGTTCAGTGAATTCAAAGCTGCCGCATTCATTTGATCTGCCTTCGAATTGTGTGTTGTTAGTGTAATGTATCCTTCTTCTTTGCTCGTATCGAAATGTGGATTCACGTATTTTTCCAGTAATCGCTGATCATCGACAGTGACCTGGTTGTTTCGCAGGTTGTTCAGCAGATCAATGAAAAGCTGATCGTCCTGTCTGAAAATCTTATCCAGTTCGATGTAAACCGGAGCCTGTTCCTGCAGAACGCGCGCATTGAAGAAGAAAATTCCATGATAGTATTTTTGCAGAACGCTCCATTCTTCGGGCTTAATAACCGGGGGAAGTTGCAATAAATCACCTATGAATAAGACCTGGAGTCCGCCAAAAGGATTGTTGTTCTTCCGTACATTTCTCAATGTCCAGTCGATGGCATCCAATAAATCTGCACGAAGCATAGAAACTTCGTCGATAATCAGCAGTTCAACATTCCGGATCAGGTTTTGACGAACCTTATTGAAATGAAAATGGCGTTTCAACGTTTCTTTCGATTCGAACTTAGTATTTCCCTGCACCAATCCTTCTGAAATGAAATCAGGGATAAATGAGCTGAAAGGAAGCTGGAAAAAGGAATGTATCGTTACTCCGCCTGCATTCAAAGCCGCAATTCCGGTTGGCGCTACGATCACCGTATTTTTATGGGTAGTCTCTACGATTTTGCGCAACAGGGTAGTTTTCCCGGTACCAGCTTTTCCGGTAAGGAAAACCGGGCTGTTGGTTTGATTAATAAATCGTTCTGTAAATTCAGCGGGATTGCTGATTGATTCTGTATTGTTTTTCATCTCTTACCTGAAGATACGCAAAAATACCTTCTTTTTCAACCCAAAATCAAATCTTTATTTATTTGTTAGATGCTGCTTGAAAATATAGTGCATACTCAGATCAAGATAATCTTTGTAAACGTAGAAAATAAAGTCTTTTCGGATTTGAATGTGCTCCGGATAAATGTGGTCTTTTATTTGGACCACTTCTTCCGTTTTACCGGTTAAGAGGTTGATCTTTCTCAAACTTGTTATCCCGTCCCGCTCGAAACGTGCATAAATATTCGTCTTCTCAATATTCGGGATCAATTCGCTTTTCCAGCCTCTGAAATAGTGATAAGAAATGGGAAAGCTCCGAACCCTGACGCCGCTTTTCGTAAATACAATAGCCGAATCATTGGGATGGTCAAAGATGATGATGGAATCATTCAACTCGAATAATGGAGCGTAAATAGGTTTTAAAAGAATTAAATCATAAAAGGTTTGGGTGGTCCAGCGATCCCGGGCTTTTTTAATATCGTAATTATTATTGGAAAGTTTATCACTGTGATTGGCATTTGATTCCTTCAGGATTTCTCCAACAGTAAGCCTGTTTTCGCGCTCATAATCTTTTAGCTGCCGGTTTTTTTGTCGGTCCTGACTCACGTAAAGCGTTTTACTGCTTCGTGTTTTTTTGGTGATCAATTGATATTCCAGGTATTGCTTTTGATTCATGTATGTTCGAATGATAATCGAAGTGTCATCCGAATAAGAGCAGTTGTCCAATAATCCGATCGCTTTATAATAGGGAAGGGGTGAAAATATTCCAACGGACTGTCCAACGATTGATGTCTCATAAATGCTGTCGTTGTAAACAAGGTGAAATTTTCCGCCGCAATCCTGGCGAATTTGTTTCGGGTGTTTCCGGATCGACGTTTCATACATTTTATCTCCCGATTCATTCAAATGACGCAGGAAATAATTGTGCTCATCACTGCAGCAGAGGATGATATTTCCGTCTTCTTCCACTTTAAAATCGAGCACATTTGCCTGTTTGCGCGGATAAACCCAGAACTTGCTTTCTGCACTAACGGTTACTTCTTCCAGTTGTGTTTCTTTCGCAGTCATAACAATGGAAACGAGCATAGTGTCTTTCCACTTTTCAGGGAAAAGTAAGATGTCCGTATATACATTGTATTGATTTGCTTTCACAGTAATCTGTGCCGGAAAATTCCCGTTTTTCAGTAGGAAAAATCCGTTGGCATTCGTCCGTGCGTTGTGAATATCGATCTGAACAGAGGCATTTCTAACCGGAACACCTGTTTCATTCACCACTTTTCCTTTGATGATGATATCATCCTGGCACCAGCTTATGCTTGTTGCTAAACCAAAGCTTAAAAGAAGAATAATCCGGAATTTCACGAGATGTGTCATGAGCTTTAATGCTGATCGAATTTACATAAAAATAGGAAAACAGAATCTATTCAATAGGCTGTTTGAAAAGATAATGCATATTCTGGTCCAGGTAGTCTTTGTAGATATAATAAATGTAATTGCTGTAGATTTGAATGTGTGCCGGGAAAACATGTTTTTCCAATCGGATGATATGCTCCGTTTTTCCATTTGTGGGATTGATTTCCCGAAGGGTCGCGATTCCCTCGTGTTCGTAGCGGGCATAGACTTTTGTTTTTTCAATGTTGGTAATAAGCTCATTTTCCCAGCCCGGGAAATACTGGTAGTAGATCGGGAAGGAACGCACCAGAGTGCCTTCTTTGGTAAAGACAACAGCAGAATCATTGAGATGATCAAAGATGACCAGTGAATCATTTATTTCAAACAACGGAATATAGACAGGAAGGGTCAACACCTGTTCATATAATTTTCGTTTGGCCCATTTGCTTCTTAGAATCCGAATTAATTCCGGGTCTAAAGTGTGGAATAACTGTTCATCGGATACATTGTTGTCTGCTATGAAGTCTCGAAGTCCCCTGTTGTGCACGCGATTTTCCCCGACATAAATTGTTTGCGAACTTTTTGTTTGAATGTTAATGGAAGTATACTCAATGCGTTGATTTATATCGGAATAAGTGTATTTGATCAGGTTATTATCATCTTTGTAAACACAGGATTTTAATAGTTTGAAGAGTTCCAATGTTGCTCTTGCCTGGAAAAAACCGATCGAATTGTTGATAAGCGCAGTTTCATAGATACTGTCCGAATAAACCAGGTGAATGCTTTCCATACAATCACGGTATAACTGTTGCGGATTCTTTCGGATCCGGGCTTCGTTTATTTTTTCTCCCTGTGCATCCAGGCTTCGCAGGAAATAATTGTCTTCATCCCTGCAACAAAGCATAATTTCGTTATTCCGTTGAAGGATAAAATCCAATATATTGGCTTGTTTTCGAGGATACACCCAAAATATCTTGTCGGCAGAAACGGTTACTTCTTCCAATTCCTTTTCCTGTCCGGTCATTTCTATAAATATCCGGACCGTATCTTTCCATTTGTCGGGATGAACAATCATGTCCTGATACTCTTTGTACGAAGAATGTTTTACAGTTAGCTGAGCCGGGAATTCAATGTTCTTAACGACGAAAAGACCGGATGAATTGGTGCGTGTGTCCCGAATGCCTAGTTTGACAACTGCATTTTGAACCGGTGCTCCGTTTTCGTTCACTACTTTTCCTTTAATCACTGCTTCCACCTGTGAGTAAGAATTAGTGATCATACTTCCGGAGAAGAAGATCAGTAAAAGAATTCGGATGTAATTTAAATAGTGCATAGTGATTGGGTGAAAATGAGTGATTATTTTTTCAAAGGTTGTTTATAGAGGTAGTGAATACTGTTATCCAGGTAATGTTTGTAGATGTAATAAGCAAAATTTCCCCGGATTTGAATTTTCATCGGGTAAATGTGTTTTTCCAGTATATCTACATTTAGAACTTTCCCGGTGGAAGGATCAATTTGCCGGAGAGTTACCAAACCTTCAATTTCGTATTTGGCATATAACTTTGTTTTTTCCTCGTTGAGGAACAACTCACTTTTCCAGTTTTCAAAATAATGATAACTGATCTGGAACGAACGAATGTGTTTTCCGGAACGCGAATAAACCATAGCGCTGTCTTTAAAATGGTCGAATACAAAAACTGAATCATTGATCTCGAAAATAGGCGCATAAAGCGGTTTTTTGAGAATCTGGTTGTAAAACTGCTGGTTTTGCCATTTTTGCCTGTCAGTTGAGGTGTTGACTACGGTTGTACGACTGTAATTAGGGTTAGACAGGGGAACAGCAATCTGATTCGCTGCGGCATACTCATCCAGCTGGCGCATCATTTGTTGATCACTCGTTATGTAAAGCTGACTTGGTTTTTTAGTGTTCCAATCAATCTTCACATATTCCACCAGTTTGTTGTGTGGCCCCAATCTTTTCAGAATGATATTATCCGGGCTGGAAATGACACAGGGAGATAAAACCTGCATGGTGTTTTCATACGAATCCCCGGAAAGCATACCGATGGAGTTGCGGATGAACTTAATTTCGAAAATACTGTCGGCATAAACTAAATGAGTTCCACCTGTGCAGTCGTGGTATAATCCAACCGGATTTTTTTTGATTTGAACATCTACTATTTTCTTCCCTATCGAATCCAGTCGCCTTAAAAAATACTGGTGATTTTCAGCGCAAACCAGCAGTATTTCATTTTCATAAAGCGAAAAATCAATAATATGCGTATTCTTTTTTTCATATGCCCAAATAATCCGGGAAGAGTTGACGGTTACTTCTTCCAACTCTGTTTCCTTTCCTTCCAGGATAATCTCCAGCTTAATAGTGTCATTTCTGTTCATCGGAGCGCGTACAACCTGCAGGTAATTTTTGTAAAGCGGATGTTTGATATTCAGCTGGGTAGGAAACACGTTTGTTTTTACAAGGAAGATTCCTTTTGAATTGGTTTTGGAATTTGCCTGTCCAAGTTTGATCTCTGCGCCAGCTACGCGTTGGTTTTGCTCATTCATGACAACTCCGGTCACAACAACATCCTGTGAATAGCTGACCTCACAGAATAGATGTATGTTGACGACCATCAGTATGGTAAGCCATAATCTCCCGGATACACATAAGTAGTTCATGCATTCAAGATAGAGAAAATAATGGTTTGGTTTTTTGCCGATTGATTAAAGTGTTTCTTTGGTTGATTTAGGCTAAAGCAGCCTTCGACTCCGCTCAGTCTCCTTTTTGCTTAAGAATAATTATCAGAAGGTGATTGAGCGGAGTCGAAATCCCTTCTGATTTAAAAATAGGCTACATATCCAAAATGCACCTTCGAATCGCGGAACAGGATTGGGTTGGAGAATTGCTGTCCAAGGGCATAAGTCAAAGAAAAAATCCCGATGTTGGTCCCGAAACAAAGCCCGGCACCAAAACCTTTTGGCGAATCATGGCGGTATAGCTGCACATTTCGCTCATACCAGCTTTGGTCATAGAAAACAAAGAGATACGAGTTTTGGTCGAGGATAAATCGGGGCTCAATGGTCAGCGTTGCGCGAAAAGTACCCAATAGTTCGTCTTCCATGAAACCGCGCTGGGAAAGATTTCCGCCGAAACGCAGCAACTCATTCTGCTGAATATTATTGGTATAAAAGGATTCGCTGAGCAAGCCTCCTTTTATCACAAAACGTTTTCCCAGCGACTGATAGTATTCTATTTGCACTTTGCCGCCGTAGATGAGGTAATGATTGGTGACGGAATCTTTGATCAGAGTTCGTTTCCCAACGTTTCCTTCCAGGTACCAGATAAAACCTTTTCGCGGATTGGGCAGATAATCTACCGTTTGGTTCCGGAAAGAAAGTCCGTACAGGTTGCTTTTGGAAGTTCCGTAAGCCAATCCGGTATTTGCAGCGCCCAGTAGATTGGATTGTTGATTTTTGTAGAATCCGGTCAGTGTTTTTCCACCTGAAACAAAGTAAGTAACGCCAATACTGGTTTTTAGCTCCAGGAAAGTAGAATCACGTTTGAATAAGGAAAACTGGCCATCCAATCCGAAAGGTGTATTGAATAAGAACGGATAAGCGGCCTGTATTTTCAATTGTGGACTTCCCGGTTGAATGGATCGCCAGTTCAGATCGAATAATTCTCCGTGCTTGAATGCATTTTGAAGTTTCAGGCGTAAATCACCGGTCAACTGGTACTTTAATTTGATCGGGTCCTGCTGCAATCCAATGGTTCCGTTGAATAAAGAAACGGGTTTCGTCTCAATGTACAAATAAAGATTAGCACCTTCCGGGGTAAACAGGATTTCTGCCGGTTTGGTTTGCCTCACAAAGATCAATTGTGTGAGCCGGGTATTGATCAGGTCTACTTGCTCCTGGTTGTACCAATCTCCCTTTTCAATGTGAAGAAAATTCTCCAGGTATCGTTTGGATAGTTTGACTTTACTCCCGGAAACAATCAGGTCGTTCCATTTTACCCGCGAGTTCGGGGTCACAATCAGTTCGGCATAAAGTGCTTCTTTCTCCATGCGGAGATCCTCAAAGGAAATTTGTGCGAAAGGATATCCGGCGATTTCAAATTCATGCAGAACACGCTGCAGATTTCTGGAAATTTCCAAAGGAGTAGGAGTGAGCGTTTCAATGGTTCGCGGACTGATCCCAATTTCCCGTAATGCGCGTTTGCTGTCGTCTGAAATGGACAGATTGAGTTGTTTATAACGGAGACCAAGCGTGAAATAAGCTTCACTGTTCAAACTGTCGCTTGGAATAATGGAATCGATCCCGAAAGTCAGGTATCCTTTTTTATAAGCCAGAAGCTGGATCTCCTGAAGTGTATTTTGCAGTGAAAAAGTGTCGGAATAGGTGAAAGATGTTCGTTTGCTGATCTTTTTGAAGGCATCATCTGAAAAATGAAGACTTTTTTGAGCATGGAGTATCCGGCAACTCAAAATTGATAAACCGATCAAAACACCAATCAGCCATTTTTCCTGAATACATTTACCCAAAGCCCTCAATTTCAATTATTTCCTTTCACAAAAATCTAGAATATCCTAATATATAACGCTGAAAGTAGTAAGTTTGTATAGAAGAATCACAATTAGTACGAACCATTAAAGCACTAGACGATGAAAAAAATCCTTGGAATTCTTGCAATTGCCCTGTTTGTTGTTTTGACGAGCGCATCCTGTAGAACAAAAGCAAATTGTGACGCATATAATGGGATGGATGAAACAGAAAAATCCGGAAAATAATTGTCAGCACTATTCTACCTGAAACGTAGATGAATAGGAGGATTGGATAATTTTTAATACGGACAGCGTTAAAAAAAAATGAATTTTTTCAATTAAATCACAACTAATCCACACAAGAAAAATTAGGAATGTGAATAATATTTGTGCTAACTAACGTTAAAAAATGATAGATTTGTATCCGTACAACAACTAGTAAACTAAAAAACAAGCAATAACTATGAAGAAATTTTTTGCCTACGCAGCTATGGCTGCTTTCTTAGCGGTAGTTTTAGCGTCTTGTGGTTCCTCCAGAGGACATTGCGAGGCTTACGGGAGTATTGATAACACGCCTGAAAACGCTGATTTAGCATCTAAATAACGAAACAAACCAAAGTCTCTTCCCACGGAGGCTTTTTTTATGCCTTCCTATTTCTTAGCGCGCAGCACGAAATTTTGACCCAGGTAAACCTTGCGCACCTGTTCATCAGAAGCCAGTTCTTCAGCAGTTCCCGATTTCAAAATACTTCCTTCAAACAACAAATAAGCTCTGTCTGTAATGGATAAAGTTTCCTGTACATTGTGGTCTGTGATCAGAATCCCGATATTCTTTTTGCGCAGATCCGAAACAATACTTTGAATATCTTCTACTGCAATCGGGTCTACTCCTGCAAAAGGTTCGTCCAATAAAACGAATTTCGGATTTGTTGCCAATGCACGAGCAATCTCTGTTCTTCTCTTTTCACCCCCGGAAAGTCTGTTTCCCAGGTTTTTTCGAACTTTTGTCAGGCTGAATTCCTCCAGGAGCTGTTCCATTTTCTCTTTACGTTCGATTTTGCTCAGATCAGACAGTTCGAGGATGGATAAGATATTGTCTTCCACGCTCAGTTTTCGAAATACAGATACTTCCTGGGGAAGATATCCTATTCCTAGTTGAGAGCGCTTGTACATAGGATAATGCGTGATTTCCAGGTCATCCAGGAATACTTTGCCTTCGTCCGGTTTCACCAAACCAACCATCATGTAGAAGGATGTTGTTTTCCCGGCACCGTTCGGGCCCAATAAACCAACAATTTCTCCCTGGTTCACTTCTATAGTAACTCCTTTTACTACGTTCCGACCTTTGTAGGTCTTTTTGATATCGTGTGTATGTAACTTCACAAAAACAAAAATAAGATAATTAGACTAGAATGTTCAAATGTTCAAATGTTTCAGCCGAGGCTGATTCAAATTTTCAAATGTTCAAATTGGCTCTTTTTAAATCCTTTGAACCTTCGAAGCTTGTAACGTTTATGCTGAAGCTTCAGCGAAGGCACAGAGCGAAGAAGATTTGAACCTTTTGAAGGCTTGAACATCTTTCAGAATGCAAAGGACCAGCGTGCACGGATTCCCACCGGAGGAATGCCGGGAGCCAGGTGAGTGAGTCTCCAAACCAAATCTATGCGTCCCAGTTTGAAAATGTTTTCAATTCCGACGGCTGCCTCAACATAAGGTGTGTCTCCAAATTTTTTGGTAAAAGTCGGGATGATCATCACGTCATTGTGTCGCTGACTAATTGCACCGTAAGTAATTCTACCGGAAGTGACCAATCTCCATTTGAGTTTCTTGATCAGCGGAATGCGGTCAAATAACAATCCCTGCCAATGCTGCTCAATAAATCCGCCAACGTAACGATCAGAAATAAATTCAAAATACGACATGCGGTTGAAGGAATTGGTGTATAACCAATAGGATTGACTTCCTTCGTGCACTTTCAGGAAGGGATAAGCAACGGTTCCCAAAACAGCACCACAATTCACTCCATAACGCAATCTTCCCAAAACACCGATGGTGCGACTGTGCTCCAGTGCAAATTCCAATTTTTGATAGTTGTAATCACTTCCAAAAACTCCTTTAATCCCGAAAATTCCCTGGATAGATAAAATCGGGTATTTGGATGGAAGTGTGGTACGGTCAAAATTCCCGGAAATAAACTCTTCGTCCTTACACCATCTGAATCGCAGGGTTACTTCCGAGCTTTGTACGTGTCGGATGGTGTCGAGTCCTCCGTATTCATTGCGGCGCTCATAAGTAGCGAGTCCCAATGGTGTGTATTCTTTCCATTCAAAGCCCCCGAAGATGATAAAATCTTTCCCTAAATCCTTTTCCAGGTTAATTCCGGCTTTGTCCACAAAAGTCAATTTGTCTAGAGGCCCGGTGCGTAAAAGGCTGCTAAAAGTGGATCCGACCGCTGCGGCAGTTGGTGAAATTCCGATTTGTTCAATATCCCGGTTTCCGTAAACGATCAAAAGTCCGCGTTTTCTCGGGGTAATGTTGATTCGGGTTGTTAATCCGTATTTGAAGCGTTCGTCACCGAAACCATAGTACAATCTTCCTCCGAATTCGACGCGTTTGGAAAAAGCATTGGAGGTCCGGATTGCAAGACCTGTTCTGAATTTTTCAACCGGGTTAAAAGAAATAAGCGAGTAAATAGAACCAATTTCGATTTTACCTACCGGATAATATCCCGAAGCGAGCATGTAAGTAGAGTTCTTCAGGAATTTAAAGAAAGGATCGTGGTTCAGGGAATCGACCATGTTGTCAATCCCGTTTTCCTGGTCATTCAACGGAACGTGCCGGTGTGTAATCCAATATTCTTTGTCGCGTATTTTGGCGCTGTCGGCGAGTTCCACCGTAAAATCACTCTTGTAATAATCGTCCGGATGCTCTTTGTTGATCACAAAATTCTTTCGGGATGAATATTTTCGTCCGAAAAAGCCGTAGAGTTTTGTTCCTTTGGTAACCTTCAGATCAAGGATCATTTTTTCTTCGGTAAGCATCCATACTTCTGGCTGCACCTGGTCAAAATGATGTTCCATGTACATATCCTGTACATAGTTGATATTTGCTCCCGGCGATAATTTCGCCTTAAACGATTTGACAGCGTAAGTGGTGTCATTGATCCACATTTCTCCTTCAAACGTAATGTCGCCCGTTCTTTTTGGAGTAAAACGTAATTTGTAGCACCAGTTATTGTCGATGTACATACTGTCTTCCAGGTAGAACTTGTAATAATTGCGGGCAAAATTCGCCACCGGACTAACGAAGGCTTTTTGAAAGATGTTTATGTAATTGTCGTAGACATTAAAATCCAGGTACATTTCTCCCAAAAACTGGTTCAACTGCAGGTTTTCAATTCCTGAAATTCGGGTAGCGGAAACTAATTCCCGCTTCTTGTTGGGGTTGTTTTTATAACTGAACTGTGAAATGTTTTCCGATAAGATAACCGGCAGATAGGTTTTTCCCCCATCCACCGAATCCAGGTAATCCATTACCAAATCCAGGCGTTTTACAATATCCCGTTCCTTGAATTTGTCCCCTATATTGTTCAGATCGAGCTGGATCTTATTGTATAATTCGTAATCGTAAGACTTTAGTTTTTCCTTGTTATTGATGTCTTTGTGAGCAATTACTTTTTTATGCAGGGTAGTCGAAGGAAATTCATCGGGCGGCTTCACGGTCACTTCGGTAATATCCATGACAGCTTCAACCATTTTTATATCAATGACCTGTTCCTGATCTTTTTTAATGGCTTTGGTGACAAACTTAAATTCGGGCATCAAATAAGTGATGCTGTCTGTTGCATAATAAGTTTGAAGCGTATAAAACCCAAGACTGTCTGTAAGTGTACCGATTTTCGAAAATTGAAACTGTACTTTTACATCAGGCATTCCTTCTCCCGTTTCTGCGTCAATAACGCGTCCTGAAACTTTAGTCTGTTGTGAATACACAGAGCTTTGAATCAGGCAGAGTAGAAATAGAATCCTTAGTTTAAACATAGATAACGTAAAACTAAGAAAAATCCCAGTAAAAACATGACATGTTTACCCGTTTGTTTCCTCTTTTAAGCGCGTTTTTTCAACACGTTTCACGACAAAAATTCCAATTTCATAAAGAAGGAGGATCGGAATACTTACGATTACCTGCGAGATGATATCCGGCGGAGTAATAATTGCTGCCAAAATCAAAACCACCACGATGGAATGCTTGCGGTATTTTGTTAGGAATCCGGAAGAAACAATTCCCAGTTTTCCCAGTAAGTAGGCCAGAATTGGAAGTAAAAAGAACAACCCGGAATAGAATACGGTAGAAAGTATCGTACTCATGTAAGAGTTGATGGTGAAGTCGTTCTTGATTTCTTTGCTGATCTGATAGGTTCCGAAGAACTGAACACTCATCGGGGCAACAATGAAATATCCGAATAAAATTCCCAAAAAGAAAAGAAGGCTCACGTAGAAAACAATGCCTTTCACCATTTTCTTTTCGTTCTGCTTCAACCCCGGTTTTACAAAAGACCACAATTGGTGGAAGATAAAAGGGAAGCCGATGACAACTCCTCCAAGGAAACTCATCCACAAGGCGTAAGAGAATTGTCCGCCCATAGTTGTTGACTGGAAATTAATTGGAATTTCGTCTACACACATGAAGTTCATGTACCGGCAGAAAAAGTCGAAAGTGAAGAAATCGGGTTTGCTCATTGAAAGGAAAACATGCCTCATGATCCAATCCTGGTTCCACCAGAGTACAATTGCCAAAACAATGATTACAGCTGCGCATCGAACCAGTCTCCATCTCAATTCCTCGAGATGCTGCAAGAATGACATATTTTTTTCTTCTTCCATACTTTGGCGCAAAGTTAATAATTCATCAAAATTTTCGGGGTTTCAAATGTTAATAAGACCCTTAAATCACAAATTTTGTTGATTTGCCTGCCGGGAAAGATGAATTTCATGGACAAATGCCTCCGGAAAAGGGGTGAAAAAATGAAATCCGCATCAAAAATTAATAACACAACATCCGTTAATAGTTGTTTTCTATTGATTTATCTTGTATTTTAGTATAGTTGCCGATTTTATAGCGCCTTTGCGTTTTATTATCTGTAATTTCGATTTATTAATTTAGGTAATCCTCTAATATTCAACTTTTATGGATCAGCATGATCTAAAGGGAGCACTTAGGACATTTTTCGGTTTTGATCAATTTAAGGGAAAACAGGAAGATATAATTACCAATGTGTTGCAAAAAAAGAACACGTTTGTAATTATGCCCACAGGTGGTGGGAAGTCACTATGTTATCAGCTTCCGGCATTATTATCAGAAGGTACGGCAATTGTAGTTTCTCCATTGATTGCACTGATGAAAAATCAGGTGGATGCGATCCGAAATGTGAGTGATCACAACTCAATTGCGCATTTTTTGAATTCATCTCTCAGCAAAACAGAAATTAACCGGGTGAAAGAAGATATTCTCGCCGGTAAAACAAAATTACTATATGTTGCCCCTGAATCACTGACGAAACAGGAAAATATTGACTTTTTAACTTCCGTACCAATCTCTTTCTTTGCTATCGATGAAGCGCACTGTATTTCCGAATGGGGGCATGATTTTCGTCCGGAATACCGCAGGCTTCGCGAGATTTTCGAGAAAATATCCGATGTGGCAATTATTGCACTAACTGCTACTGCTACTCCAAAAGTACAGGCAGATATTCAGAAGAATCTCAATATGATGGATGCGACTTTATATAAGTCCTCTTTCAACAGAGATAACCTGTATTATGAAATTCGTGCTAAAAGAGACGTAGAAAAAGAAATCATTAAATATATCCGTCAGCGAGCAGGTAAATCGGGGATCATCTATTGTCTTTCCAGGAAGAAAGTAGAGGAAATGGCCGAATTGCTTCAGGTAAACGGAATCAATGCATTGGCATACCATGCCGGATTGGACGCAACAACTCGCGCAAAACACCAGGATATGTTCCTGATGGAAGATGTCGATGTGATCGTTGCAACCATTGCATTCGGAATGGGAATCGACAAGCCGGATGTGCGTTTTGTCATCCACCACGATATTCCGAAATCACTGGAAAGTTATTACCAGGAAACGGGTAGAGCGGGCCGCGACGGCGGAGTTGGAGAATGTATTACGTTCTATTCCTACAAGGACATTGAGAAACTGGAGAAATTCCTCCAGGGAAAACCGATTGCGGAACAGGAAATCGGAAAGCAGCTCTTAAGTGAAATTGTTTCTTATTCGGAAACTTCTGTTTGCCGGCGTAAATTCATTTTGCATTACTTCGGAGAGGTATTCGATGAAAGGGGATGCAATGAAATGTGTGATAACTGCAAACATCCGCGTGAAAAACTGGAAGGAAAAGAGTTCGTTCACCAACTGCTTCAGGTAGTTGATTTCCTTCAGGAACAACAAAAAGCAAAACACGTTTGTGCATTCCTTTCCGGAGGAATTACCGCTGAAATTAAAAGTTACCGCCACGATCAGGCTCCGTTATTCGGAGTTGGAAAAGACCGTGATGAGCATTTCTGGAATGCTGTGATCCGACAAACAGTGGTTGCGGGATTGCTTTACAAAGACATTGAAACTTACGGAACACTTAAGTTTACTGAAAATGGACATGCATTTTTAGCGAATCCGGTGTCATTTACTTTGTTGAAACAACACGATTATTCTGCTTCAGATGAGGATGATGGAATTGTTGCTCCCGGAAAAGGCGGCGCTTTTGATGAGGTTTTGTATGATATGCTGATTGATCTGAGAAAAGTGCTTTCTAAACAGAATAACATTCCACCGTTTGTTATTTTCCAGGAGCCGACTTTGAAAGATATGTGTTTCCAGTATCCGATCACGATTGACGAATTGACGAATTGCCAAGGAGTTGGTGCCGGTAAAGCACAGCGCTACGGTCAGCCTTTCATTGAAATGATTCACCAATATGTAGAAGAAAACGATATCGACAGACCACAGGATTTGGTAGTTAAATCACTGATCAATAAATCAGTGTTGAAAGTACAGCTGATCCAAAACATCGACAGAAAACTTCCTTTGGAAGATATTGGAAGAGCACAGGGTAAATCGATGGATGAAGTGATTGAAGAAATTGAAGCAATTGTTTCTTCCGGAACCCGGGTGAATATCAATTATTACATCGACGACATCCTTGATTCAGATAATCAGGAGGAGATTTACGACTATTTCTCCGAAGCCGAAACAGATGATCTGGCAACCGCTTACCATGAATTCGACGGTGATTATACCGAAGAGGAGTTGCGCCTGATGCGCATCAAGTTTATGAGTGAAATGGCGAATTGATTTATAAAAAAAATGTAGGCACGCGATGCGTCGCGTGCCTACATTTTTTTGCGAATGAATTTCTTTATACCGCTATCGGCGCTTTAATGGTCGGATGCGGATCGTAATTCAATAATTCGAAATCTTCGTATTTAAAACCAAAAATGTCTTTCACATTCGGATTGATCTTCATGGTTGGAAGCGGTCTGAAATCACGTTCCAATTGCAATTTTGCCTGATCCAAATGATTGGAGTACAAATGCGCATCTCCCAATGTGTGAATAAATTCTCCCGGCTTCAGATCACAAACCTGTGCCACCATCATCGTTAACAAGGCATAAGAAGCAATGTTGAACGGAACGCCCAGGAAAGTATCTGCAGAGCGCTGGTATAATTGACAGCTTAATTTTCCTTCGGCAACATAAAACTGGAACATGGTATGACACGGAGGCAAAGCCATGTTGTCTACGTAAGCAACATTCCATGCGTTTACGATCAATCTGCGGGAATTCGGATTTTTCTTGATCTGCTCAATTAAATTAGAGATCTGGTCAATAGAACCTCCTTCCGGAGTTGGCCAGGAACGCCACTGATATCCATAAACGGGTCCCAGGTCTCCGTTTTCATCTGCCCATTCGTCCCAAATAGAAACATTATTGTCTTTCAGGTATTTGATATTGGTATCGCCCTGAAGAAACCACAATAACTCATGGATGATCGAACGCAGGTGCAGTTTTTTAGTAGTCAAAACCGGAAAACCATCTTCCAGGTTGAAACGCATTTGATACCCGAAAGTAGACATTGTTCCTGTTCCTGTGCGGTCTCCTTTGAAAGTTCCGTTGTCTAATATGTGTTGTAATAAATCGTGATATTGTTTCATGAATGTCCTGAAATGAGAGTTGCAAAACTAATCCCGAAGTTAGGGAATTTAATCGCTGACAGGTTGTTTTGGTTGATAATTCGGTTGCATTGTTGATTCCTTTCTCTATTTTTACCCAAAAGGGAGAAATGCGTTTTTGTTTATTGGCACTTATTCTTATTGGCTCATTCCATGGAATTTCTCAGGAAATTAAAAAGAAATACCTGGGAACCTATAGTGGTGAAATTCCTTCTTATGCTCTGGAATTGGGTGAAGAAGTGTTCCAGGTGCAGACTGCTGCGATTGAAATTCAATTGAATGCTGAAGGAGTTTTGATCGAAAAAATAGCTGCAAAAGAACTTAAAGGAACTTACCGGTTTCTGAAAGAAGATAAAAACGCCATTTATTTCGAAGCCAAATTAGACGGACAATTCATTCCGGAAAGTTACATACTTTATAAAAAAGACAAACGCCTGGAACGAAAAGGGATTTACCCGCAGCCGGATGTTTTCCTGAAAAAGATCCAGGTGTAGGTCTAACCACAAAGAGCACAAAGCACACAAGGAAATTTATAAATCACTTGTGGCTGTATATGATACGGGTAATATACACACGCTGTTTAAACCTACAACATAAAAAATATCAGTTCTTCACGACCTTGATGCGGCTGATCGAACTTCCTTCCTGGATTTCTACCCAATAAAGTCCGCTGCTCAGTGCCCCGGCAAAACTACCGAGTTTTACTTCGTTCATTCCGTATGACGGCGATTTTTCCAAAGAGCTTATTTCATTGCCGTTCAGATCAAATAGCCTGATCTTCGAATTACTTATTCCGGTTGAGAACCACGACACATTCAACTCTTCATTGAAAGGGTTCGGATAAACAGATAAAGAAGCAATTTCCTGTTCGATGATTCCCAAATGACAGGTTCCTGGCATATTATCATCCATCCATGCTGCACGGTCGAGAATCCACGTTTTTAATGCGGCAATTTCTCCCGGATAATCTGCAGGAATTGGACTTGGGTTGGGCCAGGTGTAAATTCCCAAAAGCTCCCACTGATCAAAATGGCGGTCTTTTGCCGTGTCGATGTATTGAGCAATCGAATCTATTTGCGAGTAAAGAGAATCATTGGATAAAAAAGTCTGACGAAGTGTCGTCCAGCGGCATTTCAATTCGTCCTGGAACCACGGATCTTCCAACATGCGCAACCACCAGGTTGGAGGCTGCCATCCGCCCGGACAAGTATTTGAAAAATCGTACTGCCAGCCGGTGTGATCGTAGCCGTCACAGTAATCAGCATTCCACCAGGCAAGATTGAAATCCCACATTGGGCCCATGCGCAGTTTTCCGCCTTTCGAGTCTTTTTGTTTGTGTATGAAGGTACTTAAACGATATCCGTCTACATTTTTACTGATCTCATTCAGGATTAAAAAATCAATGAATGTTTCCGGGACACTGTATTTTCGGTAACCGGTATTCGGATCTGTAAAATTTGGAGCTGCTAATGCTGTTTCAAAGGAATCAACATAAGCCTGGATATAGGCTAGTTGCTGCGGTTCAATATCGTCTGCTTTCGGATAATGGTATTGAAAGAAGATGTCCGAATTATCATCAGCCTGGTAATTGGAAGTCCAGCCATCGTTATTAGAACCGGTTGTTTTGTCAATTTTAATGATATATCCTCCTGTCAGATCATCGCCGGAAATATCTGTTGGAAGTAATTTCGAAATATCTACCCGGTTTTCATCGCGCTTTACTTTTTCCATTAGGGTGTAAATTCCCTGGTATTGCCCATTTAAAACCAATTCACAGAGGATGGTCCTGGAAGCATACTGCTCCATTTTGGTTGCCAGTTCATAAGTCAGGATGTTGCGCATACAACTTTTGTCATTATACGGTGCGTACAGGATCCAATCGTGTTCTTCCGGCATTCCCAAAAGAACTGTGTCTTTTTTAGTTCCGTTTATATCTCGTGTTTCAAAAGCATAAGATTTCTGTGGGAAATCACCCGAACTGGAACCTCTGCGTTCAATACCGATCTTATTGTTGTACCCATTTGCCGGGTCAGTAACGTGATTGATATTTCCCGGTCCGTTATCGATGATTTTCATCCCGGCTTCGATTTTCGGTTCATCCGGAATACCCTGGTTATTGGTGTTGAGGATTACAATCGGCAGGTTGCTGCTGGTAAATGGCTGGTAAGCGGCAGGATCATTCCCGAAAGTCAGTGACCACGAATCCAGTGTTCCCTCATCTCCGCCGGCCGAATCATAAATGCGCATCTTCCATGTTCCGTTAGGATTTTGATTGTTATTCGCAATTCCTAATGAATTCATAGGTTTGAATACGCCGCTGAAAGGAGCGCTTTGAGCGATGATTGAAATTGTTACGTCACTGCGCAGACAAGTTCCGTCAAAATCATTACCATCGCCGCCCACAGCAGAAAAAAGGATGATTTGAGTTCCGTCCGGAGCTTCCAGTGTGGCCGTTACGTCGGCATCCCAGGTGTGTGTAATGGACAGGCAAACCTGCTCCAAACCGAAAGTCGTTTGATTGATTGTCGTTGCAAGTCCGTTAACGTTCACAGAACGAACCAATTCCTGGTTATCCTGGATGTTTCCGGATGTTCCGTTAAAAGTTTGACCATAGGAAATAACACTTGAAACAAGTGCAAAAAGGGAGAGTATAGTTTTCATTCAATGTTATTGAAACATTAAATTACTATTAAATATTTAGTAAAACAATTTAGTGTGAAATTTCTGACAGTTCCGCCGGATTGTGTTTGTGCTTGAATAAAAGGGCGAAAAGTACAGCAACGACCAAAGAATATGCTGCAAAGGTTAACCAAATCGGTTGCCAGTCGTTCATGGTGTAAGGTTTCAGAAAAGAACCGTCCGCATTCACCGGGCTATGCTCTATGATTTTTCGGAACTTTTCATTGGACGGATCGAAGCCTAAATAAGCGGATAGTTTTTGGACCGAGTCAAATTTTAAAGTGAAGAATTGCTGAATAATCTTTGCGCTTACCAAACTTCCGATTATTGCTCCAACACCATTTGTCATCATCATAAACAATCCCTGAGCCGAAGATCTGATCTTTGATTGGGTAGTGGTTTCAATATACAGGGAACCTGAAACATTGAAAAAGTCGAAAGCCATTCCATAAACAATGCATGAAACTATAATCATCCATAATCCTTCTACCGGGTTTCCATAAGCCAGTAAACCAAAGCGAAGAACCCATGCTATCATGCTCATCAGCATCACCATTTTGATTCCGAAACGTTTTAAGAAGAAAGGGATAGTTAGAATAAATAAGGTCTCGGAAATTTGAGAAATGGACATGACGATAGTGGAATACTTTACAATCACTGAATCCTGGTAAGTTCCGAATTTTCCAAATTCACTGATATATCCGTCTCCGTACATGTTTGTTAACTGCAAAGCAGCTCCCAGCATGAGTGAAAACATAAAAAACAGGAATAATTTATAATTCGCGAATAACTTGAATGCATCGAGTCCAAGTGCTTGTGATATGGTAGAATTGGATGTGTTTGTAGGTTTACATTTCGGAAGAGAAAAGGAATACAATCCTAAAATAATAGCACTGACCCCGGAAATGATAAACTGGTTGACGGATGCTTTATTTCCTGTAAGATTCACAAACCACATGGCTGCTATAAAACCAACTGTTCCCCAAACCCGAATCGGTGGAAATACCTTTACGACATCGTAGCCGTTATTTTTTAGAACGGTATAGCCAACTGCATTGGAAAGAGAAATCGTAGGCATATAACAAAGCATCGCACCTAAAATGACCCAGAAAAAAGTATTTGGGTCTTCTACAAATTGAAGAGAGCATAAAAAGATACCTCCGGCAATATGCAGAATTCCATATAAGCGTTCGGCGTTAATCCATTTATCTGCTACAATGCCGGTAATAGTTGGCATGATCAAAGAAGAAATACCAAGAGTAGTGAAAATTGCTCCAAATTCTACTCCGCCCCAATGTTTGGTATCAAACCAAAAATTATAAATTGTAATCAACCACGCTCCCCAAACAAAAAATTGGAGGAAACTCATTGCGGTCAAACGAAATTTGATGGATTTCCCCATAGTAGTAGAATTGAATGCTGATTAAGCGCCGCGCTTATTGATTTCGTCGCGAATTTTAGAAGCCAGCTCGTAATCTTCATTATCGATGGCATTCTGAAGCTGTTCTTCGAGCTCTTCCTTGTTCATTTTAGTGAACTCGTTGTCGTCTGCTTCTACCGTTTCCAGTTCATCATCATCTTCCAGGAATTCATCAGAAAGGATGCCTGCCGAAGATAAAATGGATTCAAAAGTGTAGATCGGGCAGTCGAAACGAACGGCTAAAGCGATTGCGTCGGAAGTGCGAGCGTCAATGTCTGAAAAAACACCTTCCTTTTCACAAACCAGTTTTGCAAAGAAAATTCCTTCCTGCAGGTTGTAGATCACTACTTCTTTCAGTTGGATAGCGAATGTTTGGGCAAGTGATTTAAACAAATCATGAGTTAGCGGTCGGGTAGGAGTCATTTTTTCCAATTCAATAGCTATAGCCTGCGCTTCAAATCCACCAATAATAATCGGTAAACGACGTTTTCCACCTGATTCTGATAAAACCAGGGCATAAGCGCCACTTTGAGTTTGACTGTATGACAGTCCAATGATATCTAGTTTAATCTTGTCCATTCGAACGTTTTCCTTACGAAGGGTTAAAAGAGGAGGGAAGCATTGTAATGTGCTTCCCTCTTCGTTATTACTTTCGTAAAAATAATTAAATTGATGAATCTTAGTGCGGTGTTGAGCGGAATTTTTTTACAGCTTCCGTTAATTTTGGAAGTACTTCAAATACATCTCCAACAACTCCGTAATCAGCAGCCTTAAAGAAAGGTGCTTCAGAGTCTGTGTTTATCACCACAATTACTTTCGAACCGTTTACTCCTGCCAAATGCTGGATTGCTCCTGAAATCCCGGCAGCAATGTATAAATTCGGGCGAATAGCAACCCCCGTTTGTCCTACGTGTTCGTGATGAGGTCTCCAGCCGATATCAGCAACCGGACGGGAACATGCTGTTGCAGCACCCAATGCTTTTGCCAAATCTTCCACGATTCCCCAGTTCTCAGGACCTTTTAATCCACGACCTGCAGAGACAACCAATTCTGCTTCAGGCAACGGAATTTCACCTTCCGGCATTTTGGTTTCAATTACTTTGATCAATGCAGTTCCTGCAGCTCCGTCAAATGCTTCTACCGAACAAGCAGAACCTGTTTTTTCCGGTTGGAATGAATTTGGAAGAAGGGAAATGATTTTCTTCGCTGATTTTACAGCAACAAATCCGAATGCTTTCCCGGAAAATACATTCACTTTTACTTGTCCGCTGGCATTTGGAACGTCAACTGCTCCTGAAACCAAACCTGCTTTCAAACGAACAGATAAACGAGGCGCAACTGCTTTTGCTACTAAATCGTGAGAGAAAACGATTAATTCTGCTCCTGTTGATTCAGCTGCTTTTGCAATAAGGCGTGTTATCTGCTGAGAATCCTCAGTAGCAACCGAACGGTCAACCAATACTTTTTCAGCACCGTATTCACCTAAAGTTCCCAGTGTTGAATCATCTACCGATCCGGTAGCTACAACTGTAATTGTTCCGCCAATTTTCTTTGCATAAGTAACCGCTTCAAGCGCACTTTTTGCCAAATGATCGGATGAATTGATATAAACTAAAATATTCATGATTTCGTATTGTCGATTAAATAACTTTAGCCTCGTTGTGTAACAAAGCAACTAACTCGTCCATGTTGTTCGGATCGATCATTTTCACTGCAGATTTCGGAGCAGGTAATCCATACTCAGCATATGCTGTCAATTCTTCTGTTGAAGAAGGTGCAACAACTGTTAATGGTTTTGTACGTGCTGCCATAATTCCACGCATGTTTGGAATACGCTGTTCTGCCATTCCTTTCGCACAGGAAACTACCAATGGAAGGTTTGCTTCAATGACCTGAACTCCTCCAACGATTTCCTGCTCCATACGTGCAGTAGATCCGTTGATCTCTAATTTTGTAGCCAAAGAAACAAATGGAAGGTCCATTGCCTCTGCGATCATTCCGGCAACTTGCGAACCGTTATAATTGATGGTCTCTTTTCCTGTAAGAACCAAGTCAAATCCGTTTGCTTTTGCGTAATCGGCAATTTGAACAGCTGTAAAATATGCGTCTTTCGGATCTGCATCAATGCGCACGGCATCATCAGCACCAATAGCCAATGCTTTACGGATAATTGCCTCGTCAGCTGCATTTCCTACGGTGATGATCGTTAAGTTTCCACCCAAAGTTTCTTTCAATTCCAAACCGCGAACAAGTGCATACCACTCGTCATATGGATTGACAATGTACTGAACTCCATTTTCATCGAATTGCTTGTTTCCGTCAGTGAATGCAATTTTCGAAGTTGTATCCGGAGATTTACTGATACATACCAAAATTTTCATAGCGTATTATATTTAAACTTAAACCGCATTTTTCCGGAATCGGAGCGATGCTGTATTTGTTTGTTAAACTTCTTTTCGAGAACAAAAATAATCAAATCATTGCATGAAATAAATATTATGCACACATAAGAAGTGAAGGTTTTGAACAATTTGTTCACGATTTCCTGAAAATGTGTGTGCTTATCTCCTTATTTTCGTATGCCAGAAACGAATTTTAATTAATTTTGGCACTGCTTTAAGCGAATTAAAAAACAATAAGAATGAAGACTGTTCAATTTAGAGAAGCCCTTCGTGAAGCTATGTCGGAAGAAATGCGCCGTGATAAAGGTGTTTTCCTGATGGGTGAGGAAGTTGCTGAATACAATGGAGCGTACAAGGTATCTCAGGGAATGTTGGACGAATTTGGTCCGAAACGTGTAATTGATACTCCGATTGCGGAATTGGGATTTGCAGGTATTGCTGTAGGTGCTTCAATGAATGGCCTTCGCCCGATAGTGGAGTTCATGACCTGGAACTTTGCAATTTTGGCTGCAGATCAGATTATCAACTCGGCTGCGAAAATGTTGCAAATGTCGGGAGGACAATACGGATGTCCGATTGTTTTCAGAGGTGGTAACGGAACGGCTGGACAGTTGGCTGCAACTCACTCTCAAAGTTTCGAAGCGTTTTATTCTCACGTACCGGGATTGAAAGTAATTACTCCGTCTAACCCGTATGATGCAAAAGGTTTGTTGAAAGCTGCGATACGTGATAACGATCCGGTGGTTTTCCTTGAGTCAGAGAAAATGTATGGTGACAAGGGAGAAATTCCTGAAGGAGAATATATCATTCCTATCGGAGTTGGTGATATCAAGCGTAAAGGATCTGATGTAACAATCGTTTCTTTTGGTAAGATCATCAAAGTTGCTTACGAAGCTGCCGAATTGTTAGCTAAAGAAGGCATCGAGCTTGAGATCATTGATTTGAGAACTATTCGTCCTATCGATTATGCGTTGATCGTAGAATCAGTTAAGAAAACAAATCGTTGTGTGGTTTTGGAGGAAAGCTGGCCTTTGGCTTCTATTTCATCTGAGATTGCTTACCATTTACAGCGTTATGCATTCGATTACCTGGATGCTCCTGTGTTGCGTGTAACTCAAACAGATACTCCATTTGCATTCTCACCTACATTGATCGAAGCGGCTTTGCCAAATGTGGAGCGTTTGGTGAAAGCAGTAAAAACGACTTTATCGAGAAATTAAGATTTACACTAGTTAATAGAAACAGAAGGGGCGGAAATTATTTCCACCCCTTTTTGTTTTTTATATACTATCAAAGTGTATACGCGATTAATCGCGCACCTGCTCTTCAATTTCCGCACTGGATGTAGGGAATGCGCGATCTACTTTCTTAAATAAACCCTGCAATACTTTTCCTGGTCCAACTTCAATCACTTCCGTTGCGCCATCAGCGATCATTTGCTGCATGATTTGTGTCCAGCGAACAGGAGCTGTTAATTGCTCGATCAGATTTTTCTTGATTTCATTCGGATCAGTTACTGCTGTTGCCGTTGTGTTTTGGTAAACCGGGCAGATCGGATTACTGAATGTTGTAGATTCAATCGCTTTCGCCAATTCTTCTCTTGCAGGCTCCATCAATGGTGAATGGAATGCACCTCCAACGGGAAGGATCAATGCGCGTTTTGCTCCTGCTTCGGTTAATTTCGTACAAGCTTCTTCAACTGCCGGGATTGCTCCTGAAATGACCAATTGTCCGGGACAGTTGTAATTTGCAGCTACAACAATTCCGTCGATGGAGTTACAAATATCTTCTACTACATTGTCTTCCAAACCAAGGATCGCTGCCATCGTTGAAGGAACAGCTTCACATGCAGCCTGCATAGCTAACGCTCTTTTCGATACCAAACGCAAACCGTCTTCGAATGAAAGTGTTTTGTTTGCTACCAGTGAAGAGATTTCTCCCAAAGAATGTCCGGCAACCATATCCGGTTTGAAACTGTCTCCCAAACATGCAGCCAAAATTGTTGAGTGCAGGAAAATGGCAGGCTGTGTAACTTTCGTTTGTTTTAATTCTTCATCAGAACCTTCAAACATGATTTTTTGAATGTCAAATCCAAGAATTTCATTTGCCTGAGTGAATAATTTCTTTGCAAGATCAGAGGAATCATAAAGGTCTTTTCCCATTCCTGAGAATTGAGCACCTTGTCCGGGGAATACGTATGCTTTCATAATATGTTTTTTCGAAGTGGCAAATATAGTAAAAGTTCATGCTTCGACTCCGCTCAGGATCCTTAGTTTAAAAACTTAAGATTGGAAAAGGTGACTGAGCGTAGGGTCGAAGGCAACTTTTTGAACAAAAAAATGCCCCGACATCAAAGTCGAGGCATTTTCAATTGTTATAATGAGCTATTAGTTCTTAACAACCATTTTCTTAGTAACAGTTCCTGTGCTTGTAGCAACATTTACCGTGTAAACTCCTGCAGAGAAGTTTGTTGTAGAGAAAGATACTTTAGAAGTACCTTCAGCTACATTGGAAGTGTAAACCACTTTACCAGCTAAGTCAACTACTGAGATTGTAGAAGCAGCAGCACCGTTTACTTCGATTGTAGCCTCACCAACAACCGGGTTCGGGTAAATTGCAACATTTACGTTTGCAGCGTTTTCAGCTACAGATAAAGAAGCATCGAAGTTCATACGTACCATTGGAGTAGAAGTAGAGTAGAACCATGTTCCGTTTCCTTCGTTTCCTTCCAGAAGGAATGTTGTTTGAGGCTCAGAAATACCTGAAGACCCAACAACGAAATCATCTGTAACACCACCGTCTCCGTAAGAACCAACTACCAATAAGTAAGAGTTTCCTGCAAGTAAGGGGTAATCATCAGTCAATGGAAGCGTGATCACTGTTCCAAGTTCTCCAGGGGTTACTGTGTGCAATGCTGTAGGCGAAGCGTAAACGAAATCACCTCCTGCATCTATTGTGTATAACAAACCATAGATCTCGCAGTTAGGAGTTGAAGTTGAAGCAACAAATACATCAACACCCGTCAAAGTTTGGTTTGAAGTGATATCGAAAATGTTACCCATTTCATATGGTTCCCCCTGGTTGTAAGAACCACTTTGAACTACCTGTGCATCACGTGCAAAAGTTGCTTGCGTTGTAGCGAAAGCTAAAGCAGGAGCAGCATTGTCAGCCATATAAGCATCTGTTTGACCAGAAGTTGCACCTCCAACAACCGTGAAGCTTGCTAGTGAAGCAGCAGGAGTAAATGTAGCCGCGATATCAAAAGTGTCTGAAGCATTTGGAACTAAAGCACCCTGAGGACTTGTACCTGTATAAGATGCTGAAGCAATTGCAGCAGTGAATGTGATGTCTGACTGAGTCATAGCACCTTTGTTCTGAACGATTCCTGCAAAGTGGATTGGCTGGATTTGAGCGATTGGAGTTTGGTAGTACGGTAAACGTGGCCCCCAAGTTCCTTCAACTCCCCAGTAGTATCCTGTAGCAGCCAAATCATAGTTGTCTGTTTCAACTAATTGAACATCGTCAACTGCCCAAAACCAGTCATAAGCACCTACGTAACGGAAACCAACTTTCACGTTAGCCATGTTTGCTGCAGTTGCAGAAATGTTCACCTGAACAAGGCCTGGGTTTGCAGAGTTTGAGTTAACCGGCATACCTGTGTTTACCTGGTAATCTGTCCATGTAGCTCCGTTATCGTTAGAAACAACTACAAAGTACAACTCCTGGTAATGACGAGTTGATTGCTGGAAAATGATAGAAACATTTGCTTTTCCTGAACAGTCAATAGCGTTTGCCGTAACGATTCGAGCATTTTGAGTCTGACCAGCTCCTGCAGCATCCGAGTTTATCAATGCATAACCATTTGCAGCCGTTGCATGACCAGCTGGTGATAATGCAGCAACCGGAATCGCAGTAAGGTTTGTTGTAATTGCCCAATCTCCTGATGTGTGAGCTGGTGATCCTGCACCTCCTGCATTGGAGATAGTCCAATCAGATGAAGTTGCGAAAGTGTTTGTCCAGAAAGGAATAGCTTTCTCCAAATTGTGAGTTGTCTTTGCAGGAACTTCACCGATGTTTTGAATTTTTTGCGCAGAACGCAAGTTTTTGTTCATTAACTGAGCCGAAGCCGAACCCGCAATGACCAAAGTAAATAAGCCTAAGTATACTTTTTTCATAGTTTTTTATTTGATGTAAAAATAAAGAATCAGTAATGAAATAAAAAATTTTATTGCTTTATGAATGGTGAAATGACTGGATAACAGGTTGGAAAAGGATTCCTGAAGTCTTCCTAAAAGCCTTATTGCCTAGTGAAATAATGGATTTCACGAAGACTTAAAAAAAAGTGATAAAATCAGGTGTCTCACTAAGTTTATCGTCCTAAAAATGATTGATTTCTTTACAAACGATTACTCAATATGGTAAAACACCTGCAAAAAATACCCCAGGTTGTTGTACAAAGTATGATTCAGATTGATAAATAATTGATCGTCTCCTTTGAGTTTTGAATTCAGCGATCTACAGTATTTTTCATAAATTACCGGAGCTTTTGAAAGTCCGGAAATGATATCTTCTAAAACCGGGGTATGCTGATTGTATTCCGGATCGTTGCACAAGTCTTTTAATTCAACTATTGCTTTTGAAGCATTATTGGACATCACACTCGCTGAAGTAAACGTGTTTAGTCTCGTTCTTCGGGCATGTTGAAAATAGCGGTTTAGGTTCTGGATAATCTGTTCCATGTTTAAGTGATTAAATTAGAACAGCAAAATTAGAGAAGCAGGTCGTAAGGTTTTTACGGAATGAAAAATCCCGAAGATGTAAACACCATCGGGACTTAACTTTTCCTGTGAAAGGTGGAAGCCAATTCACAAGTTCTTTTAGAAAAAAATAGGAAGACTCGCATCTTCCTATTTATCAATGGTACTCGGAGCGGGTCCCGATAGCTATCGGGATGAACCCGCATCATATTTTTGAATAAGTCTGTCCATTATTTCAGGGTGTTTCTTTAAATCATGAATATACTTTTTGGATTTCATTCTTTTAATATGCTCTTCGATTTTACGGGCTGTTTGATATTCTAAATTTTCTTTGAGATAAAAGATATTCCAATCGTCAGCTCTATGAGTAAACCCTACTTGATAAGATTTATTTAAATGTTGTTCCAGTCTTTGTGTCATGTCTAAACAACTTCCGATGTAGAATTGATCAATACTAGTGGAATGAATGATGTAAATAGCAGCCATGGTATTGAATATAATGAAAAATCCCGAAGGTGTAAACACCAACGGGACTTAACTTTTCCTGTGAAAGGTGGAAGCCAATTCACAAGTTCTTTTAGAAAAAAATAGGAAGACTCGCATCTTCCTATTTATCAATGGTACTCGGAGCGGGACTTGAACCCGCACGCCCATACAGGCACAGGATTTTAAGTCCGGCGTGTCTACCAATTCCACCATCCGAGCATCTTCTCTCGTGGCTACCATCCCGATAATTATCGGGACCACCATCCGAGCGGACTTTAAAGAATAAAGGCCATTTCAAAAATGACCTTTATTTCTTTGAGCGGGAGACGAGATTCGAACTCGCGACCCCAACCTTGGCAAGGTTGTGCTCTACCAACTGAGCTACTCTCGCATTATTTATTTCAATTTTTCCCAGCATCTTTCTGCTTGGGGCGACAAAGATATAAAGTATTTTTAGAATACAAAGGAGTGAATTAAAAATATCCACTTAATTTCTTCTCAATTCTCTAACCAGGATTTAAAATGAGCCACACGATCTCTGCTAACAATAATATCCTCAGAAGGTTGTAGTTTTAAAATGAGTTTCAACCGGCCATTGAACCAGTTGGAGGTAGCTGCCAGCGACTTTATATGAATGATCGTCTTTCGATTTACTCTAATGAATTGGTTTTTAGGAACTAATTCTGAAAGTTAGTCCAGGGAGTATTCAATCGGATAGCGCTCGCCATTTAAGCCGATCAGAATAAAATAGCAGCTGAATTGTCGATTTCAGAGTTTCGATCGAAAAATGCAGGTAGGAATAATCTCCTTGCAAAGGAATTGTTTTGATCGTATTAATTGATCTGTTTGCACTAAAATGGTAAATTTATAGGATGAAATTGTCATACTTCAATTTTTGGTTGAGAAATATAGTCATCTATCTGTTCTTTTGCTTGCTGGGACTGATTGTAGTGCTTGTCGACGGAGCGCATCAGATTCATGAAAAAGGGCATTTTTCACATGTTGTTTTCAACGGTGGAATCATGTTTGCTATTGCGCATATCCAGGTATACATTCACAATCGATTTTTGTATGAACGTTATTTCAGTAAGCAAAATTGGAAATATTTCTTTGGAGTCGTTTCGTTGTTTTCCAGTTACTTCTTAATCAATTATTTTACGCCATTTACCTTTGTTTCGAATCGGGATGTGATAACCATGAGTATTTCCATTTTTCTCATTTACCTGGTTGGATTGGGATTTTACTACATGCATAAAAACATTTCGGACAGGAACAGGCGGTTCTTAACAGGAATGTTAGAGAAAGACGATGAAATCCGCCACCTGAAAGCACAGCTTAACCCGCATTTTTTGTTCAATGCGCTGAATAATTTGTATGGCACAGCGCTTACTGATCCGAATCAAACTCCGGACAAGATCCTGGAACTTTCAGATTTGTTGCGCTACCAGATCGAATCCTCCAAAAAAGAACGCGTTACTTTGCAGGAAGAAATCGATTTTATTAAAAAATATTTGAGTTATGAACAGAGCCGAAGCCCTAAATTGAATATCAGTTTTGCAGCTAAAATTGCAACGAATCAATTGATGCTTTCCCCTGTTTTGTTTATGCCTTTCATAGAAAATGCCATTAAATACAGCAGCGGAACCAAACAACCAAGGATCTCGTTGACTATGAGTACGGATAAACAAAAGCTCTGTTTTAAGATTTGGAATAATTACGATCCGGGGAGGGGAGAATTCTCCGGGACCAATACGGGAATTTCAAATACAAAACAGCGTCTTGAATTGATGTATGCCGATAAACATGAACTGATCATTACAGACTCAGATGATATTCATACCGTGGAACTGAACATCTTGTTGTGACGAAATAAAATGGAAAGATGAAGTACAAATGCCTTATAGTAGATGACGAAGCTCCGGCACATTTAGTGCTTCAGGCCCACATTGCACGAACCGAGCAACTGGAACTGATTGGGGATGTTTATGATGGACAGGAAGCATTGGAGTTTTTACGGATCAATCAGGTCGATATTTTATTCCTGGATATCGAAATGCCGCGGTTAACAGGATTGGAATTATTGGAATGTATGCCTTATGCTCCAGCTGTTATTCTGACTACTGCGTACAGCAATTTTGGTTTTGAAGCCTATCAGAATGGTGTGGTGGATTATTTGTTAAAACCGATTTCTTATCCAAGGTTCACCAAAGCGATCAATAAGATTATTGAAAGACCTTTGACGAGAAAAGAACCGGATCCGTTCCCTGAAATTGAGGTAAAACACGATGGTGTCTTAAAAACGATTAAAACAAAAAATATTTTATACATCGAAGCAGTTGGAAATTACATCCGTCTTTACCTGGAAAATGAAAAGCCCCTGGTAATTATACAGACCATGAAGTACATTTTATCAGTTCTTCCGCCTTCTCATTTTATCCGAATTCACAAATCTTATATCGTGAAACGTGAAACGATTGCAGCATTCAAAAAAACAGAAGTGATTCTCACCAATCAAACTGTTTTGCCGGTTGGAAGAAAGTATTCCGTGCTTCTTGAATGATTTGGAGTATCCTTCAAAAAAAAAAATCGTCACACCTAATAAGATGTGACGATTGGTATAAAGGAAATACGTTTTTTTATACTAGAGACAATTTTTCTTTCACGATTGCTTCATTTGCAGCCGGTACTTCTATAGTTGCATTTTCAGCATTGGGAATCATTTTCACCCTTCCCAGCTTATAAAGCATTTTAGTGTGTGCAGAAAGTGCCCCCCAGAAAGACTTCCCGGTATGGTAAGGCAAATTAAATTCTTTAGCTGTTGCTTCAACAATCTTTGACACTTTCGGATAATGAATGTGAGAAATATGCGGGAATAAGTGATGTTCCACCTGGAAATTCAATCCTCCTACAACATAAGATATAACCGGGTTATTTGTTGCAAAGTTCATAGTAGTACTCAATTGGTGAACCATGAAGCTGTATTCCAATTCGCCGTTTTCAGGCATTGGGTATTCGCTTTCATCCGTTACGTGTGCCAACTGGAACACAATAGCCAGTGTTAATCCGGCAATAAAATGCATGACACAATATCCGATAATCCAGTTCAAAATGGTCATTTCAGGAATTACGAAGAAAGGAATCAACATATAACTGAAGTAAACAATTTTAGATAGGATAATAATCACCAGCTGCTTTCTTAAAGTTGTTCCTGCAGCCTGTACATGGCCTTCTTTGTCGTAACGAATTACTTGTTTGAAGTCCTTGATTGTACTCCACATTAAAGTCATGAATCCGTAGAAGAACCAAGCGTAGATAAACTGGAATTTGTGAATCCATTTTTTCTCTGAATACGGCTCAAAACGCAATACTCCAATCGGAGCAATGTCTTCATCCAGCTCATGTACATTGGTGTAAGTATGATGAATGACGTTGTGCTGTGTTTTCCAGTTTTGTGCATTTCCGGCAAGAAAAGCCATGGAGAAAAACCCGAGAATTTTATTAAGTCTGTCGTTTTTGCTATAGCTTCCGTGATTTGCATCATGCATCACACTCATTCCGATTCCGGCCATTCCGAATCCCATTAACATGGCTAAAATGAACCAGCTCAGTTTTGAGTCGAAAACATTGAATGTGATCAATAAAAAAGGAACAATATATGCTGAAAACATGACGAAAGTTTTTAGATACAACTTCCAGTTTCCATTCTTACTGATGTTATTGTCTTTGAAATAGGAGTCAACCCGCTTTCTAAGCTCCGATTGAAAATCTTTGTTTGAACTCGTGTTAAATCTTGCGTTTTTTGTGCTCATGGCAGAGTGCATTATTAAATTATAACACAAAGGTGTGAAGCAATAACCGATATTCTTCCTAAAAAGGGACATCGGGCTTACCAATCGGATGAACGCCGTTTGTCAGTTTGCTTGTTTTGGGGTGCTTTTTTCTTTTGTTCTCCGGTTAACTTATTGATTTTGTTTAGTTTGATCAGGGATTCAAGGGGTGTTAAACTAATACCCTTGTGTTTCGTCCCTAAAACAGGTAGTATTACTTCAAATACAAAAACGGTTGACGAAGTAAACTTCTGCAACCGCTTTTTCAGATCGAGGATGGTAGGGGAATAAGTCTCTACTTCAATTTCACCACGGTTCCGTATGCGAAAATTTCCATCACTTGTTTCTTCGACAAAAGGCCGTCTGCAACTGCAACACGATATTCAAACAAGCAATCCTGAACGGCATCTCCTCCCAGCTGTTCGCACTTTTGTTGTAGAGCGCGCTTAACGCCTTCGAATGCTTTATTGGGGTCGGCTGCGCCAGACCAAAATCCCTGTGTATGCGAATCGATCGCGAAAATTGTGTCGATGACTTCAAAAGAGTCTGAGACTCTTCCTGTACTTATTTTTTTGTTCATGTTATAAGTTTAAATTAATAGAATTTCAATAAAGAACTATCGGCTTCACCGTTGAATTTGGAGTTGAAATTATACTATGAATCGAATTAATTATTTTGCGAGTTCTTTTTTCTTTCTACTTTATCTTCAATAAAGTATACACTGGTTTTGATATTCATCAACTTAAAAGCATTCATTATCCTCATAAGGCTTATACGTGAGAAAATCGGAAGATTTTTCGATAGATTTTCTCGGTTTTTCTTGGTGATGATTCCAAAGACAATACAGAATTTTTTGTCATCAATCAACTTGCTAATTATAGGGTCTTTAGTAAGTGATTTGAGTTTTTCTCTGGACTCGTTCTCTACCTGAATAAGTGCGGCAGAGTTATACCCCTGATTAAACAAATGACTCAAACTAGATGATCTTGTAGATATTTTTACATGCACAAGTTCAAGAATTCCTATCTCATTAATAGCCAATAAGTCGCAAGGCTCGACATCGTATTGCCCGATAGGAGATATACTTGTCATGTCTAAATTATAGACGTTAGGATTATTGATAGCAATACTCTTATTATAATCTCCTTCTTTTTTTTCATTGCAGGGAGCAAGAAAAGTATGTGTCATACTGAAGTAAGGGTCAAGTGTATTTTTCAATTTCTCAATAAAACGTTTTTCTATTCGGTACCACTCTCCTTCACATAAGTGAAAAGTATTGCCATCGACTTCATCATCAAACAGAAAACATTTATATATAGAGAACTTTTTTACTAACGTACCATTCTCATCAACGATAACAAGTTTGTGTTGTTTAAAGAGTTCTATGTCAATATTATTGATGTTTTTTTCTTCAAGATACGATCGATAATCTCCAATGTATACATCTTCAAACTCTTCACTTTTTCCACCGCCAGCGTACTTTATCTTGAATGAAGTTGAGTAATCAACTATTTCGGGAATAGTCAAAACTAGTTCAACAGGAGCATCAGCAAATGCTTTGATCAATCGTGAATTTAAGATCTCCAATTGTAATGGATCCTTAACCGGAGTGATATTCTGAAGGTTAGGAAATGTGAGAAGATATTCTTCACTGGAATACATTTCAAGCAGTCCCGAGCATAAACTAATCATATCATCTGAATCAACTTTAGATGTGATTCTCAAATTACTTGCTCCAGTAATATTTGTTAGTAAATCCTTATATTCCTCTTTAACTGCACCTGTGAGCCTTCTGACGATTGATTCATCCTGATTAAAATCAAAAAATGTAAGATCAGATGCGACCGGACTTTGAATTCGTTCTCGTCTGGCGCTCTCTGGTTCGAAGATATCGGTAGATTTTATTTTCTCTGGATTTAGTGCATTAAGTGTTGTTTTCAAACCGAAATCATATTCGTAGCTTTCGTCCAATAACTGATGATGTGTCATACCGAATGTAAGTGCCAGCCATCTATTATTAACAGGCAGAAAAACAAGTGCTCCTTTTTGAACTTGTTTTAATTCTTTTTGCAATTCCCAATAATCCCTCCACCAAGGGGGATTTGGTCTGTTATCTGCAAGATACATAACAGCACCTTCTGGTAAATTAACCTCATTCTCGGAAACAATTTCCAATCCATGAGTATCTTTTAATGCATTATTAGCATCAAAACCTTCTTTTAATAAATAAAGTGAAAACCCTCTGCTTTTAGCCATAATAATGGATTTCTATATTTGGTATTTTTCGCATGAATTCAGTGAATGTTTAGCTCATAATGAAACTTAAATTTCATTAGATAAAACCAGACGTTTTTCTAATGTGTGATTTTATAGTTTTAACCAATCAAAATCTATTAAATGTGCTAAGTTGTCACTTACTTTTCCATCAGGATTAGAACGAAGAAACTTCTTCTCCACAGCGTGAACCGGTTCACCTATATTCCATGTTGCCGTTTTATAATTCCACAGATAAGTTGTTGCGGTATTGAGAGTATTGTCAACTAATTTAACTGCATCCGATTTTGCAGTTTTAACACCTCTTGTTAACGAATCCGTTTTTACTTCATGAATTGCATAATGAGTTATAGCTCCACTTGAATCTTTCCAAATTCCTGAAATTCTGTATTGTGCCATAATAATGTTTTTTTCGACAAACATCAACAACTAAAAACATGCCCACAACACATTCTTTCCCAAACGGGAATTCCTCTTTCCCAAACCGGAAAAAGGGACCAAAGAAATTAAAAACAAAATGAGTCTGTAGCTAAAAGCGATCTGCGTTTATTGCATCAGTTGTTTGAGTTCTTTCTTGTAGGAATCTGCGATTTTTAAAACGGCTCCCGTGGTAAGTTGAACCGTATTTGCAGTAATGGATTTTATGTGCTTCATATTGATGAAGTGAGATTTGTGGATCTGGATAATATCCGGATGGTTGATTTTCTCCGCGACCTTTCCCAGGTTTGAAGATATTTCCCATCTGGATCCGTTGATAAAATGGATGTCACAATATGCTCTGCCACCTTTTAGATAAGCCACCTGGCTTGCATGCAGAGATCTCCGATCACCGGCTTTAACGGTAAAATAATGCATCGCATCACGCTTTGCATCATCCATCATTTTTTCTGCTTCAAAAATGCCATTGCGAAGATTCAAACGATCTATTGGTTTCGAAAGGAATTTCAGAGAACCGGTTTGTACAGCTTTATCATACATATCCTGTTCCTCAATGCCGGTAAGATAAAGAAAAGAAATTCCCATATTTTGCAATTCCTCCGACAAATCAATCCCCGTCAGCTCGCCTTTCAGTTCTATGTCCACCAGCGCGAGTTCCGGTTTGTCCTTTCGAATCAACCCCAGTGCTTCCTCGTAGCTTTCGGCAATGCCCGTTACCTCGTGATTGAGCTTCTCTAACTTTTCCTTCAGCTCTTCCGCGGCAAATGGCTCGTCTTCCACAATTAAAATTTTCATGCTGATCGTTTCGCGCTTTTGCCGAAAGTAAGGAAAATCAGTTCACGCATTTGGCATTCGTTGCAAAGAATTCCATGTCGATAAAAAAAAACGCATACCGATCAAAAAAAATGAAAAACTAAAAATCCTGAAAATCAATACTTTATCTATTTCACAAATCGCTTCCACGTAGTTTTTTTCTGGCCTACGATTTCTCCCGGCTGTTTACGAACCTTTGTCTTGTCAGTCGCCGGTAACGCTTCAATATAGCTAACTGAAGACAGGTGCACTACCGGGTTCCGGAACCCGGACCGGCTTCTGACAAATGCCTGCAATGCTTTCCCTTTCGGGAGAAGAGGTGAAGCGGAGCAGGCATATTCTCCCAACAGAATCGTCGTGAGGCAACCGTTTTTGCGGACAAGCTCCACGGCAAGTTAAAAAACAGTTTAAAAAAAGCAATTAACATGAAAAAAAATAAATTCATGATCGCTTCCCTGTTGATTCTTGTGGGAATGGGCGCGATCACAGTCTCTTGTAAAAAAGAAAACGTAACCAGTCGAAAAGCACAGATTATCACGGAGTATGATCTGGAAAAAACGGGAGACCAGGATCCCATCATCCGCGTTCGGGTAAAAAAGAGATACACGCTTGTGCCGGTTGATAGTGCAGATGTTGAGACCTATGAGTACGGTACCAACCTGCAAATTAATCAAGGTTACACCAATTCGTCAGGGGAGTACGACCGGCAAGTTGCCGGGGGGATTTATTACTTCCGCGTAACCCCTAAAGGTGGAAGTTCTTTTTTAACTGATACCATTCATGTACACACCGATGTACAGGCAACAATCCTAATAGATTAATAACCTATTCGTTTGTAGCAGAAGTCCGGGAATTCCGATAAAGATCGGGATCCCGGGCTTTTTTTATGAAAAGGCAATGATGACTTCGACCTTACAACCATTTTCGTTGCGGTAAGTGATCACTCCATTGATCGAAGAAAGCAGCTTACTGATAATGTCGCGTCCTTTTACGGTTTTCGATTGTAACAATGTTTCCGGTAATCCCGGGCCATTGTCATGTACTGTTAGTACCACGTCGTCATCATGGCGTTTTAGCGAAATCGTTAGTACAGGTTTCGTCACACCGGTCAAACCATGCTCAATGGCATTGCAGATTAATTCATTCAGTACAATTGCAATCCGCATTGCTTTATCGTAATCCATAAAAATGTGGTCAAGGTCCTTTTCTACAGACAACTTGTTTTCATCGGGCAACAGGTGCAATAACAGTTCTGAAATCAAATGGTCGAGGTAGCCATCCAGCTGCACATTCTTATGCCATTGCTCTGAATTCCCGAGTAAATACCCCTGTACCAGTGACATTGCCTCAAGTCGATGAATATTCATGTCCAAAACGCGTACAACTTCTTCATTCGATGCCTTCTTTCGATCGGATCTCAAAATACCGGAGAGCATACTGAAATAGTTTTTTGTGCGATGGCTCAATTCATGGTGCAGATGTCCGATCTGGTCCCGCTGCATTTCCACCTGCCTTCTTCTTCGCCTTGTCTGGTAAAACGCAATTACAACGAAAAGCGCAATTACCGTAACTGCTACAAGCCATCCAGTCAGCCATTGATTACTCAGCCGGTCAATTTTCGCCTGCTTTCGCCTGATTTTTAATTCCGCATTCTTTCTTTCAACGTCGTAGGAAATTTCCCATCGTGCCACTACTTTACTGTTGAGATCATTGGTCACTTTTTCTTTTGTAGCGAGCAATTCATGATATTTCTCAACAACTTCGGGGCCAGGCCGTTTATTTTTGATCAGCGCTATTTCTCCTTGCAATGCATCTTGCAATAATGTCCAATCTGAAGAAGTCCGTGCTGTATTCTCCGTCCGATGATACAATTCAATGGCTTTTTTTTCATCTCCCACAGAACTGTAATAATCCGCCAGGTAACACATACTCTCTGCTGCTTTTGGTGAATTCCCGATGCTTTTCCCAATGGTATAAGCCTGGTGCAGGTAGCTATATGCTTTTTTAGATTCTCCCACGGCAATGTATAGCTTGCCTAACGAGCATAAGGTGTTAATCAAATTCGACTGATTATCGAGCAGTTTTTTCTGACGAAGCGCTTCCTGTAAATAGATTTCAGCTTTGGCGTAATGTTTCCATGCCAGGTGGACCTCTCCTATATTATTATAAGAATCCGCAATGCCCTTAGCGTATTCGATTTTTTCCCTTATCCGAAGTGCACGTTCATGGTAGGCGATGGCCTTTTCGAAATTGCCGAGATCAAGCTGCATAAGACCGATTGAATTCCAGGCCGAAGAAAGCTCTTTCAGATTACCGAGCCGTTCAAAATCCCGGGCTGAGCTAAGTAATTCCTGCATTGCCTTTTTGTGCAGCCCAATTTCCGTATACACGAGTCCAATATTGTGCAACGCTCCTGCTGCAAGGCTGTCATTACCGGTGTTCCTGTAAATCTCCAACTCTTTCCGATACCAATCGATGCATTGCTTGTATTCGCCGGTTTGATAGTAAACAACTCCAAGGTTATTGTAAAAAATAGAACGTTCTTCCGGATCAAGGTCCTTAGGCATTATCTTCAGTGCTTGCTGCAGGAACACTTTAGCCTGCGGAATATCCCCGTCCAGTAAGGACTGACCGCCCTGATCCAGTAACCGGTGAAACTTCGACTGCCCATAAGTTCCGACAGACAAAGCAAGCACAAACAAAAAGAGTGAGTAGCGGAGCATAATTTCAGTATTTTGGCAAATGTAATTAAACTTTCGCCCATGAAAATTCTTATAGTTGAAGACGAACCTTTTGCTGCCGATGACCTGCACGAGAAACTTGAACAGCTTCAACATCATGTTACTGCTGTAGCAGAAGACTATAACAGTGCTGTGAAAGCCATCGAAAGCGAGATCCCGGACCTGGTAATTATCGATATCGGACTGAAGGGCGAACGGTCGGGAATTGACCTGGGGGGAAAACTGGCAGCAATGAATATCCCACACATGTATCTTTCCGGTATCCAGGACATGAACACGTATATGCAGGCAAAAAACACAACGCCGTTACGTAATCTTGCAAAGCCGATCGATCTGATCAATTTGCGAAATGCCCTGGATGTAGATTTACAAGCAAACAAAACGCTTTCCAACACCATCTTTTTGATAGCGGACGGGAACAAAAGCAGGCAGCGTATTAATCCAAATGCCATTTGCTATATTAAAGCCGACGGAAGCTATTGTGACGTTTATCTGGAGGACAAAATGTATAAACTGACGATGAACCTGAAAACAGTTCTTCAAAAACTCGAGTGGCCGGGTATAGTTCGTATCAGCAAATCACATGCTATTAACCTTCAATGTATCAAAAGCAAACTGGGGAATTGCCTTGAACTGACCAACGGTGTAAAAATAGATATTGAACCGAAATACAAAGACCAGGTAACCCTTTATCTGAAATCGATCTGATCTCGTAAAAGATTTTTCCATTCACACAAAAAAAAACCTTCATTTCAAAAAAATAATTTGATTTTCAGATTCAATCTTCATTCTCTTTAGGGCCTGATTCCAAACTACAACTTATGGCTCAACATTACGAATCTGATAAAATCATACAGCTTGTGCAGCTTTGTTCCTGGAGGGAACGTATCGAAATGTCTCAAAGCGGACAAATGGAGCTTGCAAACAAACTGTCATCAGAACAGAAGATCAATGATCGCTACATCGTAGACCTGATGAGTGATGCGCGTAAAGGCGTGAAGCAAGATACCACCATTAAAAAAACCGAATCCCACATTAACCTATTGCTGAATCATGTAGGCTTCAAAAATTGGGATGACTGGAAAAATGCCTTACGCGCACCCGGAAATTTTCTTTCCCCGGAAAATGAGCATTTTGATAACCCGGAAGAAAAATTTTTTACGATTGTTGTTCCGCAACAATTGGAAAAACAACTGATTCCGACCTTAACATTTGTCCAAAAAACGTCTCCGATTGAAACTCGTTCTGCCAATGAGACATCGTTGGTGGAGTTAGCCAAACATGCCATTGAATTACTTGAAAACACAGCTATGATTATCTGTGTCCTTCCCTTATCCTGGAAAGATCAGGCCGTAAAGATGCGTCAGCCGTCATGGGGAGAGTTTTCGGGAACGAAACGAATCCTCCCTGTATGGGTAGATGCCGATAACACATGGGATCCGGTCGCTCCTTTCCTTCCTTCTGTAAAGCAGGAGCAATCAACAGCCGGGCTCCCGGGAATATTGACCGGCCTGCTATTTTTGGAAAACTACGTAAAGCAGGAAACAGCAGGATCACAAAATCAAGAAAACCAAAGTGCGAAAAACAATGGTCCTCAGTTTCACAATTCCACAGTTGGGTTCTACATGCAGGGAGGAACGGTTCATAATTTGGTTACAGGAGGAGAGCAGACTATCAACAACCATTTCGATTAAGATTTCCTTTTGAATCATGAATATCCAACATAGCCATTAATCCAGAAAAAAAATGCAGAATCCCGGTTCGAAAGGCACTCGCTTATTCAGACAAAATAATGTGGCCGAAACACAGACCATTAATAATTATCTATTGGGAGAAATCTCTATAATAATAGGCGTACTGCTGTTGGGACTAAGTCCGTTTACCGCCATTTATCCGCCTTTTTCCATTGCATTGGTTATTTCAGGTTTATCTCTCCTCTTAGTAAGTACCTTCAAATTTACTTTAACAAAAAAGGTACAAAGTATAGCCCTGATCGCTTTGTTATTGCTAAACGTACCATTTGCCATCGCTTTTGGTAAAGAAAGGTCCAGGTTAGAACAAGTCAACCAGACTCAATTATTAAATCAGCAAAAAGCTAAGTTGGATGAAAAGCAACGCATTGATGACCTGAATAGTTGTTTGAGACGAATAGACAGCCTGTACCATAAGGGAGAAATTGATCTTGCTTTGCTGGAGTTGGACAAAGCTGATCTTATGGTGGAAAACGCTGCAGAAAAAGCGGATGTTAATCAGATCCGAATAGAAGTTTCTCTGGTTAAAACAAAGCAGCTGGTCAAAAGACGTCAGTACAACATGGCAATTGATCTGCTGACCAGCTTGCATACACTAGACACCAGTAACATACATGTACTTTATCAACGCGCAAACTGCTTTGTCAAAATCAAACGCATTGAAGAGGCAGTAAAAGACGCAAAAAGAGCCATGATTCTAGGTCATAACGATGCGGGTAAACTGTATGATAAGATTAATCCGCTTAAGAGGCGAATCGCCTATTACTGCACGCTTTGTAACGACAGTACGTATTCCCAGGCAACCGGACAAGGTGCCTGCTCATATCATCGTGGTATAGCCCGGAAGAATTACCCGGTTTACGAAATTTCGAGAAAATACGAATAAAGAATCAGTAATCACTTTTGCATTTAAGAGCGATTAGAACGTTTTAAATCCTAATAATCATAACATGAAAAATCTGATCTTGATTAGCTCTGTAATCCTGTTGAGCTTTACAAGCTCTGTTCAATCTACTGTTTATATCTGTCTTAGTAAAGATGCTAAGAAATATCATTTCTCTCAATCTTGTAGGGGGCTTCAAAAATGCACTCATACAATTAAAAAAACTACTGTTGAAGATGCAAAGAATAGAGGCTATACAGCTTGTTTAATGGAAAAATGATCGTACTATGAAAAGTTCACTATTTATATTCCTACTTGTTGGTGAAATAGACAGGGTGTCAGAATCACCCTCCCGTTAATTTCTTGATTTCGTTTAGTTTCATCAGTGCCTCAACTGGTGTCAGTGTATTGATGTCGATGGAAACCAATTGATCGTGGATCTGTTCCAAAACAGGATCATTGAGCTGGAAGAAGCTTAACTGCATGTCGGAAGTATTTCCTGCATGCACAACCACATCTTTTACCGTTTTGACTTCACTCGAACGGTGATTCAGTTCCAATTGCTCCAACATGAGTTCCGCGCGTTGAATGACTTTATTCGGCATCCCGGCCAATTTTGCCACGTGAATACCAAAACTGTGTTCGCTTCCGCCTTCCACCAGTTTGCGCAGGAAGATGATTTTTTGTCCCACTTCTTTCACGCTTACATTGTAATTGTGGATGCGTGGGAACTGCACCGCCATTTCATTCAGTTCATGATAATGGGTTGCGAACAGGGTTTTTCCTTTCGCCTGCGGGAATTCATGGATGTATTCTGCAATTGCCCATGCGATAGAAATTCCATCATAAGTACTCGTTCCACGGCCAATTTCATCCAGGAGGATCAAGCTGCGGTCTGAAAGGTTGTTCAAAATGCTTGACGTTTCATTCATTTCAACCATGAATGTGGATTCACCTGACGAAATATTATCCGACGCTCCAACCCGCGTAAACACTTTGTCTACAATTCCCAGGATAGCTGTGTCTGCCGGAATAAAGCTTCCCATTTGGGCCATCAGAACGATCAACGCTGTTTGACGCAGCAAGGCACTTTTCCCCGACATATTCGGTCCGGTGATCATAATGATCTGCTGTTCTTCTTTGTCCAGGTAAACATCATTCGGAACGTATTCTTCTCCGGGTTTCAGCTGACCTTCAATCACCGGGTGTCGGCCATTCTTGATATCTATCACGAAGCTGTCGTTCACACTTGGTTTTGCATAATTCTTTCTCACAGCCAAATCCGCAAAGCCTGTTAAACAGTCCAATTGTGCTATGAGGTAAGCATTTCGCTGGATTTGACCAACGTAAGCACTTAATTTCTGCACCAATTCGAAATACAATTTAGCTTCAATTGCCGCAATTTTATCTTCCGCACCCAATATTTTGGTTTCGTATTCTTTTAATTCCGGAGTAATATAGCGTTCTGCGCTTACCAGGGTCTGTTTGCGGATCCATTCTTCCGGAACCTTGTCTTTGTGCGTATTTCGAACTTCTAAGTAATATCCGAAGACATTATTGAAAGCAATTTTCAAACTTGGAATTCCGGTGTTTTCGGATTCCCGTTCCTGCATGGCTTCCAGGTAGTCCTTTCCGCTGTTAGAAATAGCGCGCAGTTCGTCCAGTTCTTTGTGAACACCGTTTGCTATTACCGGACCTTTTCCAAGCATCACTGCCGGATCTTTCAATATGAATTTCTCAACCGATAGAATAAACTCTTCACACGGTTCGATCCGGGTGGAAAGCTGGTTCAATAGATCACTTTCACTGTGTGAACAAGCATCGCGCAAGGGACTCATGTGTTCCAGTATGCGCGAAAGTACCCGCAATTCTTTCGGATGAATTCTTCCTACGGCAACTTTGGAAATCAAACGTTCCATGTCGCCGATTTCACTCAGTTCGTGCTCAATCTCTGCCCGTAAACTGCTCTTTTCTGTCAGATCCGCAACAGCATCCACGCGTAAATTAATTTGTTCCAGGTGCTTCAACGGCATCACGATCCAGCGTTTCAGTAAACGATCGCCCATCGGGGTTTTTGTTCCGTTTACCACATTGAACAAGGTTTTTCCACCTTCATTCAAAGGTGTGATTAATTCCAGGTTTCGAATCGTAAATCGGTCCAGCCACACAAATTTTTCTTCTTCAATTCGTTGAATCTGGGTAATGTGTCCCAGTTTATCGTGCTGCGTTTCTCCCAGGTAATGGAGAATCGCACCCGAAGCAACGATTCCCTGGTCGAGGTCGTCGATCCCAAATCCTTTCATGGAATTGGTTTGGAAATGATTCGTCAGTTTTTCTTTCCCGAAATCGGAAGTGAAAACCCAGTCGTCTAAGCGGAAAGTGTAATATTTCGTTCCGAATAATTCCTGGAACAGCGTGTGTTTATTCTTCTGATAAATGATCTCGCTTGGTTCAAAACCCTGGATCAGTTTATCGATATATTCCGTATTTCCCTGTGCGGTAAAAAATTCGCCTGTTGAGACATCCAGAAAAGCGATTCCATGAATGTCTTTGCCAAAATGAATGGCTGCCAAGAAGTTATTGTGATGACCATCCAGGATCTTATCGCTGAAAGCAATTCCGGGAGTTACCAATTCAGTTACTCCGCGCTTCACAATCGTTTTGGTCATTTTCGGATCCTCCAGTTGATCACAAATTGCCACACGATGTCCTGCACGGACCAGTTTTGGCAGATAAGTTTCCAATGAATGATGCGGGAAACCCGCTAATTCAATTTCTGATGGAGACCCGGCACCTCTTTTTGTTAAAACAATTCCCAGTGTCTTGGATGCAGTAACAGCATCTTCTCCGAATGTTTCGTAAAAATCACCTACACGAAAAAGTAATAAAGCCTGAGGGTGCTTTGCCTTAATCTCATTGTATTGCTTCATTAATGGCGTTTCCGCCGGATCTTTTTCTTTTTTAGACACGTGAATCTATTTGGTTCGCGTCAAAAATACGAAGTGAAGTCCGAGTTTAAGGAATTTTACCCGTATGAGTTTTCAACAACACATAAACATCGGATTGCTATAAATCGGTATTTTTGACGGATGAACCGAAAATTAAAATTGTGGGAGCTTGATCGCGTGGACGAGCAAACCTTTAAGGATCAGGAAAAATTCCCGTTAATTATTATTCTGAATGATATTCGCAGCTTGAATAACATCGGTTCTTTTTTTCGCACCGCTGATGCCTTCAACGTAGAAAAAGTCTATTTGTGTGGAATTACTGCTCAGCCGCCACACCGTGAAATCCATAAAACAGCATTGGGAGCTACTGAGACCATTGATTGGGAATACCGGAAAGATATCGACGAACTGGTTTCCGAACTGAAACAGGAAGGAATTGCGGTTTGCAGTATCGAGCAGGCGGAGAAAACGGTTCTTTTACACGAAATTGGTGTTTTGAAAGAGCAAAAGTTCGCCTTGGTCTTCGGGAACGAAGTGGATGGTGTAGATCAATCTGTCATAGATGCTTCGGATTATATTTTGGAGATTCCGCAATTCGGTACCAAACACAGCTTAAATGTTTCGGTTTGCGCCGGAATTGTGTTGTGGGAATTTGCCAAGAAATTTATTTCCTAATTACAAATTGAGAGATTTCTCAAAGTATTTCATTTAAAAAGAACACTTATAAATTACTCTATAATCGGCTCGTAAAGTCCATAAGTCAGGGGATTATCCTTCCTGTAAGTCACCCGGAATGAAATAATCTTCAATGGTTTTTTATCTCTGTTCCAAACATAAGTATTCAATGTAGGTTTTTCGAATTTTTGGTATTTCAAATCAATGAATTTGATAGATTGCACCAACGTAACCGTGCTGTCTTTCGGATTGATGATGTGCCGGGAAACAGAAGAAGAACTGAATCTGACAGTTGAATCTTCCGATTGTATGGTAAGAACCAGTAAGGGGTCCTGGTTTAAATCAGAAAGCTTCAATTTCACTGCTACATCCACCAAATCAGAAGGTCTTTTCACCAATTCGCTTAGTTGTTTTGAATAGCCCGGTCCCCATTCTTCGTCTTTTTCAAAACGATATCCACCGTCAACCCATTTTCCCGGATTGTAGCCGTTGAACAGATGCTTGGTCTTTTCAATATCTGCGATTGGTTTTTCAGTTGGAGAACCTTTACTGACTAAAAGAGTAGAAGCGGAGAAATAATTTCGCTGCCAGATAATGTGTGGGTATTTTTCGAGAATCATTGCCCTGAATTCCGAAGGAAGGGACGAGGTTGCGCCCAAATAAATGTATTCAACCTGTTCGTAACGCTGATCTAAAAAAGCTTCCAGGTCCTTTTCTGTAAATTCAGGAACGGTAATGAATTTGGCGTTAGCAGGAATGCAAAGATTCCCTCTTTCTTGATAAAACCGGGTTTTGGGCTCGTCGGAGAAAATGATCGCGTAAGTACGTTCCTTGTCTATCGATTCAATATCGAGCATCAACTGTTTAAACGGTGTTTTATAAAAAACGGTATAATGCTGTCGCTGGAAAATCAATACGTAACTGTTGAATGCAAGGATCACAACAACGAGGATCACATTTATCGTTTTGGGTTGTTCCTTTGCCCAGCCGAACAGGAAAAGCAGCAGGAAAGGATAGGCAAAAATAAGTACGGAAGGCTGTAATACCGGTGCGTGCTGGGAGTAGAAATACCCAATGAAATAAACGGAAAAGAATAAAATCCCCGAAAATAGGATTGCTTTTGAATGTCGTTTTGTTTGTTTGCCAGAAAAACGCGTCCAACCGATAATTACTGCGTATATTCCGATCAAAAGAGCAGAAAACTGGAAAATATAGGCAATATAATGTGGTAAAAAGGAAGGCTCGGGTTTTCCTAACCAGCCAAATAATCCACCTTGTTTCAATTGTGCAAAGAGAATGGTGAAATGTGGTGAATACAAGACAACTGCAGTCAAACAAAGCAATAAGTATTTCCACAGAAAATCCTTAAATGTGAAAACAATTCCGAAAAGCCCTATCAATCCGGCAGTAAGCATGCTGAAGTGATGGTTGTATGCACAAAGTGCCGCTGCGATCGGGAACCAGATGAGGTGTTTACGAGCGTAATTCTTAAAGAACACGATTTCGCCCCAATGATAGGCAAACAACAAAGTGAAGAAAAATCCGGAAGTATAAGGCCGGGCAATCTGGCTGTACATAAGTGGATACTGACTAGTTGCAATAATCGCTGCTACAATCAGTCCAACCGTAAGATTCGACCAGCGCTTCCCGATTTTATAGGCGAAATAAACACCACCAACTCCCGAAAGAATAAACGGAAGTTTGACAATCCATTCGGAAGTTCCGAAGACCCCGGTCCAATAATACAGGAAAACCTGCACCAAAGCCGGGTGACCATCAATTTTTACTCCTTTAGCAATCAGTTCATTGAAAGAATCGAACCGGGTGCGCAGCAATCCGCTCAGTTCATCATGCGTATATGGAATGGAAAACAGGTCGTAACATCTCAAAATAAGCGCAAGCAAAAGAATCCCGATGATGATGGAGTGTTCTTTTATGAAACCTGTTAGTCCGCTTTTCTTTGTTTTGATCACTGTTATTTCTCCTGTTAAAATATCCATTGAATTTAGTAAACAACACACGTACCGCACAAGTTACACTAATAAACCAGGATTGGCTTCTTGTAAAAATTTGTGGCGACTGGTAAGCGCCACCCAACTATTTGTGCATTTGTGGTAAAAATTGGGTGTTGTCTTCCTCCACCCAACAAAAATAAGAAAGCTTCGCGGTTTTCATCATCATCTCTTTATTTCTCACACGGAAGGCAGTCGATTTACCGTTTTTTAGCGATCATTATCTGCAAAACAATCGTTATTTTTGTACCGTCGCTGAAGCTTTAGCACAAGCGTTGTGCTACTTTAATAGGAATAATGATTGAAACTGATATAATTATAATTGGTGCTGGTCCTGTAGGACTTTTTACCATATTCGAAGCCGGATTGTTGAAATTACATTGTCATTTGATTGATTCACTGCCCCAGCCAGGCGGACAATGTTCGGAAATTTATCCTAAGAAACCCATTTATGACATTCCGGGGTTCCCATCTGTTTTGGCGGGAGAACTGATCGATAATTTAATGGAGCAGGCCGCGCCTTTCAAACCCGGATTCACTTTGGGAGAAGCTGCGATGACCATTGATAAAACGGAAGACGGAAAATTCATTGTAACAACCGTAAAAGGAACAAAACACCAGGCACCTATCGTAATGATTGCAGGTGGATTGGGAGTTTTTGAACCGCGGAAACCACCTATTTCAAATATTACAGACTTTGAGGATAAAGGAATTGAATACATTATCAAAGATCCGGAATTCTACAGGGGAAAACGTTGTGTGATTGCCGGAGGTGGGGATTCCGCCTTGGATTGGTCAATCTTCTTGGCAGAAAAGAAAATCGCTAAAGAAGTGGTATTGGTTCACAGAAGTGCATCTTTCCGCGGACATTTGGATTCGGTTCAAAAAGTGATCGATATGGCAGAAAACGGCCAGATCAACCTGATCACGGAAGCAGAAGTTGTTGGAGTAGAAGGGGACGAATGTTTAAGTCATGTGAAAATTCAGCACAATACACAAGGAGAAATTCTGCGTGAAACTGATCACTTCATTCCGCTATTTGGTTTGAAGCCCTCTTTGGGTCCGATCGGAGATTGGGGTCTTGAGATCGAGAAAAATGCAATCAAAGTAAATACGCTTGATTATTCCACGAACATTCCGGGAATTTATGCCATCGGTGACGTAAATACTTATGAAAATAAACTGAAGCTGATCCTGTGTGGTTTCCACGAAGGAACTTTGGCCGTTCAATCCGCATTTGCACGGATTCACCCGGATAAGAAAAATATTCTGAAGTACACTACCGTAAACGGGGTGCAGGGATTTTAAAAAAGGGCGGAAAATTTTCCGCCCTTTTTTATGGAACAATTTTTGTTTGAATGAAACGTTAAAAATTAAGTAGGGACGCAATGCGTCGCATCCCTGCAAACAATTAAAAATTAAAACACACAATATGAAAATCAGTATCGCAATTGCCATCCTTATCAGTACGAGTTATATGTCCAATGCTCAGACCCTGGGGAAAATGATCTCCAAAGGCAAAGAAACAATCAGTTCGGGGACAGGCACCTCGAAACCGGGATTAACAAATGATGAAGTGGTTAGCGGTTTGCGAGAAGCTCTGGTTACAGGTGCTAAAACGGCAGCAGGCTCAGCCAGTGCATTAGATGGTTTTTATAAGAACCAAAAAGTGTTTATTCCATGGCCTGCAGAAGCTAAAGTTATGAAAGAGAAATTAGTGATGCTGGGCATGCAGGGCCAGGTTACAAAATTTGAAGAATCGGTAAACCGTGCTGCAGAAGAAGCTGCAAAAAGTGCTTTTGATGTGTTTGCCGGAGCTGTGAAAGGCATGTCGGTTGGTGATGGATTTGCAATTCTGAATGGAAGTGATACTGCTGCAACTCATTTTTTACGTGAGAAAACAACAGCATCCTTAACGGAGAAGTTTACACCCATTGTTAAAGCAGCTATGGACAAAGTTCGTGTAACAGAGTATTGGAACCCATTGGTAACCAAATACAATAAAATCCCAGGAGTGACAAAACAGAATCCGGACCTGGAAAAATATGTTACTGCAAAAGCAATCGACGGATTAATGATTTTGATCAGCGAGCAGGAAGCGAAGATTCGCAAGGATCCGGCAGCTCAGGTTACGGACTTACTGAAGAAGGTTTTCGGGAAAAGCTAAAAAGTAGTTAAACAGCTTGAGAATGAAACTTCTTTAGCGCATAATGCCTAATTTTGTAAAGCGATCAATTTGGTCGCTTTCTTCATTTTTTAAATGAAGAAATGTTCAAGAGTTCAAACGAGATCTCTAAATTGAACTTTTGAACATTTAAACTTCTTTGAACACTTTTAGAATATGAAAAGCATTACAGTAAGCGAATTGAAAGCATGGAGAGATGGAAACGAGGATTTCCAATTGATCGACGTGCGTGAACCATACGAAAATGAAATCTGTTCCCTGGATGGAATTTTGATCCCAATGAACGATGTTCCGGCAGAATTCGGTCAGATTGATACCACTAAAAAAGTGGTTGTTCACTGTCGTTCCGGGAAAAGAAGTGCCAATGTGATTTCCTTTTTAGAGCAGCAGCACGGATATACCAACCTGTACAATCTGGAAGGCGGGATCCTTGCCTGGATCGAAGAAGTAGATCCTTCCATGGAAGCCTATTAATAAAGACATTTCGACTCCATTCAGTATCCTTAGTTGTTTGGAAAAGGTGACTGAGCGTAGTCGAAGTCCTTTTCCAACATTTTGAACTTGTAAAGTGAATCGCAAAACAATCAATACCGTCATTATCTTGGGAATACTCTCTTTGCTGAGTGTTCTGACTATTCAATTGTTTTGGATCCATAAAACAAATGAGGCGCAGCGTTTGACGGTCCAAATCCAGGAAAGGGAAGACAGTCTGAACCTGAAGCAGTTTTCGGAACGGGCTCATATTGCCTTGAGGGATGTTTTGGAGCAGATCAATACCAAAGATGATATCAGTGCGAATCTTTATGGGGCTGTCAAGCAAATTCGACCCAATTACTTTTCAGTAGACATTGAAGAAGAACTGCATCCTTATTATTTGGAGCAATTACTGAAACGTGAGTTTGATAACCAAAGTCTCAACCAGGATTTCGTTTATGGAATCTACGATTGCTATTCCGATTCGATCATCTTTGGAAACCTGATTCGCTATACCAAGGATTCTTCCTATTCCGTTACCAATAATGATTCTGTTGGTAAAACTTCCAATCAGTTAAAATGGAAGAATGACGGACATTACTTTACGGTTATTTTTCCGAACGTAAGCTCCAGTTCTATTGATGTAGCCAAAACAGATTTTTATCCCTGGCTTTACCTGGTGGTCCTTTTGCTGCTCTTGTTTTTGTTCTTTGTATTTACTTTGAATGTCATTCTGAAACAAAAACGCCTTTCGGAAGTAAAAACCGATTTCATCAACAACATGACGCACGAGTTGAAAACACCGATCTCAACCATTGGTCTTTCCAGTGAATTGCTGTTGCGGGGAGATTTTAAAGAGGATCCGGATCGTTTGCATCGCTATGCGGAGATTATTTACAAGGAAAATAAACGCCTTGAAAATCAGGTGGAGCGTGTGTTGAATGTGGCGAAGTTGGATCGGGAGAAATTGACTTTGAAGAAGGAGTCCTGTTCTATTCATGATCTGATCCTGGAAGCAAAAGAGAGTTTTGATATTAATCAAACAGATCAGGGCGGCGAAATAGAATTATTGCTCGATGCAACACGTGAAACCCTGATGATGGATGAAGTTCATATCACGAATGTGATTTACAATTTGCTGGACAACGCGGTGAAATATTGCAATACCGTTCCGCATATTGATATTCGCACCTGGGATGATGCACAGTTCTTTTACTTATCCATTACAGATAACGGAATCGGAATGAAGCGGGAAGATCTCAAAATGATCTTTGATAAATTTTACCGTGTTCCTACAGGGAATTTACACGATGTAAAAGGCTTTGGATTGGGACTTTATTATGTGAAACTGATTGTGGAAGAACACGGAGGAACAATCCAGGTGAAAAGTCAGCCTGGAAAAGGAACAACCTTCTCGTTGAAATTCCCTCTGAAGTAATTCCAGTTACCTTTGTGGAAGATTATGAATAATAAAATTTTCAAATTTCAAAATTCGCTTGTTCGCTAATTTGCGAACAGCTTTATTTTTAAATAATTGATTTTCAATATTTTTAGCAATGAAATTGGTTAAAAAAAGCATTCATGCAAGCGCTTATTGATCGCATATTTTCTATTCAGACAGCTGATGATTTTAATCGCTGTGCTCTGGACGTTTACCAGTTCCAAAAAGAACACGTTCCCGTTTACAAAACTTTCCTGGAATTGCTCAATCGGCCGGAGCCAACTCATTATTCTCAAATTCCACATTTACCGATCAGTTTTTTTAAAACCCATCAAATCCTTGCAGACAATCAATCCGCTCAGCAGGTTTTCAAAAGCAGCGGTACAACCGGAATGGTCCGAAGTTCGCATGTTGTTGCGGATGTTTCTATTTATGAACGCTCTTTCATTCCGACTTACGAAAGGTTCCTGGGGAAATTAGAAGATCAGATTATTTTTGCGCTGTTGCCGAATTACGTTTCGCAAGGCGAATCCAGTTTGGTTTACATGGTGGATAAATTGATTGAAGGAACGAAAAACCCGCTTTCCGGATATTACCTGGAAAGTCCGGAAAGTTTATTGAGTGCTATTTCCGAAGGAAGAAAAACCGGTAAGAAACTTGTTTTATTCGGCGTTTCTTATGCTTTATTGGATCTGGCGGAAATGAAACCGGATCTTCACGATGTGACAGTCATTGAAACCGGTGGAATGAAAGGAAAACGCAAAGAAATGACCAAAGAGGAAATGCACGCAGAATTAATTGCCGGATTTGGTTGTGAGTACATTGCATCCGAATATGGCATGTGTGAATTGCTTTCCCAGGCCTACAGTGATAAAAACGGTTTATTCGAATTGCCTTCCTGGATGAAAATATCTCTGAGAGAAGTCAATGATCCTTTTGAACTTTTGGAATTAGACAAAACGGGCGGAGTCAACGTGATGGATTTGACCAATATTTATTCCTGTGCTTTTATTGAAACGCAGGATTTAGGAAGGTTGGAAGCCGGAAAATTACGCCTGATGGGTCGATTCGATCATTCTGACATCCGTGGGTGCAATTTGCTTGTTGCAAATTGAAGTTCAAAAGGTTAAAAATGTTCAAAGAAGTTTAATCGGTTGAACTGTTTAAACCCCTGAACCATTCTCCATTCGCAATTCTTTTAGTAACTTTGATAGTAAGTCATATTTGAAATCAATGGATTCAACAATTCATCACATTATCCGCACACGTTCCGCAGAATTATTTGATAAAGTCAAAGAATACCGCGAGCACATGCACCGTTTCCCTGAATTATCTTATTCGGAGTTCAACACGATGAATTTTGTTGCTGAAAAGTTGGATCAAATCGGGATTCCTTATCAAAAAGAGATAGCAGGAACCGGTTTATTGGGAATTATTCGTTCGGATAATCATAAAGAAACAGATTCCTGTATTGGTTTACGTTCCGAATTAGATGCTTTACCGATTACCGAACAAAATACCAGCACTTATAAATCCACAATCGACGGAGTAATGCATGCCTGCGGACACGATGTGCACACTGCTGTTTTGTTGGGTGCCGCGGAGATTTTGTGGGAGAATAGAAACTTGTTGAAGCATCCGGTGAAGTTGTTTTTTCAACCCGGAGAAGAGAAGAATCCCGGTGGAGCTTCTTTGATGATTGCTGATGGAGCTTTAATGCATCCACCGGTCCATGAGATTTTTGCTTTACATGTTTTCCCCGAAATGGAAACGGGAAAGGTGGGCTTCAGACCAGGATTGTACATGGCTTCCTGTGATGAGATTTACCTTACGATAAACGGAAAGGGTGGTCATGGAGCAACTCCGCATCAGACAATTGATCCGATTATGATTGGAGCACAGTTGCTCACAGGTCTGCAGCAGATCGTGAGTAGAAAATGCGATCCGAAAGTTCCCTGCGTATTGTCATTCGGACATTTTGAAGCACTTGGTGCAACAAATGTAATCCCGGAGAAAGCTGTTTTGAAAGGAACTTTTCGTACTATGAACGAAGCCTGGAGAAAAGAAGCGTTGGAATTAATTGCGAAACATGTTCATTTAACCTGTGAGCAATTTGGTGCAACTGCCGACTTGGAAATCTCGAAAGGTTATCCCTATTTGGAAAACGATCCGGCTTTGACAGAGAAAATGATGAATCGAAGCAAAGATTTCTTTGGAACCGATAAGGTGGAAGAGCTGCCCATTCGTCTAACATCGGAAGATTTTTCGTTCTATGCACAGGAAATCCCGGTATGTTTTTTCAGGCTTGGAGTTCGAAACGAAGATTCAGGCATTGTTTATGGTGTACACCATCCGAAATTTGATATCGACAGCAAAGCATTGATTGTAGGAATGCAGGTGATGTGTTTAGCTGCTTTTGAATAAGAATTATGAGAAATTGGTTGTTTTTAAGTGTCATTGCCTTATTGCTTGCATCCTGCGGAAGTGGCCCGGAAGTGAATGAAACAGAAATTTACCAGATCCGGTCTATAGGTACACTTTCTACTACAGAATATACACTGGGAAAGGTCCTGCATTGGGATGATGAAGGAGAATGGTATAAGTTTGGGGATCGAAAGATACTGTTGAGTTGCAAAGCCACTGTTAAGGCCGGAGTGAATCTCAATGCGATCAAAGAATCCGATATCCGGGTGGAAGGGAATAAAATTACCATTCAGCTTCCTCCTCCGGAAATTGTGTCCTTCGAGATGGATCCTGATTTGGTTCGAACCGAAATGACAGACGTCAATGGTTTTAGGTCTAATTTTTCACAGGTAGAAAAATCGAAAGTATTGCAGAAAGGAGAAGAATCTATTCGAAAAGATCTCCAAAAACTAAACATCCTCGATGAAGCAGAGCAAAATGCAAAAATCTTCATCGTTGACTTTTACAAGAACTTAGGATTTGAACAAGTAATCGTACATGAAGCTCCAAAAGATAAAAGAAATACAAACGCTGATAATTAGATTGGCCCTGGTTGCATTGATTGCCTTTGCTGCTTATTGGGTGTATCAATTGTTTTTCAAGGGTGAATCTTCCGACGAGATCGTTTTAAAGGATACTCCTTTGAAGGTGGAACAGATCCGTTCTATCCTCGAATTGAATACGCTGAAATTCCAGGATGAAACGGTAGTGGATTCCGTGGAGATCTATAAATCAGAAAGTGATGCAATTTGGGGAGCGCTTGATAAAATAACCGATCCGGATCAGTTTAAGCACGGAATGCGTGCGAGTATCATTAAACGGCAATTGACCCTGATAGTAAGAGGAGAACTCTTATATGGAGTGGATTTGAAACGAAAAGATTTTCAATTTCTTCCCGACAATGACACCTTGACTATCCTGATTCCACAGCCGGAACTCCTCTCAGTTTCAATTAACCCGAAAGGAACGGAAGTTTGTTTAGAGAATGGCGATTGGCAGGATTACGAGAAGGCACATTTACAACGCAAAGCTCGAAATAAAATGATTGCTTCGGGGAACCGGCTGAAATTGCCTGAGCGCGCAAAAGCTCCTTTGGAAAAAGCATTGCGGGCTTTGATCCGGACAGACAAAGTATTGGTCATTAAATTTGAAAAACAGAGCCCTTAAATGAAAGTATCATTGATCGTTGCAATGGACAACGAACGCGGAATAGGAAAGAACAACGATTTGATGTGGCACTTGCCGGCAGATATGAAGTTTTTTAAGGAAACAACCACCGGACATATTATCGTCACAGGTCGTAAGAACTACGATTCCATTCCGGAACGATTTCGGCCGCTTCCAAATCGCGAAAATGCAGTTTTGACTCGAAATAGCAACTATGAAGCTCCGGGAGCAGTCGTTTTTTCTTCTCTGGAAACCTGCCTGGAACATTACAGGAATGAAACCGAAAGAACGGTTTTTATTATCGGTGGCGGACAGATTTACAAAGAAGCAATGGCTTTAAATGTCCTGGATGAAATGTATATCACACATGTAAATCATACTTACGGAGCAGAGACCTTCTTCCCGGAATTTGATGAATCAACCTGGAATGTAGAAACCGTTTTTGAGCAGGAAGCTGATGAGAAGCATGCGGTAAGTTTCCAGGTGAAAAAGTATACGAAGAAGTAATGAATTTATTCAAACAAGCTCTTACAATTCTGATTGTGTTTGTAATGAAATGAAATCTTCCTTTGGTAAAATCAAAGTGAAGGTGTATATGGATAAAAAGAGTTACAATGGATTCCTGAAACAAATCGAAGTGGCTGAAAATTATGCCCGAATCCATAAATTGGGGATATGGGCAAATAATTTTAGTACGTATCCTAACAGGAAGGAAGATTGATCGTGTTTTGAAATAAGCTGTTTTCGATTGCCTGATAAAATATTTCTTCGTTATATAACGAAAACATGATATCATGTTTTAATGATAATCCATCATCCTGATATTAGGAAATTTTGTTGAAACATTTTCTCATTTTGTTCAAAACCACCTTGTCCTGCCAATCCGCATTGACTAACTTTGTTTGTTATGAAATTGTGCATTGCCGAAAAACCCTCCGTTGCCCGCGATATTGCAGAAGTCATTGGTGCCAAACAGCGCCATGACGGCTATTACGAAGGGAACGGTTATTGGGTAACCTGGACTTTCGGACATTTGTGCACACTCAAAGAACCACACGATTATCACGAGAAGTGGAAGTATTGGAAATTGGAAGATCTTCCGATTATCCCGGACAAATTTGGGATTAAACTCATTGATGATGCCGGTGTCAAAAGGCAATTTTCTGTCATAGAAAAATTAGTGACTTCTTGTGATGAGGTAATCAACTGCGGCGATGCCGGGCAGGAAGGAGAATTGATCCAGCGCTGGGTGCTTTCCAAAGCAAAATGTAAAGTTCCAATCAAGCGTTTGTGGATTTCTTCCCTGACGGAAGAAGCCATTCGGGAAGGTTTCCAGGCTTTGAAAACCGGCGAACAATACCAAAATTTATACGCAGCCGGAAGCGCCCGGGCAATTGGCGACTGGTTACTTGGAATGAATGCAACGCGTTTGTTTACCAAGAAATTCGGGCAGGGGAAAGCAACCTTGTCTATTGGTCGGGTACAAACTCCAACTTTGGCAATGATTGTTAATCGCCAGAAGGAAATTGACGCTTTCCGCTCCGATGAATATTGGGAATTAAAAACGCTGTACCGGGAGACCGAATTCTCAGCATCCATTGATCGTTTAAAAACGCAGGATAAAGCGGATAAAGGATTGTCTTACTTAAAAGAACATCCTTTTGAAATCACTTCATTCGAACAGAAAGAGGGAAAGGAAGGAAATCCGCGGCTATTCGATTTGACATCTTTGCAGGTTGAATCCAATAAGAAGATCGGAAATTCTGCAGAGGAAACTCTAAAGATGGTCCAGAGCTTATACGAGAAAAAATTAGTGACTTATCCGCGTGTTGATACGACGTATTTGAGTGAAGACCTTCACCCGAAGATTGAAGGGATCATGAAAGGATTGACGTATTATTCCCGATTCACCGAATCTGTTTTGGCAAAACCAATTCCGAAACTGAAAACGGTTTTCGACGATAAGAAAGTTACTGATCACCACGCAATCATTCCTACCGGAGTGCAGCCAAGCGGATTGAGCCATCCGGAACAGCAGATCTACGATATGATTGTCCGCCGTTTCATAGCTGCATTTTACCCGGAATGTAAGGTTTCCAATACTACTGTTTTAGGGAAAGTGGGACAAATCGAATTCAAAGCAACCGGAAAACAGATTATTGAACCGGGTTGGCGTGTAGTTTGGGAAGAAACCAAAGATTCCGATTCCGAAGGGAAGAAAGCGGCCGAAAAACCGGAACAAACCATGCCGCATTTTGAAGAAGGTGAGAGCGGTCCGCATGAACCATTCATTCACCAGGGGAAAACCAGTCCTCCAAAAGCTTACACGGAAGCAACTTTGCTCAGAGCAATGGAAACTGCCGGTAAAATGGTGGATGACGAAGAACTGCGTGATATGATGAAGGAAAATGGGATCGGAAGGCCGGCTACTCGTGCGAATATCATCGAAACACTGTTCAAGCGGAAATACATTGAGAAGAAACGCAAAAACCTCATTCCGACAAGTACCGGAATGGGATTGATCGATACGATTCAGAATGAGCTGCTGAAAAGTGCAGAATTGACCGGGCAGTGGGAACGGAAATTGCGCTTAATTGAAAAAGGAGAATACGACCTGGAACAATTCAAACGTGAATTAATGATCATGGTACGTGAATTGACCGATGAGGTGATTTTTTCCCAGGCTCCTGTGCGCATTCAGCTGCATACGGACCAGCCTGTTGAAGTAGTTAAAGAGAAGAAAGAGCGCAAGAAATCTGAAAAGCAAAGCATCGAGGATTTAGATTGTCCGAAATGCAAAGCGCATAAACTCATGACCGGAAAACGCGGAGTTGGTTGTAGTAATTTCAAGGTTTGCGGATTCATGGTCCCTTTTGAGCTGTTGGGAAAAAAACTGACAGAAAAACAACTCACGGATTTGATCTCCAAGGGAAAAACCGGGAAGATGAAAGGTTTACAGATTCCGGGATCACACCAGGTGATTGAAGGAGCGATTTCGTTGGATGACAGCTTTAATATTACCGTCATTTAAGGAATCGCCGAAAATACCTCCTATTTTTTATCAAATTGTGATATCCTGTTTTCATGTTATTATGATATCGTGATATAACGAATTTTTTTTGTTTATACGTGCATCAATCGCTGCATCAACAGGTCTTTCCGCGATTTGGAAACCGGTATTTGAGATCCGTTGTCCAATATCAGCATATTGTATTCTTTCTGGAATTTCTTGATGTACTTCAAATTCAATAAAAAGGAATGGTGAACGCGCATGAATTTGGATTCGGGGAGCATTGTTTCGAAAACCTTCAAATTCTTAGAACTCGTAATGTGTTCGTTGATCGTTTGGATCATGGTGTATTTACCATCTGCTTTGAGATAAACAATGTCCTCGATTTTCAGGAAAATGATGGCGTCCAGTCCCGTGATTCCAATAAGGTCTGACTGTACCAAACTTTCTTCATTCTTATCAGAAGTGGTGGATTGGTTTTCTGACATTTGAGCGTCTACATCCTGTATCCGCTGGATACAATTTCTCAGATCGGAAGAATTGATAGGTTTTAGCAGGTAATCAAAAGCACCTTTCCGAATCGCAGCAATAGCATGTTCATCATAAGCTGTAATGAATACCACTTTAGTCTCAAAAGGAATTTCATCTACCAAATCAAAGCTGGTACCGGATTGCAGTTGAATGTCCAAAAACGCCACATCAATGCTCATTTCATCGAAAACCAGTTTTGCTTCTTCCACTGTTGCAACACTAGCGGCAATTTCAATACTTGGATCGATTTTATGGAGTAAAGCTGCTAAACCTTCTCTGCTTATCCGAATGTCGTCTAAAATAAGTGCCTTCACCGTTTTTACGAATTAAATTTCCAGCATTTCTTCATTCATCAATGGAATTTTGAAAATAACAGTTGTTCCACTGTTGTTCGGTTTATCTATTATTTCAAAGATAATGGAATATTGATATTTTGCCTTTAATAAATTAATCTTGTCCAAAACCATATTCCAACCGTGTGAAATGTGATTTGCACGATAGGTATTAATGCGTTTCGCCTCTTGTCTTCCAATTCCGTTATCATTAATTTTCAAGATGATAATGTCGCCCTCCTGATATCCTTCAATGATTAATTTTTTAGCACCTTTTTTATGGGCTAACCCGTGCAAAATAGCGTTTTCAACTGTTGGCTGAATCAAAAGAGTTGGAATTTTTAAGTGAAGCAGGTTCTCCGGGATCGAAACTTCTACATCCAGACTTTCTTCGAAGCGAAAACGCTCTACGGAAATATAGGATTTCAATAACTCTACTTCATCCCGAAGGGTAATGAATGAATTATCACTTTGCTGCAGGAATTTTCGAAGAAGGACGGAGAAATCGCTCAAAGCGGATTCTGCTTCTTCCTGTTTTCCCATTACGATCAGGTATTGAATGTTGTTGAGGCAGTTGAAAATAAAATGCGGATTCATTTTCGCCTGGATTGCTTTCAGTTTGAGCTCAAACATGGTGTTTTTATGCTCGCTGTCTTTCAATTCCTGGTCTTTCGAAATCTGGATACGCTTATAGGTTAATAAGAAAATGAGCAGGAAAACTAATCCAAAAGCAAGAAGCCTGAACCAAAGTGTTTCGTAAATGTGTTTTTCTATTTTAAAAGCATAGATAATTTCATTCGGACTGTGGTCGTTGAAGCCGTCAATTCCACGCATATAAACCTTGTATTCTCCGGGCGGAAGCATTTTGAAACTAATCTCACCTTTCTTGGTTGGAGAACTCCATTCGTCCTTGATATCCGGTCCAACTAGTTTATACTGATAATGCAGGTTATAAAATTGTGTAAAGTTCGGACAGTAATATTGTAAGTTGATCGTATGTGTATTCCGTGGAAAAACGTGATTGGAAAGCTTTTGGATCTTGTCGTTGACAACCACTTCTTTTAAGAACGGCCGTAATTTTCGGTATTTCGGGACCTGGAAAAAACTGATCATTACTCCTTGTATCGTTGGGAAATAAAAGTGTTTGTTATCGCTGGTATAATAATTATTTTGAAATCCTCCATTGAATTCGGTATTGAGAATCCCATCGTCATGACCCAGGCGGAACGGAATGAGGAAATTCACTTTGCGGGCAAGGAAATCATCAATTTTCTGTTCGTTGATTACATATAAACCATGGTTCGAGGAAATATATAAATTTCCTTTTTCATCCGGAGCGAGTGAGAAGATATCGTTGTCCAGCAAACAGTTTCTCATTCTGCTTAAAGGGCGGAGTTTTTTGTAGTCCCAATAATACAAACCACCACCATAGGTCCCGATGTAAAAAGTTCCGTCTTTCTTTTCGTAGAAAGCCCGCACTTCTTTTCCATTCAATCCGTTCCGGATCCCGAATTGCTTTTTCAGCTTTAGGTCCTCGGAAAAAATGAAAACACCATCTTCTCCGCCAACCAGGATGTCCCCGTTTTTGAGTTGGTAGAAACAAATGACCAATCCTATTTTTAGGGATTCGAATACCGGTTTTAAATCATTGGAGGTTTCTCCCATAGAAATCCCGTTTTCCTTTCCAATCCAAATCCGTTTCTTTCTATCCTGGAAAATGGCATGCACGGGATGCTCGTGGAAACCTTTTTTGATGATTCTCACCAGCTTATTGTTTTTAAGCACCATGATACCTGCTCCCCAGGTCCCGGCCCATACTTCACCGTTGATAGTTGCAAGGCATGCAAAATCTGTTTGTTTGCTATAATAACTTGAAATAGAACTCTGGCTGAATTTGAAAATGCTTCCGTGGGTTCCTGATACGAGTAATTCATTATTGGGTGTCTTGATAATGGAACTCAGAGAAGATTCCATCAGGGTCGGTTCGTCATAGATGGACATGCATTGCTTCATCTTTAACTGGAGAAGCCCTTTATCACTGCTTCCTGCAAAAAGAAAGTTCTCATCCGAATTGTAGAAAAGTGATAAGATTATTTTGCTCGGAAAATGCTCGTTTTGAGATTCAAAGGCCGGTTGCAGCGGGTTTTTGTAAAAAAGTCCTTTGTGAGAGGATAGAAAGATTTCCTCATGGGGGCCGAAAGCAATATCCGTAAAATAAGCGTCATCGGTGTTTCCCCTGAATTTTTGAGGAATTAACTTTCCTTTGTAATAAACAGCAATCCCATTCAACCCGAGGAAGTAGTTTTCGCCAGTGTAAGGATTTTTTTTGGCCCGGAAATAAGTCTCTTTGGATAGTTTGAGCCAGGTTGAATGCTGTAAAATGTAAGTTCCGGTAGGGTCTGAAAAGAATGGGGTTTTACCAATTACTCCAATTCCGGAGATACATCCGCTATAATCCAAGGAAGCAACGAACCGACTCTTTTTTGAGCCGAGTTTGGCAATTCGAACTTCCTGTTTTGAATTGACATAAATAATGGAATCATGGTAGAAAGAAGCTCCCAGGTTGTCTCCTTTCAAAAGGACTTTTGTAATCGGGGTAATCTGGAATAAATGTGATTGGTTATTGATGCCGTAAAGGATATTTGTCTTTGGATCGAGGTACATTTTAATGCAGAGAATCTTCCTGCTTTCATCTGTTGGATTGATATCCGTGAAAGTTTGTCCGTTGAATTGAACAAGTCCGTTTGCGGTTCCAATGAGTAGATTTCCTGTTTTATCAGGGATCATTGCAGCGATTTGGTGCTGCGGGATTCCATCTTCTGTCCCGTAAACACGAATTGTAAAGGGAGAACGGGTATTTAAACTGGATTCAATGAGCTTTCCGAGGGGCTGAGCGTGAGCTGAATAACTTCCGAATAACAGGAAACAGACAATAGCCGGGAGCAAGCGATAAATTGCAGGGTTGTGCTCCGGATATTTTAGTTTCAAACTCATCTTGCGAAGGTAACACTACTGAATCGATTTATAAAAGATCTGTTTAGATGTAATGAACTCCAACTGATTCAGATAAAGTGGATTCGATTAGTTTTTGGGCAACTTTTGATCCGTGAATGCCTTTGTATTTTCTTGCTTTTCCAACTAATAAGGGACTAATTATCATGGAAAATCCCTGGATCAACTTGTCGCTGAAACTTCTTTCTTTTCTGGGGCCGATTAGGAATGATGGTCGGATAAAAACAGTTGTGGGGATTTCCAATTTGATAATACCTTGTTCCATTTCACCTTTTGTTCGCAAATAGAAATTGGAGGATTTGTAATTGGCACCGATGGAAGAAACGATTCCAAGTTTATTGGCACCGGCTTTTTCACAAAACTTCCCGAAAGCAACGACATAATCGCGGTCTATTTCCTGCTGGCGTGATTTGCTTCCCGCTTTTCGAAGAGTAGTGCCCAATGCGCAGAATCCGATATCGATTTTTTCAGAGACTTGTAATTGCCCCAATTGATCAAAAGGAAGGATAACGACCTGCATTTTAGGATGACCAAAACCCAGCGGATTTCTTGCCAAGACCAAAACTTTTTCGGTTTTAGGATCATTCAGAAGCTGGATCAGGATTTCATTTCCTACCAGGCCGCTAGCACCTGAGATACAAATTGTCATAAAATAGATTTACTTTTTAGCAATGTAAATAGCTACCTCAGACTCCTCACCAAGTCGTGAGCGATCGTCATAAACTTCGTAGTCGTATGTGTAACCTCTATTCAATGTTTTGTCCTGTGCCCAGATGGATTTCCAGGTATCTATCAATGCTTCCGGGAGTCCGCCTTTCGCCAGGAACAACTCAAAATCTCCGCCCGGGAATTCCCGGCCAATCAAACCGACAGGAACAGTATCCAAAGAAGAAACTTTCATGCCCAGTATACAGGTATATTTCCCGGTGTAATCACTTTCGTAATCTGTATAGATGCAAACAATATCAGTATTCAAGGTGTTGGGAATTTTCTCCAGCAGGTTTTCTGAAATGAATTGTCCCCAAAGCGCTCCGATTACAGTAGATGCTTCTCCGTTGTTATTGGATGTTATGGCTGAAATGCCAATTATTTTAAATCCTTTTTGCTGTGTCATAAGCTTATTGAATGATTAATTCGTTTTTACTGTCAAGATTAGTTCTAGGGTCGAAATGGAAATCAACAAATTTTGCTTCGTCCTTTTTTCCTTGCACTTCAACACTTGATCTGCCCATTTCGAGTTTTTTGTCATCAAAGGCCTTAGCTGTTAATTTTCCTTTAAAGTTTTGATTGAAAATGACATAGACGGTCAATAAGTTATCCGTTCCAGCAGAATCACTGGCAACTTGTGTTTTCCCAAACTCAATTCCTTTCGTTCTTAGCTGTGGATCAATGGAAACTTTTACGTCAAATGCTTTTTGAACGCCTTTGGTAGCTCCTTCGAAGAATTCACCTGCAGTTTGACCGGCAGCGTCACCGGCATCATTAATGGATTCTTTGATTTCACCTGTAGAACAAGCGGTAAACAAAATGGAAGAAAGAACAAATACAATTGGTTTCATAGTGTCAACTAAATAATTTGAAGTGAATTTAATTATTTCCCGGGAAATGGAATAGACTCAAATGAAATGGGTTGATTATTTAGTTCACACGGATAATGTGGATGCTGAAATCCTTTAGATCTGTTATAGAATCACATTTTTGATGTGGGGTTATTATTTGTGTGAAAATCGTATCAATACCTTTCTTCACTCCCTTGAAGTTAATTGAGCTGAGGACATTACTTCCATCACATTCTTCGCATGGATTTATTTCCATTTTATGACCTATATACCTGATACTTGTTAATTGGTTTAAACGGGGAGCACAAAACGGACAGCAACTGTTGGTGGAATAATAAATTTTCACTTTTTCTCCAATCCTGATCGAATAGTTCTTTTTATTCAGTTTCAGTTTTTGTTTCATCAATTCAAGAGCTTCATCAGAGTCGTTCTTTCCGGTAGTCATTTTATTCTGGTTGTTTGAACAGCCAAAAACCAATAAAAGAGAAAATGAAAGAATGAATGATCGGTACATAAGTTTAAAGATTGATAATTGAGACGAATTTAATCATTCAAAGCGAATAAAAATTTATTTGGTTAATTAGTTGATATTCAGTATTAAAAACGATTTTAACTACTTGTAAGCGAAAAATAGTCGACAGTAATTAGATAATAACCGAATTTGATTTTTCCACTCCCACAACTTTGCATCATCAAATCGGTTGAAAGCCAATCGAATCAAATTTTTACAAACGTTTAAAACAAACAAGTATGAACACGCTAAAAAACAAAGTGAATTTAATCGGACGATTAGGAGCGAAACCGGTTCCGCAGACATTTGAATCAGGAGCAAAAAAAGTGCGCTTATCGATAGCGACGAACGAGCGCTTTAAGAATAAAAAAGGCGAGTGGGAAGATAACACTCAATGGCATACGGTAATTGCCTGGGGAAATATGTGTGACCGGGTTGAGAAAATTCTGGACAAAGGTTCAGAGGTAGTGATTGAAGGACGAATTGTCAACAGATCTTATGAAACGAAGGAAGGCGAGAAAAGATTCTCTACTGAAATCGAACTCAATGAGTTTGTGCTTTTGAACGGAAAAAAACAAGAAAACAATTAATCCGGGTAATCATGAATACTTCTATTAAACAGGATCAGGTTCTGCATATGAATCATGTAAATATTATCGGGAAGATAAGCTCAGATCCAAAAGTGAGCATTTTACCCGGAGGAAGACGAGTAGTTAATTTTTCTCTTGCCACGAAAGAGCATTACCTGGATAAGGATGGAAATCTGCAGGTAAAACAGGATTGGCATCGGCTTACGGCTTTTGGCAGATGGGTGAATATCCTGGAAGAATTGTGCACGAAAGGAATAAATGTGGCGGTGGAAGGTAAGTTGGTCAGCCGGTTTTATAAAACGGAGTCGGGTGAACGGAAGATGTTCTCCGAGATCGAAGTCAATGACTTAATTATTTTATAAAATGCTGCGAAATCAAGTTACGTTGGTGGGGCGTCTGGGATCAGACGCCACCATCACCACTTTCGAAAATGGTTCTATGGTTGCCCGTTTTCAGTTTGCGGTGGACAATCAATTGAAGAAAGTTGAGTCAGACTCCAGAGCTTTGTACCGAATGTTTGCCTGGGGAAATACGGCCAGTTTTTTAACCAATTACTGTAAAAAAGGAAATAAACTCGCTGTCTCCGGGAGATTGGTGAATCGAACATATGTAGATAAAGAAGGCAATTCTCAAAGGGTTACAGAAGTGGAAGTCAGGCAGGTCGTTAAGTTTTAGGTCAGAGTAAATAGTGGTTAGGTTAAACGATGTGCAGTTGAGAACAGGAGTCCATCCGACGGACTCCTGTTTTTTTAGTACTTCCGTTAAACTGTTTTCTCCGCCATTCATACAGGGACTGTAACGTTTTGCATATTTTTTGTTAAACCGAAGAATTTCCGTCTAATTTTGTACCATCAAATACTCATCGCATTGAAAAAAATTACACTTCTATTCTTCCTCTTAATTGCGTATTGGGGTGATTCCCAAACGATGATAATTAAGGCAAATGTTGTTGATACGAATTCCCAAACCATTGTGAGAAACGCAGTAGGTGTGGTGAAGCGTGTCAGAGATTCAGTTCTACTGGACTTTAAGCGTTCAGATAAATATGGTAACATCCAGTTCATCCTTCCTGTTGATACAGTTGAATTTACGGTCATTCATCCGAATTACGGAGTTTTCCGTGCTTTTTTCTTTGGATCCAAAGAGAATAGCTCTTTTGTATTAGATACACTCGCAATGCCGGATAAAAGCACTGCTTTGGATGAAGTCTTGATTTATGCAAATCGCAATCCTATCTATTACCGTGGAGATACGCTCGTATATGTCGCGGATTCGTTTAAAGTAAAGGAAAATGCGGTGGTGGAGGATTTGATCCGGAAATTGCCAGGTATGACGATCGACGAAAATGGGAAAATCAAAAATCAGGGAAAAGAAATCGGTCAGGTATTGGTTGATGGGGATGAATTCTTTGGAAATGACCCGACAATAGCAACTAAAAACCTTGCAGCAAAAGGAGTCGAAACAGTAGAGGTTTACGAGAAAGATGCTGAAGACGGAAGTGATGAAAAGGTCCAGGTACTTGATCTCAAGCTGAAAGATGAAGCCAAGAAGGGGTATTTTGGAAAAATCAATCTCGCCGGTGGAATCGATCAGTTCACAACTCCCAATCATGGATTCTATGAAGGAGAAATGCTCGTTAATTCCTACAATAAGAATCAAAAACTGGCGGTTTACGCTTTAGGTTCAAATACACCTAAAACAAACCTGAATGGAAGTGATATGTTCAAATTTGGTTTGTCTGAAGGACGTGACTGGATGGCTGAAAACGATGATATTCAATCATACAGCCAGGATGGACAAAATGAGAATGAAGGGATTCCGAATACATTTAAAGGAGGTTTCTATCTGGATCAGAAATTCAAAAAAGGCGCGAAAGTACGTTTGAATTATTCCTTCGCACAATACGGAGTGAAATCACAGACGAACAGTCGTTCCCAGTATTTATTGACGGACACTTCTTATACAACTGATTTGAACAGTTATACGAAGGAACAGTATATGCAGCACCAGATCGGTGTGAAGTATTCTCAAAAAATCGATTCATTGACCCGATTTGAATTGGAACCTAAGTTCCAGTACAACCTGACTGATCAGAATACTTTATCGCGAACTGATTTCTTGTCAGAAGACACCATGTTGACTCGTTTTACAACCATTGAAAACGGAAGTAAAGCAACAGGTTCCAGTTTGAATACGACTTTCCGTCTATTTAGAGATTTCAAAAAGAAGAATCGTAAGTTACTTGCCCGTTACAACTTTGTTGGGACAGATAATACATCGAATGGTGATCTGCTTTCTTCGGATACCAATGCAGTTACTAATACATCAAATGGTGGATTGAGATTCGACCAGAAAAAAGAGATCAGAAGCAATTCGATGTCTCACACAGCTTATGTAGATTATTTTGAACCGCTGGGAAAGAAATTTAAGTTGGAATTTGATTACGAGTTCTATCGAAACGACAACGACCAGCGTAAAACTACGTTGAATCCTGTGAATGGTGAATATGTGGATGTAGACAGCTTATTCTCTAATAAATTTAAAACGGACAGGCAGCAGCACCGTGCAGGAGCATTCTTAATCTATGAAAATGCGAAATTGAGATTGTCTGTGGGCTCCCGTGTGAGAAGAATTGATATCAACAACCGAAATATTTTCACCGATTCATTGATCAAGCAGGATCAGAACAATGTTTTACCACGAATCGTATTCCGTTACAAGTTCAGCCAAACAACTCGTTTGATGATTCAGTATAACACAAACTCAAGTTTGCCTTCGATCGATCAGTTGCAGCCGGTTTTGAACAACACAAACCCGAACTTCATCCAAATCGGTAACTCTGAACTGAAACCGAATTACAGCCATAGTATTAATGGTAATTTCAATACCTGGAAAGGATTAAGCGGATTCTATATGTATTCCGGATTCAGCTATTCCCATATTAAGGATAACTTTAGTACAAACACTATTTTTGGTCCGAACGGAGGATCTATTTCCCAGGCAATTAATGTAAAAAATTCAGATTTCTTGTACTACTGGGCAGGTGCCGGAATTCCAATGAAGGGAGTGAAAGACTTGAGTTTACAAGTAAATGCAAACGGTAACTTCACCTCTTCCATGAACCGGATCAATTCGATTGATAACGATACCAGAAATACCGGGGTAGGAACGGATTTGTCTTTGAATTACAATGGTGATTCGTTGAGAACAGAATTGGGTGGAGGAATCGACTACAATATTCCATACAACTCTTTATCTACCTTGTCCAATCAACCGTATACAACGTATAATTTTAGAGCGGTTGTTGACTGGACACTTCCTTACCGTTGGTTCTTTAAAACGGATGCAACATATAATGTCAATACAGGAAGAACAAATGGTTATAACGCAAATTACCTGATCTGGAATATGTCAATCCAACGTTCTTTCCTGAAAACAGGGAACTTACTTTTTGGAATTGAAGCTTACGATATCTTAAATCAGAATATCAGTAACTACAGATCGGTAGATAATAACGTAATCATCGATCAGAGAACCAATATCATTCGTCGTTACTTCATGGCGAAAATGACACTTAGATTTAATAACTTTAAAACGAAAGAAGATGAAGGCAATGGCTGGTATTAAAACAGTGATCCTTTTAGGATTCTTATTCCTTGGGGGCTTAGCACAGGCTCAGGGAGAACTTGTTCGTGAGGGAAAGATAATTTACGAACGCAGAACAAATCTTTGGAAGATCTTTGACGATGAGCGGATGCGCCAGTTTGTAGGGGAAAAGAATAAAGTAAAAATCGAGGAGTTCTCACTATACTTTAATGATAGTACTTCTTTATTTTCTTACATTGCTCCGGAGCAACCTGATCCGCAAAGTTTTTTGACCATGAAGAACACGGTTTACAATGACTTCAACAAAGGACAGCGTTTTGTCTATATGGACATGATGGGTAATTCCATGACGGTTGGTGACAGCTTGGTTAAGCATACCTGGAAGATCACGGATAAAACGCGTAAAATTGCCGGTTATGAATGTACCCGTGTAATCTGGCAAAAAGATGATTCGACTCGTATTTATGCCTGGTACACAACGGATATTGTTCCAACTGTCGGACCTGAGAATATCCAGGGTTTACCCGGAGCAGTTCTTGGCCTGGCAACGGAAGACGGAAGTATTGTTTATTTCGCTAAAAAAGTAGAAGTAATTGCTCCAAGCACAGAACAGATTGCTCAACCTAAGAAAAAAGGGAAGCAGTATACGGAGGCAGAATTAATTACTGAACTAACAGAAAAATTGAAAGGTCAGCCCTTTGGAGATCGAATAATTACCGGAATGTTCTACTGGTAATCAGAATAGTTTGAAAAAGAATAAAAGGCATTTGTTACAGACAGATGCCTTTTTTTATTCGATATCAAGAACCGTTAATTTCGCAAATTTAAGCAGCAGGGTTTTCGCCCCGGCATGTGGAAAGAAAATGGTTGCTTTTCGATCAACACCACTTCCTTCCAATTTGGTCACTTTCCCTTTTCCGAATCGTTCGTGTTCTACATTGTATCCCACTTTAATATCGATGTTGGAATCTCCTGTGCCGGATTTTGAATTCAGTTCAGACATGCTTTTCATTCCTCTTGGCGAAGTTTGAGCGCTTGGAGATCCGGGCATTCTGTTTAATCCGCCGGTAAAAGGCTTGTCAAATCCCCCTCTTCCGGCATTTAACGAACGTCCGCCGCCCTGTGGAGCGCCGTATGCGGTTTCAAAGCTTAAGAAATCCGGATCGATCTCTGAAATGAAACGACTTGGTTCTGATGTGATCAGGTTTCCCCATTGGAAACGGGAAGCAGCATAGGAAATCGTGCAATTCTTTTCAGCTCGTGTTACAGCCACATAAAACAAACGTCTTTCTTCCTCCAGTTCTGTTCGGGAATTAATGGAAAGTTGAGAAGGAAACAAATTCTCTTCCAAACCAACCAGGTAAACGTGTTTAAACTCCAATCCTTTGCTGGAGTGAATGGTCATTAAACTGATTTTATTCTTGTCTTCTTCTTTTTCATTATCAGCATCTGTGAGCAATGCAACGTCGATCATAAAATCTGCTAATGTTGCCGGATCGTCTTCTCCTCTTTGAACGGTAAATTCTTTGATCGCAGCCAATAATTCCTCAATGTTCTGGTAGCGTTCCACTTCTTCCGGACCTTTGTCCTTATCCGAATACAATTCTTTTAGAATTCCGGAACTCTTTGCAATGGTCTGTGCCATTTGATAAGCATTCTGAGAATTCAACTGAGCGGTGAAGCTTTGAATCATAATCACAAATTCCGCGATCTTTTGTTTCGTAGCATTTGGAATAGAAACCGGAAACTTGCTCCAATCAGAGATGACCTCCCAAATAGATACATCGTAATGGTTTGCCGCAATGATAATATTCTCCCAGGATGTTTTTCCGATTCCGCGTTTCGGATAGTTGATAACACGTTTTAGTGCTTCCTCATCTTTCTGATTGGCTGTGAGGCGGAAATAAGACAAAAGGTCCTTAATTTCTTTACGCTGATAGAATGAAAGTCCACCGTAGATTTTGTAAGGAATATTCATTTTCCGCAGAGCTTCCTCAAATGCACGCGATTGACGGTTGGTCCGGTATAGAATGGCGAAATCTGTCCAGTCACCAGTTTCCTGGTGCTTGACATCAAAAATCTTATTTGCAATAATTTTACCTTCTTCGTTATCTGTCATGGCCCGAATGACACGAATAAGATTTCCTTTATCGTTATGTGTCCAAACGCTTTTTTGGATCTGTTCTTTGTTTTTAGCAATGACACTGTTTGCAGCATCAACAATGTTCTGCGTACTGCGGTAGTTTTGTTCCAGCTTATACAAATTATAATCCGGGTAGTCATTTCGGAAATTCAGGATGTTTTGAATATTCGCTCCGCGGAAAGAGTAGATACTTTGTGCATCATCTCCAACCACGCAGATATTCTCATAAACGGCAGCCAGTTTTTTTACAATCAGGTATTGAGCGTAATTGGTATCCTGGTACTCGTCCACCAAAATGTACTTGAATTTATGCTGGTAATACGAAAGTACATCCGGGAAATCACGCAGCAGGATGTTTGTTTGATACAAGAGATCATCGAAATCCATTGCACCGGCTTTGAAACAGCGAACAGCATATGCTTTGTAGATTCGTCCCAATTCGGGGCGCTGACTTTGCTTGTCTTCGTCCATGATCTCCGGATTTTGCAAATAATCGTCTGCCGAAAGCAGGTTGTTCTTTGCTGCCGAGATACGTCCGTAAATCATGCTTGGTTTATAGATCTTATCGTCGAGGTTCAATTCTTTAACGATGTCTTTTAAGAGACTTTTGGTGTCCTGCGTATCGTAAATAGTGAAGTTTTGCGGATAACCTAATCGGTCGGCATTGATTCGGAGAATGCGCGAAAAAACGGAGTGGAAAGTTCCCATGGTGATGTTTTTTGCCTCGCCCGAACCGATAATCGAACCAATTCGTTCGGTCATTTCCTTTGCGGCTTTATTGGTAAAGGTCAATGCCATGATGTTGAACGGATCAACTCCATGATCGATCATGTAAGCGATGCGCATCGTGAGTACCCTTGTTTTCCCGGAACCTGCCCCGGCAATCACCATGGTTGGCCCTTCAAAATTCTCTACTGCAATGCGTTGGCTTTCGTTTAATCCGTCTAGATAATTCATGTTTACAAAGTTAAAACATTGACGGGCATAAACCAGAATATCGAATGCGTAATTTCTTGAAAAGTTTAAATTTGAATTTTTAATGAGGGATGTATTGCCGATTTATTTGATCCTACTGTTGGATTCATGGCTATTTAGATAAAAATCGTTTAAATCGAAACGCCAATAATTAATAGATCATCACTTGTTCCAATTGTTTCACTCTGAACTTCTTGTCTTTTTGGTCCGTCAAATTGATCTGCAAAACCATCCGTAAGTGTGTATACTGAATCGCCTTTTTGTAGTTGCACAGTTTTAGTAGTAAAGGGGGCATTGTTTTGATAAAACCTCCAGAACTTGCTATCTGCAGAAAGCTTATGGATGTGAAATGGTATAAATAATTCAAGGATCATTGAATTTGTTGCTTTTGAAAGTTAACTTTAAAGCACTTTTTAACAATTAAATTAATCGTATGGCTAGTCAAAATAAATCCAATCATATTAGATTGTCTCCTATGTATCATGGAGTTTTATTATTAATGGTGTTATCGGCGATTGTAATTTCGGTGTACTTTTTAATTCAGGCAATTTCAAATTCGGAGAATGTACTTCTTCCCATTTTGTTGGTGATGTATTCTTTTGCTTTTCTTATTTTAATGTTACTATCCCGTACTTTTGCTTTGAAGGCGCAAGACAGAGCGATTCGTGCTGAGGAAAGTTTACGCCATTTTATCCTAACAGGTAAATCCATAAACCCAAAATTGCGATTGGGTCAAATCATCGCTTTGCGTTTTGCTTCTGATGAAGAGTTAATTCCATTGGTTGAAAAAACAGTTGCAGAAGATTTAAATCAAAAACAAATCAAGGAGCTGATTAAGAATTGGAAGGCAGATAATCACAGGGTGTGATCTCCTGATTTTTCAAAACTGAAAAAGATGAATCTACACGGATTAATTATTGGATGTTTGTGTCTTGCAGCCTGTTCATCCCCGTCTCCTGAAAAACCTTCGAAAGAAGTAAAAAAGGAAGTGAAGACACCAGTTGAAGTGAGAAATTTATTGGCAGAGTACAAAACATATTTAGCATTTCTTGACTCAACCAATGAAAAATCGATAAGCCTGGCAACGGGGAAATATAAGGAACTCTTTTCCGGGTCGGATCAGAAATTGTGTGACAGTGCGTTTGTGTTATTCCATAAATTTTATGAACAATTGGAGCCGGCTGTTTCTTTGGCAGTTGAACAGGATTCAGTTTTGCAGAAAGTGTATTGGAATGAAGTTGAACGGACTAACGAGATAACGCTGGATTTGCCTTATTTAAAAAAGTATGAAAAGAAATTGATCCGCAACGGATATCGTTTGGAAATTTGGGAGGGGAACCTGATGGCTGGAACAGACAGGTCATTTTTGAGAACCAATTTTTATTCCATGCTTTCGCCTGTTATGCGCTCTTTTCTGAAATTGTACCGTTCAGATGATGATGATTCGTTCCAGCACGATGCAGGTATTATTATTACAGAGGAAGAGTATGTAGAACGTTTGATTCGTTGGGAGACATTCATCAAAAAGAATCCTGATTTTATAGAGACAGATCGCGCAAAAGCTATTCACAAAACATATTTTACTTATTTCCTGATCGGGATGGACAATACTCCGGCAATCAATTATCCGACAGATGAAACTGGGTTGGAGAAAATGGAGTTGGATGCCTATTTTGTGAAAGCCTATGATTATTTGAATAAAAAGTATCCGGATTCTGAGATCAATTTGTTGGTCAAGCCTTATAAAATGACTATTTTGAAGAATGACAATATAAAAAGAGAACGATTAATTAAAACGTATACCAAACGTGGTCTGATGATTGACTTCTCAAAGGAGTATCAATTATATATTTAGAAACAGCTTACATCCTATTAAAAAAGTTTAAAAAAATTCCTTCCCTTCAAATTGTTCTTACCTTTGATCTGAGCATCCCAACTTCCAAACGAAAAACAACTACCCCGGAAGCTTCTGTAATTAGTGACTAACGTTTTAAAAACAAACATGAAAAGTGTAATTACAGGTATCGGAAGATACATTCCGACAGTAGTTAAAACAAATGCTGATTTTGCGCTTCATAAATTTTATGATGAGAATCAGCAGCCCATTCCTTTAAAGCCTGAGGTCATTGCCCAGAAATTTGAAACCATTACAGGTATCGAAGAAAGAAGGTATGCATCTGAAGATTTGAATTGTTCGGACATAGCTGCAATTGCTGCAGAAGACGCACTTCGGGATGGGAATTGTGATCGTGAAACGATCGATCAGATTATTGTAGCCCACAATTTCGGGAATGTCATCAAACATACTATACAAACTGATATGATCCCGTCTATTGCCTCACGGGTGAAACACAGCTTGGGAATCAAAAATCCCAATTGTGTGGCTTATGACTTGATTTTCGGCTGTCCGGGCTGGCTGCAGGGCTTGATCCAGGCTCATGCTTTTATGCAGGCAGGAATGGCGAAGAAATGTTTGGTAATCGGTGCCGAAGCATTGAGCCGGGTTTTAGACCAGCACGATCGTGACAGCATGATTTTCTCAGATGGAGCCGGAGCAACTATTCTGGAAGCGCAGGATTCCAATTCCGGAATTCTTTCTTTCAGTGCACAAAGCCATTGCGAAGATGAGGTAACTTACCTGGATTTGGGAAAATCAAACTTCCCGGAATCCGATCCGCGTATTCGTTACGTAAAAATGAAAGGCCGTAAAGTGTACGAGTATGCTATCAAGAATGTGCCGATTGCTATGAAGGATTGTTTGGATAAGGCCGGCGTTCAAATAACGGATGTTAAGAAGATTTTCATCCACCAGGCAAATGAAAAACTGGATGAGGCGATCGTTCGTGATCTATATAAGCTTTATGGGATTTCTGAAATGCCGAAACACGTGATGCCGATGAATATTCATAAATTGGGAAACAGTTCGGTGGCCACCATTCCTACCTTATTAAGTATGGTGAAGCGTGAAGAGCTGAACGGATATAAAATTGCGGAAGGTGACCTTGTACTCTTTGCTTCAGTAGGAGCAGGGATGAATATCAATGCAGTTTGCTACAGGGTTTAATTAATCCATTCAGTTTAACAAATCATTAAGTTGTGTTCTGATTTCCAACCTTTAGGGAGAAGAATCATTTTAGAGGTGTACCTCTAAATTTTAAACATGAAAAAAAGTTTACTATTCATTTTTGCTTTGATCAGTTTGTCTTCGCTTTCTCAATCCATCTGGACAAAAGGAAATGCGGTTTGGCACTACCGTTTTTACAATATTTCATCCGGGTACATCAAGGTTTGGGAGGATGGCGATACGACTCTCCAGAATCAGGTTTGTACCAAATTGAAATCGGTGAAGCATGAATTCTTCACAACCGGCCCCAATGGAGGTTTGATGGAAACTTCTTCGGATTATATACAAGGAGCTGTCTATGTGTCAAATGATACCGTCTATTATTGGGATATCGATCATTTTTCTGTTTTATATGATTTTTCTGCGCAAGTTGGTGACCAATGGCTGCTTCAAACAGGTGTAAATCCGTCTTTTGACTGTAACGATACTTCTGTTGCTATTGTTGAATCTGTTGGAGCAGTAAATATCGGCGGGCAGAATTACACAGAACTAACAATGGGTTATGCACCTGATGCAAATTGTTTCATTCAGGGTAAAGCAAATTCACGCTTTGGGGCTCTGGGATATTTATTGCCTTTCCCAAGGAGCTGTGACAGCACAATAATCGTTGAATGGGACCAGTTAAGTTTTTTATGTTTCGAAGACGATAGTTTGTTTTATAATCCCAGTGGCGAAGCGTGTGAAATCCATCTTGGTTTAGAGGAAACAGAAATGAATAAAGTGTCGGTCTTTCCAAATCCATCTTCAGGAAATATTGAATTGTTGTCAGAGCTTCCTTTAAAACAAATTCAGGTAATCAATATGATCGGTTCCACTTTGAAAGAGTTTCGTCCGAATGTCACTTTAGTGGAAATTGATCTGTCAGAATTACCGCAGGGAACCTATTATTTGAATCTTGAAAATCAGAACGGAGAAAAGGTCGTTAAGGTGATCCAGCTTTCAGGAAGGTGATGAAATAAAATTGGTAATAACTCAAAGCGGCTTTTTGGAGTCGCTTTTTTCGTTTTACATTTTCCGGATATTATTTCATCAACACTAATTTGTTCAAAAACAGCACTTTTTTACTGAAACTCTTGCTTTGTAAGTTTTTCTATCTATCTTTGCACCCCTCAAAGTGTGTTCTTTGGGGAATATTATATTTATTAATTATCAAAATTTGAGTACTGTATGCCAACTATACAACAGTTAGTGCGAAAGGGAAGGACTGCGGTAGTAAAGAAGTCAAAGTCAGCGGCTTTGGATTCTTGTCCGCAGCGCAAAGGAGTATGTGTACGTGTGTACACCACTACACCTAAGAAGCCGAACTCAGCTATGAGAAAAGTAGCGCGTGTTCGTCTTACCAACGGTAAAGAGGTGAATGCCTATATCGGAGGAGAAGGTCACAACTTACAAGAACACTCTTTGGTTCTTGTGCGTGGTGGAAGGGTTAAAGATTTACCAGGGGTTCGTTACCACATCGTTCGCGGTGCGGAAGATACTGCAGGTGTTGAAGGCCGTTCACAACGTCGTTCTAAGTACGGAACAAAACGTCCAAAAGCTAAGAAATAATTAAACTTTTAAGAGATGAGAAGAAGAAAAGCGAAAAAGATTGCCATCCTCCCGGATCCAAAGTTTAATGACGTTACAGTAACTAAGTTCGTTAACAACTTAATGTACTCCGGAAAAAAGAATTTGGCATTTAAAATTTTCTACGATGCTTTAGAGATCGTAGATAAAAAATTAGAAGATCAAGAAGGATTGGAAGTGTTCAAGAAAGCATTAGACAACGTAACTCCATCTGTGGAGGTTCGTTCCCGTCGTGTTGGTGGAGCTACTTTCCAAATCCCGACTCCTGTTCGTGAAGGACGTAAACAATCATTGGCTATGAAATGGTTGATTGGTTACGCTCGTAAACGTAATGAAAAGTCCATGGCTGGTAAATTGGCTTCGGAAATCATCGCTGCTTCGAAAGAAGAAGGTGCTGCTTTCAAAAAGAAGGAAGATACATTGCGTATGGCTGAAGCTAACAAAGCGTTTTCACATTTTAGATTCTAAGAAATGGCTAGAGATCTTAAATTTACAAGAAACATTGGTATCGCAGCTCACATTGATGCTGGGAAAACAACTACAACTGAGCGTATTTTGTACTACTCAGGTGTAAACCACAAAATTGGTGAGGTACACGATGGTGGTGCTACAATGGACTGGATGGAGCAAGAGCAAGAGCGTGGTATTACCATTACTTCTGCTGCTACAACCGTAAATTGGAAATACAGAGACCAAAATTATCATATCAACATCATTGATACTCCGGGACACGTTGACTTTACAGTTGAGGTAAACCGTTCTTTACGTGTATTGGATGGTTTGGTATTCTTGTTTTCAGCAGTTGATGGTGTTGAGCCTCAATCTGAAACAAACTGGCGTTTAGCTAATAACTACAATGTTCCCCGTATTGGTTTCGTTAACAAAATGGACCGTCAGGGAGCTGATTTCTTAAATGTTTGTAACCAGGTGAAAGAGATGTTGGGTAGCCACGCTTTGCCATTACAAATTAACATTGGTGATGAAGATAACTTCAGAGGAGTTGTTGACTTGATCAATTTCAAAGGAATCGAGTGGAATGAGCACGATATGGGTATGACTTTCCAGGAAGTTGAAATCCCTGCTGATATTATTGATGATGCACGCAGATTGCGTTCTGAGTTATTGGAAGCAGTTGCTGAATTTGACGAGTCATTGATGGAGAAATTCTTCGAAGATGAAAACTCTTTGACAGAGCGTGAAATTTTGAATGCATTACGTCAGGCTACTATCTCCGGAAAAGTTGTTCCAATGATGTGTGGTTCTTCTTTCAAAAACAAAGGAGTTCAGGCAATGTTGGATATGGTGATGGAAATTCTTCCTTCTCCATTGGATATTGATGCTATCGAAGGAATCAATCCTAAGACAGATGAGCCAGTTACTCGCCAACCGTCTTTCGACGAGCCTTTTGCAGGTTTGGCATTTAAAATTGCAACGGATCCTTTCGTAGGTCGTTTGTGTTTTACACGTGCTTACTCTGGTAAATTGCCAGCAGGTTCTTACGTATTGAATACACGTACAAATTCAAAAGAGCGTATTTCACGTATCTTCCAAATGCACGCAAACAAGCAAAATCAAATTGATGAGCTTGGTGCAGGAGATATCGCAGCGTTAGTTGGATTTAAAGACATCCGTACAGGAGATACTTTGTGTGCTGAAAATGCACCGATCATTTTGGAATCAATGAACTTCCCTGATCCGGTAATTGGAATCGCTATTGAGCCTAAAACTCAAGCGGATCAAGATCGTTTAGGAGTTGGTTTGAATAAATTGGCTGAAGAGGATCCAACATTCCGTGTGAATACGGATGAGGAGTCAGGACAGACAATTATCTCCGGAATGGGTGAGCTTCACCTGGATATCATCGTTGACCGTTTACGTCGCGAGTTCAAAGTTGAAGTAAATCAAGGAGCTCCACAGGTAACTTACCGTGAGGATATCACAATCGCTATCGATCACCGTGAGCAATACAAAAAGCAATCGGGTGGACGTGGTAAGTTTGCGGATATCGCAGTTAAGATCGGACCACAGACAGATCCTGAAAAAACTGGTTTGGAATTCGTTAACTCTATTAAAGGTGGTAACATTCCTCGTGAATTTATTCCATCCGTTGAGAAAGGTTTCAAAGAGTCTATGAAAAACGGAGTTTTAGCTGGATTCCCTGTTGAAGCAATGAGAGTTGAATTAGTTGATGGATCATTCCACGCAGTCGATTCAGATTCATTGTCTTTCGAAATGGCAGCGAAAATGGCTTACCGTCACGCATTGAAAAACTGTAAACCAATCTTGTTGGAGCCAATCATGAAATTAGAAGTGATTTGTCCGGAAGAGAACATGGGTGATATCGTTGGTGACTTGAACCGTCGTAGAGGTATGATGAAAGGTATGGATGATAAAGCAGGAGGAAAAGTGGTTAAAGCTGACGTTCCTTTATCTGAAATGTTTGGGTATGTTACGCAATTGCGTACGTTATCTTCAGGTCGTGCAACATCTTCTATGGAATTCTCTCATTACGCAGAGGCTCCGAAGAACGTAGCAGAAGAAGTGATTGCAAAATATAATGGAAAAGTTTCCGCTTAATACAAACGAGTAATGAGCCAAAAGATTAGAATTAAATTAAAGTCATACGATCACAACTTGGTTGACAAGTCAGCTGAGAAAATCGTAAAAACAGTTAAAGCAACAGGAGCAGTAGTTAGTGGTCCAATTCCACTTCCAACTCACAAACGTATCTACACGGTATTGCGTTCACCACACGTTAACAAAAAAGCGCGTGAGCAGTTCGAATTGTGTTCTTACAAGCGTTTGTTGGATATCTACAGTTCTTCTTCCAAGACTGTTGATGCGTTAATGAGATTAGAACTTCCTTCAGGAGTTGATGTAGAAATTAAAGTGTGATGAATATCCCGCGGCGATGGTAACAGTTGCCGCGGGGATTACATCACTTTAATAATTTATAATTTATAATTAGTAAAGTATGCCTGGAATTATTGGTAAAAAAATCGGAATGACTAGCGTCTACAGTGTCGAGGGTAAGGCAACACCATGCACAGTTATAGAAGCTGGTCCTTGTGTAGTAACTCAGGTTAAAACACAAGACCGAGATGGGTACGAGGCAGTTCAATTAGGATTTGGAGAACGTAAAGAAAAAAACACTCCGAATGCATTGAAAGGCCATTTCAAAAAAGCTAAAACAACACCAAAATCTAAATTGGTTGAGTTTAAAGGTTTTGACGGACTTAATCTTGGAGATGTAGTTGACGCAACAATCTTCGAAGAAGGAGAATTTGTTGGCGTAGTTGGAACATCAAAAGGTAAAGGTTTCCAAGGGGTTGTAAAACGTCACAATTTTGGTGGTGTTGGACAATCAACTCATGGTCAGCATAACCGTTTGCGTGCTCCTGGTTCAATTGGTGCTTGTTCCTATCCTGCACGTGTATTCAAAGGAATGCGCATGGCCGGACAAATGGGTAACAAACGCGTAACAGTAGAGAACCTGGAAGTATTGCGTATTTTGACCGACAAAAATTTAATCGTAGTTAAAGGTTCCATTCCTGGGCCTAAAGGTTCAACCGTAACAATTCAGAAATAATGGAAGTAAAAGTAATTGATAGCAAAGGAAAGGCTACTTCCAAAAAGGTAACCTTATCGGACGGGATTTTTGGAATCGAACCAAACGATCACGCAATCTATTTAGATGTAAAACAACACTTGGCGAATCGTCGTCAGGGGACACATAAATCTAAAGAAAGAGCAGAGATCTCCGGATCTACCAGAAAGATTAAAAAACAAAAAGGTACGGGTGGTGCTCGTGCTGGTAGTGTTAAATCTGGTACACGTGTAGGAGGTGGACGTATTTTCGGACCACGCCCTCGTAACTATCACTTCAAATTGAATATCAAATTAAAGCGTTTGGCACGTAAATCTGCTTTCGCTTATAAAGCAAAATTGGATTCAATCGTAGTGTTAGAAGATGTAGCTCTTGCAACACCAAAAACAGCAGAATTCAAATCGATGTTATCGAGCTTGAACTTGTTAAACGAGAAGGTGTTGATGATCGTAGGAGCAGGTAACGACAATGTTTACTTGTCTTCACGTAACTTACAACGCGTTAAAGTTGTATCTGCTGATTCCGTTAACACATATGATGTGTTGAATGCGAAGAAAGTTGTATTAACAGAAAGTTCAATCGAAGTAATCGAAAAGATTCTAAACTAATTGATGATGAATACAATTATCAAAAAGCCAATTATCACGGAAAAAGCAACTGCTGCTAATGATAGCGGTAGCTTCGCTTTCGAAGTAGATCGCAAGGCGAATAAATTGGAAATTAAAAGTGCTGTCGAAAAGATGTACGGAGTTCACGTTGTGAATGTACGCACACTCACTTATGGCGGTGGAAAATCCTCTACGAAATTCACGAATAGAGGTGTCGTTGAGCAAAAAAGTCGCGTATGGAAAAAAGCCATCGTAACTGTTGCTGCAGGAGAAACGATTGATTTGTTTAATAATTTTTAAGTAAAAACTGATGGGTCTTAGAAAATTTCAGCCTATTACTCCAGGGCAAAGACACAAGATCAACAGTACTTATGCTGAAGTAACAACGAACGTTCCTGAAAAGAGCTTAGTTGCGAAGAAAAGCAAGTCTGGTGGTCGTAACAATGATGGTCGTATGACCATGCGCTACATCGGTGGTGGACACAAGCAAAAGTATCGTATTATTGACTTTAAACGCGACAAGCACGGAGTACCTGCTGTCGTTAAGACAATTGAATACGATCCAAACAGAACTGCACGTATTGCATTGCTTTACTATGTGGATGGAGAGAAACGTTACATCGTTGCTCCTGAAGGATTGAAAGTTGGTGATACTATCGTATCTGGTGCTGGTGCCGCTCCAAATGTTGGAAACGCATTATTTTTATCCGATGTTCCTCTTGGATCTGTGATCCATAACATTGAGTTGCAACCTGGAAAAGGTGGTGCAATTGCTCGTGGAGCAGGAACATATGCTCAATTGAACGCTCGTGATGGTCGCTTTGCGATTATCAAATTGCCTTCTGGTGAGACTCGTATGATTTTGACTACTTGTATGGCTACAATCGGAGCTGTATCGAATGGAGAACATTCATTAGTAGTTTCTGGTAAAGCTGGTCGCTCACGCTGGCTGGGTCGTCGTCCACGTGTACGTGGAGTTGTGATGAACCCGGTAGATCACCCGATGGGTGGTGGTGAAGGGCGTAACGCCGGTGGTCACCCTCGTTCTCGTAACGGTATGCCTGCTAAAGGATACAAAACGCGTTCGAAAAAGAAGTATTCAGATAAGTTTATCATCGAGAGAAGAAAGAAATAAGGTATGAGTCGTTCGTTGAAAAAACCACCTTTTGTACACTATAAGTTGACAAAACGAGTGGATGCAGCACAAGAAAGCGGAAGCAAAGCAGTAATCAAAACATGGTCACGCGCTTCTACAATCACTCCTGACATGGTCGGGTTGACGTTTGCAGTGCATAACGGGAATAAGTTTATTCCTGTGTTCGCAACAGAGAACATGGTAGGTCACAAACTAGGAGAATTTTCTCCTACACGTAACTTCCGTGGGCATGGTGCTAACAAAAAGGATAAAAAAAGATAGTTTAAAATTCAAGTGACATGGGCGCTAGAAAGAAATTAAGAGCTGATCAAATAAAAGAAGAGAATAAGTCAATTGCTTTCGCAAAATTGAACAATTCTCCGATTTCTCCTCGTAAGATGAGATTAGTTGCAGATCTTGTAAGAGGAGTTGAAGTAAATAAAGCTCTAAACATATTGCAACACAATGCGAAAGACGCATCGTTAAGCTTATCCAAGTTGTTGCGTTCTGCAATTGCTAACTGGGAAGCTAAAAACGAGGGTAAAAGCATTGAGGATGAAAAGTTAGTGGTAAAGACGATTGAAGTAGGTAGTGCAGGTATGTTGAAGCGTATCCAAACTGCTCCTCAAGGTAGAGCTTACCGAGTTCGTAAAAGATCAAACCACGTGACTATCGTAGTAGATGGTTCAAAATAATTGAAGGAAAATGGGACAAAAAACAAATCCAATTGGAAATAGATTAGGTTTCATCCACGGATGGGAGTCTAACTGGTACGGTGGAGACAATTACCGCGATAAAATCATTGAAGATGATCAAATTCGTAAATATCTTCACGCCCGTTTATCCAGAGCAAGTATTTCAAAAATCATCATCGAGCGTACCCTCAAGCTCGTTACTGTAACAATCAACACGGCTCGTCCGGGTGTGATTATCGGTAAAGGTGGTCAAGAAGTAGACAAATTGAAAGAAGAGTTAAAGAAATTGACGAAAAAAGAGATTCAAATCAATATTTTCGAAGTGAAACGTCCTGAATTGGATGCTCGCTTGGTAGCTGATGGAATCGCTCGTCAAATTGAGGCTCGTATTTCATTTCGTCGCGCTATAAAGATGTCTATCGGTTCAACTATGAGAATGGGTGCCGAAGGGATCAAAGTGAAAATTTCAGGTCGTTTGAATGGAGCTGAGATGGCTCGTTCAGAAATGTACAAAGATGGACGTACTCCGTTACATACGTTCAGAGCTGATATCGATTATGCAGTAGGTGAGGCATTGACTACTTACGGATTGATCGGGATCAAAGTATGGATCTGCAAAGGTGAAGTTTACGGTCGTCGTGATCTTTCTCCAAATGTTGGAATGGCAGCTCAAGGGGCTAAAGGTGGTGCGCCATCTGGAGACCGCGATAGAGGAAACCGTCGTCCGGCTGGAGGAAAAGGTGGAAACAACCGTAAAAAGAAGTAAAAACTCATTAAAATTTTCAGAAGATGTTATCTCCAAAGAGAACCAAATTTAGAAGAGTTCAAAAAGGTCGTAATCGTGGTGAAGCACAACGCGGATCAACAATTGCATTCGGATCTTTCGGACTTAAAACATTGGAGCCGGGATGGATCACATCACGCCAAATCGAAGCTTCTCGTATCGCGGTAACGCGTTTCATGAAGCGTGAAGGTAAAGTGTGGATTCGTATCTTCCCAGACAAACCGATCACATCGAAACCTGCAGAGGTTCGTATGGGTAAAGGTAAGGGAGCTCCTAGCCACTGGGTGGCAGTTGTAAGACCAGGACGTATTATGTTCGAAGCGGACGGAGTTCCATATGAAGTTGCAAAAGAAGCACTTCGTTTAGCAGCTCAAAAACTTCCGGTAAAATGTAAGTTTATCGTTCGTAACGATTATGTTGTACCTGGTAAATAATTGAAAGCATGAAAAAAAAGGAAGATTTAAGTAAACTTTCAGTTGAAGATTTGCAAAAGCAGATTGCTAGTGCAACAGAAGCACAAGCAAAATTGAAGTTGGGACATACAGTTGCGCCATTGGAAAATCCAATCGTAATTCGTGACAACCGCAAAGCTATTGCTCGTTTGAATACTGAATTAACAAAACGTCAGAATCAAGCCTAGTGCTGGATTCGTTAAATAAGCTTCAAATGGAAAAGCGTAATTTAAGAAAAGAACGTGTCGGGACCGTTACAAGCGATAAGATGGAAAAATCTATCGTGGTTTCTGTAGAAAGAAAAGTAAAACACCCGAAGTATGGTAAGTTCGTCAAAAAAACTACTAAATTTGTGGCCCACGATGAAAAAAACGACTGTCACATTGGTGACACCGTTAAGATCATGGAGACTCGTCCCTTGTCTAAAAACAAGAACTGGAGATTAGTAGAAATTTTAGAAAGAGCTAAATAATAATTAGTTGCAATGATACAACAAGAATCAAGACTTGCAGTTGCGGATAACTCCGGAGCAAAAGAGG
>CAMLFH010000006.1 GCA_946479285.1 uncultured Flavobacteriales bacterium | reverse complement strand
AATTATTTTCGCACTGATCAGCCGCGGCTGATCATAATTTAGTCTTCAAAAGCTGTCGCTCTTCCTAAATTATTTTCGCACTGATCAGCCGCGGCTGATCATAATTTAGTCTTCAAAAGCTGCGCTTCTCCTAAATTATTTTCGCACTGACGTTTGTCATAATTTAGTCTTCAAAAGCTGCGCTTCTCCTAAATTATTTTCGCACTGACGTTTGTCATAATTTAGTCTTCAAAAGCTGCGCTTTTTCTTCTTATTTTTACAAAAAAATGACAGAATGCGTTACAATCTAAGTGAAGTAACAGCGATTATTCGCGATCGAAGAACCATATACCCGGAACAATACAGTACACGAAAAATTCACAAAGAACAAATTGAATTGTTGCTGAATAATGCCATTTGGGCTCCAACCCACGGTATGACTCAGCCCTGGAGATTTATTGTTTTCCAGGACAATGCATTGAATGAACTTTCGGAAGGATTGGGAAACACTTATCTGACAGAAATTCCAAAAGAAAAGCAGATCGACAGTAAATTGGGAAAACTGATGAGTCGGCCAAAACTGGCAAGTGCAGTAGTGGCAATTATATTACACCGGGAAGAAGATACACGTATTTCGGAAGAAGATGACTTTGCAGCTATTTCCTGTGCTGTTCAAAACATGCACCTGACAGCTACTGCACAGGGAATCGGTGGATTCTGGTCCACACCCGGAATTCTGAAATTCGAATCCTTCAATCAGTTTCTCGGACTGGAAAAAGGACAACGTTGTGTGGGCTTATTCTACCTGGGTTATCCGGCGATAGAATGGCCAAAAGGACAGAGAAAACCGATTGAATACCTAACCGAGTGGAAACAATAACTCATCAAAATCAGCGTTAGTTTACCAACGAATCAAAAGCAAAACCCGTTTATACAAGAAGAAAAGAGAAAAGTACAATGCAAAAATTCCTATTATTCGTATTCATCTGTGCTTTTTCACTTGTTTCCTATGGACAAAAACGGAAGAAGGAACGCTTTCCATCTTATTTCGGGATTGTAGCAGCTCCTGTGATTCCCAATAATTTTATCGGTGCAGTTCATACGGAATTGAAAGATACATCAGGGGCGATGACCACCGATTTCCACAATAAATGGGGATTTACTTTCGGTGCAACCATCCGCATTGGATTATCCAAGAATATAAGCCTGGAAACAGGAATTTCACAGGTCAGAAGAGTTTATAACGTAGGAGTTTCGATTCCTGACTCCAATATCTACGACAGTCAGAAATTATCGTTTATCAATTACGATGTTCCGCTGAATGCCCTTTTCTACGTTAGAATGACAGAAAAATGGTATGCTGATGCTTCATTAGGAATATCAATCACGCATTATCCTTCAGATGTTCAGGATTCCATGCTTCCTGCTCCTCAAAAAGCTATTTTCATCCAGGGTCGAAGAACTGCCAGTACTTATTTTGCATTTAATGCCGGTGTTGGGTTTGAATACCGCACCGAAAAGGCCGGTACATTCTTCTTAGGTTTTGGAGCAAAAGTGCCTATGAAATCTCCATTCTTTGCTGTTTCTATTTTAAGACAAAGTGGTACTTCCAAACAATTAACTGCTTTCAAACCCATTACGGCTGGTTATTTCACCATTGATTTCAGGTATTTCATACCAACACCAAAGAAGAAAAAAGATCCTGTCAATAAACCCATTATAGAATAAATGGAACTTCCCAAAAGAGTCATGGAACTCATTGAAAAATTTAACTTGAAAAGTCACCCGGAAGGTGGCTTTTATGCTGAAATGTACCGCTCATCCGAAACCATTCAAGGAAAAGAGCGAAACCTGCTAACTAGTATTTATTTCTTAATTACCGGCAGCAGTGTTTCCAGGTTTCACCGAATCCAATCAGACGAATGCTGGTATTTTCACGAAGGTTCTCCCCTGCTTGTTCATAGTATTCTATCAAACGGTGCACATCAAATCACTCAATTAGGATTGGATCTTTCACAAAATGAAGTTCCTTTTCACGTAGTTCCTGCCCGCACTATTTTCGGTTCTCACCTGAAAGACAACGAAGGTTACGCATTTGTTTCCTGCGCAGTAGCTCCCGGTTTTGATTTTGCTGATTTCGAATTGTTTTCTTCCGAAGAATTACTGAAACTTTATCCCGATCACCACACAATTATTTCTAAATTGACCTAGTATGTCAAAATGGAAAATTTACTTAATGGGCATTGCCACTTTATTGATGGCACCGCTTGGCTGGCTGCTTTGCGGAATGCCCGAAATAAGTAGTTTCCTGCAGCTTGACCGCATTCCAACTGTCTGGACAGGAATTGGGATTCAATACGGTGTTGTATTCGGAATTTTCATGCTCATAGTAACCAACACCGAAACAGCGCGCAGAAGTTTCTCTGTGCAGCATCAATTAATCCGGTCCATGCGATTAAACATCTTTGACATTCTTTTTTTGTCGCTTTGTGCCGGATTTGGAGAGGAAATTCTCTTTCGCGTTGCCGTTCAGCAATGGCTGCATCCCGTTTTGGCTTCTATAGCCTTTGTTGCGATCCACGGATACATCAATCCGAAAGACATGGACACCACCAAATACGGACTGTTGGTTTGCATGTTTATCCTGGTTCTGAGTTTTGCCATTTCGGGCGAACAGGGACTTTGGTTTTGTATCGCTGCACATGCAAGCTACGATTTCGTGTTATTTTATTTCTGGGGAAGGAATTAAGGTTCGATATAGATCACCAGGCGGTTGGTCTGTTGCGACAGAAAACAAACCGGGAAGACAATGGACGGGTCGGCCTTTATTTTCTCTAAAAACCGCAGCGTACACGCAGATTCGGGAACCTGAAGCATGGCCCCGGCATACTGCAGATTCAATTCTCTCAAACCGCGCATGTGCTGAATTGAATCCGGAAGCTTATCCAAATTATTGAAACTCAAATCCATAAACTGCATCGACGACAGGAAACCCAATTCTTCCGGGAGTTTTTTAATGGAATTCCGATTGAGATCGAGTTGTTCCATTTTTTTGAGACTACCCAAAGAATCAGAAACATAAGCCAGTTTATTATTCGAAAGAAATAAGCGTTCGAGATTTTGAAGTCTGCAAATGCAATCCGGAATCGAATCAATGTCATTATAAGCCAGGCTGAGCACTTTTAGGTTCGTCAAACCGCAGATTGCCTTCGGAAAGGATTTCATGTGATTACGTCCCAGGTAAAGCACCTCTAAATTCGAAAGATTAATTATCTCGCTGTCAATATCCGTAATCTGGTTTCCAAATAGAGAAATCTTCGTGATCGTCGAATCGTAATACAATTCATAAGGAACTGCTGCAAGGCGCTTGTGGTTCATAAACACTTCTCTTCCATCTGTTCTGGCAGCAGTTACTACAGAACAGGCAGTTCCAGTCAGTAAAACAAACAGGATGAAAAGAATTTTCTGCATAACCCGAAAATACAATAATAAAACAGACGAACAATATAAAACGGGATGCAGCCATGCGTTGCGTGAATACGCCCCGTTTTTTTAAACCGATTAAACCTCCTGGCACAATTTGTGTCTTACGGTATGAATTATAAATCAGTTTAAGTATGAAGACACTTATTTTAGCATTGACATTCCTGCTTGGTGGAACTGCAATGGCACAGCAAACCGAAAAAAGAGAACGCAAACCGGCAGAAGAAAGAGCAAACAGTTCTGCTCAGCGAATAAAAACCAAATTGGGTCTAGACGATGCTCAAACAACTAAGATCCACGATATCAACCTGGGAATTGCTCAGAAAAATGACGCAATCCGTGAGAATACTTCTTTAACGAGAGAGCAGAAAATGTCTCAATTGAGAGAAAACCAAAATTCACGAAACGCACAATATAAAGAAGTGCTTACCACTGATCAATATGCCAAATACGAGGCCTGGGAGAAAGAAAAGCGGAAAAAAATGGAGGCAAAACGTGCCGAAAAACAAGATGCCAAAGGTGGAAAAGGGAAATCTACAAGTCCACCGGCTGAAGAAGACGAATTGTAAAAACAGGGCAATTGTAGGCACGCGACGCATCGCATGCCTACAAGCCCATTTTCATTTCAATTTCTCCGCAAAAACCTTTTTGAATTTCTCATACTTCGGTCTTACCACCGCCTGGCAATAAGCATTCCCCGGATTCAACTCCAGGTAATTCTGATGATAATCTTCTGCCGGAAAATAATTGGAGATCGGTGAAATCTCTGTCACGATCGGGTTTTCCCAAACATGCTCTTCAGTTAATTTTTCTTTGTAAGCCAATGCTTTTTCTTTTTGCTCTGCATCGTGGAAAAAAACTACCGAACGGTATTGCGTCCCAATGTCATTTCCCTGGCGATTCAATTGTGTGGGATCGTGAACAAACCAAAACACTTCCAATAATTCATCAAAAGAAATGATGGATTCATCATACATCACGCGCGCTACTTCCGCATGACCGGTATCTCCGTTACAAATTTGTTTATACGTCGGATTGTCTACATGTCCGCCTGCATAGCCTGAGGTAACAGAAACAATTCCTTTCAGATCTCTGTAACAGGCTTCAATGCACCAAAAACACCCTGCACCCAAAGTCGCTTCCTTTATCATGGATTCTTTTTTATCAAAAGTACGTGAAGTTTTAGAATCCGGATTGCGTCTCTAACAAAAGAGTTTGCTTACTTTCGCGCTATCTTGAAAACATACAGTTCCAATTTTTGGAAATTAAGCTTCTCCATGCTTCTTTTCACCACGAGTTACAATATAGTGATTCCCGAAATGAATGCGTTTTTAACAGACCTTGGTTCGCCGGGTTTAAAAGGATTGATCATCGGATTATTTACCATTTCGGCAGGTTTTACAAGGCCTTTTTCAGGTAAACTCTCAGACATTATCGGCCGCAAAAAAGTGATGCTGGTTGGATTGCTGATCTCGGTGGTGGTCTGTTCGCTTTATTCGTTTGCTTTCGCAGCCTGGTTTTTACTGCTTCTCCGCTTTTTACATGGTTTCAGTGTAGGATTTTACCCAACCGGGGCAACTGCACTCATTACAGACATTCTTCCGGAAGACAAGCGCGGTTTCGGAATGGGACTTTGGGGAACGTTCATTTCAATCGGGATGGGACTCGGACAAGGACTTTCCAGTTTTATTGTGGAGCATGGAAACCGGGACGCCTTGTTCTTTACAGCAGCCTTGTTTACTGCCTTATCTTACATTTTGTTCTTTAAGGTGAAGGAAACCCTGGCAAAAACCCATAAATTCCAGTTGGGCCATCTGAAAATCAATTCCGACGAAATCATTGAACCGAATGTCATTCCAGTGGCCATTGTAATGTTCCTTTCCGCCATGTGTTCAGGAATTATACTCGTTCTTTCTCCGGATATTTCAGATCATTTACACATAGGAAACAAAGGCGCCTTTTTCATTTTTTACGTCATGGCAACTATCCTGATCCGTTTGGTGACCGGAAAAGTATCCGACACTTACGGTCGAAGAGAAACATTAGCTGTGGGAATGATCATTCTTTGTATTGCCATGGTTTTGATCGGAATGTCTGATACGGAAACCTGGTATTACATCGCTTCAATCGTTTTCGGGATAGCAACCGGGATTATTTCACCCACTATTTTTGCGTGGACAGCGGATCTTTCTCCGCCAAACAGGCGCGGAAGAGGAACCGGTACGATGTTCATTGCTTTGGAGTTCGGAGTGCTCAGCGGCGCTTTATCTACCAATCTGTGGTATCAAAACAACCTCTCATCGATTTGGAATGTGTTTTTGTTTGGAGCGGGCATGGCATTCATTTGTGTCATTTACCTGTTATGGCACATAAAGACCAAAAAGGCCAAACACTGATTTATTTCGGAGCAATTCCCCCGTAATCCAAACGCTTGGATTTCAGGTAGCGTGGCACGTAATACCCGCTGTTATTGAAAGTGTCAATGATAACACCGCGTGAAGTAGAACTGTGAATAAATTTGATCACACCTTCTTTTACTTCTACTACCATTGCAACGTGACCAACTCCTGATGTACGCGTACTTCTTCCTTTAAAAAACATCAAATCACCGGGTTGTAACTCGGACAATTTCACTGTTTTTCCAAATTCAGCAAGACCAGGGCTTGAGCGCGACAAACGCATTCCGAAATTCCCCATGACGTAGTAAATGAATCCACTGCAGTCAAAACCAGACGGTGTAGATCCTGCATAATGATAGGGCGTTCCAAGGAATTTCTTAGCAAATTGAATGATTTCTTCTACCTGTTTGTTGATCTTTGGAGCCGAATCTAAAGCGGATGATGCAGAAGATGCTGCCTGCTTCGACAGGGTATCAGATGACACCTGACTCTTTTGAGGTAAAGAACCTATAGCTGTTTGTGCCTGGATGGCGTTACTCGTTAGAAGTACAGCTATCGAAAATATGTAAGTTTTTAAGGACATAATATTTCTGACGGTGCAAAATTATCATTATTTTCACGAAATCAAAATGATTGGTCTTGAGTAAATTAGAAAATATCGTATTAACCAAGTTATATTACTCCATCGGAGAGGTTGCTACTATATTCGACGTAAACACTTCACTGATAAGGTTTTGGGAGAAAGAATTCACCGTCATTCAGCCCAAGAAAAACAAAAAGGGAAATCGTTTATTTACGGTAAAAGATATCGAGCATTTTAACAAGATTTATCAACTGGTAAAAGAACAGGGATATACACTCGACGGAGCCAAAAAAGCGCTGAAATCGGGTGACAAAGGTGTTTCCGATTCAAATAACTGCCCTCAAAATGAGGTTTTGATTGATAAATTGGAAAAGATCAAATCGAAATTATTGGAATTAAAAAAATAAAATACGGTAGGGACGCGAGGCATCGCGTCCCTACATTAATTTTTATAATACGATTGGTACAAATAATTAAACGCCCCTTTGATATCGTTTTCATCGATCAAATGATTCCAGGAACATTCACCGATTTTATCTAAAAAGCACGCTCTTATACCCTGTTGATCATTTTTCTTATCGTTTTTCATGATTTCCAGCATGATTGAAACTCCTGTCAGCAAATCTTCCGGACACGGATACAAGGCCATCATTACCTGCACAATTTCATTCAACTCGTCGGCTGGCAGTTTTCCTTTTTGGTTCGACAAAAATGCTTCGGCAATCATTCCAAGTGCAATGCAATTTCCATGCGGCATCGGATTCAGTTCCAGGTAATATCCTTCAATTGCGTGGCCGATCGTATGTCCAAAATTCAATGACTTGCGTTTCCCTTTTTCTTTCGGATCTTCCGTCACCACTTTTGCTTTTACGGAAATGGATTTCTCCAGGATTTTTTTGACGTTCTCTTCGGAAAACAATTCGTCCTGCTTACTGCCAATTAAACGCGTCCACTCTTTCTCATCGGCTATCAATGCATGTTTCAGTACTTCTGAAAACCCACTTTTCCATTCTTCTTCCGGTAAAGTGGACAGAAAGCGCTGATCCACATAAACAGCAACCGGATCGTAGAAAGTTCCAATCTGATTTTTGAAATTCCCCAAATCAATCCCGGTTTTTCCTCCAATAGCTGCATCTACCATTCCCATCAAAGAAGTTGGAATATGGATGCAGGGCAACCCTCTCTTATAAATAGATGCAATAAATCCTCCCATATCGCTCACAACGCCGCCACCCAATGTAATTATTAGGTCAGACCGAACGATTTCATAATCAGAAAGTGCTTCCAATACCTGGAAACAAACTTCCATCACTTTATTTTCTTCTCCTGTAGGCAAAAGGATTACTTCAGCGTCTTCCAGCGTTGGAAAAGCAGTCAACAGGTATTCCAGGCAAGAATCGTGAGTATTCTCATCCACAACAATCACTTTTCGAACATCTTTAAAGGAATCCTGAAGCAATGCAGGAAAAGAAGAAAGCTCCAGATTACCGACTTCTACCGTGTAAGAATTACATTTTATTTTTTTCAAAACACTAAATTCAATGATGTAATAAATAAATTCAGATTAAAGGTGAACAAAAATACTGGAAAGCTATTAATTTTGCCCTATGATATCTTTTAATAACACAGAAATTGCGTTCAAACATAAGTCCAATAAGGATTTGAAACGAGCACATTTTCTTTTTTCCGTAATGGCAAGTCCGTTCCTTGTAAAAACAGGGAAAGGATTGGCGCGTTTTGGGCTGAACACCGGTCTTCCAATCAAAGGAATGATCAAGTCAACCATCTTTGCACAATTTTGCGGAGGTGAAACCATCGAGGAATGTACTTCAACTATCGATACGATGTGGAAAAACCACGTAGGTACCATTTTGGATTATTCGGTAGAAGGAAAAACCAGTGCGGAAGATTTTGAATACACGACCAAAGAAATCATCGCTACAATTCACAAAGCAAAAGGAAATCCGGGAATTCCCTTCGCGGTTTTCAAAGTAACGGGAATCTCACGTTTTGCGTTATTGGAATTAACGAATGCAGGAATTGAAGGCATTTCGGAAAGCGAGTTGAAAGAATATCAGGAAACGGTAGAGCGTGTTGACCGTATTTGTAAAGAAGGATTTGAAGCAAACGTTCCGGTATTTATTGATGCGGAAGAAAGCTGGATCCAGGATGTGATTGACCGTATTTGTCATGAAATGATGCTGAGATACAACAAAGACCGGGCTATTGTATTCAATACTATTCAAATGTATCGTCACGACCGCCTGGAGTTTTTGAAAAAGAGCATTGCCTGGGCAAAAACAGAAAACGTGCAATACGGAGTAAAACTTGTTCGGGGTGCCTACATGGAAAAAGAACGAAGAAGAGCAGCTGAAAACAATTATCCCTCTCCTATTCAGCCGGATAAAAAGACTTGCGATACAGATTACGATAAAGCATTGGAATTTTTGACAGAACCGGAGAATTTCTCTCAAATGGCTTTGTGTGCAGGTTCACACAACGAAGATTCTTCTGCTTATTTAGCCGATCTGATCGAAAAGAAGGGAATTGATAAAACAGACAAACGTATTTACTTTGCTCAGTTATTGGGTATGAGTGATCATATTTCTTATACATTGGCTGCAAATGGCTTCAATGTTGCTAAATACGTTCCCTACGGACCTGTAAAAGAAGTTATTCCTTACCTGTTCAGACGGGCAGATGAGAATACTTCCGTGAAAGGACAAACCGGAAGAGAGTTGAAACTGATCAAAGAAGAACTAAAAAGAAGAAAGGGAGCCTAAACGGACTCCCTTTCTTTTTGGGTTTGAATTTTATTAATAACAAATAATCGAATTTGTTAAGCCGGCAGCAACCAGTTAACGGAATATATTCACGTGACCCAATTGCTCCCTTTTTTCATCACTTGATGAAGTCTTGTACGTAATTTTCCACGAATACATTCCTTCTTTACAAGCAATTCCTTTATATGTACCGTCCCAACCTTCTTCGGTGTTAGTAGAAGAGAAAACTACTTCACCCCAGCGGTTAAAGACTTCTAATTTGTATTGGTTTTTATCTACTCCCGAAGTTACGATCGGCAGGAAAAGAGGATTGAATTGATTTCCATCCGGCGTAAACGAATTCGGTGCATACAAAATTACACCTTTTTCCATTAATATCAGTTTCGTAATTGAATCTACACAACCGTGTTCTGAAATTGCTATCAGGGTTACCAGGAAATTCTGTTCTGGCTCTACCACGAATGTATGTGTCGGGCTAAAATCATTGGAAACTTCCGTTCCATCTCCAAAATCCCAAATGTACTGTGTTGCTCCTGTTGAGCTGTTTACCAAATCCGATTCCGGAGAAATCACAGAAATCACTCCCGGATTTGCAGTGAATGCTGCGTGTGGATTCGGATAAACACAAATGAAGCTTGGATAAGATTGAGTCCAAATACAACCCAAAGCTGTTGTTGAAGTAACTGTCAGGTCATAACACCCCTGGTTTTCATAGATATTCGTTACCGTATCATTTAAGCTAGATAGGCTATTCCCGTCTCCGAAAACCCATTGTGTATTCACACTTGGTGTTCCTGTAGAATTATTGAAGATCATTGCTGTAAAAGGTTCACAAGCCGGTCCTGAAGCCGGTGCAATCTGGAAGTTTACCGGTTCTTCAATAGCAACGACTGCAGAATCTGTATTTACACATCCAACAGCTGACGTACCCGTAACCGTATAAGTCAATGTTGCTAAAGGTGAAAAAGACACGTTATCTGTTATTCCGTTATTCCAGTCATAAGTTGCTGCTCCTGAACCTGCTAAAACAGTCGAAGATCCTTCACAAATAATTTGATCCGGACCGGCATTTACGATTGGAAGCGGATTCACTGTTAAAATAGTCGTATCCAAGCCGAAACAATTCGAAGCGTCGTATCCGTGTAAGACGATTGTGTAAGTCCCTACATTCGGAACATAAGCCTGTCCGTCAGTAATTCCATTGTCCCACGTGTAAGTAGCTGCGGCTCCCGTTCCTGTGAATGTAACAGATGTATTCTCACAAACAGTTACATCCGGACCTGCAGAAATAACGGGTGCTGGAAGGAATGTGACCATTAAAGAATCTTTATTGATACAACCGTTCGCATCCGTTCCTGTTACTATGTATTTACCATCAACCGAAGGAATAAAAGGAGTTCCGTTTACAGCACCGTTATTCCAGGAATAAGAAATAGTTCCGGAACCAATTAATGTCATTGTTGTGTAAGGACAAAGCTGCTGATCAACTCCTGCTTCTACCTGTGGAAGTGCATGAACTGTAATATTCCTTACACGTGTATGCGTACATCCGTCTTCGTTGGTTGCAATCAAAGTTATGGTAAAAGTTCCCGCATTTTGATAAACATGTGCAGGATTTGTACCTGTTTCCAAAGGAGTTCCGTCTCCGAAATCCCAGGAATAGGTCATGTTTTGATTGATCAGGTCTGTAGAAGTATTGGTGATCATAACCGGAGAGAGCATACAAGTATTCGGAACACTAAAATCAGCCGTTGGAATAGACTTGACTGTGACCTGCTGAATAATCGTATCCTTACAACCCGCGGTTTCAAAGGAAATCAAGCGTACGTTATAGACACCAGGGGCAGCATAAGTATGGTTCGGGTTCGCCTGAGGCGATGTTCCACCGTCTCCGAAATTCCAGAGATTGGCTGCAATGGCATTGTTATTTACTGTTGAAGTATTTGCGAATTGAACATTCAATTGTCCGCAGGCTTGTGTGTAGGTATAATTTGGAACAACAATCGTGGGTTCTACTTCTACATCTACTGAAACGGAACAAGATCCGGTATTGGTGAGTGTTGTTAACTGGCAAGAATAAACGGTCCCTGTAACCGGGTTTGGAATAGTAATACTTGGAGTCGTTGCGCCATTACTCCACAAATAGCTGCTGAATCCTGTTGGTGCGGTTAATGTGGCATTGTTTGTACCCATGCAATATTGAACGGTTAATTTCAATGGCTGACAATTCATAGTCACATATGCATATCCGAAATGACCGGCAAGGCTGCAATCCCTGGTCGTAAACTCAACCTGGATAGTTTGTCCGATGAAAGCAGATAAATCCAGTGCGGCAGTAGACCAATTCAACCAAGCTACTCCGCCACAAATCTGGAAGTTTTGTCCGGGCTGTCCTGCATATACATCATAGGTTCCGCAAGCACCTCCAATTTGATTTCCCGCAGGATCCAATACTTTAATAGTCAATTTTGGCTGTTCAGCGGGAGTATGTCCTGCATCTTCCAAAACAGCCGCATATTTATAGATCAATAATGCATTGTCAACTGTTACCGGCATCGTATAGCGCAAAGCTTCTGCTTCGGCATTCGTTCCGCTATTTCCTAAACGTGCCACAACGAATGACCCGGTAGGAAGATATTGCAAACCACCGCAGGTAAAAGGATCTGTGCCGGGTGTGGCAATGATAGTATGTCTTCCGGCAATAGTTCCCGGTAAGTTAAATGGATTTGTATAATCGCCTGTAAAACCGTTCCAGTTATTGAAACCTCCCTGCGAAAAGTTGGCATTTGGACATGCAGGCTGCAGTTGAGAATAAGCGGTACCTGTAATAAGTATTAGGCTGAAAAGCATCAGCTTAAAAAAATCTTTCTTCACAATCATTTAACTATCATTAAATTGATACACTAAAGTTACGGAAGAATGAACTTATAGTTGCCTTTAAATAAAAATCATTTTGTTAAAAATAACAGCTATTAAAGGAATCTTAAAGAATTATACAGATACTGATCGAATTCATTCGTTTTAAAACATCTCCGGTTTAAATATACCGGTGTTTTTGTTTCAGATAACTTAATGTCTGTCCTTCCGGGGAATCCGGTTCGGGCTGGTAATTATACTCCCACTCGGCAACCGGCGGCATACTCATCAAAATAGATTCGGTCCTTCCACCGGAATACAAACCAAACTTAGTTCCCCTGTCGAATGCCAGGTTAAACTCTGCGTAACGCCCTCTTCGGTAATTCATCCATTGCTTTTCCGACTCTGTGAACTTTTTGTTCCTACCCAGGTTTGCCTGTTCTTCATAAAGGAAGGGGAAACTTTCTCCCAAATCCACACAAAAACGGAATAATTGCTCTTTATTCAGCTGGAAATGGTTATTCAAATGATCGAAGAAAATCCCACCTATTCCGCGGGTTTCAGATCTATGAGGCAAATAGAAATAGTCATCCGCCCATTCTTTGAACTTCGGATAAAACAATTCGTCGTACTTATTGCAAACTGTTCTTAATTTATGATGGAATGAAACAGCCTGTTCGTGGATCACATAATGCGGAGTCAGATCAATTCCACCGCCAAACCAATGGATTCCGTTATCCAGCTCAAAATAACGAACATTCATGTGGATAATGGGCACATGCGGATTATTCGGATGCAGAACAATGGAAACTCCGGTCGCATAAAAATGATTTCCATCCAGTTTCAACTGGGTTTTCATTTCTTCGGATACCGGACCATAAACTTCTGAAAAAGCTACTCCGCCTTTTTCGATCACAGAACCGTTTCGAATAGTACGTGTTTTTCCGCCACCGCCTTCTGCACGCTCCCATGGATCTTCAGAGAACTTTGCAGTTCCGTCAATCCGTTCCAGCTCATTGCAAATAAATAACTGCAGTGCACGAAACTCCTGTCCTATCAATTCCTTATTCATAGAAAACTCCCACACGAATTAATTCATAATCTTCATGTCTTAAAATAAAGCATGACTGATTTTCATATCCCCCGCCTGCAGTTACTGCTTTCAGGTCAAATGCATTGATCACTTCACTATCAACATCTTCCTTCATCAACAAAGTCTTCGTGAAGTAATAAACAACATCAAAGCCATGAGCTCCCGCTTTGTTCATATCAGCTCTGTACTTTTTGCGGTACAAACGAAGCAAAGTCTGTGTATCGGTCAAGGAATAATTCAAATCACTGGAAGAAGCCCAGGTGATTTTGTATTTTGTTTTGTAATACCCTGAAACATCATCAAATCCACCCCATTCCTTCGTTCCGATAACGGTTACATCCGCATTCGGTGATTTCCCGATTGCTTTGTGCAGGGAATTAATGAAACTGATCACACTTCCTTTATCCCGTGAAGGAAAAACAATTACAGATTCTCCGCTCTTGCGAATAAACGTTGTGAAATCACTCGTTTTTGCTTCAATCAGCTTCATATTTCCATTCTTCTTGGAAAGTTCTATAAAGCGTTTTCTATAAGCATCAAACAACTCCTGATCTTTCGCATTTCCGGGATTAACCAGGATAATCTGCGCTGTTTTAAATTTATCGATCGTATATTTTGCAAGAATCTCCTGTTGAGTCATGTCAGATGTCACAGAAGCATAGATATACGGATTGTTTTTCAACAAAGAAGGGTTGCAGGCAGAAGGGCAAACCATGCGGATCTTTTGCTGTCCGCACCACCTTCCAACGATATCTGCGCTTTGCGGCACAAGTGGTCCGAACACTAAATCCATTCCTTTCATCTCGGAAGTATTCAGTACTTTCATAATTCCAACAGAATCAAGCGGAATATCGATTACTTTGATCGTTGCATCAAAACCCAGTTTCTCCAGGGAATCGGCAGCCAACTCAACTCCCATATAAAATTCGGTAGCCAGATTTTTCAGGGCTGTATTCCCGGCTTTGTCATTCAATCCGAAACTCAGTAATACCGCTATATTGTACTTTGTTTTCGATTTAAAGATCAATTCTTCGTCTACTTTGCGAATTTCTTCTTTTGGCTGAACGGCACGAATCGGAACCTGCTTCACGTTTTCCTTCTTCAAAGGAATTCGGAGCACATCTCCGGATTTGATCGCAGTCGATTTTAAATTATTGAACTTCTGAAGATCATTGACCGGAACCATGAATCTTTTGGAGATTGTATACAGCGTTTCGGTGGCTTTCACCTCGTAAACCAAAACAGTGTCTGTGAATGTAACAGAAGGCGGTGTAACTTTCGGTTTATCCTCCTGTTTCGGCGGTATATTTTCTATTGTTGGAGGAACTACAACCTTTAGAACCTGTCCAACTTTCAATCCTTTGTCAATTCCGGGATTGTACTTCAACAAGTCATCAACAGAAGAATTGTATTTTTTTGCGACAGAAAATGCCGTTTCTCCTTTTTCAACGGTATGTTCACGAACGATGGTACCGCTTTGAACTTTCATATCCGCACCGCCAAGTGGAATCAGGTAACGGTATCCTTCCTTCACCCCTTTTTCAATTCCGGGATTCGCGGCAACAATATCATCTACCGGAACATTATAGGTAGTATGAATTCCCCAAAGGGTATTTCCTGCCTGGGCAATGTGAACTGCATATTTCTTCCCGTTGGAATATTCATAAACCCAGTCTTTTGTCTCGACCTGGGAAAATACACCTTTCGAAAGAACGAGCAGGCACAGTAACGCAAAATACTTCATATCTTAAAAAATAATGTTTCTTTAATCCAGTAATTGTGCCAGTATTATTCCCATTCAATCGTTGCAGGCGGCTTGGAACTGATATCGTAAGTAACACGATTTATTCCTTTCACCTGGTTAATGATTTTATTGGAGATCAATGCCAGGAATTCATAAGGCAAATGACACCAGTCTGCAGTCATACCATCTGTTGAGCTTACTGCTCTCAAGGCAACCGCATTTTCATAGGTTCTTTCATCACCCATCACCCCCACCGACTGGATCGGTAAGAAAATAGCTCCGGCCTGCCACACATCGTTGTACAGTCCGTGTTCTTTTAATCCATCGATGAAAATTGCGTCCACATCCTGAAGGATTTTCACTTTATCAGCGGTTACTTCTCCTAAAATACGGATTCCTAAACCTGGTCCCGGGAACGGGTGCCTGTTTAATATATTTTCAGGCAGATCAAGTGATTTTCCTACACGTCTCACCTCATCTTTGAACAACAATCTCAAAGGCTCAACAACCTGTAATTTCATGTAATCCGGTAAACCACCCACATTGTGGTGCGATTTGATGGTTTGTGAAGGTCCGCCATTTACGGAAACCGATTCTATCACATCCGGATAAATTGTTCCCTGACCCAGCCATTTTGCATCTGTAACCAATTTCGATTCCGCGTCAAATACATCCACGAATACTTTCCCGATTGCTTTACGCTTCAATTCCGGATCGGTTAATCCTGAAAGTGCTTGATAGAAATCTGCAGAAGCATTCACTCCTTTCACATTCAGACCTAATCCTTTATAGTTTTCCAGAACGGAATCATACTCATTTTTACGCAATAATCCGTTATCTACGAAGATACAGTGCAGGTTTGATCCGATTGCACGGTGCAAAATCATAGCAGCTACAGATGAATCAACACCACCGGATAATCCAAGAATGACTTTATCATTCCCCAGTTTTGCTTTTAATTCGGCAACTGTTGTATCCACAAATGAATCCGGTGTCCAGTTTTGAGAACATCCGCAAATGTCAACGATGAAATTTTTGAGCAGGATTGCTCCTTCCAATGAGTGGTAAACTTCCGGGTGGAATTGAATTCCATAAGTAGTTTCGCCTTTAATAGCATATCCTGCTACCTGGACATCTTTTGTGGAAGCAATAACCTGGTAAGAATCCGGAACATTCTTGATTGTATCTCCATGGCTCATCCAAACCTGTGAACCCATTGACATTCCTGCCACCAATTCATTGGAGTTATCTACAAAAGATAGGTTTGCACGTCCATATTCTCTGATTGTTGAGGGAAGAACTTCTCCTCCGAAGTTTTGCGCCATGTATTGCGCTCCGAAACAAACACCAAGAAGCGGGAATTTTCCTTTGATGGCGCTTAAATCCGGTTTCGGAGATTCAGGGTCTCTTGTCGAAAAAGGACTTCCGGACAAAATAACACCTTTTATATGTGTTCCAAGCTCAGGAACCTTGTTCCAGGGATGGATTTCACAATAAACATTCAATTCACGTACTCGGCGCGCAATCAACTGCGTGTATTGGGAGCCAAAATCAAGGATAAGGATCATTTCTTGCATGCGCAAAGATACATATTTTACGCTAAATGAAGCTATCAGAAAACAGATTCTGCCAGAGATTTCAACAAAAAAATGCCGGTACCATCCTGGAAGACGATACCGGCAAAATACTCTAGTCAGCCCTTCAATTCAGGGAATCAAAAGCTGCCAATCTTTATTTAGAAAGGTCGCAGCTCACTTCGTAAGTATCCAAACCATCCTGTTGTTTGATAGTCGCTTCATTACAAGCAGCCACCGCCTGTGTTTTATTTGCTCCTTCAATTTTGATATTTGTGGTTTCTGCGTAAGAATGTGCTTCATCAGCACCATCTCCATTAGCGTCATAATAATAAACCGATGAACTATTGCAGGTACACGAATAGTCTTTCTTACAGGAAACTAAAGCAAAGCCGATCACAGCTAAAGCGAAAATTGATTTTTTCATCATTTTTAAATCTTTAGAAATGGTTATTTACTTAGATTGCATTCTGTTTTATAAGTATCCGCGCCATCTACATAAGAAACAGTTGCTTCGTTACACGCTGCCTGAGCCTGTACTTTAGTTGCTCCTTCTACTTTATAATTGTAGGTGTACGTTTCTGTCTCTCCATCATAAGTGTCCGTATCCGTGCAAGAACAAGAATAATCTTTTTTGCAGGAAGCAAGAGTCAATGTAAGAAGTGCGATAGGGAAAATGATTTTTTTCATAATGTACTATTTAGGTATTTTTAAATTTCGGTGAAAATAGATAATCAAAAATTATCTACCAAATGTTTTCACAAACCGACAAGATCACGACAGAAACTCGTTTAAACTGACAATTTGTCCGTTCAGATTTTTTGGAATAATTTATGACAGAGAGCAGGCATTAATCAATGAAGCATCGGGAATTTCACTATTTTTGACTTCTATTTATAAGAAACACCATGTTAGGAGGAATTTTAAAAAAAATCTTAGGCGATAAGTCAGCTACTGACCAGAAAAAATATCAACCTGTCATTCAGCAAGTTAGTGACATATACCCGAGTGTACAAACCGATTCTGACGACGCATTGCGTGGTAGAACTGCTAAGTTTAAACAAAAAGTTCAGGATGCTATTTCCGGTTTGGAAGCAGAAATTGCGGATTTGACCCAAAAGGCAAATGACGTTAATATGCCATTGCATCAGAAAGAAGCAATCTATGAAAGCATTGATTCCAAAGCAAAAGAAGTCAATGTGATCATTGAAAAAGTATTGGAAGAAATTTTACCCGAAGCATTTGCTGTAGTAAAAGAAACAGCAAGACGCTGGGCTGCAAACGGTCAATTGACAGTTACTGCAACCGAATTAGACAAAACACTTTCCACCCGAAAAGATGGAATTACCATTGAAGGTGACAAAGCGATCTGGAGCAATAAATGGACAGCAGCCGGAGCAGCGGTTGAATGGGTAATGGTCCATTACGATGTTCAATTGATGGGTGGAGCTGTATTGCACAGAGGAAATATTGCAGAGATGCAGACCGGTGAAGGTAAAACATTAGTGGCAACGCTTCCGGTTTACTTAAATGCCTTGTCAGGAAAAGGAGTTCACGTAGTAACGGTGAATGATTACCTGGCAAAACGTGACTCCGAGTGGATGGGACCTTTGTACCAATTCCACGGATTAACGGTAGATTGTATTGACAAACACCAGCCAAACTCAGAATCCCGCAGAGAAGCTTACCTGGCGGATATTACATTTGGAACGAATAACGAATTCGGTTTTGATTACCTGCGTGATAACATGGCTAGTGCTGTGGAAGATCTGGTACAGCGCAAACACCATTTTGCAATTGTCGATGAGGTCGATTCAGTTTTGATCGATGATGCCCGTACACCTTTGATCATTTCCGGTCCAACTCCGAAAGGTGATCAGCACGAATTCTACGAATTGAAGCCACGTGTAGAATTGATCGTTGAAGAGCAACGTAAATATGTAAACCAGGCTTTGGCAGATGCTAAAAAATTACTGACTGTAATTAACGGCGGAACTGTTGAAGGAATGGACCAGAAAACAGCTTTGGAACAAGGAGGTATTGCTTTGTTACGTGCTCACAGAGGTTTACCCAAAAATAAAGCATTGCATAAATTCTTGTCAGAGCCAGGTATCAAATCTCACTTGCAAAAAGTAGAGAACCAATTCATGGCTGAGCAAGGAAAACAAATGAAAAAGATTGACGTGGAGTTATTCTTTGTCATCGATGAAAAACAAAACACGGTTGAATTAACCGAAAAAGGAATTGATCTGATTTCAGGGAATGAGGATCGTAATTTCTTCGTAATGCCGGATATTTCCTCTGAAATTACACGCTTGCAAAAACAAAACCTTCCAAAGGAGGATTTTGCAAATGAAAAAGAGGTCCTAATCCGTGATTACACGGTAAAATCAGAACGCATTCATTCCGTTTCCCAGTTATTGAAAGCATATACCCTATTCGAAAAAGAAGTGGAATATGTGATCATGGAAAACAAGATCAAAATTGTAGATGAGCAAACAGGTCGTATTATGGAGGGTCGTCGTTATTCAGACGGATTACACCAGGCGATCGAAGCAAAAGAAAATGTAACAGTTGAAGCTGCTACACAAACATATGCTACTGTTACCCTTCAAAACTACTTCCGTATGTACCACAAATTAGCTGGTATGACCGGAACGGCAGAAACGGAAGCAAAAGAATTCTGGGATATTTACAAATTAGACGTGGTTGTGGTTCCTACCAACCGTCCGATCTCTCGTAAGGATGATCACGATTTAGTGTTCAAAACTGCTAGGGAAAAATATGCTGCAGTCATTGAAGAAGTAAACAAACTGGTGGAAGCCGGAAGACCTGTATTAGTTGGTACAACAACTGTTGAGATCTCCGAGTTATTGAGCCGTATGTTGAAAATGCGTAATATTCCCCACCAGGTATTGAACGCGAAATACCACCAAAAAGAAGCAGAAATTGTAGCCAATGCGGGTAAAGCCGGAGCAGTTACTATTGCAACGAACATGGCCGGTCGTGGTACCGATATCAAATTGGGTGAAGGTGTGAAAGAAGCCGGAGGTTTAGCGATCATTGGTACTGAAAGACACGATTCACGACGAGTAGACAGACAGTTGCGTGGTCGTTCCGGTCGCCAGGGAGATCCGGGTACTTCTACATTCTTCGTTTCATTGGAAGATGATTTGATGCGTAAGTTCGGCTCTGAGCGTATTGCTAAGATCATGGACCGTCTTGGTTTGAAAGAAGGTGAAGTGATCCAGCACGGAATGGTTTCGAAATCCATCGAACGTGCTCAGAAAAAAGTAGAAGAAAACAACTTTGGTGTTCGTAAGCGTTTATTGGAATACGATGACGTAATGAACGCTCAGCGTAAAGCAATTTATAAGAAACGCCGCAATGCATTATTTGGAGATCGTTTGAGTGTTGACGTTTCAAACATGTTCTACGATGTTATTGAAGGATTGGTAACTGCTCATCAGAACGGTTCTTACGACGCATTTAATGTGGACATGATCCGAATCATCGGTATTGATTCTCCTGTTTCTGAAGAACAATTCAAGTCAGCGAAATACGATGACCTGGTAAATGACCTTTACGACGGAGTAATGGAGCATTATAACCGCAAGAACACGCGTTTGGCTGAAATCTCCATGCCGCAGATCAAGCATGTATTCGAAAACATGTCGCAATACCAGAATATCCAGTTCATCATTACGGACGGTGTGAAAACCATGCCTTTGGTAGTGAGCCTGAAAGAAGCCTATGAATCTAACGGAGCTTCTGTTCCGAATGCATTGGAGCGAAACATCGTATTGGGAATGATTGACAATGAGTGGAAAGAACACTTACGTGAAATGGATGACTTGCGTTCTTCCGTGCAGCAAGCGGTTTACGAACAAAAAGATCCGTTGCTGATCTACAAATTGGAGTCTTTCGAATTATTCAAAGCAATGAATGCACGTTTGAGTAATGAAACGGTTGAATTCCTGGTGAAAGCAGATGTTCCAAGAGATCAGATTGACGAAATCAAGACAACCAATAAAGAAGTCACTCAAAATAACTACGAAAAAGCACAAATCGAGTCTACTTCCTCCAGCACGGAAACACCTCGTTTCAGCGGAAGTGAAGGATATGAAGAAGCGATGCGTAATTCGGCACCACAACGCGAGAAACAACAACCGATCGTTTCAACAGAACCTAAGATTGGTCGAAACGATCCTTGTCCTTGTGGAAGCGGCAAGAAATACAAACAATGTCACGGAAAATAAAGATAAAAGGCGGTTCGAAAGGATCGCCTTTTTATTTACCACGAAGAGCACAAAGATCACAAGGAAAATGTTAATGGGTGTTATCCAAAAACCTTGTGTACTTCGTGTACCTTGTGGTAAATCATGAATAAATTTTAACTTTGAAAAATGAGCCAAAAATTGAAAATCGGAATTGTTGGAATGGGAAATGTGGGAGTTCATTTTCTCCAGCGTTTGATTGACCTGGGACATACGCATGTCACCGTTTACTCGCGTTCAGGGAACAACCTGCCTGCTTCCATGAATGTGAGGGATGATCAGTTCACCAATGATTTCAAGGAATTTATAGACTTTGATCTTGTCTTTTGCACGGTAAATGACAATACGATGGTGGACATGGTCCAACTTGTTTCAAAATACGCTCCGGTGGTTTCCGTTTCAGGAACGGTGAACCTGAACCATCTGGAAACAAAATACCCAGTCGGGACCTTTTATCCTTTGCAGAGCTTCAAATCCGACCAAAGCATTCACTGGAAGGGATTACCGCTTTTTATTGAAGCTTCGGACGCAAAATTCAACTCTTTCCTGATGGAACTTGCCAATCAATTCAGCGGAAATGCCATTGAATTATCGGAAGACAAACGCCAATATCTGCACGTTGCAGCTGTTTTCGCCAATAATTTCACGAATCACCTCATTGACCTTGCAGCACATTACTGCCAGGAACACATGATTGAATTTGATTGGCTGAAACCATTGATCAATCAGACGATGGAAAAGATCCAGACCAATAATCCGCACGACATATTAACAGGACCTGCAGTGCGGAACGATCAAAGCACTATCAAAAAGCATTTGCAGTTACTGGAACCGGATCAACGAAACATCTATCAAACACTGACAAAAAGTATCATCAAACACCACCAATAAAATGATTAGCTACAAAGAGCGCTTAAACAAGATCTCCACATTTATTTTTGACATTGATGGTGTTTTAACCAACGGAATTGTTTATCCCTATCACGGAGAATTACTACGCGGGCTGAATTCCAAGGATGGGTATGCGATTCAATATGCTGTCAAAAAAGGATACAAAGTCTTCATCATTACCGGCGGAAACTCAGAAGATGTAAAAACGAGTTTAATTCATTTGGGGGTTACAGAAGTGCATCTGCGTTCGTCCCATAAAGTGAAAGTCTACGAACAGTTGAAGGAAAAACACGGATTCAAAGACGAAGAAGTCCTTTATATGGGTGACGACCTTCCGGATTACCAGGTGATGCAAATCGTCGGAACGGCTGCTTGTCCGCAAGATGCTGCTATTGAGATCAAACATATCTCGCACTATCAATCTCCGCATTTGGGTGGAAAAGGCTGTGTAAGAGACGTGATTGAGCAAACCATGCGTGTACACGGGGATTGGTTCCAGGAAGAAGCTTTCGTTTGGTAAAATAAACATTCAAATAATAAATAACATGTGCGCGCGATGCTTCGCGCGCCTACCTATTTATTATTCTTTCCGTTTTTCCTTCCGCTCCTCGCGTTTTTCAAGCCGGGCTTCTTTTCTATCCTCACGTTTTTCTTTCCGCTCCTCTTTCTTCTCCTCTCTATTCTTTTTCTTTTTCGCCTTGTTCTTTTTTTCGTTTACCAATTCCATTTTACCGGAAGCAAAGATCACTACGGGAATACGTTTAAATTTCCCGAAATCCAGGTAGCCGCTGAGCATTACTTTAAAAGGAAGGTTGTCTTTATGATTCAGAATTTTTCCAATCGTTTTTCCCGGATGAAGTAAATTGATATTCAACGGAAATTTCAGGATTTGAGACGACTGCTTACGGATAGAAATATCCTTATAGAATTTACCTTTCGTCGCTAAATCATTGCCGACCGTCAACTCATACTGAATATCATGGAGATCCAACGACAGGTTCTTTCCTTCATTGATGATTTGCAAAAACAAATCGGCTGTAACCTTCTTTTTAAACAATTTCACTTCCAAATTCTCCGTTTTAAGAAGCTTAATTTTGGGAGGCACCGGAACTTCAATTTTTTTACTCGTCATGAAAGGTACTTTCAGTCCCGAATAAACTACTGCGGCCTCGATAGTAATACCCGTTGAATCCTGGCCCTGCAGGCTCATGATCTTATTGCGGGTGTGACTGATAGGAATATCAACGGCAAAGGTGACTGAATCCGACTGACCGCTTTGCTGCCGCAAGCCCACATATTCACTAACTGCCAACAATTTGGTTCCTCCAAGAGACAAATCACAGACAATACTGTCAATATTCATCTCGTAGGGAGCTTTGTTAGTCAATATCATGTTGACTTCGACAAAGGCAGTATCCTGGCGGATAGTTGCCTTTACCAAAGTAATTTCCGTCACTTCGGGAAGTAACAAATTCAACATTTTGTGGCGCTCGATCAAAAAGTAGATCAAATAACCTGCTCCTCCCAACAACAAAATCAGTATTATGGGCCAAGGCCGGATTCTTAGTGTCATTATTTCTTTTTTCGTTTGTTTTTACGAGCTTCTCTCTTCGCTTTTCGTGCTTCTTTTTTCTCCGGGTTTCCACCGAAAACTTTTTCTAAAAATGTTTTCTTACCACCTTCTTTCAGATTATTAATACTGATCGAATTGTCTACTGAAGGTTTGAGTGCATGTAAAAATGCATTCCGCAATACATAACTGATCGCTCTCCAGGTATTCAAATGAACTTTATCAAAGGTACCATTCATATTAATCTTTGTTGCAAGCTGTTCTTTTTTCTGATTTTGAAGAATTTCAGCCGCACTAGCCACTAATGTTTCCCAAAGGATCTGTTTGAAATCACCTTCCTGCTTGTTCCACTGCACCACATCCAAATCTTTCAGGAATGGTTTAACATACCCTCCAAACTTTCCTTCCTTCGCTGCAAATTCGCCATACATATTAAAGGTTCCTTTCTTCACATCGAAATTTGCGTATTCGCGGAGCATATCGTTTAGCTGAGGCAGCTGCACTCCATTCACGGAAACGTTCATATCAAAGGTAGGCTTTTTGGCGAGCCCGTCGAATTTAGCATTCAGCGCAAATTTCCCTTCATAAGCCTCAGCACTCGCAGTCAGCGTTGCAGGAAGTAATTCCTTGCTATCGGTAACGTTCGTAAGGTTAGTTGCCGTAATATTGATATTTTTCATCGCAATATCCAGCTTTGGTTTTGCCTCAAGATCCCTGAAATGGACTTCCCCGTTGTGAATGTCAAAACGGTTAATTGTTACCGGCATCAAATCATCAACCAATTGTGCGAAATCTGCTGTGTCGGCTTTCACGTCTTCTCCCTTATGCTTGTCTTTTACAAAGTTGACAATCGGTTCTTCCACGCTGATCTCACCCACTATTGAACCTTTAAAAATGGCTTTCCACTCAATGGATAAATCGATAGACCGTGATTTGAAAAAAGGAATGGTATCTTTTTCACCGGTTTTTCCATTTTTCTCTACGCGTTTCAAAATACGGATATCTTTGATTTCATAGGCACCTCGGTACAAATGGATATCAATATCATTCACATGACCATAATACTCTTCCAGGTTCTCCAATTTCCCGTTAACGTACTTTAATACGATATACGGCAGAAGAAGCCTGAAAATTATCAGCGCCGAAATGATAGACAACCAGATAATACGGCGTCTTCTTTTGCGCTTTTTTCTTTGTTCCGGAGTCATTGCTTTTTTGCGTTCTCTCCGGCTCATCTTTGGTGTTTGTTTCTTCTCCATGGCAATTAATCGTTTTTTAAATTGTGATGGCAATAGGCACAAACCCTGTTAGTAAAAGGAGCGGTTTCGTTTATTTAGGAGAAAAGATAGTTAAAAAGGGATGAAATGGCTTTAGACAAAAAGTTAATTTTCCTAAACATAATTATTCGGCTCCATGATTCCTGGCAATCTCCACCCAGTGTTCGGATAATCCTTTTGCGTCAGCTCCTATTGCATGGGCTAAAAACAAAGCCAGTGCCATTAGGAGTTTGGCAGCTTCACGGATCGCATTCATTGCTGAAAGACTTTCGGACAGCTCCTGAATTTTCTCGTTCAGGAGTACCTTGTGAGCCTGTACAAAATCAAGCGGTCCATACTGTTGTTCCAGGTCGGGAATCCTGAGTAAGTCCAGCCATTCTGTCGGAATTTCTTTGCTTAGCTCCGTAACATCCATATTTCCCATTTTCTTCCAGGAAGCCAATGTCTGCGTGTCGCCTGATTCGGATAAACCGGTATCCAAAAGCAATTCAAAGGAAATATCTGCCAGGTTCTGCATCATTTCCAGGTAAGCATCCTGTGCTTTTTCAAAGGCTTGAGTTTCCTGTCCAAGCAGATACTCTTCAACAGTTAGTTTGGGTAAATCCAGTACTTCCGCACAGTCTGTCAAACAAGGAAAGGATAAACCTTCGTGGATGTAACGAGCTGTTCCGTTTTGAATTTCACGTCCAAGCGGAAACAAACGACAAGCCAATGGTCTGGCTATATGCACGCTGCAGCCTTTTCCGGACTCATACAACCCGCAGGAAAATTTCCCGGTATAATTGGGATTACCGTTGAAATGCAGCATAGTACCAGCTTCGTGCGTATGTTTGTCTCTGAATTCTTTCGAAGAAACTCCTTTTGCTTGTGCCAAACGCATCAATTCCCAGGGGTTGAGCCGCACCCGGTTTCCATGACAGCAGGTTCCTGAACGGGAACAGGTTAAGGGAAGGGAATCTGTAAGATTTAAAATTGTGTTTTGCACGGAAACAAGTAAAAGCTAAAGGTAGATAAATTCAAAGGAACGAACTTCCCATCAGCAAACTCCTTAAAAGGCGCCCCGAATATCCACCAAATTGTATGTTTCACCCGGACCATCAAAAGGACCTTTAGAGAAGCGTTTCCGTAATACCACCTGATAGATCGAACTTGCATTCTTTGGCAAACGATTTAAGTCAACCGGGGACAAAACATGGATCGTGTATGTTTTATCCGAATGAATACTTGTCAGCTTTCCTAAAAGTACCGTTTCACAAGAAATCCAATGGGAAAAGCAAGGTTCATAGTGGTTCTGCAGATTACTGATTTTTAATATTAGCGTATCCTGGGAATAGGCATTGGAGAAACCAAACAGCAAAAGAAATAAAATGGTACTTTTCATTTTAAAGGGTATTCAAATCAATAATATAAAATCTCGTCATCAGATCCATCAGGTCGATATCCCGGATAAAATCAGCTTCTTTGGATGAACTCCGGCAAATGATTCCGTATAAACGATCTTCTTTTTTCCAATAATACAATCGAATTATTCCAGGTTTATAACTTCGGATTTCAGTGTCTATGCTTTCATTTTTTTCTATTGGCTTAAATTTGAAAAAATGCCGGGGCTCTTCCAGTAAAGAACTGGCAAAATTCTTTTCAAACCGGGTTGTATCAATGTTGATGGCTTCAATGGAGGAAGTCTGGCGTTCCAGTAAAAAACAAATACTCCGCAGGTTATTTTCATTTTTACTAAACTCTAAAATCACTTTCTCTTCAATCTGGCCGGTTGCCGAGACTGAACCGAAAGCTAAAATAACGACGAATAAGATTCTGATCATATATCGAGCTTGGTTTTGATATCTAATTCAAAAGATCTTTAATAGTTACGCTACTGCTGCTTCGGGTAAGAAACCAGTTTATCCCCTGTTTTTAAACGTAAGAAATACTGTTCGTCTGAGTTCTCATCAAAAACAAAGTGTCTCAAACGGCTGACCTCTTCTTCATCTTCTATAGACGCATCCACTAACGAGTAATCGTCACCATTTCGCGCAAAAAGAAAGGATTTTCCCGCATGAGCGCAGTTACAAAGATTTATCTGTGGCTCATCAGAAAAGGAAAAAGGTTCATAAAATCCACTCTTTCCTTTCTCTTGTCTCACCTCTTTGAACGGAACACCTTCCCGTTCATAATAATCCAACTCAATATAGAGAAACGAAGAATCGGAAGAAAAGTACTTGTTCACTTCAAACCCCACATCGGTGTGTTCCGAATCGGGGCGGTAAATACTTACTTCATTCCGTTTGTAGTTGAATTTGAAGTAAAACAGGACTTCCGTAGAATTCTTTTTGTGAATGACCTGCTCAAAAAAATGTGTGTCCGGCTTTTTATTGCTTACGAATGCTGGAACTGCCTGCTTCTTTGCCGCTGCAGTGCATTGCACCAATAACAAACCGATTATAGCAACCAGTGATCTTTTAAAAAGCAGCATATCAAAGTTTCACCAATTTCCCGGAATGCCAGGTGCCGTTTGACTGATATCTTAGAAGATAAGTTCCCTTTTGCCAGGAGGAAGTTTCAATGGAGGTAACAGCAATTTGGGAAAGAAAAATGCGTTTTCCGCTTAGGTCCATTACTTCAATTTGCTCAATCGGAGAATCACTTTCAACCAGGATTGCTTCCGTGAACGGATTGGGGTAAATGGAAACTTCCGGGTTATTCTCAAGCATTTCCACGTTCAACACACTATAGATAGTTGGGTTTGAAGCTGATGGAAAAGCATTGTCGTTTCCAAGTTTCACAATGAAAAGAGAATTTCCGCCACTTGTAAAACCGGTATCCGAGTGGAAACCAACTAACGCACCATATCCATCATTCGTACGGATAAGCTGATTTACCTGATCCTGCCCCACTCCGTTATATCCGGAACCATATCCGCCCCAATAGAATGCAGAAACAAAGCGATGGACGTTAAAATCTTCGCCGTCATCATACGAAAACTGATCAATTGCCTGATTAACGACAAAATACTGATCTCCCGGTGAAGCTGTATAGTTTACAAAGCAGGTTAGCCTGCTTGAATAGGGATTGTATGAATCATCTGTAGAAACGAAATCACCATCCTGTGTGAAGAACACATAATAATCATCGCAATCGGTTTTACCTGTTTTTATGCTTTGCCCCACGCATTTCAACTCATTAAAAACAAATTGAACGTCATTCAAAACGTATTCTCCATTACTTCCCGTCAATGTATCCCAAAGTAAAGAACCATCGATGTGATAATACCCCACATAGCCTTTTGATTTCAGTGAATCTGCCAAATAACCGGTTCCAACAACTGCGAAAGTGGTATCTGTAACCATTACAGCCTTGTTCAGGTAATCCATTCCAACTCCACCCTGCTGGTGACTCCAGATTTCATTCCCATCTTTATCGATCCGGGTGAAATACTGGTCCTGGACCTGCTCCGGATTGGCATCTGACTCACCCACCATCACAATACTTGTGTCCGGCAATAAGATGGCGTCGTGAAAACGCTCCCAGGCACCATTGTCGTACCATTTTTCCCATAGCTGATTTCCTGCCAGATCCGTAAATACAACATACCCGTCAAAACCACCTGTTCCGTTACTGGAAGAAGTACCAACAATGTAATAGCCGTAATTCGGGACAAAAATGATCCTTCTACCGGATTCAAATTCCGCGCCGCCATATTCTTTGGACCAAACGTGAAATCCAAACTTGTTCAGTTTCAATAAAAAAGCCTGAGAAGGAGCATCTTCAAAACTGGAAGAAGAACCTGTTACCAGGTAACTGCTGTCTGGCAATTGTACCAAACCTTCTGCTTTATCATATCCTTTCCCTCCAAAAACATGGTAAAATTGTATTTGTCCCTCTGATTCCAGGGAAAAAATCAGCAAAAGCGAAACAATCAAATATCTTAGAATACCCATGACAAACGAATTAATGCGGATTGACCAAATCCTTTTTTAGATACCAAACCATAGATATCATCTGTGCCCAGCTGAATACCCACTTTATTTCCATGATAACCAAGCATCAAACCGCCGCGAACGGTTGATGACCCCCCAAAAGCAACATTGGCAGACGCCGAAAAACGTGGTATAAAGCGATAGAATAGTCCTGCAAAACCGGTTGGAACAATTCCAATGGTTGGGTAAAAACGAATTCCGAAGAAAGTCTGTAATTTTTTAGCCGACTCCAAATCAACCAATTTCATAACCTGGATGTAAGCCGGAACCATTACCCAGCGTTTGATAGCTTTCTTTTCTACATTCAAAGAATCCAGGAGTGAGAAATCGTCGCCAAACAAGTTGCTGCTGTTTTTAATCTGGTCCAGCGTAAATCCGCTATACCTGTAAGTAGAATCCGGCGAATATCGGGTCTGCGGTTCAAACATATAGGCAGCTCCCAGGTTTTGTACTGTGAACTGGAAAGTTGCTGAATCTTTCAACCATGGAACTTTCAGATAAAAATCAAAATCAATTGCAAATCCTACCCCTTTGCTGAATTCTTTCCCCTTTGAATAAGTCATATCTCCGTTTAAACGAAGACTGATTGAATCCATATTCGGATCCATGGACAACTGCCCCTTACGAATATAACCTCCAAATTGGTTTTGAACATTGACTACATTCAGGGTTAAGGAACTTCCGGTTTTCTTATGGTACAAACCAAAACCTGCTTTTTGGAACTGCATACCGGAAATCCGGGTTCCTGTCAGGTTTGCTGTATCTGCTCCCAGGTAACTATTCCCGTAAAATGTAAGCTTGAAAGCATCTTTGGTGTAATTGACATTTCCAACCACATAATAACCTCCTTTTACCAGCCAGGAATACTTTCCGGACTTAAATAAGCTTGAAGCACCGGAAACATAAGTCAATTCACCCGAAGCAAAAGCCCCTATCCGGCTATTTCCACGCGTAGATTTCAGGGTACGATCCTTCATTTCGGAATCAATGTAACCACCGAAAGCAAGTGTATTTACAAATTCTTTCCGCATGGAAGTTCCCGTAACATCCAGATTTCCGCTTAGCAGCAATCGATTGCTTTGCAAAAGACTATCTCTGAAAACCGGGAATGTAGATTGGGCAAACAGCGAAGAACCAACTATCAAAAAAGGAATGAGCGCAAAAAGTAGTTTCTTCATTACAGGTGATTTTCAAGAGTTAGATTCGCACCCAGTTTAAACTTGAAGAATGCATTTGCAGGAATAGGAACTTGTGTATTTGCCCCGTTTCCATCGTAAGTATTCAATTTTAGTTTGATCATGCAGTATTTAACCTGGCCGATTTTGTCGCATAGCGTTTCGGAAACCGGGAAATAAACCATGCTTTTCTTCTGCATAATTCCATTCACCATGGAACCAAAAACACTTGCTTCAATGGAGCTTGTTCCTGAAACGACTCCAACCACCTGGTAATTTGCATCCAGCAAATACAACTGTAAATCCCCTTCAAACGGGAAAGCATTCATGGCATTTACCCAAATCTGACCTGATTTCACATTTGTTTTAGCCGGGTCATTCATCAAACTCAGCGCAAAAGTATCCTGGAATATTAAATCGGTTAAACCGATATTCAAAGGAAATGCACCGTTTAATTTGACTCTCAGCGGATGTGCATCGTATATTTCATCCCATCCTCCGGAAACATTCCCCCAGGGATTTAACTGAAGCTGGAAACTCAATTCATTCTGCGCTCCGTGATTCTCCACAAAATTTTCAAAATTGCTATTCCCGGGAGTAAAATTCAAGGTGGTATTACTTGGCTGGATGTTATTGACATTCGAACCGGTAGCAGCGTTAATCGTATTCCAGGTACCGATATTCGGGTGATTCAGTGAAACGGCATTTCCGGAAGCATTGATATTTTTAAGTGAATTGATTTTAAACTTTCCATTAACCTTTAATCCGTTCTCAATAGTCAGATCGAAAGTCATTGCATCCACATTCAGAAGTCCGTCGGTAATATTGTTCATGGCATTGATCTGGGCATAAACAGTATCAGAAACCAATTTACTGCCGAAATAGCCACGGGCATAATCCAATTGAACACCATGCATGGAGAATCGGAATTTAAGTACATCTGAAGTTGTTACATTCACTGTTGGACCGTTGGGATCAGAAGTAACCAGCAATTTCGATTGAATGCGGTTAAAGGAAGTACCAAATTGCCCGGTTAAATCGAGTTCATAACCGCTCAAATCCACAAAACCTGTTGCTACTCCCGGATTACTTTGCGTTCCGGCAGGAGCTGTAAATTGCTGTGAAAGTGTAACTCCATTTTTTGTTACTCCGGGTAATTGCACGGTAAAGATCGTCTTGGTACCGATTGGATTGAATACTTTCAAGTCGATTCCTCCGGCTTTTACACGAATTTTCTTCAACTGCGCATCACCGATATCCAAAACATGTTCCTCCACATTACCGCTGGTGAAAGACGAACCCGGTGCTGCAGTAAAGTTCAAAGCAATTGGAAAGGTATTTTCAATGCTTGTATCCGGTAATGCCACAAAATCACCCAGTTTGAATTCAAATAGAGAAGAATTGATGTCCAGTACATAATTACCGGCAACCACTGTCAACAATGAATCTGCCAGTAAGTTGGACATGGTGAGACTATCGTGAACAAGCGGAACCTGCCAATCTGTGTCCCAGACCGCTTTATCCCGCTTCTTGCACGAAGCAAAAGCAAGACTGACACATAGTAAAAAGAGGAGTTTTTTCATGGTAAAGTAGTGATGCACAAATTCTATTTTGGTTGGAATTTAAACGCGTTCAATAACTGTAGCGTAACCTTGTCCAACTCCGATACACATGGTAACCAATGCATATTTTCCTCCGCTTCGCTGTAATTGGTTTGCTGCTGCCAATAAAATACGTGATCCCGACATTCCAAGCGGATGTCCGAGCGCAATTGCGCCACCATTCGGGTTAATACGTGAATCATTATCTGCTATTCCCATTGTTCTGGTACATGCCAGAACCTGCGCTGCAAATGCTTCGTTCAATTCCAATACATCCATTTGGTCAAGAGTTAATCCGGCTCTTTCCAATGCTTTCCGGGAAGCTTCCACGGGGCCAATTCCCATAATTCGCGGTTCAACACCAGATACTGCTGCTGAGACGATCCGGGCAATTGGTTTCAAATTGTGGGTTTTCAATCCGCTATCCGATGCCATTAGTAAAGCCGCCGCTCCATCATTTAGACCTGAAGCATTTCCTGCTGTTACCGATCCGTCTTTTTTGAAAGCGGGTTTTAATGCTGCTAAAGTTTCCAAAGTAGTTCCCGGACGCATGAATTCATCTTTATCAAAAACCAAAGGATCTTGTTTCTTTCTTGGAATAGACAAACCTGCAATTTCCTGTGCTAAGATCCCTGCATTTTGAGCAATCAGCGCTTTTTCCTGCGACCACGCTGCAAATTTATCCTGATCTTCCCTTGAAATAGCGTGTAAAGCAGCCAGGTTCTCAGCGGTCATACCCATAGGATCAGTTCCGTAAAGCTCATCCAATTTCGGATTGATGAAACGCCATCCGAAAGAAGAATCGTACAATTGCTGATCTCTTCCGAAAGGTGCGGAAGACTTCGACAATACCCAGGGGCCTCTTGTCATATGTTCCATTCCACCTGCCACATAAATTTCTCCGGCACCAGCCTGAAGTGCTCTGGCAGCATTCACTGCAGACGACATTCCGGATGCGCACAACCTATTCACAGTTTCTCCGCCTACCGAAATCGGATATCCGGCTAAAAGAAGGGCCATCCTTGCCACGTTGCGATTATCCTCTCCAGCCTGGTTTGCACACCCTAAAATCACATCTTCAATGGCACCCGGATCCAGGTTCGGTACTTTTTTCAACAATTCTGCCAAAACGTGTGCAGCCAAATCATCTGCTCTAACCGGAGCCAAAGTTCCTCCAAAATTTCCTATGGCTGTTCTTACACCAGCCACGATATATGCGTTGTTTGTCGTCATTAAGTTCTTAGTTTAACTTCTTTTCATTTATTCCTTTACGAAATTACGGAATATTCTTTGTCATTCGGTTTCTGTTAAAAGGTTCTCTGTAGTGTTGATAAGTATTGACTTCGGCGGGGAGATATTTTACTAAATTCGATACTCTAAACCAAATTACAAGCTATGAAAAAAACCATCTCGGTGATGGCTGGAATGCTATTTTGCAGTTTTGTCTCTTTCTCCCAGATAGAAAGTATGACTCCTGCAGAACTCAGGTATCGCGATTCAATTACCAAGTTGAATCAAAGTAACGCAGCAATTACTACAAGTCAGGAAGCCTACAACAAAGGAATTGAGCTTTTCAACCAAAAAAACTTCAAGGAAGCGGTTGTATCTTTCAACAAGTCCATTGCATCAGATCCGAATTTTACAGCGGCGCATTACAACAAAGGTGTTGCTGAAAATGAAGCTGAAATGTACATGGATGCCGTAAACACATTTACATCCCTTATCGGCAAGCAAAAAGGTTACTCGAAAGCTTATTTCCAGCGGGGAAGAGCTTACCAGGGTTTATCTGACTATTTGAAATCGGAAAAGGACTACGAAGAATCCATCAAATTGGATGCAAACAACCCGAAAGCGTACTACAACTACGGAACACTAAAATTCTTGCAACAGGATTACAATGCTGCGATTAAATTTTTCACCAAGAGCATCGAGTTAGATCCATCCAGTCCGATGGCATATAACGACCGCGGAAGCTGTTACCGCATGCAGGAAAATTATCCGAAAGCAATTGAAGATTACGAGGCGGCACTTCGTAAAAATCCCAATTTGGCTTTCGTTTTGAACAATGTGGGAACCACTAAAAAGAAAATGAAGGATTATGCAGGAGCTTTGATCGCGTTCAACCGTGCAATTTCTGTAGATGTAAACTTCTTTTTGGCTTATAACAACCGTGGAGTAACACTTCTTGAAAAAGGAAGTTTGGATGATGCTATCAAGGATTTTGAAAAAGCCTTGTCTATCAATCCGAAATATGCACCTGCTGCTTCCAATTTATCGGGGATTTATTTCAAAAGAAAAGATTTCAAGAAAGCCGAAGAACTTGCTTCCAGGGCAATCACCATCGACCCCAATTATGCTTCTGCTTATGTAAACAGAGGAATGGCACGTGAAATGCTTCGCAAAATGGAAGATGCCTGCAGCGATTGGAAAAAAGCAAGCGATCTGGGATCTGTAGAAGGTAAAACATGTCACTCAGGAAACTGCAGCAATTAAAATCAAAACGATGAAAAAATTATTGACACTAGTCGTTATTGGTTTAACGACACATCTATTCGGACAAAATGTAGATTTTAAATCTGCCAATTTTAAAGACGATAAAGAAGGATTGAAGAATGCCACCACCGCAATAGAGAAAGGCGACGAGTTCTACAAAGTTGGAATGGAAGCGGTTTTTGCCGTGCAGGATTTTGGAACGAATTTCAAAAGTGCTTTGAAGGAATATGAGAAAGCGCAAAAATACAATCCCAATAATGCTTTACTGAATTACAAAATTGGTGTTTGTCATGCGAATTCAACGAACCCGGTTTTATCCATTGAATACATTAAAACAGCACAGAAACTGGATCCGAAATGTGATCCTTTCCTGAACTTCTATTTGGGTTATGCATCCCAGCTTGAAGGAAAGTACGATGATGCGGCGAAGTATTATACGACATTCGAAACGGAATACAAGAAGGCCGACAATTTCATGAAATTTGTAAACCAACGCAGAAAACAATCTGCAACAGCGAAGAAATTTGAAATGTCTCCTGTTCGCTGCTGGGTTGATAACGTTCCTTCATTGAATACGGACCGTGATGAAATCGCTCCGTCCATTTCAACAGATGGTTCAGAAATGATCCTGAGTTCAAACAGACCAAACAGCCACGATGCAAATGCTTTGGGAATTTATGATTATGAAATCTATTCTTCCTCGCTTTTGGAAACCTGGTCAACTCCTACCAAATTGGTTGGTCCCATTAACTCAAACAATGATGATATTTCAAACTGTTTGTCATACGACGGTACAAAAATGCTCCTGCACAGAGATGCTGGCGGTCAAACAGATATTTTCGAATCGAAATTGAAAGGAAACGAGTGGTCTGATCCTAAAATCTTAAGTATTTTCATCAGTACTGACAAGAACAACGAACGCTATGCGTGCTACAACGATGACGGATGGAAAATTTATTTCTGCCGCGACAATGACGTGCGTGAAACAGGAGCTGAAGTGATGTTCTCCGGAATGCAGAATAAAATGAAACAGGATTACATGATCGCTACGATGCTGACTGGTGTAAACTCCAAATTCAACGACGGACCGATCTACATTCACATTGATGGAGAAAGTATGTACATCGCATCCGAAGGACATGAAGGAATGGGTGGATACGATATTTTTGTTTCTAAAAAAGTGCAGGGTCAGTGGACAACTCCTGTGAATATGGGTTATCCGATCAACACTCCGTATGATGATTTCTTCTTTGCTTCTACTGCAAACGGGAAATTTGCTTACATCTCTTCCAACAGATCAGGAGGAAAAGGCGGATACGATATTTACAAAGTAACTTTCTGGGGCCCTGAGAAAAAACCAATTATGGAAACAGAAGATTATTTGCTTGCAAGTATCGTAATGCCTGTAAAAGACCACAACATTGAAAAATCTGTAGAGGTTAAGAAAAAGAGTTTAACTGTATTTAAAGGAGTTACGATTGATGCGATTTCCAGAAAACCGGTTGAAGCTCAAATTGAGATTACAGATAACGCAACAGGAAAAGTGATTGAAACATTCACTACGAATTCTGCCACGGGAAAATTCATTATTACTCTGAATTCCGGTAAAAACTACGGTATTGCCGTAAAAGCTCCGGGATACCTTTTCCACTCTGAGAACTTCGACATCCCTAGCGGTGCGGATGATAACCTGGTGAATAAGGTGATTGAACTGAAGAACATTGCAATCGGATCAAAGATCGCTTTGCGCAATATCTTCTTTGACGTGAACAAAGCAACACTTCGCCCTGAATCAAACGGGGAGTTGGAAAGATTGGTGCAGTTAATGAAAGATGTTCCGGGATTAAAGATTGAAATTTCCGGCCATACGGATAACACCGGATCGGCAACCATAAACGAAACACTTTCCCAGCAGCGCGCTGAGGCAGTTGTTGCATACTTGTCGCAAAAAGGAGTTACTGCCAGCAGAATGGCTGCAAAAGGATATGGTTCAGCCAAGCCAATTGCCTCCAATAACTCGGAAGACGGGAAACAACAAAACCGCCGAACGGAATTTGAGATTAAAGGGAATTAATCCGAAAACGGATAAATATCAATAAAAACCAATGTAGGGACGCGATGCATCGCGTCCCTACTGTTTTTTTATTAATAACACTTCTTCGTTATCCACCAGTTTGATCCAATCTTTGGATTGCTGGAAATTCCGGATTTCAACCTGGAACATCGAATCGCTTAATGGGTAGGAAGTATCTTTTTTTGCTAAGATCACATACTCTGCATCCTTTATTATAGGATACATATAACAAAAATCGCGGTTGGCCAAATGAGGAACCAGGTTTGACTGACTGCAAACAATAGCGTCTTTCGGAATCAATTTAAACGCGGCATACACCGGTTTTATGTTGTATTGTTTTTTATAGTGCTCTTTAGAGAGGAGATCGATATTCTCAACAGGTGCGTAGAAATAAGGTTCTCCTATCCGCTTCACCGTCATGATGAATGCTAAAACAACGATTACCGCTCCGGCTGCTCTTTTAAATCCTTCTTTTTTTAGTTTACCGATTACTTCAAATACCCCAATCGCTAAAATGGGTGTGAACTCAATGCAGTAATGAAATCCTGCTCCCCAGATATTGATAGAATCGTGAAAGAACTTTTGCAAAAAGATGGGGATCAGCATCAATAAATAAGCTGGTCTGAATATCAAAAGGGCAATCCCCGAAAACAAGAGATAATTAAACAAGTCTGATTTCGTATTATCAGCAAGCTGATCCCTGAAGTTAGAGATGAACAATTGAAAAGAATCAACCGGATGAAAGATCAAATGCTTGACGGCTTCTGTCATCGTTCCACCTAAAATGGTGTAATCAAAATGCGGATAAATCCCGTCAGGAGTCATTGCCGGCATCACTAACTTTAAGATTATGAGAAAATAAACCATGGATGCAAACCCTGCAAGGATGAAAAAGAAGCGCCATCTTTTCTCTTTCCAGTTCAATAGCGAAAGTCCGAAACAAACGAATGCAATCCACAACCCGCTATTTTCCTTCCCCAGCCAAAGCAACACAACCATAAACGCTGCCCATTTCATTTTCCGTTCTTTGGTAAAAACGAAAAGCCAGGGAACAAGCATTGCTATCACTACACTATCGTGAAAATCAAACGCCAAAGCCGTGAAAACACCAAAAAAAGAATAGAAAAACAGCATCGCATTCATCGCTAGAATCCTGTTTTCCTTGAAGTAACGGTAAATTCCCAATCCTCCGAAAAGAATACTAATAATTTGGAAAATCAGTAAAGTATAGGAGCCGAAAATCCAAACAAAGGGAGAATACAGCATGAGGTAAACATCAAAATGGTCTCCCATCAAATTTTGAGGCTCCGTTTTAAAAACGCCGCTGTCGTTCCATTGAAAATGGGAATAATCATACAAGGCATTCGAGTAAATCCCCAAATCCATTGCATAGGTTCGAAACAAATAGTGATTTACCAGCGAAACCAGTGAATAAATGACTGCAAATGCAAGTAAAATGAGGTATTTCTCCGGTACTTGTTTAAAGGTGTTGTATGTGCTCTTCAATCGGTTCATTCTGTACGAATATACTTCATATCGAACAAATCATCACTGAAAGAAAATGGATTCATTCGGAATTCCTAATCCATCGGAGTACAGATCTCAATCAAAAAGCCCTCCAAATCGCGTACATACGCAACAACTTGTCCCCACGGTTTCTCTTTGGGTTCTTCGACCAGCGTGGCACCTGCAGCAATTGCTTTTTCTACCAATGCGGGAACATCCACTGTTGTAAAACCAATTTCCATCCCAAAAGGTTTTGCTTTCAAATCCGGTGTCTGAAACCCGTCTTTTAAACCCGAATTTGCCAGGGAATGCGCCGCAAAAGACAAAGTAGTAGAACCGGAATTCAATTCTGCATACTCATCGCCGGGTGCAATAAAACGCACTTCAAAATCAAAAGTTTTGGAATAAAACTCAGCTGTTCTCTTAACATCTGAAACGTACAAAATGGTGTATGCGAATTTGATCATATTTAAAGTTTAAAAGTTCAACCACTAGCAGACTTTCAGTTGCTATGGTTTAAGTAGTTCAAAGGGTTCAATACCTTGAAAATCTCTAAGAATCGAAACAAGTAGGTTTATTAAAAATCTTTATTGTTTTAAGTTTCTGAAACATTTGAACCCTAATTTAAGAAAAAGCAAAGAAACCAGCTATCCATAAGACGATAATTCCAAAGTTAATCTTCATCATCCAAATCAGGAGCACCAGGTAATTCCAAAGCACGTACTTCCTGGACTGCATTCCCGGCAATTCCTTTTACCGATCCATACATATCGATCGTATTGACGATCACTTTTTCAATTTGCTTTTCACGCTGTTTCCAGATCCGCTGCATCGATCTTTTTTCACTTTCCAGGTCAGCTTTCATTTGAGTAAATCCTTCAACAATAGCCTCTACCTGCATTCTGAACGTGGAACTTGTCAGAAAATCGTACAGCAAATGCATTTTGTCGCCTTTATTTTCCTGTGCTACCAATGTACTGCTAATTTGAACGATCGTTTCTCTCAGAACAGAGCAAAGTCCCTTGAATTCTTCGTAGGTACAAATCCAGATTCCGTCTTTCAATCCCATTCGCTGCATATCGGAAGGCATCACTTCGGTTACTAAAACACCAATATCACAACCCTTGTCACGAATATCTGCTTTGAACTTCTCAATCCACGAAGGCTGAAAGTCCTTTGCGCGCTTGGATTCGTAGTAAATCGTTCCGCAATTTTGCTGCACGCGGGTGTGAACCGTTTGAATGCAGTCACCTCCTCTTGCACCTTTTCGGATTTCATCAATGGTGTCCATCGGGAAATTCGCCATTAACCACTCTTCTATCGCCAGTTCCTGAACTTCTCCCTGCAGCTGCATAGAACCCTGCTCCTGCTTGCGTTTCATTTCTTCCGTCAGCTTTTTCTGGTCTTCGAGTTGCTTCAGCAATTCACGAACACGTAACTCATTACGTTCTTCTTCTGTTTTACGGATTTTTTCTTTTTCTTCCTGGATCTGAGCGCTCAATTTCTTTTGAGATTCGGCTTCCACCACTTCCTTCAATTCGTCTTTTTCGCGCTTCAGTTTTTCAATCTCGGCTTTTGTACGATTCAGTTCTTTGATCTGCTCCGATTTTTCGTTCAATTCCTTTTGAAGATCTGCAAATTGTTCGCCTTGTTCCAGGATCAGCTTTGCTTTCAGTTTCTCTTCGATCGTTTTTCGCTCGTCCTTCAGTTTCTGCTCAAAACGCTCCTGGAACAATTCGTTTTCACGACGCTTCTTTTCTTCAAATTCTTCTTTTTCACGCAACAAAATATCCTGCTTCTTCGCAAACTCATTTCGTGTTTCATTGAGCTCATTTTGGTATTTGCGTTGGATTTGTTCTTCCAGCTGATGAGCCAAAAGATCATTTACATCGATATGAGTACCACAATTCGGACAAGCAATTTGATTCATAACAGGGGAAAATTGAACAAACTTAAAGTTACTATCATTTTCACAAATAACCCGCGATTATCTGCATCAAAAAATAAAAAAGTGTACTTATTTTAAAGGAAAATCAAAATGAAGCCGCTAAACAAAGACTGTATCCTTAAAACGTCTAAAATTCGCTACTTTTACTAAAAATCAGTATCAATGGCAATGAGCCTCGAAGAGAAACACATTCATTTTTTCACGCAGCTATTGAAAGACCGCATTCAAACCGGGCCGGCTATAGATGCACACTACGCATCCGATCATACGGAAGACTTTGTTTTCTATCCTTCTATTGTTGTAAAACCGGAAACGGTTGAAGAGGTTTCTGCCATCATGAAGTATTGTTATGCCCATGATCTGATCGTAACACCATCCGGGGCCAGGACAGGTTTGAGCGGTGGCGCTTTGGCGAATTATGGAGGTGTGCTCCTGAGTTTGGAACGAATGAATAAAATCATTCACATCGATGAGAAAAACCACCAGGTGATTACCGAACCGGGAATTGTCACTGAGGAACTTCAGAATGCCGTGAAAGCCGTTGGTTTGTTTTATCCTCCGGATCCTGCTTCCAAAGGATCTTGTTTTATTGGCGGGAATATCGCTGAAAACTCGGGCGGACCGAAAGCGGTGAAGTATGGTGTAACGAAAGATTGGGTGCTGAACCTGGAAGTAGTTCTTCCAAATGGAGATATTCTATGGACCGGTGCAAACGTGATTAAAAATGCAACCGGATACAACTTAACACAATTGATTATAGGAAGTGAAGGCACATTGGCCGTTGTAACGAAGATTGTTCTGCGTTTAATTCCTCATCCGACACATAATTTACTCTTATTGGTCCCTTTCAGAAGCGGCGTTGAAGCCTGTGAAGCTGTGGGCAAAATTTTCATGGCGGGAATTATTCCAAGCGGATTGGAATACATGGACCGGGATGCAATCCTGTTCACCACTCCTTATGTGGATGACGCTCCAAATCTTCTCCGGGATGATCACGATGCACATTTATTGATCGAACTGGACGGTTTTAATCCGGATGTATTGATGCAGGAATGTGAGAAGATCCTGGAACTGGTTGAGCAATTCGATATTGATGAAGTACTTTTTGCCGAAACAGAAGCTCAAAAAGAAAGTCTTTGGCGCTTACGCAGAAAAATCGGGGAATGTGTCAAGACTCATTCCATCTATAAAGAAGAAGACACCGTAGTTCCAAGAAATGAATTACCACAGCTTCTCAAAAAAGTAAAAGAACTGGAAAAGAAATACGGGTTTAAATCCGTTTGTTACGGACATGCCGGAGACGGAAACCTGCACGTTAATATTATTAAAGACAACCTGGACGACGACACCTGGAACAATCAGCTGCCTCATGCCATCCGGGAGTTATTCACGGAAGTCGTTCGACTGGGAGGAACAATCTCCGGAGAACACGGAATTGGCCTGGTTCAAACTTCGTATATGGATTTGGCTTTTAGTGAAATTGGTTTGGACCTGATGCGCTCCATCAAACAGGTTTTCGACCCGAAGAATTTGTTGAATCCAGGAAAAGTAATACCAATTAAAAACCAATGAATCGCGTTGATCGCTTATTTGGAATTGTTACCCTGCTTCAATCTCGCAAATATGTGAGCGCTGAACGCATTTCAGAGAAATTTGAAATCAGTGTGCGAACCGTATATAGGGATATCAAAGCAATCGGAGAAGCAGGAATTCCCGTAAGTTTCGAACCGAATAAAGGGTATTTCATTGTTCCCGGTTACTTTACTCCCCCGGTTTCCTTTACACTGGAAGAAGCCAATGCTTTATTGTTATCTCAGTCTTTAATGGGTGGTTTCGGAGACCGTTCCGTCCAATCTACCTTTGATAGCGCTTTGACAAAGATCAAAGCTGTTCTAAAACAGGTCGACAAAGAAAAAGTAGCCATCCTGGATGAAAGTATCAAACTTCAGCTTCCGAAAAGGCTCAACTTCGAATTTGAATACCTGGCGAAAATCCAGCATGCGATTACGGAACAGACTCAAATCAAAATTACTTATCAGAGTTTTAAGGATGAAAGTTCTGAGCGAATTATAGAACCTATCGGGCTGGTATTTTACGCCTTTTCCTGGCATTTGATCGGCTATTGTCAACTGAGAAAGGATTACCGCGATTTCAAAGTTGAACGGATCAAAGAACTTTATAAGACCATGAACCCGTTTCAGGTTGATACCCATATTCCTTTGAGTTCTTATAAATTACCGGTGAACTATTAATTCAAAATGATGCATTTAAAATGCAAAACTTATCTCCCATTTTGAATTTTGCATTTTTAATTTTGAATTAAAATACGGACTGCCATAGGGTTGTCAGTGACGGGCCTTTTCTTTGTATAAAATTAGAAATCATGACAAGAAAAGAGCAATTACAAGCACAGTTGGCAGCAGAAGCAGCAACTACCAGAGAATTTATCAAAGCATTCCCTTTTGATAAAAAAAATTATAAGGTACATGAGAAAAGTATGCAGATTGGCGATCTTTTTCTACACGTAATCGATCTTGCTTTATGGGCAGAAATGGCTGTAACTACAGATGAACTGGATTTTGAAACAGCTGCTTACAATCCGAAACAATTAAATTCGGCAGAAGAAGCGTTGAGTTATTTTGATGAGTGCATTGCAAAAGGAATGAAAGCTTTAGAAAACACTCCTGATTCCGTATTTAATGAAGAATGGACACTTCGTTCGGGCGATAAAATTCATATGGTCTGTACGAAAGAGGAAGTTGTTCGTGTGGCACACAATCAAACTGTTCATCATCGTGCTCAACTGGGAGTGAATTACCGATTACTTGGAATACCTGTCCCTCCAAGTTATGGCCCTACTGCGGATTACACCGATTTTTAAATCAACATAAAAACAAAAAAGGGTCAGTCCGCACGTGCGAACTGACCCTTTTTTTAGTGTGATTTTTTTATATTCTATTTCAACATGTTCACATGCCCTTCGAATTCCCGTAGTTTTTTATCACCGGCTCCTTTAGCAACAACTGTCCATGTATAAACACCTTCTTTCACAGGAACAGTATGATAAGTTCCGTCCCATCCAAATTCCACATCGTGTGATTCGAACAATACTTCCCCCCATCTGTCAAAGATCTTAAATGTATAGTCATCCAAAACCATTCCATCAGGAACTACCGGTCTGAAAATATTGTTGAATTCGTCTCCATCCGGAGTAAATGTATTTGGTACATAAATCAGGAACTCTTCAATAAATACGATTGGTTTACAGATATCATTTCTACATCCTTCCGGAGAAGTCACAGTTAAACAAACCTCGTAGCTTCCTGCTTCGATATCTCCGTAATTAATCACCGGATTTTCCAAAGTTGAAGTTCCATATGCTCCAAAATCCCAATCATAAGTAACCGCATTCACAGAGTTATCATTGAAATTGATCGTTGAATTAATGGTTGTTGGTGGAATAGGGCTCCAATTGAAATTTGCAATCGGATCCGGAACCACACACACAAAGTTCTGCAGTGTAGTATCTGTAATACAACCTTCTATTGTAGTGATCTGAACTGTTACATCATAACATCCTACAGGAGTATATGTATGTTGTACAGCTGATGTACCACTTCCGGTTGAACCATCACCGAACGTCCATTGAGCGTTTGTAATTAACCCGGCAGTTGCTGCAGGGAAATCAAATGTCGTTGTTAACGGTGAACATCCGGATGCCGGTGAAGCCAAAAACTCAGGACTTGGTAATGCATAAATCTGAACCGTTACAGGCAATGTATCGTATCTGTAACATTCGTCATGTGCAACCATCAATACCGTTTCAGATCCATTTGGAGTGTATGAGTAAGAAGTACCATTCGCCAATGTATCGTGTGTTGTTGGAGTCAACCATTCGTAAGTATATCCTGGTAAACCATCTACTCCTGAACCAGTCATCATAACAGCTTGTCCCGGACAAGCTGAGACCGGAGTTGTTACTGAAGCCACAAATGGAGGTCTCACAGTTACATTTGCTGTTTGTGCATTCGATACACAACCATTTTGGTCATATACAGTGCACGTAAATGTAGCAGGAGCTGTTAAATTCACATTCAAATACTGAGTAGTATCTCCTGTATTCCATACAAAGTAGTATGGAGCAGTTCCGCCTGTTGCACTTCCCGATAAAGTACCATAACCATCGTAACAGATCAACAATCCATCTTCAGGAATTGCTGCCTGAACTAACGGTTGAGGTTCTCCTACTGCGATAGTACCTGATTGAGTACAACCTGCTGCATCATGCACCATTATCGTATATGTTGCTGCACAAAGACCGGTAAATGTATTAGCAGGCTGAATTGCACCACCATTGACACCAGTGATACTGTAACCTGTTGCCAGGTTTGAGTTAATTGTGACGGTACCATTACAGTCACCGTTACACAATGCATCTGTTGCACTGGTACTTGTAATTACCAATAAAGGCGGCTCAGTAATATTGAAGCTTTCAACGGCCGTACATCCATTATTATCAGTAACAGTCAATGAATAAGACGCTGCACATAATGCATTTGCACTTCCACCTGTGGCTCCATTCGACCAATTGTAGCTGTATGGAATAGTACCACCTACAACTGTAGCAGTAGCATCACCATCACATACTCCATGACAGCTTGCATTGTTTGTTACAATATTCTGAATATCCAACAAAGCCGGTTCGGTAATAATTATGGTCGTATTCACCGTACAATTGTTCGCATCTCTTACAACCGTGTTGTAGGTTCCTGCACTTAGGAACTGAACAGTTGACTGGTTCGAGAATGCAACTCCGTTGGTACTGTATTGGTAAGGTGCTGTTCCGCCTGATGCTGCAAAAGTGATTTGTCCTGTATTGTTGTTAAAACAAGTCAGTGCTGTTGGTGTAACTGTAGCCTGAAGAGGTGCCGGTTCTGTGACAGTAATCGGCTGAGTGTCCGTACATCCGTTAGCATCCGTAATTGTTAATGTGTAAGTTCCTGCACAAATTCCTGTGATCAGGGAAGCTGCCTGTGGAGTTCCGATCGAATAAGTGATTGCTCCTGTTCCACCTGATACTGTTACCTGAAGTGTTCCGTCACAAACTCCGTTACAAGAGACATTCGTCACTACTGCTCCGATAATGTTCGGTGAAGCCTGGTTGGTAATAGAAACCGTGGTATCTGCCTCACAGCTGTTTGCATCGTGGATAAATACATTGTAAACATTTGCAGCTAATCCAGTATATAATGAGGTACCTGTATAAGGACTTCCGTTCACACTGTAAGTATAAGCTCCTGTTCCACCTGCGCCTGTGATAGCCAGTTGTCCATTGGAAGCCGCACAAGTCTCATCGGTAGGAACAACATTCAGGGTAACTGCTGTTGGCTGGCTGATCACCTGAACTGCGTTGATGAAACATCCGTTATCATCAATTACCTCCAGGTCAATGTTTCCTGCACACAAGTTGTCAAGTGTTGCCGATACAAAGTAATTCAATCCATTGTCAGGACTGTACAAGTATGGTGCTGTTCCGCCTGTTGCTGTCACAACGATTTCTCCGTCGCACACCCCAAAACACGAAGCATTCGTTGGTGCATAGGTTGCTGTTAGCTGTGCCGGTTCGTTTACAGTTACAGTAGTTGTAACCTGGCAGCCTGCCGCATCCTGGGTAGTAGCCGTATAGGTTCCTGCATCCAGGTTGAAGAAAGATTCAATCGGTGAGAAAGGTCCGCCAATGCTGTATTGGTATGCTCCTGTTCCGCCTGTTGATCCGATCTGGATTCCTCCTGAGCTGTCTCCAAAGCAATTCAGGTCGAAAACCGTGGTTGCAATTGTAAGTGGTGCTGCCTGGGTTAAAGTAACCGTACTGCTTACCAAACAACCAAGAGCATCCGTAACTTCTAAAGTATAAGTGCCTGCTGCTAAGTTCGGGAAGCTTGTTCCTGTCTGGAAAGGAGCCGGATTAACACTGTACTGGTGTGCTCCTGTTCCTCCCGTAACATTGATGAATTCTATTTCACCCGTGTTTCCACCGTTGCAGGTAATGTTTGTAAGGTCTGTATCGTATTCAATAAGTGCTGGTTCTGCAACCATGAATGGAATCGTAAATACACAGTTACCAATATCGGTAATGGTCACTACATGGGATCCAAACGGAAGATTCGGGAAGAAACCGCTCAATTGTGGGTTGAAAGCATTATCCAAATCATAAGTAATTGTTCCTGCTCCACTGACGTTCGTTACCTCGATAGTACCATCCGCTACTCCGTGGCAGTTCGCATCTGTTTGAACAAGGACAATACCAGCCATTTCAACGTCGTTGATCCCGATGAAAAGTGAATCTGTACAACCCAATTGATCAACTGCTGTCACTAAGTAAGCACCTCCATAAAGGTTCGGGAACACCCCGCTTGACTGGAAAGTCGGATACCCTGGTACCAACGTGTACTGGAATGGTCCGTTAGTACCGTTTGCAGTTACTGTAACTGATCCGTTGTTGAACCCGCAGTTCGCGTCTACATAATCCGAAGTATCAATTCCAAATCCAGGAGGATCTACTAAATTGCGGATACCTGTGAATTGACAACCATGAGAATCAGTGATAAGGATCGTGTTGTTTCCGCCACATGCCCCGGCAATGACATTTGAAGCCTGTGAAGGACCTCCGTTTAATGCGTATTGATAAGTTGGTGTACCACCTGAAGGGGTAACTGTAATTGTTCCGTCGCAAGATCCGTTACAAATAGGATTGGTACTGGTAAATGTTGCTGAAACCGGTGCCGGCTGGGTAATGGTAACATCCGAGTTGGTCAAACAACCGTTGGCATCCTTTACTACAACATGAACAAGTCCCGCACACAAACCTGTTATTGGGTTTGCAAGTGCATAAGTTATTCCGTTATTGGATGAATACTGATAAGGTGTAGTACCTCCGGATGCATTTACCTGGATTTGTCCGTCGCAAACTCCATTACAAGAAGCCGGAGTAAGGGCTGTGGTATAAGTCAATTGCGGAGGGCTGGTAATGGTAAAAGTTACCGATCCAGGACACCCGTTACTACCTGTAGCTGTTACCGTGTAAGTTCCTGCAGTAAGGTTGGTAAAAGTATTCGATGCCTGGGAAGGTCCACCGTTTAATGAATATGTAAATGGAGAAGCTCCACCTGCAACACCAATAATCACAGATCCGTTAACACCGCCAAAACAACTTACGTTCGTCTGGCTTTGAACAGATACTACAGGGGCATTTGTTGCTACAATAGTAATAACAAGATTGCGGGTACATCCGCGGTTATCTGTAACAACAACCGTATGCGGACCTGCTCCCAAAGTTCCAAATGTTGGACTTGACTGGCTTGCTCCACCATCAATAGTATAAGTATAAGGTGCTGTTCCACCTGATGGTGTAACAGTTACTGTTCCATTAGACAAACCACAAGCTGCAGGCGTTATAGCACTCTGTACTAAGTTCAAAATTGCCGGCTGGGTAATGTTCTGGTTCAGGACAAGGGTACAGTTATTCGCATCACGGATAGTTACGGCATAAGTTCCGTTACATAATCCTGTAAATACAGTTCCTGCCTGGAATGCTCCCCCATTAATGCTGTATTGATATGGAGGTGTTCCGCCAGAAGGGGCTGTTACGGTGATTGTTCCGTTACATGATCCATTACAACTTACGTTCACCGGAGTCAATGTTGCTGCAATAGGTGTTGGTTGATTAACCGGAGCAGTTGCAGTTGCAACACAACCGGTGTTATCTGTCAGTGTAACTGTATATGAACCCGCTCCTAAATTGGATGCTGTTTGGGTAGTTTGTCCCCCTGTCCAGGAATAAGTATATGGTGCAACTCCGATTGGTGTGGCAGTTGCAGATCCTGTTGTAGCACCGCTACAAAGCACATTTGTTGCCGAAACAGTAACACTACAGCATACTCCACCCGGCGCAATAGTAAATGTACCGTTTGTTGTACATCCATTTGCCCCGGTAACAGTAAAGTTATAATTCCCATCCGGTAGGTTGGTAAAATTGGCCGTGGCGGCGGCTGTATTTGCCTCGACGACGGAACCGCTTGCCGGTCCGGTAATATTGACCGTATAAGGTCCGGCACCCGGTGGATTATTAATAATTACAGAACCGTTATTGTAGTTTGCACAAGACTCAGCGGTTGGAGTCACGGTTGGCGGAGTTAAATTCGAAAAGTTAATGGTCACCTGATCGTTATCGGTCACAGTTGTTCCGTCACATCGGTTGTAAGTTACTACAGAAGTATATGTAGTGGTGGCGGTAGGACAGACATTGATTGTATTTCCTGTACCGATTTGGGTTGCTCCCTGGAACCATGCTACTGAGTAGTTAGGAGCTCCTGTAGGAGTAAAACGCCACCCTTCCGGAGTTGTTACAGTCCAGTTAGCACCTGCATTTCTACCTGGAGCCGAAATACCTGCAGTACCGGCCGGGTTTTGAATACCGATAATTGCGCGACCACCATTCCAGGTACCACAAGTTGCTTTATTTTGGACATATACGTCAATCACATTGGTTGTCTCATACAACACCATCATGTGGGTACTTCGTAAACTCGTGCAGCTGAAATGTCCTAAATTATTATAGGAAACCACAAAAATACGACAAGGTGCAGTACCTAATAGATACCAGGTCACAGATCCTGCTACTGTCGGATCAATATCGTGATAAACGCCATAAATATCTCCTGCAGCTGATAACGCTGTACTCGGACAACTTGCAGTATATGACCAGGGTTGAAAAGATCCTCCGGCAGTACCTCCACCAAATTGGATAGTTCCATTAGAACCTACATTAATGGTGGTATAATTGACTCCATAATAGCAGAAGTTAAATGGCAATGAGATTGGTGGAGACCAAACGTCATCCGTTCCAACGGAAACCGCCGTACCACCTGCCTGGTTATAAGCAATTGGTGGTGTGTGCGGAATCGCACTTACTCCATAAGTTGTGGTTGCACCAGTTGCAAAAGGAGTTGCCGTTAAGTTCGTACAAGGCGTAGAACAGGGTAAGGTCTGATCCGGACCAGCGTTAATATCCGGACATCCCGGAAATTGAGCTAAGGATACTGTTGAAAAACCCAAAGTGAACAATACAAACAATAATGAATTGCAGATTGATCTGAAAGCAGTAGTTCTTTTCATAGTCATAGTTCTAGTTCAATGTATTGACTGTCTTTTTTTTAAAGGGTTGCCTTTATTGTTAAAAAAAGTAAATACTCATAAAATTACAATATAGAAATAATTATGTGATTACCTGGTCAAATACGGTATGATTTTTGAAATAGATTCCTTCTGTCTAAAAAATAATTTCGCATTCAATCATTCTGGTTATAAGCAAATATTGGGTGCGATTTTCAAATAAAAAAAGGATGTAACAAGTAGGGCAAGATTAATCTCGCCCCTACTGTTTAATATATAATCGAATTTTACTTCAACATATTTACGTGCCCTTTGAATTCCCGAGCTTTTTTATCACCGGCTCCTGCTGCGACAACTGTCCACGTATAAACACCTTCTTTGACCGGAACATTTTGATAAGTTCCGTCCCATCCAACACTTACATCGTGTGATTCGAACAATACTTCACCCCATCTGTCGTAGATTCTAAATGTATAGTCATCCAATGACATTCCATCAGGAACTACCGGCCTGAAGATATTATTGAACTCGTCTCCATCCGGAGTAAATGTATTTGGTACATAAATCAGGAACTCTTCAACAAACACGATTGGTTTACAGATATTACTTATACATCCTTCCGGAGAAGTAACTTTCAAACAAACCTCATAGCTTCCTGCTTCAATATCTCCGTAATTAATCACCGGATTTTCCAACGTTGAAGTTCCGAAAGCTCCGAAATCCCAATCATACACAGCTGCATTTACCGAATTATCATTGAAATTGATCGTTGAATTAATGGTTGTAGGCGGAACCGGGCTCCAATTGAAATCTGCAATCGGATCAGGAACCACACAAACAACGTTCGGAATTGTATTTCCTATCAAACATCCGTTAGTGGTTGTAATTTCTACCGATACATCGTAACATCCAACTTCTGTGTAGTCATGAGAAACAGTTGAGATCCCATTTCCTGTTGTTCCATCGCCAAAATCCCAGGTAACACTTGAAATTAATCCGGCAGAAGATCCAGGGAAATTAAATTCAACAGTAAGCGGCGCACATCCACTCGCATCATTTACTATGAATACCGAATCGGGCAATGAATAAACATTTACAACTGCCATTAATGTATCGTATGTAAAACATTCATCATGAGCTATTATTACAACCGTATCATTACCGGAGGGTTCAAAGGTGTATGATTCACCCAGGTCAATAGGGTTCATGTTCGGATATGTCAACCATTGATAAACATATGGGAAACCTCCCAATCCCGGTTGACCATCAGAACCTGATGCAACAAATGTTACCGTTTGTCCCGGACACACATTCATTGGGGTTGTTACCGAAGCATTGAATAATGGAATGATTCCAATATCAGCGCTCATAACGTTTCCTGCCACACAACCATTTTGGTCATATACCGTACATGTAAATGTAGCAGGTGTTGTGAGGCTTATGTTCAGGAATTGAGTTGTATCTCCTGTGTTCCACACAAAGTAGTATGGAGCAGTTCCTCCGGTAGCATTTGCAGAAAGGGTTCCATTCCCATTGTAACAGATCAACATCCCGTCCTCAGGAATAGCTGCCTGAACCAATGGTTGAGGCTCACCAACTGTAAATGTTCCGTTTTGAGTACAACCTGCCGCATCTTCCACTTCGATAGTATAAGACCCTGCGCAAAGGTTATTAAATGTATTGGAAGGCTGCATCGCTCCACCATTGATACTGTAATTTACAGCAAGCGGAGAATTAATAACTGCTATACCGTCACAACTTGTATTACACAAAGCGTCAGTAACTGTTGTTCCTGCAATCACCAATAGTGGCGGCTCTATAATATCGAAAATTTCCATTGCCGTACATCCGTTTGCATCTTCAACAATCACATCATAAGTTTCAGCACAAAGTGCATTCACCGTATTGATTCCTATACCGGTAGTTCCGTTAGACCACGCAAAATCATACGGTGCTGTTCCGCCTGTAATAGTTGCTGCAGCATCTCCATCACATACTCCATGACAGCTTGCATTGTTTGTTACAATATTCTGAATATCCAACAAAGCCGGTTCGGTAATAATTATGGTCGTATTCACCGTACAATTGTTCGCATCTCTTACAACCGTGTTGTAGGTTCCTGCACTTAGGAACTGAACAGTTGACTGGTTCGAGAATGCAACTCCGTTGGTACTGTATTGGTAAGGTGCTGTTCCGCCTGATGCTGCAAAAGTGATTTGTCCTGTATTGTTGTTAAAACAAGTCAGTGCTGTTGGTGTAACTGTAGCCTGAAGAGGTGCCGGTTCTGTGACAGTAATCGGCTGAGTGTCCGTACATCCGTTAGCATCCGTAATTGTTAATGTGTAAGTTCCTGCACAAATTCCTGTGATCAGGGAAGCTGCCTGTGGAGTTCCGATCGAATAAGTGATTGCTCCTGTTCCACCTGATACTGTTACCTGAAGTGTTCCGTCACAAACTCCGTTACAAGAGACATTCGTCACTACTGCTCCGATAATGTTCGGTGAAGCCTGGTTGGTAATAGAAACCGTGGTATCTGCCTCACAGCTGTTTGCATCGTGGATAAATACATTGTAAACATTTGCAGCTAATCCAGTATATAATGAGGTACCTGTATAAGGACTTCCGTTCACACTGTAAGTATAAGCTCCTGTTCCACCTGCGCCTGTGATAGCCAGTTGTCCATTGGAAGCCGCACAAGTCTCATCGGTAGGAACAACATTCAGGGTAACTGCTGTTGGCTGGCTGATCACCTGAACTGCGTTGATGAAACATCCGTTATCATCAATTACCTCCAGGTCAATGTTTCCTGCACACAAGTTGTCAAGTGTTGCCGATACAAAGTAATTCAATCCATTGTCAGGACTGTACAAGTATGGTGCTGTTCCGCCTGTTGCTGTCACAACGATTTCTCCGTCGCACACCCCAAAACACGAAGCATTCGTTGGTGCATAGGTTGCTGTTAGCTGTGCCGGTTCGTTTACAGTTACAGTAGTTGTAACCTGGCAGCCTGCCGCATCCTGGGTAGTAGCCGTATAGGTTCCTGCATCCAGGTTGAAGAAAGATTCAATCGGTGAGAAAGGTCCGCCAATGCTGTATTGGTATGCTCCTGTTCCGCCTGTTGATCCGATCTGGATTCCTCCTGAGCTGTCTCCAAAGCAATTCAGGTCGAAAACCGTGGTTGCAATTGTAAGTGGTGCTGCCTGGGTTAAAGTAACCGTACTGCTTACCAAACAACCAAGAGCATCCGTAACTTCTAAAGTATAAGTGCCTGCTGCTAAGTTCGGGAAGCTTGTTCCTGTCTGGAAAGGAGCCGGATTAACACTGTACTGGTGTGCTCCTGTTCCTCCCGTAACATTGATGAATTCTATTTCACCCGTGTTTCCACCGTTGCAGGTAATGTTTGTAAGGTCTGTATCGTATTCAATAAGTGCTGGTTCTGCAACCATGAATGGAATCGTAAATACACAGTTACCAATATCGGTAATGGTCACTACATGGGATCCAAACGGAAGATTCGGGAAGAAACCGCTCAATTGTGGGTTGAAAGCATTATCCAAATCATAAGTAATTGTTCCTGCTCCACTGACGTTCGTTACCTCGATAGTACCATCCGCTACTCCGTGGCAGTTCGCATCTGTTTGAACAAGGACAATACCAGCCATTTCAACGTCGTTGATCCCGATGAAAAGTGAATCTGTACAACCCAATTGATCAACTGCTGTCACTAAGTAAGCACCTCCATAAAGGTTCGGGAACACCCCGCTTGACTGGAAAGTCGGATACCCTGGTACCAACGTGTACTGGAATGGTCCGTTAGTACCGTTTGCAGTTACTGTAACTGATCCGTTGTTGAACCCGCAGTTCGCGTCTACATAATCCGAAGTATCAATTCCAAATCCAGGAGGATCTACTAAATTGCGGATACCTGTGAATTGACAACCATGAGAATCAGTGATAAGGATCGTGTTGTTTCCGCCACATGCCCCGGCAATGACATTTGAAGCCTGTGAAGGACCTCCGTTTAATGCGTATTGATAAGTTGGTGTACCACCTGAAGGGGTAACTGTAATTGTTCCGTCGCAAGATCCGTTACAAATAGGATTGGTACTGGTAAATGTTGCTGAAACCGGTGCCGGCTGGGTAATGGTAACATCCGAGTTGGTCAAACAACCGTTGGCATCCTTTACTACAACATGAACAAGTCCCGCACACAATCCTGTTATTGGGTTTGCAAGTGCATAAGTTATTCCGTTATTGGATGAGTACTGATAAGGTGTAGTACCTCCGGATGCATTTACCTGGATTTGTCCGTCACAAACTCCGTTACAAGAAGCCGGAGTAAGTGCTGTGGTATAAGTCAGCTGTGGAGGAGTGGTAATATTAACGTTTACTGAACCCGAACAGCCGTTTACATCCGTAACCGTTGCTACATAAGTTCCTGCAGTAAGGTTGGTAAAGGTGTTTGATGCCTGATTCGTTGGGCCAGGAGAAAGTGAATAGGTAAATGGAGAAACTCCACCTGCAAAACCAATGATCACAGATCCGTTAACACCGCCAAAACAACTTACGTTGGTCTGATTCTGGATAGATGCTAAAGGAGCATTCGTGGAAACTATAGTAATTACCAGGTTACGTGTACATCCGCGGTTATCCGTAACTACTACCGTATGAGGTCCTGCTCCCAAAGTTCCAAATGTTGGACTTGACTGGCTGGCTCCACCATCAATAGTATAAGTATAAGGTGCTGTTCCACCTGTTGCTGAAACCGTGACACTTCCACTTGGGTTACCACAGTTTGCGGCTGTAATGGCAGTCTGTGTTAAGTTCAGAATTGCCGGCTGGGTAATGTTCTGGTTCAGAACAATTGTACAGTTATTCGCATCTCTGATTGTTACGGCATAAGTTCCGTTGCATAATCCTGTAAATGCTGTTCCTGCCTGGAATGCCCCTCCATTAATGCTGTATTGATATGGAGGTGTTCCGCCAGAAGGGGCTGTTACCGTGATTGTTCCGTTACATGACCCGTTACAACTCACGTTCACTGGAGTCAATGTTGCTGTAATAGGTGTTGGCTGTACCAAAGAAACATTTGCTGTAGCCACACAACCCGTGTTATCTGTTAATGTTACCGTATAATTTCCTGCATTCAAATTGGTTGCTGTTTGGGAAGTCTGACCGCCCGTCCAGGAATAAGTATAGGGCGCAACTCCGGTTGGATTAGCCGTAGCAGATCCGGTTGAAGCACCATTACAAGGTACATTTGAGCCTGTGGCGGTGACACTACAACAAACCCCACCAGGTGCAACAGTAAATGCACCGTTTGTTGTACAGCCATTTGCACCAGTGACGATGTAATTATAGTTCCCATCAGGAAGGTTTGTAAAAGATGCCGTTGATCCTGCTGTATTTGCTTCAACAACAGAACCGGTTGCAGGACCGGAAATACTTACCGTGTAAGGTCCGTTACCAACCGGATTATTAATAATTACAGAACCGTTATTGAAGTTCGCACAAGACTCAGCAGTTGGAGTCACCGTTGGAGCAGTCAATGCACCGTTTGTTACTACTACCTGGTCCGTTGATGTATTTCCACATTGATCCGTTGCAGTAACTGTATAAGTTGTTGTAGCTGCAGGAGTAACGATCACCGGAGTTCCTGTTCCTGCACCATTATTCCAGGTATAGGTAACTGTTCCTGTTCCACCGGTTGAAGTAGCTGAAATCGGTGTGCTGCCACCGGCAGCACATATTAAAACGTCCGCGCTGGCCGCAGTGGTCAATGGATTAGAATCTACAATGTTTACAATTGCAGTTCCCGGAGTACATATCGTAGCCGGAAAGTTACAAATCAAGGTTTCAGTTCCTTCAGCAACCCCGTCTAAATTCACATTCACCGGGATGGTAACCGAAGTTTGTCCTGCCGGAATAGTTATCGTTGTTGGCAATGCCGCATAATCCACTCCTGAAGTTGCAGTTCCCGTCCAGGTTACATTAAACGAAAAATTGGCTGCCTGAGCTGTTGGAATGTTGAAAGTCATGGTATTGTTGGAACAACCTTCCGGGAAAATACCCGGTCCTGCCCCACTTGAAGTAACAGAAGAAACAGGTGGATTTCCAACGGCAAACAATCCATTTTCCTGAATAAATACCCAGGAATCGTAAGCAGAGTCTCCCCCATCGGCAAGCATCAATCGAATATGATAGGTCTGACAAGCAGTAACCGCTCTTGAAGCCACCAACTGAACAGTATAACCATCCATCACATTGGGATTATTCAAGGTGAGGTTATTTCTGTATAAGCCAACATTTGATCCAAGATTGATATTATCAATCGTTACCGGTAAAGCACCAACTGTAGCAATATTAGTTGGAACACCAATACCAGGACCACTGATTATAAAAGCAAATGCATCATTAAAGCCACTATTCACCCACTCATTATACTCCTCTGATCCGAATACGTAATTTACATTGATATTATTGGTAATAGGAATAAAATCAAATTCCAGAATAATCCCATCAAAGGTATTTCCACCGGCAATTGTATTCAATGTTGGAATTGGGGCACCGCCACTAACATCCGATTTAAAAACACCAGCGGGTGTACCCTGAAGAGCGTTGGCAGTATTTACAAAACCGGTACTCATTACTACTCCGGTATTCATAGAAGCACCAATTCCGGCTGATGTACCACCTGCGAAATTAGCAATTGCGTTTGCACTTCCTGTCAATGTTACATTGGAAAATGTAATTCCGGGACCGCAGATATTAGCGACGTAATTATTGGCAGTTGTTTGGTTTAATACCATTTGCCCCTGTGAAGAAAAATAAAAGGATACAAACACTAGCAAAAGCACACAGCTTTTGCTCACCGATTCAAGAGCAGCAGTTTTTTTCATAATCATAGAGTGTTTCTAAACCAGCTAGCGAACTAACTGGTGCGGTAATGATAAACGTGTTAAAAATCTAGTTCTTCAAATAGTTTAAAATCCAAACTTTTTGTTTCTTCTTTGTTTTGTAATCGTTAAAAGTCTTCGATGCAAGCTCCTGATCCAAAGAATACAGGATTACGACATAATAATAGTTATTTGCTTCGTTAATCACAAGGTATGAGGAAGGATATTCACTCAAATTCTTGTTAAGCATCAAATCAGCATTCTGTCTGTTTGAGAAAACTCCCGTAATAACATAAAAGCCATCCGGAGATTCGCTTTTATCCAAATTCACGAAATGGTATCCTTTTGCCACGGGAATGACTTCCGGAGTCGTAACTCTTGGTTTTACAGTATCTATCGGTTTTACTACTTCTATTTTAGCAAGATTTGCCAATGAATCTTTTTCTCTTTGTAAGCGATCCTTTTCAGCACGGTCTTCCAGCAAACGTTTCAAACGGTCTTCCAATTCATCTTTTAATTTCTGAACTGAATCGCGTTCTCTGGCAGCTAAATCATCTACCACGCGCACTTCTTTCTCTACAATCTGAATTTCTTTCTCACGCTTTCCTTTAAATGAAAACCCTAAGAAGATTTCATGATTCATTCCTGTATTGTAAGTCTTGAGATCCCCGATTAATAGTTCATAGCTGTAACCCACTCTCAGGAAGTCCAACACACGCACTCCGGCATTGAACTGAACTGCATAATCGGATTTATAAGTTGCTGAAGCCCAAATCATATTGTTGTAAATAGCCATTGCCGTTACATCATATTGCAACGGCACGTTCGGCAAATACCTTAAAACGGCATTCGGTCTGATAATGAATTTTTCCCTGATATGAAAATCATATTCCAAAGACATCATATAGTGGCGTTCCAATTGGTAGTATCCCCTGCTTTTTTCACGGGCATATTTCACTTTACCGCCAATTATCTGAGGGACAGAAATTCCAACTCTCAGATCTTTCCAATTATACAATAATCCAACATTCACATCAAAAACAGGAGCCGTTGGTCTTAATCCCGTTAAATAAGGATCGTTGATTTCCTCTGCATTTAGTTGATCATAATCGATTCGATTATCTAAAACACCTGCAGAAACACCAAATCGAATGTTATGTGCATCATTGATTCTCAATCTGTAGCTGTAATTCAAACTCGACATCAGTTGCTGCTGAATTCCCTGATTTTGATGAGCAACAATAATTCCCAAGCCCATCTTTCCTTTTGCAATCGGCCCTTCAACTGTCAGGTAATTATTTACCGCAGTAGACCCAAAAGAAGAGTATCGCTGATTTCTGACAAAGCTCGCATTCACATAATCACTTGCCCCGGTAGAAGCAGGATTATATACAAATGGATTTATTAAATAATGATTGTAGAAAGGAACTTGTTGTCCATATAAACTTCCCCAGCACAAACAAATACAAAGTAGTAGTAATTTATTCATTTCCCAATAGTGTAATTGTTCCTTTATATTCCTCTTCTGTTCCACCCTTCAAAACAACATAGTAATAGGTTCCATTTGGCAATTGAGCACCTTTGAAACTTCCATTCCAGTCGTTCTTATAATCTTCATTTTCATAAAGCATTTTCCCATACTGATTAAAAATCTTGACAGATGTCATAGGGAAAAATTCCACTCCGGTAATATTCCAGGTATCATTAAAGTTGTCGTTATTCATTGTAACAACATTTCGGATATTGAACTGGATCGGATCCAGTACAGTAATTATAACCGAGTCGCTTCCTACACAGCCTGAAACATCAATCACATTATAAACATAAATTGTTGTTGCGGGAGGTGTTGCCACAGGATTGGGAATTGTTGCATCTGAAAGTGTTGATCCCGGCAGCCAGATTCCCGTAACTCCACCCGAACCATTCAATGTAACGGTTTCTCCTAAATAGATTGCTGTATCCACACCCGCATCTGCAATTGGAGAAGGAAGCATGGTAATAGCAACAGGATTTGAAATTGCGGGTGGACAAACTCCGTTTAATGCTACTGTCTGGAACTGAACATCCTGGGTAATTGCAAAGGTGTTATAATCAATGGTATCCGAATCAGGAATAGTCTGCCAGGTTGCACCGTTATCAGTAGAAAACTGCCAAAACAATGAATCTGCCACCGAACCAACTAAATGTAAATCTTCGGATGTAAACTCACAGGCATTTCCACTTTGGTTCAAAACACCTGCTATAGGAGCTGAATCTAATTTAATGATTGCTGTATCTGAATAATAATCAGGACAGAAACCTCCATCCAGGAAAGCACGATAAATAGTTGTCACAGTCTGACCGCTATAATCATAAGAAGTTGTTGGATTTCCAATATCCGTCCAGTTACTCCCTCCATCTATTGAGGAGTCCCAATTCAAAACAGGGGTTGTTGCACCGGTCATATTCAGGATTCCAACTACTGAAGCTGCACAAACGGTATCAGAAGGTCCGATAGTTGGCTGAACAGGTATTGATTGTACGTAAACAATCGCTGTATCAGAAATCACATCCGGACAATACCCACCTTCAGTAAACATTCTGTAATATGTAGTTTGAGTCAAATTGATATAAGCCTGGCTCCCTGTCTGATTTCCTACACCGGTCCATGACATACCATCATTGGAAATTTCCCAGTCCAAAACAGAACCGAAAGTACCTGTAGCATTTACAAAACCTGTTGCATTCGTAATACATAGTGAATCACTTCCTGCCAAAACCGTAGGCGGATAAACCGGATCTACGTAGATCATTGCCGTATCGGAATATGCATCCGCACAGATTCCACCGTCTACCAATACGCGATAGATCGTTGTACTTGTAAGCCCTGCATAATTATAAGTTGTCGTTGTATTTCCTGCATCTGTTGTCCAGACACCTCCACCATTCGTAGAATACTGCCAATGCACAACCGGCTGATTATTTCCGGAAAGAGTTATAACTCCGTTGGCCATGTTCTCACACAAAGAGTCTGATCCCGCCAGTGTGCCGGGAATTGGAGGAGCCTGAATAGTTATCGTTGCATATCCTGAAGTTGCATTGGGGCAATAACCACCATTAATTAAGACATGATACTGGGTAGTTTGTGCTACGTTATTGTAAGCAAAAGAAGGTGTTGTTGAAACGGGTGTTGCAGCAGACCATGTAGAACCGCCATTTGTAGAAGATTCCCACCCGGTAATTGTTCCATATGACCAACCTGTCAAGGATAATGTCCCTGCATTTGCTCCCTGGCAAACCGTAATATCTGAAGTCACTGTTCCGGGAACGATCGGACAATCATTCTGAACGGTCCACGACAAGGTGTCGTTCAAATGATTCAAATCTCCTGCTCTGGCAACCCAAACTTTCAGAGTGTGGCTTCCGCATGCTGATAAATTTGCTTTTACCGAAAAACTGAAATTCCAGGAAGCTCCTGCTGTCAAATTTGATGATAAAGGCTGATTTACGATTGCACCACCATCTACTCTGTAGTAAACCTGGATCGTATTGGAAGGCATAATAACACCGGAGTTGTTATTTACCAAAACAGTAACCGTTTCAAGAGTTGATAAAGCACAACCTGAACTAGGAGAAAAATGATTTTGTAACCAAACATCCTGCGCTCTTGTTATAGAAGAAAATGTGGTAAGTAAAATCAACAAAAATAAGTATCGGAGAAACATAGAGTATAAGTGTTGAGAAGCTATCGTAATTGTATTTTCTAACATTAACTACATCGAAATTAACAGTTTTTTACAAGTATTCCAAATCGTCATTGAGTACATTTACGTGAGAAAGAGCGATTTGGTTTCCAAAAGTTGACTATTGTCGAACATTCGCTTGTTTTAAATGTATAATTAGACATTGAAATTCAATGATATACCCTCAATTTTTCACAAAGCAAGTTTCATTATTGTTTTTTTTAACACTATTGATTCACCCGTTTGCACAGAAGAAAGAACTAGCTCCTGAATCATTCCGGGATTCCCTTCAAAACAAGGGAATACAACTTTTGGATGTTCGAACTTCCGACGAATTTAACCAAGGGCATATTGCCAATGCTTTTCAGGCAGACTGGAATAACCAGGAGCAATTTAAGGAACGTACAGCTTCTCTCGACAAGCACAAACCACTTTACGTCTATTGCCTGGCGGGATCAAGAAGTGCAGCAGCTCAAAAATGGCTGATGCAGCAAGGATTTGAAACAGTTTACAATCTTCGTGGAGGAATTAATTCCTGGAACCTGGAAGATCTTCCTGTTGAAGGCAAAAAAGAGACCCCTCAAATCAACCTGAGTGATTTTATGGCTTCCATTCCTAAGAATAAAACGGTATTGGTGGATATTGGGGCAGAATGGTGTCCGCCGTGTAAGAAAATGAGCCCGATTGTGGCCGAATTGTCAAAGGAATATCCGGTAATTTATGTGGATGGTGGTTCACAAACGCAATTGGTGAAAGAATTGGGTGCGAGCACTTTTCCGACGTTTATTATTTACAAAAATGGTTCAGAAGTAAAACGAATTACGGGTGTTTGTTCGAAAGAAGATTTGATAAAATTGATGGAATAATTCGAATTTGTGGGGATTAGTCGCGACTGATCCCTGCCAATAGCGCTATCGCCTCTTCCCTATCCTTCCAGAGTTCTTCCAAAGTCATTTCAAACGCAGGATTCCGGGTGAGCCAGCCTTGCAGGTAATGTTTGTGGATCATCACTTTCCAATCACTGACCTGATTGGGGTCAATGCGCTGTTCACGAACAATTTTAGGAGCAATACGCTCCAACCCGTTGGAGGTATCTGTGTAATCGAAGCGTTCGCCCTGGAAACGAAGATAGCAGTGGCATTCCGGAATGTTTGAATAACTTTTATCGGTGAAAAAATCACTCAATTTTGAATGGGTTTCTCCACTCATCAGGAAGATCCCTGCTATTAGTTCAATTTCTGGATGTCCATTTTCCAAAGCAAGTGTTGCAAGTAGAGCATGTTTGGAAGAGCAGGTTCCTTTTCGTTCCGAAAACACCAATCCGAAATCTTCCCGATTGGCATTTCTTCCATAAGGAAGCCGGGCTACAAAATCACAGGCTTCTTTGAAGGAAGCGATTCCTGCTTCGCGGAAAGCGTTGGAGTATTGTTCGTTGGAAGTGAGTTGAAAATCCAGCATATACTATAAAAGTCACTTCAACTTCGCTCAGTGTCTTTTTCGAAATTAACGGTGACTGAGCGAAGTCGAAGGCACAGTTAATTCTTAATTATATCACATACCAGGCATTCCACCCTTCATTCCTTTCATCTGCTTCATCATGCCCATCATGTTCTTCGGATTACTCATCATTTTCATCATTTTCTTCGTATCCTCGAACTGCTTCAGCAATTTGTTTACTTCCTGGATGTTTGTTCCGGAACCCGCAGCAATACGATTTTTACGCTGACCATTCATCAATGAAGGATTTGCGCGCTCTTTCGGAGTCATGGAATAAATGATTGCTTCAATATGCTTGAATGCGTCATCCTGGATATCGACGTCTTTAACGGCTTTCCCCATTCCCGGAATCATCCCCATCAAATCCTTGACATTACCCATCTTTTTGATCTGCTGGATCTGACCTAAAAAGTCGTTGAAATCGAACTGATCTTTTTGAATACGCTTCTGAAGTTTACGAGCCTCTTCTTCGTTAAACTGTTCCTGGGCGCGCTCCACTAAGGAAACCACGTCACCCATTCCCAAAATACGATCGGCCATACGTTTCGGATAGAACACATCCAATGCGTCCATCTTCTCACCCGTACCTACAAACTTGATTGGCTTATCTACAACTGTCTTAATAGACAAAGCTGCACCACCACGTGTATCACCGTCTAATTTCGTTAGAACAACTCCGTCGAAATTGATGCGGTCGTTGAATGCTTTTGCTGTATTGACTGCATCCTGACCCGTCATGGAATCCACCACGAACAAGGTTTCCGTTGGATTGATTGCCTTTTTAACACGAGCAATCTCATCCATCATGGCTTCGTCAATTGCCAAACGACCGGCAGTATCGACGATTACCACATTGAATCCTTTGCTTTTAGCAAAAATGATTGCATCCGTTGCAATTTTAACCGGATCTTTTTCTTCTTTATTCGAGTAAACCTCAATTCCAAGCTGCTCTCCGAGAACGTGCAATTGATCAATAGCAGCCGGACGATAAACGTCACAAGCAACCAATAATGGTTTTTTATTCTTTTTTGTTTGCAGGTAATTCGCCAATTTTCCGGAGAAAGTGGTTTTACCTGAACCCTGAAGTCCGGACATCAAAACGATTCCCGGTGCTCCCTGAATTTGGATCTCACTTTCATTTCCACCCATTAATTCCACCAACTCTTCGTGGCAGATCTTAATCATCAACTGGCTTGGGGAAATAGCAGTCAATACATTCTCACCCATTGCCTTGTCTTTCACGCGAACGGTGAAATCTTTGGCTGTCTTATAGTTAACATCGGCATCCAATAAAGCCCTGCGGACTTCTTTCAATGTTTCAGCTACGTTAATTTCAGTAATTTGTCCTTGTCCTTTTAAAACTTTAAAGGCGCGTTCAAACTTATCGGTAAGATTATCAAACATGCTATTGAGCGATTTTTTTCGAACACAAAGATAAGACTAATTGAAAATGTAAAATTTAAAATTGACAAGGAATTGCACAATTTATTAAAAGATTCCTCGATTTAATCTTTTTAATTGTCCGTTATCAATTTTCCATTTAGAATTTGACCAATGCGCTATAGCCTGTCAAACCTAAAGATTGTGTCATTATTCCACCAATAAAAGTGCTGTCATTGATAAACGAAACTGTTCCTGCAAGACGATAGCTGTTAACACTTTGCGGATGGTTTTTCATATTCATGTATGTGAGACGCTTTTTATTGCTCCCATCTGCGTTCATTACCCACCAGTCGGCCCCTTGCAATTGCCCGGGAAAAATATCACACTGATCGCCTGTCATATAAACAATCTTTTGTCCGTTCGGAGTATAAGTAGGCGCCTGCGAAAAGCTTTCGGTAGTCAGCTTGGTGGTATTCCCGCTTGCCAGGTCAATCCGATAAATGGGAGTTGCAACAAGATTATGGGATTCGAAGGTACTGTAGATCAAAATATTTGTTTTGTCAGGGCTCACGGCATCTACTTCTCCTCCGGCTAATTCATTGTTTGGCTGGTAAGTTCGAATATTAGAGAAAACCGGTATTGATCCCCAGCTTACATCTGCCACTTTAAATACATAAGCTCCTGCAGCTAAGTTCAAATCTGCAAAAACAGGTGCCTGGATGCGTTCTGTCCATGCAAACATAGTTCCGTCGGCAGAAATTGCTCCATGAATCACACCTTTGTCATAATCATTGGTATAATTGGTCATCTGCCAGGCCTGAGTACCATCCCGCTTAACAATCCAAACATCTGTATAAGCTCCGTAACCGGGAATTGCATCTTCCGGAGTACGTGTATGATCCGGCTCGGTAACGTAAGCTGTTTTCTCCACATAACAAATGAGGAACTGGCCTGTAGGATCCCATTCTTCTGCCCATTGCTGCCTGTCTGATGCCCATCCGGGATAAGTCAGCTGAAATTCTCCTGTTCCGTCGTAATTGGAAATATAGATTTTATAGACCCCGTTTGCATCGGGCTTATTGTAAGCAACGCTGTTTGTAGCCTGGTTGTAGATTACACCCATTGCATTTTCTTTATAGACTTCCATGGAAGCGTAGCTTGTTCCGTCGTTATCAGGATCTTTGGTTTTCTTTTTACAGGAAGTGCCCGCAGAAGCGATTAGAAGAAGGAGAGTGAAAATTGTAGTAGCTTTCATATCATTTAATTAGGAATGCCAAATTACGAATTACGAATTACGAATTACGAATTACGAATTACGAATTACGAATTACGAATTAAGCATCCAATTACATTTGTTAGACTGGTAAATGTTCCAAAAAGTTACAGGAAGTGATGAGCTAAATCTCCCTAAGTGATGCACTCTTTATTTTCAGACAAAAAACACAAAGAGAGACAGGAAGAATCAGCAAATATGCACTATAACTACCAGGAAGTCTTCTTCCCAAGCTTTGAATTCTTGCGGCTGTAAAGGAAGTAGATCACCAAACCAATAACCAACCAGATAAAGAATGCAATCCAGTTATCCAGCTTCAGTTGTGCCATCATGTACAAACAGGACAAAAGTCCAAGAAGTGGAATTAATGAAAGATTCTTAAAGATGGTAACAATGGTAATTGCAATGGTAAACAAAAGGAAGATCCACATCGGAATTTTGTGCGCAAACAAGGAGAAGCCGGAGGAATACAAGTCTTTCTCTGTTCTTCCCAACACTTTTACATCCGCATAAAACTGTTCGTTTTTCTCAACTGCCGAATAATAATTTTCGACATCATTTTCTGCTTTTTTGAAGCCCTCCGGATCTTTCGCATCGACCGTTTTTTTAAGAGCCAGTGTTTGCCGGGTGGTCAATTCTCCCAAAACTTCTTCAACGGACTTCAGTTGTTTTTCATTTTTAATGAAAGCCATAGTTCCTTCCCTATAGTCTTTTGTAAACAAAAGAATTCCGGCACCGACAACCAAAAATGGAAGTACATATTTTCCATTGACATAAGGTGTTTTGAACTTCCCGCGTGGAATATCCGTTTTGTTTTGCAGGACTAAAACGCCTCCGCAAACCAATACAAAAGCAAATAAAGTACCGATACTGCATAAGTCTGTAACGGTTGTAAGGTTTAAGAACAGGATAGGAACAGCTACCACAAATCCAACCACAACCGTGGAAAACGAAGGTGTTTTGTATTTCGGGTGTACTTTGGAGAATTTCTTTGGAAGCAATCCGTCACGGCTCATTGCCATCCAGATGCGCGGCTGTCCCATTTGAAAAACAAGCAGTACAGAAGCCATCGCAACTACTGCAGAAACAGCAATAATTCCGGACATCCATTTCAAATCCAATTTCTCGAATACATAAGCCAATGGATCACCAACCGCAAGTTCCTTGTAAGAAACCATTCCCGTTAAGATCAAAGCTATAATGACATACAGAACTGTACAAATAATAATGGCCCACATCATTCCGCGAGGTAAGTCGCGCTGTGGATTTTCACATTCTTCTGCTGTTGTAGATATGGCATCAAACCCGATGTAAGCAAAGAAAACGGCTGAAACCCCTTTTAAGATTCCTTCCACATTATTCGGAGCAAAGGGAGTCCAGTTATTTGTGTCAACATAAAAAATTCCAACGGCTATTACCAGTAATATAATAGCTAGTTTCACCACAACCATCAGGTTACTGGCATTCCTGCTTTCTTTCATACCCCGGTAAACGAGCCAGGTAATCAGAATCACTATCATAATTGCCGGAAAATCAAAAATGATGTGAAAATTCCCAATAGTTGGTGCAGATGTCCAGGCATTATGTGCGGCCTGCATTCCCATACTGAGATTTTCAAACAATTTCCCTCCGTTCATCAGTGACTCAGCTTCATAATAACCGTTCGAAGCCGTCATGTAATCTGTTTGGATCCACGCAGGCAAATCAATTCCTATTCCGTGAAGCATACCGGAAAAATAATCACTCCATGAAATGGCAACCGTTACATTTCCAATGGCATATTCCATAATCAGCGACCAGCCGATGATCCAGGCAACCACTTCTCCGAATGCTACATAAGAATAAGTATAAGCAGATCCCGCAACAGGAACCATGGATGCAAACTCAGCATATGCAAATGCAGCAAATCCGCAGGCAAGAGCAGTGAATATAAACAGGAAAATTACTGCCGGACCGCCGTCAGCACTGGCCGTACCAATTGTACTGAAAATTCCCGCACCAATAATTGCTGCGATCCCGAAAGCTGCCAAATCTCTTACTTTCAAGTGTTTTCCAAGAGCATCGTGCCCATCCAGAGAGTCTTGTTGAGCGGATGCAAGGATATCCTGAACATTTTTTTTACGGAAGAGAGAATTCTGTTTCATAGTATTTCGCGTGGGAAACAAATGTAAAAAGAAAAAGCATTCTTTTGAGTTAGGTCGGAGTTTTTGCTGTAATCCTCTTTCAAAGTGATTACAACTTCCTTGAACTCACGAAATAACCCGATTTACTGAAGAATTCGAGAATTAGAGAATTCTAGAATTCTAGAATTATAGAGTTATAGAATTCTAGTTTTAACGAACTGCACTTTCAAAATTCGAAAGTCCGAAACCCTACAACTATAGAAACGGGGTTTAACGAAACTTTCATCCGGAATTCGGAATCTCGAACCTGCGAAATTCTTCTGTACAAATCCTCTTTCACCCACAAATCTTCCAACAATTCCGCCATATTCTTGCGGATTCATTACTTTTACGATCAGTTACCTAAAAAACCGGTTATGTTAAAACAAACATTCATTCTAACCTGCCTATTATCAATCCTTGTTTCCAGTGGGCTTTATGCGCAAGGAAAAACGGATTTTAATCAGTACAAAACACTTCTTTCAAGCGGACCAATTCCTGAAGATTTTAGCCTTTCTACATCTGAAAAAGTGGACAGAGACGTAAAAGTTGATCGCCCGGATCTGGCTGTTTCTCTCCGAAAAAAGTTTTATACAGGAATCCATTCTGCTATTGATGATATTCTTCATTCAGAAGTGTGTGTATTCGGAGATCCTATTTCGATCTACGTTAGAGACATTGCAAAGAACTTATTAAAGGACGACCAAACAACATTCAACGAACTTCGTTTTTACACCTTGAAATCGAATGAAACGAATGCTTTTTCTACTGATCAGGGAATTATTTTCGTTACCACAGGCTTGATTTCTCAAGTTAGTTCCGAAGCACAAATTGCTTATGTTCTTGCTCACGAGATTGCACATTACAAACGCAAACACGTTTTGGAGCGCTTCAAGCAAAAAACAGTTCTGAAAAACGCGAATTATTATGAATTAAGCACTTACAGCAAGGAACGTGAACTGGAAGCAGATTCAGATGCCATTGAATTGTACAAAAACGCGGGATATGAGGAAGCATTGATCGAACCTACTTTTGATGTATTGATGTACTCTTACCTCCCGTTTGATGAAGTAAGAATACCGGAGGAATTTTTTAACTCGAACGAGTTTTATGTACCTGCTTTCAAATTCCCGAAAGAAATTTTTGCTATTACTGCGGAAGAAAATTACAACGACAGCAAAAGTTCGCACCCAAACATTTCCAAACGCAAAAAACAAGTGTTGGAAGTCCTTGAAAAAGGAACTGGCTGGAAAGGCGGACCCAATGCACTTGGTAAAGATCGTTTTAATGAAATCCGTACAATTGCACGATTCGAATCTATCCGAAACAGTATTTTGGTCTTAGACCTGACGAATGCGCTTTATTCAGTTTTCGTTTTGGAAAAAGAGTTCCCCAACTCTCAATACCTGACGACGATGAAAGCAAAAACGTGGCTTGCATTAGCACAAACTAAATCCGGAGGTATGTCTAAACCTTTCGAATCTAAAATTCACAAGGAGGGGGAAATTGCAAGCCTTCATGCAATATTGAAGAAAATGGACAAATTGGAAGTTTCATCCATTGCACTCAGACACATTTACGATATCCGTGCTGCAAATGCAACAGATCCTGAGATCCAGGCAATTTATGAGCGAATGGTGGAAACGGCCGCAAATACGAAGCAGTTCACATTGGAATCTTTTTCCAAATACAATTATCAGCAAGCCATTCAAAGAAACAAATCTTATAACGATTCTATCGCTAAAATCCCGGTCGACAGTTTGACAAAAGCAGAGAATTTAAAGAACGAATCCAAATACGATAAGATCAAGAAAAAAAGATCGGCAGACGGTAATATCGACGCGCAAGTATTTGATTCAACGGCTTATTACCTGTATGGAATGAAGGATATCATGGCGGACAGCAGTTTTGTAACAATATTTAAAGCGACCCAGGCTAAATCAGCAAATGCTCCGAGCAGCCCTGACAACAAAAACAAGCTGATCCCGGCCATTCCCGACCTGAAGACAAAATCGATTGCAATGGTGGATCCGGATGTTGAAATCCTGGAATCTTCTCCGAAAACTGTTAAGATTTCGGAATCTGTTAAAGCAAACACTACCGAACTAATTGTGGAGGAAGCTACCGATAACGGATATAAAATAAGTACGGACAATGCTCCCAGCGAACTCACTATTGAAGGACTTAATGCTTTCATGTACCTGAAATCAGCACTGAGACAAACGGAAGGCTATTCCAAAGTAAATTTCTTTCCGGTTGATTATACCGAATTGCAGAACATGTCCAAAAAATACAGCTCTGACGTGATCATGATCCCAACGATCCTGTATATCGACAACAAGAAAAGTGCGCCAATGGAAATTGCCAAGCCAGTTATTGCAACCTGGTACGTTCCGCCAATGGCCCTGATCATGTTGACAGGGAAACTATTGGACTCTCAAAAAACATTCATCAATTTCATCGGTGTGGATCTTAAAAACGGACATGCAGATTATTCCAATGTATTCATGGTAAGCGGAAGACCTTCCAGGGTACTATTGGGATCAAAAATTTATGAAATTTTCAAATCAACTAACTAAAAATCCATGTTAAGAATCATATTCATTTTTCTTGCAGCATCTTTCATTTCTTCTGCAAGTTCCTACGGTCAGACCACAGATGCCGCATCGAAGAAAAAAAACCAAACTACCGGTTTCTACGGTAAGCGTTTTATGCTGCAATTGGGAGTTGGCGGTCATCACAATTCGCTTCTAAAACTGGTGAGCTACCAGGAACGAAAACTACGGACAAATGCGTATTACAGCAGGTACCGTAACAAAATTAAAGACGATCATTTCAACTATAGTTTTTATGGTAATTTGGGATTTGTACTGAAAGAGCGTACTGCCCTGTCTTTAGATTTTAATTACTACACCGGAAATATTTTCCTCGAAAAGATCAACCAAAAACAGATGTACGATGAATACGGGTATTATTACAACACTTCAGGTGGGTATGACGCTCGTGTAAAATATACCACTTTGCGTATTATGCCTCGTATTGAAATCGGGTCCAGAGGTTCGAATATGCCTACAGGATTAGTAAATGTATTGGGAATTGGAGTGGAGCTTTCCAAATTCAAGTCCGGAAACTATCAAGCCATTACCTCTTCTGATTATTACCAGATGATTGGTTCTGAATCCGATTCCGTTTCTATCAGTACCCAAAGGCTCAAATTTGAAGATCAATTTACTTTCAACCTGACCTTGCTTTACGGTTTGGAATATCGTTTGCCGATTTCAAAGAACATTGCCTGGAATTTTGGCGGGTATCTTCATGTAAACTTCCCTGTTCAGTTGGCTCTGGATGAGTTCGTTGGCTCCATTGATTTAGGTTATGGAAGTAATAACGATGAAGAATACAGGCTCCAATTAGCAAAATACCGTTTTCAGAATTTATTCAGTCTGCGTACGGGAATTGTGATTATGCTTTAATAATCCTGTTTTTCCAACCTTTTTGTTAAAATTGTATTCAATCAGAAAACAAATGTTACCATTCAAATAAAAATCAATATGGTAACCTTGTAAAATTGTAATTTTAGAAAAAAAATAAACTATGAAATTAAATTTACTCTTAGCTACTAGCTTAATTACAGGAGCTGCTTTCGGGCAGTTCACAGATTCTAACAAACCGGTTGTTGGAACAGATGTTACTATGTATGTAATGGATTCCAACACGGTTGATTTTGCTGCAATGACAGGAGCAGGTCAGACTTGGGATTACAGTACAACTCCGGGAATCTATGGTGAAACGAGAGACGTTTCTGTGGTTGCCCCATCTTCAACGGCTTACTCAGGAGATTATCCTTCTTCCACATTTGCAATTGACATCCCAGGGTTTGTTACTTCATTCTACACTTCTAATGCAAGTACGCGCAATTCACAAGGTTTTGTATTTGACGGAGGATCTTTCGGTGGAACAGTAATTGTGAAATTGGCTGCAAATGACCAATTATTGATGAACTATCCATATGCTGTTGCATCTGCTCCAATTGGTTCAGATCCATTTTCAGGGACAGCAAATGTTCAGGGAACTGATTATCCTACTACAGGAACAGTTTCAACATCTGTTGATGGTTCAGGAACATTGAAATTGAATGCTGCAACTACTTTAACCGGTGTTTTGCGTTACAAATCGCATGATGTAGCTACAGTAGTCATTCCAGTTATCGGATCAATTACTATGGATCGTACACAATATGAGTACTACCACCATGCAACATCTAATCTACCTGTATTTGTTTATTCTAAATTAGTGATTAATCTTGCAGGTACACCAACAACTCAGGTAATTGCTATGAACAGCGTTGTTCCTGATGATTTTTTGAATGTGGCTAAAAATGAAAAAGCAACTTTCGGTTTATATCCAAATCCTGCAAACGAATCTGTAATTATTTCAGGATTGACAGGAAGCGAAACTATTACACTTGTTGACATGGCTGGAAGAACTGTTTTGACAGCTCAAAACTCAGGTACTTCTCAAACATTGAACGTAGCTGATTTACAGGCAGGAATTTACAACGTGGTTGTTACTTCTAACGGAATCCAATCAATCAAAAAATTGACTATCAACTAAGAAATAGTCCACTATATTTAAATCCCGTCCTGGCTTTGCCCGGACGGGATTTTTTTTGCAGGCAACTTCTGTTTCTTTTTTGCGTTTTTATTGCATAAATTAGCCTGCCTAAAAGTTTGATGTACAATAACTATTACTACAATTGAGGTATTGCAGGTTTGAAATTTATTTCAATCCTTTGTACCTGGCTACAAAACTACGGATGAAGCAACTATTTCTTCTTGTTACTGCTTGTTTTTTGCTCCATGCGGCAACGGTTGCACAATGCACTGCAAATGCCGGTCCGGATTCTACCGTTTGTATTGGTTCTTTGATTCAATTAGGTGGAACACCTGCAGGAACAGGAGCAGGAACGCTTTCTTATTCGTGGTCTCCGGCTGCCGGACTTTCCTGCACCAATTGTCCCAATCCAACACTTACAGCAAGTACGAATCAAACGTATACGCTCACAGTAAGTTCTTCTTTGGGCTGTACGGATAATAATTCTGTGAACATTACTGTTGCCCCTCCTCCAACGGCTTCATTCAACATTACCGGAAACAACAGTTGTTCCGATATTCCAATCCAGTTTACAAATACCTCATCCGGAAGCGGCCTCACCTATTCCTGGAACTTTGGAGATCCCGGATCAGGAGGGCAAAACACCAGCAATCTCATTAATCCGGTCCATCTCTATCATGCGGTGGGAGCAGGAACGCAAAACTTTACAGTTACGCTGGTTGTCACGAACTCCAACGGATGCACTGCCAGTTTCAACCAAACGGTAACGGTTAATGCGCTTCCAAATCCTGCGTTGATTGACCCTATTGCAGGCATGCGCAACTGCGACGGTTCCAACTTCGCGATGACCGTTTTTGATGCTTCTTCCACCACATTGGTTTCAAATTACACGATCCAGTGGGGAGACGGCTCACCCAATTTCAGTTCGTCTACTTTTCCGGGAGCCGGTGTTTCACACACTTATACCACAGCCGAAATATTCTCCCTGGTTTACACCATTACCGGAAACAACGGTTGTGTTCAATCCACCCCCTACAACATTGCAAACATTACCAATCCAGCTATCGGAGCTGCAAATCCCGGTGCAACAACCGGCTGCGGACCAATCACTCTTTGCTTTCCGCTCAGTAATTATGCATCTAATCACAATACAACTTATTACGTAGTAAATTACGGAGATGGTTCACCGGTACAGACATTTTCACATCCGCCACCAACTACTATCTGTCATACCTATACAACTTCTTCCTGCGGCCAGCCCGGAAATCAATTCGTATTCCGTATCAAAGCAATCAACCTGTGCGACAGCAGTGAGGCTTCCATCTCACCTATCCGTGTTTATACCGGTCCTACAGCTAATTTCAATGTGGCAGCCGTAAACAATTGTGTGGGCGCTGCAGTTCAGTTCCTCAATACCACTCAAACAGGTTTTAACAGTGCTTGTAGTGCCAGCACTTTATTCCAATGGGATTTTGGTGATGGAGCAACCTTAACGACTGCAACTTTAACAAATCCAACGCACGTTTATACTGCTCCCGGAACTTATACGGTGACACTCACAACAACCAATAACTGCAGCGTAAATGTCATTACCCGCACAGTTTGTATTGAAAATCCTCCGACCCCTTCGTTTACAGCTACTCCAACTACAGCCTGTATTCCTTTTGTAACACAGGTAACGGATGCATCTAATCTGGCCAATACGTGTAATGTGACACGTGTTTGGACGGTACTTTTCAACGGAAGCCCCTGTTTACCTTCTTCAGGAGCATTTTCATTTGTAGGTGGAACGAATGCTTCATCTGTCAATCCGCAAATTCAGTTTACGCAACCGGGAAATTATACGATTCGATTAACCTTAACCAATTCATGTGGTTCTTTTATTACGAATCAGGCCATTGTAGCCCAGGCACCTCCGCAGGTAACGATAAATACCGTTCCTAGTGTTTGTGCCGGATTGAGCGTAAGCCCAACTGCCGTGGTGAATGATTGCCTGGAACCTTCCGATACTTATGCATGGACATTTACAGGTGGTTCACCCGGAAATGCAGCCACACTTGTTCCCGGAGCAATTAATTATCCCACATCCGGTACTTTTCCAATCTCATTAGCGGTAACAAATGCCTGTGGTACTACTACTGCAAATACTTCCGTTGTCATTCGACCGATTCCTCCGGTGCTTAATCCGCAGGTGAATAGCCCGGTTTGTGCAGGTGGAACAGCGAATTTCACTTCTGATGCTTCTGCTTCCACCACTTATTCCTGGTCCGGTCCCAACTCTTTTACAAGTAATCAGCAAAACTTTACACTAACGAACGTAACGGCTGCACAGGCTGGAACGTACACCGTATTTGGAACTTTGGCAGGATGTCCCGGACCACCTTCTTCGGTAACTTTAGTGGTCAATCCGATCCCCGTCATTTCGGTTACACCACCAAATGCAACTATCTGTAACGGACAATCTGTTTCTTTGACAGCTTCCGGAGCTACCAATTATACCTGGAGTCCGGGAACTGGATTATCCGCAACAAACGTGGCTACAGTTACCGCAAATCCAACTGCCACACAAACTTATACGGTTGTCGGTTCCAACGGCACCTGTTCGGGTTCTGCAACTGTAACAATTACCGTAAATCCGTTACCAGTGGTGAATGCCGGCCCAAATGCAACGCTTTGTAATCAACCGATTCCATTCACATTGACACCAACTCCTGCGGGTGGAACCTGGACAGGAAGCAATGTGACTGCAGGAGGTGTATTCACACCAAACGGAACGGGAACTTTCCCGCTGGTTTATTCCTTCACGAATGGAAACGGCTGCACAAATACAGATACTGTACTTGTAACCGTTGTTGATCCGACTGCTGCTTCAGCCGGACCGGATTCATCCCGCTGTTTTGGTGCCGGAACGATTACACTTATTGGAAGTCCGGCAGGTGGAACCTGGAGCGGAACAAGTATTACTGCTGCCGGTGTATTTACTCCAAACACAGTTGGGACACACGCTTTGGTTTATACTTTCGGAACGGGAACCTGTTTGTCGCGTGATACACTGCTGATGGCAGTAAATCCTCTACCAATTGTGGATGCAGGTCCCAATTTCGCTCTTTGTATTGATGCAGGAATCCAAACGCTCAACGGAACTCCTCCGGGAGGTACATGGACGGGAACAGGAATTACGAATCCGACCGGTGAATTTACACCTTCCGTTGCCGGAGCCGGAAACCGAACTGTCATTTACTCTTTTACCAATGCAAATGGCTGTACAGCTACTGATAACTTAGTGATAACTGTAAATCCGCTTCCTGTGGTCAATGCCGGTCCGGATACAACAGCCTGTGACCAGCCAAATCCATTTCAACTCAGTCAGTCTCCTGCGGGCGGAACCTGGACAGGAATAAACGTCACTTCAACAGGACTTTTTACTCCAAACGGAACCGGGACTTTTACACTCACTTATACATTTACCAACGCAAACGGATGTACGAATTCAGATATGCGAAATGTGACTATCATCAGTCCCACTCAGCCGGATGCCGGACCTGATTTTGCGGTCTGCATTGACGCACCGAATGTTACTCTATCACCCACTCCGACCGGAGGAGCCTGGACTGGTCCGTTCACCACAACCGGTGGTATTTTCAACCCAACGATTGCAGGAAGTTTTAACCTGGTTTACACACTCGGTTCCGGAGCATGTTTATTGAGAGACACGGTTACTGCCCTGGTGAACCCATTACCGGTTGTGAATGCAGGAACAGATTTCCCCATTTGTATTGATACCGGAATCCAAACACTCAACGGAACACCGGTAGGCGGAACCTGGTCGGGAACAGGAATTACGAATCCAATAGGTGAATTTACACCTTCTGTAGCAGGAGCAGGTGTTCGCAACCTAACTTATTCATTCACCAATGCAAACGGATGTACCAGTTCGGATATTCTTGCCATCACTGTCAATCCATTGCCGGTAGTAAATGCAGGAAACGATACGACCTTGTGCAATCAGCCATTCCCTATTCAATTTACAGCAACTCCATCCGGCGGAACCTGGGCTGGTACAGGAATAACGGCTTCCGGACTCTTCACTCCTTCTACTGTTGGGACCTTTAACCTCACTTACACCTTCACCAATGCCTTTGGATGTACGAATTCAGATGTGCGGATTGTGACGGTTGTCAATCCAACACCCGCAAATGCAGGGCCTGATCTGGAGGCATGCATCGATGCACCAAACGTGCAATTGAACGGTACCCCTGTCTCCGGAACATGGACGGGAAGTTTTGTGAGTTCCGGTGGTTTGTTTAATCCTACTAGTGCAGGAACATTTCCTCTGGTTATTTCCAATGGCGCAGGAAACTGTTTGACAAGAGATACGATGATTTTCACCGTTCACCCCTTGCCTGTTGTCACCGTTGGAACTGATGCCTCATTCTGTCCGAGCGATGATCCGGTAAATTTCTCCGGAACTCCGGCAAACGGTGTGTGGACAGGAAACGGAATCACAGATGCTGTGTTGGGAACTTTTGACCCGGGAATTGCACCTTTAGGAACAAATACGATCCTATATACTTTTACGAATCCGATCACAGGTTGTATTAATCGGGATACCCTGCTGGCCATCGTTCACCCGATGCCAATTGCGAATTTTACCTTCAATCCGATCACTTGCATCGGAACAAACGAAATCTTTACGAATACCAGTACATTGGCGAACCAAAACAACTGGAATTTCGGAGATGGAAATACAGCATCTGTCGTTAGTCCGGGTCATGCGTACGCTTCTTCCGGTTTCTTTGATGTGGAATTAGTGGTTACAACTTCCTTCGGGTGTTTGGATTCCATTACGCACCAGATTGAAGTGCGGATACCACCGGTAGCGGATTTCAGTTTAACACCTGATTCGGCCTGCGGGCCCATGCCGGTGGTTTTCACAGACCTTTCACTGGGCCAAAGTTTAACTTACAGTTGGAATTACGGAAACGGACAAACAAGTTCAAACCCTGTTCCGGTTTCACAAACTTACCCGGCGAGCACTACCACAGATACAAATTTCACCATCACTTTGAGTTTGACCAATTTCTGCGGAACCAGTACGCATTCGGAACAAATCACCGTGATGCCTTCACCAACTGCCGTTTTCGGAACATCAACCAATATTCTTTGTACACCGCTTATTCTCGACATGGTGAACAACAGCTACGGATTGCCGGATACATACGAATGGGATTTTGGCGATGGTTCCACTTCCGACACAGCCGGAGCAGCGCTTCAGCATACGTTTTACACCGGCACAGAGGATACCACCTATACGATTCAATTGATCGTGAACAACGAATGTGGTTCGGATACAGTTCAACATCAAATTACGGTACTTCCACCACAAGTGAATGCCTTCTTCAACATTGACAATCCTTCAGGTTGCGTTCCTCACACGATCAATTTAACGCAGTTCTCGCAAGGTGCAAGTTTCTCTTCCTGGGATTTTGGCGACGGGAATATTTCAGGCGCTTACAATCCTTCTCATACCTTTACTGCTCCGGGAACTTATGTTGTTTCCCTTTTCGCAGCAGGATGCGGATTTGACACTGCAACAACAATCGTTACGGTTCATCCGTTGCCGCAAATTGACTTTACTTCCCTCGATTCTGTTTGTTTAAACCAGGGAATGGTATTTACAAATCTAAGTACCGGGGTTGCTTCTATGAACTGGGATTTTGGCGACGGAACCACTTCCACTTTAACGAACCCTGTTCATGCTTATTCCGTTCCCGGATTTTATACTGTGACGCTTTCAGGAATCAGTCAAAGTTTTGGTTGTACAACCCAACTAACCAAAGTCATCAAGGTAAACCAGGGACCGAATTCACAATTCACGCTTGGACCGAATGCCGGTTGTATGGATCTGACTGTTCAAATGACCAATAACAGTGTGGGGATTGTGAACCAGGTTTGGAATTTCGGAGATGGAAATTCTTCCATTCTGCCAAATCCGACGCACACATTTACAGCTGCAGGCTCTTATGCTGTTCAGTTAATCGTTTTGGACAATATTGGCTGTCCGGATACGACTTTCCAGGTTGTTACGGTTTATCCGCTTCCTGACGTTGATTTCACGTTTACAACGGTTGATCCGTGCGTGCAGCCAACAGTAGTAAACTTTACCAATCAAAGTACGAATACGGTTGGCTATTCCTGGAATTTTGGAAACGGTTTATCTTCCACGTTAACGAATCCAGGTTCGACCTATGCGGTTGGCAATTACACCGTAACATTGACTGGAACTACTATTCACGGCTGTATCGACAGTATTCAAAAAATAGTATCTTCTTATCAAATGGCCAGTGCTTCATTTATGCTGCCAAGTGATTCCCTTTGTGTGGGCGAAGAAATCCTGCTTCAGGCAAATACCCAATTCGCGAATTCTGTTTCCTGGTTTATCGGGAATACTATTGTTTTAACCGAAAATCCGGTGGTGACTTCATTTGATGCGAGCGGAACTTACCCGGTTACGGTAATCGCTTACGGAAACGGAGGCTGTAACGATACCATTTCTGTCGGAGCAGTAATTACCGTGCTGCCTCAGCCAAATGCGGATTTCGCGTATACGAATGTGGAAGGTCCGGAACCATTGAGCGGAATTGTTGACTTCACCAACTTAAGCAGTTTAGCAGATTATTATTCCTGGGAATTTGGAAACGGAACTTCTTCTTCCGAAGAAAATCCGACTGTACGTTACGAATCTGACGGAGAATTCACCGTCACACTCATTGCCAGCACCATTTATGGCTGTGCCGACACGATTGTAAAACCTATTGAAGTGGATTTCTTCTATGGATTGTTTATTCCGAACGCTATGAGTCCGGGACATACCGATTTCGAAGTAGCCAATTTCGTTCCGAAAGGAGTAAATATGAAAGAATTCGAACTCCTGATCTACGACGATTGGGGAAACCTGATCTGGTCGACAAATGCTTTGGATGAAAACGGAAGACCAACCGAATATTGGGACGGAACTTACAGAGGCGAACCTGTGCAGCAGGATGCTTACGTTTGGAAAGCAAGTGCAACTTTCAGGAATGCAGCTATCTGGGAAGGAAAAGAATACCCGAAAGGGCGGATCAAACGGTCCGGAACCGTAACAGTAATAAGATAAGCTATGAAAATACTGATTCTATTCCTATTTTTCGTTGCTGCCGGAAACGTGTTCGCACAAGATCCTAACTTTTCACAGTTCTACAATAACCCGATTTATTACAATCCTTCCATGACGGCTGTGAACAATGGAATTGCTATTCGTTTGAACGCTCGTTCTTTGTGGGGACCAATTCCGGGAAGGTTCAACACCTACTCCTTCTCTGCCGAAGCTCAAACGATGTACAAAATGGGATTGGGAATCATGGCTTATTCTGATGTAGGCGGCGAAGCATTGCTAAGAACTGCCGGTGGTTACCTCAATTATTCCTACCGACCGGTAGACACCAAGAATTTCATTCTCCAGGCCGGCGTAAGCGGTGGATTTGTGACTAAGAACATTGACTGGTCTAAACTTACCTTCTCCGATCAGCTGGATGAAACGATGGGAAAATATAAGGAAAGTAATTTCAACAGACCAGGTTACAACAGCGTTTCCTATGCAGATTTCAGTGCGGGACTGGTTGCAAGGTTCAACGGTTCGACACGTAAACAACGTGGTTCTTTTAAACGCTTCAACATGACATTTGGTGGTGCAATCCATCATTTATCTCAGCCGAAAGATGCTTTCCTAGCGGATACAGAAAGATTGCCTTTTAAACTGGTCTTCCACGGTTCTGCCAACCTGCTTTTCAATGAATTTGTGGTTTCACCGGGAATTGTCTACGAAATGCAGAACGAATTCCGAACGTTTAGCGTAGGAAGTAATTTCATCAGTCAGCCGTTCATTATCGGAATCTGGATGCGCAACAGAACTGCGGCGATGAGTTTTAAACAATATGATTCTTTCATTTTCACCCTTGGGCTAAACCTGAGAACCAAATACGAAACCTTGTGGCGCATCACTTACAATTTCGATATGACGATCTCGCGCTTAAAAACAAGCAGTTACGGCAGTCATGAGCTTTCGCTCTTGTTCGAGATCCCGAATAAGGTATTGTTCTCTAAGAATGTCAATGACAAGAGCATGCGAAGAAGGTACCAATGTCCGAAAGAGTTTAGCGGATTCTAGTTAATTATCAATCAGAAAATTATCAATTATCAAGATTAGCACTCTTAATAATTTCTTCATTCATAATTGATAACTACCCTATACCCATTTCTTCTGCATCGCCAGTCGAACGGCTTCGACCTTAGAGTTTACGTGCAGTTTTTCGTAGATGTTGGTCATGTGTTTGCGCACTGTATGCGGGCTGATGAATAACTCATCGGCGATGATCGTGTAGCTTTTCCCCTGCGCCAGGCAATTCAGGATGTCCATTTCACGCGAACTAAGCGGAGTTGCTTCCGTATTTGAAGCTTCTGCGGGTTGATTTTGAATGAAACTGTAGGCCTTTTTTGCAATAGCCGGTGCCAAAGGTGCGGCACCGAATTCCAATACATTATCGATTGCTGTGTGCAGGTTTGCAATGGATTCGTCTTTCAATAAATAACCGCTTGCTCCTGCCTGGATGGCTGAAAAGATCCGCTCTTCATCATCAAAAACAGTGATCATGATAAAATGGATTTGCGGATAAAGTGCTTTCCCTTGTTTCACGGCTTCAATTCCATCCATTACGGGCATATCGATGTCCATAAAAATGATTTCAGGAAGGGGTTTCAAAGTTGGAAGTACATGCAGAAACGCCTGGCCGTTAAAAGCCGACATAGTAATTTTCACTCCCGACTTAGCTTCCAGCTTTTCAGTCAGGATTTGTACGTTGTACACCTTATCATCAACAATTCCGATCGGACAGATTCCCATAGAGCAAATATGCCTATTTACGGCAGCATTTCCAATTACGCAATTGTGCTATTTTTCTTCCAGCTTAGCGAAAGCACCATTCCGTTGTGAGAAGTACTTTTCGTCATGGAGTAAAGCGCTCCAATCTTTTCTGACCGCTGTTCGATGCTCTTCAAACCATAGTGAAAATCGGGTTTCACCGCAGGGTCGAATCCCACTCCGAAGTCTTCAATGGAAAGCATCAGAGAATCTCCTTCTTCTTTCAGGGTGATTTCTACCTTTTTGGCCTTCGAATGTTTATAGATGTTGCTGATTCCTTCCTGGAAAATACGCATGACATGCAGAGAAACTCCGGGATCCAGTTCACAATCATCCATTTGGACATTGAATTTTACTTTGATGGAATTATCCTGCAGCCATTTTTTAGCCACGTTCTTCATTCTATCCAGCAATACCTTGGAAGACATGCTTTCGGAATGCAGGGCCCAAACAGTATCCCGCAAGGAACTCATAGCCTCCTGGCTCATGGTAAAGGTCCTGTTGATGCGCTCATTTTCTTTCTCACTGAAGGACAGTAATTCGAGATTGTTCACCACAAAGCTCAACTGAGAACCAACCAAATCATGTAAATCGTAGGAAATACGCTTACGTTCTTCATTGGTAGCCTGGAATACCTGCTGCTGTGCAATCAATTCTCTTTTCAAAGAACGACGTATGAAGTAGAATATTAAGCTGATCACTGTGAGGAATAAAATCGCGACCAAAACAATCCAATATGTGTTCTCTACTTTTCTATTCAACTGCTGGCGAAGTAATTCGGCATCTTTCTTTTTCCGGTAAAGTTCCGTTTGCTGCTTTTCGGATTTGAGCTCGTAAAGTGCATTGGTCCTTGAGATCGTTTTATCTTGTAATTCCCTGGTATATTTGGTATTGTTCTTAAGAAAGATAGCCCAGTACTTCATTGCAGCTTTGGTATCTCCTTTTCTTAGAGCAATAAATCCCATTGATTCGCTTATTTTATACAATTGTTCGGGCGCATTCAATTTTTCCGCAATCGGGAAGGCTTCCACGAGTAATTTCTCCTGCTCGACATAAAGCTTTTGTTTCCGGCAGCAATTGGACCAATTGATCAAGGTGCTCAAGTAGGAATATTCATTTCCCAGTTCTTTAGCAATTGCTGCACTTTCTTTGAATGCAGCTTCTGCACGTACGTACTCTTTTTTATACCCCAAAGCGGTTCCCAGGTTGCTTAAAGAAATAGACAATCCGTACTTATTCTTTGTTTTGCGATACCCTTTGATGGCCATTTCCGAGTAGTAAATACAGGAATCGTTTTTTTTCAAGTTCGTCCAGGTGTAGATGTTCCCGATATTGGAGTAAACATCCAGTATCTGGTCGGTATTCTTTTCTTTCTTATAGAGTTCCACACTTCGGCGGTACCAATATAGGGCGATTTTTTCCTGGCCCAGTTCTTCATAGATCAGTCCCAGGTTATTCATAACGGTTGCCACATTCACATTGTCCTCCATCAACTCGAAAGCCAGTTTCGCTTCGTGAAAGGAATGAATGGCACGTTTCAGGTCGTTTAAGCGCCAGTAGATCAATCCAAGATTATTTTCACAGGAGGCAACTCCTTTGATGTATTTATTTTTCTGAGAAACGGTTCGGGCTTTTTTGTAAAAGATAATGGCCTGATCAGGTTTAGAGAGTACATCGTAACAAATCCCCTTCCGGATCAAGGCACGCACTTCGCCGGGATAAAATTTGCATTCCTGCGACTGTTTAATGACTTTTTCACAGGCTTTGAGTGCGTTATCCGGCTTTTCGTAACACAGTTCCAGTATCCGGTCGTTTTCTTTGTTGATCTTGTTTGTATCGCATTGTGCATAACCCTTCAAAGCTGAAAGATTCAGCATAAAGAGAACAGTAATTAGTAGCAATTGTTTCATAGGCACTGTTTATCAACTTACTGGAGTTCCATTTTTTTCAGACGTTTTCTTCTTTTCAAATATAACAAACCAAAGAAACCTATCAGGATTCCGGCGATAAACCAAACCAAAGTATCTTCATACCAGGAAGCTTTTACTCTGAAGCTGATAGAATCCGGATTGGAATAGCGGCCTGTTCCCGGATCAAAAAGCCTTAATTCCAAATCGTAACTTCCGGCGGTCAAATGCTCAAAAGTCAATTTTGTTAAACTCAAAGAAGTACCTGACCAATGGATCTGATCTTTCTCGCCGTTTCGAACCAAACGATACTGCAGTTGATAAGGGTGATTTCCCATTAATTCCACCAGCTCATAGGGAATACTGACTTCAATATTATCTGCTCCGAATATATTTGTCTGACCTATTTGATGATCTCCGGCAGGTTTTCCAAGGATAAATGAAGGGAATTCCATTTTTACTTTTTCCCAACTGAATTCAAAGAGCCCGAATTGCGTTGCAACATAGACTTTATCATCCAGCACTACAAAATCCCTCAAAAACAGATCATTCATGCGGGAAAGCTCTTCCAAACGTTCCAAATCGCCATTCAGGTTCTTTGTGCGGTAAAGTGTTTTGTCCGAAAGAATATAAAACTGATCGTTGTAAATTTTCAATCTTGAAACCAGCAGGTTGCTTCCGTTTTCGCGGAAATTCACTTCATGAGTTACTTTGCCTTTCTTAATGGTAAAGATCTTGTTTGAGGAACTCAAAACATACCACGCCTGTTTGTGAAAAAGAATGTCCGAAGGATCTATGTTTTCGTTGAAATAGCGAATCGAACGGTATTCCAGTGTATTGAGGTCCAGTGAAAACAATCCGTCGAGATTAGAGAACAGCACTTCATTGGTGTCCGACTGCTGAAATAACTTTACCGGACTTTCCAAAATCACATTTCGCCCCATTCCTTTCTTCAGTTTATCACGCAGTTCTTTGGTCGATTTTGCCTCTATACTGAACAATCCTTTGGAAGAAACAAGCAGGAAATTCCCGTTATTCAAGGGCAGGATTTCTTTTACAAATTCGTCTGCAAGGATCAGGGGCATTTGAATCCCGGCCGATTTGGGATCTATTTTTGGAGTTGAGTTTTGAAGCTTATTCCGGATTTTTCTTCCGAACTTACTCAGCATCATCATTTCACCGGAACTGCTCCTGGCAATGATTTCCTGCTTGTAAAGATCCAGGAAACTAAACTCGGTTGAATTCAACAGTTTGTAGGAACCATCCGGAATACAATACAATCCTTTCGATTTGGTGCCCAGCCAGGTATTTCTATTCTTGTCCCGGAAAACAGCTGTTACCTGTAATCCAACAATAACGGATTTCACACGCATATCGCCCACTTTCAAAACAATCAGTCCGGTTTCAGACAGCAGGTAAACTTTCTCATCAATCCGCACCACTTTTTGGATGGAATGATTGAAAGCACCGATCAGTTTATTCAGATTTTTAAAGCGTTTGTTCACATACTTAAGTGAAATATTGGAGTTTGGCTTTGCAGGAAAAAGAATCAGGTTGTTCTTGTCTGCGATCATCCATCTTCCCGTCATTCCGGGCAGTGTGCGGGCAACCTGGTCGTCCACATCGATCAATTCATTGCTTGACAGCAGGGCAAAACGTCCTTTATCATTTTCACAGTAATCGATCAATTCCGACCTTCCTTTTTCATAGAAAGGAATTGCGGTTTTTGAAACCAGGGAAAGCGAATTCGATTCGAATTTGAAAATATAGACTGCATCCGGGCACAAAACGCGCAGTTCTCTGTCTTTTGTTGCTTCCAGGCTCAGGATTTGACTCTTCACATCCGGTAAAGGAATCAAAACCACCTCATCGCCTTTGATCTCGAACAACTGTCCGGTCCTGTTGAAACCAATGAATCTGCCTTTTAGTTTCAGGAGTTGAATGATGTCTTTGGAATATAATTTGGAGGACGCAATCTGCTTAGACTGAAACCCGTTGAAACTAAAAATCCCTTTGTCGGTTCCCAGGATCAGTCTTCCGAAAGCATCTTGTTCGATTGCGGTGATGTGGTGATCTCCCAACGAGGTTTGAACCGGATAATAATAAGGTTTTGTTTGCCCAAAAAGAAGTGAAGTGAAGAGTAGAAATACGGGAACTAATTTCATTTTTTTCTTTTAAGTTCCGACAATTAGCGTCGGGGATGTTTATGAATCTCGGTTTGAAACCACTGCCACAAGTTGTCCTGGGGCACCGGAGCTGTTATTTTTACTGTTTCTTTCGTTGTGGGATGTTCGAATTCCAACTCCCTGGAATGCAAATATATAGAACCATCCGGATTTGAGCGTTTTGCTCCGTATTTCAGATCTCCTTTTATGATGCAGCCAATAGCAGACAATTGTGCCCGGATCTGGTGATGCCTTCCGGTTTCCAGTTCAACTTCCAGCAGGGTATAATTATCAGAACTCAACAAAAGCCTATATTTCAGCCGCGCTTCTTTCGAGTCTTTTCGTGCTTCGTTATAGGTGTAAGTCTTGTTTTGCTTTTCGTTACGCACCAGGTGGTGAATTAAACTTCCTGATTTTTCTTTTGGTGCTTTTTCAACCACTGCCCAGTAAATTTTTCGCGGATGTTTTTCTGCAAAAAGCTTGTTCATCCGGGTCAAAGCCTTGCTGGTACGTGCAAATGCAATTCCGCCTGAAACCGGCCGGTCCAAACGATGGATCAAACCACAGAATACGTTTCCCGGTTTTTCAAACTTGTGTCGAATGTATTCGCGCACTTTTTCCACCAGCGGAAAATCACCGGAAATATCTCCCTGTACATTTTCTCCCGCATGTTTATTGACCACAATCAGGTGGTTATCTTCATACAGGACGTCTTCCGGGCGGATTTGCTCCATAGAGACTAATATTGTTCGTTTTGATTCGGGAAATCACCGCTGCGCACGTCTTCGATGTAGCTTTCAACAGCTTCCTTCATGATGTCGTACAGGTTTGCATATTTACGCAGGAAACGCGGCGAGAATTCATTGTTGATTCCCAGCATGTCGTGAACTACCAATACCTGCCCGTCTACTCCGTTACCTGCTCCAATACCAATAATTGGAATAGAAACTGATTTCGCTACTTTTTCGGCCAAAGCCGCAGGTATTTTCTCCACCACAATGGCAAAACAACCGGCTTCTTCCAACGCTTTTGCATCTTCGATCAGGCGTTGTGCTTCGCCCTCTTCTTTAGCACGAACAACATAAGTTCCGAATTTATAAATGGATTGCGGCGTTAAACCTAAATGTCCCATCACCGGAATTCCTGCTGTGAGAATGCGTTTGATGGATTCAATGATCTCAATTCCGCCTTCCAGTTTCACGGCATGTCCACCGGATTCTTTCATGATACGAATAGCATTCGACAAGGCTTCTTTGGAATTTCCCTGGTACGAACCAAAAGGCATATCAACGACAACCAAAGCTCTTTCAACTCCACGGACCACAGAACCGGCATGATAAATCATCTGATCAAGTGTAATGGGAAGTGTCGTTTCATGTCCGGCCATGACATTTGAAGCGGAATCTCCTACCAAAATGATATCAATTCCTGCAGAATCAATGATTCTAGCCATTGAAAAATCGTAACCGGTCAACATAGAGATCTTAGCTCCGGAATTTTTCATTTCTTGTAAAACGTTCGTAGTGACGCGCTTTACATTTTTATGCACTGACATGAGCGATAATTTTAGCTAACAAAGTTAAGGAACAAAGTTCAATAGTTTAAAAAGTTCACTAGTTTAAACCCTCAAAGAATGATTTTAGCAGTTTGGGAAAGCTGTTAAAATTGGTTTTCAAGACCTTGGCGTTGTTCTAGCAACCACTTTTCTTCTTATCTTTGAGTTATGAGTACGGCAGATAACAAACTTCATTTAGTTCAGATGATTATAGAGTCAGAGGATAAAACTTTTGTCTCTAAAATGTTGGAATATGCGCGTAGTCTTAAGATTCAAAAAACAAAAGACATCGAAGAAGATATTCCGGATTATGTATTGGAAGAAGTTCGATTGGCTATGGAGGAACTTGATAATGGCACAGACCCTGGAACTTCTCATGAAGAAATGATGAATCAATTCAGAAAAGAATTCCCGGGCTTAAAAATTTAATTTATGCAAATTATCTGGAGTAACAGATCGAAACAAACTCTGGAAGCTATCCGTTTGCATATCCGAACTCACTTTACTGCAAAAGAAGATTTAGAGTTTGTAAATCAGGTCATCCAAACTATTCAATCCATCAATACTTTTCCAAAGGGGTTTCCCGAATGTAAAAAGCCTAAAGACGCAAGAAAAGCCGTTATTCACCCACACAGTACTTTGTTCTATCGCATTCAAAGCAAAAAAAGAGTTGAATTACTTTTGTTTTGGGATAACAGAAATAATCCGAAGAAATCAAGTAATACTTAGTTATACTCGTCTTTTCATCACTCGAACCAAACATCTGTGATAATCTGCTTTCCGGCTGTTTGATTGACGCGTTCAATGATGATCTGCTTTCCGTGTGCCAATTCATCGCGCATCACCGAAGAATTCAAACGGATGATCAATACTCCCTGGCGAATTTGAAGATTGGTAGTTCTGACTGCTACAGCCTTTCCCATCATTTCCTCCCATTTGCTGAGCACTTCCATTTCGGTCATTTTTCCCTGCAGCTGGTAAGCGCTCATGAGTTTATCCACCAATTCTTTCATCGGTTGCGCATTTCCGGTTCTTTTGCGTTCGTCCCAATCGTTCATACCAACTCTGAATTAAAAATGATCATTTTCGGTTTTACCTGTATCGTATCAAAAATAGCTGAAACGCGGTTTTCGTCCGTATCTGTTACGAGCACCTGACCAAAAGTATTCTTAGAAACCAAAGCCATCAATTGTGCCACCCGCAAGTTGTCTAATTTATCGAAAATATCGTCCAATAACAAGATCGGAGTTTGTTTAAGCCGTTCTTTCAACCAGTCGAACTGCGCCAACCGCAAAGCAATGAGGAAACTCTTTTGCTGTCCCTGCGAACCGAAACGCTTAATGGGCAATCCTTCCAGGAGAAAAGTGATGTCGTCTTTGTGAATTCCAACCGAAGTATAATGAACCCGCATATCTTTCGGATAAGCCTGAGCAATTAAAGTCCGGAAATCCGTTTCAGACAATTTGGATTCGTAGTTCAGAGAAACAGCTTCCTGCTCCTGTGAAATCCACTTGTAATAATGCTGGAACAAAGGAATAAAAGCTTCAATGAATGTAACCCGTTTATGGTGGATGGCTGTTCCGTAACGGATCAATTGTTCATCCCAAATTTCGATGGATTCGCGTTCAAAGAAACCATTCTCAAATTGCAGTTTCAATAAAGCATTTCGCTGGTCGAGTACTTTGTTGTAGCGCTGCAGATCATTCAGGTATTCGTGGTCGAACTGGGAAATAATTCCGTCCATCCACTTTCTACGCACTTCACTTCCTTCGGAAATCAAATCCGTATCGTAAGGCGAGATCATCACTACCGGGAAATGCCCGATGTGATCTGCCAGGCGGTCGTATTCTTTTTTGTTCTTTTTGAAAACCTTCTTCGCACCGGCTTTCACGCCGCAATACAAATTGAATGGTTGTTCGTCTTTCATCCAGCAGCCCTGGATCACAAAAAACTGCTCGTTGAAACGGATATTTTGTTTGTCTGTGGGATTCAGGTAAGAGCGGCACATGCTCAAATAATGAACCGCGTCGAGCACATTCGTTTTCCCCGAACCATTTTTCCCTACAATGCAATTCACGCCGGCTTCAAACTGAAATTCAGCTTCAGAATGATTGCGGAAATTGACTAATGAGAGGGATTCGACGAACATGTTGCAAAATTACGAATTGCGAATTACTAATTACCCATTGAATTCGGATTTAATCTTGTAATTTTCAGTATTGAAATTGTGAATCATTATGGCAAAACACCTGTTTATCCTTTTATTAAGTTCGTTTTCTTTTTTTGCTTCCGCCCAGGTTGAACCGAATTCCATTCTTTACAAAACCATTCTTTCGAAAGACAGTTTGTTATTCAACATTGGCTTCAATACCTGCGACATCTCTCAATTTGAAAAACTGGTCAGTGTAAACTTTGAGTTCTTTCACGATAAATCCGGAATTTCGGACCGCAAACAATTCCTGAGCGACCTGAAAAACGGTTTGTGCAAATCACCGGAAACATACCAATCCAGAAGAGAACTCATTCTGGAAAGCGTAAAAATTTTCCCGCTTTATGACAATGGAGAACTTTACGGAGCTATCCAATACGGCGAACATCGTTTTTATGAAAAGATGGATGGAAAACCCGAGCAATATGCCAGTATTGCAAAGTTTACACACGTATGGATTATTGAAGACGGGAAATGGAAATTGAAATCCGGATTGAGTTATGATCACCAGAAATAATTAGAATTGCGAATGCCGATTTACGAATTATCCGATTATCCCCAGCACATCGAAAAGAGCATCTCAATTCAAGCTTCACCTTCTAAAGTTTGGAAATACCTTACCTCTCCCGACTTGATGAAAAAATGGATGGGTGACCCGGAAATGAACATTGAGGTAATCAGCGATTGGAAAGTGGGAAGTCCATTTACTGTTAAAGCGTTTCATCATTTGCAATTTGAGAACAAAGGAACCATACTTCAATTTGATCCGGAACGTGTTTTTCAATACGAATACCTGAGTTCGATGTCGAATTTGAAAGACATTGCTGAGAATTACACGACCATTACTTTTAGATTGGTTCCCGAAGAAAAAGGAACCGAGTTGACGGTTGAAGCGGAGAATTTCCCAACAATAGAAATCTACAAGCATTTGGAGTTTTATTGGAACGGAACAGTTGTTTTGCTGAAAAATGGAATCGAAAAGAATAATTAACGACCTTCATCCACCAATCAATAAACAAAACCGATGAAAAAGCTTTACTACCTGCTCACAATCGTTTTACTTGCGGCATGTACCAATCAACAAACCTCTAAAAAGACGGATAAGTTCCGTGCGGAAGAACCGATTACGGTTCCAATGCCTTGTTTTGCGGGTATTGACACCACAAAAGCCGGAGAAAGTATTGCTTGCGGGCAATCGGTTTATAAACTCGTCAACAATCAATATGTTCTTCGCATTAATCCGAAGTTTTCCCCGTCACCCGGAAAATGTCATCACATTACCCTTGACAGTCTAAGCGGAAGTTTGCTAACCGAACTTATTATCTATGATAAAAAAAATGCCAGTCTAACTAATTATTGCTCAGATATTATAATTAGAATGGAAAACGGACCACCTGTAGTTACACGCCATTTACACGCTGTCAAAGGAGAATTTATGATCGGATACAGTGATTCGAGTTCTGAAAACGGGCTTCTGAATTACCGCCAAAGTATTTTCATTAAGAACTTGCTTTTTAGAGATCCGAAGACCGGAAAAAAAATTGAAATCAAAAATGAGTTAATCTGGAAAGTGAGAGATATCGGAACTCCGGGCTAAGAACATCCTTCCAAATAATGTATATTTGAGAAACAAAAAATCCACAATGAATCCATTAATCAGACAAGGGAGACGTCAAACAATCGGCATTTTTGTGAGTTTACTGCTCATTTCACTTTACATTATCATTTTCTATCAGTTATACATGCCGCAAGACCTTAAAAAGCTGTTCCAGCAAATTATCCGGTTCGGATTGACAGGCTTTCTCATGTATTTCATCATACAGGGGAAAAACTGGGCCCGGCTAACCATGGGAATTCTCATGATCCTGGCAGCAGTCCTGGGACTAATTTCACTGCTTATTCCGGTTCCGCTGATTTATAAAATTCCGTTGATTGTCATGACTATCATTTATTCCATCGGAATTTATCACCTCTTCTTTTCCAAGGCTTTCAAAGCGTATTTTAGCTATTTGAATTTAAGGGGCTGAATGCTATGAGAAAAATCATCCTTGTTTTACTTCCAATCGTGGTTTTGAGTTCCTGTAGTGACACACCCAAAAGCGACCAAAAAGAAGTTAAAACCGAATTAAAAGCAAAAATAAACACTGAAAATGAGGAAAAGTCGCTAAATGATTCGGATACAATTCCCTTCAGAATTATAACAACGGGCATATTTCACAATGACGAGGTTTCCTCCGATGTAAGCAGTTTGAAATGGATCGGGCTTTTTAAGGGACCAAACGGCTACTACCTGAAACAGACAAAAATTCGGGCTGCACAAGTCAACGATCCTGTATTAGATGAAGAAAATCAAAAAAGCGCTTGGGAACTTACTGTTCCGAACAAAGACACCAATTTGATCCTCATTGCTCCTACTTCCCGTTTCAAAGAACAAAAAGTTCGAAAAGCAGTCATTTCAAAGCAATCTATTTATCCCGATGAAGCAGTTTCATTTCGCTACCTAGGAATTGATTACAAATTGTATGCTACCGGAAATAAGGAGAAAGAATCCGAAGACAGCGATTGGTACATTGTCTCGAATTACAAGCTTTATGTAACAGCAACAATTAATGGAAAACACTGCAAAAGTCTGCTTTCCGAACACGACAACTTTGACGATAACATGGTGGTTCTGGTTTTTGCAGGTGATTTGGATAATGATGGTATCGCAGATTTCATCCTGAATAACTCACACCATTACAATGCTGTAGTTCCAACGATCTATCTTTCAAAACAAGCGGCAATAGGTCAGGTTGTAAAACAAAGCGCTTCGCACACAAGCGTTGGGTGCTAGTTTAAACTTTTGGATTTTTCATTCATTCTCTCTAACTTATATCCATGAAAAGAACTGTTTTTACCTGTTTACTATTTTTTTTGTTGGTGGCAGTATCCTGCGGCAAAACAACAAACGCTACTGTTGTACGTGATTGTACCGGAGTTTATCTGAATTTCGACGGGAAGGATTACCGCGTTTGTAATATCGAAAAAATCAGCAATTACAAACACGGACAGGAAATCAAGGCTTCATACAAGAAATTATCTTCCTGTGACGGTACCGCAAATGACCAGCCGGTTTGTTTCATGCTTCATGAATATGAAAGCTGGATCGAGATCACAAAGGTTAAATAACCTTTTCCGGATACTTTGGATAAATACGTACCACTCAACGTTTATTTGAATTCCAAATGATTAATTTCACAGGATGAGCGATCAATACCCATTCATCAATAAACTCCAGGAAGCCTGGCAATTTGCAAGCATTCTCCACAGCGGACAATTCTACGGAGGAAAAAAGGAAGGAGAACAAATCGAATACATCAATCACATTGGAAGCGTGGTCTTTGAAGTCCAAAATGCATTCAATCAGGAAAGTGGCTGGAATGAAGAGTTAGGAATACTATGTGCTGTTCTTCACGATACCATCGAAGATACGGAGGCAACTTTTGAAATGATCGAAGAACAATTTGGTACTTCGGTAGCCAAAGGAGTTCTTGCTTTGACGAAAAATGAGCTGCTTGAAAATAAAGAAGCTAAGATGGTCGACAGCCTGGAACGAATCAAAATGCAGCCAAAAGAAGTTTGGGCTGTGAAACTTGCTGACCGGATTTGTAATTTGTATGCTCCGCCTTTCTATTGGAACGACGAAAAAAAAGCAAATTATATTCAGGAAGCACAAGTGATTCATGAATATTTGAAAGACGGAAACCAATACCTTGCAGATAGACTTTTGAAAAAAATCGAGCACTATAAATCATTTATATCGGCTTGAAGTGGTTATTGAATAAGAATTCGATTTTTCCTGCTGACTTTTAACTTTCAAAGTGCTATCTTCGTTAAAAATCCGGATTATGAAATTACTATTCTCTTTTCTTTCGCTTTTCATCCTATTTTCGTCCTGCAACACATCCAAACCGGTTGTTTCCGAAGAAACTGCAATTATAAGTATTACACACGGTACAAATTTTGGCCATTGTCGCGGATATTGCAGAAAAGAAGTCATTTTTTCAGAAGAACAGGTTCAGTATATCGAATCCAGTGTAGATTCAGGGAAAAACCCGGACAAAAAAGAACAATTCGCTTATACTGAAGCACAATGGAAAAGCCTGAGCACGAAAGTAAACCTGGAAAGTTTTGAGAAACTGGAAGAAAGCTACGGTTGCCCGGATTGTGCAGACGGAGGATCGGAATACATTGAAATCAAAACCCTCAAAGGAACTAAACGCGTAACGATCGAATTCAACAAAGAAGCTCCACAACTGGAACCCTTGTTGACAGAACTGCGTGCTCAACGAAAAGCATTGCTGAAGACAGAATCAGAATAATTTATTTTTAAAAATATGTAGGAGCGAGTCGCGACCCACCCCTACATATTCATATTCTTTTTCACATCGTTTTGAACCGAATCACAACCTGGTTGTATTCACTCAAAACGCCAAGATATGAAATCGATCCTTATTACACTTGTTAGCTTAGCGGCGGGAATTCAGTTCGCACAGGCTCAGCCTCTTCATCCAAGTGATGAAGCACGTAAAATCCAGATTGCCATTCTATTTGATACTTCCGGAAGCATGGAAGGTTTGATCGAACAAGCCAAATCTACGATCTGGAAAATTGTCAACATGGCTTCCAAAATGTCTGACAAAGGAAAAGCTCCACAATTGGAAATCGCTTTGTATGATTACGGAAATGACGAGATCAAAACTCCGAACTGGATTCGCAAACGCACCGATCTGATTGCCGACCTGGATTCAATTTCCGGACAGCTTTTCTCCTTAAGAACAAACGGCGGATCTGAATACTGCGCAGCTGTGATAGAAGCTTCCATGAATGACCTGAAGTGGTCTCCCAATCCAACAGATTTACGCCTGATCTATATTGCAGGAAACGAACCTTTCAACCAGGGACCAATCGACTACAAGAAAATTTTGAAGACAGCAGCAGAAAAAGACATTATTGTGAACACGATCTACTGCGGAGCTTACGACCAGGGCGTAAAAGAATTCTGGTATGACGGAGCACTTCAAACGCAGGGTTCTTATTTCAATATTAACTCCAACGAAGAGATCCAGCACATTGATACGCCTTACGATAAAGAGATTATCTCCGTAAATGATTCTTTGAACAAAACCTACATCGGTTATGGGAAAACAGGAATTTATCGTGCAAGCAAACAAGCTGCGGAAGATCAAAATGCAAGCTCAAAAGGATATGCCGTGATGAGTGAACGCGCAGAAGCTAAATCAAAATCCAATTACAAGAATGCAAGCTGGGATTTAGTGGACGGTGTGGAAGACGGAACAGTTAAACTCGACAGTATTCGTACAGAAGATTTACCGGCAGAATTGAAAGGAAAAACCAAAGAGGAACAAAACAAGTATATAGAAGCGAAGAAAGCCGATCGAACCAAATACCAAAGCCAAATTGGGGAGCTTTCCAAGAAACGAGAAGAATACATCGCTGTGGAGAGAAAGAAAATTTCCGAGACCAACGCGAAAAAAGATCTTGGATCAGCAATCATTGAATCTTTAGTTGCTACCGCTCAAAAAACAGGATTCACGGTTGAATAAGAGGAAGAGCCTTCGAGTAAAATCGAGGGCTTTTTTTATTAACCACGAGGTACACCAGGCACACGAAGATTATTGGATGATTATTGACTTCGCAGGCTCAGTTTCGACAACTTTTTGTTTTTACCATGAAGCACAATGAGAAAAGGGACGTTTACCAAATGAACTCTAACTACATATTATAATCTGCGACTGAGCTCGCGAAGTCCAATAATCAAATGAATCTTTAAGCTTCGTAGTAAAAAGTATTATACGAAAAAAACTTCGTGTCCTTCTTGTCTTTGTGGTAAGCCCTTCAGATATTCCTAGTGGTTATATGTTTATCTTTATGCTTCCAAGAATACGCCATGATTGAATTTGAAACAGACATCAAAGCACTTGATTATTTGAATTACTGGTTCGTAGAAATTACACCGGATATCCTGGCGCAGCTTCCGGGTAGAAAAGAAAAGGGAGATTTCAATCAGCGGTTGATCATTACCCTCGATTCTAAGATCAGCTGGCAGGCCGGAATCCTGGCTTTGGGAGAAGGAAGCGGTATGATTACGGTTCAAAAAGACCGACTGAAAAAGATCGGGAAAACTTTGGGAGATGTTGTAAGCATTCAATTAGAAAAGGACGAATCCGAATTTGGAGTTCCCGTTTCTGAAGAAATCAAAGAATACTGGATCCAGGTGCCGGAATCGAAAGATCGCTTCGATGCGCTTACTCCCGGAATGAAACGCTACATTCTGAACCACGTTTCTACAGCAAAATCAGCCAACAAAAGAATGGAACGAACACATTTACTCTTATCAAACCTGCTTTTAGCTCCCCAAGGAAAAGAAACATTTCGGTTTCTTCTTGGCAAAGATTAGTGGTTTTCTTCCTTTGAATCTATTAAATTTGTAGAAAAAAAATCGATGCGAGTATATTTAGACAATGCTGCAACTACACCACTTGCGAAAGAAGTTGCCGAAGCGATGATTCCTGTTTTGCAAAATGAATTTGGAAATCCTTCTTCTACGCATTTCTATGGCCGGCAGACCAAAGCATTGATCGAGACTTCCCGCCGTTCGATCGCTAAGCAATTAAATTGCTCTCCCAATGAATTGATTTTCACTTCAGGAGGAACTGAAGCAGACAATATCGCATTGAATACTGCTGTTTATCAATTGGGAGTAAAACGCATCATTTCTACAACGATCGAACACCACGCAGTTTGCCATACCGTTGAACATTTGGCTGAACGTGAAAACATCGAAGCCTGTTGGTTGACAGTAGATTCTAAAGGAAACATCGATCTAAACGAGCTGGAAACCTATTTACAAGACCTAAAACCAACTTTGGTTTCCATCATGCATGCAAATAATGAAATTGGGACATTGGCTCCAATCGAAAAAATAAGTGCGCTTTGCAAAAAATACAATGCTTACTTTCATACGGATACCGTGCAGACAATGGGGCATTATGCCTTTGATCTGAATGCACTGGGAATTGATTTCATTACCTGTGCTGCACACAAATTCCACGGACCAAAAGGAATTGGATTTTTATATGCGAACAAACGCATCAAAACCGATATTTTAATCCACGGAGGTGCACAGGAAAGAGGATTGCGTGGCGGAACCGAAAACGTTTACGGAATCGTTGGATTGGCAAAAGCAATCGAATTGGCTTACGCTGATTTGGAAGAACACCAAACTCATGTTCAGGGATTGAAAACATACATGATCGATCGGTTGAAATCAACCCTTTCGGATGTCACTTTCCACGGAGAAACAGATCCGGAAAAAAGCTTGTACACCGTATTGAACGTTTGCTTACCGGCAACCGAAAAATCCGGAATGCTTTTATTTACACTCGATTTGAAAGGTGTTGCCTGTTCAGGAGGTTCGGCTTGTTCTTCCGGAGCAACAAAAGGTTCTCATGTACTGGAAGGAATCCAGGCTGATAATTCCCGCCCGAATGCACGTTTTTCCTTTTCAAGATACACTACCAAAGAAGAGATCGATTTCGCTATTGAGCAACTCGAAGCGATTTACGAAAAAGTATTGGTTTAAACCTTTCCTGAAAAATAGTATCTTACAAAAGAAATCCTTTTGAATGGCTATGAAAAACTACTTACTTCTACTGACTTTTATCCTTGCCTTTTCAGGCTTAAAGGCACAAACGTATTTCCCACCATTAACCGGAAGTACCTGGTCAACAACTGACCCCGCAGCTTTAGGCTGGTGTCAGGACTCCATTGAAAAAATGTACGACTGGCTGGAAGATTCCGATTCCAAAGCATTCATTGTTCTCAAAGATGGTAAGATCGTTTTGGAAAAATATTTCGGGACATTTACTGTTGACAGTTTCTATGTCTGGAATTCTGCCGGGAAGACTTTAACTGCTTATGCCGTAGGAATTGCCCAGCATGAGAACTTCCTGGATATTGATGATCCAACAAGTGATTATCTTGGAACAGGTTGGACCAGCTTAACATTGGCCCAGGAAAATGCCATTACCATTAAGCATCAGCTGACTATGACAACCGGTTTGGACGACGGAGTTCCAGACTTTCACTGTACAGATCCTGCATGTTTGATCTACAAAGCTGCTCCCGGAACAAGATGGGCATATCACAATGGTCCCTACACCTTGCTGGATTCAGTCATTGAATCTGCAACAGGAATGACATTGAACGCTTGGGTAAATCAAAAAATCTCCACAAAAATAGGAATGGTTGGTACCTATCTTCAATTAGGATACAACAATGTTTTTGCCTCAAGACCACGTGGAATGGCTCGTTTCGGATTATTACTTTCCCAGGATGGTTCCTGGAATGGAACTCCGGTCCTTCCGGATTTGACTTATCTCAATGAAATGAGAAACAGCAGTCAATCGCTGAATAACTCTTACGGTTATTTGACCTGGCTGAATGGAAAATCTTCTTTCATGATTCCTCAATCTCAATTCGTATTCCCCGGAGAAGTATGTCCGGCAGCTCCGGCAGATATGTATGCGGCTGAAGGAAAGAACGGGCAGATCATCAATGTCGTTCCGTCGCAAGGCCTGGTTTTGGTGAGAATGGGAAGCACAATGGGAAATAGCCTCATTGGAACCCAATACAACGATACGATCTGGCAATACATGAACCGCTTAACTTGTGTGCTTGGACTCAATGACCAGGTATTGGAATCCATTCAAATTTCACCCAATCCGAGTAATGGAATCATTCATCTTTCTGAGCTTCAGGGAACGGAAGAGTTTGAACTAAAAACCCAGCAGGGCCAATCCGTTCCGTTTCAACAATTTGGAAATGAAATCTCTTTGAAAAATTTACAGTCAGGAGTTTATTTTCTCACAATACGTAGAGAAAATCAGACAAAAACTTTCCGCGTCATACGCAATTAGCCAAAAAATGCACTAAATTTATCGGATGCCAGGTACGAAGAGACATATCCTCATTATGAGCTCATGGTTTCCAACACGCGTAGATCCGTATGCTGGAAATTTCGTGGAGCGCTTTGCACACTTGCTTTCAGACAGGTATGAAGTTACGGTACTTCACACGATGGGCGATAAAAATTGTAATTCCATAGAAGTTGATGACCAGCAAACGGACAATCTGCGGATCATACGTATCTATCATCATATTTCGAAAAACCGTTTCATTCATTGGTGGTTGCAGCGAAAAGCATTGAGAAAAGGACTTTCCCTGCTCGATCACATAGACCTGATCTTTGCACATGTTTTTCTGCCAAGGGCCATGCAGTTTGCGCGTGTACAACGTTATTTCCACGTTCCGCTGATTGTCATGGAACACGGATCTTATTACCGCAAGAAACTGCGAAAAAGCTTTATCTCGCTTCACCAGCAGCTTATCAAGCGCGGAAGCCGGCATACAAGTGAAATCGTTGCTGTTTCAAATGTTCTAAGAACTGATATGAAGCCCCTCTTCCCTACTACCAAGATCCAGGTTATTCCGAATTTTGTGGACGAAGACATCTTTACTTTGAGAGAAAACAACCCGCTTCAACGCAGGAAGTTCATTCATATTTCAACATTGGATAAAAACACCAAGAACCCGGCTTTCCTTTTCGATGGTTTTTTAAATGCATGGCTCGAATCCGGTAAGAAAATCAGTCTGACTGTTGTTTCCGACCAGAATACCGATGAATGGGAAAGATGGGCAAAATTGAATAGCTGCCTGGAAGCCATTCATTTCATTGGTCCTTGTGAGTGGGACGAAGTAAGCCGACTCTTAAAAGAACACGATGCGTTGATTCTAACTTCGGAATACGAGACTTTCAGTATTGTTCTTGCCGAAGCATGGTTAACAGGTACTCCGGTTATTTCAACACCTGTTGGAATTGCAGCAAATATGACCGAAGCATTGGGCGTTAAAATTGAGCACAATAATATAGCTGAACTCAAACATGCTATTTTGGACATGATGAACGGAAAACTCGAATTCGACAAAGACTTTATGCGTTCTTTCGGGATGCAGTTCTCCAAGGAAAGCGTCAAAAAGCAATTGATCGAATTGTTCAATAAGCATTTTATTATTTATGAATAATTAAAGGCACTTCGACTCCGCTCAATGTCCTTTAATTAAGATCTTATCTTTCCCGTTGACTAAGACGGTGACTGAATGCTTACGCAGGAGCTTCAGCATAGGCGCAGTGTAGTCGAAGGCAACTTCTTTAAACATGGACAAAAAACAACTCTTCCAACAACTTTCAAAAGCGATTTCAGAAAAAATTGCTGCTCTGCAGGCAGATATTGCCGATTTGCAAAAAGGAATGGCAGAAGACAGTAAAAGTTCGGCCGGTGATAAGTTTGAAACCGCCCGGGAAATGGCGCAGCAGGAATTGGGGAAATTAAGCACCCAGCTAAACGAACAACAGCGCCTGAAAAGTTTAATTGCCAATCAATCTGCTGAAAAATCAGAGCACGTGGAATTAGGAGCAGTTGTCCAGACCAATAAAGGCCTCTTCTTAATGGGTATTCCGATCGGAAACAATTCTTTTGAAGGAAAAGACATCATTGGTATTGGATTGGGTGCACCGCTTGGGCAATTATTGCTTCATAAAAAAGAGGCCGCTGTTATTTCCTTCAACAACCAGCAATTTGTCATTGAAGCAATTTATTAAAGATAATTCCGACGAAAAAGCCTATTTTCGGGAGTTAACAAAATCCATTTAGTCGTGTGTTAAGTCAGTATTAAGCGACTTCATAATTTGTTTACATAAGCCTCACAATCCAATAATTTTACACTTAATTTAGAATAATCTTGTAGCTGTTCCTTTGTGCAAAATTAAAGCTATGAAGATATTTCTTTCCGTTGTTTCATTATTGATCGTTGGTTTTGCATTCTCGCAAGACAAGAGCACCGGAGTAATTCAGGGAAAAGTAATCGATTCCGAAACAGGAGAAGGACTTCCTGACGCACAAGTGGAATTGGTTGAACAAACTAAAACTATCAAATCTGACATCGAAGGCACTTACAATTTCGATAAACTGGGTAGAGGAACTTACACCATTAAAATTGTGTATGCCGGAATGCCCACTCAAATTGTAAATGGTATCCAGGTCAATTCAGGAGAAGTTACCAGTATTGATGTTGTAATGACTCCTCCAAATGAAGACAGTACTTCTATCGGTGAAGTGGTTGTGTCTGCAAAGAAAATTCTGGATACAGACCAGGGAGGTGTACTGATCCAAAAAAATGCATTGGGAATGACAGACCTCATTACCAGTCAGACCATCCAAAAATCACCGGCAAGTAATACCAGTGATGTATTGAAAATGGTAAGTGGTGCAAGTATCCAGGACAACAAATTTGCGGTAATCCGTGGTTTGAACGACCGTTACAACGCTGCATTCCTGAATGGCTCACCGCTTCCAAGTTCTGAAAGCGACAGAAAAGCATTCTCATTCGACATGTTCCCATCCAATATGTTGGACAACCTTACTATTACAAAAACTGCTACTCCGGATCAACCGGGAGAATTTGCAGGTGGATTAATCCAGATCAACACGAAAAGTATTCCGGATAAGAACTTCTTCTCGTTCCAGGTTGGAACAGGAATTAACACCATTACAACTTTTAAAGACCGTACTTCTTACAAAGGAGGAAAAATGGATTGGCTGGGTATTGACGACGGAACACGTGCAATTCCTTCTGCCGTTCCGGGACAAAAAGAATATCCTTTGAACATTCACGACCAGGCGAAACTAGCTAAAAACGTTTCTACCGATTGGGGAACTACTGACAGCAAGTTCTTACCAAACCTAAGCCTTCAGGCTTCCGGAGGATTCAATAAGAAATTCGGAAAACGTGAGTTCGGAATGATCGCAGCTTTGACATACAGCAGAAGTTTCAGCTACAACGAAACAGTGCGCCGCGGATATTCAAACAGCACGGACCCTAATTCCATTCAATCCACTCAGATTGATTACGATTATTTAGATCACAACAACTCAACAAATTTGTTGGCCGGAGCATTGATGAACTTCGCTTTCAAGATCAACGAAAGAAATACCGTTAGCTTCAAAAACATCTACAGTATCAACTCTTCGGATAAATTGATCAATAGAACAGGAGAAATCAACCCCTTGGAGTCTAATCCGAACTTATTGAGATCAAATGCGCGCTGGTTTACTTCAGACAAGGTTTATTCCGGACAGTTGGAAGGACAGCATGGTTTGAGATTACAGGGATTCAAAGTAAACTGGTTGGCAGGTTACAGCAATGTACAGCGTTCCGTTCCGAATTTGAGCCGTTCGATCTACACACGTAACAAATACATGATCGATCCAAGTAATCCGAATGCAAAAGACACACAATACGTTGCAAATATTTCATTCACCAATGTTGGTCCAAGTTATGGCGGAGGAATGTTCTTCTCTGAAAACAAAGAAAGCTCTATCAACGAACGATTGGATTTATCATATGCAACTAACCTGTTCGGAAAATTCAAAAGCGAATTCAAGATCGGGGTTTACAACCAGATCCGTACTCGTAAATTCCAGGCCCGCCAATTAGGATACACGCGCTACGGTGTAACCGGTGGAAGTGTTATGTTCGACAACAACTTATTGTATTTGCCGGAAGATTCCATCTTTGCTCCTGAGAACATGGGCTTAATTGCACCGGGAGAAAGCGGAAACCCTGGAAAAGGAGGTTTCAAATTGACAGACGGAACAAAATTCTCAGATGCTTATGACGCAAAATCGATGTTGAACGCCGCATATTTAATGTTGGACAATCGTTTTGGACACTTCCGTTTCATTTACGGTGTTCGTGCTGAATATTTCCAGCAGGAGCTGAATGCTTTGAGAGATAATAAGACAGAATTGAAGATCAATACCAAAAAATTGGATTTCCTCCCTTCCCTGAATGCAATCTTTGAAATAAACAAGAGAAGCAATATTCGTTTGAGCTACTCTCAAACATTAAACAGGCCGGAATATCGTGAACTTGCTCCTTTTGCTTTCTTTGATTTCACTACAAACTTCGTGGTTTCAGGAAATGATACTTTAAAGCGTGCTTTGATCCACAACCTGGATTTGAGATACGAAGTATTCCCGGGAAGAGGCCAGTTGTTCTCTGCAACTATCTTCTACAAGAACTTCATCAACCCGATCGAGCAAAAGTCTCGTCCGGACGTTGTTAATGAGATTTCATTCCAAAATGTACCTTCTGCAACAAACTACGGTTTAGAGCTGGAAGCTCGTACTTTGATCTCCACGATCTTTGGTTTGGACACCGCTTCTTTCTTTGATGATTTAACCATTTATTCCAACTTATCCATCATCCGTTCTCAGGTAGATGTTTCAAGTGTGGCTGGAAGTGTTGCTGATTCAAGACCGCTTCAGGGTCAGTCTCCATATGTTTTCAATGCAGGAATTCGTTACGAAAACCGCAGAAATCAGTGGGGAGTATCTTTGAACGTGAACCGGGTTGGACAACGCATCTACATTGTTGGAAACGTGAATGAACCGGATCTTTGGGAACAGGCAAGAACATTCCTGGACCTTCAAATCACAAAAGGATTCTGGAAAGGACGTGCTCAATTCAAATTGAATATCCAAAATATTCTTGCTCAGGACCAGGTTTTCTATCAAAACAGTTCTACTGCAAGATCAGACGTAAAAGGAATGAACGGATTCTTTAATACTGTTTTCGTCGGAGAAAAGAGTAACCAAAAAGGATTCGATAAAAATATCGATCAACAAGTGTGGAAAACAAACTTCGGAAGAACGTTCAGTGCTTCTCTTAGCTTCAGACTGTAAGATCAAATGACGCCTGAGAGGCCACCCGTGATGCGGGTGGCCTCTCTTGTTTTTGCTAAAAAATAGTTCAATTGTTTAAAAGGTTGAAAATGTTCAAAAAGAATTCATCTATGAATTTTGAACACTTGAACACTTTCAACATTTGAACTGTTTGCAATATTAAATTACTGCTACCCTTCTTAAAACACGCTTAACATTTATTTACTCGAATCGTAACCTAAAAGAAAGGATAGAACAAGCTTTGTAAGGCAATTTTGTACCAAGAAAAAAAACGAAAAATGAAAAAAATTTACTTAAGTGCATTATTCGCAGGTCTAGGAACACTAGCTGCATTTGGACAGGATTTTTACGAAACAACTTACCGTGGAGCTTTTGCTCCGGCTCCAACAGCAATGTGGACAAACGGATGGGCTAACTGGGATCCACAAAACACAAATTACGGTTCTCCAAATCAAACGATCACTGCTAACATTACATCAAACACAACCTGGACTGCAGGAAATGTTTACTTGTTACAAGGTCAGATCTATGTAAAAAACAATGCAACATTAACTATTGAGCCGGGAACAATCATCATGGGTGATAAAGCGGTTCAGGGTTCAGGATTGTTTATTACGAAAGGTGCTAAATTGATGGCAGTTGGTACTGAAAGTGCTCCGATCGTATTTACATCTAACCAGGCTGTAGGTTCTCGTTCTGCTGGTGACTGGGGTGGAATTATCCTACTTGGAAAAGCTGCTAACAACCAAACAAACGGTATTGCAAACATCGAAGGATTGGCTCCAACTACAGATACTGAATTTGGTGGTGGAATGACTCCTGATAACAACGACAATTCAGGAAAATTGAAATATGTTCGTGTTGAATTCCCTGGATATGCATACCAAACAGATAAAGAAATCAACGGAATTACTTTTGGTTCAGTAGGTAAAGCAACAGAATTGGAATACATCCAGGTATCATTCTCTAATGATGATGCTTACGAATGGTTCGGTGGAACTGTAAATGCAAGACATTTGGTTTCTTACAGAAACTTAGATGACGATTTTGATACAGACTACGGATTCTCAGGAAACGTACAATTCGGATTGATCGTTCGTGACCCGAACATCGCTGATAACCCGGCTGTTTCTACTTCAGAAGGTTTTGAATCAGATAACGATGCTGCAGGTTCTACAAACAACCCGCAAACAAACGCTACATTCTCAAACATCACAGCAATCGGACCATACCGTGGAAACTTAGCAAACACAATCGCTGCTGGTTACCGTCGTGGAGCTCGTATCCGTCGTAATTCTGCTATCGATATTCGTAACTCTGTATTCATGGATTTCCAAAGAGGAATTCACGTGGATGGAGCTGCTTGTGAAGGAAACGCTACAAATGGGTTGATCCTTTACAAAAACAACATCGTTGCTGGTAACGTTGCTGGTAAAGTAACTGAGAAAAATGCAGGAAGTTCTTTCAACATCATCGGATGGTTTGATTCAAACAACAACGATTCAATTGCTTCTACAGCAGGAATCTTAACTACTCCATATAACTATTTAACTCCTGACTACCGTCCGGGCGGAACTTCTCCACTTTTATCAGGTGCAGATTTCACAGGAATGAGCACAGGATTAGGAATCAAAGAAGTTTCAGCTATCGCAGGAATTACTTTATACCCGAACCCAACAAGCGCTAATGCATCTTTATTTGTTGACGTAGCTCAAAACAGCACTGTTGAAGTAGTTGTAATGAACGCAAACGGACAAGTAATGCAAACAGTAGCTACTAAGTATGCTGAAGTAGGAACTCATGAGTTCACTATCAATGCTGCTGACTTCGCTCAGGGATTGTACTACGCAGTTGTACGAACTGGTAATGCAGTTAAGACTCTTAAGTTGAGTGTTATTAAATAAGAAATAGCTTAGCGAGAGCTAAGAGAAAAAGTTTTCTCTGTTAGTTTAGTTTTATAGCAAAATGAAGGGGTTTCCGCTTAGGCGGAAGCCCTTTTTTCATACCAGAAAATCCCAATTTCATGATATCCGGATATCATGAAATTAGGATATAATGATTTCGTTATATAACGAAGAAATTTGAGAACGGCAAGAAACCTAAAACTCCAAAATCCAGTAAAATCTGCAACTAAAAGCCTCTGTTTAATTTGATATTATCGCTATCTTCGTTAAACCACTCAGACAATACATGTCGGGATTAAAAACAAATACCATGAAAATATTAGCATTCGGAGCAAGTACCAGTAAATCTTCTATCAATCAGCAATTTGCGCATTTTGCTGCTCACCAGTTTGAAGGAGAGGTGAATATGATCGATCTGAACGACTTCGAAATGCCCGTATTTTCTGTAGATAAGGAAAAAGAAGATGGTTACCCTGTCCAGGCACATGAATTGCATGACATCATTGAAGCATCTGATTTCCTGGTCATTTCAATGACGGAACACAATGGAAGTTATTCTGCAGCATTCAAGAATACATTGGATTGGTGCTCCCGATTAAATAACAGCGTGTTTCATGACAAACCCATGTTGCTGATCTCTACTTCTCCGGGGAAACTGGGTGCCAAATTTTCATTAGAGGCCGCATTAAGTCGTTTTCCCAGACACACAGCAAATATCCTGGGCCATTTCAGCCTGCCGGGTTTTAATGAGAATTTCAACGACGGGATTACCAATGAAGAATTGGCAAAAGAATTTCAGGATTTGATCAAAAACGTAAAGGAAACTTTATCTAAGCTCAAATAAAGAGTTCACTCCGACAACTCGTTCTGCAGTATATCCTTCCGCATAACGTACACCAATATTACGTCCGAATTCGGCCATTCTTCCGCGAAGGAACTCAAAAAATTCTTCTCCGGAGATCGGTGTTTTCGGTTCGCTGGAATTCGGGTCCCAGAATTGCGTTTTATAGGCTTTGATCGAATCGAATTTCTGTTCAACAAAGTCTGTTACATCAATCACAAAGTCAGGCTTAAGGAGGCGGTCCTGGATGTAATGATAAACGAATTGCGGCCTGTGTGCTTCCTGAGCCTCACCGTTCCAGGTAGTTTCAATTCTTCGCAAACCGGCTAAAAAACAGGCTTCGGAAGCTAATTTACTTCCTTTACCATGATCCGGATGGCGGTCAGAAATGGCATTCAGTAAAACAATACTCGGTTTAAAGCGCCTGATCTGCTCAATCAGTAATCTCAGGTTTTCTTCGGAATGTTCAAAAAAGCCGTCTGCCATTTTCAGGTTCACCCGATCCGTAAGCCCTAAGATCTTTGCAGCAGCTTCCGCTTCTTCTTTGCGGATATCTTTAGATCCTCTTGAACCTAATTCACCCTGTGTCAAATCAATGATCCCGGTGGTATAACCCATTGCACGGTGCTTCAATAAAGTTCCCGCAGCGGAAAGTTCCACATCATCCGGGTGCGCACCAATTGCCATTACATCAATTTGACTCATGATTGCTTAATCCAATCTAAAATGTGAGAATCGGCAGGTTCCGTTTGCGGTGAAAAATAACCGGCAATCTTACCTTGCCCATCAATCAGGTATTTCTGGAAATTCCAGCTTACTTCCTCACCCGTTTGTTCTTTCAGCCATTCATAAATCGGATGAATCTGCTCACCTACCGTATGTACTTTTTCCGAAAGCGGAAAACTGACTCCGTAATTCGTAGCACAAAACGCAGCAATTTCTTCAGCAGATCCCGGTTCTTGTCCGGCAAAGTCATTACAAGGAACTCCAAGGATTGCGAAATCACTTCCGCCAAACTCCTCATTCATCTCTTGTAACTGCGTGTACTGAGGAGTTAAACCACATTGTGAGGCAACATTCACCAAAAGTAATTTTTTGCCCTTAAAAGTGCTCCAATCGATCGGTTTCCCATCCAGGTAGTTCAATGAAAAGTCATATAATTTCATAGCGATTTTCTTTGATCTTTAAGATATGCTTTATTTTGGATTCCGGCAATAATCGTAAGAATAAGAAATCCTAAAACAACGATCCAAACCCAAATAGGAAGATTTACAGATCCGTCTCCATTTGCATAAGAGTGCAAACCAACCAAAATAAAGTTCACCCCGAAGAACGTAAAAAGAATCGCCGCATATCCCCACATACTTGCTGCGTTGAAAGCAAATTTCCCTTTCAGGCCAGGAATGAACCTGAAATGCAAAATAATAGAATAGACCAGCACGGAAACCAAAGCCCAGGTTTCTTTCGGATCCCAGCCCCAGTATCGTCCCCACGATTCATTGGCCCAAATTCCTCCAAGGAAAGTTCCAATTGTCAGCATAAATAAACCAACAGTCATCGTCATTTCAGAAACGTATGTTAATTCGTTGATGTTCTTGGTAACTCTTTTTCCGTTGTTCTGTCCTCTAAAAATGTACAGGACAATATTGAAAATACCAAGTATGCAAGCCAAACCAAGGAACCCATAACTACTGGTAATAATTGCTACGTGAATCATCAACCAATAACTTTTCAGTACCGGTTGAAGGTTGGTAATTTCCGGGTCCAATAAGTTCATTTCTGTCACGAAAATCATGAAAGCGGCAAGAAGAGCTGATCCTGCCAAAATCCCGGCATTTGCACGAGAGAAGATCAAACCGGCAAGCATAGTAACCCAGGCAATGAATACAATTGCTTCGTATCCGTCACTCCATGGAGCATGACCGGAAATATACCAGCGCATTCCCAATCCGGCACCGTGATAACCGAAAATAATGACCAACAGGAAGATAATCACCTTCCGAATATTCATATAGCGTTTTTCAGACTTTTCAGTCGGATTGAACAACACGCGGATAAAGAAAACGATCATTAAACCGAGTCCAAAAAGTAAATAAGAATATTCCGAGTTTTTAAAGATTCCCATCTTGTTGTAAGAAACTTCTACTTTAACATGAGTCTCAGAAGGTAGAATGGATGGTGTAGAAATCGACCGTTGCAATTTCTTAAAGTCATTCAGAAGTTTTGTAGAATTTCGCACATCTTTCCCTTTCATGGATGCCTCATGAATCGAACTGATATATTGCAGGGACATACTGCTGGGCATCGTATCTTTTTCCAATAATTCCGGATTGAATGGTGGAAACCAACGATTTGCCTTATCTCCTTTTAATGGAACGATTTTTAAATACTCCCAATTACAAACCGAGTTCATTACCTGGTATTTTTCTCCAAGCTTAATTAGTTTCTTCTGTGTTTCCGACTGCTGAGATTCCGGTTTTCGCAAAGCTGCATTGTAATCATCAATAAATTTAAAATTACCGGCAGTTGTTAACTCATTGAATGAAACGTATTTTTTCAGTTTGTACTTTTCAAGCAGTGCAGCAGGAACAAAAATAATCTTTTGAGTTTTCCAGTAGAAAGGATACATGTGAACGCTCATCATTGTCTGCACCGCATTGTGGCCTTCGTACTTATTGGAACGATACAATTTTCTCAAAAGCTGATCACAAAGTGTGTGAACCGGAATAATTCGTCCTCTGTTATCCTGAACAAGCAAAGTTGCTATTTCATCACTTTGTTTTTCAGTCATAAAGTAAAACATCGTATCCAGGGAAGACACATCCATAGTACTTTCTTCGTGCTCATGTTGATGATCGTGATCGTGTGTGTGATGGCTATGATCATGATCCTGTCCAAAGGACGCAAAAGAACTCAACGCAAACAACACAGCAATAGCAGTCTTTGATTTTGAAGCTTTCAAATTTGCCATCAATTCTCTAAAACGTGAAGCTGGAGCAAACAAACTAAAGATCATCCCGATAAATAGCATTAAATAACCGAAATAGGTGACATTCGTTCCCCAAAAATCATGATTCACGCTCAAAATAGTTCCTTTCTCATCCGGATCGTAAGCTGATTGGAAGAAACGATAACCGCCATAATCCAATACATGGTTCATGAAAACATGTTTTGTTCCAAACTCATTGTTAGCCGTATCCATTACCTGTAAATCACTGGAATAAGAAGAAGGCATGTCTGCTCCGGGGTAACGATCTAAAGTAAAGTCATTGCATTTCATGTAAAAAGGAATTTTAATGCGTTTCATCCCATATTCCAGGTGATAATTCAACCCGTTGAATTTAAAATAAACGGGCTCTCCAATTATTCGCTCTCCTCCTTTCAGGCGAACAATCTTTGATTTACCGCCATCCGTGATCTTTACAGTCAAATAATCAGAGCCCAAATCCCTTCTGCCTGATGGTTTCAATATTTTGCCCACATTCGGAATTTCCTGTTGGAACACAAATTGCTGTCCCGCAACCAGGTAAAGCGTCTTCGTGCCAAATACAATTTCCTGTCCCGGCAACACGTTTGTATAGGCAGAATCCGGCGGAGCTATTCCAAGTTTACGATATTTCTTATTTCCGCTCATAGCCAAATACTGCATAGGCAATTCTGATCTCAAACGAAGCGTATCGTTCTTGCGATAAACATTGATTCCTTTCACCAGCTTATCTGAGAATGCAAGCGGAACTCCATTTACGGAGAAAATTTCATTGTTAATAACGTAGTTTGACTTCTTTCCATTCGTCACAATATCCAATGCGCTTGTTTTGTATTTTGGATCGATATCGATGGTGTCGAGCTGTTTTGCTTTAAAATCCACGTATTCGATCGTAGCAACTGTTTTACGATTCGGAAATGCGATATCCATAGATGCAGAATTAAATGGATAAGATTCCGCCAAATACGTTCTCACATCGTGTGTCAATTTGTATGTTTTCCCATCATTCACCTGCACCCATAAATACGGATCAGTTGTAAAAATGATATTGGATGCAGCTCCTTCACGGATCGGCATGATTCCTTCGTAACTGATGTAGCGCGTAATCGCCGCTCCGATAATAATGACAATGAACGAAATATGAAAAAGCAGTACCGCAATCTTTTCGCGTCTCCACATCTGGTAACGGAAAATATTAGCAACCAGGTTTACACTTAGAAATGCCAGCAGGATCTCAAACCATTTCGCATTGTAGATCCACAACTTCGCAGCTTGTGTACTTTCATAGGATTCGATAAATGTAGCTATTGCAATTGCTGAAAGGAAGATGAATAATCCCGTTGCCATTGCTCTCATTGAGAAAAGAGCTTTTGCCAGTTTGTCCATGTAAAAACGGATTGATAATTTTCTGGTGCAAAAGTAAGAATTCGTTTGGGTTTTCGGTCTAAATAATGGCGCAATAATGATAAAATAGGCACTGTATTTATTTCTCCCCCAAATCACGCTGATAACGCAGAAGGAAATAGTATTACCCTTGAAAAATGATACCATTGCCCAAACAATACAATGTGAAATACCTATAACTTTAAAAATCTGTGAAATGCGCCAGCGCTGACCTTGCTCCACCGAAGCGGTTATGCAAAGGTGAAGAGCTTTAGCGCAAGCGTTCCGCGGACAAAAAGAAACCAGCTGCGCCACAGGCGGAGATTGAAAATGCAAAGGCGACTGCTTGTCCCGACTTGTTTGGGAGTAAGCGCCTCCAAGATTTGCGTATTTGCGGTAAAGAAAAGAGCTCTGCCAAAGGCGGAGACCTGGTCTCCTCATAAATCTGCGAAATCTATGCAAAAAAAAGAGGATCCGTAACAACGAACCCTCTATCAATTTTATCACAAGCTATTAATTAGTTTTTGAAAACTGCACTAGCTTGTTTTTTTATCATCCGCATAGCGGATTCTTCTTAATCTTGCTCTACGACTTCAGCAGGAACCAAAATTCTTCCGCAATGTTCGCAAACGATTACTTTTCTGCGTGTATCGATATCCAATTGACGTTGAGGTGGGATTTTGTTGAAACATCCTCCGCAAGAATCACGGTCAACCCCAACAACAGCTAATCCGTTCTTGGCATTTGTACGTAAACGGTCATATGCTGCAATCAGACGAACATCGATCAATGCTTTTGCCTTTTCAGACTGAGCAATCAATGCATCCTCTTCTTTTTGCGTTTCACCAACGATTTCGTTCAACTCATCCTGTTTTACTTTCAAATCGCCTTTACGGAACTCCAAACGCTCTTTTGCCTCATCCAATACTTCTTTCTTGGAAGAAATTTTGATTTTAGCTTCTTTCATACGCTTTTCGTGCAATTTGATCTCCAACTCCTGGTATTCGATCTCCTTCGCCAACGATTCAAACTCACGGTTATTTCGTACGTTATTTTGTTGATCCTTGAACTTTATGATAGCCGCTTCAGCATCTTTCATTGCCTGCTTACGATCAGAAACTTCTGTATCTAACTCTTTAGCTTCTTCCTGTAAGTTCTTGATTCTGGTATCCAAACCTTCGATCTCGTCTTCTAAATCCTGAACCTCCAAAGGCAATTCACCACGTACGGTTCTAATTTTATCGATTTGAGAATCAATCTTTTGCAACGCATACAATGCGTCCAACTTTTCAGCAACTGTTGTTTCTTTTGTACTTGCTTTTGCAGCCATACTTTAGAGATAATTTATCGGATTCGTATTTACACTCGTTAAACGAACCGCAAAATTAGTAAATTTTTTCTTCATTTGTGCTACTAACCACTCAGAAGTATATTGTTCCGACTCAAAATGACCAATATCTGCAATCACCAGGTGATTTTCAGCATCAAAAAACTCGTGGTATTTAAAGTCCCCCGTGATAAAAACGTCCGCTTTTGCCCGAATAGCATCTTTCAGTAAAAAACTTCCCGCCCCACCACAAACAGCAATCGTCTTGACCATCGATTTGGTGGCATTCGTATGCCTGACCACTCCGCAATGGAATGTATGCTTGACAAAATTCAGGAAGTCCATGATCTCCATTTCATTTTCCAGCGTTCCGATCATGCCGCTTCCGATATATTCGTTGGTGTTCGACAAGCCTATCACATCGTAAGCGATCTCCTCGTAAGGATGTCCGGCTTTCATTGCTTGCAGAACCGCATTCAGCGCGTGTTGGGAAACTATCACTTCTACTTTTACTTCTTTCACCACTTCCAGTTCACCTGCCTTTCCAAGGAAAGGGGCTGCATCTGTATCTGGTCGGAACCTTCCTTCTCCTTTGGCAGAAAAACTGCAGGAATCGTAAGAACCGATCATTCCCGCTCCTGCTTTTGCTAAGGCTTCACGCAAAATATCTGCATGTGTCTGCGGAACAAAAACCGCCAGTTTGTGATTCACGGCTGCTTTTGGACTTAAAATACGCTGATTCGTCAACCCCAATTTTTCGGAAATGATGTGATTCACCCCAAAATGCACATTATCCAGGTTCGTATGGATCGCAATGAGACAGATATCGTTCTTAATGGCTTTCAAAACCGTGCGTTCCACATAATTCGCCCCGGTAATGCGTCGCAGGCCTTTGAAAATGATCGGGTGATGCGTTACAATGACATTCGCTCCGTGTAAAATGGCTTCGTCAACAACTGTTTCGATACAATCTAAAGCCACTAAAACACCCTTTATTTCGGTGTTTGCATCACCAACCAGCAAGCCGGAATTATCATACGATTCCTGGTAAGTGAAGGGTGCAATGTGATTTAAATACGAAACGAGCTCTTTGACCTGCATTTGAATGATTTTATCATTCAAAATTACGAATTCAGAATGACGAATTCCTAATTAATTTGCCCGATATCAAATAAAAAAGCTTTTGTCAAAGGTTAAAAAATTGGATTTTAGAAATTACTGATTGATAAAGCTTATTCAGTTCAGATTCAGCAATCAATGTCGTATTTAAAATCTGTGCTTTTTCACTCGCAGGAATATCCTCCAAGCCTACAAGCAAATGCCCGAAAATGCCTTTCGGAAATTTTTCAGGCTCATGAGAAACCCAGCAAAACGGAATATTTCTTTCCAGTAGAATCTTTGCCGTTAATCTTCCCTTCTGTCCCGTTCCGTTAACAATCAACTGTTGACCACCGTCCCAATCCAGTTCCACAAACCGATTGATCTTCAATTCAAAAAATGCTTGCTGCTGATAATCTGCACTTGTTTTAGAGGTACGCAACTCATGGTCGCGCCACAAATGAGTTATCAAATCCAACCCTTTCAGGGTGAATCCTTTTTCATACCAGCGAAATAAGAGATCATAATCTTCCGGGTAATTCAATCGGTCAAATCCACCGCATTTTTCCAGGTCAGACTTTCGCATCATCCAGTTTCCGGAAGCCAGAGAACATTCCCGGTAAATTTGTTCATAGAAATCAGATCTCTCTATTCGTTCGTTCAACCACTTTTCATAATTCAGGTAACCTTCGGAAATGGAATTCACCGCTGAGAAGTACTTCACCTTTCCCGTTACAAGTTGATGCGTTCCACTTTTCAGACTTTCCAGGAATTTTTCCAGTTTAAAATCCGGCATCACATCGTCCGCATCCATTCGTGTAATGAATTCTCCGCTGGAATGTTTAAAAGCACTGCAAAGTGCATCCACAATCCCTTTTCCGGAGTTTTCCAGCAAAATGATCCGCTGATCATCTAACAAATCTGCCAACAAAACCAATTCATTTTCAGTGCTGTGATCATTCACCAAAATCCATTCCCAGTTGGTGTGCGTTTGCCCCAAAATGGACAAAGCAGTTTCACGAATGTATTTTTCCGCGTTCCGGTAGGGTGTAAGAATGGAAATCAAAGACATGATGTAAAAATAATTACGAATGCCAAATTACGAATTACGAATTGGAGTTTCTGTTTATCTTTACATGATGGAAAAATTCCGTTTGCTTCTTCTGCCCTTTTCATGGCTCTATGGATTGATCGTAAGCATACGAAACTGGATGTTTGATGCCGGAATCAAAAAATCACAACCCATTCCCGGGGCGTCGATCTGTATTGGGAATATTACGGTTGGCGGAACCGGAAAATCTCCCCTAACAGCATACATTGCGAATTTATTTCCCGATAAAAAACCGGTGATCCTTTCACGCGGCTACGGAAGAAAAACGCAGGGTCTTCATATCGCCAATGAAAATAGTACTGCCAGTGAAATTGGCGACGAACCTATGATGTACTGGACGAGTTTCAATCACGAAATCCCGGTGGTCGTAGCAGAAAAACGCCAAATCGGGATAGATTGGATCCGTGAACACAAAGCAGATTCATTGATCCTGCTGGACGATGCCTTTCAACACCGCGCAGTAAAAGCCGGTTTGAATATTTTGCTGATGACTTATGATCGCCCGGTTTTCAAAGATTTTGTTTTCCCGGCGGGAAATCTGCGTGAACCGCGTTCAGGAATGAAACGGGCCCACATTGCTTTGATTACCAAATGCCCAAAAGATCTAACTGAAAATCACAAAACTCCATTTCGAAAAAGAATTCCCCTGGATTCCGATAAAATTTTCTTTAGTGAAGTGATTTACGGCGAGTTAAAAGGACTTTTCGGGGCAGTTTGGGAACCCTTCGACCAATTAATTTTAGTCACCGGAATTGCACAGCCCGAACCGCTATATCGTTTTTTAGCTGACAACCATCGTGTTGAGTCCATAACATTCCCCGATCATCACGCTTTTACCCAAGAAGATATTCAACAAATTCAGCAAAAAGTTGCTACTTTTGCGCACCAACGATGTGCAGTAGTTACAACTGAAAAAGACGCCGTGCGTTTTGCCGAATGGAAAGATCAAATTTCCGCAAGCAAAATACCGTTTTTTGTACAACGAATTTCGTTGAAAATAGATAGAGAAGAAGATTTTAAAGCATTACTCGAAAATTATGTTGTTAGAACAAATGAAAGAAGCTGCTGAGTACATCAGCAGCAAAACACAGGTTAAGCCTGGTATTGGAATCATTTTAGGAACCGGATTAGGCGGATTGGTTAAGGAAATTGAAATCATTGATGAGATTCCTTACGAACAAATCCCTCATTTCCCGGTATCGACGGTAGAAAGCCATTCCGGAAAATTAATCTTTGGAACTTTGGGTGGAAAAAACGTTGTGGCAATGCAGGGTCGTTTTCACTTCTACGAAGGTTACAACATGCAGCAGGTTACTTTCCCTGTTCGGGTAATGAAATTATTGGGAATTGAGCGCCTTTTCGTAAGTAACGCATCAGGAGGTGTAAACCCGGATTTTGTGGTAGGTGAAATTATGATCTTAGACGATCACATCAACTTATTCCCTGCACATCCGCTGATCGGAAAGAATATCGATGAATTGGGACCACGCTTCCCGGATATGAGCGAACCTTACGATCATTCTATGATTGAGGTTGCTAAAAAGATCGCCGCTGATAACAACATCAAAGTTTCGGTTGGAACTTATGCCGCATTAACAGGACCAACTTTGGAAACTCCCGCTGAATACGGATATGTTCGTGCAATCGGTGCGGATGCAGTTGGAATGTCAACCATTCCGGAAGTAATTGTAGCACGCCACATGGAAATTCCTTGTTTCGCAATCTCAATCATTACGGATTTAGGTGTTCCGGGTAAAATCCAGAAAGTAAGCTTACAGGATGTTATTGATGTAGCGAGCAGACAAGAGCCGAAAATGACTTTGATCATGCGTGAATTGATTTCGAAGATTTAATCGGATAAAATAAATAATCGGAAGTCCTGACATTGACAGTCAGGACTTTTTCGTTTTCTACAGGTATTGTTTACAATTAGATGAACCAGGATTGGGATTCTTCATTACATTAGTAAAAAAATAAACATGAACCTAAAAGACTTTTTAGAGGAGTGCAGACAAGAAAATATCATCGATCAAACTACTGTAGATCGCATGTATGCTTATTTCCTGGCAAAAAAGGAACAGCAATCCATCAAAGCCCAGGATCAAATCGCAATCAATAAACAAAGCTCAGGCAACGGATTAATTATAACCGTTAGTATCATTGGAGTTGTTCTGATTGGCTTCGGGATTATTTACCTTTTCGCACATAATTGGGATACTCTTTCACGTCCAACCAAAACAATCCTTAGCTTATCGCCGGTCTTTCTTTCCATATTGGCCAACATTTTCACGCTCACTAAGCGAAAAGACAATGTAATTTGGCAGGAATCGGCAGCTATTTCAAGTTTCCTGGCCGTTGGGAGTATGCTGGGATTGATTCTGCAGGTGTATCAACTGCCGGGAATTGAAAATTACTTCTACACCTACTGGTGCATTCTTTGTTTGCCGGTTGTTTATCTGCTCAAATCACACAGCGCTGTTTTTTGCGCCATGCTGTTGATGTTCCTGAATCTTTTCAGTTATCCGATGGACCAAACAGCCATCTACCAGGTTCCGTGGTTTGGCAGTTTAATGATGTTCCTTGCTTTGGTCCCATACCTGAAGCGTTTGTTCACCTTACGTCAACCCGAATCCCTATACATTGCACACCAAATTGTTGTTCCGATCTTAATTTGCTTCAGCGCTATTGCCAGCATGAAAGGATCTCACACATCGGTTTGGCTGATTCTGTTCCTGGTATTGGCCAACTTCCATTTATTGGGAACAAGTGTCTTTCTGCGCAACACCAATCGAACGCCAAATGCTATGGCGATTTTGGGTTACGTGGGAGTCAGTATCAGTTTGACCTACCTTTTGTTCTTTCCAAACTGGGGATTCGAGTCCTTACTCCACGTTGAATCACATGATTACCGACTCATCTTTATCCCAATCTTATTAGTACTGGGCGTTTTGCAACTGTTCTTTTATTTCTCCAAAGAGAAAATCGGAACGCATAATCTTTACAAACTGCTTTTGCTTTTGCCAATACCGTTTATTCTTATGAACTATTATGGAACGAATGCACTTCCATCCTACCAGGTCACGTTATTGCTTGCGGGTTTAATTGTAGTTCATTTTGGGCAGGAGAAAAAAGACGCTTGGCAAATCTATCCGGCCTTAGGGTTTATTACGATGGTCATTTTCAGTCTTTCGTATTCGGTTAACGGTCCGTTAAGTTTTTTCCTAATCGCTCTTGTTCCCGGAATTTACTACCTGGTACCCGCTCCATTAATCGATGAAAAATCCAAAAAGGGATTGAGTTCGGATCAAATCATAATTTTGGCATTTCAGTTGTTAATCCTGGTTGTTGCAAGTTTCGGGGGATTCTGGATGATGATCAAAGACAATTATCCGCCGCTGACTTCTTTTCAGTTAGGCTTAATGAGCTTAATATGCATCGGAATTCTGGCAATGGCAATCAAAGTTCGCAGACACTTATTGTCACATCTCAACGGTTTGTTCGCACTTTTCAGCTTAGCTGTTCCTTTCCTGGTTTGGATCGGTTGTATTTCTTCCGTGCCCATGGAACACCTATATTCGATTTTCCTTTTAGTACTGGGAATTGTAGTACTGGTTTACAGCGCTAAGAAAGCAAATCTGACCATAGCAAATCTGGCTCTCGGGCTAATCGGATTGGTAATGATTTGCCGCTTTTTGGACCTGAAAATGTCATTAACGGTTAAAGGAATCTTGTTTATTTTAATCGGAAGCTGCTTTTTTGTGGCTAACTATCTCATTCTAAAAAACAGAAAGCATGAAGACAGTAAATAAAAGGCTCATTGGATTGATCGTTATTTCAATCATTCAGCTGGCTTTCCCACTTTTTTTCATTGCTGCCAAAGAACGTGTCATTGAAAAAGGAAAAGAATATATCTTCCGCATTCAACCCGTTGATCCATATGACTTCTTCCAGGGAAGGTATGTAAGCCTGAACGTTCAGTCTTTGGAATATGATGCTGCAAAAGCTAAAGATTTCAAACCAAATGATATCATGTATGTTGAATTTGAGCAGGATACTGCGGGTGTAAAAATCAAATCCGTATCTCGCAAAAAGACAAAACACTCACTGAAGCTGAAATTATATTATATATTTAAACCTGTGACCGGAACGGAAAAACTAGTTATCAATCTTCCGTTCAACAGATTTTACATGGAAGAAAACAAAGCCATCACTATTGAGAACCAGATTTTAACAGATAGGGAACACACTAATTTTGTTCACGCAAAAATTTTGAATGGTGACTTTGTTTTAACGGATATCAGCTCTAATGGAAAATCATTGATTACCGGAAAACCCGTCAAAAAACCAACGTTTGATGACTAAATTTCAGTGGTTTCTGATCAAAACTCAAATAAGCAGACGACAAATTGGGTTATAATTCAAAAAAGAATGTATTTACGGTCGATATTCGGTGAAAAAACTCGAAATTTGCGACTCAGTTAAAATAGAATATGTCTACACGAGATAAATACGAAGTAGTAATTGGTTTGGAGGTCCACGCACAGTTGCTGACCAAGACCAAAGCATACTCTTCGGATATCAATGAATACGGAGCGCATCCGAATACAAATGTAAGTGTGATTACTTTGGGACATCCGGGAACTTTGCCCGTGATGAACAAGAAAACAATCGAATATGCCGTGAAGCTGGGTTTGGCTTTGGGCTGCACGATTGCGGAACACCAGCATTTTGCCCGTAAAAACTATTTCTATCCCGATCTTCCGAAAGGATACCAGATTACGCAGGACACCACTCCTATTTGTACGGGTGGTTCGATTGTGATCAAAGACGAAGACGGACAGGACAAAACCATCGGGCTGACTCGTATTCACATGGAAGAAGATGCCGGAAAATCCATTCACGATGTGGATCTGTATGACACTTTGGTGGATTTGAACCGTGCAGGAACACCGCTTTTGGAAATCGTTTCAGAACCTGAAATGCGTTCCAGCCAGGAAGCCTACAATTATTTGACAGAAGTTCGCCGTTTGGTTCGCTACCTGGATATTTGTGACGGAAACATGGAAGAAGGTTCACTTCGTTGTGATGCCAACGTTTCTGTTCGTTTGAAAGGTGCTGCCGAATTCGGTACAAAGGTCGAAGTAAAAAACATGAACTCCATCCGCAACGTACAGCGTGCTATCGAATTTGAAGTAGAACGCCAGATCGAAGCAGTTGAAAAAGGAGAATATATCTCACAGGAAACGCGCAGTTTTGATGCTTTGAAAGGAATCACCATTTCCATGCGAAGCAAAGAAGCAGCTAATGATTACCGGTATTTCCCGGAGCCGGATTTACAGCCAATCGTTGTTGATGCAACCTATGTGAACGCTGTAAAAGCAAAAATGCCTGCTCTTCCAAGAGAATTGTACGCAAAATATACGCAGGACCTAAAACTTTCCGATTACGATGCCGGAATTTTGACCGATTCAAAATCCATTGCTTTGTTCTTTGAAGAAGTGATCTCTAACACGAAAAATTACAAGTCAGCAGCGAACTGGGTCATGGGAGAAGTAAAATCTTACCTGAACCAAAAAGGCTTAGAAATCGAAGATTTACCCATTTCAGCGAAACAAATTGCAGGAATTATCAACCTGATCGAAAGTGGTAAAGTTTCCAATTCTGCGGCTGCACAAAAGCTTTTTCCTGCATTGGTAGAAAATCCGAATGCAGTTATTGAGGAATTGGCGGTTTCTTTGAACATCATTCAGGAATCCAATGCTGACTCGTTAAAAGAAGTTATTTTGGAGGTTTTCAAGCAACACCCGGATGAAGTTTCCCGTTTTAAAGCCGGAGAGAACCAATTAACCGGGTTTTTCATGGGGCAAATCATGAAAGCTTCCGGTGGTAAAGCAGATCCAAAAACTACAAACGCATTATTGCGTGAATTAATACAAACCGTTTGATGAGCCGTTTTTCTTTCTTTTCCTTCCTTTTTTTAGGAATATTCCTTTTCTCTTCGTGCGGAGACGATAACCTGGACGAAAAAACAGGACTGGTGAATAATTTTCACATGGAAGGCCAGATCAAAGGGGCTGCCAATCAGAAACTGAAGATCGAAGCACAATCCGGTCAGGGTGTAATTGAAGTGGCTAAAACGATGACGGACGGTTCCGGAAACTTCGTATTAGACGGGAATATCCCCGGAATGGGAATTTATTCCATGACTTTGGGAGAAAGCGGGAAAAACGCAGTAGTTATTCCAATAAATGTAAACGACAAAGTGGTTTTGAATGCAACGAAAGAAACGTTTGCTATCACCCCGTCTTTTTCCGGAACTAATTGGGCGAAACCTTTAACGAAATACATGGTTTTGTTCAGCGATTTTGCTAAAAAGCAAATGGAGGAATTACCGAAGATCAAAGATGAAGCCAAACAATTGGAAGCTTTCGAAGCATTGAAAAAACCAATCGTAAAATTCACTCAAAACCAAATCAGTAAAGATCCGGCAAACCCTGTGAATATCATCCTGGTCAACCTGATCTTACCTGCAGACGGCAGCTTTTCCAACTGGGATCCTAAAAACATGGAAGTTCTCCGAAAAATGGAAACTGCTTTCCAGCGCACTTATCCTGATTCACCACTCACAGGGATGATTTCCCAGCAAGTGGCTGCAATTGATGCTCAATACCAGGCCAACGAGCGAATGAATTCCGGTTCGATGGCTGCTCCTGAAATTGCTTTGAAAAATCCGGATGGAAAAGAATTACGCCTTTCTTCTTTAAAAGGAAAAGTGGTTCTTGTTGACTTCTGGGCATCCTGGTGCGCTCCTTGCCGCAAGGAAAACCCGAATGTGGTAAAAATGTATCAAAAATACCGCAGCCAGGGATTCGAAGTATTTTCTGTTTCTTTAGATCAGGACCCTGATGCCTGGAAAGGGGCTATTGCAAAAGACGGATTGGTTTGGCCAAATCACGTTTCCGACCTGATGGGTTGGCAAACTCCATTAGTAGCTTCATACGGAATCCAGGGAATCCCTCACACCGTTCTTCTAAACAGAGAAGGAAACATTGTGGGAATTGGTTTACGAGGTGCACAATTGGAACAAAAATTGTTAGAACAACTTGCTAAAAACTAATTATATGAAACAACTCATCCTTTGTTTAACACTTTTATCCGGAGTTGCCTTCGGACAAACCCCGGCTCAGGTTGAAGTCAGCGGAAATATTTTCAATACCAAAGGTGACAGTATCAAGATCTCTCAATATTACGGTTCTCATTACATTGATTACATCAAGGGAAAACTGGATAAAAAAGGAAATTATTCCTTAAAAGGAAAAGTTCCTGTTGCTGATTACTACGTATTGCGTTTAGGACAGCAGCATATCAATATTGTATTGAGAGAAGGAGCTGTGATCCGGATCAATGCAGACGGAAACAATATCAATGCATTCCACACAATCACCGGTTCGGATGAAAGTATTGCTTTGAATGAGTTTGTTGGACAAATGCAGTATTTCAATCAGAAGAAAGATTCTGCGATCAATGCCATGAAAACAACTCCTGAAAACCAGGAAGCTATCAATAAATATTACCAGGCAGAATACCTTAAATTCTCAGCATACAGACAAAAATTCATTTCTGAGCATGCAAATTCCGCAGCGCTTTTACCGGTTGTCAGTACATTGGATACCGATAAGGAAATCTCCATTTATGAAGCAGTTGTAAACCAATTACTGGCTACTTTTCCGACTTCACCAAGTGTTCAAAATGCAAAAGCCAGCTACGAACAGCTGAAAGCGCAAAAAGACAAGCAAAATTTCCTTGGTTCCGGAAAACCAGCTCCAAATTTCACTCAGAACGATGTAAACGGAAAACCGATTTCCTTATCAGATCTGAAAGGAAAGGTGATTCTTTTGGATTTCTGGGCATCATGGTGTGGACCATGCCGCAAGGAAAATCCGAATGTGGTTGCATTGTATAACAAATACAAAGACGCCGGCTTCACCGTCATGAGCGTTTCCCTGGATAAAGACAAGGCACCGTGGCTGGCAGCTATCGAAAAAGACAAGCTGATCTGGCCTAATCATGTTTCCGATTTGAAATATTGGTCGAACGAAGTTGCTAAGATGTACCAGGTTTCATCCATTCCATTTACCGTATTGATCGATAAAAACGGAAATATCATTGACACCAAATTGAGAGGTGTGGAACTGGAGCAGGCCCTTAAAACGATCTTCGGATTCTAATATGGAAATTCCAACAGGAAAAAAGATCTATTTTGCTTCTGATTTTCATTTAGGTGTACCGGTTGGAAAATCAAGCCTTGAGCGCGAAAAGCGCATCATTGAATGGTTGGATTATATCCAAAAAGATGCCTTTGAAATTTACCTTGTTGGAGATATTTTCGATTTTTGGTTTGAATACAAGCATGCTATTCCGAAAGGTTTTGTGCGGATTCAGGGAAAAATTGCAGAGTTGGTCGACTCCGGAATTCCTGTTTATTTCTTTACCGGCAACCACGACATGTGGATGTTTGACTATTTCGAAAAGGAATTGGGTGTGAAAATCTTCCGTGAACCAATTTACAGAGTCTATAACGAAAAGAAATTCGTAATTGGACATGGAGATGGTTTAGGCCCGGGAGATCGCGGCTATAAGTTTATTAAGAAGGTTTTCGCAGCAAAATGGTCGCAATGGATGTTTGCACGACTTCATCCGAACTTCGGGATTTGGCTGGCGAATTATTTTTCCCGCAAGAGCCGGATTGCAACCGGTGATGAAGATAGCAAGTTCTTAGGTGAGGAAAACGAATGGCTGGTTCAGTATTGCAAAGAACAGGAAGCTATTATTCCGCAGGATTACTACATTTTCGGACACCGCCACCTTCCAATGACCATACAGATTAACGAACGAGCTGTTTACATCAATCTTGGAGAATGGATCCATTACAATACCTATGCGGTATTTGACGGTGTTGAGGCGAAATTGTTGGAATGGAATAAATCAAACGAAACCAAAACATAAGGTATGCACGCGATGCTTCGCGTGCCTACTGGCCTTCTTTTGGTTTCGTTTCGTCCGGTTTTGGTTCTTCTTTCTTCTTTTTCGGTTCTTTCTTTTTCTTTTCTTTTTCCTTACCTGTGGTCGGCATGGCGTCATCTTCCTTCGCAGACTGAGCTGTTCCGCCAAATGTTCGGATCTCTCTTCCCTGCTCATCGAATACGTGTTCTTCGATCAGCACGTCTTTTTTATAGATTGCACGGCTCTTTAACTTTCCGTCAGAGAAACGATCTTCAAACAAACCTTCCCGAACTTCCGTTTTGGTCATGGTTTTCAAATCGCTCACTACAGCGATATAATACAACTTTCCTGACTTGATAGGTTTATTCACACCTTTTGCCAGGTTATTTCCTTTCAAAATGGGATTTTCACTTACTGCTTCGCCTCTTACGAGAGTCACATCAATTTTCGCATCCTTCAAACTATCCAAAGCTTGTGCTTTTGTTTTTTTATCGTAAAGCATTTGACCCAGAGCATTTGCAATTTCCAATGTCTGACAGGCATACAGCTCTGCCGTAACGTATTGATTGGGTTTCGGTGTAACTTTTTTGTAGTTTTCAATAGACTGAAGTGTCTGATTGTAAAATAAGGTCTTAAATTCTCCGTTTCGGGAATCCATATCCCAGGTTTCTGTGCGCAGCAATTTCCCATCATCGTAATAATAATGCTGTACACCATGCTTTTTACCCTCTTTATAATTCAATTCTTCAATAATATCTCCTTTGCGATTATAAATTAAAAACGGTCCCTCCAATACACCTTTTACGTAGTTTGCTTTCTGGCTTCTTCCGCCTTTTGAATCATAAGTGATTTTAGATCCGTTTAAAACACCTTCCGTATAGTGCTCCAGTTTGGCTGTATCCCCTTTTAAGTTGTAAGTCAATTGAGGGCCTTCAAACTGTCCCATCCGATAGGTTTTCTCCCATGCAGGGATTTGGGTCGAATCATTGAAATACGTCCAATGTCCGTCTTCAACACCCTGAATGTGTGAGCGGACCACCATAACACATCCTGATTTGTAGTAAGTGGTATCAATTCCATTTGCAAATCCATCCACAAAAGTGACTCTTCGTTCCAGGATTCCATTCATGTGACACGTTTCACAAATCCCTGAAAACGGCATTTTTTGAGAACTCGTCACTACCCGTTTCCCATCTGAAGACATTTCCAATTTCTGGTTGCAATCTACTACGCCGGCAATCTTTCCGCATTCCCATTCGGTATAGCGTTGTTTGGATTTATCTATAGATTTTTGATAACAGGGAACCGAATCTTTTCTCGCAATGCCAAATCCGGGCTGAGCGGAAACCGCTAAGGAGAATAAACAAAAAATAGCAACTAGAATCTTCATATTTTATAGATTTTACGACTTTAGGATTTTAAGATTTAAAGACTTGATCCGCACTTGATATCCGGCAGTCTTAATATCCTGATGTCCTAAAATCCGGATGTCTCTCAATCAATTATTGTTCCATCTTCAACGAAAGCTTCGACAAAGCATCCTTCATCCTTTTGGGAATTGGAATAGAACATTTATTTACACTATCATAGCAAACAAGTACTGAACTGCCGGTTGTTTTCACTTCCTGCAATACTTTTACTTCATATGCTAAGGTAAAACTCTTTTCACCGATATGTTTCAGGTAGACAAAAATTTCCACCGGTTCATGCAGAAAAACGGGTTTTAGGTATTCCAGTTCATTTTTTCGCAGAATGACGCCTGTTTTCTTCCAATCCCAATCGTTTCCGAGCATTTGACGGAAATAATGAATTCTTGCTTCTTCGAAATAATTCAGATAAACAGCATTGTTTACGTGCTGCATCATATCACAATCAGAAAAACGAACCTGTAATCTGTATGAGTCCAACATACCCTATTTTTTATCTAAAACACTATATTCTGAGTTGTTTGAAATGAATTCAGGAACAACTTCTTTCATCAATCTAACCAAAGTAAGATTATCCGTTTTACCGATTGCTTCTAACAATCTATCGATCGTTGCATAAACGTGCTGATCTACTTCTCTTTCAGATGCAACCAAGATCTTTGGATGGTGGGTTTCCTGCACGTTTTCGGCATCGTTCAACAATTCTTCGTACAATTTCTCTCCCGGTCTTAAACCAGAATACCGGATCTCGATATCTTTTCCCAATTCCAATCCGGATAACTGGATCATTTTTTTTGCCAGATCCACGATCAAAACGGATTTCCCCATGTCAAACACGTAAATTTCGCCGCCACTTCCCATAATTCCCGCTTCCAATACCAATTGACAAGCTTCGGGAATCGTCATGAAATAACGCGTGATGCGCTCATCCGTTACGGTAATCGGACCACCTTGTTCAATTTGTCTCTTAAACAATGGAATCACGGAACCATTTGACCCCAATACGTTTCCAAATCGGGTAGTAATGAATTGTGTATTTCCTTTGTTGGCAGCCTGGGCAATCATTTCAGCAATGCGCTTACTAGCTCCCATCACATTTGTCGGATTTACCGCTTTATCGGTAGAGATCATGACAAATTTGTGAACAGATTTTTGATTGGATAAATCCACCAGGATCTTCGTACCTTTTACGTTATTCCTTACCGCTTCAGCAGGATTTAATTCCATCATAGGAACGTGTTTGTATGCTGCTGCGTGAAAAACCCAGGAAGGCTTGAACGTTTCAAAAAGAAGCTCCATTCTCTCCTCGTTGCAAATGTCTCCGATTACAATCTCAAATGCCGGAATGTCCTTCAATTGCTTCAATTCAAATTCCAGGTCGTACATTGCCGATTCTGCCTGGTCCAGCAAAACAACCAGTTTGGGCTTATATTCCAATATCTGTCTCACAATTCCCGAACCAATGGAACCAGCTGCCCCGGTTACCAAAACAACCTGGTCTTTCAGTCCGACGGCCAATTTCTCCTGATTCAGTACAATTGGAGTTCTTCCTAACAGATCTTCAATATTTACCTGTGCAATCTGGTTGGTTGTAAATGCACCATTGATCCAGCTTTTCGGACTTGGTACTTTTTTCACCTCCACCCCTGAATCAATGCACTTTTCAACGATAGCACTTCTTTTTTCAGGCTGCAGGTTCTGAATAGCAATAATTACCTGGAAAATCTTGTTTTTTTGCAGGATCTCTTCCAATTTGGAAGTATGGAACACTTCTACTCCTTCAATCCGGTTTCCGGAAATGCGGGTATTGTCATCCAAAAAGCCGTAAACTTTCAGGTTGATGCGAACATCCTTCTCAATCATTCTCTTCGCGATTAATCCGGAAACACCTGCACCGTAAATCAATACCAGCTTTTGTTCGCTGCTGGATTTAACGGATTCGAGGTATAATAATTTCACCACGAACCTGGAAACAGCCAGGAAAAAGAAACAGAAAACGTATTCAATTACGATGATCGAAATTGGGAAGAGGTAATAGTTGTCAACCCAATTGTAACGGATTAAACCCAGAATCACAAAAAGGATTGAAGTAGTTGTTGTGGCTAAGAAAAGACGTTTAAAATCAGAGGTCGAAGTGTGTCGGACAATTCCTTTTTGAATTCCAAACGAAAAGAAAACGATCAGTCGTACTGTAAAAAAAACAATGATTGAATACTTGACGATTCCCAATTCCAATTCCCATTGTGCACCTTCCGCTTTAATATCAAAACGGATCAGGTAAGCAATCACTAAAGAAAATGCTGAAATGAATAAATCAATGAGAATTATTATCCACCGTGGAATATTTCTTTTAGGAAACATGTTGATTGGGTTATTCATTTTGTTCATCACAAATTTAAAGGAATAAATCAGGTAAACAAACCGCCATTCAAAGAAATGGTTTGACCGGTAACATAATCGGATTCATCTTTCAGAAGCCAGTCGATTGCTGACAAAATAGTTTCCACACTTCCCAATCGATTTTTGGGGATTTGTGAGATAATCTGCTCCTGCATTTCGGGCGAAACTTCACTGATCATTCCCTGATCGAAATATCCAAGTGCCAATGCATTGCATGTAATCGGATCTTTTGCCAATTCTTTCCCAACTGTTTTCGTGAGTCCCAAAATACCGGCTTTACTGGCAGCATATGCAACCGTTCCCGGAACACCTGTTTGGGCAACAACAGAAGAAATATTGATAATTCGACCGAAACCATTGGTACGCATGCCCGGAATAACTCCCTGACATAAAAGAAACGGAGCGGTTAGATTAACGGCAATCACTTCATTGAAATCGGCCGGAGTCAGCTTCCAGCTCATACCGTTTTTTGAAATGCCGGCATTATTGATCAACACATCTACTTTTCCGAAATTCGCCAGGATACTTGCCAATAGATTTTTAACCTGATTTTCATCTCTCAGATCAGCCTTAAACCAGGCGTGCTCAACATTCACATCAAACGGTTCCTGCTGAAAAGTATGCAAAGCTAATTTCACATCCTGAGTTTCAAAATGCTTTACCATGGCAGATCCTAATCCACCGGTTGCTCCCGTTATCAGAATTACTTTTTTATCCATTTATCACGTATCATTTTTAGAATTCGCCACCAAACCGGGGCATTATTCCAGCTTACTTGCGAATATACAACATCTTCTGCGCCGAAATTCAAATTAAATCGTCTCACTGATTCCACGTTTGATCCGCCAAAATCGAATACTTTTTCTTTGGAATGTGCATATTCAATCGCATGAAGCATCAATTTATACATTCCACCGGATTTCTTAGCTTCTTCATTTGTGGTTCCTTTTAAATAAAGAATTGTTGAATCAGTTTCCAAAATCCAGATACCGCCCAACCAGACATTTTCACGAACCAAATTGAATTGTACCAGGCGTTTCCCCTGGTATCCGGTTACCAATTTTTCCAGGATCAATAAGGTCTGTGCATTGATCCCATGAATTCGGTTCTGCAATTCATTTTGCAGCAAATGCATCATTTCGGGGATGTTCTCTTCCTGCTTTACGTCGAATTCAGTTGATTTATTCAAAGAACGTTTTGCCTGCTGGTTCAGCTTCAGGTTTCCGGAACTTAGCTTTTGAAAGATCCGTTGATTCAAAGAGAATCCTCTTCCTACCTGCAAATCGGCAACCGGAAATTCACTTTTCAGTTTATCAATCAGTTCCTGTTCCGAAACCCGTTCACCGATCCATTCCATAAACCGATTGAAAAACGGCGTTACCAATATTTTCACTCCGCCTTTTATCACGTATGGACACGCCATTCCTGATTTCAAATCGTCTGAATAAAGGATGACCCAATTTTCAGCAGTTGCATCCAGGTAATCAGATTCTGAGAATACAGAACCATGATTCAATGAGACCAATTCGTCCCATTTCTTTTTTATTTCTATTGAATCGGCGCTTACAAACTGCATGCTTCAAAATTTACGAATTCATAAACCGATCTTGTTTTGGAAACAAACCCTTCCAATTGTTTGAGGGAATAATTGGTCATTCCTTTCGGGTGGCCAATCACCACAAATGTTTTCACGTTCTTATACGAATAGGTTTTTGCCTGTTTCAGCAAAAGCGATGTATAATAACCGTCAGAACTAACATGATTCCAGGTTTTACTCAGCAAAACTGACTTTTTTCTTCCGGGTTGTGCCAGGAAAGATCCGTCGCCTATCATTTTGTGATCTGCAGGATTCAATCGTCCCAATGCATACAATCGCCAGTAGAACAGCGGCGAAAACTCCCAGGAAGCAATCGGGATCTCTAAGAAAAAACCTGTTGATTCCTGCTTTGTGACATCTGTTTGAAAACGATAAGGATTTCCAAAGGGCTTCACTTCCGTAAAATCAAATTGGTAATGTTCGGATTCGAATTTTCCACCGGGAAAAACCGTTGAATCTTTCTCTATCCCAAGTTCCTGAAACACCTTTTCGATTTGGCTGAAGGGTTGAATACACCAGCCTCCGGCCCGATAGGTGGTAGGTTTCTTTCCGCTTAATTCAGATAAAGCGTGATAGTACCTGTGCACAATGGCTTTTGCTTCCTTATCCGTGAAGTCTGATAATTTATAGCAGCCATCCGTTACAACCACCCATTTTTCGCCGTCGTAATGTGATTTTTCCCAATGCGGATGAATATGCAGCTGAACTTCACAATTCAATTCCTGCATGCGTTTTACCTGAACCTTTATCTGTTCAAAATCGCTCTTCAGGTTTGGGAATTGTTCTTTATATTCCTGCAATTTGATCAGGAATCCGATATCTACAAAGAAAACAAGCGGAATTCTGTGTTTGCTGGCAATTTCCAACAATCGATCAGTGGGTTCAATCATGCATTTTTGAACGCTTCCGGTATTTGTTCCGAAGAACAACTCGTAATCAAATGTCAGAATCACCTGCATTGTACGAAGATAATATAATCGTTCGGTTTAGAGGACAGCAGGGTCTTTTTCCAAAATCTATCGTATTTTTAAAGAGACTTTAGGATGTTAGGACATCCGGATATTAAGACTTCGATTTGCATTTAAGCAACATTTAGAGTCTTACACCTTAAAATCCTGAAGTCTTAATATCTCTTATAAAAATGAAAGAAATTGAACGGAAATACCTGGTAAGTGATACCATTTCAGAAGTTGTCAAATACCTTCAATCCAAAAAGATCCGACAAGGTTATATTTCGGACAATGATGGGAAAACAGTTCGTGTACGCACGAAAGGTGAAAAAGGCTATTTGACCATTAAAGGAAAAACGGTGGGCATTTCAAGAGATGAATACGAATATCAGATCCCATTTGAAGATGCCAATCAGCTATTGGCTAATTTTTGCGCGAAAGTGCTCGATAAAGAGCGTTACGAATTGATTGTAGGAGAAAAGAAATGGGAAATCGATATTTTCCACGGCAAGCTGGAAGGTTTAAAAATTGCAGAGATCGAACTGGAATCTGAAGAGGAAGAATTTGAACTTCCCGGATGGATTGAAAAAGAGGTTAGTTCGGATGTGCAGTATTACAATTCGAAATTGATCGAAAAAGCGTAGGCACGTGACGCATCGCGTGCCTACGCTTTTTATTATTTATTCAATTCCTTAGCGATTTCCCCAAAGAAATAATTGCATGTACTTCTTCCCCACCAATACGGTTTATCCACATCTGTGTAGGTAATCAGATCGTATTTTGCTTTTGCTTTGTCGAAATAAGTCTGTGCATTTTTAGCACCGCCGCCAAACATTTTTGGTGTGTAGAAAGTTGAAATTCCTTTCAGTAAATAAATGTGCGGATTGTTTTCATTGATCACTTTTGCAGCTTTGAGGTTCTCGTCAAAAATAGGTCCGTATTTCTTCCAGCGATTTTCCGGATCTGCACCAATTCGTGCATTTGCAATCATCGCTTTCATGATATGAACCTCATCCTTTAGCGGACAATCTTCTATTTTACCCATTTGTTCTTCTGCGTTGTCCACCAAAGCGTCTTTAAGAGTCAACACTGTTTCGAAATACGACATTTGAATGCAGGAATATGCAAAATAGTACGCCGGCATCCAATTTTCCGGATATTTTGCCTTCACCAAAGCCAATTGCTCTGATTTCGCTTTCCATCCTTCTAATGTGTAAGTAGAATCGAAGGTAGCACAAATCGGCCCTAGTTCCTTCTTGATCTCATCCTGTGCATTTGCTTGAAGTGTAAATGCCAAAATCACTGTTAAGATTACTTGTTTCATGGTCTATAATTAAATTTCGTCTTTGTTAAACTCTTTCAACGACATGTTGAATCCGAAGAAAACGTTGAAATAAAACGGAGGTTTCACATCATATCTCTGGCTTCCGTCATTACTGTATCTGTATCCCAGCACATTCTTCTGATTGGTAATATTGTCTAAACTAATATAAAAGACAGTAAAGATCTTTTTAATTGTTGTTAAATATGCTGCCGTAAATGCCAGGTTGTGATAATCCGGTGAACGATCACCCAGAAAACGAGTATTTGCAGGATTGTAAAAAGGTCTTCCACTTGCATAACTGTAGGTCATCGAGAAGCTTGTTTGCAGTTTCGTCGCAAAATACTTCATCACCACATTCAGGTTGTGATCTGAAACGTAATCCGGAGTTACTTTATCTATATAGTTCTGGTACAATCTCTTGGTATCAATGAAACTGTATGAAATCCAGTAATCAAAGTTCTTGATCGATTTTTTATCGCGCCAAAAGACATCAATTCCCTGCGCATAACCGGATCCGCTGTTATCCACCATTCCATAATTGAAACGGAATGCATTTGGTGTGTAAGGAACTCCCTGTTCGCGGATCAATTGATCATACCCTTTATAATATCCTTCCACGCGGAAAATACGGTTCTTGGCAATGATCTGGTAATTTGCCATTAAATGCAGTGCTTCCTGGAAATCTGGTTTGTAACCCTGCATGAGGTAATTCGGAGAAGCAAGCTGGTAGAAATACCCGGATGCTAATGAAATCTGCCCATTTTTACTCGTTTTAATAGCCATTGCCAAACGTGGAGAAATATTCCCTTTCGCCAATAATTTCGAGTATTCAGCACGAACTCCGGGTTTGATTGCAAAATTCCGGAACGGAATGATATCTGCTTCCACGTAACCAGCACTCAGCATCTCGGTAAATTGCCCGTTTAACACATCAAATGTTTGTTTGTATTGAAAGTGCTGCAATTCAGATCCGATGACCATTTTAAAACGATTTCCGGCTGTATAGATCAATTCTCCACGTCCCTGAACTCTTCTGTCATTTCGGGTAGAAATAAGTGTGTCCCAGGTAATATCGTCGTCGTTGTTGCTTAAAGAAAAACCTACATAATACAGCCATTTATCACTGATGAAATTCTTAAAAGTCGTATTCACATAGGTATTCTGATTTTTCAACCCGAAACGCATACTTGCTCCGGCCACTTCCGGATTGGGGATTTCGAGACCCGAACTATTGTATGTTTGATTGAATGTCATTTTAAACATTCCTCTGGATGAAGTCTTTGCTACATACCTGCCCGAAACACCGAATCCCTGCGGAGCTTCGTAGAATTTCACATTCGATTTTGCCAGGGCTAAAAAAGGTGACAAATTCTGATAATATCCGGTAAACTCAACGGCTTGATTCTCCATTAACTTTGTACCTCCGAGGAAAATTCCGGCAAAATTTGCACCGATATTGATATTGGTTTGGTCCGGCAGATCCAAGGTAGTTAAATCCAAAACGGAAGACAATGCCTGTCCGTAACGAGCCGTATAACCACCGGTACTGAATGCAGTTCCTTTGAACTGGAAAGGATTGAAACGTGTTCTTTGAGCTACTCCCGGAACGGAACTTCCAAAAGCATTCTGAGCAACTAATCCGTCTACAATAAAAGACGTTTCACTAACATCTCCACCACGGACCATCAAGCCGGTTTGATCACCTCCATTTCGCTGTACGCCCGGCAATGTTTGAATTGCTCCTGCAATATCTCCCTGTCCGCCGGCAGTAGTCACAATATCCAAAGGATCCAGAATTGCTACTGCCCTGTCGTTTGAAGCAGACATTGTACCTGCAGAGATTACGACTTCTTCAATCGCTCTGGATTGCCGGACTTTAATATTTTGAGTTAACGGAGCACCCGTCAGATTGACCTCAATGGTTTGTTCTTCCAATTCATCTCCACGAATAACCAGGAGCTGTTTTCCGGTCATTTTGGTGGTTAGTTTGTAAACACCCTTTTCATCGGTCTGAGCTCCGTCAGTAGTTCCTTTCACAAAAACTGTGGCCAAATAAACAGGCTTTCCACTTTGATTGAGCACCGTTCCTTCAATGGAAGTCTGTGCCATCAAATACATTGGGAACAAGCCTATAAGCAATAGTAAATACTTCATAATCATTAATTACGGCACTAAATTAGGTCGAAAAAAAGAAATTGGTATTTAAAATCGGTGAATTGATTTCAGAAATCGGTCAAAAGCAGTTTATAACTTGTCACTTTCCAAATCTGTTTTTTGTGTATCAAAAACACTCGACCCGATTCGAATGGTGAACCATTCTGAAAACAACTCCAGCGTAGGCTTCGGATAATCCTCGTCAGAATCCACCACCGCAAGGCATTCGTTTTTCATGATCTTTTTAAAATGCGATTCGATCAGGGGTTCGTATTCAAAGAAATCTTCTTCAATCAAATATAAGTTCCCCTCCAAATCATCTGATTCATCAAAATCAAAATCCGGATCGTGTTGTTTTGCCCAATCACAAAAGGCTTGTTTTGGCTCTACGTAAATGTATCCTCTGTTTACTACTTTCATTTCTTTTAATATTCGGAAAGTAAGATTTTAGGATCTTAAGACTGAATTTTGTCTTAAAGTCCTGATGTCTTAATATCCTGTTGTCTTTTTAATTCTTTGATCTCTCCTTCTTTTACTGTCGACCAACGGGTTTTCTTTTTGCCGGGGATTTCCAGCACATAGATCCAATTTTGATCTTTCTTTTTCTCATTAAATATTCCGATCAATTCCTCCGACTTAATAGGGAATTGCGACTCCATGTATACCAAATGATTTGCACCGATCAGGAATAATGAGTTTCTGCTTTGTTTTTTAAACGGTGAACCCACCTGGTAGGAAATACATTTCGGCCCGTAACAATCAATCCAATTGAAAAAGGCATTCTTTGTACGCAAACTATCCTTGAATTCATAATGAAGCGCCACAATACTGTCTTTCGAAGACAACAAGTACCATTTTTCCATTTTCGACGGGCCAAAGCGATCCGGGAACAATAAACTGTCAACCTTAAACCAGGATACATCCTGGTAGATAGAATCAAAAGCAGCCAGGAAATAACCTGTTTTGGGTTTTTGATCTTTTATTTCCACCTCTTTTTTATCGTCGTCAATGTGATCAAACTTATCGGACGTATGTGAAATATCATTGAGACTCACCGTATCGGCTTTGGGATCATTGCAGGAAACAAACAACATCAAAGCAAAAAAGACGGGGAGCATTTTCCATCTCATTTTCGCACTAACCTTTACCTGCTGTGCATACTTCGTAAGTGTCGTAACATGGTCTTTCCGCCGAGGCGGACTTACGCTTTTTCTCATATATTCTTTAGTTGTTCTATTGTATAAGCAACATTTTCCTGAGAGATGTCCAAATGCGTTACTAAACGGATCATTCCGGGTCCAAAGGCAGAAACTTTCACACCTGTTTCTTCGAATTTTCGAATGATTGGATCACGTTTCGTTTCGTCTTTCAAAATTACAACTAAAATATTTGTCTCGACAGGTAAAGCAGTCTGAACCCAGTCACATTTCAAAAAAGCGGTTTCCAGTTCTTTTGCTTTCGCGTGGTCTTGCGTTAAGCGTTCTACATTATTTTTTAGTGCATATAATCCGGCTGCGGCCAAGAAACCGGCCTGACGCATTCCGCCACCCATTACTTTGCGCACTCTTCTTGCCTGGTGAATAAATTCTTTTGTCCCAACTAGCAAGGATCCAACCGGCGCTCCCAAACCTTTGGACAGGCAAATGGAGATTGAATCAAATTGGGAAGCATATTTCTTTATTCCAATCCCGTTCACAGCCAAAGCATTGAAAACACGCGCTCCATCCAAATGAAGCGGAATGTTGCTTGTTTTTGCCAATCGGGCAATTTCTTCAATATCACTGAAATCATATACTGCTCCTCCACCCCGGTTTGCAGTGTCTTCCAATGAAATCAGCTGAGTAACCGGGAAATGAATGTCATCCGGCATGATCCATTTTTCAATTTCAAAAGCTTTCAAACGCCCGCGATTTCCGGGAAGCAGGCGGACAGAAGCACCTGAATTCTTTGCGATTCCTCCACCTTCGTATTTATAAACGTGGCTTTCTTCGTGGCAGATCACTTCTCCGCCGGGTTTCACATGAATATTGATCGCAATCTGATTGGTTTGTGTTCCACTGGCGCAAAACAAGGCTGCTTCCTTTCCAAAAAGCTGTGCTGCATATTCCTGTAACTCATTTACGGTTGGATCTTCTCCATAAACATCATCCCCGACAGAAGCATTAAACATGGTGTTAAGCATTTCCTTTGAAGGCCTGGTAACTGTATCTGAACGAAAATCAATGAAATCCATGTGTTTATTTTTGAGAACAAACTTAGAGCTATTCTATGTAAAAAAGAGGACTATTAAACTTTTTTTGATTTTTTTGATAAACAGGAATGAGTGTCAAAAAAATCCTTATTTTCGACCCTGATTTAATAACTTAAAATACATCTAAATTATGAAAGCAATTGCTTTAATCATTTGCGCAGCGGGTCTGAGCCTTGTTGCTACATCTTGTAAAAAAACTTATTCTTGTAACTGTACTGAGACTTACCAGGATGAATTCGTTGATTACGATGGTTCTGAGTCTTATCCGATTGTTGCTAAGAAAAAAGACAAACAATCAGAGTGTGATAAATACGAATCCGGAGTTTATAAAACTTATGACGGAAGTGTACGCACATGTACAGCTAACTAAGAGTTAATCAAACATTCTTATTGAAGGTCGTCCATTTACGGACGGCCTTTTTTAGGCTTATAAAGCAAACCATACGGCATAAAAAAACCATCTCTCCGTATAAACGAAAAGATGGTCGATATCTTTAATAAAGATTTACAGGCTATTAACGCTTGTGGAAACCTTCGTCAGAAACTGTCAATTTTTTACGGCCTTTAGCACGACGTGCAGCTAATACTTTACGTCCGTTCTTAGTTGCCATACGGCTGCGGAATCCGTGCTTATTTCTTCTCTTTCTTACAGACGGTTGAAACGTTCTTTTCATGATCTATGCTTTATTCGAATGTTCTTTATTGCTTCTTAAATTCCTGAAATGTCAGACATTTGTCAGAATGGGGTGCAAAGATAGGTAGATTTTCTAATTTTTCAAGTTTTAATAGAAAATAATCGAAAAAAAAGTTTGTTTAAGTCTATGCCCTATTACTTTTGTGCTACAAAACTAGCAAAAGATGTTGCGACCAAAGCAAGCTAAGAAAGAAAAGATTCAATTAACACGTGAAAGCTATAAAAAAGCACGCAAACTTTTCCATTATTTGAAACCTTATCGTTTTGAATATGGGATCGGTTGGATTTTCCTGGTGCTCTCAACATCTGTTGGGCTTATCTTCCCTATTCTACTGGGACAATTACTTGGGTTGAGTACAGGTTCCCAAACAAGCATGGCGGAAGCTGTAAAAGCAATTGACTTGTCTAATATTACAACAGTTGCAGTAACATTATTTGCGCTTTTTGGCGGACAGGCAATTTTCAGCTATTTCCGGGTTGTATTATTCACTAATGTTACTGAAAAAGCACTGCGGGACTTACGTTATGACGTATTTCAAAAAATGCTTCATCTTCCAATGGATTTCTTTAATAAAAATACGGTTGGTGAACTAACGAGCAGACTTTCAGCTGACATTACTCAGATCCAGGAAACCCTTCGAACTACCGTAGCAGAATTTTTTAGACAAATAGTAATGGTTGTGGGTGGAATCGCCTACCTGACTTTTGTATCCTGGAAATTGTCGCTAATCATGCTTTCAACGGTTCCTGTTATTATGATCGTAGCAGTATTGTTTGGACGATTCATCAAACGTTTGTCTAAAGAAGCCCAGGACCAAACAGCAACATCCAATGCCATCGCAGAAGAATCTTTGTCAGGGATTGGTAATATCAAAGCATTCACCAACGAAAACTTCCTCATAAAGCGATTTAAAACTTCCATTGAAGAAATTCGTCGTTTGAACATCAAAAGCGGAATGTGGAGAGGTCTATTCATCTCATTCATGGTTTTCTGCATGTTTGGGTCGATTGTGTTTATAGTTTGGCAGGGACTTTTGATGACACAGGGAGCAAATCCGGAATTAAGTGACGGCGATTTGTTTTCGTTCTTAATGGTTACACTATTAATGGCTGCAAGTATCGGTTCATTACCTGATTTTTACTCGGGAATCCAGAAAACCATTGGAGGAACCGAAAAATTAATGGACATTATTAATGAATTGAGTGAAGCTGAAATTTTCAAAGGAAGCGACAAACCCGAAATTGATGGTTCTATCCGTTTTGACAACGTTCGTTTCTCCTATCCTCAACGTTCAGAGATCGAAGTTCTGAAAGGAATTTCCTTTGAATTGAACAGAAACGAAACTTTGGCTTTGGTCGGAACTTCAGGAGGTGGGAAAACCACTATTTCTTCCCTGGTACTGAATTATTACCAGGTGAATAATGGAGCAATCTATTTTGGAGACACCAATGCCGATTCAATTGACATTAAATACCTGCGGGAGCACATTGCCATCGTTCCCCAAGACGTTTTGTTATTTGCTGGAACTATTTTCGAAAATATTGCATTCGGAAAACCGGGAGCAAGCGAAGATGACATTATTAATGCGGCAAAACAGGCAAATGCTTACGAATTTATCATGAGTTTCCCTGACGGATTTGAAACGCAGGTCGGAGATCGCGGAATTCAGTTATCGGGTGGTCAAAAGCAGCGTATTGCTATTGCCCGTGCCATTTTGAAGAATCCAACCATTTTGATTCTCGATGAAGCTACATCTGCATTGGATTCCGAATCTGAACGCGTGGTTCAGGATGCATTGGAAAAATTGATGCAGGGAAGAACTTGTATTGTTATCGCCCACCGATTAAGCACTATTCGCAATGCCGATAAGATTTTGGTACTGCAGCATGGACAAATTGTTGAAAGCGGAAATCACAGTGATTTGATGTCGACCAGCGGAGCATATTCTGATTTGGTGAGAATGCAAATCAATTTGGGGTAATCTAAAAAACTAACGGCACGAGATTCAAGCTCGTGCAAACAAATTGTAATTAATCACTGCTAATTACCGATTAAATTTTCGAATTCATAAATTTACTTGTTTATAAATTTGTGAACAGATTTCAAGTTAAATATTTTAAATTCAGATAGATAACAAATAAATCTTAGTTAAAAAATTTCAGTAATTTTATCGGTAACTCAGACCAAAATGAATCGCTTAGTTCCTCTTTTTACAATTGCCCTTATTGCTCTTTCAGTTGCATCCTGCCAACGAAAAGCAGTACATAAAATTCGTCCGGATTTCATTGGATACTGGCGCCATAAAGAAATAGACGGTGAAAGATGGTATATAGAGATAGACAAAAAAAGCTGGGGCACTGTTACAGTATATGGTTTAGACGGAAAATTCTCAAAGGAACATTTGTATGGCGAAAATCCCCGAAAGTGGCGTTACAATGAAGAACGCCAGGAACTAACCAATGGAATTATCAGTGAACGTTTTAAAGTAAACCAGCTTCCAACAATTGCTGAAACAATGATTATTAGCGGTTATGATACCGTTTCAACCGGAATGACGTATTGTATCATAAATAACGACTATTACATCAGACAAAAATAAAAAACGCCCCAACGATAAATGTCGGAGCGCTTTCTTTTAAACCCTGATCAATCATTTTACGATCAACAACTTCTTTGTAATTGCGCTACCTGAAGTTTTGACCCGAACGATATACTCACCGGCGTAAAGCGTTTGTGTTTCAAAAAAAGCAATCGTACTTCCTGCCGGAATGATTTTCTCCAAAACAATTCGACCGGTCATATCTGCCAATTCCACAGTCAAATTTTCTTTCACCAATCCATTTACCTGGAGAGTTACCAAATCGGATACAGGATTCGGGAATAAATCAATATTCAGGTTTTCCAATTCGTCCTGTGTCAAACCGTTGGTTGTTGGTGTATATGTTGTAGTAGTTTCACCAACAGATGTCACTTTCGAAACTACCTTATTTCCATAAAATGTTGGGCCAACTGCATACGGATACGCGGAATTCCAATTTTCATCTACCGTGGCAAAATAGCAATAGATTCCTGCAGGATATTCCGGAGTGATGCAGAATCGCCCGTTGTGAATATCCAAATAATCATCACTTGCCGGAATTGTGAATTCATAATCTTCTCTGAAATATCCCAAAGGATAAGTCGAATTTACAGCAGGTCCGGCAGTTACCGAAGTTCCCGTGTAATAAGTATTTCTTACTGTTATATTTCTCAAAGTATAAGAAGATTTCATACGTATAATTCCTCCTGTTCCATCTGCATTCTTATACGAATAAGCCCCGTAAATGGGGAAACCGTCATAAGCATATCCGATCAATGGAGAATGAACCGTGCTGTCAATTGCATACAAACCATCCGAATCGTATAAATTACAAACGGTTGAAATGACTTGTAAATCCAGGTCAAACGCACTCGGACTTTGGTGATGGTGGTAATTTCCCATAGCCGGGTGACCTTTCGCGCAGTCGAAACCGCCGCGTTCTCCTACAACTGCATCCCTGTTCCAAACTCCATCGCCCATTCCACCTAGCGGACCTCCGGCAAGTGCGTTTGAGGAATTTTTCCAGGAAACACCATCCCGGTAATCGAACAAAGCGACACCGTTAATGAAAACTCCGATATTCCCACCGGTTGTGGAAGTCAACGTTCCGGTATTTTGAGTTGGAACCAGCGGAATTTTGAAAATAGCGTTCTGATCTGTCGCCTGGCTTGGGTTTCCATCTAAATAAGGACCTGTCGGATAAGAAGGAATTCCATTAGTCGATACATAAACCCAAGCAGCAGAATATTGGACCAATTGCGTATTCACAGCAACATTGTCCTGGATGGGCGTTGAATTTCCACTCACATAATGCCTTCCCATCAGGCTGGTGTTTTGAAGCCAGGACGTAATTGCAGGCCCTTGAGAGAATAGAGATCCTGTGGAAAGAGAGCATAGAATAATTGCAGTTGTTTGTTTCATAGTTTAAAGCATTTAATCGATTAGACGACAGGTTGAATCGAATCCCTCGCTTTGGAAATAAAAAAACCGATCTTTTCGTGAAATTGGATAGATCGGTTCTTCTTACGCTAGTTGCAGGTTTAAATTCTTAAGGTGTTCCCGGGTATTGAAAGTTCTTATTACTCAAAAAGGAGTGATCCGTTAAAGTCTTCAGGAAAGCGATGATATTGCGTTTGTCATCTTCCGATAAGCTGATTCCTTTTTTTAATTGCGGAGCCAGTGTTTCTGAGGAATGGATGTCTGATGAATAATGAAAAAGAACCATCTGAAGACTGCGATATCTTCCATCATGCATATACGGTGCCGAACGTTCAATATTTCGAAGTGTTGGAACTTTGAACTTCAGGGAATCGGACGGTTTTTGAGTGATTTTCATGCGTCCAAGATCCTGCAGCACGGAATCTATATCCAAACCGTTGTTCTGAAAAGTCTGATTGGTAAATAAGGGTTCTGTGTGACAGGAAGCACAGTTTTCTTTGAATAAGGAATATCCTTTAGTTTCTGATTCGGAAAACCGGACACCTTTTTCACCACGAACGACCTGATCGTATTTGGAATTGGAACTAACCAAAGTAAGCATGAATTGAGAAACTGCTTTCAGAAAACGCTCGCCGGTAATTGTTTCGGAATGAAATGCTGCTTTAAATAGTCGTTTGTACTTTTCCTGCCGGCCTAACTTTTGAATGACGTGGTTCAAATTCTCATCCATTTCCAAATGATTTTCCAAAGGCGCCAATGCCTGCATATCCAAATGATTCACAGCTCCATCCCACATAAAACTTTTTCCCCAGGCTAAATTTACCAGTACAGGAGAATTACGTGTTCCGATGCGGTCTTTGATCCCATGGCTCAGCGCATGATCTACGTGTGTGAATGCATTATAAGGCGAATGACAACTTGCACAGGAAATAGTGCTGTCAGAAGACAGAACCGGATCGTAGAACAAAGTTCTTCCCAGGAAAACCGTTGCTGAATCCAGTGGATTCTTTTTGAAATTATAAACAGGTTCCGGCCACGCAGGCGGTGTTTTCCAAAGTCTCTCCGTGTAACGAAAAGAAACAAGTGCTAAAAGCACCAAAAAGCAACTGATTTCAACCCGCCTCATGGTTTTAAGGTGATGGATTTTGCAAGGATCTGTGCATACTCAACAGCTTTGCTGCAAGGCGACATGACATGCAGTTGCGATTTTGACTCAATGACCTGATTCATGAGTAAATCAAGGTCGATGTTTACTAGAGTGATTGCCGTTTTTTCGGTTTTAAGTACCACTTGCTGAACGGCAGAAAACGGGGCTGTATATCCGCCTAAATGCAATTGAAAAGCTTCTCGCTTCGGAAGGAAAGTTCCTTCCAATTTACAATTGATATAACCGCTTTGCCAGCTCCAATACATTCCATGCATCGGGTCCAAAGCTCCATTCATTGCCCCGGAGGTATTAATGAGACTATCTATTCCAAATAAAAACCGGATTTCATCTACTTCCGCAAAAGAAAGGGTCGAAAAAACCAATTTCCGGGTAGAATCTATTTCAAAGTCTATTAGATAAGCTTCTACGGGATCAACGGCTGTTAATTGACCGTTTTTATAAAATTCAAATTTTGAGAGGTAAAAACGAACTTGCTCCAATTGGAACACCTGATCGTTAACCGAAATCGGTTCGTTTAGTCCAACTCGTTGATTTCCCGCACTCAAATTTACCTGAACAGTCAATTGTCCCCATCCGGATAACGGGATAAAAAACAGGCAATATGTCAGGATTCGAATCACTATTTTGGTCTTTTACCGGGTGAAAATAAATGTGCTATTTCTTGGTTTAGTGCTTTGAAATACTTCTTTTGGTCTGGTCTGCACATTTTTTCAATCTCCTTAAAATGATTGAAGTGAATGTGTTCAATTTTCGCTTCCACTTTCACTATTTCCTGTAGCAGGCTATCCGAAAAAGGTTTGTCCAGGTTGGAATACAATTGCTGCTTTTGCCCTTGTAATTCTCTTTGTGCACTTTCAATTGCTTTTCTGTGGCCCTGAATCAAAACATCGTATTGTTCTATCTGCTTCTCATCGAAATGCAATTTTTCAATAATCTCATTTCTTGGACCGTGATGTCTTCTTTCGGGAGCCATCCACCATTTATAGATGAACAAGGCATTACTCAAAAGCAATACGATGATAAATCCGTTTTTGATGATTGACTTTTTCATTGGTACAACTGATTAGAAGGTGCCAAATTCATTTCGGAAACAAGATCTGAAGATTTATCCCCATCATTTTTAGCACGAAGCACAATCACATTCAAAGCAATGATCATCGCTATTCCGGCAAGATAAACAATGGATTTTCGTGTTGAAAGATGATCCAATAGCTGTTCCTGAACTTTCGCCTGGATACGCGTAAGCAGGAACGGTGAAACTTCTGCCGCTTCAATTTTTCCCAGAATATGTAATTGATCCTTTTTCATGCTGTTCAATTTTTTAGACGACGATTTTTAAGTGATCCTTCGCCGTCATCTATTTTTTTTGAAAGATTTGTTTTTGCCCGCTGCACCAATGATTCGACCGCCTTTGCTGAAAGCTCCATAATTCCTGCTATTTCAGTCAACGAAAGCTGTTCGATCTTATTCAGGATCAAGGCTGTTTTTTGATTATCCGGAAGTTCATTAATACACGAAAAAATGAAGGCCGTTTCCTCCTGATGCTCTATCAATACTCCCGGATGATTGAATTCAATCAAATCGTTTTCTGTGAGTTCACCGGCAAACCAAAAGAAGCGTTTCTTCCGTTTTTTTGCCTTCAGGAAATCGAGCGATTTATTGATCGTAATCCGGTAAAGCCAGGTCCCTTGATTGGATTCATTCCTGAATTTATCCAGGGATTTATGAGCGGCCAGGAACACATCTTGTGTAATTTCCTCTGCATCATCGGTATTTTGAACATACTGTAATGCCAGGTTATAAACCTGTTTGGCATATTTTTCATACAGTAGTTCGAGTGTCATTTGCGTCTCCGAGTAGTTCTTAAGAGACGTAATGATACCAAAAGTTTAAACTCAATGCCAAAAAGATTCCTCTTTCAGCGAAAGGATTTGGTCTTTAGTCTAAAAAAACATCTTAATAACCATTTGATAACATCAGCTACTCAAAGGGTTCACTATTTCGCCCTATCTTTGCGGTGAAAAATTGGACTTGTACTCCTTGAAGCACCGATCCGTTGCTGAAACCAGGTCTGATTAGAGTTTTTTACGTTCATAAAATGCGTTCTCTTCGCGTACTATTTTTCACTTTGTGTGCCGGAATTCTTCCAGCAAATGCACAGCTTTTAGTCATCAATGAAGTTTCTCAAGGATCCGGAACTGCCGAATATGCAGAGTTCATTGTTGCCGGGACCCCAACTTGTCAAACACCTGTTCCCTGTGCGGATTTACGTGGTGTAATCATTGATGATAACAACGGTACTTTTGCTTCAGGAAGTGGTACCGGAATTGCAGCAGGTGCAGTCCGATTTGCAAATAATGCATTTTGGAGTTGTATTCCGCAAGGAACCATGATTGTTATTTACAATGAATCTGATCGTAATTCGGCTATTCCACCGGATGATTTAAGTATGTCTGACGGAAACTGCCGCTTGATAATACCTGTAAACTCTACCTTATTAGAGGGGCAGAGCACAAGTCCTACTTCCGGAAATACAGCTTATCCTGCAAGTGGAACATGGCTTGTTGGAGCCGGAAGCTGGAACCAGGTTGCTATGGCTAATAGCGGTGATTCCTTCTTAATTAAAGCAAATTTGGCAACTCCTGCTTACCATGCCGTAAGCTGGGGAAATAACAATACAAGTACAATTATTTATTTCGCGGGATCAGCTGGAAGTAAAGTATACTCTCATACAGGAAGCAACCCGGCTTTGCAGGCAAACTGGACATCCGGAACTGTAGGAACAGATGAAACTCCGGGAGCTGCAAACAATACGGCAAACAGCGCATGGATTGCATCCATGAATCCACAATGCGGAATCATAACCGGAATCCAGGTCACAGCAAATGCTACCCCAACCGGATGTGGCGGATCTTGCACCGGAACTGCAAGTACAACTGTTTCAGGAGGAACAGCACCATATACTTATTTATGGTCGAACGGAGCTACAACTGCAAATATCAGTGCACTTTGCGCCGGAACTTATACGGTAACCGTAACTGACGCAGGTGGATGTTCCATGAGTGCCCAGGCTACTGTTTCGAATACAGGAAGTACACTTTCTGTTCAGGCAAATGCCACGAACGAAACTTGTCAGAATGCTTGTAACGGAGCCGCAACAGCTGTTATTTCGGGTGGAACTGCACCTTTTACGATTCTTTGGTCGAACGGAAGTTCTACAACAGCTATTTCCAATTTATGTCCTGCTACTTATACCGTTCAGGTAACAGATCAAAACGGTTGCAGCGGATCAGCTCAGGCGGTTATTTCAGGTGGAGCTGTAGTTTCTGTAACAACTTCTACGATTAGTGAAACTTGTCAAAACACCTGTAACGGATCGATTTCTACAATTGTTAGTGGTGGTTCGGCTCCCTATTCTTATTCCTGGTCAACAGGGGCAACAACTTCCGGAATTTCAAACTTATGTCCGGCAAGCTATACCGTTCAGGTGACCGACAATGCTGGTTGTATCGGGAATGCAGGCGGAATAGTAGCCGCAGGAAATAACAATTTAAACGTGGCTGTTACTTCAGCGAATGAAACTTGTGCAGGTGCTTGCGACGGTGGATTCACAGGAAGTGCTTCCGGAGGAACAGGACCTTACTCCTATTTGTGGTCGGACAACAGCACTTTTGCAACTATTTCGAATAAATGTCCGGGGACTTATTCCGTTACAGTAACAGATCAGAATGGTTGTACCGGAAATGCTGCAGGGACAATTAACCCGGGAGCTGCAATTCCGGATGCAACAATTATCACTAGCGGACCATTTTCAATAACAGATTCTCCAATTCAGTTTACAGCTAATTCTGCAGGCGGAACCTGGTCTTCCAATTGCGGAACCTGCATCTCTGCTTCCGGATTATTTAATCCGCAAAATGCAGGAGAAGGAACGTTTCAAATTTGTTACACAAACGGTTCAGGGGCATGTACTGATCAGGACTGTAAGAACATTGTTGTAACCGGATGTACACCACAAACAACAAATGAATCTCACAGCATCTGTCCGGGTGACACGTACACTTTCAACGGACAGAATTATACAGATGCGGGTGCTTATCCTTTCGTCTTTACTGGTCAAAATGGTTGTGACAGCACGCATACACTGAATCTTGCTTTATTCCAGGTAAATCCCATTTCGCAAACGCTAACTCCTTGTGAAGGAGATTCTGTTTTGGTTCAGGGAGACTGGTATTTTGAATCAGACAATGTAGTTATTTCGATTACAGATGGACATGGATGTCCGACTACCAATACAACACAAATCGTATTCCAGGATTGCAGTATTGAAGATTATGCTGTTTTCATCCCGAATGTCTTCACTCCAAACAATGACAACACCAATGATTTCTTTTCGATCAGTATAATGGGCGGATATTTGGTGGAAGGATTTATTATGAACCGCTGGGGGAACAACATCAAGGAATTCTATGAAAATGACCTGAAATGGGACGGTCGCACTAATGATGGAATGATGGTACCCGATGGAGTTTACACGTACATTTTCATAATCGCAGACAACAAGGGGAACAAGACGCGTTACAATGGTTTCGTCACGGTGATCAGATAAAAATAAGTTCAAATAAAAAATGTGCATAATTCCATATTATGCACATTTTTTGTTCAAAGAGGTTCAAAAGTTTAAATATTACTTCCTTTGAACTCTTGAACATTTTGAACCTTTTCTATTTCTTCACCCGGATCCCGATCACATTCGGTAAAGGCCAGAAGGTTTCGTTGGTATCCCTTGCGTAGGTTCCGGAAACATAACTTCCAACTTTCTGCAGGCAGAAATCACCAATGTGTACATACAAACTGGTTTCAGGTCCGCCTTCCATGTAAATAGCATTATGCAAAGGTGTTGGAAACTGCTTCATGAAAGCAATCATGTGATTCTGAGGAAACGGAGAGCGGTTGAAAATAATGATCAGATTGTCCTGGTCGTCATTTGCGCAGACCAACATGCTACACGATTGGTTTTTCTTCCAGTTCATCGGATTTCCGGAACAATCAAGCATACGGATTCCCTGTGCAAAACTGGAGTATTTATCGCGGATAGAATCGAAAGGAATGCATTGCATGTCGTAAACAACTGCATCTCTTTTATTCAATGGATCCAAAGGATTCATCGCAAACATGACGTTCCATCCATCTTTAAATGTTAATTGATTGTGGTGGTCATTGCTCTTCAATAATCCTCTGCTGGTCAATGGTTTTGCCAGATCGTACATCCCGGCATTGAATACAATATTCAGATTCATGGTATCTGCCCACACATTGACCGGTTTGGAAGTACTGTCCATTCCCGTTGCGGTGAACAACTCAAATTCCACTTGCTTCGGGTCAATTTTGAGCATCGTCAATTTGGAGTCCCCAATAGCCGATTTTAAAGGAGCATCTGTTTCACAAAACTGTACACCTTTCCCGATTTGTTTCCACTTTACAAGGAGGTCCATCGTATCCTTCGGACGTTTGTAAAGCGTATCGGTTCTGTCCTGAGCATAAACTGCAGAACAGTATAAAAAAAGGAAAATTAGCGGGGCACTAGCCTTTTTTATTCCAGTCAAACTTCTTCTTTTCAAATGGAAAAACATCATAAAGTTCCCCGGAATAATAGAATTGATAAGCAATTGCCCCAAAAGAATACGGTTTTTCATAAATCTTGATCGTCGAACCACCCACTCTCGGATTTGGTTTTGGTTTTGATTGCGGGTATCCCACATTAAACAAGGTAGCTAAAATTTCCGGACGTTTGTCAATCGGATAACCTTCTTTTTCCCATTGAACTTTCACCTGCTTCAAAAACAGTGCTGCATACATATAAGAATAATAATGATTGTGAAAATCAGTCAGGCGATCGATGCGCTCTTTGTTGATCGTTGCGGTATCTTGTCCTACAAAATCCAGCAATCCTTCGTATTGTGATCCTAAATAATAAATACTGGAAGGATCTTTCAGATTGTGCTCGATATTCATCGCCGTGTGCTCCTTAATACCGGTTACTCCAAATGAAAATTGGGATTCTACGGAAAGAACTTTCAAGGGACCGATCCATTTTTTGTATGCTTCACGAGAAGAATTGAACAACCGAATCTGTTCACCAACCAGGCAGGAAACGATCAATCGTCCTTCCACACCGGTTTGTTTAGCCACTGAGTCTATGAGTTTTTTGTCCTTAGTTACCGCCTCTTTAAAGGTTTTCCATTCGGCAATATTCATCCATTCAAAAGCACTCAGATTCGAAACTTCTTTGGATCGTTTTGCATTGAACTTAATCTTTGAAAGTGCCTTTTTATATGCTTTGTTGTCTTTCAACTGTAAATCTACGGCGTCCAACATGCGAAGAACTTCATATTCATCTGCTCCTTTTTGAAGAACTGAAAGAATGTACTGCGCATTCGTCGGGTAATATTCGTTCAGGACAATGATTCTTTCCATGGCTTCGTAACGCTTTTGGACCATCGTAGCACTATCTACCTTGAAATCCTGGTTATATTTGTCCTGCATTTCCTGGAAATAGCGGTTATTGGAGTCCACAATCCCTCCTTCTTTCGTCCATCCGAATTGAATGGCCATGTAAGAAACGGTTAAAAAGAAGCCAATTGCGGCAAATAAAAAAGTCAGTGTGTAGAATGGAATTTTAAACCATTTGCTTTTGAAGAGTCGTTTCACGTGAAGACAAAATTTGGCACAAAAGTACTACGATTCAAGGAATTTCATCGGATTGGGTAAATAAAAATCAATTAGTTAGGGTGTTTATTCTTTCAGTCGAACAAAATGGCAGTAATCCGGCATATGAAACGGCTGAACTCCATAGCCTTCCGTGCTCGGATAAGAGGAATGCAGCCACAGTACTTTATTCTCCACATCAATCCGGGAAACAATGCCGCAGTGTCCCCAGGAATTGGGATACCAGAACTGCACAAAATCTCCGGGAAGCACCTCATTCCGATCCAAAATTTCTATTCCTTTCCCTTTCGAAACCAAAGCATGAACAACACCCGTCGGATAAGGCGAACCGTTTTCAATCTGCTTGTAAACCTCCTTCAAATTTTCTCTTGGCTGATCAATCCGAATATTGACTGTGTCTTCAGAAGTCAATACCATAAAATGTCCGAGTACGCCAATTACAAATTCGGTACAAACCGAGCTTTGGTAAGTAGGTGAAATCTTTCTTCCATAGATCATTGCAGTATCGAGTACCTGGCAATTCAACAAGGGGATTTCGACCGGCGAAACTTCCACGACCTGGGAACTTCCCAAAAATGGCAGTGTAACGAGTACAAAAACAAGAAAACAGTTCATTTGTCTGAGTTTGATCTATGAAGGTGGAACATTTAAATCCTCCATTAAATTTAATAACTTTACCGGATGGATAACAATTACATCTTTTACAAACTGCGCAAAATCTATCAATGGGACGAAGAGAAAATCGGAAATCTCTTCAAATCGGTCGAATACCTGGTTTCTCCATTGGACATTTTTGCCTGGATGAAGCAGGAACAATACGAAGGTTTTAAGGAAATGCCGGATCAGGCCCTGGCTGCTCTTTTAAATGGATTTATTGTGGACAAACGCGGATTGAAAGATGGGAAAATTCCGGAAGCTGAAGAGAAACTGACCAACAATATCATCTTCCGGAAGCTGCGGATTGCATTGAATTTCAAAGACGATGATATTATTGAAACTTTAAAAAAGGCAGATATTCGTATTGGGAAACCGGAATTGAATGCTTTTTTCCGCGATCCGAAACATGCTCATTACCGCGTTTGCGGCGATCAATTTTTGCGTAACTTCCTGCGTGGATTGCAATTAGAAAACTACAAAAAATAGACACTATGCTTATTTCGCCTACTACTTACATCATTCTTAAGGGGGCAGTGGGAATTATCCTGTTCGCAGCTTGCTTCTACCTGATCAAAGATCGTTTGGAATCGAAGAAAAAGAGTGTCCTGAGCATCGTTGTTGGAGTTGTTGGTTTCGTTGCCATGCAATTTGCCTTTTCGAAAATCTATGTCATTGACAGAGATCTTATTTACGAAGAGTTTTATCTGATGGGAAGTACAAAACAGTCTTTGGGAAATGGAAAAACGGCCCAAATTTCACCGGATCGTTTTGATCACGTAACTATCATCAACAAATCCGGTTTCAAATTGGTACTGGAAGAAATTATCTATACGGATAATGCAAACAGTATGAGTTCAGACGGCGACTACGAAATTCGGGCTCATAGCTTTCTGGAAGTATTCTTACCTGGCAACGAGATTACCTATTTCTTCAATCAGAACATTCCCGATGCAGTAGAAGTTCGCGGCGGGAGTTCGAAAACACAGTATTGGCTGAGATTGGAAAGTCAGGCTGATAATGATGACAGCGCTGATGAGTATGAATAGAACTTAGAACCGCAGCTTCGTCATCTCCAAACTCAACAGATCAAAGACCTGAAAAGTATTCAAGTTGATTTCAAGACCAAGAATAACCTTCAAAGCTTCACTGGCCATCAGTGTTCCGATTACTCCGGGAACAACTCCCAAAACACCGTTATCCGAGCAATTTGGCACATCTTCTGCGTTTGGTGGTTCCGGAAATAAATGCCGCAAGTTTTTGCTTTCCTGGTAATTGAAAACAGCAATCTGACCCTGAAACCCGAGAATACTTCCGTAAACCAATGGTAAGCCAAGTTCTACACAGGTGTCGTTTACTGTATAGCGTGTGAGGAAATTATCACAACCGTCGATGACCAGGTCGAATTGAGAAAGAATGAATTCCGCATTTTCATCACTTAACACACAATCAAATAGTTCGATCACCGTATCCGGATTTTGAGTCAAAGCTCTTTCTTTTGCGACTTCCCCTTTCTTTTTACCTACATCTTCCGGACCATACAAGACCTGGCGGTGCAGGTTTGAATGTTCAATAACATCAAAATCTACAATCCCGATCGTTCCAACACCACAAGCCGATAAATACTGGATAATCGGACACCCCAAACCTCCGGCACCAATTACTGCGACGCGGGCATTTTTGAGTTTCGCCTGGCCCAATAATCCAACTTCATCCAGGATGGTTTGTTTGGAATAGCGTTTTGATTCGTTGGGACTAAACATGATCGTTTCTCGTTTTTTGGGCAGATTGTATTTCTAAGGAAGATTCCTCACTCCTCCCCCTTTCTCCCCCTCCAAAGGGGGAAATCTGAAAACTTCGATCCCAGTCTTTCCAGACGGCTTCGTAGCCTTTACTCCGGATTAACTGAGCAATTTCTTCTACCGAACGTTCGTCCGAAATTTCGAATTGTTCCAAAGATTCCGGCTCTACCACATAACCGCCAGGATTGGTTTTGGAACCTGCACTCATCGTTGTTACTCCCAAAGGAATAACATGATCTCTAAAACGTTCCGATTCGCGGGTAGAAACCGATAATTCCACGTCTTCATTGAATAAACGGTAAGCACAAATGAGCTGTACCAACTCGCGATCTCCAACAATTACATTCGGTTCAATGATTCCTTCTGCCGGACGCATTCGAGGGAAAGAGATCGAATATTTCGTCTGCCAATACCGTTTCTGGAGGTAATCCAAATGCATGGCATTGAAGAAAGAATCTGTCCGCCAATCTTCCAAGCCCAATAATACGCCTAAACCAATTTTATGAATTCCGGCTTCTCCGCAACGATCCGGTGTATCGATCCGGTATTCGAAGTTGGACTTTTTGCCTTTTGGGTGATATGCTTTGTAAACATCCTGGTGATACGTTTCCTGGTAAACGAGCACGGAATAAACTCCCGCATCGTGCAATTCCTTGTATTCATCCATTTCCAAAGGCTGAACTTCCATCGAAATATTTGCAAAATCCTTCCGCATCAATTCCAAAGCATGCTTGAAATAAGCCATGTGAACCGTACGATTTGCTTCCCCGGTTACGAGCAAAATGTGATTAAACCCTTTCTCTTTCAGGAATTCAACCTCTTTACGGATCTCATCATCCGTAAGGGTTTTACGGCGTATCTTATTGTCGAAGCTAAATCCGCAATACGTACAAATATTGTTGCATTCATTACTCAGATACATCGGAGTGTAGAGCTGAATCGTTTTTCCAAAACGTTTTTTCGTCAGAGCATGACTTTCCTGCGCCATTTGCTCCAAATAAGGTTCGGCCGCAGGTGAAATAAGCGCTTTGAAATCTTCCAGATTTCGTTTTTTGGATACCAAAGCACGCTCCACATCCGCAGCAGTTTTGCTGTAGATGGAAGACTTTACTTCGTCCCAGTTCGTATTACTGAATATTTCCTTGAAATTCATTTTATCCTCCCCCTTTATCCCCCTCCGAAGGGGGAATTGATCACATATTCAAAAATCCGGTCAATGGGCTGGAAGCATTTGCAGAACGGGAAATTGCTCCCAATCCTGCTTCGTATGCCATTCTTCCCGACTCCACTGCCATTTTAAAAGCCAGGGCCATTTCCTTTGGATTCGCAGCAACTGCAATGGCTGTATTTACCAAAACCGCATCAGCTCCCAATTCCATGGCATGTGCTGCATGAGACGGAGCCCCAATTCCAGCATCAACGATCACAGGAACACGGCTTTGTTCGATAATAATCTCTAAAAAATCAATCGTTTTCAATCCTTTATTTGTTCCAATCGGAGCTCCCAAAGGCATTACAGCTGCTGTTCCAACATCTTCCAGGCGCTTGCACAATACCGGATCTGCATGAATGTAGGGAAGAATGATGAATCCCAATTTTGCCAATTCCTCTGTTGCCTTCAAGGTTTCAATCGGATCCGGAAGCAAGTATTTGGGATCCGGATGGATTTCCAGTTTCAGCCAGTTGGTTTCCATAGCTTCCCGTGCCAATTGTGCTGCAAAAACAGCTTCCTTCGCGTTTCTTGCCCCTGAAGTGTTGGGTAACAGATTGATTTGTGGATGCTTCAAATGAGCTAAAAGATCATCCGTTTCTGTTTCCAGATCAACCCGTTTTAATGCCACAGTCACCAATTCAGACCCTGAAGCCAAAACAGCCTCTTCCATGAGTTGGGAAGAACCGAATTTACCTGTTCCCAAAAACAAGCGTGACTTAAATTCTCTGCCTGCTATTTTAAGCATAATTCAATGTTTTATCAATTTCACTTACTAATGTTGATCTGTCAGAAGCTTCTGAAATCATTCCCGAAACGGCGATTCCATAAACTCCTGTTCTTTTCAGCAGTTGAACATCACTTTGAACAATCCCGCCAATGGCGTAAATCGGGATCACCAATCCAAGGTTTTCCAATTCTTTGATGATTCGCTGATAGCCTTCAAAACCCAAAAGCGGGCTCAATTTTTCTTTGGTCGAAGTAAAACGTAATGGTCCAAGCCCCACGTAATCGCATTTTTCATGGATCCGTCGGATGACATCTTCCAGAGTATTCGCCGTTCCACCAATTATTTTAGAAGATCCTAATACTTTACGAGCTTCTTCTATCGAAGTATCGGTTAAACCGAGGTGAACACCATCAGCCTTCACTTCTTTAGTGATCTCAATGGAATCATTAATGATCAAAAGTGCCGATCCATAGGTACACCATGTGCGTACCTGCTTAGCGACTTCCAGAATTTCTTCCTTTGCCCCTTTTTTAAAGCGAAGCTGGATCATTTTACAACCGGCTTCCAACGCATTTAAAATGTTCGTCTTCTGTTCTTCAACAGTATCTCCGTGAGAGATATATTGGATTTTACTCAGCATGGTACGCTAATAAATATTCGTTACTTGAAAGTCTGTTTTCTATATACGCCTTCGCTTCCTGACATGCTTCCAGCAAGGGTTTTCCCAATGCAAGGTTTGAAGCTATTGCCGAAGAAAGAATACATCCGGACCCATGTTTTGCTGCGAACTTCAACGGATCTGATTTGGAGGGGATTTCCCGGGGAATTCCACCTTCAAACAACAGATCAACTCCTAAACGTTCGGAACTGTGTCCGCCTTTCAGAAGTACGTGAGTCCATTGTGCTAACCGGAATGCTCCATCAATTTCATCTTCTGTTTGGGTAATCCTTCTAACTTCATGTACGTTGGGAGTGATCAGATCGATCAAACCCAAAACCTGGCTTAATGCTTCTTCATTCCAGCTTTCATGCAGCACAAAACCGGACGATGCGGATAAAACCGGATCCCAAACGATGAAAATGGATGGTTTTGATCGCTTTACAACCGAAACCAGCTCCAGCAAAGTATCCAGGTTTTCTACAATTCCAATCTTCAGCGCTGAAATATCATACGTACTCAAAAGTGGCTGTAATTGTGCTGTAATTGTTTGCTTATCGAACCAATCCACTGAAAGGAATTCCGTTTCTGTTTGATGGGTATTTGCTGTCAAAACGGCCATACCTAAACAGCTGTGCTGCTCGCAGGTTTTCATATCCGCAAGCACACCGGCTCCGCCCGTTGGGTCGAAACCTGCAATGCTGAGGACTATGGGACGTTTGTATTTCATTTATTGTTTTTCGAATAATATTTGTGGGTACGCGATTAATCGCGTACCTACGAATGATTTCACCGGATCTGAATTATTCCAGATTGCTCCGAGCAATGCTGCGCCGTCAAATCCCATTTGGAATATCCGGTTCACATTTTCTGCCTGTATTCCGCCTAAAGCGATCAATTTTGCCTTTTTATTCTCCCGTTTTTCCAAATCAAAAATGGCTGCTTTGTAATCCGTTTTCGAAATACTGTCAAAAATGGGACTTAAAAAGGCATAGGAAAAATGATCCGGCAATTCATTGAATTTTTCCACACTGTGAACGGAAGTCGAATAAACTTCTTCATTGCTAACTTCCCAATTTTGAGCATTCCACCTTTCCCGATCTCTTTCGGAGTAATGAAAGCGCTTCAAACCAATGCTTCTGCCCCATTCATGATCGTGATGTAAAACCAGCTTTGAATGGTATTCAGAAGAAATCTCCCGAATCAATTTCAACAACGATTCCTGATCTGCTCCAACCTTTCGAATATGAAACAAATCCAATCCTTTCTGAAACAGTTGATTAATGATCTGTGCTTCATTCGGTTTGAAATCGCTATCTGAAATGACAATCAGCATTTATGAATAAATTTGGCTTCCCTTGGTTTTGAATTCTTCCGATTTCTCAAACATTCCTGATTCTGCTGCATCACGAATATCCTGTGTGATCTTCATGGAACAGAATTTAGGTCCGCACATGGAACAGAAATGGGCCACTTTTGCTCCTTCTGCAGGAAGTGTTTCATCGTGATACTCACGCGCTGTATCCGGATCCAAAGACAAGTTGAACTGATCTTCCCAACGGAATTCGAAACGCGCTTTACTCAAAGCATTATCGCGGTATTGTGCTCCCGGATGTCCTTTCGCCAAATCTGCTGCATGTGCTGCCAATTTGTAAGTAATTACACCCACTTTAACATCCTCCCGATTTGGTAATCCCAAATGTTCTTTCGGAGTAACGTAACACAACATAGCTGTTCCGAACCAGCCGATCATTGCAGCTCCGATTGCTGAAGTAATGTGATCATAACCCGGTGCAATATCTGTTGTCAATGGCCCAAGTGTGTAGAAAGGTGCGTCGTTGCATTCTTTCAGCTGCTTGTCCATATTTTCTTTGATCATATGCATCGGAACATGTCCCGGTCCCTCGATCATCACCTGAACATCGTGTTTCCAGGCAATTTTTGTCAATTCACCCAATGTTTCCAATTCACCGAATTGTGCTGCATCGTTTGCATCTGCCAATGATCCCGGACGAAGTCCGTCTCCTAAAGAGAATGCCACGTCATAAGCTTTCATGATCTCACAAATCTCTTCGAAATGCGTATATAAGAAATTCTCTTTGTGATGCGATAAACACCATTTCGCCATGATGGATCCGCCACGCGAAACAATTCCTGTAACTCGTTTTGCTGTCAACGGAATATAACGCAACAAAACCCCGGCGTGGATCGTGAAGTAAGAAACTCCCTGCTCTGCCTGTTCGATTAAAGTATCGCGGAAAATTTCCCATGTCAGGTCTTCCGCAACTCCATTCACTTTTTCCAAAGCCTGGTAAATAGGAACTGTCCCGATCGGAACCGGTGAGTTACGAATGATCCACTCTCGTGTTTCGTGTATGTTCTTACCGGTAGAAAGGTCCATAATCGTATCTGCTCCCCAGCGGCAAGCCCAAACTGCTTTTTCCACTTCTTCTTCGATGGAAGACGTAACAGCTGAGTTCCCGATGTTTGCATTGATCTTTACCAGGAAATTACGACCGATGATCATGGGTTCTGATTCCGGGTGATTGATATTATTTGGAATAATTGCACGTCCTGCAGCGATCTCATCCCGAACAAATTCCGGAGTAATAAATCCTTTTGGTGTATTTGCTCCGAAGCTTTCACCTTCATGCTGCGCAGTCAAAGTTTCGTAATTCCCGTTTAATTGGTGCTTTAATTCATCAAAACGCTGGTTTTCACGAATAGCAATGTATTCCATTTCAGGAGTAATGATTCCTTGTTTTGCATAATACAACTGGGAAACATTCATTCCTGCTTTTGCACGTAATGGTTTGCTGATATGCGCAAATCGCAGATGATCCAATTTATCATCATTTTTGCGTTCTTTTCCATAGTTGGAACTCACATCGCTTAATTCTTCCACATCACCACGATCCAGGATCCATTGTTCTCTCAAACGCGGCAATCCTTTACGAACATCAATCACAGCATCCTGATCGGTATATGCGCCACTTGCATCATAAACCGTAACCGGAGCATTTTCCTCCAATTTTCCATTTGTATGTTTGGTTGGCGTGAGCGTAATTTCACGCATTGCAACTTTAATGTCGTGGATCTTTCCCGAGACATATACTTTTTTCGAGCCCGAAATAGCACCTGTGGTGATACTTCCTGCTTGTGGTGTTTTGTCTTCTTTTTTCATATTTTCAATTGAGTTTCTAATTTCTAATCTGATTATCCTCCTGCGCTGAGCTTATGCTTACGTCGTAGCTTCAGCAAAGGTGCACAGCATAGGCGCGTAGCTAAGTCGAAGCTATCCGCCTTGCGTAGCTTTTATGATTAATACATCATCGTTTTCATTCAGGGAACATTCCTGCCAAATGGATTTTGGCTTCACTTCTCCGTTCACAGCTACTGCAATTCCGTTCTGTTTTTCTCCAACGTGAAGGAATACGAGTTCGAAAAGCATCGTTTGTGCTTCGATTTCCTGAATTTGATTGTTTAATGATATTGTCATTCCACCTGTAATTTACGCACTTTAGGAATGACTACAAAGAAAGTATTCATTTCACTTTTCCCTCCGCCGGTACCAACCGAATCAGGTTCAAAGGGTATTTCTCAGACAATCAGAAGACAGTCACCCCTAAAGTGTTGTAAAGATACAAGAGTTAACTTAGAATGCTACTATGCTCCGTGTTAAAAAGAACAATTTCGAACAGTTTAAATTCAAATTTTGTAAATTGCCTCATCACCCCTATAATAACTATGAAAAATATATATATCATTTCATTGATCTTTTCTCTCTTCTTCGCGGTGTCGTGTAAGAAGAAAGAAACTGCAGATAAAAGCACCAATCCTCCTCCAAGTGCCAATCCCAATTCTTTTTTCCTGAAAAACAATGGTGTAGGATTTACGCCAGGTTATTTAGAAGTAAGTGATCCTTTCGAATATGCCGTTGCTATATCAGCCGCTGCAAGTAGCCAATCCAATGCAAATGTTTACAGCATGATGATCAATAAAAGCATTCCGGTTGGAACTTATGATTGCGAAACTTTGGTTGAAGAATACAGCTGCTGGTTTTCTTATTCAGCTCCGAATTTTGAATTGTATTCAATCAATGACGGGACCTTTGAAATTTTGATCCAAGATACTGTTCAACGCGTATTGGAAATGAATTTTCAATTTGGAATGGAAGGCTCAGATTCACAGCAAATAAATCAGGTCACAGAAGGACATTGTAAAGTTTATTATTAATCAGAACAAAGAAAAACCAATTTGACTTTGAATTCGAGATGCTCGAAAGCAATTCACATTCGGACACTCCTGGTTACCGAAGGCCATGCTAAGATTTCGTATTGATCATTTCTTGCGTCCGTCCATTTCTCAAAAACCGGAAAGTAAAATACAACATCGTTAGAAACAATCCCATAAAAACAGTCACTCCCCAGGTTCTTGTATGATCAAACGGATTGATGATCCGGTCTCCGATGTCACCCATTAACCGGCCGGGCTGATGAACGATGTCCCAGCTGTTCCAGCGAAGGTATCTTCCGATATAGATTCCAAAACTACTGATGAATAGTAAGATCACGGAAAGGAATGCAATCACCCGTTTGGACAGAAACTGCTCCATGAGTTCTTCCAGGTTCCATAAACTCATAAATCCGAAGAGCAAACCGGTCCAGGCGTATGACAGGATCAATACCAGGTCAAACCAAATAGGCATGGAGGAATGATGGCTCAGGTGAAATAAATCGGTTAAAATGTAGGAAGCATTCGGGAAGAATAACAGCCAGATTCCAAGCATTCCGAAAACGGCTAAGCGGCTTTTTTGCAGGTTCGGACTCATACTTAGAATAACCGTCAACAGCCACGGGACGAAAGCCAGGAAAAGATTCCAGTTCAGAAAGAAAAAATGTTTGGTTCCGGAGAGTTCCATGCGGAGCAGGGAAAGCCCAAAACAGAAAATGGATAATATCCCGATAAACACGGTAGTTTGGAGTTGGTTGGTCCTGATCAATTGTTTGTACATAAGTAGATAATTTTTGGTGAGAAAATGATGATTCCGGTTATTACCGCAGAAAATGCGCTGATTAAAACTGCCGCAGCTGCCAGGTCTTTGACTTTTTTTATTTGCAGATTTTTTCCGGGAGAAACCAAGTCGGCAAATGCTTCCAATGAAGTATTGAAGAGTTCACAAATAAAAACCAAACTCATGACGATAATCAAAGTGATCCATTCGATTAGAGAAATCTTCAACACAAACCCAAGAACAATTGTCACGACAGCACCAAGCAAGTGAATTCGTGCATTGTGTTCTTCGGTAAATAAGGTTCTCAAACCTGCAAGAGCATATTTAAAGCTTTTTAGGCGTTGCGATATGGAAAATGGGGTGGATGATTTCATCTTTGCGCAGTTAACTGTTACAGGAACGCAAAGAATAGGAGATATTGTGGAATTAAGATTTATTGGGAAAACTATTCTTCTTTTTTAGTTGCGGGTTTAGCAGTTATCGGGTACATTCTAAATTCCAGATTGTTTTCTTTAGTCCGGTACAACCAGCATATCTGGCTTATTTCATCTTCCCCGGATTTAAATGTTACACGAAGCGTTGAATCGCTCATTTGGCTCCATGTGCCGTTTGAAACAGTTTTTTCATTCATTCTATAGGGTTCGACCCCGCTAATGCAATACATACCCATATTTTGACGAACTACTTCTCCGTTCTTCCTGAACTCATAGAGTGCCGACTCAGTATCTTTTGTTTTGCGGTAAGGCACCGCCTGATTCCTGGTTTCAAGAGAAAGCTGAATATGCATCGCCCACATACCTAAAATATCCTTAGGAAGTTTTGGTCTTTTGGGTGGGCTGACCGATAAAAGCAAACCGGAACAAATGAGAAGGAAGGCAATTTTCATGAAGACTAAAGTACAAAAAACAGGCTCAAGGAATTGATACACTAATGAGTTTCCAGCCTTTTTCACTCCTTAGAAAAGTTAAATGGCTTTGAGTTTCAGCATCCGGATGATTAATGACAACTTCGTAAGCCGGATATTTCCAATGATTGAATTGATACGTTCCGTTGAAATACTGCCCAAACAAACTCCGGAATTCATAGAAGAATAAATCTTCCTGGTAAGTACTGAAATAAGTGTATTTCTTACTCTGCAATGCTTCGATCAATGTTTTGATTTCAGAAGCATTTGAAGCCAAATAATTATTTTTGGATTGTACTTCCCAACCAGTTTCTTCCTTCCAACTCACCACAGAATCAGCCATAAGCGTCAACAACTGACTTTCGGACGGAACATCCAGCAAATGCTCCTTCAACCAGGAATCAACCGCTTTGTCGAGATTTACAAAGGAAAAGAATCTTCCTCCTTCTGCTTTAAAGTTCATTCTATTCGGATCTTTGGATGCCTTTTTGGATTTTTGAAAGGTGTAATAGTCCAGGTTCACATAATCATCCGGGTTTGAAAAGAAATCACGGCTAAGTAATTCGCCTTTTAGATTATATAACACCTTTTCTCCTCCAACCCATGTTCGGTGCTCGCAATTTTTTAACGGAACATTTTTGTCCACACATTCCAGTGTTGCACCGCGAATGCCCCAAACAAACCCGTTGCGCAATTCCATCATTTCATCGAATTCAGCGCGAAGAACTACTTTTCCGGCAACATTCATCACTCCTATTTTCTTAGAAACAGGATCTTTAAACCGGATAAAACCATTGCTTTCAATATCGGGTGCCTGGTCGAAAAAGTAGACTGAATCTACTCCGAATTTCGTTCCGTCGGCTCTCAGGTAATATACAGAGTACTTGTCAGAAGAAACTTCTTCAATAACTGAGACAATATCCTTGAACGCTTCGTTTCCAACCAGCATAAACTTCGGTTCAGCAATTACTTTTCCATCAGGGCTTTTGAAACCATAAAGCGTTGAATCCGCATTCATAAAAGCGACATTCCATTTTTGACCGAATACCGAAAAAGACAACAAGAAGATTATTGAAACTAAAATAGGTGTTTTCATGAGGCGAACGATTGGAGCACGAAGATACAAAATCGATCTATACAGTGACTGAAAAACGGGAATTTGAATAAGGTGGAGTTGTAAGATTATCAATTCAGCACTTTCCTTTCCTCGTTATCACCCAGTGTATTGAGCATGGCAACAAAGCTTTCGGATGGAGTAATTGAAATGGTGTTTTCTTCAAATCCATAGACGATCTCTTCCAGTTTATTATTGTTGTACCAATACAATCTATTGGTAATTGATCCGGGACCTTCCACATTCATTCCGTAAGCCATGGATGCCAGGTGATGCAGTACTCTTGTCACATTCAAATTGTCAATGGGATAAATCAAAGTAGTATGACGGTGAGGAAAAGCAACAACGGATCCGTAAACGCCAAGTAATTCAGACCGATTATTCAGATCAAAATAAATATTCGGTGAAAAAAAGTGATCTGTGATGACCGCATAGAAATCAATTCCGTCTATTTTTTCTTTAAACAGCGGAAATTCATAATTGGTCTGAATATTCTGAATTCCCAGTGAAAAAAGTTCTTCTTTCGTCTTTCCCCATTTATCTAAATAGGATGTTTGGACACTTGCGATTGTTTCCGGCAGATCAAACACCAAAATAGCATACAAAGATTCCGCCAGTTCAAACCCGATTACGTTTTCTTTTCCAACATGGGAAGCATACCCATCGTCGTGAATCCGGAGGGCAATAAATTGCTTTACCTGGTCAAAATCATCCGCAATATTTTCAAATTTCTTTTTGTCCATTAGCGAATTTGTCATCAAACCAAAATGATGTTCAATGATTTCTTTGTAATCTGAAATAGCACTTTGCTTGCAGTTTTGCGCCAGATTTCCAAGTCCAAGAGATTGAAATCCCAATGGATTACCTTCTTCAAATTCAATGACTCCATTTTCCATTTTAAATGGCGTATTCAGCTCATTGAAATAGTCCGCCACCAGGTCAATGAAAGTCTGATACTCTTTTGCTGTGAAGAATGAAGCCCATCCGGGAACTCCCTGATCTTTATTTTTCTTGAAAATGGAAAACATGGAATGTGTTTTTGATTGAATAATGCTAATGAAGATAAAAAAAATAAACGAAAAAGCCCCGACGATAAATGTCGGGGCTTCTATTTTATGCTAATTGAAATTACTCAGCTTTTGGAGCCTCAGCAGTTTTCTCTGGTCTTGGCAATAAAACTTTACGGGACAATTTCCATTTTTTAGTTTTTGGATCTTTACCAACAACTTTAAACTTCAATACGTCTCCTTCTTTTACTACGTCTTCCATTTTCGCTACTTTCTCGTGAGAGAATTCAGAAATGTGGATCAATCCGTCTGTTCCCGGAAGGATTTCAACGAATACACCGAAATCTTTGATTGCTTTCACTTTTCCTTCGTACTCAGCTCCTTCATCTACTGTTGGAGGGAATGCGATCATACGGATACGTGAATTTGCAGCATTCATGTCTTCAGCGTTGTTCGACATAATCTGAACACGTCCTTCACCTGTTTCCAATTCTTCAATGGTAATGGTTGTGTTCGTGTCTTTCTGGATTCCCTGGATGATTTTTCCTCCAGGCCCGATGATTGCTCCGATCATATCGTTAGGCACATTGAATGCTTCGATACGAGGAGTTTGCGGTTTGAAATCCGGATTTGGAACTGCGATAGTTTCAATGATCTTGTTTAAAATATGTAAACGACCTGCACGCGCCTGGTCCAATGCCTGGATCAATACTTCGTAAGGCAATCCGTCTACTTTGATATCCATCTGACAAGCAGTGATTCCTTTTGCAGTACCAGTTACTTTAAAGTCCATATCACCCAGGTGATCTTCGTCTCCTAAGATATCAGACAATACAGCAAATTTACCTTCGTCAGCAACCAATCCCATTGCAATACCTGAAACAGGAGCTTTGATTTGAACACCACCGTCCATCAATGCCAATGTACCTGCACAAACTGTTGCCATGGAAGACGAACCGTTTGATTCAAGGATATCAGACACCAAACGAATCGTGTATGCGTTATCTTCCGGAAGAACCGGCTTCAATGCACGAAGTGCAAGGTTTCCGTGTCCAATCTCACGACGGGAAGTTCCACGCAATGGTTTCGCTTCTCCTGTAGAGAATGGAGGGAAGTTATAATGCAATAAGAATTTTTCTGTTCCGTGGAAAGTAACTCCGTCGATCAACTGCTCATCCATTTTACCTCCAAGGGTCAATGTAGTCAATGACTGAGTTTCCCCGCGTGTAAATACAGATGATCCGTGAACCATTGGAAGGTAATCTACCTCTGCCCAAATCGGACGAATCTCGTCAAACTTACGACCATCAAGGCGTTTTTGCTCGTTCAACATGACCCAGCGAACTGCTTTTTTCTTCACTTCAGAGAAGTAGACAGAAATAAATCCGCTTACCAACAACAACTCTTCTTCAGAAAATGCTGCTTTCACTTCCGTTTTGATCGCGTCGAACAATTCTGTACGTTTCGCTTTATTTGCAAGACCCTGACGAGCAACTTCTTTACATTTATCCATTGCCAATTCGTACACTTTCGCTTTCACCTCTTCGTTATGCGTTTCGTGAGAATAAACACGTTTTGGATTTGCTGTTTCGATCAACGAAGCTAATTCTAACTGGAATTGACACTGCTCTTTAATTGCAGCATGAGCGATTTTGATACACTCAACCATTTCCAATTCGGAGATTTCCTTGAATTCTCCTTCAATCATGTTTACGTCTTTCATTGTACCGGCAACCATCATATCGATATCTGCCGATTTCATTTCTTCCATTGTAGGGTTCACGATCCATTCACCGTTGATACGTCCTACACGAACTTCAGACATTGGTCCGTTGAATGGAATATCAGAAACTGCGATTGCTGCAGAAGCTGCCAAACCACACAATGCATCCGGGTTGTTTACGCCATCGTAAGACAACAACTGGATCATCAACTGAACTTCAGCATGGTAATCGTCCGGGAATAACGGGCGCAAAGCACGATCCACTAAACGCATCACCAGGATTTCAGTTTCAGACGGACGAGCTTCTCTACGGAAGAATCCACCAGGAAAACGTCCTGCTGCTGCATATTTTTCACGGTAATCTACCGTTAACGGAAGGAAATCTACCCCTTCTTTTGCCTCTGGTGCTGCAACTACTGTTGCCAAAAGCACCGTGTTGCCCATTTGTAACACTACTGAACCGTCGGCTTGTTTCGCCAATTTCCCGGTCTCGATGGAAATTTCTTTCCCTCCAGTAACGATGGACTTTTTGATTCCTATATTCATATTTATTTTTTACAAATTTTGTACGGACGCAACGCATTGCGTCCCTACCATTATCCGCCCTATGGACGATTTAAACAAAAAGGGGGACACCGGATAATTCCGACAAGCCCCCCTTTTAATATGTTATCGTAAAACCGGCACTTCGACTACGCTCAGTGACCTGTTTTTAATTAACGACGTAAACCTAAGTCTTTGATCAACGCACGGTATTTCTCGATATCCTTTTTCTTCAGGTAATCTAACATACTACGACGCTTACCAACCAACAATTGCAAAGATCTTTGTGTTCCGTAATCTTTACGGTTCTTTTTCAAATGCTCTGTTAAATGAGCAATACGGAAAGTAAACAATGCTACCTGACCTTCTGTTGAACCTGTGTTTGTTGCTGTACCTCCGTGTTTTGCGAAGATCTCTTCTTTTTTCTCTGAATTTAAATATGACATGCCAATATTACTTGAATAATTATTATGTACAATCCCAACTTTTGGAATTTGGATGCAAATATAGCACATAATTCCGAATTATAGGCTAATTATTAATTTCAGAATGATAAATTATCAAGTTGTTCTAATTGTCTTTTGATAATTGAGACATTCATAAATCAATTTGAAGTTCATTTCTCGAAATATACTTTTAGCACCCTGTTATATTTTTTCAACTGATTTGAGCATATAACCGCAGCATATGTGCTTATCCAGGATGATCGTTTTTCACTTCCATCCTTTGTGTAATACTCAAAAAGTCTTGGTTTTTCAAAATTGATCCGGACTTTTGCATCTTTCGAACGATATTGAATGGCTTCGTATCTTCTTCCGTCGAGGGATATAAACTCATGTCCGGAAGTATCCAGAAACAAATCGAATTCGGATGAATCTACCTGAATCCAATCTTTCAAGAGCTCTACTTTAACATGAATTTCCACATTGGTTGAATCTTTTGATTGCACATGAATACCACAAACAATACGTTTTCCTTTCATATAACCCGCTGCAACATAGAGGGCATGCTCCTGATCAAACAAATGATTGTTTTGGGAATAATAAGACTCAGAAATGAACGTAAATACCAGTGAGAGTAAAAAAATGATTCGCAATTGACCCTTATTTAGAGTCCTCCGTCGGAAACGTAAAGTCCGTCTTTGAATATCCGTACTTTCAGCAATACACCGTCGTGGTCATACACAAAGACTTTTCCGTCTTTCAACTGTCCGTTTTTAAACTGTCCGTCGATCCAGATCTCATCTGAAACGGTGTAGAGTTTATTGAATCCATTTGGTTGGAAAACAGCTCCTTTTGCAACACGTGGCGTGTGAATAACCGGCGCGTTCATAACCGAATTACGTGTATGCGAATTATTTGTATTTGAATCCTGAATGCGTTCGATCTTACTTACTACATTTTGAATCTCAGGATTTTCAACACTTACCTTGTGAGGGATTCTTACATTTAGATAAGTAGAATACAACTGCGGATAATTCTGTGACAACCATGCAAAATTCACATGTGCATTTTCCGATTGATTTTGGTTCAATGATTCTTCTACCCAAAACTGGTAAGAAAAAGGAACGCTGAATGCTCTTTTTGCAAAGAAAACCTGACCTGCAACCATTTCGCGATTGTGGAACATCATGCGGCAGTCAAATAATCCGTTATGTACTTCTAAATTCTGAGATTGTGTGATTTTTCTTGCAACAGTACTTGCCTGAAGCAACTCTCCTTTTTTATCGAAGCGGAAGTAAGCTCCCCCCGGTCTGTTATCCAGGTATTCCCCTATTAAACGTGGAGTTTTTCCATCCGGGTAATAACAAATCCAGGCTCCGAACTTACGGCCTTTAATGTATCTTCCTTCTTTTCTTTTTGACTTACTATCTAAGGATGTAGCATCATTTCCTTCATCAACGACCCAATAACCTGTTCTTTTTCCGCGAGCATCGAATTTATTCAATGTATCTGCTTCACGAACTTTTGCTCCCCAACTTGCATTGCTAAGCAAAAATAAAAAAGTCAATATGGAAATTAATTTGTTCAAGGTAAATGTTTCTTTAGTCCTGTGTTAGTTTTCAGTAGAACGAATATATACTTTTCACCAATATATAGTCTCTGCTGATGAAAATATTTTCTAAACAAATGAATATTTATACTCTTTCAACGAATAATGAATTCCGGAGGAAATTTGACACAAATACTGGTTTTAGCAACCGAATTTATTGGAAAACTCAATAAATCAACCTACTAAATCCATTTCTACAGAAATTATCCGTGAACCGGGCAAACAGGAAATTTCCGTGCTTTTGTGGGGATCATTGACTAATAAAGCAGGTGCATGAATGTGGTCACCATTCAACATACAGGTGCCTTCCTGCAGAAATAAAACACTGATTGCTTCTTCAATCCGAAAATTGGTTTCTTCTGAAAATTGAGTCACGTGAACTTTCGGGTGATAATTGGGTTTGAAAATGACGTTAAAATCCGTGAGCTTCCCTACCCCTTTTGTGGCCCATGAACCGTTGAAGCGTGCCAATTCAAATTCATTCACATTTTGCTGAATCACTCCGTTGGGAGTTTCGTGCTCCATTTCCAATTTTCCTTTTAGAGGAATCAGGATACGTTCGTAACCTTCAAAAAGAGAGAAATCAGAGCTGTCTGACTCTACAATAGCAGAACTGATCCTCCAGTCAAAATTACGGGCTGCCAATGAAGCTCCTTTCGGAGAAATAAATAACTGGGTAGTTGTGCCACCACTCCAGGTTGAGATTAGAAAATCAGTTTCTGTCAGTATGTTCATAGTAAAAAAAATCCCCTTAGCCGAGGGCTAAGGGGAACTTACGTTATTATGATCTGAAAAGTTTCAATGAATGTCCTAACTTTTCTTTTAATTCTGTTCGATTCACGATATAATCAAGGAATCCATGCTCTAAAACGAATTCAGAAGTCTGGAATCCATCCGGAAGATCGCGGCCAATGGTTTCTTTTACTACGCGTGGTCCGGCAAATGCTATCAATGCTTCCGGTTCCGCAATATTGATATCCCCCAACATAGCAAATGAAGCGGTAACACCTCCTGTTGTAGGATCTGTTAAATAAGAAATGTATGGCAATTTATGATTCGCCAATTGTCCCAATTTACCGGAAACTTTGGCCATCTGCATTAAAGAAAATCCTGCTTCCATCATACGGGCTCCACCGGATTTCGAAATAATCATAAAAGGAGCTTTCATTTCAATTGCCTTGTCGATTGCACGAGCAATTTTCTCTCCCATTACTGATCCCATGGATCCACCAACAAATGCAAAATCCATTGCAGCAACTACAAATGGCTGACCATGCATATCTCCATAAGCTGTTCGGATTGCATCTTTCAATCCGGTTGCTTTTTGAGTAGACTTGATGCGATCTGTATACTTTTTCGTGTCCACGAATTCCAACGGATCACCTGAAGTTACTTTCTCATTGATTTCGGTATATTTTCCTTCATCAAAAAGAATGTGGAAATATTGCTCGGAACCAATTCTTTCGTGGTGCGAACAACGGTCGCAAACCCACATATTTTTCTCCAAATCTCCGGCTGTAAATACTGTTTTACAACGAGAACATTTGCTCCATAATCCTTCGGGAGTTTCTTTTTTATCTTTCGTAGAGGTCGTGATACCTTCTTTGGAACGCTTAAACCAACTCATATCGGGGTCTTATTTTTTCAATGTATTAATATTATTTAAATCAGAAAAGGATTGCTCCAGGCGTTTCACAAATGTCAATTCGCCTTCCCGCAGCCATTTTCTCGGATCATAGTATTTTTTATTTGGAACATCATCCCCTTCAGGATTTCCAATCTGTGTTTTCAGGTATTCGATATTTGAACTTACATAATCACGCACACCTTCGGTAAATGCAAACTGAAGGTCTGTATCCAGGTTCATTTTGATTACTCCATAACCAATTGCTTCACGGATTTCTTCCACTGTAGAACCGGAACCTCCGTGGAATACAAAATCAACCGGGTTGTGACCTGTATTGAACTTTTCCTGAACAAATTTTTGAGAGTTCAACAAAATCTTCGGTGTCAATTTCACATTTCCAGGCTTGTAAACTCCGTGAACATTCCCAAATGCCGCAGCGATCGTAAAACGAGGGCTTATTTTCATCAGTTCTTCGTATGCATAAGCTACTTCTTCCGGCTGCGTGTATAATTTAGAGGAATCTACATCCGAATTATCTACGCCGTCTTCTTCTCCGCCGGTAATTCCCAATTCAATTTCCAGGGTCATCCCGATCTTGCTCATACGAGTTAAATACTCTTTGCAAGTTTCAATATTCTCTTCGATTGGTTCTTCGGAAAGGTCCAACATGTGAGAAGAGTATAAAGGTTTACCTGTTTCTTTGTAGAATTGTTCTCCGGCAGCTAACAAACCATCCATCCATGGAAGTAATTTTTTAGCACAATGGTCTGTATGCAAAATAACTGTCACACCATAAGCTTCTGCTAAAGCGTGTACGTGTTTTGCACCTGAAATGCTTCCTAAAATAGCTGCCTGCTCGTCTTTATTCGACAATGCTTTTCCGGCAAAGAAGTGTCCCCCGCCATTTGAGAATTGAATGATCACCGGAGCATTCAACTTCGCTGCCGTTTCCATTACCGCATTTACTGTAGAAGTGCTGGTTACGTTTACAGCCGGAAGTGCAAATCCTTTTTCTTTCGCATAGCGAAAAATCTCCTGAACCTCATCTCCGGAAGCAACTCCGGGTTTAATTGAATAAGCCATTTTAGTCGTTATTTGGGGTGTAAAAGTAATGAAAAGCACCGAAATACATTCGTTCAAAATAAGATTATTGTTTGACGGCTTTTTATTTCTTGCGGATTACGCAGAAGCAAGCGTTTTTTTACCACTAAGAACACAAAGCCCACGAGGATTATTGGCTTAACCATTCCTTTGCTTACGCAATGGCACTTTACCTGATTTATGCACTTACTTAACAAAGCGCTCCTCACATAAAACATCCTTGTGTGCTTTGCGAGCCTCGTGGTTCCTAGAATGGGAAACCAATACCGAAGTTCAGGCGCAATTGGTAGAGGTAATTGGGAAGTGCATCGCGGTATTCAGGACCATAGACTTCTTCCGCTAAACCGTAAAATGCCGTTTTCTTGGAGAAAATCCAACGTTCTCCGGTTGGGAAGCCAGGATCATGAATCGGGAGTCCCAAATCAAAACGAAGAACAAAATAATTAAAGTCAAAACGAATACCGTAACCAATGGAAATACCCAATTCTTTCATCAATCGAGCAGAAATCTGTCCGCCCGGACGGTTTGGGTCATTGTTGCGTGTCCAGATATTACCGGCATCTGCAAAAAATGCATGATTTAAAATCCCTCCTGCACCAAAACGATATTCCAGGGAAGCATTGAAACGAATGTCACCGATTTGAGTCGCTATCAGGTTCGGATCCAGTAATCCCTGGTAAGCTCCGGGACCTAAAGTTCTTGCCGCCCAGCCCCTGTTATCATTCGAACCACCGGCAAAGAATGAATAATCGTATGGAAGTGAGGTTGGCGAATTTTTCATTGGGAAACCCATACCTGCCATTGTTCTGAATGCAATCACACTGTGTTTACCTGTTTTATAATAAACTACCAATTTATTGTCTATCACAGAAAACTGGGAATACGGAACACCAAAGAATAACTTATGTCCCGATGCGTCGTAATTTGGATTCACGGAAGTAATTGCATTCAATAGATTTCCGGCAATGGAGAAACTTCCTGAATAGGTAATGCGCAGTTTCGTAAACTTTTTGCGTGTTTTTTGAAGGTTGTCAAAATCATAAGTCAGTTTGAAATCTTCCCAGATAAACTGATCGCGGTAGGCATTTTTCAGGAATAAATCATTCAGAAGATTAAGCTTTGCTTCAAACTCCGGTTTTGGGTCCAGGGAAACATACTTAATAACGGACGCTCCCGGAAGACCGAAAGAAACGGATTGCGTTTTCCCGTCTCCAACCAGGAATTTATAAAGGTAATTGAACTGCAAAACGCTTCGGGCAAAATCCGGTCGCTTCTGGTAATTGTAAGCTGCGGAAAGTTCCGTACGCGGACGCTGTCTCTTTCCAAGAACGTTAATTCCAAAAGGAAATAAGCCCGGAATATCCAATTTAGCGGAAGGTCCGAATTCAAAAGTATTAAAGCTTCTTCCCTGTGTTTTGATTTTGTTTCCTTTGTCATCGGTGCTGAAAACACTCGGGTTGGATTCAAAACCACCTGAAATTGAGAATATGAAATTCGTTCCTGTACGGAAGATGTTCCTATTGGTATAATTCAGGGAAGCACTCAACCCCAGGAATCCATTGGAGTTCTTTGCGCGTGGTTCAAAACTGAAACTTTGCTTTGTTGCCGGTACCAGGGTATAACGAACACGAACGATCCCGCTTCCCGGATATGTCTCCTTGATTTCTGGCTTGATGATCGAAAAAAGATTCAGCTGCACCAAACGGGTAAATGACCGTTCAAGGTAATATTCTTTGTAAATATTATCGTTTTCCAGGTAATTCTGGGCTTCGATCAGCGCGGGGCTTACAAAAGGCTCTTCGTTGTAATAGAACGTTGCAATACGGTGCGGATCGTAATCAATACTATCCTTCATACCTCCAAACAGCTTGTGCTTCACGGCACTTTTCAAATAAACGCGTTTATTTCTCGGCAAGTTCAACTCTTTGGTAGCAGGATCTTCCACCTTTTTCTTCACCTTCTTATACAGCAATGAATCCAGCGATATTATAAAACCGTTCTCCTTCACATTAAGCCCCCTGTTCAAAACTGTTTGTTTGAAATTCCCGCTGTAACGACTGGTATCTGATAAATTGAAAGAAACATCCTCAACTCTGGTCGAAACGTGCTTAACATACTTTACCGCATCCGGATTATTCTCATCCTGAATTACGCGATCACCGATAACGATCGTAAAGGTCATCTTCAATTTTTTTTCCTTGGAGTTTGTTATGCGTGAAGTATCTGCTTTATAAGTTACATTGGATTCTACAAAACCGTAAAACGTTCTATCCCGCATATAACGGGCTAATTCCCCACGATAATCCCCGAACTTATCTGCATCAAAAGGAAGGTTAATCACCTTTCTGTCAATCAAACTCGCCCTGTATTCCGGGTTCAAACCATTTTTATCCGTTTCTTTCTCCAAAAAGCGTTTAAACTCAGTAAGTATGGAGGGATTCTTACAAATTAGTTTAACGGTATCAATGTAATAGCGGATCCCGGTAACAATTTCATAATTGGCAATTACTTTCTTTTTCAACTTGTTCTTATTCCCCATGCGGTGAATAGTATCGAAATGACTGCTTACCTGTGCATAGAAATATCCTTTTGAATGCATGTAAGCAAGAACCTGTGTCCGTGAACGCGACATTGCGCCGGTATCTGCAATAACCGGAGCTTCACCAAACTTGTACTTAATCAATTGCCTTAAAGTCAAATTCGGGTCCAGTGTATCTCGCAGGCGAACTTTCTTGTAGATATAATCCGGATCACCTCTGCGGATCGCGCGCTGCCTTCTTTTTTCGTTGATGCGGATTTCACGCTTGGTTTTCTTGATATTCTTCTTATTCAGGCGATTCAGTTTGCGAAGTCTCCCTTTTTCAGTTTTCACACTGTCAATGGAATTGTACAATTTCAATCGAACAGGAATACCAATTACCCGGAGATTCGGTTTTTGCTTTAAGACATCCTCTACTTCAGATTTACTGATCTTGTCTCCTTCAACTTTGAACTTGTTTTTTTTGAGTAAGTGGCGATTTTCCGGGACTAATTTCGTAGACAAACAACCCTGAACTGCAAAAGCTATCGTAAATAATACGAACAAGTGCTTTCCTTTAAGTTGTTTTAATATGTTCAACATCTATACAAAAATAAGAAACGAAAACAAAAATTCGTTTTAAACGGTGCGAATTTGCTATGTTTGGCAAAAAAAAGTGGAGGCTCTTTCTAAAGCTAAGCAAAAATGGATTCGTTCCCTGCAGTTAAAAAAAAACAGGGATGTGGAAGCTCTTTTCGTTGTAGAAGGCGAAAAATCAGTACTTGAAGGACTTTCAGTTTTCGCTTCCCATTTAGAAATGCTGGTTTCACTCGAGGCATTTTCAGTGCAAATTCCGAGCCAATTTCATTCAAAAACTTTTATTGTAACAACTAAAGAATTAGAGCAGATTTCCGAATTAAAGACTCCAAATAAGTGTATTGCTGTTTTTAGACGTCCGGAATTGTCTCAGCACACTGATGAGTTTACGATTGTTTTGGACGGAATCCAGGATCCGGGAAATATGGGAACGATTCTGCGTTTGGCAGATTGGTTTGGAGTGAAACAGCTGGTATGTTCAAAAGACACCGTAGATTGTTACAATGCAAAAGTGATTCAGTCATCGATGGGTGCAATCTATCGTATACCGGTACATTACATGGACCTGGCACCTTATTTGAAGAACAGCCAGCAGCAAAAATTTGGTGCTATGCTGAACGGAAAAAACTACAAGCAAACTGCTTACCCTAAAAATGCGATCCTGATTATGGGAAACGAAGGAAAAGGTGTCCGGCCAGAAATTGAAGCATTGATCGATTTCCCGGTAACTATTCCACGTTTTGGGGAAGCAGAATCACTGAATGTTGCAACGGCAACAGCTATTTTGTTGGCAGAAATAATTCAATAACAATGAAGGTACTAAGCACACTCCTTTTACTGGTGATTTCACTTACGGGATTTGCTCAATTCGATCAACCGGTAGACACGAGTAAATATGCTTCCTACCGCTTATCCATTCGCATTGCAAACAACAGAATCACTGCCGATCCCACTAATGGGGACGCTTATTTGCAGCGCGGATTTTACAAAGATTTATTAACTGATTTTGACGGGGCCCTGCAGGATATTGATAAATACCTTTCCTTCAAGCCTGAAGATGCTTCTGTTTATAAATCGCGGGCAAAGGTCAATTATGAGCGGGGAGATTTAAAACAGGCTCTTATTGACATCAATAAAGCAATTCAGCTCAAACCGGATTTTCAGGAGGCAATTAGTGACCGTTCGACTTTGTATTATAAAACCGGGGATTATGAAGCCTGTAAAGCAGATCTTTTAGTTTTACTGAAGCATAATCCTACTGATCTTTCCAAAATTCTTTACCTGGGATATTGTGAATCAAAATTGGAAAACTTCGAAAATGCTCTCAATCATTTCAAGTCTATACTGGCTAAAGATTCGCTCTACAAAGATGCCTGGAGCAATATGGGGTATTGTTACTTTCGATTAGGTGATAATGCAAAAGCTTTATCAGCGGTAAATACGGCAATTAAGATCGACCCCTGGTATCCTGAAGCGTATGAAAAGCGCGCTCAAATAAAGATTTCAAATGGCGACGGAACAGGCGCGCTGGAAGATTTAACGAAGGCCCTTTCTTACAATCCTTTCCTGGTAACTTCTTTGAACAATCGCGCCCTGGTTTACATTGCGGCAAACCGGTATACGGAAGCACTCGGGGACATGAACTTACTGCTACAATTGGTTCAGCCTACATCGGAATTACTTACGCGAAGAGCAAAGATCCATGAAAAGTTGGGGAATAATGAGCTAATGAAAGCCGACCTGGAGCTGGCAGAGGCTTACCTGCAATTTGAAGGAGCAAAATAAGTAATCTTGTATAAGATTATCGGCGCAAGCACGCGTTGTTAATCTTTGGTCTTATAATAAGTCAAAACTGCGTCTACACATTTCATTCCGTCTATAGCTGCTGAGATGATTCCACCGGCATAACCGGCTCCTTCGCCACATGGAAATAAACCTTCTGTATTGATACTCATACAGGTTTCGTTGTCTCTTGGAACGGAAACGGGGCTTGATGTGCGTGATTCCGGAGCGTGAAGCACAGCGTCATTGGTCAAAAAGCCATGCATTTTACGGTCGAAATCTTTGAAAGCCTGCCTCAATCTTTTGGCAATGAAATCCGGAAGTACGGTATTCAAATCCACAGAAACAATACCTGGCTGGTAGGAAGTCCGCGGGAAATCTTTGGATTTTTTCCCTTCCACAAAGTCTTTCAAACGCTGAGCAGGAACTGCCTGAGTGCTTCCGGCTGCTTTCCAGCAATCTTGTTCTACTTTTTGCTGAAACTCGAGGCTTATCAAGGGATTTTTGGGTGAATAACCCGGTAATTCGCTCGGCTCAACGCTCACCACGATTCCCGAATTGGCTGTGGGGTTATTTCTTTTGGACGGCGACCAGCCATTGGTAACCACTTCCCCGTTTTCGGTTGCGCAAGGTGCTATAATTCCACCCGGACACATACAAAACGAGTAAACTCCCTGATCCTGCACCTGTGTAACCAAAGCGTAAGATGCGGGCGGTAGAAATTCATCATTGTGTCTTCCGCTGTATTGGATTTCGTCGATAATTTCCTGTGTATGCTCTACCCGAACTCCCAATGCAAATGCTTTCGCCTGAATTGTGACCTGTTTTTCCTTCAACAGGTAAAAAATATCTCTGGCAGAATGACCGGTTGCCAGCACCAAGGCTTGGCATGGAATGTTTTGCTTCCCGTTGATCTCAATTGTCTGAATAGCCCCGTCGACAATGGTTAGATCTGTCAGTTTTGAATCAAAATGCACTTCACCGCCAAATTCACGGATACAATCGCGCATGGCAACGATGATCTGCGGCAATTTATTGGTTCCGATATGCGGATGTGCATCTACAATAATGTCTTCATGGGCTCCAAAATGTACGAACCACTTCAGGGCACGCATCACATCACCTCGTTTTTTGGAACGGGTGTATAATTTCCCGTCAGAATAAGTTCCCGCACCGCCTTCTCCGAAACAATAATTGGATTCCGGATTCACAACGTGTTTCTTGTTCAGATCTGCCAGGTCGCGTCTCCTGGAACGAACGTCTTTTCCCCTTTCAAAAACAACGGGTTTTAATCCAAGCTCCAAGGCTCTCAATCCGGCGTATAATCCTGCGGGTCCGGCACCAATGATGTGAACTGTTTTGGAGTTTTCAGTAACTTTTTGCGGATTGAATTCCGGTTCGAAAGGAGGAATGATCCCGTCTAAAAAAACTTCGAAGCCTGCATTGATCTTAATATCACGTTTACGTGCATCAATGGAACGTTTATGCCATTTAAAAGCGAATGAATCGATGGGAAGTTTTAGTTCACGGGAAATCGCAGAACGGATGAACTGATCGTCTGCTGCCTGCTCGGGGGAAAATTGGAATTGTACGTGCATTTGGAGGCAAAGATAAGGGATTTACCACGAAGCACATGAGGCACACGAAGATTATTTCCAGGATATAATTGTGAGCTAAAGCTCCGGAGAGTTTGTAGAGCACATAGTAAAAGTGAGTAACTTATCACGAGGCACACAAGCGTACAAAGATTACATCAAACCAATAGAACCTCGTGGACTTTGTGTCCTTAGTGGTGTTTTACCCTTCGAAGATCAGGGAAATCCAGAGGACTTTGTTGTAAAAGCGGTCGATGGGTTCGGAAACCGGTGAGTAATCCTGGATTAAGGAGTTGGAGAAGCTCTGAGAGAATTTTACTTCAAAACCAAATTTAAAGAAGGGAGCAAACCATTCCAATCCGCCGCCTACCTGCCCCTGGAAATCATTTGCTTTGATTTTGATAAAAGGATCAATGAAGTTTTGCGAAGCATCTTCCTGGGACTGCAAATCGTACGAATATTGTCCGCCAACGAGTACGTAAGCTGCAAAATTATTGATTCGCAAAGTTCTAAACTGGAGCATCAGCGGGAAATCCAGGTTGGTCGAATTTACCCGTTCTTCCAGGAAAACGTCTTTTGTTACGGTTGGATCGGGATCCTTGTAATAGTAGCGAACAGCTCGTTCCTGAAAAGATAATGTGGGTATAAAACGCAGTCGAATGATCGGATGTCCAAGCTTGATGGTAGTTACAATTCCTACCTGTCCACCCGGCTGACGTTTAGTCTCCAGGGATCTCAGTCCATAGCTGGAATAAGCATCGTTTACGGGAATCGCTTTAAAATTAGACATATTCACACCAAGCATGAATCCAAAGTGAATCCAGCGTTCATCAAAACGCTTGTAATTCTTTGGCTTTTCGGGTTGTGCGAAAAGAATACCGGTTATTAAAACTCCGACAAACGTTATGGCCCAATTTTTACTCATACTTTTTAAACGATGTTTGATTTTTTTTATTTTAAAAAAATCAGTTCAAAGCGTTAAAAATGTTCAAAAGTTGAAACCTTGGAACATTTGAACCTTTGAACTTTTCAACTATTTTATCCCCGAATAGATCGTTGCTATTCCGCCGGAAACCATTCTTGCTGCTACTTTTTTGTAGCCCAGTTTTTCCAAAATATCCGTAAAATCTTTTCCTTCCGGGAATGCAGCAACTGATTCAGGCAAGTAAGCGTATGCTTTATCATCTTTCGAAATCCGTTTTCCAAAAAATGGGATGATGTATTTGGAATGGAAGGAATAATATTGTTTCACCGGGAATTTCTTCGGTTTTGAAAACTCCAAAATGATCAATTTTCCTCCGGGACGGACTACACGCAGCATTTCCGACAGACCTTTTTCCAGATTTTCGTAGTTGCGTACTCCAAAACCAACCGTAAGCGCATCGAAATAATTGTCTTCAAAGGGCAGATTCTCTGAATCTCCAAGACGCATGGAAATGATTTTATCCAAACTGCGTTTCTTCATTTTTTCCCGACCAACTTCCAGCATTCCTTCAGAAATGTCCATCCCGACAATTTCTACCGGGTTTAATTTCATCAACTGAATTGCAAAATCACCTGTTCCGGTTGCCATGTCCAACATGCGTTTTGGCTGAATCTCCTTCAACATGTTTACTGCTTTCCTTCTCCAGATCTTATCAATTCCAAGGGATAAAAAGTGATTCAGAAAGTCGTAACGCTTTGAGATCTTGTTGAACATCTCAGCAACTTCTTCTTTCTTTGATTTATCTTCTTTACCGTAGGGTTTTACAACTTTTCTTTCCATCTTTATTAATTGAGAATGGAAAATTGAGAATTGAAAAGGTTTTATTCCTTGTTATTCGAATCGATTATGCATAACCGACTCTTACTTTTCAATTTTCAATTTCACATTAATTGTATTGTTTTCCTTCACACTCTTGTATCAACTGATCGGGTTCGATACTTACTACTCCACTTTTCTCACAAACCAAACCTCCTGCAAGGTTCGATAATTCGGCAATGCTTTCGATGGAAAGTTCTGCTGTGAGACACAAAGTAGCTACCGAAATCACTGTATCCCCTGCCCCGCTAACGTCTGCAATATTCCTGAAATGTGCCGGAGTATGGTAACGCGCTTCGTCTTTTTTAATGAAAACGCCGGATTCCGAAAGTGTTACGAACGTTATCTCGTTATTGAGTTCTTTTTCCAATTGAGCGACTGCCTGATTGAACAAATCAATTTGTTGATAAGTACAATCAATCCCGATTCCTTCTTTCAATTCTTTCAGGTTGGGCTTGAACAAAGTAACTCCTTTGTAGGCCAGGAAATTGTCTTTTTTTGGATCTACCGTAGTTGGAATTCCTTTTGAGTTTGCCAAATTCGTTATTTCACTGATGATCCGTGGTGTAAGTACTCCTTTATTGTAATCTTCAAAAATGATTGCATCGATTGTTTCAGTCTCCAGGATTGTTTTGATCGTCTCCAAAAAATCTTTTTCTTCGGAAACAGAAAGCGGATGATTATCTTCCGCATCAATGCGCAGCAAGTGCTGGTTATTTCCAATGACACGGGTTTTTACTGTTGTTACGCGTTCTCCGCTTCGGATAATCCCATTCATTGGCATTCCCTGATCACGCAGTAATTCAATGAAATCGGTTCCTTTTTTGTCGTTCCCAACAACGGAACACAACATAGGAGTTGCTCCCAGAGCCTGCAGGTTCAAAGCTACATTCGCTGCTCCACCCAAACGCTGCTCTTCTTTTCCTAAACTGATGATCGGAACCGGAGCTTCGGGGCTGATACGATGTACTTTCCCCAGCATGTATTCATCTATCATTACATCACCAATCACTAAAATGCGTTTGGTTTTGAATGCAGCAAGTATTTCGTGTATTGTCATTTAGTTCAATTCTGCTAATGCGTTTGCAACGCGTTTCATTGCTTCTGTCAGGGTTTCTTCGGATGCAGCATAAGAAATCCGCATGCAATTGGCATCACCAAATGCTTCACCGGAAACCAATGCAACACCTTTATCCAATAGGTACATGCACAGATCTTCTGCACTTTGAATGCTTGTTCCGCCGTTCGTTTTGCCAAAGAAGCTTGAAATATCCGGGAACACGTAAAAAGCTCCTCCGGGTTTGTTGGTTTTCACACCTGGCATTTTATCCAATGCATCCAGTACCAAAGCACGTCTGTTTTCAAACGCTTTCACCATGTCTTTCAGGATTGCAGGATCTGCATCAACGGCTGCAATAGTAGCGCGTTGCGCAATGGAACATGTTCCTGAAGTGAACTGACCTTGTATTTTGTTGCAGGCATCTGCTATTTCTTTCGGAGCACCGATGTATCCAACTCGCCAGCCTGTCATTGCCCACGCTTTTGAAACACCGTTTACAGTTACGATCTGTTCGCGGACATCTTCAAATTGTGCCATGGAATGGTTATGCCCTACGAAATTAATATGCTCATAAATCTCATCAGACATCACGATCAGATTTGGATTTTCTTTTACCACATCTGCCAATGCTCTTAACTCCTCTTTGGTGTAAACTGTTCCTGTAGGATTGCACGGAGATGAGAACATCATCATTTTTGATTTGGGTGAAAGCGCTTTACGGAATTGGTCCGGGGTGAATTTAAAATCACTTTCAATAGTTGTTGGAACAACCACCGGAATACCACCTGCAACTTTCACAATTTCAGCATAGGAAACCCAATAAGGCGCCGGGATAATTACCTCATCACCGGGATTGATCGCAGCCATTACCAAATTGGCGATAGATTGTTTTGCACCGGTTGAAACAACGATATTCTCACGTTTGTAAGGAATTCCGTTATCGCGGTTGAACTTGTTGGCAATAGCATCTCTCAAATCATCGTATCCGGGAACAGGAGTATATGTTGTGAAGTTCTGGTCCATTGCCTCCCGGGCTGCTTTTTTAATAAAATCCGGAGTATGAAAATCAGGTTCTCCCAGGCTTAATGAAATAATGTCTTTCCCCTCTGCACGTAATTCTCTACTTTTTCGAGACATAGCCAAGGTTGCCGACTCTTCCATTTCCAATACGCGATTTGATAATTGAATCATAAAATGCTTCGTTAATGAGTCCCAAATTTAGGGATTATTCAGAATAATGATGCATATTTTTCCCGCTGATTTCGCAGATAACGCAGATCGTATATTTCCCATGGATACACCCCATTAAACTATACCCAATTTTTCCCTCAGGAAAATGCAAAACATCTGAAGACGAAAGGCTCCTTCTATGAATTAATAGCATCGAAATTCTACCCCATATACTACCTTATAAATCTGCACTATCCGCGGGAGACTTTTAATTTTTACGTTAATTTACATTGCTTTAAACGGATTAAAATCAGTACGCTCTATTTTTATGGAAACACGAAAAATTATGAAAGCAATTTTAATCATCGGAAGCTCATTGACTCTCTGTCTTTACAGCGCTCAAAGCCTGGAACTTAAAAAGCAGGAAGCGTCTGTTTCTAAAATGGATCACCTGGAAGATTCCCTGGTCTATGGTCCACAGCCTCCCTGTTATTCTACCAATTCGGTGAGCGAATATGTTCGTCGTGCTTTCCAGGACAGCAGAGGTTTTTTGTGGTTTGGGACAAACTCGGACGGCTTAGCACTTTTCGACGGCTATAAACTTTCCTACCGGAATACCGGCGACGGATTGGCTGGTTCGCAGGTTACAGGCATCATGGAAGATAAACAGGGAAAAGTATGGTTTTCAACAAACAACGGAGTTTCCAGGTTTGATCTTGCGGCCGGACCTGGTAAAGACTTTCAAAATTTTGGAGAGAATGAGGGTTTGAGCAGTAAAAGTACGTGGAGTATTTTCCAGGATAGTAGAGGAACAATCTGGGTTGGAACAGCGCAGGGATTGTGCCGATTCAATGGTACTAACTTTGAAGCCGTTTCTATTCCGAATGCAGAAAAAAGCTGGATCCGTTCAATAACCGAAGACAAAAAAGGAAACATGTGGTTTGCTACTGCAGACAAAGGGGCATTCAAATTTAACGGAACTACTTTCCAACAATTCACAGAGAAAGACGGTTTGTGTTCGAATGACCTAACCTGTATCCTGGAAGACACGCAGGGAAATGTCTGGTTTGGCTCGATGGATGGCGGTGTGAGTAAATACAATCCTTTGGAGAAGGGCAAAAAGGGATTCACCAATTTCAATTCCAAAAACGGGATTGGAGGCAATGAAGTCTGGACAATCTATGAAGATAATAAAGGAACAATTTGGTTTTCGTGTGAAGGTTTCGGGGCTTATATTTATCAGAATCAGCAAATTTACCATTTCAATGAAAAGCAGGGACTTCACATGGGAGCTGTACAAACCTTTTACCAGGACCGTTCCGGGATGTTTTGGATTGGCGGCGGCGGCGGTTTGGTCCGTTTCACCGGAGATTCGTTTACACCGGTAACAAAAAATGGTCCCTGGGATGATGGATGTTGAAAGAAGTGTGAGTGTGAGGACAGAGAGTTAAATCCTCACACTCATAATCCAAAAGCTATTCTTTCACTTTCACATAAATATGTTTGGTGTTCTTATTGGTTGTTTCACGGATATCAATTTCAAACTCATTGGTGCTTTTAATCAGCGGAAGTAATTTTTGGAACCCATAATTCCGCGGATCAAAATCACGTTTCTTCTTCAATAGGAAATTACCCAATTCCCCCAGGAATGTCCAGCCTGTATCATCTGCCAAATCACTCACATTTTCTTTCAGAAAGGTCACTAAATTCAGATCGACCTTATTCATTGGAGCCGTTTCTTTCTTATTCTCCTTTTGTTTTTCCTCAGATTTCACAGGAGGTGATTTTTGCTTCAGAATTTCGATATAAACGAATTTATCACAAGCAGTAATAAACGGAAGCGGTGTTTTCTTTTCACCTATTCCCATTACTTTCTTCCCTGATTCACGTAATCGGATTGCAAGTCTTGTAAAGTCACTATCTGAAGAAACGATACAAAAAGCATCCACCTGCTGTGAATACAGAATATCCATCGCATCGATGATCAGGGCGCTATCACTTGAGTTCTTTCCAGTAGTATAACTATATTGTTGAATCGGGGTAATGGCATTTTCAAGAAGAACCGCTTTCCACCCGTTTGCATTGGGCTTTGTCCAGTCGGCATAAATGCGTTTAATTGTCGGCGTGCCGTTCTTTGCCACTTCTTCCAGCATTTCTTTGATACTGGAATAAGGTACGTTATCGGCGTCTATTAAGACTGCCATTTTTTGTTCACTCATTTTTTTTATTTTAGCTCGTATGGCTGTTTGTTCTTATGATGGTCACGAACAAATTTCTTCACCGAAATAAGCAGAATAGTATCACAAGGTACAATAATTAGTGATCCGAACTAAAACTCAAAGGCTTTTTGTATTTCTTCTTTCGAAACCCTGGTCGTGAGATTTAAATTCACAAAACCGGCACTTACCTCCCTATCTATGCGATCCATGAAAACAACATCATTTTCTATACGGATAGCAATGATGCGAATCGGTTCACCGAGCGGAACAGCATGGAATTGAGCCGTATTATTGTAGCGTGCAGGAGCGATTTGGGAAGCAATTTTCGAAAAAATCATAAAAACAGAAGTTTTTTCATCTGCATGCATGGTCATACTTACCTTTTCACGGGAATCATTGCTGAAACGATCACAGTTTACCCAGCCAATCCAACCGATGTTTAGTGTATAATATTCCATTTCCTGCGCCAACCCTTCATCAAAAGCCGGATCCCACGGTAAATTGTTTTTGGCATAATATTCCCTCAATTCTTTCTCTTTGGTGATCATTTTCCCCCGGAGAGTAGCCTGGTACAATTCTCTTGCCTGAATTTTAGACATACTTACTGCCGGAGCTTTCAGGAAGAACCGGTACAATTCATCCAGCAAAGTCTGCTCCACCAAGCGTGTCGATTTCAATTCGGCAATCTTTCCTTTTTTATCAAAAGACATCCGCAATTCAACCTCATAGCCATCAACGAATTTTTCACTCAAAGTTCCTTTTTTCAATGGCTGTTTTTCGATCCAATCTGCCAGTGTTCCTTCTTCCTTATCCAATTTCAAAGAAGACAAATCAGTTTCCTCTTTTTCCTTTTGCATTTCTATCAGGTTGATACGCGGAGCAGCATTTGAAACCACATTCAACGCTCCATTTCTTCCAAATTCGGTGGAGGAGGTGAATTTCGTAGAAGTTCTCCTTTCAGGTGCTGCATTATTCCATTCTACAATACCATCCGCATTTGTAACTCCTTTAAATTCCTGCATTCCGGGCAGATCTGATTCTCCTTTGGGAAAATCCATTTGCAGTTTCTTCCCTGGTTTCAATTGGAGCTGTTCGCCTGCTTGTGTGACATCCGTAAAAACGGAGCCACCTGTTTCCAATAATCTGCCTTCTGCGGTAAACGTACTTAGATTGTGTGCATACATTTCCAGGGGTGAATAACATTCGATCAGTGAAAAAACAATTTCACCCAAAGCCTCCTTTCCTGCTTTATCCACAAAAGAAACCGCCGGAACGTGCACACGTGTTCCTGATTTTCCAATAATCAGGGTGTCTGTTTTAGTAGAAAGAATGAATTGCTGGGGTTTCGAACGAAAGGAGGTTTTCAATTTTTCCAGTGACAGATGAGTGTTCTGCTTATTTGATTGGGATCTTACCGAAAACGAAGGGGTGAAATTTACCGGGGATTCGGTCTGAGTGACATAATCGCCCGATTGATTGTCGGCTTTCTGAGCCGCTAACTCTTTTTCCGTTTTAACAATGGTCGCCTTCCCTGATTCATCGGAACAGGAAGTAACTGTGCAGGCAAGAGCGGTTGTTAGTCCAAAAACTAATAGTTGAATAAGTTGATTCATGGTCTTTTTTTATAGGTAGTGTCGTTCTCCCCAAAAAGTAACCAAATCAACTGAAAAAAAAAGTAATTCTTCTTTTTTACTGAGTAAATTACTTATCAGGAAACACAAACCAGGCTGCGTTTTGTCCCATGTCTTTGTTTTGTAAAGTTTTACGAATGTGATTATCGCGGTTATAAAAGAATTGAGCTAATTCATTTGATCACTTTTCAAGCGGAATGCACTATCTTGCAATGGATTCAAAATAAATGCCGCACTGGTAATTCATTTCTGATTAAAAACGATTAAAAGACAACGATGAATATGGAATTTTCTGAACACGACATTAAAGATTTATTGAGTAAGGTAAAAATCTTTGAGCCAGATTTAGGTGCATACCAATTTCACACCATCACGGAACAATTCTCCTATCATGTCACTTTAAATAATGGAACCCTCCAATTCAGTGCAAATGAATTAATTGCAAACCGACAGCAAAGCATTTCCAAAGAACAATTGACTCGCATTGCCAGTGGTTTTACACGAACTGGTCCTCAGAAAAGAAGAGAAACCAGTATTCCGGGAGATTATTCGAATTCATACGGAACTGCAGAACCTAAAAAAACGAATTACAAATTTTTGATCATAGCTCTTGCTGCGATGGTAGTTATGGGAGTTGCGGGTGCTGTTTTCGTACTGATTTCCAGCCCGGAATCAAATCCTGCTTCGTATCAAAAAGAATCTTTGCCAAAAGATTCACTGGGTAATACCATTAATCCTCAAGAGGTTCCCAATACAGAAGAAGAACTCAACTAAAAGAGAAACTAACCAAACGATTCCTTAATTTCGCAGAAACATTTTTAGTCCGATGAAATCGATTGTCATTGCATTGCTCTTCCTTTCTCCCTTTGCTCATTCGCAGAAAGCGGTTGAACTGCTTGAATCTACTTTTAAACTTGGCAGCTCAGAAGAAAAGGAATTCTATTTTGGTTTTGCTGAAGGAGATGAAATTGTGCTGAATTTAGAAGTGCTCAAAGGCAAGTCACTGGTAGAAGTGGAAGTTGCAAACTATCCGGACATCACCAAATTCAGCCAGGTTGAAACAAAAAAACTCAAACATAAAACCTTCCCTGTTTCTAAGAACGGGATTTATAAATTCCGACTCATCAATAAAGGAATGTTTGAAAAAGAATGCAAAATCCATATCCAACGAATTCCCGCAAGCGAAAAGACCCAAAAATTTAATTCGGAAGTTTATTGGAGAACGGTCACGGATACGATCCAGGAGAATGGCTGGGAAGAATACACGGAGAAAACAGATACCACTTTTGCGGATTTCTTTTCTACCACGGTACAGATTTCTTCTCAAAATGCATTCAATGGAAACAAGCCTTCCCAGGTTGTTAGTTTTGATCTTCCTGCAAACACAGTTGCATGGAGCTATTACCTGGTAGTTGGCGAAGAAGGGCAAAAAGAATACGATCAATCCAAGGCAGATTTTATCCGTGCAGGTTCCAAAGTAGTCGGTATGATCCCAACTTACGGTCCGATGGCTGCATTGGCTTTAACGGGCATCAATTACATGAGCCAAGCCCAGGGGAAAGACAATGTCAAATATTATTTCCTGACGAACCGGGAAGATGTTCAGTTATTCAATACCGATAAAGCATTCAAACGCTATAAAACCGGTGACGTGATCAGTGAAGCCGCCCAAATGAAAACACCTTTATCCGGAACCATTCTCATTGGACTTGTCAACGATAATACCATCGATCCGATTAAAGTGACAGTGAAAGCTACTGCTGTGATGGTTGAAAAGAAAACCGTCAAGAGATCAAAGCCTGTTATTTTACGGAAAGAGGGGTATTTGAAATAAGATCACTTCATCTTTCCTTTTTCTTTCATCAGTGATTCGAACTCCAAACGATCCTGATCTGTTCTAAAACAATTCTTTGGAAACCAAAAAGTTTGTTTGGTCTTTACCCTTACTCGAAAATGCTTGCTCAGTGACGAGATCGACGCTATATCCACGTAGAAAAATTCAGTCTTTATTCCCTTGTCCGCTGCTAATTCCAGACAATGTTCGTAAATCCTTACAATTCTTGAACGATCCATTATGGGATTTTTCTTCAAAATGCTGATAAACCTGTATCTTACATAAAAGAAAAGAACGGTAACGATACCAAATGAAATAAGAGAAGATACGGAAGGTTCCCGAATGATATCATAAATACATTTACCAATTATGATTCCAAAAAAAGGCAGGAATATAAACCAGGCTTTTCGAAAAATCTCTGTTATAAAAAGTGCTGCAAATTCAGAAGCTTTTAATGTATAAGGATTGGTTGTAATCTTAGGTTCCATGCTGCAAAGATGTGAAAAAATGCATTAGGGAGTTCCAGTCATTCTCTCCCGATAACTATCGGAACTCATTCTGTTTCCTCATACAACTCCCTGCCCCACTCGTCCACGCTTCTGTGGTTGTGATATTCGTCCCACAATAACTCTTCAAATTCCTGCTTCAGGTGATAAATCGCTTCGGGATCAGTGATCCTGATCCGTGTTTCATGATTCAACAAACATCCTGAACGGGTAAAGTTTACGGAACCCAAATACGCAATGCAGTCATCGATGATGTAAAGTTTGCTGTGCAAATTAAAGGCTCTTGATCGATCTGTTTTCCGACGGGAGAAGTAGGAATAGAAAATCTTGATCGGGAAAAGAGAAGTATAGGAATAATACCAAAAGCGCATACGTTTGCCTTTCCTCCAAATCGTTTCTCCGAATAAGGCAAGTCCGGAAAACAGGAAAAACTGAATATAGTCCAGTGTTCCCGAAGACTCAGAAAACAAAACCGGGAGCTTCATCAAGGCTATCAACCCGAATAAACCCATCAATGCCATTCCGCACCAATGAAAGAGTTCCTTCCGGTTCTTCAGTCGTTCGTCGACGTGTCTGTGCTGACGGATAATCCGGTAACAATTCTTGTTTTCGGGTTGTTTGTGGTCTTCGATTTCATCGGAAGTGACCAATTCCACAGATACACCGCTTTTGAAACGTTCCAGCAATACATCCACCAGTTTTGCGGATAAATAAGGCGACATGATCCGAATGGACTTTCGGGCAGCAAGCATGTCGGCAATGATCATTTTCCCGGATTCTTTCCCGATGTAAATATCTCCGGTAACGTTGTTGATTGTTTTGCTCATACAGGTTGGTTTATTGGCTTCCTTTATTCATAAGGAGAGAAATGCAGATTGGGTACACGATTCCGCCTTATTATTTAACAAACTTTGTTTGCAATCGAAAACAGCATTCCTTAACTTACAGTTCTGTTCACTGTAAATTTTAAGCCTATGTATCGATCTGCAAAATATCGGAACACGCTTAACTTAATCCCTTTAATACTTTTAGGAATCCTAATTCTTTGCGTAAATTATCAAATCATCAACTGGGGAATTCGAAAGGACTACCTAAGCGTGGTTTACTTTGTCTGGGTGCTGATCGGTTTTGGGATCTTCATCTTTTACCTGGAGCTCATTTATTACGTGTTTTCCGTAATGGAAATCACCCCGAATGAGATCATTTTCACGAAGCCCCTGCGGCGTTTCGGATTGTTTCGGAAACGCCAAAGCAAGTGGATTATTCCTCATTCGGAATGGACCGAACTGCATGCTTTCAACATCAAGTCAAATGCCACGCTCTATTTCCGAAAAGAAAGGGATGCTGTTTTCTATGCAACCATTGAAGGAGGAAGTAGTTTTGTGCGGAAACTCAGAAAGCATTTCCGGGAAAAATTGATTTATTCTTCACAAAACAAGTTTCCACAGCAATTACGCAACAAAATGTATAATGAACCTGCGGAACGGGTGATGCGGTATTGATAGCGGCTTCCACTTTTTTAAAATCCCGACCTGCCTGAGCTGATCGGGATTTTAGTTTTCCAGGTTCTGTCTTACGCAGGCACTAAGTAATGAATAATTCATTCGCTCTTTTTTAACGGACAAAATGAAACAAACTCTTTGATTTTTAAGTCTTTAGAAAGAAAAAAACAGGCTATTCCAAAGGGTGATCTGAAACTCTACCGTTTGATTAACGACTTGTTTTATTATCTTCGCGCCGTCGCTGAAGCTCTTGCCCAAGCGTCGCACACGAAAAAAATTAGAACTCACTTCATGAAAAAGGTAGCAGTAATTGGTGCAGGAACAATGGGTAACGGAATTGCCCACACTTTCGCGCAGTTTGGATATAAGGTATCATTAATCGACGTAGCTCAGGCTTCATTGGACAAAGGATTGGTAACGATCACTAAAAACCTGGACCGCCAGGTTGCCAAAGAAGCAATTACTGAAGCTGATAAGGCGGCAACTTTGAGTAACATTACCACATTTACTTCTATGGAAGAAGGCGTAAAAGAAGTAGAATTAGTGGTTGAAGCAGCTACAGAAAATGTAGAGTTGAAATTGAACATTTTCAAGCAATTAGATTCATTGACTGCTGAACATGTGATCCTTGCTTCCAATACCTCTTCTATTTCCATCACCAAAATTGCTTCCGTGACGAACCGTCCGGAAAAAGTGATTGGAATGCACTTCATGAACCCGGTACCGGTCATGAAACTGGTTGAGATCATTCGTGGTTATTCTACAACCGATGAGGTTACGAACCTGATCATGGAAACTTCGAAGAAACTGAATAAAGTTCCGGTAGAAGTCAATGATTACCCGGGATTCGTAGCAAACCGTATTTTAATGCCGATGATCAACGAAGCAATCTATACTTTGTATGAGGGAGTTGCGGGTGTTGAAGAAATTGATACAGTGATGAAATTGGGGATGGCTCATCCGATGGGCCCATTGCAATTGGCAGATTTTATTGGTTTGGACGTTTGTTTAGCGATTCTTGAAGTATTGCATACCGGTTTTGGAAATCCGAAATACGCACCATGTCCGTTATTGGTAAACATGGTAACTGCCGGAAAAAAAGGAGTGAAAACAGGTGAAGGATTCTATTCATGGGGTCACGGAACGAAAGATTTGATCGTAGCTCCGAATTTTGCAAAAAAATAATTCGAAAATACATACTGAAAAGCGGGACTCTGAATGGGATTCCGCTTTTTTTTGCTGCCAAGCTAGCATTCACACAACTCACACTTTGAATTTCAAAGCTATTCATGATATCATTATTTGATGATTTTGCAGAGATATCCTAGCGCGTTATTTTTTGAAAATCGTTATCGGAAAGTTTTCGAAGTTTTCTCCTAACTTAGCGTCACCAAAGAAAATACGTGAAATCATTCTTCGCTCTTCCTATTTTTAAAGACATTCGCTTCTGGATCATTTTGTTCTTCCTGATCCGTATGTACGGGATTACCAATCCACCGCTGGAAGTTGCACACAACTGGCGACAAACAACCGGAACGATGGTAACGCGCAATTTCCAGGAGGTTTCTGCCAATATTTTGTATCCACGCATTGATTTTGCTGGCGAAAAAACAGGAATTACCGGGATGGAATTCCCCCTTCTGAATTACTTGGATTATTTGGTTTCCGAGATCTTTGGTTATCAGCATTGGTATGGAAGACTCATCAACCTCCTCGTAAGCAGTTTTGGGATCTGGTTCTTCTTCCGCTTATTGAAACGCTATTTTAGCCCCGATACAGCCTTTAACGCTTCCATTATTCTGCTGGCTTCCATTTGGTTTGCTTACAGCCGAAAGATCATGCCGGATACCTTTGCTACGTCATTGGTGATTATTGGGTTTTATTATGCAGCCTGTTATTTTGAGGAAAAGAGGCGCGTTTGGCTGCATTTGTTTCTTTTTGCAGGTTTTACGCTATTGGGAGTTCTGGCAAAATTACCTGCGGGATTCCTGCTGGTACTCTACGCATTTTTCATCTTAAACAGACAAATACCTATCCGTCTGAAACTGGTATTTTTTATCGTAAGCGGAATCATTTTGGCGCCCGTTGCCTGGTGGTATTTCAGCTGGGTTCCTTACCTGGTTGAAAAATACGAATTCTGGCATTTCTTCATGGGAAAACCAATGAGTGTTGGGGCTAAAGAATTGCTTGACAACCTCGGCGACGGTTTAAAACACTTCTACGATGCCGCATTGAAATTTGCAGGGTTCGGAATGTTCCTGGTCGGATTGTTCCTTGCTTTTAGAAAACGAAACAAACTCCTCTTAAGAATTTTGGGACTTGGTTTCGCCGCTTTCCTGGTCATTGCATTGAAAGCAGGATTCACATTCACGCACCACTCCTACTACATTATCCCTTTTGTACCGATCATGGCCTTGACAGCAGGATACGGAATTACGATCTTCCAAAAGAAAGCCGTTCAACTAGCAATTCTGGCAGTGATTGTACTGGAAGGTACTTTGAATCAGCTGCATGATTTCCGTTTAAAGGAACACGAATCAGCTTTTGTAAAACTGGAATCTGATTTGGACAAATTCTCCAGCCGATCTGATCTGATTGCAGTAAATACCATCGACAATCCAACAGCAGTTTATTTTGCCCATCGAAAAGGCTGGGTAGCCAGTAATGATGAATTATTGAGTGCTTCCTTCCGAAAAGATCTTCGTGAAAAAGGATGTAAGTACATTGTGATCTTAAAACGCTACCTGGGCGGTGATTTGTATTTAGATCTCCCCAAAGCAGCAGACAATGTGGATTGGGTTGTTTACAGACTGTGATTCAGTATAAATCTTTGTCGATTGGCGCCAATAAGTATTTTCGATGTAATTTAGCCGCTGAATGGCAAAAAGAAGACAAACCCGTAAAAAAGCTGCTCCCAAGCGCAAATCAACATCCCGCAAAAACCGCAAGAGCAAAGTCATTTGGTGGATTTTACTTCCTGCAGGCGTATTGGCTTTCTTCTTTTTCTGGTACAAAACAGAAGGAATGGTCCAGACTTCGACCCATTTCCGGGAAATCATTCCGCCGGGATACAAAGCAATTGGTTTGGATGTTTCGCATCACCAGGGAGAAATCAACTGGGACTTATTGCTGACAGAAAAAGGCTTTGACACCATTATCGATTTCGTCTACTGCAAAGTAACAGAAGGCTCAGACCATCTGGACACTCAGTGGGAACGAAATCGCGAATACCTGAATAAACACGGAATTTCAAACGGTGCTTACCATTATTTCAATCCGAAATCGGCACCCAAACCGCAAGCTGCGCATTTTCTATCCGTTTATAAGATCCGAAGTATTGATTTACCGCCGGTAATTGATGTAGAAGACGAAGGTTTTTCGGACGAAGATCTGAGAGCCAAAGTGCTGATCTGGTGTAAAGAAGTGAAGAAAGCAACCGGTATAAAACCGATCATTTATACTTCACTGAATTTCTACGAAACCAAGTTCCGGGGAAAAATGGAAGGTTATAACTTTTGGATTGCAGCTTACAGCAGAGAACCGCAATATATGACGGACCGGGAAGTACTTCACTGGCAGTTTTCAGAATCTGGAAGATTACCGGGAATCAAAGGAATGGTGGATTTGAATGTGAGCAAGCAAGAACTTTATTAATTCCGAATTAATGGAAATTAGCAGTCACGAGAAGCATCGCGTGCCTACTAATTATTCCAATACTGTCCTTCTCCCCCTTTCATTTGGTGATAAGATCGCGTTAAGTAAGCCAATAAAATACGCATGGCGTCGAAAGCTTCTTCGGTTTCCTGGCTGATTTCCTTCTTCTGTAATTTCAGCAGTAATTTCATATATAATCCATGAAAACAAACCTCCAGGTGATTCATTCCCTTTAAATTGGAATGTTCAATAAAATCTTCAATGTATGGAAGGGCCGTAGAATAAAGTGTCCGGTATTTCTCATCGTTTACAACAGTCAGCAGGGAGTTGTGCAGGTAAGACAATTCTACCAACACATCCTGCAATTCCAAGCGATGCCCCGATACCGTAATCCGTTCCGATTTCATATCCTGGATCAAACCCGCATACCAGGCTTTGTAGCGCTCTAAATAAGCACGATCCGGAAGATTTGGTTCTACCACTTCTTTCACGATACGGTCGAGGTCAAACTGATATGCCCGGATCAAATCTTCGATCTGATACATGTACAGGATATATTCGGCTACGTTCTCGTTAAGTTTTTGTTGTGCTATCAGCATAGTTTATTTTCCCAGGTCTTTATCCATGGTTTCTTGCTCATGATTCAGGAAATCAATGAACGATTGAGTAACATTCATTCTGTCATTGATGAAATTGATTTGCCCGCCTTGTCCATGGATCAGCAAAACATCAATTCCATATTTCTCACAGTATTTTTTTCCTGCAACTTCAATTTTCTTACCCAAAACAGTCAAAGCTTCATTGGTTTCTTTTTCCAACTGAGCACCTTTCGTTTGCTGCTGGTTCATCAATTGCTCACGCATACGCATGATATCGTTCTCCAGATTTTGCATATCGGCTCCCGTCATGGTACCTTCCCGCATGTATTTTTCGTAGTTCTGAGCTTTTTGCTCCAAAGTACGCTGTTTTGCCAGCATTTCATTCTGGAAAGCTTCCCCTTTCTTAGTAATACGAGCATCCTCGTTCTTATAGTAAGTAAAACCTTCTTTCAAACTATCCGAATAATAGAAAGCAATCTTTAATCCTTTGGAATCTACAACCGGAACAGCAGGTGCCGTTTCTTCCTTCGTTTTCGGGTCTTCCTTTTTATCTGAACAAGCAAAAGTTGTCAATCCAAGAATTAAACCTGCTGCAATGATGTGTCCTACTTTCATTCTTCTTTGTTTTTAAATGCTTCTTCCCAATCTGTTCTCATGGAAAGAAACCGTTCTAGTGAGTTACGTAATAATTGATCTGTTACCATGCGTTTCAATTCTTCCAACCCGTTTACATCCGACTCGGCAACTTTAAATGTTTGCTCGAACTGGCCTAATTCAATTTTCACCAAATACTTCGCGTTGTACAAGAATATCTGAATCTTATATCGCGGATGTGGAATGTCTGCTATTACTCGCATAATCCAACAAAAATAATAATGAAATTGGAAAAGTAATTGATAATCGGGACAAGTTGTACAATTGAAAGGTGAAAAGCTTAAAAAAAACAAGGTGGCTGAACGTAGTCGAAGCCCCGTTTTTATCTTAAGCGACTACCAAATCATTATCCGTATACTCCCGGAAATCAAAGGGAACGTGAACCATAAAAGCGTAATCCTGTCCTACTTCATACATATCTTCATCAGACTGTCTGTAGTACCATTCTACTTTCGCTTTCTTTCCTGAATCAACCAGTTCATTCAGTTTATAAAGCAAGAATAAAATACGCTTGGATGAAGTAATATTGAAATACTCCAAATCAATCTTTACAAGCGTCTCATCATTCGGATGCGCCATGTAGCTATCAAACCATGTTAAAACTGCACCCCAAAAACCTTCGGGATCATCCGGAATTGAACGACCTTTAATTTCCATGACTCCTGTTTCAGGATTCAAATTCACTAAGGGTGTTTGAGCAGTTGCCTGAATTAATAATGTATCCATTTCTCACTTTCGCTCCTGCAAGTTGTGAATTATTTTTCAAACCACAAGGTACTTTTCTACGAAAGATTTAATATTTTCGACTAAACTGCTCTGTATCAATCTCCAAAACTTAATCCAATCTTAATTATTCATTCATCTGATGGTAATTCACCAAATCCCTGATAGGACTGGCTATTGCATTAACAAGACTAATCGATTGATTTTCAAAAGCCTGCGTAAAAACGTTTTTTTGTTCAAATCCATAAGTCCCGATAAAGGAAATTTGTTTCAAGTCATGAATGGGAAGACAATACATCTTCACAAAAAGTGCCGCATTTTCTTCATGCAGAAATCGAAAGTCGATTTTAGCTGTTTCGGCCCCCAAACCGGAAATCCATTTTTGAGCATCTGAAGCAGCCAGTTTGGAAAGGATCCACTCTTTCGAATGAAACAATTCGATCCAGGCAGTTTCCCACTTTTCAGTCTGAAGTAAATACTTCACCACTAATTTCCCAAAGTAAAAACCGCTTCCTTCATCGCCGATTAGTGAACCATATCCGCCTACTCTTCGTGTAATCCGGGAACCATCGGTTTGAACCAAAACGGAACCAGTCCCCAAAATAGCCACCCAACCCGGTTTATTTCCATAAAGTGCTCTGCAGGCTGCAAGTGTATCCGGAAATACATGCACTTCTGAAAAGCCCAACTGCATTAAAAGCCCGTGCATTTGTTTTTGGACAACTTCACCCGAACAACCCGCTCCGTAGAAATAAAGCGGAACAGACATTTCCTGGAATTGAGACTGCAATGCTGCCAACGAAAAATCGGCCGAAAGCGCATATTTCGGATGCAGACTGTCGGTCTGAATAAAGACTACTTCGTCATTTTTAAGCACGATTCCCCAGTTAGTTGAAGAACCTCCGGAATCTGCGATGATGTATTTGGCATCCATGAACCAAAAATACCTTTTTTCAGGTATTGTCCAAACAGTGCTTCTCTACTAATTTTGCAACCGCAATCATGCGCGCACGCGAGAGCCTGTTGGTGCAGATTCCAATAAATTCTACAATTCATGAAATTAAAGGCAACTTTCAGCATTGCTCTGGCACTTTTGGTTTTTACTCAGTGTAAAAAGAAAAAGGAGGACGAAGATACCGGGTTTGACAAAGGACCAATCATGGTCAATATGGCGGATAATTACATTATTCCCGGTTATTCGGAACTGAAAGTAAGAATCAATGTGCTTGAAACTTCCTGGAATGATTTCCTTGGGGATAAAACACAAGCGAAATTAGATCTTGCAAAGCAAGCATGGGTGGATGCAAACATCTCTTTCCAGCATGTGAAAGCGTTTGATTTCGGGCCGGCAATGAGTACAAATATTGTTTTCACATTCGGAACATTTCCATGCGATACGACTCAGATCAACAACAATGTTTCAAGTGGTTCATACGACCTCAATGCTGCATCGAATTTAGATGCTGCAGGTTTTGATGCTTTGGATTACCTGTTTTACAATGCAGGAGCTCTCAATAAATTCCAAACTTCCCCCAATGCGTGCACCTATGTTTCGAATGTGGTTTCGAAAATGAAGACGGAAATTACAGCGGTTGTTTCGGGTTGGGAAAGCTACAGAGGTACTTTTGTGAACGGAACAGGCAACGAGTCAACCAGTCCGTTTGCCTTACTGGTAAACAACTTTTGCAAGGATTTTGAATTATGTAAAACGACCAAAATCGGTTTCCCGATCGGAAATCATACCCTGGGAATTCAGCAGCCAAACTATTTGGAGGCACGTCGTTCAGGGATTGGCAGAATTTTATTGCTTGAAAACATCAAAGCTTCCCGCTGTATTTTCTATGGACTGAATCTTCCCGGAAACAACAATGGACAAGGTTTTGATGATTATTTGAATGCGATTGACAAAGGGTCGCTTTCGACTACTATTGCCGAACGTTTCGACTACATGTACGCTGCTCCGCAATCATGGACGGGAACCCTGGAACAATTGATGGGTTCTTCTCCATCAACTTTGGAAAATTTCTACGATTATCAGCAAGGTTCTGTGATCAACATGAAAACAGATATGGCTTCCGCTTTTGGTGTCTTGATAACTTATCAGGATACAGATGGAGATTAGGAAACGATGGTCTGAGCTTCTGTTCAGAGAAGTTTCCATTACGCCGCTGATTGCTTTTCGGATTGTCATCGGATCTTTGTTCCTGTTCAGTACGCTGCGTTTTGTTTCCAACGGCTGGGTAAAGCAATTGTACATCGATCCGCCTTTTCACTTTTCTTACCTGGGTTTCGATTGGGTGCGCACACTTCCCGGAAACTGGATGTATCTTCCATTTATTGCAATGATTCTTGCTAGTGTTGGAATTATCTTCGGTGCATTTTACCGCGTTTCAACAAGCTTGTTTTTCGGCGCGTTCACTTATGTTGAATTACTCGACAAAAGTTATTACCTCAATCACTATTACTTCGTAAGCATCATTGCTTTCTTACTGATCTGGCTCCCGGCAAACGCTAACTTGAGTTTGGATGCAAAAAGGAATCCGTCTATTCAGCGGGAAACCATTCCAAACTGGCCCATCTTTCTGCTGCGTTTTCAATTGGGTTTGGTTTATTGTTTTGCAGGAATCGCCAAGATCAATTCCGACTGGCTGCTGGAAGCTCAACCGCTTCGCATGTGGCTGCAGGCTTTCCGCGATTTACCACTTGCAGGTGACTTGCTCGCTACTTCCTGGGTTGCGTTCGTATTTTCGTGGTTCTCTTGTTTTTATGACCTGACTATTCCTTTCTTCTTATCCCATTCCAGAACCCGGAATATTGCCTATTTTTTTGTGGTTGCTTTTCATATTTTGACCTGGCTTCTATTCCCGATCGGAGTTTTTCCATGGGTAATGATCTTCAGCACCCTGATTTTCTTTCCGGCAGCTTTCCACGATAAATGGATCAACTGGCTAAAAAAAGGATTTCGCTGGACCACTATTCCTTCTAAAACTTCCATTTCGCAATCCCGAATGACCATTGGCTTCCTGTCCCTTTTCCTTATTTTTCAATTAGTGGTTCCGTTTCGTTACCTCCTTTATCCGGAGAATCTATTCTGGCACGAGGAAGGCTTTCGTTTTTCCTGGCGCGTCATGCTCATGGAGAAAAAAGGATATGCCACTTTCTACGTGGAAGACCGCAAAACCCGGAAATCCATTGAAATCACGAATTCGGATTACTTAACTCCGCAGCAAATTGATCAGATGTCCCGACAAGCTGATATGATCCTGCAATTTGCTCATTTTCTAGGCAAAAAGTACCAGGATACAACGCTTCATTTCGGCAGTAAAAGCGTACATTTGTCGCGCCCGCGGGTAAGTGCTGATGTTTACGTAACACTGAACGGAAGACCCAATCAGCAGTTTGTAAGCCGGGAAACGGATTTAATGCAAGAACCATACAATTTGAAACACAGAAAATGGATTTTACCGCTCAAAAATTAAGTCTTTCTGTCTTGTTTTCTGTTCTTGTTTCCCTTTGCTGGTCCCAAAACTTTGAAGGAACAATTATCGATCAAACAACTAGTCCGCAATTCGGGATTTTTGTCCAATGTGGTGAAAAGATAACCCGTACGGATGAAAATGGAACATTCAGTATTGCCTGCGATAAAGGCCCTTTGATTATTTACGGAGATGAAATTGACACGCTTGTTTATGTGCTCAATGGAATTGTTGCTCCAAAAACAATTATCCAGGTCCAAACTTCCGAATCGGTGGAAGAAGTGGAAGTCCGCAGCAAGCGCCTGCATTACTTCGATATCGGATTTATTCCGGCCATCAAAGGAGTTCAGATTGCAACAGGAACCAATACACTTATTGAAACAGAACGGCAAGGCGGAGCAAAATCGAGTGCCAATCCAAGAGAATTATTCGCTAAAGTTCCCGGATTAAACATTTGGGAAAGCGATGGTGCCGGAATCCAGATGGGAGTTGGCGGAAGAGGTTTGAGCCCTAACAGAGCCGCCAACTTCAATACACGCCAAAACGGATACGATATTTCCGCAGATGCACTTGGATACCCGGAAAGCTATTACACACCGCCATTGGAAGCACTCCAGGCTATTGAGATCATTCGTGGATCTGCAAGTCTGCAATATGGAACGCAGTTTGGCGGATTGATGAATTTCATCATGAAAGATCCGGTCCAAAGCAGTCCTTTCCAGTTCACTTCCAGGAATACCGTTGGGAATTACGGGTATTTCGGAACATTTAACCGCATTTCAGGAACAGCCCGTCGTTTTGAATACCAGGCATATTACCAGCTAAAAACCGGTAATGGCTACCGGCCTAATTCGGATTTCAATCAGCAGCAGGGATTTGTCCAATTGGGTTACCACATCAATGAAAACAATCATATCCGGCTGGAATATACCCGGATGACTTACCTGGCGAAACAGCCCGGTGGATTAACAGACAAGCAATTTGAAGAAGATCCGAAACAAAGCGTTCGGGACAGAAACTGGTTCAAAGTGGATTGGAATATCCTGGCGCTGCATTTTGATTCCAAACTTTCAAAGAAGACTTTCCTGAATATTCGTGCATTCGGAATGCTTTCTGACCGTTATTCGCTGGGATATCTTGGAAAGATCAGTACTGCTGATCCGGGAGGAAAACGAGATCTGATTGCAGGTGATTTTAAGAATACCGGAATTGAAGCACGTGTTTTACGTCGGTATAAACTCACCAAAAAACAGAAAAACGAAAGTGCATTTTTAATTGGCGCCCGTTATTACAGAGGCCAGACTACCAATCTTCAAGGGCTCGCAACAGCTGGAAGTACCGGCAGCAAAAACGATTTCAGATTCAACGATCCGGATGCTATTGAAAATTCAAATTTCAGTTTCCCTTCTGAGAATTTTGCCGCATTTACAGACAATATTTGGTTTTTGGGAAATCGCTGGACAATCAATGCCGGATTGCGTTTTGAATACATCAAAAGTTCGGCTGGCGGATATTACAATCAGTATGCTATTCATCCACTGACGTTTGACACTTTAAGCGTTTCCAAAATTGAAAGTTCGAATACTATCAGCAGGTCCATTCCGCTGGTTGGAGCCGGAGTTTCCTTCAAAACAGGGAAATATTCCAATACCTACCTGAATTTCTGCCAGAATTACCGGGCAGTCAATTTCTCAGACATCCGTGTTGCAAATCCAAATATTATTGTAGACTCACTGATCAAAGATGAATATGGAAATACCACCGAATTGGGTTGGAGAGGATTCATCGGCAAGTATTTCTATACGGATCTGGCGGTTTTTGCCTTGTTTTACGGCAACAAAATTGGACTGGCTCCGCAACCCAATACCACTAAGAAAATTCGCACCAATATTGGGAATGCCTTCAACGCCGGAGTGGAATGTTTTGTAGAATTCGATTTCATCAAAGCATTCGTTGACAGTTCAAAAATCGGCTCTTCCATTTTCGTCAATTTCTCTTATATCAATGCCACTTATATTTCTTCCAGAGAGCAAAGCTATGTGGGAAAACAGGTCGAATACGTGAGCCCGATTATGCTGAAAAGCGGTTTAAAAGTACGTGCAAAGAACTGGCAGGTACAACTACAGGGATCATACAATTCTGCCCAGTTTAGTGATGCAACGAATTCCAAATTGGGAAGTGGCGATGCGGTCATCGGAGAAATTCCGGCTTATTTTGTCATGGATCTCAGCGCACGGTATTCCTTTAGGAAGTACTTCCAGTTGGAAGCCGGTGTAAATAACTTATTGAATGCATCTTATTACACACGGAGAGCAACGGCTTATCCGGGTCCGGGAATTCTTCCTTCCGATGGTATCACATTTTATGGTACATTGCAGTTTACTATTGAAGTAAAGAAGTAAAGCGATGAATCCTGCAGAGAAGTACCGAATTCTTGAGCAAATAGACGCTAATAAGAAACGGAAGTTTGCACATATCTTTTTGACCGAAAATAAGATTTCGGGAGTCAAATCTATTCTTAAAACCATCCAAAAAACCGATGATAACCAGGTAGTGCAAGATCGCTTAAGAAAAGAAGCATCTTTCTCTTTTATTGTAGATGGCTTGCCCGAAACACTGGATTTTTTTGAAAGCGATTCAGAGATTTTTTTGTTCAAATCCTTTCAAACCGGGATTACGATGGGAGATTACCTGGAGCAATTCAGATCGAAAGAGAAGCCGCAAAAACTATTCGAAGTACTTGAAAAACTGGAACCGATCCTGGAACATATTCATGAAAACAAGATTTACCACTTGGACATCAAACCGGGGAATCTCATCATAGATTCTTCGAACCAACTTCGGGTATCGCTGATTGATTTTGGACTTGCTCTGAACAAGAACGAATCAGAAACACGAAAAACACTTTTCCCTTTAGGATTTGCCGCGCCCGAACTACTAATGAATCAATTAGAGCTGGTTGATCCGAGAACGGATTATTTTGCATTGGGTGTCAGCTGCTGGACTTGTCTGCAGGGAAGAATGCCTTTGATCGATCCAAATCCAAGCATTACTACAAACCTGCAATTGACTTATCCCCTCCCTAATCTCGATTCTAAATACAACCGATTTAATGACCCATTGCAAAAGCTGTCTGCGAAACATCAATTCACCATTCCTCCCAATAAATTATCTGCAGAAGAATTGAAGACAGCGCTGCAAAAAGGAATGAATAAGCGCTACAGCTCATACAAAGCATTTCTCTCAGATTTCGAAGCTCAATTGAGCGGACAGAAAAAAAGTTGGTGGCCGTTTTAGACAAGGTCTAAAAGTTCAAATGTTCAAAAGGTTCAAAGCGTTCAATGCAGATAGATCATTTTTTTAAACTTTTTGAACTATTTTATCTATTGAACTCTGATAAATTCTTTGGATTTATCAGTAGAATAAGTCTTTTCTAAATCCGATTGTCCAGCCAAAGTTCAGTGCTGACACCTGCGAACCTGCATTTCCGGAAAGTTTAGACGATCCTGCAGCAACAATAGCGTAGGACAAAGAAAGATCTGTAAATAAGGTCCCGAATGCGAACTGTTTCTTCACTCCGCCCTGAAGACCGAAACTCAACAAGAATACACTTCCTTTATTGGAAGTCTCTACTCTGTATGCACTTTCATCAATATCCTCCATCAACTTGCTGGATAATTTGTAGAATGAAAAATCGAATATCGTTCCTCCATACAATCCAAAACCATAATCAAAATTGGAACCGATAAAATAACGTCTTGTCCCTCCCTGGATCCCAAATTGCGTCACACCATTCTTTACGTTAACTGTTTTTATAGATGGACTTGTCATTAAATCGTAAGCTTCTGCATACGTTGAATCTGTTTTTGAATTTTTCAAACTCGCATATGCACGAATAATAATAGAAGCATTTTCATCCCGCGGAATTTCGACTCCTAAGTTCAGGTTCTTGAATAACTGACCAGAGCCAAAACCATAAGTCAAACCCGGTCCGATCATTAAACCAACCTGTGCTTTTGCAGAAAAGCTAACAATCACAAGGATTATTGGTAGTAAAATTTTTGTTTTCATGGCTCTTTTTTTAATAATTCGCTATATCTGTAACAATTAGGCTGATGTGCTCCCGGAAGATAACCGGTACTCATCAAAAACTCGTTGACGATTTCTCCCCCAACGAATTTAAAGTGTTTTTTAAACAACTTCACCCATTCTTCTTTCGATTTCCCTAAGTGGCTGTCTAACCATTGCTTAAAGCTACCAAATTCTTTTTGTATTAACAATACCTGATTCGCATTGTAAATAACGGCATTTATTTTCAGTTTATTCCGGATAATTCCCGGATTCTGAAGTAGTTCGTTTACTTTATCCTCCTGGTAATTAGCAATTTTATCTATTCTATAAACGTCAAAAGCTTCAGAAAAGTTTGCCTGCTTCTTTAAAATAATGTCCCAGGACAAACCTGCCTGGTTAATTTCAAGAATTAAACGTCCGAAAAGCTCGTTGTCATCCACAATTGGTGTGCCATAATGAAAATCATGGTATATACGGTGATGGTCGTCTTTTGGTTTGGTTAAAACATACTCACAATAACTCATTTTGCCGTTTCGATTTCATATTTTTACCAAAAATAGGTATTCATGGCGGTATATTCATTCAATGGTTTTGTTCCGGTAGTTAAAAAATCCAGTTTCATTCATCCACAGGCTGCTGTAACCGGCAATGTGATCATTGGCGAAAATGTGTACATCGGGCCGGGAGCCGCTATACGCGGAGATTGGGGACAAATCATCATTGAAGATGGTTGTAACGTACAGGAAAATTGTACGATCCACATGTTCCCCGGAACCACTGTTCGATTGAAAAAAGGAGCGCACATTGGTCACGGAGCTATTGTCCACGGCGGAACGATCGGTGAAAACTGCCTGATCGGGATGAACTCGGTGATCATGGACGATGTGGTGATCGAAGACGAATGCATCATCGGAGCTTTGTGTTTTGTGCCTGCAAACAGTGTTATTCCAAGACGAAGTTTGGTGGTAGGAAATCCTGCGAAAGTGATCAAAGAAGTCTCGGATGAAATGATTGCCTGGAAAACGAAAGGAACGGCTCTTTACCAGGCTTTGCCAAAAGAATGTTACGAAACACTGATTCCATGTGAACCTTTGGAGGAAGTAGAAGAAAATCGTCCGGGCCAGGAGAAAATGTACCAAACGTGGGAGGCAATCAAGAAAAAATAACGGGTTCTTTGCGAATGCCGAATTAAGATTTATTTCATTGACAGTCTGCTAAGCGGAAAGTCTAAAAATTAAAAACCCCGATCACTACTGAACGGGGTTTTTAAAAGAAAATTTATATTATAGTTATGCGTGCTTCACGTTAACCGCCATTAATCCTTTTCTTCCTTCTTCTAAGTCAAATGTAACAGCGTCGTTTTCATTTACTTTGTCCACCAATCCTGAAACGTGTACAAAATACTCTTTGTTAGTTTCATCCTCTTTAACAAAACCAAAACCTTTCGTTTCGTTAAAGAACTTAATAGTTCCTTTATTCATATTATAGTTTATTTGATAAACAAAGATGTAATAATAAATTGAATACGAGTTATTTATTTAAAAAAAAACGCATAAAATTAAAACGGCCACTCGATTGAGCAGCCGTTTCAATGAAATATCACTAGTTAAACCAGCATCATCACCGGGTTTTCCATGTACTGTTTAAAGGTCTGCAAGAATGAAGCTCCTGTTGCTCCGTCCACTACTCTGTGATCGCAGGAAAGCGTCACTTTCATAATATTTCCGGGAACAACCTGTCCGTTTTTCACAACAGGCTCCTGAGAAATTCCCCCGATTGCCATGATACAGCTGTCAGGCGGATTTACGATTGCCGTGAATTGCTCGATCCCGAACATTCCCAGGTTGGAGATTGTAAAGGTATTTCCTTCCCACTCTGCCGGTTGTAATTTTTTATCTTTTGCTTTTTGAGCCAATACTTTTACTTCGTCACCGATTTGAGTCAGTCCTTTGCTGTCTGCAAAACGAACTACCGGCACCAATAAACCTTCGTCAACTGCTACTGCAACTCCAATGTGAACATGACTGTTTCTGCGGATTACATCACCCAACCACGATGAGTTGATATTCGGATGTTTGCGCAAGGCCATTGCAACTGCTTTGATCACCATGTCGTTGAAAGAAACTTTCACACCTTCATTGCTGTTCATTGCTTTACGAGCTGCAATTGCGTTGTCCATATCCAATGAGATTGTCAGGTAGAAATGCGGAGCTGTAAATTTAGACTCTGCCAAACGACGTGCGATTGTTTTACGCATTTGAGAGATTGGCTCATCTGTAAATGATTCAGTCAAAGAAGAACCTGCAGGTCTTGCCGGAGCATCGTAAGGAACATAATGATCTACGTCTCTTTTGGTGATACGTCCGCCTTCTCCTGTTCCGCTGATGAAGCTTAAATCAACTCCTTTTTCCTCTGCTAATTTCTTAGCAAGCGGTGAAGCAAAAATACGGCCTCCTGAGTTATTTACAACAGGTTGCGCTTTTGGCGCTGAGCTTTCGGAAGCAGCAGCTACAGGAGCTTTTTCGGCTGCTTTTGCTTCTTCCTTCTTAGGTTCGTCTGCTTTTTTATCTTCGGCTTTCTCTTCTGTTTTCTCAGCAGGAGCGTCTGATTGACCTCCACCTGCTATTAAAGCTGAAATATCTTCTCCTTTTTCACCAATGATCGCTAAGAGCGAGTTCACCGGAGCAGGTTTTCCTTTTTCAATTCCAATATGTAATAAGACCCCATCAAAAAATGATTCGAATTCCAGGGTTGCTTTATCTGTTTCAATCTCAGCAAGTAATTCACCCGACTTTACAGTATCCCCAACTTTTTTGTGCCATTCAGCAACAACACCTTCTGTCATGGTGTCACTCAATTTGGGCATGTTAATGATTTCAGCCATCTGCGATCTATTATAATGTCTAATTAATATTCAATAATGTAAGGGTAATTCGGCTCCTGGTAGATGTCTTCGTATAATTCATCGGCGTCAGGATATGGAGATTCTTCCGCAAATTTCACGGATTCTTCCACTTCGTTTTTCACCCACGCATCGATTTCTTCGATTTGTTTAGCTGTCAGCCATTTGTTTTCCTTGATCATTCTCAAACAATGTTCGATCGGATCCTGCTCCATCCACTCAGCTACCTCTTCTTTCGTACGGTATTTTTGAGGATCTGACATGGAATGTCCTTTGTAGCGGTAAGTACGAATATCCAACAAAGTTGGTCCGTCACCTCTTCTTGCTCTTGCAACTGCTTCTTCAACAGCTTCGTGAACAGCTTCCGGAGACATTCCGTTTACTGATTTAGAAGGCATTTCGTAAGAATCGCCAATTTTGGATAAATCTGTTACATTGGTAGTACGCTCAACAGAAGTTCCCATTGCATAATTGTTGTTCTCAATAATGTAAATCACCGGTAATTTCCAGTTCATTGCCATATTGAAAGTTTCATGCAAAGCTCCCTGACGAACCGCTCCGTCACCCATTGAAACGAACACTACGTTATCCGTACCGTTATATTGTTCTGCAAAAGCAACACCTGTTCCCATTGGGATTTGAGCTCCAACGATCCCGTGTCCACCCATGAAGTTTTTCTCTTTATCAAAGAAGTGCATCGACCCGCCTTTTCCTTTGGAACATCCTGTGGAACGACCATACAATTCGGCCATCAAAGAACGAACGTCTGTTCCCAATCCGATCGGGTGTGCGTGATCACGATAAGCAGTCATATGTGAATCAGTTGGTTTTGACGCACTCACTGTTCCTGCCACGATCGCTTCCTGACCAATATATAAGTGACAAAATCCACCAAATTTTTGCTGAATGTACAGTTGTCCTGCTTTCTCCTCAAAACGACGCATCAAAAGCATGTCCTTATACCATTTGATATAAGTTTCTTTTGAAAATTTAGAAGTGCTTTTCGCGGCACTTTTATTAGTTGTTTTTGATGGTTTTGAAGCTGTTTTCGTAGCCATGCTTACCAATTTTTGTTTGTTTGACGGACAAATATAATTACTAATTACGAATTACGAATGCCGAATTACGAATGGAATGAAGTATCTGCTCTTTTCAATTTCACAAAATGTGTAGTTTTGTCGTAATTCATCTCTTTTATGGTAAAAATCGGTTTACTCTCTGATACGCACGGATTTCTTCCGGAACGGGTTTTTGAACTATTCAAGGACGTGGATGAGATTTGGCATGCCGGGGATATCGGAAGCCTGGATGTAACGGACCGATTAAAAGCATTCAAACCTCTTCGTGCAGTTTATGGGAATATTGATGACCAGGCTATTCGTTCTGAATTTCCGGAATACCTGAATTTTAAGGTAGAGGAACTTTCCGTTTCGATGACGCATATTGCCGGCCGGCCGGGAAAATACAGCAAGAATGCGGTAGATTTCATCCTGGAAACAAAACCGAATATCTTTGTCTGCGGGCATTCACATGTATTGCTTGTCCAGCATGACAAAAGTAAAAGCACGCTTTGGTTAAACCCGGGAGCATGCGGTAATAAAGGATTTCATTCAATCCAAACAGCTCTCCGATTTCAAATAAACGGAAGCAAAATAGAGCACATGGAAGTGATCGAATTTGGAAAAAGATCGAACCTGAACAATGAAGACAAAAAATAAACGTTATTGCCTCGTATGAAATATAAACTGGCGCTCATATTACTTAGTATCATCCCGGCTGCTGCTATTGCACAAACAGGCGGAATTCATTCATTTCAGAATCTAAATTCCCAGTACAACGCACGTACAATGGGATTGGGCGGCGATGCGATTACTATTTATGACAACGACCTGAACCTTGGCTTAAACAATCCGGCTATTCTAAATTACCAGATGCACGGACGTTTTGGTTTCAATCAATCGATTATGAGCAGCGGTGTAAATACCGGCGCGCTGACTTATGCCCGCAAAATAAGAAAGACGATGGGAATGGTCCATTTCCGGTATTCTTCTTATGGAAAAATGAAACGTACGGATTTTGACGGTTCCGATTTAGGCAACTTTACTCCGGGCGATTTTATTCTTGGGGCAAGTGCCCAGCATAAATTCAATGAACGCATGTCTGCAGGAGCAACCTTAAACATTTTATATTCCCAGCTGGATTCATACACTGCTTTTGGAACAAGTTTAGACATTGCAGGACTTTACCGCGACTCTGCCCGAAACCTGAATATAGTAGGTGTTATTAAAAACTTGGGAGTTCAGTGGAAAGGTTTCACGGCAGAGAAAAATCCATTGCCCCTGGAAGTACAATTAGGGATCTCTCACAAATTAAAGCATGCTCCGTTCCGAATCAGTTTGGTGGCCCAGCATTTACAAAAGTGGAATCTTTCTTACCAGGACCCGAATGCAAAACCACGTATTGATCCCTTGACAGGAGATACAGTGAAGGTCAAAAAATCAGGTTTCTTTGACAACCTGGCAAGACATGGTAAACTCCAGGTAGAAATTTTAATTGGGAAGAAGCTTCAAATCAGAACTGCATTTGATTACCAGCGAAGAAAAGAACTGGCAATTGTTGGACGCGGAGGTCTGGCAGGATTTAGTTTTGGAGCAGGAATGGCATTCAAGCGTTTCAGCATCGATTATGGCTGGTATATCTATTCTGCTTTAGGCAGCCAGCACGGTCTGACTTTAAATCTTTTGCTTTCCAAAAAGTAAATACAGCTTGTTTTATATCAGCTATTTACAAGAAAAACGCGCGCGCATTTTCAAGTTATTCACCGGATTTTGTTAACATGTTTTTGTAACCCAAATCTTTTTAATCCGTAAATTTGGCCAAACCAATAATAATTTATAACATGAAAAAGTTAAGTTTACTTTTAGGTGGAATTATCTTATCCACAGCTGTAATGGCACAAAAGCCAACTGAAGGAGCTCCTTTATCTCTTGAAGGACAACTAGGATTGTCTGCAGGTCCTTTTGGTGGTACAAACCTGAGCTTCAACGCTCCTGCAATTCGTTTACGTTATTTCGTAATTCCGAACCTTGCAATTCGTTTGACAGTAGGTCTTGACAATCAAAAAAGAACCTTGACTGCATACGAATTTGCTGATGGTACAGGTGCTTCAGGAACATACGAATATAAAAGTTCCAACACAAACCTTGCACTTGGTGCTGAATACCATTTCAAAGGAACTGAGCGTTTGTCTCCATATGCAGGTTTGGATATCCAATTCGGAATGGGAGCTAACAAAGAAGATGGATCCAACGCAATTATTATTGCAGGTGATGCTGCTTACTTCTTAAACAGAACTGAAACTTACGAAGCTAAAACATCTTATTTTGGTGTTAACTTAGTAGCTGGTACAGATTTCTACTTTGCTCAAAACTTCTACGTAGGTATGGAATTGGGTCTTGGATTCAGAGCTTCGACTGAAAAAGATGCAACGCGTGAGGTGGTTGAAGCACCAGCTGTGCCGGTAACAACAGTTACTCCTGAGATTAAATCATCTTCTTTCTCTAATAACTGGATCGCAAACATCCGTTTAGGATGGAGATTCTAATTTTAGAGATTATCTAAAAAATATGAAAGGGTTCGTCAATGACGAACCCTTTTTTGTTGAAATGAATTGTCGTTCATTCATTTTAAACTAAATTCGCGCCATGCAAGCAACGCAACACATTACTATTGCAATTGATGGATTTTCTTCCTGCGGGAAAAGTACATTGGCAAAGGCATTGGCAAAAAAAATGAACTACACGTTTATTGATTCAGGAGCCATGTATCGTTGTGTTGCACTTTACGCTTTGAAAAACGGTTGTGCATTGGGCGCTCACAAGATCAATATTGCCTGCATCGTTGAAAGTCTTACCAAAATCAGCATTCAATTCGGAGAACCGGATCCAAACGGAAACCGACCTGTATTGCTAAACAAAGAAGATGTTTCGGATGCAATCAGGCAATTGGAAGTAGCCAATATTGTAAGTGAAGTTGCTGCCATTCGTGAAGTACGGGAATTCCTGGTAAAACAACAGCAGGAACTGGGCAAAAGCGGAGGCGTGGTAATGGATGGACGCGATATTGGAACGGTTGTTTTCCCGCACGCAGAAGTAAAATTATTCATTACTGCCAAACCGGAAATCCGGGCACAAAGAAGATTCCTTGAATTACAGGCAAAGGGAGAAACAAACAGCCTGGATGAAATCCTGGAAAATCTGAGACATCGCGACCGAATTGACAGTACCAGATCAATTAGTCCGCTTACACAAGCAAAAGATGCATTGGTGGTTGACAACTCAGAAATGACCGAAACAGAACAGTTGGAATATGTACTAAATCTCGTTAAGAATCATACGCGCGCATAACACTAACTATAACTAAGTTCAATCCATTAACCCCTTCGTAATCTTATCTAAACAGAATATTCATCAAACATTAAGTTTTCTTCGTTGAAATCAATAGTTTGTTCATTCTGTATAAAATCTAACAATTTTATGTTGTTTTACGTATGGTTATGTTTAAATTTGCACACCTATTAATTCAAACCAAATTATGTTATCAATTGGAAAAATAACAGAAGAAATTATCGGAAGAAGCCCGTTTTTGCGTGAAGCAATGACAGATGATCTGATCAATATTTCTTCACTCGCGCGTAAAATTAAACCAGAAATTGAAGAAGCTTTAGGAAAAGAAGTAAAAGAGGGGGCGATTGTCATGGCAATCAAGCGCATGTCTCCCGGACTTTACCACCGTCTTAACATCAAAATCACAAACATTATTGGAGAACTGGGAGATTTTTTAGTTCGTTCAAACTTGGAAGACTTTACTTTCGAAAACACCGAATCACTGCGCTTGAAACAAGCTGACCTGGTTCAATTGGTGAATTCAGAATCAGATATTTTCTATACTATTTGTCGCGGTGTTACCGAAACAACAGTTATTTGCTCTCAAAGTATTTCACCCAGAGTTGAGAACTTATTGATCAATGAGCGTTTAAAGTCCCATACCAGAGATTTGGCTTCGATCACCGTAAAGCTTCCGGCAGTGAACTCTGAAGTTTATGGTATTTACTATTACATATTAAAGCATTTGGCTTGGGAAGGTCTGAACATTGTTGAGATCGTTTCAACTGCAAATGAGTTTACGATCATTGTGAAACAAGATCATGTTGACAAAGCATTTAAAGTGCTGATGCAATTGAAAAGAGGAAAATAAAAAATGCCCCGATAGATTATCGGGGCATTTTTATTTTCCCGTAGGGACGCGACGCATCGCGTCCCTACCATACCCATTTTATTAATAAGATTTCACCCCACCGGTCCCATTCAACAATACAGCTATTCCAAGCGGAGTTCCTTTGTAAAGAATATTTCCGGATTCGGTAATATATCCGTAGAGTGTCAGATTATTTGCATTGACCTTAATATCTCCTACGGTTTCAGAAGCCACATACAATGAATCCGTAACAGTTAAACCGCTTACATCACAATAACTATTGCTTTTTGCACAAATACGGGCTTTCTTTGTTATTCCGGTAAGTGTGAAATTGCACCAGCCATGATTTGCTTCGGCGCTAATTTCCAGTGCATTCACATCCAAAACAACATCTCCTGCCCCATCCCTGCTGTAAAACGTAAAATAATCCGTATGAATAGTTCCCTGGCTTCTTAGCGGCTCTGTTCCTATGAAACGGATATTAATCAGCCTGGTAAAATGAATCTCAGCTACCACCACTTTTTTTGCATTTCTCAGGAATCCGCACCGATTCTTATTCGAAATCGACAAAGTACCATTTTCAATGTTCACTTCGATCAGGTTCAATAAATTCTTGCCTCCTTTAAGCACTACTTTATCGAGGGAATCCTGTATGAGTACAAATTCGACATGCTCTTTCAAATCCAATGCGTCAAAAGATGCCAATGGAATCTCCTTAATTGTTTCTGTCCCTATGAATTTCCAACAGGTTCTGTTCTCCGGTTTTTTACAGGAAAACAAGAGCAAACCAACCAATAAAACCATCCAACTATTTCGCATGATATCTTCCTCTATAATTAAAGGTGTATCCAACACCATATTCCACATAATCCGCTTTTGCCCAATGAGATTTAAGGATCAGATTCAGCAACAATCCATTCTTGAACTGATAACGCATTCCAACCCTGTGATAGAACATTGCATCCGGTTTGTAACGATCTTTTATGTAAGCTCCCATACCAAGAACAAGGCGGAATCTATCCATTGGAACACTGTATCCGACATATCCTCCTATTTGCACAATATCCCATTGTGATTTCGGAATATATCTCCTGTAATTGATAATTGACTGCTTTGAAAAGACATCTAAAATGATCTCCATTCCTACTTTTGGTTTAAACTGTTTGTAAAGCATGCCACCTAATCCAAAAACCGCATAACGTTTTCCACCCGTGGGGAAAATCTGCTTATCAGAAAGTACTCCGACTACCGAAACATTCCAGCTTTTAAAGAATGGCACACGCTCAAATTGCATAGGAGCTGCATTTGTTGGCTCCTGCTTCCTGAATGTATATTCATATCCCAAACCGATAAAAGGCATGTTGACTCCAAGATTAGGAACTTTACTTGATCCGTTTGAATAATGCGTCATGTCCAGGCTGTAAACCAAAGCATGTTCTGGTTTTATATACCAGCGCCCCTGAAGTCCCAGGCAAATAAGCGCATTCAGGTAAGTACTCATCGGTACATTTTTCGGATTATCTGCCACATCGTAAACCTTGGTTACAACACCCACTCCGGCCCCCAGTTTACAGGTAAAGACATGCTTTTCACTTCTCATCCATGGAAATTCAACAAAGCTGTATGCTCCAAAACCGTAACCAAGAACTTCTTTATTTCCGAGATTGGACCCGATAATAGTTACACCTACATAAGGATTTTTATAGTCGTCGCTCCAATTTGCCGAGCGCACACGCTTACTGAAAGACAATTCTCCTGCGAAAAGCCGATCCTTCGCAAGATGTCCCATGGTACCGCGGTGCGCAGCCAAAAAGCCAGACTTTCCTTTCAGAGAAAGGTTCCAATCATCGATTTTACTTTCCTGGGAGTAGCAAAAAACAGGCAGTAAAAAAAACAGCAAGGCAATTTTCATAATTCAAAATTACAAATTTTGTTCTATGTACATTTGCAGTATGGAATTAGCTAACGATAATTTAAATCAGGACCCCAGACTGGAGGCTTTTGCACGCTTATTAACTATCATGGATGAACTGCGGGAAAAATGTCCGTGGGACAAAAAGCAAACGATCCAATCCCTTAGACATTTGACCATTGAAGAGACTTACGAACTTGCCGATGCAATACAGGCGAATGATCTAGATGGAATCAAGGGTGAATTGGGTGATTTGTTTCTGCATCTTGTATTTTATTCCAAAATCGGTTCCGAATTAGGCGCTTTTGATGTTACTGAAGTATTGAACGGAATTTGTGATAAGCTGATTCACCGTCATCCGCACATTTACGGGGATGTAAAAGCTGATTCGGAAGAAGAAGTGAAAGCAAACTGGGAAAAGATCAAATTACAGGAAGGTAAAAAGTCTGTACTGGAAGGGGTTCCGAATACACTTCCTGCACTCATTAAAGCGATGCGGATCCAGGAAAAAGTAAAAGGAATTGGTTTCGAATGGTCGGAAATTGAAGATGTGAAAAATAAGGTGATCGAAGAATTCTCGGAGCTGCATGAAGCTCAGCAAACCATGGACCCGGAAAAAATAGAAGACGAATTCGGGGACGTGATGTTCTCACTGGTAAATTATGCCCGATTCATTGATGTAAACCCGGAAGACGCATTGGAATCAACCAACCGGAAATTCAAGTCCCGTTTCCAAAAAATGGAGGAATTGATTGCGGAAGATGCTCAAAACATGATAGAGATGTCTCTGGAAGAAATGGACGTTTATTGGGAGAAAGCCAAGGTCTTGCTTCGCAGCAGGCAATAGAAAATAGTTCGAGAATTGCTAGTGGCTATTCACTATTAGCTATTGACTAAAAGCCGTTCAATCAATAATCTGCACGTTTAATCATTTTTCGAAATTTTCATCTGTTAATTCCTGTTAATTATGTAACTTCGGAACTTCTTTAAAACCCTGGTTATAGATATGAAACAAATACTCTCCTTATTTGCATTTTTACTCGTTTCAATTACCTCTTTTTCTCAAGATCATATTATTCGCGGATTTTTGTTCAATAATGAAAACAGTGAAGTAGTTCCGTTTGAAAAAGTAGTATTGATCCCAACTGTAAAAGAACAATCTATTCTTGGAGCAACTGCCGATGTCAATGGTTTCTTCACCATTCCGAAAGTTCCTATCGGGACTTACCTTTTAAAGGTTCAAACGTCTGATTTTAAGGAATACAACAAGGAAATTGTAGTAGCTACCAAAGGCGGTATTACAGAACTAAAAATTGAATTACTGGAAGAAGACGCTACTGAGATCGACGAAGTTGAGATTTCAGCTGAAACAAAGGCAAAAACGACCGAAGTTTTGATTTCCATCAATAAGTTTGATAAAAAAGGATTGGAGCGCATCCCGTCGGTAGGTGCTGAAAACGATATTACTGCTGCTTTCTCTGTAACCCCGGGTGTTGTTACAACCGGTGACCAGGGAGGTCAATTGTACGTACGCGGTGGAACTCCGATCCAAAATAAAGTACTATTGGACGGGATGACTATTTACAACCCGTTCCACTCCATTGGTTTCTTCTCCATCTTCGAAACAGAATTGGTTAAGAACGTAGATATTTACACCGGAGGATTTGATTCCAGGTACGGAGGAAGAATTTCTTCTGTGATGGATATTACTTACCGCGACGGGAACAAAAAGAAATTCGGCGGAAAAGTATCCGTATCACCATTCCTTGCAAAATTGGTCGTGGAAGGACCTCTGTACCGCGCTAAAGAAGGCCGTGCCGGAGCCGGATCATTTATCTTTTCTGCAAAACATGCCTTATTGGATTACACATCCAAAGATTTGTACCGTGGAGTAAATGATGGAAATGGACTTCCATACAATTTCACGGATTTATACGGAAAACTTACTTTTGCTACAGGCCTGGGATCAAAAGTTTCGATATTTGGATTTAGCAACACGGATAAAGTACAGTACAACGAATCTGCAGCTTTAGACTTTCAGCAAGCAGGTGGTGGATTATCCTGGATTTTATTGCCCGGTGGTGGTAAAACGTTTATCAAAGGACATTTAACTGCTTCGAGTTATAAAACAAACTTCAAGGAAGAAGGAAGCGAACCACGCACGAGTTCTATTTTCGGGACAGACCTTGGTTTTGATTTCTCTTATTTCTTAAAAAATGAAAGCCAGATCGATTACGGAATCGGGATTAATATTTTCAAAACGGATTATGTGACTTTTAACGAAGTTGCTTCTAAAATCCAGGATGAAAATAATACGGTTGAGATTGGAGCGTATGCAAACTACAAGTTTGTGACAAAACGATTTGTTGTACAACCTGGTTTACGTGTGCAGGCTTACGCCAGTTTGAGTACTATTTCCCTGGAACCACGTTTGGGAGTTAAATACAATGCTGCTGAATTCTTCCGCTTGAAACTATCCGGAGGTCGTTATTCTCAAAACTTTACCACTGCTTCTTCAGACAAGGACATTGTGAACCTGTTTAACGGTTTATTGAGTGCGCCTTCGAACGTCCAGCAAAATTTCATTACCGAAAGCGGTAAAGAGAAAAACCCGAAGAACGGAATTCAATATTCCTGGCATGCCATTTTGGGAGCAGAATTTGACCTGACAAAAAACCTGATGTTGAATATCGAGGGATACTACAAGTACTTCCCACAGTTGAGTAACATCAATGTAAATAAACTTTACGAAGATGTTTCAGAGTTTTCCAAAGAAGATGACGTTTACAAAAAAGACTTCCTGATCGAAAGCGGGAAATCTTACGGAGTTGACGTATTATTGAAATACAGCTGGAACAGAATCTTCTTATGGGGAGTTTATTCCTACGCTAAATCTACCCGATGGGATGGTTTCACTAATTATGCTCCGGTTTTCGACAGAAGACATAACGTAAACATTGTTGCTTCCTATGCTTTCGGAAAGAAGAAAGATCTGGAAGTGAACGTTCGCTGGAACTTTGGTTCGGGTCTTCCGTTTACTCCAACTTCCGGGTATTATCAAGCAGAATCATTCGGACAGGGTGTAACAACTGATTACACAACCAGCAACTCCAACTCGGTGGGCGTTATTTTGGGTGAATTTAACTCGAAGAGACTTCCAACTTACCACCGATTAGATATCACGGTTAAGAAACAGTTCAAATTCAAGAATAAAACAGAACTGGAAATTATTGCGGCTGTCACGAATACTTACAACCGAAAAAATATTTTCTATGTGAATCGCGTAACCAATTCGAAGATCTATCAGTTCCCATTCTTACCAAGTTTAGGGGTCAGTTATAAATTCTAACTTTATTTAGAAAAAGCGTGTTAGCAATAACACGCTTTTTTTAATTAACAATTTAGGCAACCACTATTTAATTCTTTCGTTCTATCTTCGGACACGAAATTTATTGCCCCATGTACTACTACTGTAAAACAAAGCTTCCACGCTACGTATTGACCGTTTCACTGTTGATTTTATCAACTATAGCTTTCGGTCAAACTCAATCCGCCGTTGATTCTTTAAACTCGGTTCGTTCTCAATTGATCGCGAACAACCAGTCTACTTCCGAAGTGGATAGGCTGCTGCATCAATCGGGAAACAATCCTGCATGTATTATTCAGCAATTGGATAATTACACTTTCACATTCACGGCATACAATCCTTTGGGAGATGCCCAACGGGAAGAAAGAGTCAATCTTCGTTTAAAAGCACATTACACATTCCTGAACGTAATCGATTTCGAGAATAACTTCACTTCTGTGCGCATTAACTGCAACGAGCAGCTAACACCAACAATTATTAATGAATTAGTTTCACATTTTGGATACAACGGTTATGAAATACATTAAATCTATTTTCGTTTCTCTCCTCCTCTCTATTTCCTTTTCTATTTTTATCCCGACAGTTGCCGGAACCAACTCTGCAAGCGCTCAGTGTAATACAAATACCTCCATTTGTACACCTGGAACTGCCGGTCCGTTTAACTTCGTAACACCAGGCACATGGGTTAGTACCTGCCTGGATTTTTTCGGTCCGAACGTTGGATACATCATTTTACATATTACCACATCCGGCCCATTGAACATGTTGATCGACGGCAATTCAAGTTCCGGTTTCCTGGACGTTGCTGTTTTCAATATTCCAAATGGGCAATCTCCCTGCACTGCGATTCAGAATACCTCCAATCAAATTGGGTGTAACTACGCAAGTGCTGCCAGTGGTTGTAACCAATTCGGAACCTCTTTCCCCTGTTCATCCTCAGTACCTGCACCGATGGTTACTGCCGGACAAGAAATTATGATCGTGGTAGAGAACTGGAGTGGATCTTCCAGCAATTTCACTATGCAGCTTGCCCCGGGAGGTGCTCAAACCGGACCTCCAAACCCAGCTATTACACCTGTAGGACCATTTTGTGTTTCTTCCGGAACAACACAGCTAATTGCTGCGGATATGGGTGGAACTTGGTCAGGACCCGGAGTTTCTTCAACCGGAGTATTTAATCCTGCTGCTGCCGGATTAGGAACACATACTATTAATTATTCTGTTGGGGTTGCTCCTTGCAATTCAGCTTCTTCTACAACAATTACCGTAAACAGTGCTACTGTTACTCCACCTTCCGCACAAACAATTTGTTCAGGAGGAAGTGCAACTCTTACAGCAAGTGGCGCAGGAACATACACCTGGTCGCCATCCACCGGATTATCAGCTACAACTGGCGCTACTGTTACCGCAAGTCCTGCTTCAACAACAACTTATACTGTTACAGGAAATACTGCCGGCTGCACCAGCAGCGGAACAGTAACCGTAACTGTTGCTCCGTTAACCGTTGGTGTCTCTGCAAGTACTTCCATTTGCTCCGGGGCTTCAGCAACATTAACAGCAACAGGTGCTACCAATTACACCTGGTCGCCATCTACAGGTTTATCAGCAACAACGGGTGCAACCGTAACGGCTAATCCAGCTGCAACTACCACGTACACCGTAACGGGAACAACCGGATCATGTTCGGCAAGTGCAACTACAACTGTTACCGTAACGCCTTTAAATTTGACCGTTTCGCCTGCAGCGAATATCTGCACCGGTGCTTCCACGACATTAACAGCAGGAGGGGCAACCAACTATTCCTGGTCGCCATCAACAGGTTTGTCAGCTTCTACAGGAGCAAGTGTGAATGCCAGTCCGGCTGCAACAACAACTTATACTGTAACCGGAACAACCGGATCTTGTTCGGCAACTCAAACAGTTACCGTTACAGTGACACCTCTTGCGCTTACTGTATCTCCGAATGCCAGTATTTGCAGCGGAGGATCCACGACTTTAACCGCAGGCGGTGCAACCAATTATTCCTGGTCGCCATCAACAGGATTGTCAGCAACGACAGGAGCTTCTGTAACGGCTAATCCAACTGCAACGACAACATATACCGTTTCCGGAACAAGCGGAAGCTGTACGGCTTCATTACCTGTGACAGTGACCGTTACTCCTGTTGTGGTAACAGTAACTCCAAACACGAGTATCTGCAGTGGTTCTTCAACTACGCTGACCGCAAATGGAGCTACTAATTACAGCTGGAGCCCTTCGACTGGTTTATCAACTAATACAGGAACATCTGTTACTGCAAATCCAACGATCACAACAACCTATACAGTAACCGGGACAACCGGAACCTGTTCTGCAACTGCTACTATGACATTGACGGTCAATCCTGTTCCAACAGTAACGGCAGCTAATAATGGTCCTTTGTGTGAAGGAACTGTCATGCAGCTTACTGCAAACAGTTTACCCGGAACGACTTATAGCTGGTCGGGACCAAACGGATTTACAGCAACTACTCAAAACGGTTCTGCTCCTGCCACATTGAGTGCAGGCGGAACTTATACGGTTAGTACATCCTTAAACGGTTGTACTTCTTCCACAACAACAGATGTTATTATTAATTCCGGGCAAATACCTATTGTGACTGCCGTTGGACCTTTCTGTCAAGCGGGAGCAAACAGCTTCCTTTCTGCCAGCATACCGGGAGGAACCTGGTCAGGTAATGGAATCATAAATGCAAGTACCGGTGAATTCTCTCCTGCGCAAGCCGGTGCCGGATCTCACAACATTTCCTATTCGGTTACAGGTGGTTGTTCAACACCCGGAACCACCACTATCCTTATAAACCCGATGCCGGTTGTACAAATTTCGACTCCAAACTCATCGGGTTGTGCGCCTTTTAACGCTACACTGATAGATCAGAGCACTCCTTCTTCCTCTTCCCTTACCTGGGATTTTGGTGACGGAACTGCTAACTCGAATCAATTGGATAGTGTGGACCACACTTTCACTAGTCCTGGCTGTTACGATTTGACTGTTACTTCTACAAGTTCTTCAGGATGTTCAACCACGAGCAGCTTCCCAAGCTTCATTTGTGCGATGCCGAACGCAGTAGCCGGATTCTCCGTAAACAATCCGATACATGGTTTGATGAACCCTGAGTTCCATACTTTAAACACTTCTTCGAATGCTTCTATTTACGATTGGAACTTTGGTGACGGAGAAACAAGCAATGTATTTAATCCTAGTCATACCTACACGGAAGATGCAGGAAACTATGTGATCAGACTCATTGCAAACAATGCCGGAAATTGTCCGGATACAGCCTTTCTGACCGTAACTATTGAAGACGAATTGATTTTCTATGTTCCGAATACGTTTACACCGGACGGCGATGAATTCAACAATGTATTCTTCCCGGTATTTACTTCCGGTTTTGATCCTTTCAATTACACCCTGACAGTCTATAACCGATGGGGAGAAACTTTGTTTGAATCAAATGACACGAAAGTTGGCTGGGACGGAACGTATAACGGAGAATTATGCAAATCCGGAATCTACACCTGGACAATTCGTTTCAAATCATCCAAATCGGATAAGAAGATCACGGAAAGAGGACATATACAATTATTGAAATAATCGAACATTGTAGGGACAAGTCGCGACTCGTCCCTACACTATTTTATATCCGTACGATCATTTCCCCCAATATTCAAATGCTTTTTTCTGGGCATTATTCGGATTATCGATTACACGTACACCGTATTCCAGATAGAAGCTTCTTTGTACTTCCGGTAAAGGCAATTCGAGGATTTTACCCTGGCGAATAACTGTCAGGCGTTTATTCTGATCATCGAGGTAATTTAACCACTGATCGATATCTCCGTTCAATTTGAACTCGTTGACTGCAATCACTTCATCGTTGATCATTAAACCTGCCAAATCAGCTGGAGATCCCGGATAAATTGCCGCAACCTGAAAACCTGCTCCCAACTGCAAAGCTTTAAATCCAATCCTGCCCGCGGAATATTTCTGATTCGGTTTATGCATTAATTCCAAACCGATTGATTCCAATGCTTCCGTTAAAATGGCTTCGAATGGTCTTGTTCCGTAGAAATAATCTTTGATCAGTTCTTCAATTCCTTCACCTGCCAATTCTTTTAATAATCCCAGGTAATCTTCCTCGCTTACTCCTTTTCCATTTAAAGCAAAATTAAAGTACAAACGTTTCATCAACTCATCCAAGCCATGTTTGTTAGATGAATGTTCACGGATCCTTACATCGCAAACGAAAGCAAGCAAACAACCTTCGGTGTAGATCGAAACTTTGCGCCCCGGAGCTCCGGGAATATAACCATCCAGCCAGGTATCGTAGGATGAATCTGCAACCGAATAATGAAAACGCCCGAAGTTATCAAAGTGTTTCTGCAATTGCCCTGTAAACTCGTGCAGGTATTGTTTCAAGTCAAAAACTCCCGATTTGTACAACATCAAATCACCCATGTAAGTTGTTACACCTTCACACAAATAACCCAGCTTAGACAAGTTCTCTTTCTGATAATCATAAGGGAACATTTCGATCGGGCGAATTGCTTTTACATTCCAGGTATGGTATAATTCGTGCGAAGAAACACCTAATAATTCGGTGTAAAGTGCTCCAAAAACATCGTAAGTCGGACCAAGAGAAATAACCGTAGATTTTTGATGTTCTACCCCGTGATACGCTTTGTATGGCAAAATGTGGAACAGGAAATGGTAATGCGGAACCGGAAACTCGATAAATTTCTCAATTTGCTTATCAGTAAATGCTTTAAAATCGGTAATCAGTCGCTGCCAATCTACGATACAATCTCCCTGGAACCATAAATGAAAGATCGTTCCATGCGATTCGTATTGATTGTATTGCAGAGAAGCCGAACAAATGAAGGGTGAATCAGCCAATTCATCAAAATTTGCTGCTTTCAGTATATTTCCTTCGCGCTCCATCGAGCAGGCAATATTCCAATCTGTCGGAATATTCAGGATCACTTCACACGGTTCATCTTTCTTACCTTCCTGGTAAATGAAGCAATTCACCGGATTGGAATACAACATTTCTTTTGTCAGATAAGTCGACCCTGCGTTCAATTCGGATGCATAATAGCTATACTCCACACGAATGGAAGTAGGTTCGGAAACCAAAATCTCCCAGGAAGAAAGATCCACTTTTCTAAAATCAACCGCTTTACCTTCGGAAGAAAACACTTTAAATCCTCTGACGTTCTTTGCAAAATTGCCCAATTCATATCTTCCGGGTCTCCACTTCGGCAGATGAATGATGGAATTCGGCGCCACATTTTCAAAGATTACTTTGAATTGAATGTATTGCTGGTTTGCTTGTTCGGTCCCGACGTGATACTGAGCCATTTTGTCAATTTTTGAGCAAAATTAGAAATTCCACCTGGATTACCACAAAGTGGCTTTTTCTATTTCACCACAAATGCACGAATTATTGAGGCGCCTACCGGTCGCCTCTTTCATATAATTCTTACAACACAAGGATATGGATGTAAATTAGGCTGACCGGTAGGCAGCCATTTTATTTGTGTATTTGTGGTAAAAAAACGATGTGTTAGTCAGGTGTAAAGAATCTATTTTCATTTCAGCACCATATTCGTTCACAATTCCTGAGAATTGATTAATTTCGTGCCATTACCATTTTAGAAAAAAAGAAATGAATTACGATATCATAGTTATTGGAAGTGGTCCGGGCGGTTATGTTACCGCTATTCGCGCGTCACAATTGGGTTTGAAAACAGCAGTTGTAGAGCGTGATTCATTGGGTGGAATCTGTTTGAACTGGGGATGTATTCCAACAAAAGCATTATTGAAAAGTGCGAACGTGTTTGAATACATTCAACATGCATCTGATTACGGAATTACCGTGAAAGATTCAAAAGCAGATTTCGGAGGAATGGTGGAACGTTCAAGAGGTGTTGCCAATGGAATGAGCCAGGGAATCCAGTTCCTGATGAAGAAAAACAAAATTGATGTGATCAAAGGTACCGGTGTTGTTAAAGCCGGGAAAAAAGTAGCTGTTACCGGAGAAGACGGTAAAGTAACTGAGTTCACTGCAGATAAAGGAATTATTATTGCAACAGGAGCTCGTTCCCGTCAATTGCCAAACCTGCCGCAAGACGGATCTAAGATCATCGGATACCGTGAAGCAATGAGCATGAAAACACAGCCAAAGAAAATGGTTGTTGTAGGTTCAGGTGCTATCGGTGTAGAGTTTGCTTATTTCTACAATGCAATCGGAACGGAAGTAACTGTTGTTGAATACTTACCGAACGTAGTTCCGATTGAAGACGAAGACGTATCCAAACAATTGGAGAAATCCTTCAAGAAATCCGGAATCAACATCATGACCAACGCGTCTGTTGAAGCAGTGGATACATCAGGAAAAGGATGTGTGGTGACTGTGAAAACAGCAAAAGGTGAAGAAAAGATCGAATGTGATGTAGTTCTTTCTGCTGTTGGAATCCAGGCAAACATTGAAAATATCGGATTGGAAGAATTGGGAATCGTTGTTGACAAAGGAAGAATTCTTGTAAACGATTTCTACCAAACAAATATCCCTGGTTATTATGCAATCGGAGACGTAATTCCTACTGCAGCATTGGCTCACGTAGCTTCTGCCGAAGGAATTATCTGCGTTGAGAAAATTGCAGGTCACCATCCGGAACCGTTGGATTACGGAAATATCCCGGGATGTACGTATTGTTCTCCTGAAGTTGCTTCTGTCGGTATGACAGAAAAAGCAGCTAAGGAAGCCGGAATGGAAATCAAGATCGGTAAATTCCCGTTCTCTGCATCAGGTAAAGCATCTGCTGCAGGAGCGAAAGACGGATTTGTAAAATTGATCTTTGACGCAAAATACGGTGAATTGCTTGGAGCTCACATGATCGGTGCAAACGTAACTGAAATGATCGCTGAGATCGTTGCTATCCGTAAACTGGAAGTAACGGGTGAAGAATTGATCAAAACGGTTCACCCGCATCCAACTATGTCTGAAGCGGTGATGGAAGCTGCAGCAGCTGCATACGGTGAGGTGATCCATTTGTAATAGAAAAATATCATTGATAAAACAAAAGGGTGCGATTAATCGCACCCTTTTGTTTTTAGATTAAATATTCGCCCGAAGCATTTAATTTGTTTATTTGTCGCAAAAAATGTCACTATCTGCTGTGCAGGATCTCCTGATCCTGCCTTGGTTTTCTCACCAAATAACAAATAATAATAATAAGTGATAAATAACAAGTGAAGGATCTCCTGATCCTTCACCGCGATCTGTTTTTAGGTTAAAAAATATTTGCCCGAAGCACTAATTTGTTTATTTGTCGAAAAAAATGTCAACTATCGAATTCGTTCAGTTTCTTCCATTTACCTGAATAATCGATAAATAAGCCGAAATCCACTTATTTGAGTAGTTCTAAAAATTCACTTGACACATCAATTTTTTATTGAAAGTATCAAACAAAAAGTATACCTTGGGTTCTCAAAACAGAACTGATTCTCTTCTCTCTCCTATAAAATCTAATAGCGTTATTGGCAATTTATTATTGATTTTGTAAATAAACGAACACAACTATTTACTTATGGCTTCACTCAATCCGATTTCAGGAGCTTTGGGTACTCAAAGAGCAGCGCATTTATTGCGCCGTGCTACCTTAGGTCCAAGACTTTCCGATATTACCAGTTTCGCTGGAATGACCGCACAAGCTGCGTTTACTGCACTAACTCAGGTTCAGCCGATTCCGGCACTTCCCATTGATCCCTCAAGCGGCACTGATTGGGTTTATCCCAATACCGTGAGTCCGACCAGCATGGACCTGAACAATTACACCCGGAGCTGGTGGATGGAAAATATGCGTGCCGGTGGAGCAAATCTGACCGAACGAATGATCTGGTTTTACCACACTCATTTCCCGATGATCATGAGCCGGATAGAAAACTATCCGCAGTTCGCCATAGATTATATTCGTTTGCTGCGTTACTACGCGCTTGGAGATTATAAAGCACTTACAAAAGCATTGGTTATTGATAATGCCATGTTGCTTAATTTGGACGGAAACCTGAATATTAAAGGTGTTCCGCAGGAAAACTTCGCACGTGAATTCCTGGAATTGTATACTGTTGGAAAAGGCGAAGAAGTGAGTTTGGGGAATTACACCAATTTCACCGAACAGGATGTGCAGGCACTGACAAAAGCATTGACCGGCTGGGGAATTGATCCGACCTTCCAAACTATTGATCCGATTACCAATATTCCAACCGGGAAAGTAAAGGGTTCGGCAACGACTTCCTCCCAGCACGACGTCACCGCAAAACAATTCTCAAATGCTTTCAACAGCGAAGTAATCCAAACAGGAAGTGTAACAGGAACCAACGCAGCAGTTACAGCCGTTTACACAGAATTGGATGATGTCCTTAACATGGTTTTCGATTCACCACATACGGCGAAACACATTTGCAGAAGAGTTTACCGCGAATTCGTTTACTATGATATAACTGCTGAAGTAGAAACCGATATTATCGAACCTTTGGCAACAACGCTTGTCAGCAATAATTACAACATTACTTCTGTATTGCAGGTATTGTTCCAAAGCGAACATTTTTACGACCTGGATACTCCGATAACAGAAGACAACAATATCGGGGCAATCATCAAATCGCCGATGGACCTGATAATAGGAACGATGCGTTTATTCAATTTGACTGTTCCCGATAAAACCACGCAGCTGCCGGCCCATTATGAAATGTACAGCCAGATGATCGACCAATTAGATCTCCAGGGACTTCAATTCTTTGAACCTTACGACGTGGCCGGATACGAGCCGTATTATCAAGTTCCGGATTTTCACCGTTACTGGATTTCATCCAATTACCTGGCAAACCGCTATAAATTCTCTGAATTACTTATTACCGGATTTACCGGAATGAGTGGTAACTTATTGAAACTGGATGTCGTAGCATTTGTAGATACCTACTGTTCGAATCCCGGAGACGCAACAATCCTTGTGCAGGAACTGGTGGAATGGCTTTTCCCGATTACAATCGATGCCGTTCGTTTTAATTATTTCAGAGACGAAGTGTTACTGGATCAGCTTCCGGCATCGAACTGGACAGCCGAATGGGCGAATTACGTAAATACGAGCAGTGATGTCAATGTGCGTTTACAATTAGAGGCCCTCATCATGTCGATGATGCAAACACCCGAATACCAATTATTTTAAAACTACACCGATGGATAGAAGAGACTTTGTACGCATTTCGTCCTTATTGGGAACAGGAGTGCTCTTAAAATTTAATGGTATTGCATTAAGTACGGTTCAACCCGACGGAATTTTGGAGTCCATGGCAAAATCCAGCCTCAATGACAAAATCCTTGTATTGATCCAGTTACACGGTGGAAACGACGGATTGAACATGGTGATTCCGATCAATCAATACGGTCTTTATTACAACATGCGTCCTAATATTGCGATTCCGCAAAGCGGAACACGGCATTATATTACGCTCGATCCAAATTTACCGGCCAACAAACAAGTTGGGCTTCACCCCGACATGGTTGGTTCAAAAGCCATGTACGATGACGGAAATATGGCGATCATTCAAAATGTTTCTTACGAGAATATGAATGGTTCCCACTTCCGAAGCCGGGATGTTTGGTACATGGGTGGAAACTACGACGATTATTTCAACTCCGGTTGGATGGGACGCTATTTCGAACATTATTACCCGGATTATCCAATAGGTTATCCAAATGCAACTATTCCGGATCCTTTAGCTCTTGAGATGGGAACCGGAGTTTCATTGGCTTTCCATAGAAACCAGGGAATACCAGCCGGACTTTCGATCCAGAATCCGGATGCGTTTTATAACCTCATCAATAGTGTTGGAGCAGAAGAACCTACGAACTTTCCTCCTACGCATGCCGGCGATGAAATTGAATACATCATGCAGATTGAGCGGCAGTCAAACAACTACGCAGAGCGCTTAAGAGATGTTTACGATGCTGGAACGAACTCTGGAACAGTTTACCCCGATTTGTATCCGTATATCGCTCCGAGCGGTTCTTTAAACAATCCGCTTGCTCCGCAGCTGAAGATCGTTTCCCGTTTGATCAGCGGCGGAATCGGAACAAAAATCTTCCTGTGCAGAATTGGTGGATTTGACACCCATGCCAACCAGGTAATCAATAACAATACAACCATGGGCGGCCATGCTGCTTTGATGTATCATATTTCTTCTGCCGTGAAAGCATTTTACGATGATTTGTCAAATCTTGGCTTAGCAGATCGTGTATTGACGATGACATTCTCAGAATTCGGTCGGCGTGCGGCATCCAATGCCAGTTATGGAACAGATCATGGAAACGCAGCTCCGATGCTGGTTTACGGAACGTGTTTGAACCCGGGTGTTTACGGGGACAACCCGGATTTACAGAATTTGCAAAACGGAAACATTCCACTGCAGCATGATTACAGGCAGGTTTTCACTTCTGTAGTCAAAGACTGGTTTGGTGCACCGGATGCAGCAATTGAGCACATTAAATTTGAGAATTTCATTGCGAACCGGGTTGATTATGTGCGCTGCAAGGAATTGAGTGTTACTGAGCTATTCAAAGAGAATTTGTGGCTCAAATGTTATCCGAATCCGGCGAGCTCAGGTATCAATATCTCGTATGTTCTAAAGAAAGAAACCAAAGTTCATATTGAGGTCAAAGATATTTCGGGTCGAACGATCGGAACAATTACCGATGCACCTACTGTTCCGGGAGAACATGTGCTTGACTTTAACTTATCCCGCTATGCAAACGGAACTTACTTTGTTACTTTGGTTGCAAACGACAGCGTAGTTCTCACTGAAAAAGTAATCCTTTCCAAATAATGATTTTAAACAGAATTTTATGCGTCTTATCGGTCTTCCTGCTAAGTTATAGCGGAATGGCCCAGGCCAAATATACCGTTCACCGGAAAAACAGAATTTACCTCGGCATTACCGGCGGAATGAATTTCAGCGCTGCACATGTAGTTGAAGATTATAACCTGCTCATGATCACACCACAATCTTCGGCAACCAACTCGGAAGCGGAAAAAGATTATCAGCCTTTATTTAAAAACAAAGGTTCTCACTACGGGTTGTATTTTTCCTTCTCGTTCAAAAACAACATGGCTATTGTTTTCCAGCCCTCTTACCAGACAAGCAGCTTCAATTACAGAACGGCTTATTCCTGGTCTGATACTGTAAACGGAGCTGATTTTGGGATAGAAATGATGCATCAGCAAAAGTTGTCCGGTGTGAATCTTCCTTTGCTGTTCCGGTGGGATTTTACGATTTCCCAATTTTCTCCTTACATCCAGGGAGGAATTTATGCCAATTTCAGGCACCAGGCAAAAAAGACCATTTTCTACGATTATACGATCGATGAAGAAGTGGAAAAAAAAACGGCTGACAAAACCGGTGAAGCGGATCTTACCCAGCACATCAACAAAGGCAATTTTGGCCTTTCGGCAGGAGTTGGATTTACTTATTTCGCCAATTATTTTGCAATCAGCCTGGAAAGCAATTTCCGGTACGGCTTCCGTTCAATCGTCAATGACCAAAACCGGTATGCAGATTATACCGGTTTCAGTGTTCAATACCTGGATGTTATGGATCAATTGAAACTCATGAACCTCGATATCCAATTGACCGTTATGTTCCCGATAGACAACTCGATCTCTTTAGGAATTCTTAGAAAAAGCAGGCATTAACCCGAACTAAACACATGAATATGAAACGATTTATTTATTCAGTCATCTTTTTAGTCCCAATAGCTATCGGGATGGGTTTTTCAGGCTGCAAAAAAGCTAAACCGGAAGAAGTTCCGTTCATCAAAATCTATGACGACCAGGATGGGAACAAGCATTTTCATCCGCTGAGTATTTCTGCTTCGGCAAACAATGACGGATATCTTGTAATGAGCGCTTATGACGGCTGGCGCATTCATTTGATGAAGATCGATAATGCCGGCGAGTTTGTCTGGAACTACGAATTACCTTCCAATTACGTAAACGCTGTTCCGAACCTGATCAAGAGCAACGGACAAAACTATTTAGTCTGCATGGACGCCGTGGGATTATTCACTTACGTGTTGAAAGTAGACGAAAGCAGTCAAGGCATAGCAGAAATTGCCACTTTCACAGATGTGCTCTACCCGACTTATGCTTACAGTTCCGGACAAAATGTATACATCCAGAATTACAACCGTCTGAGTATGCAGACCGGAATCCACAAACTACCTTCCGACATGAGTTCCATTATACAATCCGCTGATCTGGATATTTTTACCGATGTGGAAAACCAAATTGTGGAACACATTACATTTACAGGGAAACGCATGCCGTTTTTTGTAAGTTCTACCCCGGAAAACAATTACATTGTCATGAACGGCTTTTACAATTACAGCTTTTCATTGATTTTTCTTGATCAGAATCTCAACTTCGCAGGAGTTTACAACGGTGCAGGATTCAATGGTGGATTGGCAGCTATTTCTCCTTCCGGGGGGAATGCGTTCTCACTTGCCCGTTTTTCATACGACAACCTGTATTTCAACGCAAATACAACGCTTAATCCAACAACGATCGATATTGCGGAATCCATTCCTGCCCAGGGAAATTCCGAACTGGATGCGCAAAAACCGGTACTGATCAAAGATCTTTCGATCGGAGGTGCTTCCTATAAAGCCTTCCTTTCTTCCACCAGGAGTAATCAGCTGGTATTAAGCCTCTATTCAGGTAGTACTTTAGCGGGGAAAAAGTATCTTGGAAAAAACATTCCTGTAACAGCTTGTGATTTCATTCAAACCGAAGCCGGAGAGCTGAATATACTCGTTCAGGCAAAAATCATGGGAAGTTTTGACCGGATTGCAATCCTGAAGCTAAATAAATATCAACTGGAAGAAATCGTGGATTAACCGGCTCATTTTTTCGATTATATTTTCATTGATAAATCAATGAAACCCTTATTAACACTGGCATTTTTGGTATTAATACTTTAGTTAGTTATATTAGCCAGGCATTAACAAAAACTAAAGTAATGAAATCTATTCTACCTTTTAAAAGGCAACTTGCCTTACTTGGCACCATCCTATTAGGATATTCAGCTCAGGCACAGGTCGCAACAACCTACAATTTCAGTCAGTCAGTTGGAACATACACCGCAATTACAGGCGGGACCGTTCTTGCAAACGCAGCCATGGGAAATATGGATGATGAAGTATTCCCGATCACTATTCCTGCATTTTCATTTGACGGTGTTTCTTACACAACTGCCCAGGTGCATACTAACGGTTATTTAACTTTCGGATCTGTTTCGGATCTTGATTATTTTGGCGTTTCAAGTACCTATAATTATGATGGGGTTATTGCGGCATTCGCAACGGATCTGGATGACGCAGGTAGTGGTGCCGGTGCACGCAACATTCGTGTTCAGCAGGTTGGAACTGAATATATCGTCCAATGGCAAAATGTTGCAAGATATGATGTTGCAGGAACGGGAGAACGAATCAGTTTCCAGATCCGCTTAAACACGGCAAACAATGAAATCAAAATTGTTTATGGTGGTACAATTGTCCTGGGCAATGATACTTATTATCCGGAAGTTGGGTTAAGAGGAAGTGATACAAACTTCGCTACCAATGTCAACAATCGCGAAGTTATTTCTACTACCGGAGCATGGGTAAATTCCCTTCCGGGAACGGATGAATTCAGTACCTGTCATTTTGATTCGAACGATCCTGCGACACTACCGGCAGTTGGTACTACATTTACCTGGACAGGCGCACCGGACATCAGCGCGAGTTTACTTTCATTTACATCATCAAACGGATGTTACGGAGCAACTGAAGAAGTTTCATTGACACTCACAAACACGGGCGGTACTGCCATTGATTTTAGTGTTACCCCAGTTACTATCAATTCAGACGTAAGCGGTACAAATCCGATGACTTTTACGCCAATTACAATCAACACCGGAACATTGGCTGCAAATGCAACTCAAACCGTACAGCTTTCACCATCTTACGATATGTCGGCAGGAGGTTCAAGTTACATCTTCAATGCAACGCTTTCAATGACCGGAGATATTCGTCCGGCAAACAATACACTGGACCAAACCATTCTGAATCAAAGACCTGCTCCAGATTATGCAGATATTACTGCGTGTTCCGGAGAAGTAGTTACACTTGGGGGGACAAGTTCAGTTTCTCCTTATAATACATCGATCAGCAATAATACGGCTTTACCTATTCCGGATGAAGACCCGGTTGGAGCAACTTCAACAATTATTGTTTCAGGTGCCGGAGCAGCACTTGCTTCTGATGTAACGATTACCCTTTCAAGCTTAACGCACACCTATACAAGCGATTTAACGATCAACCTGATTGCACCGGACGGATCTTCCATTGTTCTTGCTTTGGAAGCAGGATTTGATGCAAACTTTATCAATACTACTTTTTCCGATGCAGCTATTGATCCGATTTCTTTTGGTGATAATCCTTTTACAGGAGAGTATCAGCCAGAAAATCCGTTCAGTGATCTGACAGGTTCTGCAAACGGAACGTGGCAATTACAAATTGTGGACAATTATGGTTTTGATGAAGGAACTTTGAACGAATGGTCGATTTCTTTCACATCTGCAAACAGCGTTGTTTCATACAGTTGGACACCGGCAGCAAACCTTTCTGACGCAACTGTTTCAAACCCGGATGCAACTTTGACTTCGACTGAAACTTACACCGTAACCGTAACGGATGAAAGAGGTTGTACGGCATCAGATGACGTAGAAGTAATTATCAGTACTCCAACAGTAACAGCAAGTTCTGATGCAACGGGGAATATGATTTGTGAAGGAGAATCTGTAGTCCTTACAGGTGGCGGAAATGCAACAGACTATGATTGGGATAACAGCGTATCTGACGGGATTGCTTTCGAACCTGCTTCAACGGGAACTTACACCGTAACAGGAACAGATGCAGACGGTTGTACGAATACTGCAACAATCACCATTACTGTAAATCCAAATCCTACAGCAGCACTTACTTTACCTGTAAGTGAATTATGTGTTTACAACAACCCACTTACTTTGAGCGGAGGTTCTCCGGCTAGTGGATCTTATTCGGGAACAGGAGTTTCGGGAGGATCATTTAATCCGGCTGCTGCAGGAACAGGAACATTTACGGTTACTTACCTATATACTGATGGAAACGGTTGTTCTGCTTCAGCAACAGACAACATCCTTGTTGACGCATGTCTTGGATTGGAAGAAAATACACAGACAGCTCTTCAGGTTTATCCAAATCCAGGCAATGGAGTGTTTACTATTTCAACCGGAGGTTCCGATCTGTTAACAGGAATCAACATGGTGGATGCGCAAGGAAAAACGGTTCCGTTCGAATTAGTGGGTCAGACAGAATTGACAATTGATTTGAGCACCGCTGAAAACGGAGTTTATTTCCTGACAGGAATAGTGAATGGAACAACGGTAATTAGCAGATTGGTAAAACAATAAGAATTAATTTTCCAAAAAACAGTAAGGGTGTTCCGCACATGCGGGACGCCCTTACTGTTATATCATTATTTGAGTATCAAGCAATGTTATCGTCCAGCAGCTGATTGGTCGAAGCAATCGTAAACTTCCCGGAATCGGGACACAGTTCGATATCGATACGGCCTAATTTCAATCCGCCGTAACCAACCTGGTTCACAAAGACGGATTTTCCGACTTTGTTCTTAAACTCCTGCAGATCTTCCAGGAATGTATGCGTGTGTCCGCCAATAATCACATCAATCCCCGAAGTTGACGCTGCCAATACTTTATCTGAAACCTGGTTCGTTTTGTATTCGTAGCCTAAATGCGATAAACAAATTACCACATCACAATCTTCTTCCTTACGCAGTTTGTCCGCTTGTTTCTGAGCAGCTGCAACCGGATCCTGGTAAGTCATTCCTTTCCAGCTTTCAACAGGGACCAATCCCTGCAGATTTACTCCCACTCCAAAAACTCCAATTTTAAATCCGGCTTTCTTGATTATGGTATAGGGTTTTACTACGTCAGCAAGCGGGGTTGAGCTCAATTCGTAATTGGCATTTACAACCTGGAATGAAGCATGAGATAAGGCACTTTTGTAGGCTTCCATCCCGATATCAAAATCGTGGTTCCCCAGCGTTACAATGTCGTATTTCATGGCTTCCATGGTCTTCATCTCCAAAACCCCCTTAAACTTATTGAAATAAGGAGTACCCTGGAAAATATCTCCGGCATCCAGCAGTAGCACATGGTCTTCCTGACTCCGAATGGATTCAATTAAACTGGCTCTCCTGGAAACTCCACCCATATTTGGGAACTTGGGGTGATTTACCGGGAACGGATCAATATTGGAATGTGTATCGTTAGTATGTAGGATCACTAATTTTTGTTGCTTTTTCTGAGCACTGATCAATGAAGGGGCAGCGATAGCAACACCTGCAACTACACCTGTCTGCTGTAAAAATAATCTTCGTTCCATCTTACCAATTTATTCTTTCTTCGGGATAAAATGTAATTTTTTGCTGTTTTTTAACAGCGTTAATGATGAAATCCCGGAAAAGAATAGTGGTATCAAATCGCTGCAACGGATTGTTAAAGAAGAACATATTATCTCCCCCATTTGCCAAAAAATCGGAAGTAACCACCCAGAAATAATTCTTTTCTTTTGCCAGGTTATCCGGGAAAACCAATTTTCCTTTTTCCAGTTTGAATCCGCCGATCGGTTCTCCACCCTTTTCTTTTAGGTAAGCTTCCATTTCAGGAATCTTATCCAGTGACAATTTGAGAAACACCATCCGGTTATCAAAAGGCATGACTTTGTAAATATCGCCAACCGTAATTTCACCCTTGGGCAAATCAGCTCTTAAACCGCCAATATTGATGAATGCTACAAGTGGTTCATTTTGGAAAAAAGAACTGTCCTTTCCTTTTTTGATCAACTCGTCACACAGCCAAAACCCCAAAGAGGAATTGGGCCTTCCGACTACCAGGTCAGTAGTCGTTTCACCAATCACCATTCCGAATTCGCGGAGCATTTCCCGGCGGTATGGGGCAATCAACGAATCCATTTCGACCGAGTTCTTACTCGAATCATCAATGTTCTGTTTCAATCCCTTTACCTGTAAATGATAAGAGCAGGCCGTAAGACCTGCTCCTATTAGAAAAAAAAGAAAAACTAGTTTCTTCATGTATTAGTTTTTAACTATCGTCTTTTGAGTTTCCCCGTATGGAGTTCTTACCTGTACAAGGTACGAACCTGTTTCCAAATCTTTGATATCCAATTCAATTAAAATTTCGTTGATATCAGAAGCAGATTTCACTACTTTACCGTCCATAGAAATAATCTGGTATCCGGTAATTGTTGCAGCGTCTACGTTCATATACAAAGTGTTCGCTGCCGGGTTCGGGTATAAAATAAATCCGTTCAACAAAGCTTCTTCAACATCTGCAGTACATCCCAAAGTCTCATAGCTCATGTTTGTGAAGTTCACAAAACAAGCAAAGTTTGGATTATCTACAAACGGGTTACGATTTTCCTGAAGAGAGTCTAAGAAGTCGTTTCTTGAAATCTCCCAGGAATCCGGTAAATCCTGCGTATTCCATTGCTTTAAAATCGCTTGGTCCTGTCCGTATTGGATTGAGCTGCTTATCGGATTCGGGAATCCCCAGTTTCCACCAACAGTTGTGTAACAAATTGCTTCGTACATCATTGCACGTGCAGCATCACCTTTGTGCTCGTCTCTTGGTTCGAAAACCTGCTTACCGTTTGCATCCGTTCCGAATTTACATCCTAAGTATCCACCGGTTTGGTTCACTACTTTACCTAAAGGATAATTGCTTCTCAAAGCGTTTGCCTGGTTTTGGTTTGTAGGGAATAAATGGTGATAATCGTTGTACTCAGGTAATGATTGAGCAGGATTTGTCGGCATCCAGCTATGCGGGTATGTATGCTCACGGCTATATCCTGTTGCAGTAAAATCAAATGGTTCCGTATAAATTTTATTCTCACCACTGTACACACATGTAATTACACGGCGATCCATTGTAGTATCTCTTGCAGCAAACAAAGCAACCATATAAATTCCATAATTGCTATAGAATTGCATATCGTGCGGATTCGTTAAGTTATGAAGATCAGCAACAAATGTAGGACTGCTCGTAGAAATAGCTGAATAATAACCTGCAGGCATCATAGAACCTGATGAAGTAACATTCGCTGCTAAGGGAGCCGTTGTATTGTAATTTCTGTAAGTTCCCGGTCCGTTGTAAGCATACACTGCAAAATAGTAACCTGTACTTGCAACGATATTATTCGGTACAAAGCCTGTAGCAGATCCGGAATAAACAACTTGTCCATCACCAACGATGTCTCCACGCTGGTAAACTGTTCCGTCTGCAGGAGCTCCTGTAATTGCGGAACCTTTTTTACGAAGTACCAAATATCCTTCGGCAGTTGTTGGTGTAAATGAAGCGTTCAAACGGTAGGATTTCACATTCGAGAAAACCATGTTTGTTGGCTGTGCAGCTGGCTGTGTTGCTAAAGTTCCTCCGATACCATATAAGTTAATCACATATGCAGCTTCGTCCGCATCATCACTGTTGATTGTAAGAACAGCATTTCTGTTACCTGCAACTGACGGTGTGAAGTTAATTGTCACTGCCTGAGTTGATCCTGCAGCAACTGATGTTGGGAAAGCCGGAGATGCTACTGAAAAATCTGCAGCGTTTGCTCCTGAAATAACAGCACTTGAAAGATTCAATGCATTCGTTGTTCCAAGGTTTTCAACCGTAAAAACAGCCGGAGTCATCGTAGAAACCGGGGAACTCAATACCTGGGTACCGCCTGTAACGATTGTTGTTGTTCCGTATTTCACGTTGATTTCCTGTGCAGGTGTTGCAGCCCCAACCGCAATATTTACATCATCCAAACCGATATTTCCGGCTACTTTATTGGTATAAATAAAACGAATAAAACGTGTCAGTGAATTTGGATTATCGGTGTACATCTGGTAAGCTGCAACCGGAGGCGCTGTATGCGAATGCAAAGAAGTATAAGACACTCCGTCTGCCGACTCTTCCACCGTAAAAGTTCCACCGCTAAAAGAGTTACCACCCAAATAATAAGTCAATGCTCCCGGAGCACTTGCAAAGTTGATGATCAGGTAATCTCCTGTGTTATCAAACTTCATAGTTGGAGGAGTATTACCGGAAGCCGTATAATAAGCTGTTCCTGACTCTGTCCATCCAACCGGAAGAGTTGTTGTTGTAAAACTCCAAGTTGTAGGAAGCACTGCTTGTGCTACTGAAGTACCTACTGCAAATGCTGCTAAGAGCACCGTTAAAATTGATTTTCTCATCCCTGTTATTTGTTTCAAATTCCTATTTTTAAACCAAGATTAAATCGTCTTCCCATCCCAACAAATACTGTTGCTGTACTGGCATCGAAGTTTAATCCATTTTGTGAATCGGTGATATAGACCTTATCCAGGATATTCATAATTCCTCCATTTACGGTGAAGTAAACTTTAGAAACTCTAAATGTATATCCGACATTGAAATCCAATAATCCATAGCTCGGCATCTGCCAGGATTCTCTATCCCTGTCTGCTCCTACAAGAGCCAAAGGATCGAAATTCGCGAAGTTTCTGCCGAAGTAAGTATATCTTAGTTTCACGTATAAATCTTTGATGATCTCCCATCTCACGGAACCTCCGATCTGAAGCTGAGCAGCATCACCTACGTGAACGTTCTTCGCACTGAAGTCAACCGAGTCAACAATCTGTCCGTCATTATCCACGATAAATACTTTTGACCCGGAAATTGTTTTCCAGTCAGCAAGTGTAAACACTCCTTCTACATTGATCTTCTTAGTCACATTGTAGTTGAAGTCAACTTCAACTCCTTTGTGCAAAGCGTCCAGTCCGTTAATGTTGTAGGAGAACGTTCCATCAGGAGTAACTACAGTAGGTGTGTATTGTGGTGGCTTGTTTTCCCACAAAGTATAATATAGGTTTAGGTTTGCAGCAAACTTCTTGCTTTTGTAACCGTAACCTAATTCCACGGAATATACTTTTTGATTTCGCGTTTCCAGGAAAGGCATGTTGTTGTTGTCGAAAACGGTATTCATTTTCGGAGCAATGCTCAGGTATCCCAAATTCAGGAATACATTGTGACTCTTCGTAATGTTGTAGTTCACACCACCTTTTACTGTTCCTCCAAGGAACCACTTTCTGTCTGTCGTTGCAGTTCTTGCTTCAGCAGATTGATTGGTGTATTTATTTCCTTTGTACTCTAAAGTATCTCCATAACCAACAGCTTGTCTTATCAAGGTATCTGAAAGCACAAGGTCTTTCTTCTTGAAGTAATCAATTCGTTGATTTCCTGTTTCGGAAAGTGAACCGGTAAGGAAAGTAGACCATTTGTTCTTCTTATATTCAATTTGTCCAAAAGCTCCTCCCCACATCACGATCGCATCGTTGTAATAAGAAACCTTATCACCTTTACGCTTCATGGCGTAGCTCAGGTTTGCCAATCCTTTCGGCTGATTTTTATCTGTGTTATCGATTGCATAATCTCCTCCCATCAAATCGTAAACCGATTGATAGTGACTTCCTCTGTAATAGCGTGCATCCAAACCAAAAAGTGTAGAGATATGATCACCGATCTTATAAGAAACCGAAGTGATCAAACCTACCCATTTGTGATCGTTGTTGGCAGCTCTTAAATAATTGGACGAAGAGTGTAATGTGGTACTGTACAAGTTTGAAAAATTCTTAGAGTTCTGATCATAAATCCCTTGTAAATTGTACAAGCCTGTAGTTGTATCTCTTGCCGGAGTATTCTTCATGGAAGTTCCTCCTCCTTTACCGATAGACAGGTAAGCAATGGTTGTCCAATTGAACTTACTGTTCGGATTCCAGGAATGTGAAATATTGAATTGTGGTTTGTGAAAGAAATTTACCTTTTCATTAAAGATCTCATCATTGATCATTCCGTAATTAGGATTGTATTTGTTTCCACGCGCTCCAATTTCTGAAGTGGTATAGTATAAATTACTGGTACCTGCGATGGAATCAATTTGTCTTTGGTAGTTAACTCCCGTTTCTTTTGCCAGTTTCTCACTGATCATGGAAATTGGAAGCTTCGTAGTTCTTTGACCATGAGACTGAGGAGCACCATTCACACCGATACTCAGAATGTGGTGTTTCCCAAATTTCTTTTGAGCTTTGAAGAAATAAGACCAGGCATCATCAAAGGTTGCATCTGCAAAACTGGTTCCCCATTTCCTGGAACCTGCAATTGAAATCCCCCAGTTCCCTTTCAACATCCCGGTATTTAAACCAAAAGACGCTTTGTAAAGTCCATAATCGTTTACCTCGCCTTTCACGTGAACACCAAACTTTTGGTCAATCCCTTTGGTCATAATATTCATTGTTCCTCCAACTGAAATAATAGCCAATTTGGATGCACCTAATCCGCGTTGCACCTGAATAGTTTTGGTAATATCACTTAAACCGTCCCAGTTACTCCAGTAAACCTGGCCGTTTTCCATATCATTTACCGGAACTCCGTCTACTAACACAGCCACATTGCGCTGATCAAAACCACGGATCGAAATACGAGCATCTCCTGCTCCACCTCCTTGTTCGGTTGCGTAAACACCCGGCGTAGAATTGAGGATCATCGGTAAGTCACGCGTACCTAGTTCTTCTGCAATTTGTTTGGCTGAAATATTCGAAAAGGCAATCGGTGTTTCTCTCAGTTTTGCAACGTCTCGGACAATTTCTACCTCATCTATAACCCCTGTAACTTTCAGGGTAAAATCGTGCATATAATCCGTATTTCCAACGGATACTGCAGCCTGGTAATTTTCAAAGCCGTAGTATTCCATGGTAATAGTATGCTTGGTGTTTTTTGCAACCTGGAACGTATATTTTCCATCAATATCTGTAATTGCTTTTGAAGTAGAATCCACTACTACAACTGCTCCGATAACCGGCTCATTTGTTTCAGGCTCCATCACTACCCCGCTTAGTGTAACCGTTTCCTGAGAGAAAGCGGTTACACCAAAAAATAGGCAAAAAATTACTAGCAGATTTTTCATAAATCAGTTAAAAGACTTGATAATAAGGATAGATCTGTATAAAACGATTACTCGATGATAATACTTTGCTGAGAAGACGATTTATCCGCAAAATTGATACGGATCAAATAAGCTCCTTTTTTGATTTTATCAGTAGTAACTACCGCCGCAGTGCTTTGGTGGTTTCTTACTTCTTTAGCAACTACTTTTCCAAGCAAATCAACGATCTCGATTGTTTCGATAGTGTTATTTGTGTTGATGTAAAGAATTCCGTTTGTAGAAGGATTCGGGAAAATAGAAACACTGTTCAATGAATTCTCGTTAACGCTTAGGAAACAATCACAGTTGTGCTGTCCTAAATTTGTCCATGTATCTTTCGGCAAAGAATCCCATTGCTGATTTACAATAAACGGATCCGGGTTAGCCATAACTCCACCTTTAACTGTTGCTTTACGGATTAAAGTATGATCCTCTGTCCATACACGACCAATCGATCCATCATATGGAGGTTGATCACCCCAACCATAACCACCTGTCATTGCTGCATCTCCAATTTTACCGATTAGATCGATCATTACAGAATTCTTGAACAACGCAATTGCATCATTACCATTCATGTAAGTTGGAGCCGGGTAAGCATGGTCCAATTGATCCGCCATAGCCTGCAACGCAGGTGAACATAATGGAGATGGAGGATTTGTCATATCAACTGTCTGACCATTTACAAAAACAAAGGTAGAAAATGGTTGAATAGTCCCAGTCAAATTAGTTACCCCTCCATTATTTGAAGTAGCTTGTCCGTTTGAAAAACGCTCAATTCTATAACCACTTAAGTTAATTGCAGAACCAGTAGGGTTGTACAATTCAACTGCTTTATCGTTTCCTGATCCCTCTACATACTCAGAAATAAAAATTTCCGTACAGTTTTGCCCGTAAGCAACACCAGACAACATACCTAAAAATAGTAATGCTTTTTTCATAACTAATTGATTATTAAATTTACAGATAAAATACAGAGTAAAGGTATAACAAATCCATTCAGCTTTTTTGCTGAGAAATAGCGCTCATTACTTCGGATGAAGCTTTTGCTATTATGGATGAGTTTCATTTCTATTTCATTATACCAAATATTGTATTTCCAAATGGTTTCAGTCTGTGTGAATCACAGCATCAAGGAGTACATTCAGAAATTTACGACGCAAAGTTACGCCAAATATTCTATTCCAACATTACAAAATTGTTAACAATCAACTAAGGTTATACACGTAGATTTCAATCAACCAACCTCATATTAAACAAGCTGTTAACTATTTTACACCACTCATCAATAATTCACTCCTTCAGGAATGGTTTTTGGTTATTTTTGCGCAAAACACAATTTATGAAGATTAGATTATTCATTTCCTTTATCTGTATCCTCTCTTTCGGATACGCTCAAAACCTGACTGTTGAATCCATCTGGAAATCGGGTGAGCTTTACCCGAACCGCGTGGAGGGTTTCACCGCTTTAAGCGACGGACAGTCATTTACCAAGATCGTTGAAGAAAACGGTCAGGCATTTTTAAAGAAATTCCAATTTAAAGATTACAAAGGCGAAGGAACTGTTCTTGTAAATTTATCCACCATTCAATTCAATGGTAAAAAAGTAGAGATCGAGGACGGAAAATTGAGTAAGAGCGGAAAATGGTTATTGATCCAGACAAATACCAAATCAATCTACCGGCACAGTTATTCCACTACTTACTATATCTATAATGTAGAAACGAAAGAAACGCATAAAGTAAGCAGCTCTGAAACTCCACAAACATTGGGAACATTTTCCCCGGATGAAACAAAACTGGGATATGTTGCCGGAAACAACCTGTTTGTATACGATTTGGTAAAACACACTACCAAACAAATTACTTCCGACGGAAAGCAGAACAGCATCATCAACGGTACAACAGACTGGGTTTACGAGGAGGAATTTGCAATTACGCAAGGCTTCGAGTGGTCACCGGATTCCAAATACCTGGCTTTTATGCGTTTTGATGAAACAGCTGTCAAGCAATTTCAAATGGCTATGTACGGATCATTGTACCCGGAAGAATACACTTTCAAATACCCGAAAGCCGGTGAAGACAATTCGAAGGTAACTTTCCACATTGCGAATAGTGAAACGGCGGCTGTAAAAGCAGTCAATTTGGGAACTTACGAATACCTGCCGCGTTTTCAGTGGTCACCTATCAAAAACGAAGTATTTGTTTCTACATTGAACCGCCACCAAAGCGAGGTGAAATATCACCTGGTAACAAACCCTGAGAATCCCACAGATCGTATTTTCTACGAAGAGCAATCTGCTACTTACCTGGATGCGGATAATGTCATCTTATTAAAAGATGGGAATTCCATGCTTCGCACTTCTGAAAAAGACGGATACAACCATATTTACCACTTAACTTTTGCAGGAAAACTAAGTCCCGTTACTTCCGGGTCATGGGATGTCATAGATTTATATGGAATTGACGAAAAGAAAGGAACGGTATTCTACTCTTCTTCTGAGAACGGCGCTATTAATAAGACCTTGTATTCCATCAACTGGAAAGGAACCGATAAGAAAATGCTTTCAAAAGCTTCCGGTTATAACGATGCCGAATTTGCACCGGGATTCAATTACTTCATCCGTACAAGTTCAAGTGCCAATACGGTTCCTTACTATGCGCTTTGCGACCGCACCGGGAAAGAAATCCAGGTATTGGAAGCAAATACGGAACTTCAGAATAAGTTCAATGGAATGAACCTGAGCCAGAAAGAATTCATCCAGGTAGATGGTGCTGCCGGGAAATTGAATGCCTGGATCATGAAACCGGCAAACTTCGACCCGAATAAAAAATACCCGGTTTATTTCAACGTTTACTGTGGGCCGGGAAGCAACATGGTTACCAATGACTATGACGGACCAAACTACCTGTACCACCAGTTGCTTACACGAAAAGGATATATCGTATTCTGTGTAGACACCCGCGGAACTCAGTTCAGAGGCGCAGAATTTAAGAAATCTACTTATTTGCAGCTGGGAAAACTGGAAACAGAAGATTTGATCGCTGTTGCTAAAAACCTTCAGAAAGAATCTTACGTGGATCCGGCGAGAATCGGGATCATGGGATGGAGTTACGGTGGATTCATGACCTCACTGGCACTAACAAAAGGAGCTGATGTATTCAAAATGGGAATTGCTGTGGCACCGGTTACCAACTGGAGAAACTACGATAACATTTATACGGAGCGTTTCATGAGAACACCGCAGGAAAATGCAGCCGGATATGACGATAACTCACCTGTGAACCATGCAGACAAGCTGAAAGGAAAATTCTTATTGATCCATGGTTCTGCTGATGATAATGTACATTATCAAAACACGATGGAGTTCATTACAGCTTTGGTAAAAGCAAACAAACAGTTTGATTTATTTGTTTATCCGAATAAAAACCATGGCATTTACGGTGGGAATACAAGAAACCACCTTTACACGATGATGTTGGAATTCACGATAAATAACCTGTAGTAAGGATCACTCGATTTTACGACCATTTTTGAAGGCTTGCAGATGAATTTTTGCAAGCCTTTTTTAGTTCTTTTTTTTTAGCAAAAAAAGATTACCATGGCAGTTTATTGTATCCAATTCTTTATTAATTTAGTGCGGCTAATAAAAATTGTTAGATAACACTCTTATAGATCATCATGAGCAAAATTGCGAAAATCGAATTAGACGGGAAGGTATACGAATTCCCGGTTGTACAAGGTACTGAAAATGAAATGGCTATTGATATTTCAAAGCTTCGTCAGGAAACAGGATATGTAACTTTAGATCAGGGTTACAAGAACACAGGTGCTACTTATAGTGCTATTACTTTTTTAGATGGTGAGGAAGGAATCCTTCGTTACCGCGGTTACCCGATTGAGCAATTAGCAGAAAAAGCAACATTTATTGAAGTTGCTTACTTGTTGATTTATGGTGCTTTGCCAACTCAGGAGCAGTTAGACGATTTCATTTCAAGTATCACCAAACACACTTTGGTACACGAAGATATGAAACAGTTCTTTGAAGCATATCCTGCACAGGCCCACCCAATGGGAGTTTTATCTGCAATGGTTTGTTCACTATCTACTTTCTACCCGGAATCTTTGGACCCGAACAGAAGTGCTGAGAAAAAGAACAGAACTATCTTACGTTTGTTAGCGAAATTGCCAACTTTGGCTGCATGGTCTTACAAAAACTCCATGCGTCATCCGTTCATGTACCCGAAGAACGAATACGATTACGTAAAGAACTTCTTATACATGATGTTTGCAATGCCAACAGAAGATTACAAAGTTGATCCGGTTGTTGTTGACGCATTGAATAAATTATTGATCCTTCATGCTGACCACGAGCAAAACTGTTCCACATCTACAGTTCGTATCGTTGGTTCATCTCAGGCAAACTTATACGCATCTATTTCAGCAGGTATTTCTGCACTTTGGGGACCGCTTCACGGTGGAGCTAACCAGGCAGTAATCGAAATGCTGGAGAAAATCCACAACGACGGTGGTGATGTAGACAAATGGGTATTGAAAGCAAAAGACAAAGACGATCCGTTCCGTTTGATGGGATTCGGTCACCGTGTTTACAAAAACTTCGACCCGCGTGCTACCATCATTAAGAAAGCAGCAGATGATGTATTAGAGAAATTAAAAATCAACGATCCTTTATTGGACATCGCTAAGAAATTAGAGAAATACGCATTGGAAGACGAGTACTTCAAATCAAGAAGCTTATACCCGAACGTAGATTTCTACTCCGGAATCATTTACAAGGCGCTTGGTATTCCATCTGAAATGTTTACGGTATTGTTCGCATTAGGACGTCTTCCGGGATGGATCGCACAATGGAAAGAAATGTCGGAAGGTGGGGAACCAATCGGTCGTCCAAGACAAATCTACACAGGTGAAGTCACCAGAGATTACGTAGATATCAAAGACAGAAAGTAAGAATCATTTAAATAAACAGTAAGGGCGCGATTAATCGCGCCCTTACTTGTTTTCATAACATTCCCTTTAAACTGTTTTAAACAAAAACCGTTTAGTTCAAATCCATATTTATTCTTAATATAACTTACTCATAAACAATTCGCTAAACGCTTAGTATACATTTGTTTTGTTCTTGTTGAACGACTTTTTCTCAAGCAAAATGAAACAAACTACACGAATACTTAAAAAATTCATCACTCTTGCGCTTCTTTGTTTTACTTATTCATTGAACACATTTTCTCAATGTCCATCCGGGGCTATTGGAGTAACGGGAAGTGGCTGCGGGTGTTTGGCGGGTTGTAACTTAACAAGTGTTGGCGGCCCCAATTGCTCTCCTTCTGTTGGTGGAAATTGCTCTGCAGGTTATTTGCCGATGCAAGTTGATATCAGTGTACCTGCTGGATGCACATATACTGTAAGCGCTACAATGCGCGATCGACCAGGATGCACGAACGCTTCAGGAGCTGACGGAAATTGCCAGACTTGTGATGTTGTTAAAGTTGATATTATAGGAGGAAGTAAAATTTTTCAGCAAGGTGCGAGCAATGCTACTTTAGATGACAGCTACACTTTGGCCGGTCCGGGAACAATCCGAGTTTCCGGCAGAGCCAACAGAGCCGATGAAATCATTACTTACACCACTACTTTCAGCGGAGCAGCCTGCGTGAATTGCATGAGCGTGCTTCCGGTAGAGTTAACTGCTTTCCAGGTTTCTTTAGAGGGAAAAGCCGTAGCTTGTGAATGGTGGACAGAAACAGAATTCAACAACGCTTATTTTACTGTTGAGCGCAGCTTGGACGGAATTCACTTTGAATCAATCGCATCTATGAAAGGTGCCGGAAACAGTACAGAGCCTTTGCGTTACAAAATCTATGATTACGATCCGTATTTAGATGTGGTGAGTTATTACCGCTTGTCACAAACCGATTTGAACGGGCAAACACGTCTTCACGATATGCGCTCGATCAAACCAAAAAAGACGCATGAATTGACAATCTACCCAAATCCATCGAATGGAACACTGAACATCTCGGGCGATTACAAAACGCTCCTTGCATCCAGATTATTCGATACTTCGGGAAGGGAAATTGTTCTGAACTACACTTCAACTGAAAACAGTGAAATTACCGTTTCCGGCTTGCCGGTCGGAGTTTACACCTTCATTTATTTCGACCAGGAGCAAACCATTTCCGAACGAATTGTTGTTACACCTTAAGCTTCAGCTTCAGTCTTTTCTGCTTTTTTGGAACCTTCGTAAATACTGTATTTTCGAAAAGAACATTCCAGGTCTCCGTTAAAGAGCTTGTACTTCTTATCAGGTTTTAGCGCAAGGTATTTGAAACCTTCTTCACTGGAAGAAATCACAAAACAGGAATATCCCATCAATCGGTGTTTCATGATGCTTCCCAAGGTTCCGTATAATTCTTCTACGTCTGTTTCCAAACGTTCTCCATACGGTGGATTGGTAATCATAAAAGCAGGACCTTCCGGGAATGGAAATTCATCTAACGAAGCATTGTGTACCTCAACAAATCGTCCGAAGGGAAACCCGCGCAGATTTCTTTTTGTTTTCATCACCATTTGAGAATCTATATCTCCACCGATCAATTCACAAGGAAGCTCCTTCACCACTTTATTCGCTTTGGCATGGATTTCTTCCCACAAATCAGAATCAAAATTGGCCATATTCTTGAACGCATAATGTGTTCGTTCGATATTTGAAGGAATTCCTGCAGCAAGCAAAGCCGCTTCGATCAAAATAGTTCCGGAACCGCAAAACGGATCAATTAAAGTTGTTTTCCTGTCCCATCCGCTCATACGCAAAAGAGCCGCTGCAACCACTTCATTCAGCGGTGCATCTCCGGTAGACTGGCGATATCCTCTTTGAAATAAAGGCAAACCGCTCGTATTTATGGAAATCACTCCTTCGTTCTCACGTACATACAAATCCACAACAATCTGCGGTGTCTTTACATTGATATCCGGTCTTTCACCTTTTACATCTCTGAAATGATCTACAATAGCATCTTTAATCAATAAAAACGGGAATTGGGAATGATTAAAAAGCGTGGAATGAATCGCACCTTTCACTGCAAATGTTTTCTTCACATTAAACAAAGAAGACCAATTGATTTTCTTCGCCTCGGTATAAAGGTCTTTCTCTGTTTTAACCGCAAATTTACGCAGTTCCACCAAAACCGAGATCGCACAGCGAACATGCAGGTTCAAAAAATAAACATCTTCCCATTCTCCTTCAATCTGAACGGCTCTATTCAGTTTTGTACTATCAGGGAAACCAAGCTCCTTTAACTCATCGGCAAGCACATCCTCCAAACCATAAAACGTTTTCAGTACAATATTCATAAAGCCATTCATTTATTAGTAGACAAAAGTAGACATAATATTTATACCGCAGAGAACACTGGGAGCACAGACGTTCCAGATATTTTTCTTTGCACTCGTAAACTCTTTGCGGTTTCAAATAACAGAATGCGGAGCTCTTTATTCTTTCTTTTGTAATGAGCTTCTCTTCGCTCTTCCTACCTATCATCCTTTCTAAAAAGATCCGATTTTCATTCTATAGCGCAGAAATAACCCAAAAGAAGCCAATTTTAGGCAAAAAAAAATTACTTTTGACTTCATGCAATTAGCAAAACGATTAACCATCATTTTACTTCTAAGTTTTGCCCCTTCATTCGTTCATTCTCAAGGGGTTGGAATTGTATTAAGTGGTGGCGGCGCATCTGGTTTTGCACATATCGGTGTACTCAAAGCACTGGAAGAAAACAACATCCCGATCGATTATATTACCGGAACTTCATCAGGTGCATTGGTTGGAGCAATGTATGCAAGCGGTTATTCTCCGCAGGAAATTGAAGATTATGTATTGAGCAATAAATTTCAATTGATGTCGCAGGGAGCAATCGAACAACGCTATGAGTTCCTGCTTCGGGAAGACAATGAAAATGCTTCGGGAATCAGTTTTCCCTTTTCACTGGACAGTATGTTCAGCAAATCATTACCCACCAACTTCATCCGGCCGGAATTATTGGACTTTGAGATGCTTCGTTTGTTTGGTGCCAGCGGAGCAGCCCGCCAATATAATTTCGACAGCCTTTTTGTCCCCTTTCGCTGTGTTGCAAGTGATATAGTTGCCAAAAAAGGAGTGGTTTTTTCAACCGGTCAGCTAAATGAAGCCGTTCGTGCCTCCATGACTTTTCCTTTTTACGTGAATCCGATTCGCATCAACGGTATTCTTTACTTTGACGGCGGACTTTATAACAACTTCCCTTCAGATGTGATGTACAATAGTTTTCCGGTGGATTTCATTATTGGAAGCAATGTTTCGTATAACGCTTCTCCTCCGCGGGAAGATGATCTGATCAGTCAGCTGACGAACATGCTGGTAACACATACTTCTTTCAAAATCCCTTGTGACTACGGAATTATTATCGAACCAAAATCAAACATCAGTACATTCGACTTCGACGATGTGGACGAAGCAATAGACGCCGGTTATAAATCCACCATCGCCATGATGGACAGCATTAAATTAATGCTGGATGTACGCATTTCGAAGGAAGAATTAAACAACCGCAGAATCGCGTTCAAAGCGAGAATACATCAGTTGGTCATTTCAGAAGTAAATACCACAAACAAACGCGGACTGGATGAAAGTTATGTCCGCAAATCGATCCTGAAGAACAACAAAGGAGAAGTTATTTCCGGTACCCGTTTCAAAAGAAGGTACTTCAGAACTTATGCTACTCCGCAAATCAAATACCTGTTCCCTACCCTGGAAGCAAAATCCGATTCAACTTACGCCTTAAACATTAAAGTCACGGAGGCAAAGCCATTTCGAATCGACTTAGGCGGAATTGTAAGTACGCGCGCTATAAACACCGGCTTTATTCAATTGAATTACATGCGTTTGGATCGCTTTGCAAGCACTATTCAGGCCGGAGGTTATTTTGGTAAATTCTACAACTCAGGAAGAGCAAACATCGATCTTCATTTTCCTTCCTATTACCCGATTTCGGCAAGTTTTTACGGGGTTATTAACCGTTGGGATTATTTCAAGAGCTTTACCACATTCTTTGACGACGAGAAACCCTCTTTCCTGGTTCAAAATGAAGCTTATGTGGGTGGCGGAATCAAATTACCAATTTTCAATAATTCCAAATTTGTGCTGGACTACAGGCACTTTGAAACCCAGGATCGCTATTATCAAAGCTCTGAGTTCACCAATAAAGACACCACAGACCGAACAGTCTTGTACGGGAACACGCTCATCATGACCCTGGAACACAATTCCCTGAACAGGAAGCAGTGGGCATCCTCCGGAACGATGGCCCAATTCAAAGCAATCTACAGTGCAGCTAAAGAACACAGTCTTGCCGGATCAACTTCCATTGAAAACTACGATTACCGAAACGGGCATCACTGGTTCAATATTCGGGGTGAAATTCAGAGTTTTCCTTTGAGCACCAAGCACTTTTCCTTCGGTATTCACGGACTGGCAAGCATTACCAATCTTTCCCTGTTAAAAAATTATACGGCAACACTTCTGAACATGAATGCGTTTCAGCCTTTACCGGATCTGCAAACCTATTTCTTTGCCGAATACCGCTCTCCGCAATACATTGGAGGTGGATTGAACGTCATTTTCTCCCTTCGCAAGAATATCGATATCCGGGTGGATGGGTATTGGTACCAGCCGTTCATTTCAATAACAAACAATGATGACGGAACATTTGGTTACTCCAAACCCTTCAAAGGAGAATCACAGGTTGCTTCGCTTTCGGCAATTTATCATTCACCACTTGGACCGATCAGAGCTTCTTTAAACTATTTCCCTAAGCAAAAAAGCCCTTTGGCCTTCCAGTTTACTTATGGATTTATCATTTTCCACGAACGGGCATTCCGCTAGAAGGAAGTTCAAAAGTTCCAAGTGTTTAAAGTTAAATATGACCTTTGAACCATTGAACTTTTTTGAACTCTTGAACCTTTGAACTTTCGAGATTCCTAGTATCTTCGCATCAAATTTTAAAAAATGGCAAAAATCATCTGTGGTATTCAGCAAATGGGAATTGGTGTTCCTGATGTTCAATCAATTTGGAAGTGGTATAGGGAACATTTTGGTGTAGACGTACGCATTTTCGAAGAAGCAGCTGAAGCTCCATTAATGACTCGCTATACCGGCGGAGTAATTCATTCCAGAACAGCAACTCTTGCACTTTCCATGGAAAGCGGCGGTGGATTTGAAATCTGGCAGTTTACTTCACGTCCAACAGAAAAGAGCACGGAACCAATCATTTTTGGCGATTTCGGTTTATATGCTTGCCGCATCAAATCCAAAGATGTAAAAGCAACTCACGCATTCCTGGTAAAAAAAGGAGCTAAAGTTCTATCAGAACCACAGCAGTTACCGAACGGAAGCTGCCACTTTTTAGTAGAAGACCCAAATGGAAACCTATTTGATATTGTGGAAGGCTCCGGATGGTTTATGGACACGAAATTCGAAGGGAAAACAGGTGGAGTTGCCGGTTCAATGATCGGTGTGAGCTCTATCGAAAAAGCATTGCCGCTTTACCAAACTATTTTGGGATACGATAAAATCGTTTACGATGTAACAGACACTTTTGATGCATTTAACACTATTCCAAACGGAAATCAGAAAGTAAGACGCGTTTTGTTGCAGCATACGGAAGCAAGAAAAGGTCCGTTTGCAAAATTACTCGGCCCCACTCAAATTGAATTAGTCCAGGCGGTTGAAAGAACAGATTCAAAATCAATCTTCAAAAATCGATTCTGGGGAGACTGGGGCTTCATTCATTTGTGCTTTGATGTTCAGGGAATGGACGATTTGCAGAAAGAATGTGAACAGCTTGGCTTTCCTTTTACCGTTGATTCCGGCAAAACATTCGACATGGGAGAAGCTGGCGGAAGATTCAGCTATATTGAAGATCCGGATGGAACATGGATTGAATTTGTGGAAACTCACAAAGTTCCTGTCATGAAAAAATTAGGCTGGTATATTCATCTGAAGAACAAAAAACCGGGAGCATTTTTACCCAACTGGATGCTGAAAGCTATGAGATTCAATCGCGTAAAAGATTGATTCAACAGTAGCTTCTGTTGATTTTAATCGGTAAATCCTATTAATTAAAATCGTACTTTTGAGACAAATTGTATACATATGAAATTTCTCCAATTTTCACTTTACTCCTTTATCCTGACTTCTTTGGTATTATTCACTTCGTGTGAAGACGATATTGACTTTGCCGGGGAGCACGTGGAAACACCTGTTTTATTCGGATTATTGGATAAAAGTGATTCTTTGCACTACGTTAAGTTGACGCGCACTTTCGGAGGTTCAAACAATTCATTAGATGTTGCTCTGATTGAAGATTCAAGCTATTTTGCGGATGCTGAAATCAGAATCGAAGAATGGGCTTCTACGAAAGTAAGAACATGGGTTTTAAGAGATACTATTTTGACTAATAAGGTTCCGGGTGCTTTCTACAGTCCGAACCAAAAAGTATACTATTTCAAAACAGAAACGTTCAATATTTCCAACCCGCCAACTACCGGAGAAACTGATTTAAACGCAGCATTAAAAGACGATGTGACTTACAGATTAATTGCATCTATCAACGGCGGTTCAATAGTAGTCAATGCAGAAACGAAACTGGTAACAGGAATGTCCGTAAGCCAGCCAGGTTCAGCTCCTTTATCTTTTATTAAGACGGTACAAGGTGTTAAACAGTACAACACTCTCAGTCTAAAATCAAACAATGGAAATGCTAAGGTTGTTGACGCACGCATTCAGTTCTCTTTCAATGAATACTTCAATGGTGTTCCTGTGGAGAAATCATTTACCTGGAAAGTGGGCGAACTAAATGGAACTCAGCTTACCGGCTCTCAGTCAAATTTCTCTGCAAGCGGCGAAGCATTCTATACATTGGTAAAAGAAAATTGCACCAATGACCCATCCATTACCAAACGTCAAATGACCTCCGTCCGTGTATTAATGACCGGAGGTTCAGACGCGCTGAGCAAGTATATCCTTGTGAACCAGCCAAGTACTTCCCTGGCACAAAACAAACCTAGTTTTAGTAATTTAACGCGAGCAGACGGCGGACCGGTAATTGGAATATTCACTTCCAGAATGACTAATAAACTAGTGAAATTCAGTACACCAAGTACCAGAGCATTAGATGCTTTATCTACAAAAGAATTGTGCACAGGACCAATAACAGGACTTTTATTGTTCTGTAGTAATTTCCAAACGGATATTAATGCCGGTGAATCCTGGGCTTGTCAATAAGAATTTATTAAACTGAAATAGAAAATCCCGTTTTATCATCAGATAAGCGGGATTTTTTCTTTTCCAGGTATAAGTGTCCGCCGCGGCAGATCCACACATACCCTGGTAACTACTTATTCGGATAAGTCGGTTTTATAGATCACAAAAGGCTCTTATTTGCTTTTAGTTCATTAAATTTGTTTCATGAGCGAACGTGTTACTCTTTTCGTTAACGTCATTTTACCCATTCCCTTAAGCCAGGAATTTACCTACCGGGTCCCATTCGAAATGAATGACCATATCGGGGAATACCTTCGCGTCATCGTTCCTTTCGGAAAAGGAAAGTTATATACCGGAATCATTACGAAAATTCACCGGGAAGCACCAAAACTCTACCAGGCAAAATACCTGGAACACATCCTGGATGAAACGCCAATCATTACAAAAAAACAATTTTCATTCTGGAAATGGATGTCGGAATATTACATGGCGCCCATTGGAGATGTCATGAACGCGGCCTTGCCGGCAAATTTCAAGCTGGCAAGTGAAACGAAAGTGGTTCTTCATCCTGATTTTGACGGAGAAAGTTCCCGTTTGTCCGACAGGGAATACCTGGTGGTTGAAGCACTGCAGATCAAAGAAACACTCGATTTAAGAGAAATTTCCGAGATCATAGGCATTAAAACTATTCAGCCGCTTATTAAAACCCTGCTTGAAAAAAGTATCATTCTTACACTGGAAGAAGTTTCTAATAAGTTTTCTGCTAAAACAGGCCTGTTTGTCGTGCTTCAGGAAAATTACCGTTCAGATAGGTTATTAAACGAATTGTTCGAACAGCTGGCTCAGAAAAAAACGACCCAAAAACAAGAACAGGTCCTACTAAAAATCCTGCAGCTTGGTGGTTTCCATGAAGGGGAAGTCATGCCCATTCTTCGAAAATCACTAGAGGACCAAGGCTGCTCATTATCTGCAATAAATACTTTGGAAAAACAGGGAATTCTCCGAACGGAACGCCTGGAAATTTCCCGAATCAACCCATTGGATCAAAGTAAGTTTGAATTCCCGGTTCTGAGCAGCGCTCAATCACAGGCATTGCATGAAATTCAAACGGGCTTTGGGGAAAAAGATACTGTTTTGCTCCAGGGAATTACCGGATCCGGAAAAACGGAAATCTACATTGAATTGATCCGAAAAGTATTGGATGAAGGAAAACAGGTTTTGTTCCTGGTTCCTGAAATTGCATTGACTACTCAATTGATTCAGCGTTTATCTGCATACTTCGGCGAGAAGATTGGAGTGTATCATTCCAAATTCAACTCCAATGAACGGGTGGAAATATGGCACAAAGTCCTTCAAAATGACCCGAAACAGTTCAGGTTGGTTGTAGGCGCACGTTCTTCAATTTTCCTGCCATTCCAGGACCTTGGATTGGTAATCGTGGATGAAGAACATGAATCTTCTTATAAACAACATGATCCTTCTCCACGCTACAATGCACGTGATATGGCTATTGTTTTGGCCCATTTCTTTAAAACCAAAACACTCTTAGGCTCCGCAACTCCATCGATTGAGAGCTTTCAAAATACGCGTGAGGGGAAATACGGACATGTACTACTGACCGAACGTTTTTCACAGGTAAAGCTTCCGGAAATTTTGTGTGCCGACATGAAAGAGGAACGCAGGCAAAAAAGTTTGAACGGGCATTTTTCCAAGTTCCTGTTAGATAACATCATTGAAACTTTAAAAAATCAGGAGCAAGTCATTCTTTTCCAAAACAGAAGAGGATATACTCCAATCTGGACTTGCGAAATTTGTGGTTTCAGTCCGAATTGTATCAATTGCGATACGACCCTGAACTATCACAAGCATTCCAATTTATTGAAGTGCCATCATTGCAGTTACAGTACAAATCCGATTGGAACCTGCCCCGCTTGCGGAAGCAACCGTTTGAAGATGCTTGGATTCGGGACAGAAAAAATAGAGGATGATCTTTCTTTAATCCTTCCCGATATTCGAATTGGCAGAATGGATTTAGATACGACCCGCAATAAGAATAGTCACCTGGAATTGATTAATGCTTTTGAAAACCGGGATATTGATGTATTAATTGGTACACAGATGGTCGCAAAAGGATTGGATTTTGACCATGTTGGTTTGGTCGGAATACTTGACGCGGATTTAATGCTCAATAAAACCGATTTCAGAGCATTTGAACGCGCTTTCCAGTTAATGACGCAGGTTGCAGGAAGATCGGGCCGTAGAAACAAACGCGGCAAAGTAATCGTTCAAACAGGAAATCCGGATCACTGGGTGATCCAAAAAGTCATGGAGCATGATTACGATGCATTTGCCATAAATGAATTGGTTGAACGCAGGAATTACCATTATCCGCCTTTCTATAAATTGATTCGTTTTACTTTAAAACACCGGGACCGTGATTTGGTAGAAAGTGGTGCGCTTCATTTCAGTAAACTACTGAAGGAACAATTCCACGAACGCGTTTTAGGCCCTGAATCCCCGGTTATCGCGAGGATTCAGAACTTTTATTTGAAAGAAATTGTTTTAAAAATTGAGCAAGATGCTCCGCAAAAGAAAGTAAAGGAACGCTTACATGAGTTGACGGATCAATTTTTCAGCGTTCCCCATTTCAAACCTATTCGACTGATTACAGACGTAGATCCCGCTTAACCAAGGTATGATTTAAGCATCCGGCTTCGGGATGTATGTTTCAAGCGTCGAATCGCTTTTTCTTTTATCTGTCTTACACGCTCCCTGGTCAAATCGAATAAATCTCCGATCTCTTCCAATGTCAGCGGATGTTTTCCGTTTAATCCGTAATAAAGTCTTACTACATCTCCTTCTCTACCTGATAAAGATGAGAGTGAGCGTTCAATTTCTTTTCGCAAAGACTCTTTCGTCAATTCATTCTCAGGACTCGGAAGCGCATCATTTGGCAATACGTCGTACATACTGGATGAACTTTCATCTCCATCCACCAACGGTGCATCCATGGATAAATGGCGTGCTGTATTTGCAAGTGACTGACGAACATCCTCCACGGAACATTCCAGGTATTCAGCCAATTCATCAGCTGAAGGTGGACGTTCGTACATTTGTTCCAACTCACTATAAGCTCTATTGATCTTATTAATTGTTCCGATTTTATTCAAGGGAAGTCTTACAATACGTGCCTGTTCTGCCAATGCCTGCAAAATAGACTGGCGAATCCACCAAACTGCGTATGAAATAAACTTGAACCCTCTGGTTTCATCAAATCGCTCGGCCGCCTTGATCAAACCTAAATTTCCTTCATTGATTAAATCAGGAAGTGATAACCCTTGGTTTTGGTACTGTTTTGAAACAGATACCACGAATCTTAAATTAGCTTTTGTTAATCGCTCCAACGCCCTCTTATCCCCTGCTTTAATACGCTTAGCCAATTCTACCTCTTCGTCGGCAGTAATTAATTCAACGCGACCAATTTCTTGAAGGTATTTATCGAGAGAGGCCGTCTCCCGATTTGTAACTTGCTTTACAATCTTTAACTGTCTCATGGTCTTTACTATTGATTTACATGAATATAACGATTATAAGATTCAGTTAGTTGTGTTAGTTGGAATCAAAAAATGTTAAATGATTAAACAGCTTGTTTAAACTAACAAATTGTGTGAATCAATGAAGATTTCAGATAATCAAGTTAAAAAAGTAACTTTGTAGCTTTGCTGATCGCGTGTCGCCAATAGCTTTAGCGATGGCACAAGCTTCGGCACAATCAAATAAGAGTGAATATATGCGTGTTTTAATGGTTTGTTTGGGAAATATTTGCCGTTCACCCATGGCTGATGGCTGGTTGAGACATAAAGTCAAAAAGCACGGTCTATCTATTGAAGTTGATTCTGCAGGAACAGCAAACTATCATGTGGGATCAAAACCTGATCATCGAATGATCCGACTTTCACAGGAATATGGAGTTTCTATAGATGAATTGCGGGCACGTCAATTTTCGGTTGCTGATTTTGACAATTATGACATTATCTTTGCAATGGATAAAAGCAATGAACAAAATATCCTGCGTTTAGCCAGAAATGAAGGAGACAAACAAAAAGTGCGTTTATTTCTGAATGAACTGTATCCGGACCAGCAGTTGGAAGTTCCGGATCCTTATTATGGTACTGACATGAATTTCAAGGAAGTAATTGAACTGTTGGACGAGGCAACAAACGCATTTTTAAAGAACAACCAATTAATAGAGAATTAATGAGCGCAGGTAATTTATACCTTATTCCCAATACACTTGGAGGAGAATCCACGGAAGATATTATTCCGCAAAAAGTAGCTGAAACAGCGTCTGAATTACGTGTATTTGCTGTTGAAGATATTAAATCTGCCCGCAGACTTTTGCGTAAGATAGACCGCACTTTTCCTATTGATGAATCAGAGTTCTTTATTCTGAATAAATCCACAGCGGCATCCGAATTATATCACCTGATTAAAGCTATGAAAGCCGGAAAAAGTGTTGGAATAATTAGCGAGGCAGGTTGCGCAGGAGTTGCAGATCCGGGAGCCGTACTGGTTGCACTGGCTCATGAGAATGATATTCATGTTTGCCCCACAGTTGGCCCAAGCTCTATTCTTCTTACTTTAATCGGAAGCGGTTTCAACGGGCAGCAATTCGCTTTTCACGGATATTTACCAAAAGAACAAAAGGAACGAATCCGAAAACTAAAAGACCTGGAACAACGTGTGAAAAGAAGCGGTGAAACCCAATTATTTATGGACACTCCTTTCAGAACGATGCATGTTTTTGAGGACTTACTAAATATGCTGGCTGACGATACTTTGTTATGCGTAGCCTCAAACCTCACTTTATTCACTGAGCGCATTCAAACCAAAACCATTAAGGACTGGAGAGAAAACGCATACGATCTGAGCAAACAACCAACAATGTTCGCTTTGGGGAAATTGTAAATTTTTCAAGGGCTAAAACCTCTGATAGCATCTTGTTAAAAATTAGTGCAAAAAACGGGATAAAGTCGCGTGATCTACGGGTATCCATAGAGTAAATTTGCATCGAATCTGTGCTTCATTCACTACCGTGAATGAATTATCAGAAGCAGTGTTTCTTCTTATTTAATCAGTGTCGTGTGTCCGCTTTTAGTGTATTTCTTATCCGTATCAGGATCTTTGAAGCTTACTGTCCAGGTGTAAATCCCTTCCTGAACCAGCGCCCCGTTATAGGTTCCGTCCCATCCAACTTTTGCGTCTTTGGATTCAAAGATGGTTTCTCCCCAGCGGTCAAAAATGAGTAATCTGAAGCTGTAAGGATCAAATCCGGAAGTAAAAACCGGCTGAAAAGTATTGTTATGCTCATCACCGTTAGGCGTGAATGAATTCGGAACGTAATAAATCAATTCATCCAATATCCGAACAACTACTGTTGCAATATCCGAACACCCGCTTGCATTTGTTGCAACCAACTGCACGATGTAATTACCTGCAACTTCATCATAAGTATGTGAAGGCGAAAAAGCAGCCGAATTGCTTCCGTCTCCAAAGTCCCAGCTATAGCTTGTTGCATTGGACGAAGTATTGATAAAATGAATTTCAGGATGCGTAATTGTTGCGTCGTATGGCGTTGGTGTAAAGGATGCATCTGCTTTCGGGAGGATACAAATGAAATTCACTTTCGTAGCTGTTGTAGCACATCCGTTGAGATCTGTTACCGTTAAAGCAACTGTGAAACACCCGGAAGAAGTATAAGTTACTGAACCATTCGATGCACTTGAAACCTGGCCATTTCCAAAATTCCATTGTGTACTAACCGTTGAAGGAGTCTGATTGGTAAAATTAACTGACAAAGGAGCACAACCGGATAAAGTATCCGCACTAAAATTCGTCATCGGTACCGGATTCACACTAATTGTCGTCGAAGATGCTCCGGAACAAGAGCCGGGAATATCATACGTGATAACAAATGAACCTGCTCCCGAAACACTTGGATCAAATAAACCTGTTGCGGCATTCACTATTCCGGTTCCCGACCAGTTTCCACCAGGACTAGCTGCAGTAAGCGTAATTGCCGCATCATTCGCACAAAAGGGCCCTGCTGCTGTTATGGCTGTTGAAGTTCCTGAATTCAGAGTCACGGTTGTCGTGGCTGAAGATGAACATCCATTCTCCGTAAGAGTAACGGTATAAACCCCAAAATCAGTACTTGAAATAGAAGCAATTGATGGGTTTTGTAACGTAGAACTAAACGAATTTGGCCCTGTCCAGGAATAAGTTCCTCCCGTAGTTCCACTTGCACTTAAGTTTAAAGGATCTGTGACACAAAGCGGGCCGTTATTAGATGCGGTTATCGTTGGCAATGGATTTACAGTTATCGCTGTGGGCGCTGATGTAGAAGAGCAACCGAAAGAAGAAACTGTCACCGTGTAAGAACCAGCTGTACTTATGGTAACTGATTGCGAGTTCGCTCCTGTCCACCAGGTATTTCCGGTTGCAGCAGAAGAAGTCAATGTCACAGAACCTCCGGCACAAAATGTAGTAGGTCCGCTGGCAGTAATAGTTGGTACAGCCGGAAGCGGATTCACTGTAACTGTCTCCGCAGCAGAAGTCGAAGAACAAGATCCGTTTGAAACTGTTACCGTGTAAGATCCACTTGCGCTAACTGTAATTGATTGCGTTGTAGCACCGTTTGACCAGGTATTTCCGGTTGCGGATGAAGAAGTTAAAGTAACAGAACTACCGGCACAGAATGTTGTTGGACCACCAGCTGTGATAGTTGGCACCGCGGGAATCGGATTGACGATAACGGTTGTTGCAGCAGATACTGACGTACACGATCCGTTTGAGACCGTTACAGTATATGAACCACTTAAGCTAACTGTAATTGATGGTGTTGTAGCTCCGTTTGACCAGGTATTTCCAGTTGCAGATGACGAAGTCAAAGTAACGGAACCTCCGGCACAAAATGTGGTTGGGCCTCCAGCAGTGATTGTTGGTACAGCTGGAAGCGGGTTTACCGTAATTATCGTTGCAGTAGAAGTCGAAGAACAAGTTCCATTTGAAACGGTAACCGTGTAAGAACCACTTGTGCTTACAGTAATGGATTGAGTTGTAGCTCCTGTTGACCATATATTTCCCGTTGCAGATGATGAAGTCAAAGTAACGGAACCTCCCGCACAAAAAGTAGTCGGCCCGCCAGCTGTAA
>CAMLFH010000005.1 GCA_946479285.1 uncultured Flavobacteriales bacterium | reverse complement strand
ATCCGTCAGCTACAATTGCATTCTCAGATGCTGTTGTCAACTGCAATTCTCTTCCGCCGTTTCCTACTCCGTCTAAACGTGTAATACGCGGTGTTACACCGTAAGAAGCCAGATGCATTGTACCCATTGCTTCCGGAGCCGGATCGTGCGGAATCAACTCCAATACTTTCACTTCACCGATCGCTGCTTTTCTACTTCCCAGGAAAGGTTTCTTTTGTCCGTCCAAAGCACCTGCATCTGTAGGATCATAGCTTTTGTAATTGTTGTAGGCGTATGAAATCGCCATGAAATAGTAGCGCTTGAAATTCACCAAACGACGATCTCCTTTTGAAAACAAATCTTCTGTTACACGGAACGTATGTTTGATTCCTTCGTCTGCACCTTTTACTTTTTCCACAGGAAATGAAGCCTGAAGGTTCTCGTCAAATTCGAAATTAACCAAACGCTTGATTCCGTCTTTTTTATCTACCTGGGCCACCAAACGAGCCTTTGTAGGATCTTCCAGGTCAGAAACACTGACATTCGATTTATTCAACTGGTAAATCATATACCCCTGGAAACGGTAATTCTTATCTACATTCGGATCAGCACTTACTATGAAAGGATCAAATTCCACATAATCTTCTTTCTTATTGTTGGATGCCGGACCGTTAGTCAAATAGAGGATTACTTCATTCTTTAATTCCTGTCCGGTAAGTTCAGGAGCATGAGGTCCTTCCAGAACACGGAAACAATTTTCAAAAAGGGCTTGCGCCTTATCGTCGGCCAAACGCAGGGAGCGGACAGATTCAAAGGGAGTTCCCCCGTTAGCTCTTGCCCAAACCATTCCGACGGTAATATTATTTACAGCACCCGGTTTCAATACAAATGGCCCGGCAGATTGTAAAAAACGACGATCATACGGTAAATTATTTGCTGTTTGTTCTGTCCAGACAGGTTGTGGAATTCCATCCGTTCCCCATCCCAGGGGATCGGTATCATCCGGGAACATGAAATCACAAGTTACATTTGGATTGACTGTTGGATCTGAGATATGGCCGTTTCCACCGTAATAGAAAGGAGTATTGTCTTTCCACCTGCCTCTCAGGAAATTGTAATAATCGGCGGCATTCGTAGGATCTGTCTGATTTGGGTTCGCACCACCACCTGAATTGATGTAGTACAAAAAGCGTCTCATTCCGTACCGCTCATTATCCACTATTCCATCTCCGTAACCGATTCCGTTCAGGGCTTCTCCCGCTCCAATTCCAAAGGCATTATCTATTGAATCATTGTCCTGGTAAGGTCCTTCGAAGAAGTCGACTCCGGCAGCAGGAGGATTTGTACCATAACCATAAAATCCCTGATTGTCTCCGTCAACACCATCTCCGTTGTAAAAATATCCCAATCCGCGACTTACATCACAACCTACGTAATCATCGAAGGGATCACCCAAAGCTCCATCCACAAAAACTCCGAAATAGGTATCGTACAAGGTCTGAGTTCCTCGATTGATTAATTCATAATTGTAGAAGGTCATGTTATTCACCTCATCATTGGTAGCAAAAGCAAAAGCCTGCGCACGTATTTCCATTCCAATTGGCTCCCCACCGGATTCGGTGTGGATATTCCCTTTGTCATTCATGACCCACCACATGTTGAAATCTCCGTAAAGAGAAACCCGGCGGTCGGTTTTACAGTCCTTAGTCCCGTTGATATCAAACCAGGGATAATCGCCTTCTTCCCATTCATATTCTCCGTCGTTATCCCGGTCAAAGAAAGGCGCCAAATGATAATCCTGTCCTTTGGTTACATCTCCGTGAGCCGGCCATGTTTTGATAAAAGCCGGAACCTGGTAGTTCGGGAAATTAGCTGTTTGCAGACTAGTACCGTTTTGCTGGTCCAATACTCCGGCATTGTACCAGGCATCAAATTGTTTCACCAAATCTTTACTGGAAGTAAAATGATTGTCGTATTTCATGCATTCGCTCGGATCAATTTCAGCAGTATTATTTGTAAGCGGGCCTGTCCAATAATCCTGTCCTTGCCGATAGCGCAGCGCAGCTAATTTCAATTGTCCGTTCACATCTGTTCCACCCAGCCAAAGTGCGGAAGTGAAAAAACACATGATTTTTGAGTTCTTAGGAATTTCATATTGCGAGAAATTTTGACCCGGGACCTGCCATAAATTTCCGGCAGTATGCACCATTGCACGCACATTATTGTATTCCAGGTAAGTAGTTTTATTTGCCGGAGCACAAGCCGCCGCTTTTGTCTGAATGGGTTTGTGAATCTTCTCTGTGCCTTTGTATGCCTGAGAAAAGAGTGCTTTTGAGCCCATTAAAAAACCAATGATCAGGATTAATCGCATATTCTTAATAACTAGTTGCGAGTGAATATAGGCAAAATTGGAGCGAAATAAAAAAGCAAGGAGACGGAGAAGTGTCTTTGATTTCATTCCTTCGGAAAGTCTGCCATTTGTTTTTGAAACTGTTCGGATTGCTTACCACCATGAATCACCGCCCATTCTGCCATTGCAAGCAATACCGGCCTTAATGCCTTTCCTTGTCTGGAAAGCTCATAAGTTACGTGGGGTGGAATAACGGGTTTCGATTTTCTGATTATGAGTCCATCCGATTCCAGTTGTTTTAAATGCTGTATCAACATTTTTTCAGTGATGGCAGGAATCGATTTTTTTAATTCGCTATATCGCTTTGTTCCTATCAATAAATTAAACAAGATTATTGGCTTCCAATAACCCCCAATCTTTTCCATTACAAATGTTACGGGGCAAACTGCAAAGGCATTGCTTTTATTTTCCTGTATTACAGAAGTTTCTTTTATAGCTGTCATTCTATACTTACTATAAGGTATGTACTTGTATAAAAGTAAGTATAAATATAGTTTTACAAAAAATTAAAACAACTAAAATGAAAGTAACAGTAACAGGATCTTTGGGAAACATAAGCCGTATCCTTATTGAAAAATTAGTATCAAACGGACATGAAGTAAAAGTAATAACCTCCAATATTGAGAGGATAAAAGAGATTGAGCGGCTTAGGGCAATCCCTTTGGTCGGAAAAGTAGATGATCCGGAGTTTGTAATCCACGCATTTCGAGACTCAGACGCGGTTTACACGATGGTGCCTCCAAGTTATGGAACAACTGAACTGATAAAAAAAGTAGGTGACACTTATGCTAAGGCTATTGAAGTCAATAAAATTCCGTTGGTTGTCAACCTAAGTGGAATCGGGGCGCACTTACCTAAAGGCCCTGGCCCGTCGGAAGCTAATTTTTACATTGAAAACTTATACAATTCCATCATTGGCACGACAGTGTTACACCTACGTCCCGGAATGTTCTTTTCCAATTTTTATGGTGCGATAGAGTTGATCAAGCATCAAAATATAATCGGAAACAACTTTGATGAGAACACCTTGTTAGCGCTGTCTCACCCGCTTGATATTGCCGAGGTCGCTTTCGATGCAATCCAACATAAAAAGTTTGGAGAAAAGCCCTATAAGTATGTGGTAAGCGATGAAATAACCGGAAAAGAAATTGCCGAAAAAATAGGGAATGCAATTGGTAAAACGGACTTGAAATGGGTGCAATTTCCGGACAATGAACTATTTCAAAATCTTTTGCAACAAGGAATGACAGAACAAATGGCAACTACCTACATTATTGATATGGGAATTGCATTGCGAAATGGAACATTGCTTGAAACCTACCTGAATGAAAGAACGGAATTACTTGGGAAAATCCGGTTTGATGAATTTGCCAAAGCGTTCGCAATCGCCTATAAAGCTAACTGATCATGAAAAAAATGCAAAGATCAGATTCCTGGGTTGATCGAACCGAATATCCATTCCAATCTAAATTCATTCAATCCAAACACGGCAAAATTCATTACCTGGATGAAGGAACCGGACAAGTACTTTTGTTTGTTCACGGAAACCCAAATTGGTCTTTCGGATATCGAAAACTCATTCAGCATTTAAGTAAAAAATACAGGTGCATTGCTCTTGACCATCTTGGTTTCGGTTTGTCGGACAAGCCATTTGAACTATCGTACTTGCCGCAATTTCATGCTGAAAATCTGGAATGGTTCATACGGGAATTGGATCTGAAAGATGTCATTATTTTTATGCATGACTGGGGCTGCCCGATAAGTATCAGTTATGCGGAACGCTATCCGGCAAACGTGAAAGGGATTGTGGCTTTTAACGGTTGGTTTTGGTCTGTGAAGGAAAATAAGACATTGAAGCTGTTCAGTCAATTTATGGGTTCAGCTCTGGGGAGAAACTTATGCAAATACTTCAATTTCTTTCCAAAAGTATTATTGAAAGCCGACGTTGGCGACAAAAAACGCTTCTCCAAATCAATTCACGAACAGTACATGAAACCATTTCCAAAACCTCAAACCCGGAAAGGAACCTGGATCTTCCCCAAATCCTTTTTGAGCGAGGACAAGTGGCTTTCGGATCTGTGGGAAAAACGAAGCGTACTGAATCAGATTCCCTCCTTGTTTTTGTGGGGATTGAAAGACAAAGCTTTTCCCGAATATTTTCTTGAAAATTGGAAAACAACATTTCCGGAGAACACTGTTGAAAAGTTTGATTACAGCGGACATAATTCACCCGAAGAAATTGGTGAGGAAGCGATTACACCTGTTGAGGTATTTCTTGGGAAAATTTAAATGCTTGCTTGTTTCCCAACTCTTTATACAAAAAAGCAATGAGACGAGGAGATGTAGTTCCTTGTCTCATTACTTATCTAACCACTATGGGTAGTATATTGCGTAGCAGCAACTTCGGAAGGAAACGAAAACTAACTTACCTAAAACTAACCTATTATGAAACAACTCCTTCCGGAAGTAATGGGTTGTTTTGAATACCAGAACAACTGATATTCTGATAAAGCAAAAGTAGCTCCCGAAATGTTGGATTGAAATACCTGAAAAGGTTGTTTTTAAGTACTTGTTGGAAGTGAGTTGATATCCCTTAAAAATTATTTTGAGCTGACAGGATATGGAAAATTACCTCTTCCAGCAAACGACTTTTTCGAAATCGATCAAAAGCTGGTAAATCATATTGAACTTATTGAAGCTTAATTCTTCATAGGTATCGTATACATCGTGGTAATGCTTGTTTGGGCCCATGGTGTACATGAAGAACGCTGGAACTCCTTTCTTGGTGAAGAAATAATGATCCGAGTTTGCTGCCTCGCCTCTTGAAGCAATTTTTGGAAGTAGCTGCTGCTTATCGTTGATGGATTTCAGCATTCCAAACTGTTCCGGAAATAGCGTTGCATTGACAACAGTTACTCCTTCTTCCCCGCTTCCCATAATATCCAGGTTGAATAGGAATTGGATCTCTTTTAGTGGAAAAATCGGGTTTTCCGTGTAATACCGACTTCCCAGCAAACCAACTTCTTCGCCGGCAAATGCCAGGAAAACAATATTTACTTCTCCCGGATTGCTTACGTAGTAACGTGCCATTTCCAACAAAAGTGCCGTACCGGATGCATTGTCATTTCCACCCGGGAAATACGCATCGGGACCCATTTGACCAAGATGATCGTAATGAGCGGAGAACACAAAATAATTCTTCGATTTCTTTTTGGCCGGAACATACGCAATCACATTTCTTGCAGTATGATTGATCAGTTTTGCATCGATTTTCAGTTTGAAATACCATTCATCAACAGAAAGGTCCATCGCGGAAGCCTGCACCTGGATTAGCGGCAAACGACTTTGTTCCTGGCTCACACTCCATGTGAATTTGGTATCCAGTATCTCAATAACCGGCACAGCCGATTCCAATCCTTTTGCTACCTCTTGTGCTTGTTTAAGCGTATCGCCTTTCCACAAACCAAACTGAAAAGCAAAACCCACACCGCCTTTCGAGCCTGATCCCTGACTGATTTTGTTCTTTAAGTTTTTCGGGTTGAAAAGATCTTCTGTTTTTACGCGGTAAATCTTCAAACTATCTTTGTAAACCATCGGACAGGAAGGATCTACTACAAATTCTTTTCCCGGAACAAGCTCTTTTCCATTGACGGAAACGAACATATTATGGGCAAATCGGTTGACTTTAAATTCAAAAGACTGAAAAGGAGAATTGTTAAAGAACTTACACCCCATTTTTTCAAACTCACCGGCAATGAAACTTGCGGCGATGGAATCTCCCCCGTTTACATATCCACGTCCGTGAAAAGCCGGTGAACATAATTTTTCAACAGTCTTGCGACCTTGTTCTACCTGACCAAAACCCAGCAACGGGAGGAAAACGAGAAGAAATCCGAATTTATGCATACTTGCGTTCTACTTTTTGAACGAGTTCAATCGCTAATTGACTTTCCACGTCCCAATGATACTTATTTGCATAACTGCTTACCAAAGACCTTGCCTCTTCTTTTGAAGGAATGCTTTCCAATTGGTCGATCAGGTGATTGAATTCATCATTCGACCCGTTGAACAACTCCTGGATGATCTGTAAACGCTCGTTAAATCCAAAAGCCCCTTTCAAGGTTTCCAGGCGAACCGACATCAATCGCGCTGCCAGAGTTCCATCATTGGAGTTTAATTTTCCGTAGATCGGGTGCAAACCTTGTGTATTTTCGATCGGAGCTGCAAAAGCCGGTTCGGGAGTCTGAACTTCTTTTACCTCTTCCATTTCCTGAACGGGTTCAACAAACGCGGCAATTGGTTCTTCCTCGATTATTGGATCTGCATGCTCTTCCACCATTTCAAAAGGAATTTCCTCATCCTCTTCTTCAACTTCAGATACCACCTCATTTGTTGGAAGCGGTTCTTCTTCTAATTCATTATCTATTCCGAATAAGTCAAAAGACGGTTCTTCCTGAGCTTCAATGATCGGAGCAATCTCTTCCACCGTCAAAGCAGGTGATTCTGAGATAACTTCAGGAGCAGGTGTCCCATAAACTTTCGCTTCAATGGCTTTGTAACGCAAAATAATTGCGCGCTCATTCAGTTGGCCGGTTGCAGCCGTAAAAGCTTCCAATTCATCAAGAGCAGCTTCCCCCGACTTTATCTTTGCCCATAAAGCTGTAATTTCTTCGATCAATGTGTGCATTTCCATATTTCCTGTATTTCGAAATTTTTCAACATTTGTCAAAACTTGTAAACCTCATCCGAAATCAATCAGAAGAAATGACAATTTTTGCAGTATAAAATTACAATTCAGGGAATCGCATTTTGTTTCAAAAGCGAATAGTTGTTTATATTGGATTGTTGATAACCTTGAAAAATGATGTTTTTAGAACAAATTCCTTCTGAGGCAAGACAAAACGGCTGGATCGAAGTGATCTGCGGGTCGATGTTTTCCGGAAAAACCGAAGAACTGATCCGTCGTTTGAAACGCGTGGAATTTGCACAACAAAAACTGCTGCTTTTCAAACCTGCCATTGATAATCGTTATCACGAAGAACAGGTGGTTAGCCACAAAGGTTCTTCCCTGGTGGCAATCCCGGTAAGCAGTTCGGCAGAAATTCTCAAACATTGGAAAAAAGAACGCATTGTAGCTATTGACGAAGCTCAGTTTTTCGACCCCGGGTTGGTAACTGTTTGCGCTGATTTGGCGAAACACGGAGTTCGTGTCATTATTGCCGGATTAGATATGGATTATCTGGGAAAACCATTCGGGCCGATGCCATCACTGCTTTGCATGGCAGAATATGTTACCAAAGTACATGCAATTTGCGTTTCATGTGGTAACTTAGCACAGTACTCGCACCGAACTACCAAAGACGAAGGGCAGGTATTGGTTGGAGCAGTTGAGAAATACGAACCGCTTTGCCGCAGTTGTTACAATAAAATTGAGCATTGAGATTACATTATTCCATTGAGGCGTGTGCGGAAATTTTTGAAGCGGAAGTCGTTGGTTCCAGCCCGGACTCGATTGGGCATGTTTACTTTGATTCCCGCAAAATTCAACAAGCCAAAAGAGCACTTTTCTTTGCGCTTTCCGGTCATTCCCGCTCTGGAAATGAGTTTATTGAAGACGCTTACCAACAGGGAGTACGATTTTTTGTAATTGCGAAAAGCGCTTCTGTCACAATTCAAACTGATGCTGTTTATTTCAAAGTGGATGATGTGCTGAAGGCTTTGCAAAAACTGGCAAAATACCACCGCAGGCAATTTACATATCCCGTTGTTGCCATCACCGGAAGTACCGGAAAAACAACTTTCAAAGAATGGATCTTCCACTGCATTTCAGATAAATTCAAAGTTGTTCGAAGTCCTAAGAGTTTCAACTCACAATTGGGTGTTGCCCTTTCTCTTTTGGAAATGCATGAAAGCGCTTCAATTGCTTTTATTGAGGCAGGTATTTCAAAACCCGGGGAGATGAAAATCCTGCAGGATATGATCCAGCCGGATTATGGAATTTTTACTGCTTTTGGGCAAGCTCACCGGGAAAACTTTGCGAATAACGAAGAACATTTGCTGGAGAAATGGGTGCTGTTCCGCGATTGTAGATTGGCATTTATTCCAAACACCTTTGCAAACCTGGAAAATCGCTTACCAGCAAACTTCCAGGTTTGTTCCAATTATGAAAACCATCGATTTCCTTCCGGGTTTAACGGAATGCTTGGTGTATTGAAAACCTTCCTGACTTATCTTCAGTTAGATCCGCTGGAAATTAAAGAACGCATGGATTCTCTCCCTACACTTGCTCTTCGCATGGAAGTTTTTGAAGGGATCAATGGGAATACCATTATCAACGATACTTATAACCTGGATCTGGATGCTTTGAGCGAAGCATTGATCTACCAAAGACAATTGGCTCCCGGAAAAAAACGCATGGTGGTAATCGGTTTATCCGAAAAACATCAACATGAAAGACTGGAGATCGAACAACTGATCCGCTCTTTTAACCCGGATGAGTTTCATTTCATTCCCGAAGGGAAATCCATTCCCTGGGAAAACTTCAAAGATTCTGTGGTTTTGGTTAAGGCACACAGAGATCGTGCTTTCGAATACGAAGTGGCAAGAGGAAAAGCATTGAAACACCGCACGATTGTAGAAATCAATTTAAGTGCGGTCAAACACAATGTAGCATTCTATCAATCCCGTTTACCGAAAGAAGTGAAAATTTTAGCCATGGTAAAAGCTTCTTCCTATGGCTCGGGTGCAGAAAAGGTTGCTCCTTATTTACAGCATTCCGGAATTACCAATTTTAGTGTTGCATTTGCTGATGAAGGCGTGGAATTGCGTAAAGCGGGAATTACTTCATCTATTGTAGTTATGAACCCGGATCCGGAACACAGCGATCTGATTATTGCCCACCAATTAGAACCTGCCATTTATTCCTTCGAACAATTGGATGAATTCATAACGGCACTGATCCACCGGAATATTTCTGCTTATCCCATTCATTTGAAATTTGATACCGGGATGCACCGCTTAGGGTTTTCTCCGGCTGATAAAGAACGTGTTTTGGCGGTCATCAATTCTCAACCGGAAGTTCGCATTCAGGGAGTTTATTCGCACTTAGCAGACGCTGACAACCCGAATCACAGTTCGTTTACACAAAAACAGCTGGCTTCCTTCGATGAGATCGTTTCTTATTTCCGTGAAAACAATTCGGATACATTCCTTGCCCACATTCTGAATTCGGAAGGTTCACTGCGTTATACGGAACAATGCTACGACATGATCCGTTTGGGAATTTCCATGTATGGTTATACCGAGAATCAGGACTTAAAAACTTCGCTGGAAGCAAGTGTTTCCTGGTACAGTTCTATCTCGCAGATCAAAGCTGTTCCGAAAGGAGATTTCATCGGTTATGGAATTTCATTCGAAGCACCGGAAGATATGACCATTGCAATTGTTCCTGTTGGCTATGCAGATGGGTTCAGACGCAGTTTAAGCAATGGGAAAGGGTGTGTTTACATTCATGGAATCAAATGTCCGGTTGTGGGACGTGTTTGCATGGACATGATCATGGTGGATGTTACTTCTGTGTCTGCTAAAGTCAACGACACGGTGGAGATCATTGGCATAAATCAACCCATGGACGTTTTTGCGAAAGCAATGGACACGATTCCGTATGAGGTGATGACGGGGTTGTCGAGACGGATGCACCGGGTTTACGTGGAAAACTAAGGTAAATCCTGGTTGTATTTCCCGCTGAGGTCCGCAGAAAATTATGCCATGCTTTCTTTTGAGGAGAGCGAACTAAACTCGAGCAAAAATGATTCAAAATTTTACTTTCAAGAAGTTTTTAACTTCAAGCGTTTTTGTAATTTCTGTTGATAGTAATAAAGCATATTCAACGTAATATTCCACAGAAACCATACGAACAGTTAAAATATGAATATATCTATTTGATAACTTCAACAAAACCATTTTTTGTGAATTTGGAATCGTTGAACAAGACGAATTCAATTACATAAAAGTAAGTACCGTTCGTTATTTCATCTCCATTACCTGTCTTTCCATCCCACAAATTGAAAGTGCTCCAATTAAAGATCGATGATTGTTGAACAGTAATTTCACCTCTATACATGAGGTTTCCCCAACGATTGATTATAGAATAGGTGAAAGACTTGGCATTTTTCACCTTTATGCTAAACAAATCGTTTGTTTGGTCATTGTTGATTGTAATTATGTTAGGAATCTCCGTGAGAACAGTGCAATCATCTCCTTTAAAGACTTCAATTGAATAGTTGTTGACACCACACACACTTGTTGTTTGCAAAGTATATATTCCTTCGTCTTCAATAGTAATGGCAGCAATTGTGTCTCCTGTACTCCATAAATAGTCAGATGTACAAGTGTTTAAAGCATTCACTTCAAATGGAACTGGTGAATCACATACATTTACTTTTTCGGGCAATGTGATGCTGTTTACACCACACACATTGACGCACTGTGTGCTACTTGTTGCAATACCATTTATGTAAACGGTGCAGGTAACTTGCCAGTCTCCTGAACTCGGAAATGTATAAGATGAGTTAACTGAAGTGACTTCATATCCCGTGTCGTGAAAAATCCAATGGACTGAGTCAGGAACTAAACTGCTATTTGCAAGTGAAAATTGAAACGATTCTCCAACACAGGTTCCGGTATAATTGAACTCGCTTACAGGGTGATTGAAATAAAATGAGGGGAAGTTGGGTAAGGCAATGCTCAATGAAGGTGTTTGAACATTCGCTACCAAATAATTGGGAGTATATAAGCAAGATGAACCCATTGAATTCGGACTTTGAATGGCAACTAAATCGTTGGTGTTATCCGGAACTCCAAGCATATAAGCCTCAGCCCAATTATATTGAGACCAGGCATAAGGGGGGAGTGTGGTATAAAAACCTCCTCCCTGATCAGTTAGTCTTATGGAATAAATTTTATCATCCAGTCCTCTTTGAAGTTGTGCTGTGTAATCAGGATCATTTAATTGTGTTAAAGTATTGGAAGCAATGTGATATTGTGATTGATTGATATAAATAATGGAATCATTAGGAGAATATTCTATTCCATAACCGCTTTTTAATGGTATTGCCCGTTCCGCTTTTAATGAAACGGTTCCTGAAGATTTGTCGAAAGCAAGCAATGTTAGATAACCTGCATGTGCAAAGGCGAGTTCATCTCCTTTATTGTTGAACTTCATTTGTCCAAATCTAACACAACGTGTTTTTAATACCGATTTTACAGGAGAACTTTGAACACCATTCTCCGTCAATAAATAACTCTGAAATTCTGTCAAATACTCAGTCGGAATACCATCTTGCAATTTGGTTGCAATACATTTTACAACCACAATCCAAAAATCCCGCCCATTACAATGTTGGGTAGCAGTCATTTTTTCTGCAAGTGTATCCTGACAAAGTTGATTGTATCTGGATACCACTTCTCCAATGCCTCCATTTAAATTTTTATCGATAATTGAATAACTGAAGAGAGTCCTGTCAAACTGATAATCATTGTAAAATCCAAGAGAAAACAAATAATATAAATTGGTCGAATTGGGTTTCTTTATAAAAAGTGATCCTTGCGTGGTACTTTTTATACTGGATGCCGAAACAAACGAAACATCATCTCCATTGGGCAACACGCTTCCGTCTGCTCCTCTAACAGTATCACCTTCCGAATAGAAAAGTAAATTCCCATTTGCATCGGAAATACTCGAGGAAGATTCTACTGTTGTAAAATGCAAAGCAGGCGTGTAATTATAAGTAGATGGTATATTATTGAAATTCAGCAGCGAATTGGGATTTAAAACCCAATTCGCTGCTTCTTTTTGACAAAACAAATAAGAACTGCTAACAATCAAAACAAATGCTGTTAAAAAAATTCTCATAGTGATTTCTTTCTCTTTAATAACGGATAACCTGCTAATATAGTACATTTACCCATGAAGCCCATCCACTAATTCTCTCGACACAAAAGCCAAATATTTTTCTGACACACGGATTGCTTTCTGAATTAGTAAGTTGCACACGTTGGAAATTACTGTTACCACAATATTTGACTTCTAAAGTATAGACATATGTTCCAAACTGAACCAATCCATTATTATCTGTTCCATCCCAAGAAATATCTCCTTGGCGAACATTTTCATGAGGTTGTCTTCCTACATCAGCTTTAGTAATTGTTTTAAAGTTTTCTCCCCAACGATTATAAATTCTTAAAATAAAATCTTCAATCCCATAAGCTGGCTCATCGCCAATATTTGGAGGGGCACTTGGACCAAATTCTAAGATTCTGAATTTAGTATTCTGGCTTATACTAGGAGTAAAAGAGTTCGGCTGAATAAACTCATGACCACCTGGTCTGTAATGTGTCGCAATAGAAGCAGAAACAGGGGTGGTGGCACATTGACTGGAAATTGTAGCCGTTAAAGTCCCATCTAAATTTGGTGCTTTAATGCTCCCACCAAATCCAATCAATTGATTCGTCCCACCAGGAATTTTAAAATACCATTGAATAAATGAGTCATCCGGATAACCAAACTGATTCAAAAACTGTTGATCTAAAGCAGGACAACCATTATACAATAAATGAGCCGTTACAAGTGGTTGGTAGTCACAAAGGTTATACTTTGATGTTAAAGACAAAGTATAACTTGGCGGTAAGAATCTTACAACAACTGTATCTCTTCCAACACATCCATTTGGCTGTGTCATTGAAACCAAATATGCAGTTGTATTAGAGGGATTTACTGTGGGTTGTGCAGATGTACTATTGAAACCCGCAGGAACAGAGGTCCAGCTGTAAGTATGTCCTGCAAGTGGATTAGATCCTATTTGGTATCCATCTGTCGGAATAACTTCTCCGGAACAACATTGAGTAATATCGGGTCCGGCATTTACTGGCGGACAAACAATATCAAACCACATACTTTTCTCATTCCAAGGCGCGCAATGATTTGTAACCGCAATCTTGACTTTGTATTTTTTTCCACATTTTAATTTAGCGCCTTTCGAATTTAAAAAGTTGGTCACATTGAAGTTTGAAGGGGCTTGCTCTGCCGGAAACCAACTACTAACAACCATAGCACCGCTTCCGCTGGGAAGATAATTTCCATTGGCATCAACTTCAGCAACTTCCACAAAATAACTGTCTTCACCTTCTGATGCAGACGCATTTAAAGTAATTGATTGTTCCAAACAAAATGACGAACCGTTCAATGTTCCTTGGGCAATAGCAGGCCAGGCATCGCATAAACCGTCAATATACATGTATCCGAAGTGCCCTCCTTGCGTACAATCTTTGGCAATTGCAATGAAAGATACTGTTTGACCAACGTAAGCAGACAAATCGTATTCAATACATTCCCAGTCTTTGTAAATAACATCTGCCTGAACAGGTGAACGTTTATAAAAGGGATCTGTTAAATCGACTTTAAAAGATTTCTTCGTTGTATGATATAAAAGAGAACTATTGAATACCGGCATATGTGTATTGCCTCTGCACATATAAAAAGAACCGGCTGGATTGTCTCCAATACCATGTGAACCATCCTGAAGAACGATTGCATAGCGAAGCTTGAAATTTTTATTCTGGGATGTTACAGTAAAGGAATATCTCATCATTGCAGCGTTTCCTCCAGTTCTATTTGCGTTCAAATTAAAACAATACGTTCCTTGACTCGGAATTTGGATCCCGGTATACTGGTCAACTCCACCAGTAACCATTATTGGAGGCGTAATTGGATAGGTAGACGTGCTACTTTGAATCCCGAAACGATTAGCATCAAAGGCAGGGCTGAATCCATTCAAATTTTGTGGATTCTCGGCGATAGAAGTGTAAGTAACCCAATTGCCAAAATTATTATTTTCAGCATTTCCATTGGGACATTGTGCTTTCAATTCTGAAACTGTGAGAAGTAAAAGCATTATTAGATATAAATTTTTCATATTTATTGAATGATTAGGTTTGTTGAAAAGAATTGACCCTGAAAGAGGACACTTACAATGTAATTTCCTGCAGGAAAATCTTTGATCGGCACGGTAACACTATTTGCGCCGTGTAACAAATTTCCTGAATAAACTACTCGATTAAATGTGGATAATTGATTGGAAATACTTACAACGGTGTATCCATCATTCCATAAATCAAAGTTTGCCTGAATTTGAGTTTGATTACTGGATGGGTTAGGATTCAGAATCAAATGAATAGTATTGTTTTGATGATCATCTTCAATATTATACGAAATCCCATTATAGAATTGACCCAATCCTAAATCATCTTCAAAAGTCTGCTGTTTTGTAAATACTTCAAATATCAAAACATCTCTATCAAAGTAAGAATAATAGGTGTTTGTATAAGAAGCAATAGCAGTTCCATTATAGATTAACTGATACTCTTCTTTAAACTCAATCCTTTTTGTCTGATAGGTATTATGTCCTAAAACAATTTTTTGGTCTTTTACCGAAATTGGAGTTGTTTTCCCTTCAAGGGTGACTGTTTCACCGTCAATATCAATAATAGATACTGGAATTTCTTCAAGTGTATTCCAAGATAATGAAATTCCGGCTTGAAGTTTTGCTAGTGGAGTCATTCGACTAAAGTCAAATTCAGTAGTGTTCGGATAATTACTCCATGTAACTGAATTAAAATCAACAACGTTGGCATTACTTGTATTTTTTGCCAACACGATTAAGGGGGAATCTGCCCTTGGAGTAGGTGGTGTCTCAACTTGTGCTTTTGCTAAAAAGCTACTACACCCCAAAAGAATGAAAATTAGATTTTTTTTCATGAATAGATTATATTAGTTATGTTGCCTACTCTACATTTCATAAGCTTTCACATCGGCATTTTTCGGCACTCCCTACCAATGTAAAGTTTCGCTTTCCGATAGCCTGTAATCCATCGAAATGCAGAACAACGAGATAGTACAGGTATCTCATTCTCCCTTATCTTAAATTATATTTTGCTGAATTTTTAATTCAGTGAATAAAGTCATACTAAGAGGTATGACATTTAGTGGGTATTCTTTTTACAAACAGTATAATGGTTCTTTTATCCTCTCGTTACATTATTGCAAAGTAGATTTTCAGGCACAATTCTTTAGTTACATAATTAATTTCTACAAAGGTAATATCACAGTTCGTAACCTTTTTACGTGCTGATTAAACCAGATTAAAAAATCATCAATAAATAGGAAGTTTTTGTGATTAATGAACTTAATACCATGGACGATAAGACCATTTAATTTAATCAGTATTTGTTCGCGCCTACCATTTGAGCTAGATTGCTTTCAATGATTCAGAATCCTTCGAACAATTAGCAACCGAAATCAATAATTTGTTTATTTCTAACTACCCACTTGAGCATGATGGCAGTTGTTGCTTTGATAACTTAAGAAGAACTAACTCGAACTAATCAACTCCATAAGTTTAATCCGCTTGGATATTTTGCAACCCCTCATTTATGACTTATACTCTTATTTGATCATTACCGCTACCTGGTAGAAGTTATTCACTGCTCCGAGAGTCTTGTACTCCACGTAGAATGAACGACAGAACTCATCGAATGCCAAATATTCGTGGGTGGGGCAGTTGAACTCATCGAAGAATAAAATATCACCTTTATTTAAGTACGGGTAAAGAGTAGCCAGCACGAACCAGGTGGAAGTATATAAATCTGCGTCCAGGTGGATTACTTTTTTACGACTGCTTAGTTTTCCTTCGGCTAAGAATTTACCCAATGTTTGCTGGAATAATCCCTGGTAGAATTGACAGCGCGTGTCGTTAAAGTCCGGGATGGCGTTATTGGCCGACATGTCTCCTTTTTTGAACGGCCCCCAATCTTCCGGCAAACCGGTGAAAGTATCAAATCCATAAAAAACGGTCTCCGGGTGTTTGTTACGGTTTACCCACCATTGCATCGAAGTTCCTTTCGACACTCCGAATTCCAGGTAATCAATTGCCTCATCCAATTGCTGATCTTTGATCACTACTTCGTACAACTCGAAACGTTTCGTGTATTCAAATTTGGACGTGTAGCAGTCGTTAATCAATAAATTATCCTGTTGACGAATCCATTTGGAAAGACGGGAAATGTTCCCGATCCAAATATAAAGATGTGCGAACGGGTGAAACAAAACATGTAGTCTCAACCCGAAAAAAGCGCCTTTTACAAGGCCTGGAAGTCGTTTCTTGAAAGTCATCGCTGCGAAGATAATGCAGGAATTTCAATTAGCATGATTTTCCGATGCAAAAGGAACTATTCTTTCCGATAGAAAATCGCTTCAACCCTTCTGTTAATAGACATATTCGTTTGCGAATTATCCGGAACAAGCAGCCTGGTATTGCTAAATCCTTCCGCTGTAATCCGACTTGCAGAGATTCCATTCCTTTTCAGAAAATTAACTACCGCATTTGCGCGCTTAACGGATAATTCATAATCCGCAGCGCAACATACGTGTCCGTGAAGCTTCACATTTAAGGTAGAATCCCCGGTAAGTATTTCAAGCAATTGGTCCAGCCTTTGATAAGATTCTTCCCGAAATACATCTTGTCCACCAACAAAATTGATATTCAGATTGACTACTTTATTCAGTTCGAAAACCAGCTTTGACTTGGAGGAACCGGTATTTTCAGAGTAAATTAAAATATCCACTCTTCGGTTCAACTCATCCGGAACGATCCTGGAACCCGCAAGTTCGTTCGCATTTACGGTTTCCACTTTTACCCTGCTTAAACCCGAACTTTTCAACACCGATTCTACAGATCGAATTCTATCGGCAGCCAGCTCTTTATTCCTTTCCAAAGTTCCGGTAGAATCCGTGTAACCGATTACTTTTATGACTGTCAGCGATGAAGGGTCGATTTTATCCAGGTATTTCAGCAAACTTTCCGGATCCAGGATTTCAGCCTGATTATAGGCAAACGAAGCACTAATGGAATCTTTTTGCGGGTTGTTTTGTGCAAATCCGGGTAAAACGGAACAAAATAACAGGGAGAAAAGTAGGTTTAACTTCATAAGTCTGGTTTTAAAAAGAAAAACGATTCTTATCTTCTTTTGTTACACGTTCAAAGCTGATCGATCCATTTTTTCGCATCTGAAAAATTGGAAAACGTCTTCCGTTCCGATTCTCCAATGCATGGAGTTTGGATCAATTCGTCTAAATTCATCATTCTATTTTTCTATTGCCAACAACAATCGTTTACGCCAGCTTCCCCATCGAAAGTTTCCAATTTTCCCGGTATTATTGATCACCCGGTGGCAAGGAATCAGCAGTGCAATCGGGTTTGCACCCACAGCTGTTCCAACTGCTCTAGAAGCATTCGGATCACCCAATTTCTGCGCCAATTCTCCGTAAGTTGCCAATTCTGATTTTGGCAATTCCTGCAACTGATTCCAAACCTGAACCTGAAATGGTGTTGCTTTCACTGCAACAGGAATCACAGGAATATCCGCTGCCTGAGAAAAATAACTCATCAAGGCCTCATAAGCAAGTTCCTGTAATTCCGTTCGCTCTTCCCGGATGGTACTTTTCGGGAAAGATCTTCTTAAACGGATCGAACCCACTTCCGTATCTTCAAAAGTGAGCTGGCAAATCCCTGATTCATGACTTGCAATAAAGACATTACCCAGAAAATAGGGAAAGATGGAATAGTAAACTTCTGCCGGAGACTCCTCCACGATCTGAATATCCAAATCTATCCGGACAGACAAATCTTCGTGCTCGTCAAAAGAATCAAAAATGGACAGCTGTGCCTGCTCTTTGTGAACTTGTGCCAAAGAAGGCGAGAACCCATCCTGCACAAAACGAATGGGGTCTTTTCCGAGATACTCCTGGAACAGGTGCTGCGTTTCCCATTCTCCCAGTTCGACCTGTTTTGCCAATTCGTCGATCGTAATTCCAATCTGTTGTGAATCAAGCATCCATTTCAGGGTCCTGAAAAGCAACTCCATGCGAGCCGATTGGTATGAAAAATCAACATTCATTACGAGTGGAAAGGTAGGCAAAAGAAGTGAGTAGTTGATATTTTAGATAGTAAACGATTAATTTCTTGTCAACAGGATTTTCAACAATTATCTTTTGGTAAATCCAACCTTTTAAAGACAAGCGGATCAGTACAATGAATCCAACTCACATTGTTATGAAAAGCACCCTTTTACCAGCCGCATTACTTTGTCTTACAAGCACCTGGGGGCAAATGGTCTACCGCCCGATTCCTGAAACAGATGCTGTTTGGATTCAGACGGAATTATTTACCGGAGGTTCTCATGAATATGAAACTACTATTTCAGCTGTTTATACTTTAGGAGATACGGTCATAAATGGTCAGACTTACATTCAATTTGGCAGTCATGGCATTTATAAATGGGTTGATGGTTGGGGTTCTCAACAAAATTATACGGAAGGAGGAGGTCCTGTTGGTTATCCAACCGGTTACTTCCGTCAAGATATCCTGCAAAAAAAAGTATTTATTTGGAATTCCACGAATCAAACAGATGAACTGCTTTACGATTTCGGAAGTTTAGTTGTTGGTCAGCCCTACCCGGAAACAGTTACGAACCAGTATTACCCGAATCTCCTGGTGATGGGGCAGGATTCAGTGCAGCTTATTGATGGGAATTACTACAAACGCTGGGCTCTTGGTACAAATTCATCCGATTCCGCCAATGTTTCGGTGATTGAAGGAGTTGGTGGAACCAATGGATTCACTACTCCAATCTACGGGTATTTTGAACAATTCTCCCGTTTACTTTGTCACAAATCAGGAACTCAGTCTATCTATGAAGATTGGCAGCCTTACCCGGTTTCACCGGAATATACCGAGGATTGCTCCCGGACACTTTCTGTAGAAGAACAACAGGAAATGAACCTGATTATTTTTCCAAATCCATCCAGCTCAACCTTTATTATTCAGTCAAACGGGTTGATCAGTTCTGTTGAAATCTACGCTTTGAATGGCCAATTGCTTCTTGGTAAGGAAAACAGCACTGGAAACGAAATGAATCTTGATCCGGGTATTTTAAAAGACGGTGTTTATTTCGCAAGAATCATATCTGCGGATGGCAATTCCATCATGCGGCAGATCCAGTTGATTCGTTAGACGGAACCAGACATTGATTGGAGTATCCGGAACGTGAAACACATTGTATTTATCGCACGCACATAGCATATTTACCAATCTCACCTTTGGTAAGATTACAAATTGATATAGAACAGAAAAGGGATATCCACAGTAGCAGATATCCCCATTATTCGTTTGTTTTCTATTCCGGTTTAGCCGGACCTTGTTTTGGTTTGGCTTCCGGTTTGGTGATTTTTTGAGGAATTTCCAAAGTCTTTTTCTCCGGATCCATCATTTCCATCAGTTTTAATCCTAAGAGGCCGTCCATTGCTGATCCGCCTTGTGATCCATTTCCACCGATCAATACATCCGGGATCAGTTTGATATTTCCTTTGGAAAGCTCTTCTGTGATCTTGTAACGGGTAAAGTTTTCACCACCAAGTGCTTTTACGGCCAGTTCGTATGCTTCCGCAGTAGATTTACCAATTGCCAGAATTTTACTTGCTTCCGCAGAACCGGTTTTTGAAATTCGCTCAGCTTCTGCATCTGCTCTCAACTTAACGGCTTCTGAATCTGCTTTTGCACGAGCCCGGGTAGCGTCTGCCTCTGCCAATGCTCGCAATTTTGTTGCTTCAGCTTCCGCACCAACGGCCAATTTCACCCCGGATGCGTCTCCTTCCGCTTTCTTCACCGTTGCGTTTGCCGTGCGTTCGGCGATCTCAACACTTTGCTGTGCTTTTACGATGTCTTTCTGCATGTCGGCAATAGCAGTTTCCTTTTCCATTCCCTGGCGCGTTTCCTGGGCTTGTTTTTGGGTTTCGTAAGTTACTTTCTGCTCTTCCGCAATCTTACGATCGGTCAAAGTCTTCATCAACGATTCCGGCGGAACAATATCTCCAATCAGGGTATCAACCGCGTTTACGTTGTATTCATCCAACACTTTTTTAATGTGTTCTTTTGCAGATTCCTGGCGCTCTTTACGTGTCGACAAGAAAGCAATCACATCGCTGTCCTGTGCCGAGTTCCGGAAGTAGTTACCAATCGTAGGTTCCAATACCTGCGTTACCAGGTTCACCATGTTCCCGAAACGCGCAATTACTTTCGGCGCTTCATTGGTTGGAACGTGAATGATCTGGGAAACATCCAGGTTGAACGGGAAACCGTCTTTCGAACGAACGGTAATCGTAGACAGGTTCTTATCCAAATTATGCGATTCGCTGCGAGCCTGTGCCCAGTTTAGTACGAGGTTTGTTGTTGGAACCAGTTCCACTTTCATAGTGTATTTGTTTACCGGATATTTACCCGGACCAAATGGTTCCGACCAAACACCTTTGTTCCCTTTCTCCACGATATTTCCGTGTTTGAAATCCGTTCCTGTAATATCTTTCCCGTCACCACCTATGTAAGAGATTACAACTCCCACATACCCGATCGGAATCTCAGTCATTGGAGTTTCTTCTACCTGCAAAGCCCAGGGATTTAAGTTGTAAGATCCGGCCAGGATCACAGAAGGCTGCAAACCACGATTTCCACCATGCTCCAGGAAAGTATCGAAATCCTGGAAGTTGTTGTGGCCTGAGACTGCTTTTCCGGCAATTTCACCTGTATCAATCGGCATACCGTCTAAAGTTGTAACGATTCCCACCATACTTTCGTGGATTCGTACCATTTCTGTAATGGAAACCTGGAACAACATGGTATTGATACGGTAAGAACCCGCAGTGATGTAATTCGTTTGTCGACCACGCTGTCCGTTATTCGCCAGGAACATATTTGCATCCTGGAAATTGTCGCATTCTACTTTGCGGCCAAGAATATTTCCTGTTGGAATTTCGGCACCATCTTTTGACAGGACTAATCCGATCTTTCCTTCCGGAATAACGGTAAACTGCTCCATTGTGATTTCGTACTGCCACACCCACATTCCGAAATATAATCCCGGAGCAAGCGTTTTAGCCTGGAAACCTGCTTCGCCCAATGTTGCAACGATGCGGCCATCCGGAAGCTCTTTATTTGCTCCGAACAAAACGAATTTTTTGGTCACTAATCCGATCCTGTCTTCCGGAACGATGACCATTCCGAACAGGAAGCGTAAAATAAATTTGTAAAGGATGAGACAGATTACGATTAATCCGACCCACCAATAGCTAAGTAGCATTTCTTTCATTTGTTTTATTGTTTAAGTTTAAAATGTGTGGTACGTGCTTAAAGCATTCAAATTTAGAAGAAACTCCGGTCAAAACTCCCGGTCGGACTAAATTTCTTCCTGCAATCCAAACTCTTACGAAAGTTCATGCATTCGAATTTGGTCAAACTGCTTTGACTTTATTTCTCAAAAAAATGATGCACTTCAATACCGTCCCATCCGTTAATTACGAATGAACGTTTCTATTCCGATTGAAAGCTTGAGGGAGTGGCCTGATTCCGGTGGGCTGTAGTCGCGAATGTGACATTCACGGGGTAAATGTATGTAACGTGCAGAATCCGCGAAAATATTTAGGATATTTTTACTTAAAATCTGTTATTTACCGGATGAATTTTAACTGCTTTTTCAAGCCGTTTTCCGAGGAAACATGAGCCACATAACAGCCTTTTGGAAACGTGGAAATATCTAAGGTCTGTGAACCTTCCAAACGGTATTTTTGGATTATTTGTCCGGACAGGGAGTAAAACTCCGCATTCCAAACAGTGGTTTCATCCGTTTTTACGAAAAGCGTATTTTCACCGTTCAGCCACATGGAAAGATCATTGGTGATCTCAGGCAGATCAAGCGGATTTTCCGGAGCAGGCGGATCCAGGAATTTTATACGAAAGAAATAAGTGTGTTCCTTCCGAATCTTAATAAAGCAGGAATTTCGGATGACCCCGTCCTGGTAAACATCATATACTAAAGGATTGTAATCTCCTCCATAGGTTATTTGAAAAGGTTCTCCTTCCAAAACAGTCAGTATGTGATTAACCACAGCAGTATCTATTCCGTAACACATTCCATCTGCCATCCAACCTCCGTGATATAAAAGTGAATCTCCAAAAGGAAGTGTTATTTCATAGGTTATAGAATCAGATGTATTCGTTATATCCATGAAAGAGCCTGAATACAACGGATTCGCGAAAAAGAACCCATTTAAATAGAAGAAATCGTTTGGAATGGTATCATTCTCCGACTCGTGAAATAGCTGAACACTTGCAGTACAGATTCCCTTATTCTCAGGTTCCTGAGCAAACCCGTTAAAGGAAAAACAAATAAAGGCGGTATAAAGTAGTTGTTTCATGGAGCTAGAACGATAAAAAGCTCCAAATCGTATAATCGATTGAAATAAGTATAACAAAAAAAGGCTTCTCCGCCGCAGCGGAAAAGCCTTTTGGTATGCTCATTCTTTATTCTTAGCCGTTCAATGCTTCCGCACCACCCACGATCTCTAGGATCTCGTTTGTGATGGCAGCCTGGCGGGCTTTGTTGTAGCTTAATTTTAAACTACGCTGTAACTCCTTGGCATTATCCGTTGCTTTGTGCATAGCGGTCATACGCGCTCCGTGCTCGGATGCGTTTGAGTCCAACAATGCTTTGAACAACTGGATCTTTAACGTTTTGGGGATCAAGTCTTCTACGATCTCTTCTTTGGAAGGTTCGAAGATGTAATCTCCGGCTTGCTTATCGCTTGCTTGTTCCGTTGGAACGATCGGCAATAATTGTTCTTCTTTCACCTGCTGGGAAGCTGCATTGATAAAGCTGTTGTAAATAACTACTACTTTATCAAATTTATTTTCAAGGAATGCTTTTGTAGCGAAATCGGCAACGATTCCCACATTCTCGAATGTTAAAGCTGCAAACATGTCTACCGGAATATTCGTTCCCGTAGTATCAAAATACATGTCTGAACGCTTGAACGCATCTTTTGCCTTCTTTCCTAAAGTAAGCAAGCTCACATTTGCATTGGCATACTCTTCAGTAATTGCCAGGTTCACACGTTTGATGATGTTATTATTGAAACCACCACACAATCCACGATTGGAAGTAATGGCGATGATCAATACTTTATTTACCGGGCGTGAAGCAGCCAATGCATTCTCTGAAATATCTAACGAAGCTGTCAAATTACCCAGGATCTCCTGCAATTTCTCAGCATACGGACGCATTTGTGTAATTGCATCCTGCGCACGCTTCAATTTCGCAGCAGAAACCATCTTCATTGCAGAGGTAATCTGCATCGTAGATCCTACTGAAGTAATTCGATTTCGTATTTCCTTTAAATTCGGCATAACTTTAATTTAGAATTGAAAAAGGTGACTGAGCGGAGTCGAAGTCCCTTTTTCAATTTTCAATTCTATTAATATTTTCCAGCGATCTCTTTCGCTACTTTTCCTAGAACGTCTGTATCAGCGTCATCGTATTTTCCAGCTTTCAAGCGAACCAAAACATCTGAATGTTTCGCCTCTAAGAAATCCAAGTATTCCTTTTCGAATTCTTTTACCTTGTTTACAGGAACATTCTGCATCAATCCTTTTGTACCAACGTAGATGATAGCAATTTGCTTCTCTACCGGGTATGGATCTCCTTCGCGTTGTTTCAAGATCTCTAAGTTACGAGCTCCTTTGTCCAAAACAGACTTAGTAGCCGCATCCAAATCAGAACCGAACTTAGCGAACGCTTCCAACTCACGGTATTGTGCCTGGTCTAATTTCAAAGTACCGGCAACTTTCTTCATCGATTTGATTTGCGCGTTACCTCCTACACGAGATACCGAGATACCTACGTTAATTGCAGGACGGATACCAGCGTTGAACAAGTCACCTTCTAAGAAGATCTGACCGTCTGTAATCGAAATTACGTTTGTAGGAATGTATGCAGAAACGTCACCCGCTTGTGTTTCGATAATTGGAAGTGCAGTTAATGAACCACCACCTTTTACGATTCCTTTCAAAGATTCAGGAAGGTCGTTCATTTGTTTTGCGATGTTATCATCAGCGATGATTTTCGCAGCACGCTCCAATAAACGGGAGTGAAGGTAGAATACGTCACCCGGGTAAGCCTCACGGCCCGGAGGACGACGCAGTAACAAAGAAACTTCACGGTAAGCTACCGCTTGTTTGGATAAATCATCAAATACGATCAAAGCAGGACGTCCTGAATCACGGAAGAACTCACCGATAGCAGCACCAGTCATTGGAGCATAGAACTGCATTGGAGCCGGATCAGAAGCATTTGCAGCAACGATTACCGTGTAAGCCATTGCACCTGCATCTTCTAATTTCTTAACGATCCCAGCTACTGTTGAACCTTTTTGTCCGATAGCAACATAGATACAGAAAACAGGTTCTCCTCTGTCGAAGAATTCTTTTTGGTTGATGATCGCATCAATTGCAACAGTTGTTTTTCCTGTTTGACGGTCACCAATGATCAACTCACGTTGTCCACGTCCGATTGGAATCATCGCATCAATTGCTTTGATACCTGTTTGAAGAGGCTCAGTTACCGGCTGACGGAAGATAACTCCCGGAGCTTTACGCTCGATCGGCATTTCGTACAATTGACCTGTGATTGGTCCTTTACCGTCGATTGGTTCACCGATTGTGTTTACAACACGACCAACCATTCCTTCACCAACATTTACAGAAGCAATACGATTCAAGCGTTTCACTGTATCACCTTCCTTAACTCCGGAAGAACGACCTAATAATACAACTCCTACGTTATCTTCTTCCAGGTTCAAAGCGATTCCCTGAAGAGCTCCTTCGAACTCAACAAGTTCACCGTACTGAACACCTTTCAATCCGTAAACGCGAGCGATACCATCACCGATCTGTAATACTGTACCTACTTCCTGCAATTCAGCTTCCGAACGGAACCCTGATAATTGCTCTCTTAAAATCGCAGAAACTTCTGCTGGTTTAACATCTGCCATGTTTTCCTTTTTTATTTTGAAGAGTTACCTCTTACTAACTTGTTAAACGTTGTTTTAACTTATTAATTTGTGATTCTACCGAAGCATCAATTTGAGTATCACCCATACGAACGATAAAACCTCCGATCAAATCTGCATCTATTTTCTCAGTCAACTCTACAGTACCTGTAATAGAAGCCTGAACTTTAGAAATGATTTCTTTCTTCACTTTATCATCCAATTTTTGAGCGCTTATCAATGTCACCGGAACAATTCCCTGATGCGCTTTCAAAAGTACATCAAACGAACTTGCTATTTGAGATAAATATGCCTCACGACCATTTTTAACGATTAACTCCACAAACAGGTTCGTTAATTTGTCAAACTGATCAAATATTGCATTCAATACCGTTAGCTTTTTATCTGCTTTCACAACCGGGCTTTGAAGCATATTCTCCAGGTCCGGATTTTCAGCACATACTGTTGCCATGTATTTCATATCCGCCGCAACTGCATCCACTTTGTTTTGTTCGATCGCAAGATCCAACAAAGCCTGTGCGTAACGGGAAGCTGATTTAGAACTCTTCATTTCTATCGATTAGTTCATGTTAATATCACCTGCCATTTTCTCAGCCAGCGCTTTTTGTTTCTCATCGGAAGATAATTCTCCGCGAATGATTTTCTCAGCGATTTCCAAAGAGATTGCAGCAACCTGATTTTTCAATTCTGCAATAGCAGCTGTTTTTTCCGTATTGATTGTTGCACGAGCTGACTCAACGATTTTGTTTGCCTCTGACTTAGCAGCATTCTTAGCATCCTCAACCATTTTCACAGCCGTTTCTTTTGCATCTTTCACAATTGCATCACGTTCAGCACGAGCTTCTTTCAACAAATTCTCATTGGATGCCTGTAATGCAACCATCTCAGCTTTTGTTCTTTCAGCCAATTCCAATGCATCTGAGATCTTTTGCTCACGTGCATTTACGGAAGACAAGATTGGCTTCCAAATGAATTTTGTAAGAATAACCAACAATAGAACAAACACTAAGCCCGTCCAAAAAAGCAATCCTAAATCCGGTGTAATTAAATTCATTTTATATTGTTTTAATTTTTCAATTGTTGTAAAAAAGGCTTGCCGCAACCAACCGTTGCAGCAAGCTTTTTCAATTACTTCGCTCCTGTCTCAAGACCTAGTAGACCAACTACTACTCCAAATAGAGCAACACCTTCGATCAACGCTGCTGCGATAATCATAGCTGTTTGAATTTTTCCTGAAGCCTCAGGCTGACGTGCGATTGCGTCCATTGCTGAACCACCAATTTTACCAATCCCAAGTCCTGCTCCTAGAACTGCAATACCAGCTCCAATTGCCGCGATACTTCCTACCATAGCTATATATGTATTAAAAAATTACTAATTAATGATGCGCTTCTTCTACAGCTGCACCGATAAACAACGCTGATAACATACAGAACAGGAATGCCTGTAAGAATGCCACCAACAACTCCAACACGGAGATAAACAAAGCCATAGGAACGGATAAACCTCCCCAGGATGCATTCTGATTAATAAAGATGATTGAGATCAATGCCAATACGATGATGTGACCTGCAGTCATGTTTGCAAACAAACGAACCATCAAGGCGAAAGGCTTCGTTAAAATCCCCACCAATTCGATAGGAATCATAATAATCAACAAAGGCTTAGGAACACCCGGCATTGCAAAAATATGTAACCAGTAATTTTTATTCCCTGAAAAGACAGTAACTAATAAGGTACAAACTGCTAAAAACAATGTCACTGTTAAGTTCCCTGTTAAATTTGCTCCTCCCGGAAGGAATGGGACTAAGCCCAATAAGTTATTAATAAAAATAAAGAAGAAGATTGTCAATAAATAAGGAACATATTTATTGTACTTATGCCCGATGTTTGCTTTAGCAATGTCATCACGAACCATGACGATCAAAACTTCTAAATATTTTGCCAATCCTTTCGGAGCAACAGGACCGTTCTTTTTGTAGAAACGAGCCACATTACTTAAGATTAACAAAATTAAGACTGCACCCATGAACAAAGACAAAACGTTTTTGGTAATGGAGAAATCAAACGGAGTAGCATTCACCGGTGTTTCGCTGTAAACCAACTTCTCTACTTTGGTGTCCTTATCCTTAACCAATTTTGAAAATTTCAATTCACCGTTTTCCAACTTGTAAATTTCTTCTTCGTACATTCCGTAACCAGCAGCCGGGCCAGAACCCAAAACATACTCAACTGTCTTGCCTGTAGAATCTACAACAGCTGTTTTGGTAGATCCATGGTAAAAATGCTTGGAAGAAAAAGTCTTCATTCCTCCATCAACCAAAATAATAGGAAGATAAACAGAAACTGCGTCGTGGTGACCACCCCACAAGTGCCATTCATGCGCATCAGAGATGTGGTGCATGATCATTTCTCCAACGTTAAACTCCTTTTTTTCCTCAGAACCGTGGTCTGAAGCAAATGAAGTTGAAAAAACCAGTATTCCTACCAGGATTGAGAAAAATCGTTTTGCACTGAAAATTAATGACATCGCTTATTAATATTTAGATAATAACCCTAAATTTTGGCGCAAAGGTAGTGAATCTTTCAGAAAGACCAAGAAAAAATTGCAAACAAATCGGATAAAAAAATGTCTCACGCAGATTACGCAGATTGCGCAAATTTTTATTTGAAGACTTGAACGGGCTCTTGTCAAATAAAGCGTAGGTACTTCTCTTAAAAAAAGAGGGGTTAAAGAATCAAGATATCAGGGCGATTGCGCGATGTGTCAACGCTGAACTTGCTCTACCAGAGCGGTACGCAAAAGGTAAAGAATTAGTCGTAAGTGTTATGGGAGCACAAAAATTAGCTCTTTCTGACTTTTAGCAGCATCCAAACAGCCTGTGTAAAAAGCATGGCTACGAAAAAGCTCATGAAATACCAGACGAATTCCCTGAAGGAATCTTTCCAGGCGTATTTAACGATAAGAACGAAAAATAAAACGAGGATCATTTGAAGAGATGTTCCAAGGATAAATCGCTGTGCTTTTGATTCGGCAGTTGCTTTGGAGCCGGACATCATAATTGCCGTACTTGAGAAAAAGATGACCAATAACCCAATTATCCCTGCAATATGGCTTTTTGGAATTTCCCATTGCCTGTTTATACCTATCAGCACCAAATAAGCGGCTGCAATTACGATTAAACTTAAATAGGCTCCAAGACTTTTACTCATTCTCTTTTTCTTTAGACATATTGATTACTTCCTTGATGATAATGTACATGGAAACGATCACTCCGGTCAATGTGCAGATCAGTGTCCACATATTTCCTCCGTGATTAAATTTCTTGTCCAGCCATACGCCAAGGAAAGCTGTTGCTACGATTGTTCCGGCCATTTGAAATGCTGCACCGGTAAATCGAACGTATGGTTTTATTTGTTTTTTCGGATTATTCTCTGGCTTTTCTTCCATAATTCAATTATTTGATCAATAGTTCTCGTCGAAGAACAACTGGTATTCTTCCAGCTTGTTTGTATCAAATAAGGTAAGTAAATTTTTCTCGGAAATGAATAAAATTTTCATTTTTTGCATATCCAGCAAGTGGTTGCGTGTGCGTTTGTAGAATGAAACATAGGATGCTGCTTCTACATCATCTTTGAATTGTTTCATCAGTATTACGTTGTCGCCCTTGAAGACTTTTGACGTAACACTTAAACGTAATTTACTGTAATACTCTTTGTTGAAGTCTACCACGCGCGTTTTTGCCACTACATTGTTAATCTTGTCCGTCAGGAAGATCAATACAAACATCGGTTCACCTTCTTTGTATTCGTAAATGCTTTTCTTAGTGAAATCAACCGCTTCATTCGTAGAATATCCGCTATTGATGATCTTTTTCAATTCCAATGCCTTGTCAGCTTCCGGTGTTTTAGGGTAAAGTGCGATCAATGTATCTAAGGTAGGCAGAATGATTTTTTTATCTTCTGTCATTTTAGCCTGCGCCATTGCTTTCAACAACAAGTATTTGCTGCGGTACGGATTGTCTTTTTCTTCAGCCAATACTTTGTCTGCTTTTGCAACCACCGGATAGTACAAGCCTCTTTCGTAGCGGTCCAAATCCGTCAGGTATGCTTCCAAAGTCAACTTCTCACGCTCTTTCTTCTTCAGGAAATAATCCGGATCACGCAAATAACCTGCATAATCGGAAGTCGGATAATTGATCAGGATGTAATCTTTTTGTTCAACCGCTGCGGCATCTTCCGGACTGTGTAAACGATAAATCTGGTAAGCTGCCAGGAGTTTCATTTTATGTTCAAAATCCTGACCCAACATGGCCCGGTATTGATTTTCAGCAAGTCCCGGCTCATTCAATTGTTCGTTATAAATAGCTCCTGCATCAAAATAAGCATTCATCATTCTATCACGAGATTCCGTCAAGGCAGAATCAGACAATGGAAGTTTTGCAACCAACATTTCAGCTGTTAATGAATCCAGCGCTGTTTCGGTAGAAGCTACCGGTTTATCCGAAGAAGCAGTGGAATCAGAAGGATCTGTGAAGCTGGCAAATACTACTTTGTCAGAACGTCTCCAATCATCTTCATTGTTGCGTTGTCCCCATTGCTTTCTAAATTCTTCCAGGCCTTCACCTTTCGCTTTATCATTGTTCCAATAGAATTTATTTCCGCTTCCATCTGCCGTTTTCTTGCTTTGAATTTCCTGTAAAGCGGCTAAACGAATGGCATCTTGTCTTTTGCGCTCTTCGTCATCTTTCTTCATTTTTTTGATCACGCCTTCAGCAAAAGCCAGCTGATCAGAACCGGAAAGTTTCGCAATACGCTGAACACTGTCTTCATACTGAGCAATTTCCAAGGCATTTACCAAACTTTGCAGCTTCGAAGCTTTGTTTTGAATCCCTTCATAATTCGGATATGTTTCCGGAATTACTTTGGCACAGCTATCGTAATATTTCTGTGCACTCAAATAATCTTTTTTGGAAAAGCTCATATCTCCCAAACGCTCATAGGCCATCCCTTTCTGGCGATTGTTGGAAGTCGAATAAAACGCAGAACGTGTATAGTTGTCTTTAGCAGCTTGTTCATTGGATTCAATCTGATCCATTTTCCCCAAAGTGTAATAGATCTGATCCTTAAATTCTGCATTCTTTGTATCCCGAAGCATTTTCTTCAGGCTCTTGCGTACTTTTTCTCCTCCGGCATTCAGGGCGTTTTTCAAATTGGCATTGAAACTCATTTCGTAACCGGCGTTGTATTTCTTCACCCGGTTGTAATGATAAGCTGCTTTGGCCCTGTCGCCTGCATTTTCATACAACTGGCCCAGGATGAAATTGACACGTGCTTTGTCTTTCGACTTCTTAGCGTACTCCAGTGCTTTTGTAAGCGCTTTGATTTCTCCTTCCGGATCTTTTCTTTTCTCTGCAAATATGGCTCTTGTAATTGCCAGGTCATACCGGAGCTTTTTAGGGAAAGGTGGAATTTCTTTCTTCTTCTTATCCTTGCTTTTCTTCTTTTTAGATTTGGATGATTTGGAGTTTTTGTCGCCTTTCGATCCTTTCGAGTCCCCATTTTCCATGGATTCCTGTGCTTTCTCCAGGTTGGTAATTGCGTAATTTGCCTCCGTGAACTTACCTTGTTCCATGTAGGTTCTGGCCATCCACATCTCTGCAACATAGGCCGATTTATCGGTAGAGAAAAACTTCTTGGTGTATTCAAAATTCTTGAAAGCTACGTCGTAATCGCGTCTGTAGAAATTCGCAATCCCAATCGTAATCCAGTTTTCATCGATCCAGCGGTTGTGCTCTTCCTTTTTGGAAGCCGGTTTCTCCATCGACGGCATGGCGTGGCGCTGAATGACTTTGGTACATTTTGCAATGGCAGTATCGATAGGGGAATACATGTTCTTCACCTCTTCTTCGCTTGGTAATTGAAGAACGGGAAGGACGCTGTAGTAATCTTCTTTTTGATTTTCACGGTACGTTTTCATTGCTTCTTCCAGCAAGTCATTCGCATTAAAGTATCCATTATAATGTGCGGTAGTTCCATGATATGCCCTGCTGAGCATCGTGTTCTTTTCAGTAGAACATGACCATGCCAGGGAAAGGATTCCTAAATAAACCAAAAAATATATTCTCTTCATTCGAATGAAAAATCTGCGCCGATTGTGATTAACGATTAACTAAGAAAAGGCAAATATATTGTTTTGTTTATCAAAATCCTCTAAATAAACCGTGTTATCATTTGACAACCGGCTCTTTATCGCCATATTTCTGATGAACCTCCAGGATTTCCTTCGCATCATTGGCATCAATGCCCAAACTATCGGCTATTTCTTTTGCTCGAAGAACCTGGTCAACCGTCAATCCGGTACTGTCGGTTTCATTGTGCAGCGCATTTTCCAGGAAGATGGTACTTGCGCCAAGAGCAGGGACCGTTTTGGTCGAAACTGCTTTCACCGGTTCATACAAAAGAGAAGAAGTTTTCGTTTTTGCAGGGAAAAACTTGCTTTTCTCATCGTAAGATTCAAACAAAACGAGTACTACACTGACAATATAGAGCGATTTAATGGTAGCGAATAAAACACCCAAAAATTTATTAAGTGGAGACAATTGGACGACTTTGATCATCTTTTCCACCATTTTTCCGGCAAAAAAGATCATGGCCCCAACAGCCAGGAAAGTAAAGGTGAATGCTATTACCGGCAAATATTCCGAATCAATTTCGAGTGAACCTTTCAGCCAATTCGCCACATAATCAGAGAAATTTATCCCAACGTAAATTCCTACCAGGATTGCCAGCAAAGTAAACAATTCGATGACAAAACCGTGTTTGAATCCTTTGTAGGCTCCATAACCGATTGGAATAAGAATGAGAATGTCCAGGAAATTCATGTGCCAAAATTGGGGAAAACCTCGGAGAGATTTTGTTGTGGTTCCAAAAGATACAAACGAACCTTTGTTAAACAATATGGAACACGATAAATCAGGCATTACTATCCTGCGTCCGCCGCGGCGGACACAGCGTTTTCTTTTTTACCGCAAATGCACGAATTTTGAGAGGCGCCTACCGGTCGCCTTCTTCTGCTGGATAAATCATGGGCAATTGAATTACCAATAAGACAAGCGAGACCGGTAGGCTCGCCTTTTTATTGTGTATTTGTGGTAAAAGAAAAAAGGGCGCTTCGGCTAACCGGCGCGTCCCTACCATTATTTTACATTAAAACGGATCACCCCATATTGGTAAAGATCTGCTGGATGTCATCGTCGTCATCGAATTTATCCATCATTTTTTCGATGTCTGCCAATTGTTCCTCGGTAAATTCAACAGGAGTTGTTGGGAAACGTTCCAGGGTTGATTTCAAAATTGGAATTCCTTTTTCCTCCAATGCAGTTGAAATTGTTCCGAAAGCGGTGTATTCTCCATAAATGAAAACGCGATCGTCTGTTACCTCAATCTCTTCACATCCGGCATCGATCAATTCCAATTCCAGTTCTTCCGGGTCGAAGGATCCTGTATTTTCCAATTCAAAAACGGATTTGCGGTTAAACATGAATTCCAATTGTCCGTTTGGAACCACTCCACCACCCGCTCTGTTGAAATAGGATTTCACATTTGCAACGGTACGTGTTGGATTGTCTGTTGCACATTCCACGTAAACCAAAACGCCATGAGGTCCTTTTCCTTCGTAATCAATTTGAGCAAAGGATGCGATATCTTTTTGATTGGCCCTTTTTATAGCCGCTTCAATATTGTCTTTCGGCATATTCTCTGCCTTAGCATTCTGAATTGCAGTGCGCAGCTTGGCATTGGTAGCAGGATCCTGTCCGCCTTCTTTTGCTGCCATCGTGATGGCTTTACCAAGTTTCGGGAACAATTTTGACATTTTTCCCCAACGTTTTTCTTTAGCTGCTCTACGATATTCGAATGCTCTTCCCATTTCAATGATTTTATTTGAGGCAAAAATAATTAAAATGTTCAAAGAGGTCAATTGGTTCAAACAAAGTTCAAGGGAGAAAATTTAAATAAATCATTTTGAACTTTTGAACCTATTAAACCCTTTGAACTAAACTTGAAAAGTTAATATATTTACAAAATGAAGGTCCTGGTGGTAATTTTTGCGTTTTTCAGCTTGAGCATTCTTTCCGTATGTGGTCAGAATGAAGTTGTCCGCAGGCCGCAGTTCCAAACAAAAACGAGTTTAATCTATTATTATTTCTGGGAAGAAAATCAGGACGGGTCGATCACCAATTCGCGAACTTATGCCCCATTTAGTCTGAACCGTGTTGTTTTGATTGACACCCTCAAATCCAAACAAAAACAGGTCATTAGCGATACTTCTTTCATGCAGCAGGTGCTTGAAATAGGCAGAAACTACGAGTTGAAAAAGAAGTTTACCAAAAAAACCGATAAGAACAAGCTGGTTTTCAATTGCACGTATCCCTCCGAACCACAAACGGTTATTTATATCAAACGAAAAGGAAGATGGAGCAGCTATAACGGTGGATTGGTACTGAACTTCTTTTCATTTGAAGACAAACTTGCCTTCAGATCTTCCGGGGGAAACCTGTCACTTTTCAATCACAAGCCTATTGCAATCAAAAACAACACCTACCGGCTTGTTTCTTATTACCTGGCCGACAATTCGGGCGGTGAACGGGAAAACCCGGCTTTCCAGCATGTCTTTGGATATACCGGAGAAGAACTGAGAGAGGAAATTATCCGAAATCAACAGCCAAAGCCAAGCCGCTACCTGGTTTTTGTCAACGGATACCGCGGGCCCAAATACGATAAGCATGAAAGTCGGAACGAGATTTATATGAACGACCGCACCAATTATTGGTTCAAAATAGATGACCGCTTTATCAAGCGTTTGGATCCGGACACCAGTTTTTATTTAGACGGCAGTTTTCCGGTAAGAACTTCGAACCATCATTCCAAACTGGGTTTCGGATGGAGTTATATCCGTTCGGTGAATAAACGGCCTTCGAATAAAAAATACAATCGCCTGAACCTGATTTCAAATCCGGAAGGCTTTGATTATCGCTATTCCCGTGGAATTCTTGTTGGAAAAGCTTTTTTGAACCAGATCCGCAATACCCCGAACAGTTATTTGGTAAAGGATACGATTGATATCGTTTGTCACAGCATGGGATATGCATACACATTAGGAATGATAGAAGCTTTGAAAGACCAGGTTGTTCTTGGAAAATTCTATCTGCTTGCACCGGAAAATGCCGGATACAAAGGGTTGGACTGGAATAACTTTGAAGAAGTGTGGCAATACGGTTCAAACCTGGGAATGAAAGATTCTGATCCGCTTTGTTACCAGGACGGAGTTGCGCCGCAAGCCGGTCTGTGGGGGCTTGACACCATGCAGTCAAATCACGTGGGACGGATTTGTTCTCCTTATAACTGGCCGAACAAGCATTTTGTGCATTCGCACATGATTTATAGTTATGACTGGATTTTTGACCGGATCCGAAAAGGAGAACCAGGATATATTCATTAATCCTGATCTTATCCCTACTTTTTGCCAAGGCAGAAAAAGTAGGCAAAACTGCCTTTCTACCCCAATTACTGCCTTCGAGCAGTCTTCCCTTTCGGACTTATGTACGAAAAGAAGGGATCAGGATCCCAAATGACAAGCACTTTTCGGCCTAAGTAACCGAAACGGAAGCCTTTTTCTTTCATCGAACAATAAAAAGGACGGGTAACGATTTGAAGTGAATCTTTCGATTTCACGGTCGTGTAATTGGGGTTGTTGTCCGCGGCATCAGATATTTAGGAAGAACAAATTTCTTTTACGAAAAGTAAGACCCACTTTTTTCAATTCGAGTTGATTCAAGAGAATATTAGTGGTTGGAACGCTAAAATCACTTTTTATAGACAGCTACGATATCGAATTAAGAATGGAATGTGGAATAACCTTTTCAAATCATTAATTTTGTACTATTATGGATTATGCATTGGAATTACGTTATCAAAACCTTGCGAAACAATTGGAACCGACCTTTGGTCCGGGTATTGACCTTCAGGCAATGCTTTTCCTGATTGGTGTAGAGGAATTGGGCGTTGGATATAAGATATTTAAAAAGCACGAGAAGACAGATTTGATGCACGTTGCCATCTGTACCTTGCTGGAACCTTACGGATATTACGAATTCAAAGGAAGGGATACCGAAAACTGGCCGCATTTTGAATTCCTGAAAGAACTTCCTCCTTTGAGCGAAGAAGAGCAGCAGGCTTTTATGAAAGAAGCTATTTTGGAATACTTTGAACACCATGGATTTTCCACGAAAGACGTACAACCTTAAATGAGGCATCGGGCAATAGTGATTAGCCATTAGTCAGATCCACCAGACTAATGGCCATTGCCTCTTTACTATTGCCTTTTCCTAAATTACTTCCGCTCTGACGTTTGTCGTAATTTAGTCTTCAAAAGCTTCGCTTTTTCTTATATTTGTCCCACATTAAATAAAAACTATGGATTTTTGGGTTCGCGCAGCTCAGCTGATTTTATCACTTTCTTTCCTAATCGTTGTACACGAATTCGGTCATTATTTACCTGCAAAATGGTTCAATACGAGAGTTGAGAAATTCTATTTGTTCTTCAATCCTTACTTTTCTGTTTTCAAGAAAAAGATTGGTGAAACAGAATGGGGATTGGGATGGATTCCACTGGGAGGTTATGTAAAAATTGCCGGAATGGTGGATGAATCCATGGATAAGGAACAATTGGCCCAACCGCCGCAACCGTGGGAGTTTCGTTCGAAACCGGCCTGGCAGCGTTTGATCATTATGCTGGGTGGAATTATCGTGAACATCATCGTTGGATTTGTGATCTACATCATGGTTTTGTTTGTTTGGGGAGAAGAAAAGGTAGATCACCAAAAACTAACCAGCGGAATTTCAGTTCATCCTTATTTTGAGCAATTCGGGTTCCGATCCGGAGATAAAATCCTGAGCGTTGACGGACAAAAAGCAGACGAGCTTTCTAAACTTGGAATGGAGATCATGATCTTCGGTAAAACACATTTCAAAGTACAGCATACAGACGGGAAAATTGAAACCATCCATTTGCCGGAAGATATTGGTGACAAAATGTGGGAGAACAATGCTGAATCTGCATTTGGTTTCCGCCTCTTCCCAGGCCCATTAGATACGGTAATCGCAGGATCTGCTGCAGAGAGAATCGGATTGAAAAAAGGAAATAAAATCCTCACTATTAATGGAAAGGATTTTGTTTACTACGATGAATTGGTAACCGAGTTATATCACAACAGAGGAAAGAAATGCAAGTTGGAAATCAAAGCCGGCAACTCTGTTGTTACCAAAGAGGTTAAGGTTGGCAAAGACGGGAAGATTGGATTTCTTCCTGAGTTGAAAGTCAATACCGATACTAGTGCCATTTACACACAATATTATTCTTTTGGTGAGAGTTTCGGCTCGGGTTTCAGCAAAGGGTATAAAAGTATTTACGCCAATATTGTTCAATTTAAATATGTTGCCACTAAAAAAGGAGCTGGTTCTATCGGTGGTGTAGGTTCTATTGGAAAATTATTCCCTGCAACCTGGAACTGGCAGGCTTTCTGGACATTGACGGCTTTCCTTTCCATGATGCTTGCAATTATGAACTTATTGCCAATTCCGGCACTGGACGGTGGACACGTCATGTTCTTATTGTATGAAATGATCACAGGTCGTGCTCCGGGACAGAAATTTATGGAATATGCACAATACGTAGGGTTCTTCTTATTGCTTGGTTTGATTCTTTATGCAAACGGAAAAGATATTGTTCAGGCAATTACCGGGTAACTCAGACTCCGCTTCAGTTACTTTGGGGCGCCGGGGTTAACGCGGCCGTCTTTTTTAACTCTTTAACAACTAAAATTCACGAAATACACAAAAGGTGGCATAAGTCGAAAGATTTATGCCATTTTTGTAAATAAGAAACACCCTGATCCTGCACGTGCGGGACAGGATCAAAAATAACAACATGAAACATTTACTAGTATCAATTCTATTTCTTGCTGTAGTTGGAAATTCTATAGCACAAACTAAAACCGGACAAATCTCTTATACCATGGATTTTTCCAGCGACAATCCTGACATGGCTATGGCCCTTCCTATGATGCAGGGATCAACCATGGAATTGTACTTCGTGCCGAACAAGTCCAAAATCGATATGACAATGGGCTCAATCATGAAAATGAACACCACTTCTGACACTAAGGCAAATAAAGGATTGATGCTAATGGAAGTAATGGGTAATAAAACTGCTACTGAACTGGATCTTTCCAAAGCAGACAAAGATGCTAAGCCGAGTGATACGAAAGTTGAAGTGACATCTGAAACAAAAGAAATCATTGGTTACAAGTGTACAAAGACTATCATTCGTGATTCAGAAGGAAACGAAGTAATTATGTGGGTAGCTGCTGATTTGCAGGCATCTTTAAAAGGACAGCAGCAATTCGGAAACAGCCAGATCAACGGAATTCCATTGGAGTTCTCAACTGTAAAGAACGGTATGACTATTCACTTCATTGCTACAAAATTCACTGACAAAGTAAACAAGAAAGGATTTAGCCTGGCTATTCCTGAAGGTTATACGAAAGTATCCGAAGAAGATTTGAAAAATATGGGTGGAGGAATGTAATTCTTTCACTTAAGGAAATAAAACCCCGTAGCAGATTTAGCAATCACTACGGGGTTTTTTAGTATCAGATATTTTTCAGTTTGATGAACTTCTTGGTAAACGTTCCGGAGTTCTTGTGTACTGTAACAATGTAATTTCCGGATGGTGTACCGTCCATATCAATTGGTACCAAATGTTCTCCCGGTTGGAATTCTTTCGAACACACTTCACTGATTAATGTTCCTGCCGTATCGTAAACACGGATAGTCACTTTTTCACCGGAACACTTAAACTTCAATGTTGTTTGATCCACACACGGATTCGGGAATACCAATACATCGTTTTTGATGGAATTTTCATCCAAACCAAGGTTACACGAATCCAGAACAGGGATAAAGTTGATCGTTTGTTCAAACATTCCCTGGATTTCTGCTGTATCAGCTTCGAACCAATCTCTTAAAATCGACGCGTAAACATCTCTGAAGTCAATTTGCATTGCAACACCAGCCTGATCGACAATCGTATTAGAAATAAGCGGATTCGGACCAACAATACCACTGCTGATACACGAACCAAATAAGAACAATGGCGCAGCATCACCGTGATCGGTTCCATCACTCGCATTGGAAGCAATTTGTCTTCCGAATTCCGAGAATGTCATTCCTGCTACCCGGTTTTCCAAACCAAGCAAGTTCATATCGTCCTGGAAAGCAGCAACTGCTTTTGAAACACGGGAAAGTAAATTTGCGTGATCACCTGTTGCCGGAGCTCCGTCAACCACCTGTGCATTGTGTGTATCAAAACCATTCACATTGACAATGTAAATCTTCGTTTTCAAGCCCCCGGAAATCATCTGCGCGATGTATTTCATGTTTTTCGAAACTTCGTCAGCCGGATCGTACATGGTTGAAAGTGAATTCCCCGCATTCGCAGCAGCATTCACCTGCGCTCCATAAGCATTTGCCTGTACGATCAATGTAGACAAGTATTCCATGTGAGCACCGTAATACGTTCCGTCGTTTACCTGCCCGGTTTCTACCAGGTTGTAACTGTCGAACGGATTATTGACCGCCACGGAAAAGTTTGCTTCCAGTCCCTGGCAGGTTGCAGATACTTCGTAACCCATACTGATCGCGAAAGGATCCGGATTGGCCGTATCCGGATAATCATCCGGGAAATTCGGGAACTCCTGATCCAGGTATCTTCCCAGCCAGCCGCGTGTTGCGTTTTGGTCCAGCATTCCGGAAGTCCAGATATCCATGGAACGAAAGTGTGAGCGATTTTGCTCCGGGTAACCCACATTTTGAAGAATGGATAAACGTCCGCTATCGAATAGGTCTCTCATTCCGGGCATAGAAGGATGCAAAGCGTTCGTTGGGGTAATCTGCAGTAATTGGTTCTGCGGAATCAAAATATTCGGTCGTTGAATGGCTAAATTAGCATATTGGTCCAAAGGAACCAGGGTGTTTAATCCATCATTTCCTCCGTTCAAACGAATGATTACTAAAACCCGGTCTTCAGCAGCTCTGGAAGTCTTAAATAAATCTTCCGTAACAGCTCCGAATTTAAAGTTCTTTAAAACAAGCGGTGCTCCAATAGATGAAAGTGCGACCGACTGTACAAAATTTCTTCTTTTCATAGTTTCTGATTTTGGTCTACACTTAAATTACTTGTGACTGAGGTAATTGGAACAATCTGTAAAGCACCAATTCTACCCGTTGACGAACCGGACCGCTAAGGGTTGTATTTCCCGGATCGGCCAAATAATCATTGTATTGGATCGTCCACTCAAAATCAGGTTGTCCGTTAGTTAAAATAGACTTCAGAACAGTTTTCTCTATTACGGAAACTCCTTTGCAGGTAAAGACCGTCAAAATATCGTCGATGACCTGTGGCGCACTCGATGGTATACTCAGGTTATTTACAAGGTTTAAAGCATTTAGTTTGAACGCATTTCCATTTACCACAATTCCATTTGTCACAGTCATTAATGCTCCTAAATCAAAGCGGAGTTTCAACAAACTGGAATTGGCCCATAAACGGGAAAAAGCCGGAGTTTGGTAATAAGCTGTCCAGCCGCCCACACTCGGAGCACGCAGGTATTCCATTCCCATTACCTGGCTCAGGTAATAGAGGTTCAAATAAATCTCATAATTTACAGCTACTGAATAAGCCGGTACGGAACCGGAAGCGTTCAACATCTGGAATAATAATTCCAAAGGATTCTTTATGATGGCACCACGAACGGAAATATCATAGAAATGCTCACTTTTCAGCAATTCTTCGATCACCGGAAGCACTTCAAAATTATTGGAGCTTAGTGTTGCCGCCATATCTGCGATCACGGTACTTTCAACAGATGGAGTCAAATCATAATTGACAAACCACCGGTAAATTTTCCGGCACAGGTACTTGGCCATATCCGGCTGACTGAAAATAATATCGACGTAGTTCGCATATTCGGCATTTCCGGCATCCGGAACTACTGCAGATCCGAAATAAGAACTCAAAGTTTTACCGGATGTATCGTGCAATACCGAATAAAATACGCTCGACGGCTGACTTGCCGTGGTACTGTACAAATCAGCAACCGTCCACCCTGTTAGAATCTTAGCTCCGGCAGCAACGTCTGCTTCGGTATAATTGGTATAATCTCCTACTCCGATCTGCGGTCCCTTACCAACGGTAAATAGCTCCAAAATTTCGCGGGAATAATTCTCATTCGGTGAGAACAGGTTATTCGTTGCACCATTCAGGAACAAAAGCATCATCGGATCGATCGTCATGTCTTTTACCAGCTGTTTGAAGTTCCCGAGGCAATTCAAACGGTATTTTTCATGCATTCCATAAACCGCTTTGGCTTCATTTGTTCCGTCCACTCCAAAGTGGTTGTCCCAAAACAAACACATTTTTTCCTGGATACTAACGGTTGGCTGATTAATGCGCTGCATGAACCAGGCGCCCAGTGAATACAAACGCGCGTTATTGGTTGGTCCGGGACTTGCCGGATACACATCATTAATCCACGTTGATCCTACAGCAGTAACTGCTTCATCGGGATGGAAAGCCAATGGTGGTGAAACACTCGGAAGTGTCACTAGTTGTGCAACAGTTGCATTCATTCCATTCGATACGGCTTGCGTAATCTGGGTGAAAGTTGCACCAAACATCGTTCTGCGCAACAAATGAGCAGCTTCTGCCTTTGTCCAGGCACCCGAATATGGTGTTAAACTCAATGAAATGGGCTCCTGTACGTTTTCTTCAGGAATCATAATAGTATGTTTTAGCGGTGGTAAAATAGTATAAAAAGCCGGAATGGACAAACTAAATTGTTCATCTTACGATTATCAACCAGTAGGTACATTCCGGATTCCTAAACTCCGCGGTTCAGATCAGTACCTGATCAGCTGGATTGTTCTGGAATTTCCCTCCGGATGCATAATACGCACCAGGTAATTCCCTGACTGCCATTCCTGAGCAGGCAATACCGTTAGTTCATTTTCCAATACACCTTCCGTTATATTCCGGCCTGATAAATCATAAACCACATAAGTTCCTTTTACAGCACTTTGAATGGTAAAAGAACCGTGGGTCGGATTCGGATAAACCAGTATGGAAGACATTGCTGTCTCATCCAATCCCAGAGCACAATTATTCAACGCATCAAAGGTCGGTCCGGCAAATGTAAATGTACCTCCGTCCGGACATCTTGCATAAGAAACATCCAGTGTCTGCTGACCAAAGTCAACCTGATCAACTATATTTGTGCCATCCGAAAGGATTACCGATTCTCCCGAAGCACTCAATTTAAAACCGGCATGCAATCCACTTTGCTCCGAGTCATTATCTGTCCAGACAATCAGCACATCATTTGCATTAACAGCTGTCCCAAGGGGAATCTGCCATTTAGTCAAATTCGTTGGATCATCCGAAAGGTACAATCCGGAAAGGTCCTTCGCTGTTGAAGTATGGTTGTATAATTCCACCCAATCATCATTTTCACCGTTTGAATCGGTTGATGTTGAACCGTTATCGGCCATTACCTCGTTGATAAGAATATCACCCACTGCAGGCAGATCAATTGCAATGTTCAGGGAATGGAATTCGTGCTCAGCACGGGCCGGACTAAAAATTCCTGCATTGGCATTTTCAGCGTAAATGTAATATTCCAGTACAATGCCGTTTAAGACGATATCTGTTCCATACACGTGATCACCTGACGCTCCGTCGTTATGCAGTCCGTCATCGTACATCTGAACACGGTTGAAACGAAGCGGATGCTCTAAACGGTATCCGAGAAATACATTGGTCTCATTCGTACAAGTAGCTGTGATGGTAATTGTTTCTCCGTAATTGGGAGTAGTATTACTTGCTGCATAAGCTGTAATCGCCGGAGCTGCTAACAAGTAGTTCGCATTCGACTGAAAATAGCTTACTCTTGCAGCCATCAACTGTTGAATTCCAGGAATCGATCCTCCAGGTCCACCACTCGTTACAGTAGTTGTCATCCCGTTTTGAAATTGTGTGTAAGTATAAAACTTATAGGGATCAGCCTGAACAGAAGCATCGATCGTAGTGCGCAATGCATTGGCTGTTGTAACATAATCTCCCGAAGCAAAAATTTCCTGTACGATGGTTCTCAGGTGCGCCATATACATGCGTTTATACATGGGGTCTGCCAACATTTTCTTAATAAGCGGATGATCGGCGGATGTACTGTTTGAAAACGGATCCAGTGTTGCTGCTGTATAGGACTGACCCTGCACAGGCCCTCCGGGAAAACCGCCAAAACTCATGTTGAGGTCCCAAACTGTTGGAACAAACCGGTTATTCAAATCCTTGTAGAGGTAATAATTTTGCCGGAAAGCTCCGGAATAAGAATCCAGGTTAACCAGCACATTATTGAATGCAAGCATCCATATCGCACGATCGATATCCAATTTCGTTTCAATGGCTGAAAAGTTATTATTCAGTGTATTTGTCAAATCCACCAGGTCATTCCAGCCTTTATCCGATTTCAATTCATACCCGGTAAAATAAAGTGAACTGTCCGAACCCAAATATTTCAAATCCGGACTGCCACTTGATCCCGGACCAGCTCCACCAACCGGATTACATTTAAAGAACCGGCCATCAGATGTATAATAATGATCTCCGTTAAACTTCGAATTGATAGATTCGGCATTGGAATATACTCCGCGCAAAGTACCGTTAATGTAAACATTTGCAAAATTTGCCTTCGGACAGTCCATGTATTGCTCGAGGATGGCATAAGAAAGTACCTCCCGAATGACAGATGGGTCCTGATAGCCATTTTGTAACTTAACATCTGTATATCCCTGATAATCATAATTTCCATGTACATAATCCAGTTCGATATGAATCGGGTTCTTGTTATTGTTCTGATTATAGGAACTATTGCCCTTGTACTTCACGCCAACGCTATCAAAGCTCGTCCCATTGATCCGAACGGAATCTGCCAATAAATAATCCTCCGTTGAAGCTGCAAGAGCATCCAGTTGGGAATCCCAATTCGAAGCGCTGAAGAAAATCTCGATTTTCTGGACAGTTGATCTGTCATAAAATCCCTGTGCATGGGACAAGTTAGTGAGAGAGGCGCACGCTAGCAGCACCCATAGGAAAGTCTGTTTCATGTTGTAGTTTTTCCTATGATGCAATTTATTATCAAAGGTTTAACAAAGTATTAAAATAAAATGAAACAACTCAATTATTTTCAGTAGAATCAACCGTTCCTGAAGCGGAATTTACGAAAAGAATGTTTCTTTTCAGGCCTGAAAACTTGGTTCGTTTTACGGCACTTCCTTTAAAAATATCCCGAAATGCAAGCTCATCTAAATCCAGCCATTCTTCTTTTGAAAACGATAAGATTGCCTCTTTTGGCAAAAATTCGGATTCCGTATGAGGTTTCGAAAAGCGGTTCCACGGACATACATCCTGGCAAATATCACAGCCGTAAACCCAGTTATGCATATTGCCACGAAACAATTCCGGTAAATCGGCATCTTTCAGCTCGATGGTTGCGTAAGAAATACATTTGGATCCGTTTACAATGTAGGGCGCTTCAATAGCATCTGTGGGACACGCATCTATGCATTTGGTACACGAACCGCAATAATCACGAATTGGTCCGTCGTCTTCGAGTTCCAGGTCACAAATAATCTCCGCCAAAAAGAAAAAGGAACCGGTTTTGGGTTGGATTAAATTTCCATTCTTACCTACCCAGCCAACACCGCTTTTTTCGGCCCATGCTTTTTCAAGGATCGGCGCACTATCCACAAAAACACGGCCTTCAATGTTACCAATCTCAGTTTGCAGTTCGGAAACAAGTTGTTGGAGCTTCATCCGCACCACATCGTGATAATCTTTGCCGTAAGCGTATTTGGAAATTTGGAAAGTATCTGTTCGTTGTGTTGTATTCGGAAAGTAATTATAGGCCAGTGAGATGACTGTTTTTGCTCCGGGAACCAATAACCGCGGATCAAGCCGCATATCAAAATGATTTTCCATGTACCCCATCTTACCGTGTTTTTCAGCTTTTAACCAATTAACCAGCCGGGGTTCTTCTGAAGCAAGAAAATCTGCTTTCGAAAAACCTACATGAAGGAAGCCGATTTCCTCCGCTTTCGTCCGGATGAGTTTCTTGATGTGATCCTTTTGCATGATTTGTAATACACCACACAAAGTTAGCAATACTGTACGAGTATTTAACGGATACTGCTGTTGTTAAAATTATCCAACTAATTTTTGCGGGGCACACCTATCCCATACCTTTGAAAAAACAATTAAACAGTTCTATGAAAAAGCTTCTTTTAATTATACTTCCGCTATTGATGGTTTCTTCCTTATTTGCTCAAAAATCCGAATATACTTATGTAGACGGATTACTGACAATTGACGGAGCAGATATAGCAAAAATCACTAAAATCAAAGATTCCGAAAACCTCGGGCTTACCAGTACTTTTGAAGTAAGCTCAATGGATGGGGAAAAACTGATCATTGCCGCTTATGCCGGAGAATTTGAACAAGATCCAAATAACAACATGGACCATTTTTACCGGGTTACTTTTTTAACGGCTAATCAAATTGGGATTTTCACCGTTTCTAAAATGGGAGCAGAAAAGTCATTTGCCAAATTAATCGGGAAGAGCGGCATTTTTGTGGATGGAAAACCGGACGAGCAAAAAGTGCAGGAATTTATTGCAAAAAAAGGAAAAGCACCGAAGATCGCGATGGATTACACACTTGTTGGGCGCAATAAAAGCTGGCCTCTCAACCTGAAGACGGACAAAACCATTGAGCAGGATTCCAAGATCATCGGAAGCTTTAAAGATATCAGTGTTAATAATACCGGAAACGATACTTATGAATTCAAATTGCCTTCGGGAGTTACTATTGCTAAAGCAACGTTTACCGGCGGGAACAATGCACAAAATTGCATCATGCATACGATGAAAGATAATTTGAAACGCACGGTTCCTATGGCATCAGCAGATAACGTGAAGTTCAGTGCTTCTGCTATTGACCGCAATCAATTGGTATTGGAACGTATTGTGAAGTGGCTGGTGGCAAATCAGTATTTGTAACAGCATTCAACTCTATTGGAATAAAAGTAGGGGCGAATCCCGTACATACGTGATGCCCCCTACTTTTTTATATCTATTTAAAACAATCCACCCTGCTGCCAACCCATTTCAAAACCCAGGTGCTTAAACGCCTTTTCGGTTGCCTTTCTCCCTCGTGGTGTCCGCATCAAAAATCCTTCCTGGATTAAAAAGGGTTCGTAAACCTCTTCCAAAGTTCCGGCATTCTCTCCGATAGCAGTAGCAATGGTTGTCAATCCAACAGGACCGCCTTTAAACTTATCGATGATTGCTTTCAGGATACGGTTGTCCATTTCGTCCAGGCCATATTTATCAACATTCAACGCATCTAAAGCGTGTTGGGTGATTGCCAGAGTGATTGTTCCGTCTCCTTTTATCTGGGCAAAATCACGCACCCGGCGTAAAATAGCATTAGCAATACGCGGAGTACCGCGGCTTCTTCGGGAAATTTCGTAAGCGGCCTGATCCTGGATAGGAATATCCAATAATTCTGCAGATCGTTCCACAATTGAAGCCAGTGTTTCCACATTGTAATACTCCAAACGGGAATTGATCCCAAAACGTGCTCTTAAAGGCGCAGTAAGCAATCCTGAACGCGTTGTAGCACCAATTAGTGTAAATGGATTCAAACTAATCTGAACAGTGCGGGCATTGGCCCCTGAATCAATTAGAATATCGATGCAGTAATCTTCCATTGCAGAGTACAGGTATTCTTCCACAACCGGACTCAAACGATGGATCTCATCGATGAAAAGAACATCGCCTTTACTGAGATTGGTCAATAGTCCTGCAAGATCTCCCGGTTTATCCAAAACAGGGCCGCTGGTGACTTTAAATCCAACATTCAATTCATTCGCAATGATATTGGCCAAAGTAGTCTTCCCAAGTCCGGGAGGACCATGCAACAAAACGTGATCCAATGGTTCGCCGCGCTTCACAGCTGCCTGAACAAAGATCTCCAGGTTCTCAACGACTTGTGGCTGCCCCGCAAAATCATTTAATAATTTCGGGCGCAATACCTTATCGTATTCCTTTTCAGGATTCGATGACTCTGATCTATAGTCGAATGATTCTTCTTCCATGTGCTGATGACAAAAATACAAAATAGGAGTCATCTTTGAACCAGATAACCAGATAACATTGATCTATGTATTCAAACAAAAAATCCCCGCTCGTTTCCAAGCAGGGATTTTCAATTTTATATCCGAATTCTAGTGATCTCCTTCTTCTCCTTCAGCTAAAGGAACGATCTGAGAAATGAAGTCTTCCTCTGCTCCTGGCTTAGAGTAATCATAAGGCCAACGGTGAACTTCAGGAATCGCTCCCGGCCAGTTTCCGTGAACATGTACAACCGGAGTTGTCCATTCAAGCGTATTTGATCTCCAAGGGTTTTGAACCGCTCTTGGACCTCTGAAAATACTATAGAAGAAATTGAATAAGAAAATCAACTGACCAAATGCTGCGATGATTGCAAACACAGTCACGATGACATTCAAGTCCATGATCATATCTAATGTAGGTTTATCAAAATCATTGTACACGGAGTAATCGTAATAACGACGAGGAGCTCCTGCTAATCCAACAAAGTGCATTGGGAAGAATACTCCGTATGCTCCAACGATAGTTACCCAGAAGTGAGCGTAACCCAAACGGGTATTCAACATACGTCCGTACATTTTAGGGAACCAGTGGTAAACACCTGCAAACATTCCGAATACTGCCGACATACCCATTACAATGTGGAAGTGAGCTACAACGAAATACGTATCATGCACTGCGATATCCAACGCTGAATCCGCAAGGATAATTCCGGTAACACCACCTGTGATGAACGTAGAAACCAATCCGATTGAGAACAACATTGCCGGAGTGTAGATATTCGATCCTCTCCAGATTGTAGTAATGTAGTTAAACACTTTTACCGCGGAAGGGATTGCAATCAATAAGGTTGTAAATACGAAGACAGATCCGATGAAAGGATTCATCCCGGTAATAAACATGTGGTGACCCCAAACGATAAACGATAAGAAACCAATTGCTAAGATCGAACCGATCATCGCACGATAACCAAATATCGGTTTACGCGAGTTGGTAGAGATAATCTCGGATGTAAGACCCAATGCAGGCAATAATACGATATATACTTCCGGGTGACCTAAGAACCAGAATAAATGCTGGTACAATAATGGTGATCCACCGTGATTCTCCAACATTTCAGAACCAACTATGATATCGGAAAGGTAGAAAGACGTTCCAGCCAAACGGTCCATCATCAATAGCAAAGCAGCAGATAATAAAACCGGGAATGATAATACCCCTAAGATTGCAGTAATGAAGAATGCCCAAATTGTCAATGGCAAACGAGTCATTTTCATTCCTTTTGTACGCAAGTTGAAGATCGTTACGATGTAGTTCAATGAACCCAACAAAGACGAAGCGATGAAGATAGTCATTGAAACCAACCATAAAGTCATTCCTAATCCTGAACCTTCAATAGCCTGAGGCAATGCAGATAATGGAGGATAGATCGTCCAACCTGAAGATGCCGGTCCTGTTTCAATGAACAAAGAGAACAACATGATCAATGAAGAGATCAGGAACATCCAGTACGACAACATATTCAGGAAACCTGAAGCCATATCACGCGCACCAATTTGCAACGGAATAAGTAAGTTCGAGAAAGTACCGGACAATCCACCTGTCAACAAGAAGAATACCATGATCGTACCGTGAATTGTTACCAATCCTAAGTACATACTTTCCTTCATTACTCCTCCCGGAGCCCAGGTTTCACCTAAGAAAAATGATAAGAAGTCTGATTCTTCACCTGGCCAAGCCAATTGGATACGGAACAAGATGGACAATAACATTGCCACTACTCCCATAAATACAGCAGTCATTAAGAACTGCTTTCCAATCATTTTATGGTCCTGACTAAAAATATATTTAGAAATAAAACCTTCTTCATGATGGTGGTGTCCATGAGCGTCGTGGTGTGCGTGTGCTTCGTGAGCTGCCATGATTTTATCTATTATGCTGTTTTTACTTAATTAACTATTTTTTCACCTATAACTCTGCCGGTGTTGCAGCCATTGCCGGTACTCCAGCAGGAACAACAGAAACCGAATCTTTTGGTGCCATCGCCGCTTTTGCTTTCTCCAACTCTTTCAATTCGCTACCGATCGGGTAAACATACTTGAAGATTTTTGATTTCATTGCTTTGTCCACAATTGCCTGCGGAGTCTTCACTGTTAATTTCTCCGGGTGGTTAAATCTTACCACATCGTACCATTTCTTGTAGCTCTTCTTATCCAATACCACAACCATCAATTTCATTTTGTAGTGCGAAGATCCACAGATCTTATTACACATCAATACATAATTGAATCTGGGATTGTTCATCTTCACACGCATTTCAGCTGTTGTAATGCAAGGCTGGAACTTGAAACGTGTTGTTTGCCCGGGAACCGTATTCATCTGAGAACGGAAGTGAGGCATATAAGCTGAGTGAATAACGTCTTTAGAACGGAAGTTGAATTCGTAATCGGTATCAACACACAAGTACAAAGTATCATTCGAGTTGAACATCAAATCATCTTTCACACGTGCATCCAAAGCACTGCTGTGACGAGCTTTCAACTGGTACAACATACGAACCATGCGTTCTTTTCTTGCCAAATCCTTCACCATCAAAGCATGATCTTCCGGATTAAAGATTTTCTTAGGATCATTTAATTGAGTTTCCAATGAATGGATCCCGGTTGCGCTGTTTTCCATACTGTCAATCGCATCCTGGATTGTTACAGTGGTCAACATTGCTAACGGATTGTTCTCGTTAGTCAATTTGTAATCGAAATAACCCAATGTATTATCGTCACCCGACATACGAACCGTCCAGTCAAATTGCTTAGAGAATAACTCCAGTCTGATAGCTTCTTTCGGAGACTCATCCGTTTGCTCATTCCAGGATTTCAATCCCAGGATGATGATTACAGCCAAAACGATTGCCGGAACTACTGTCCAGGCCAACTCCAAACGATTATCGTGTGGGAACCAGTATGCTTTTACTCCCGGTTTACGTACATACTTGAACGCGAATCCGAAAAGCAATCCGTTTGTTAAGAAGAATACTGCAATAATGATCCACAAGTTCAGGTCCATCAACCAGTCAGTTCCTCTACCGTGAACAGAAGCTGCTTCTCCACGACCAGTAAATCCGTACTCACAGAATAAGTACAATACTCCCGCAAAAAACGCGAACATAAACACCAATAATAAGGCTGCGTTCAGACGGTTATCGCGATTCGGGATATCTTCCTCACGACGATTTCTTAATTTAGAAGAAAGCTCATACATACGCACCAACTGTGCTATGGCGATAACTCCTAAAATGATAACTATTAATACGATTAGCTTTGTCATGTTTTTTATTTTATCGGATCAACAAGTGCCTTATTAAATTTCGTGGTGAATACTTTCGTCCAGGAACGGGTGATTTACCGGCATCAATGGAGCTTTAGTCAGGTTCGTTAAGATAATTCGGATGAAGAATCCTAAGAACAATAACGCCATTCCAATTTCCAATGCACCGATGTAAGCATTTTTACCCATTGAACCTCCCATTACCATCAGGTATGCATCTACCCAGTGACCTGCGAAAATGATTACTCCAACTGCTGTAAGAACACCTGCGTGTCTTTTAGCATCACGAGACATTAACAACAACATTGGGAATGCAAAGTTGATGAAGAACATACCGAAGTATAATAATTTGAAATCTTCAATACGTGTTAAGTGGTAAGTTACCTCTTCCGGAATGTTTGCATACCAGATCAACATGAATTGAGAGAACCAAAGGTATGACCACAAGAAAGAAGTTGCAAATGTCCATTTCCCTAAATCGTGGATGTGGTTTTCATTTACTTTACTCAAATATCCTTGTTTTTTCAAGTATAAAGTCAATGTTACCAAAACAACCATTGTAGAACACCACATTCCTGCGAATACGTACCATCCGAACAATGTTGAGAACCAGTGTGCATCAATTGACATGATCCAGTCCCAGGCAGAAGTTGAGGAGAATACCGCAAAGAATACAAGGAACAAAGCTGCTTTCTTGTAGTTTTTGAAGTGAATGGCAGATCCACCAATTTTATCTTCTTCCAATGAACGCATTTTGAAACCTCTCCAGAAAATGAAGTAAACTCCCATGTAAGCTGCAGTTCTGATCCAGAAGAAAGTCTGGTTCAAGTACGCTGATTTCTTGATTAAGATCGGATCGTGCTTCACGTGCTCCGGATCCATCCAGGCGTAGATTCCACCACCTTTCGTTAATGAAAGAGTCAATAGTGTAATCAACATCAATGCGATACCGTAAGGCAAATACCCCGCTACTCCTTCAATGATTCTTTTTACAGATGCATACCAACCTGTTTCAGTTGCATATTGCAAAGCTAAGAAGTACAATGCTCCCAAACCGATTGCGAAGAAGAAGAAACTATCTACCAACAAGTTTCCTAAGAAACGCTGCTGGAAATGCTCTCCATTATTATGAGACTCTGTAAATTCTATCCAAACACCTAAACAGATGCCGATAATTCCCAACAACATCAGGACTACCGTAAGGGATTTTGCTTTTGATGAAACTTTGAATTCCATTTCTATTCGTTTTCTTTCTTAGTAAATATTACATTGGTGCATTAGCTGTTGCCGGTGCCACTACTGCTGGTGTGGCAGTTGGGGCAGCACCCCATAAAGGAGCTCCGTTTGCGTCAAATGTACCGTATTTAGCATCCTGGAACTTTCTTACATAATGTACCAAAGTCCAAATCTCTTTCTTATTCAACAAAGATGCGTGAGATCCCATCATTCCTTTACCGTAGTAAATAGAATAGAACATTTGTCCTTCAGTGATTGCAAGACCTGATAACACAGCTGCTCCTGTATAAGCTCCGGATTTAACCATTGGTCCTTCTCCGTCACCTTTTTCACCATGACAGTGATTACAGTTTATTGCATACAATGCTTTTCCATCTGCGAACATCTTATCAGCAACTTCCTTGGAAGTTAACTTCAATGGATTCACATCTTGTGCAGACATGTTGTACTCATAATTTTCATCTGCATTAGATGATAAATCGTACTGGTACAATCCGTGTGATTCTGCAAACAATCTACCTGGCATACGGTGGTATGGAAGTAAGGTATGAACAGTTGCCGAATCTGTACCCACATAAGGAATTGCATAACGCGGTGGAACCATTGCGGAACGACGCATTTTAAATTCGTCATTGATCTGACCGCGGACTTCACCATAATCAACATATGGTTCAACCGCAGGAGAACGATACATATCAGGCATGTATTCTAAACCTGCACTATCAGGATCAGAAGTACACGCTGCTGCAAGCAACGCTACTACTGAAAACTGTGCAAATGCCTTGAATTTTACTTTCATCTGTATTGGTCTTTAAACGCTGTAAGACTTAAGATCTACAGTTAATTAATGAATATCTTTTTGATCTACTTCTATCACTCCTGTCTCATTCAACATAGCCATCAATTCTCCTTCAGAGAACTGACCGTTGTCTGACAAACGCAATTCCATTACGAACTTATCGTCTGTGGTACGAGGATCAGGATTCGTTGCAGGCATTCCCGGCAAAGTCTTGTTCAATAACAAATAAGTGATTGCCATTCCGTGAGCAGCACACAATACTGTGAACTCAAACGTAATTGGAATGAAAGCTAAAACGTTATCTAAATAACTCATACTTGGTTTACCACCGATGTTCATGTTCCAGTCCTGGATCATGAAATAGTTCATTCCAAGTGTTGCCAGTGTAGTACCAGTCAAACCATATAAGAATGCCATAATACCCAAACGCGTTTGTTTCACCCCGATAATCGGATCAATTCCGTGAATCGGGAACGGAGAAAACACGTCAGCTACTTTAACTCCTTTAGCGACTAACTTCTTTGCGCCGTCTTTTAGCACATCGTCGTCGTCATACATTGCATAAATTACTTTCTCTGCCATGTTTCTCTATTAATGATTGTTAATATCGTTTGTACCTTCTGCGTTCGGATCAGCATGTCCTGTTCCTGAATCCGGTCCATGATCGTGTCCGTGACTACCATGACCGTTTTTTGCAAAATAAGGGTGAATCGGTGCGGTGTCGTTCTTGTAAGATTCTCCGGATGATTTCAGGATTGTTTTCAATTCGTTCAACGCCAATACCGGGAAGAAACGAGCAAACAATAAGAAGAATACGAAGAACAAACCGATCGTTCCGACATATACACCTAAGTCGATGTGACTTGGGTAGTGCATAGACCAGGAAGACGGAAGGTAATCGCGGTGAATGGAAGTAACGATAATTACATAACGCTCAAACCACATACCGATGTTTACAACGATTGAGATGACGAATGTAAACAATAAACTTCTTCTTAATTTCTTGAACCACATCAACTGCGGAGAAACCACGTTACAAGTCATCATAGCCCAATAAGCCCACCAATATGGTCCCACTGCTCTGTTGAAGAATGCGTATGCTTCGTATTCCACGCCTGAATACCAGGAAATGAATAACTCGGTAATATATGCCGTTCCTACGATTGAACCTGTAACCATGATTACAATGTTCATGTATTCTACGTGTCTTGTGTGAATGTAAGCTTCTAACTTCATGGCTTTACGCATCACCAAAAGAAGCGTTTGTACCATCGCGAATCCGGAGAATACCGCTCCCGCAACGAAATACGGAGGGAAGATCGTAGTATGCCATCCAGGGATAACGGATGTAGCAAAGTCAAAGGATACAATAGAGTGAACCGAGAATACCAATGGTGTAGCAACACCCGCAAGTACCAAGGATACTAATTCGAAACGATTCCAGTGCTTAGCGCGTCCTGACCATCCGAAAGAAAGAATAGAGTACATCTTCTTTGGAATTGGTTTTTTCACACGGTCACGGATTGTAGCGAAATCAGGAATCAAACCGATGTACCAGAATACTAAGGATACAGAAAGATACGTTGAGATCGCAAATACATCCCATAACAACGGGGAGTTGAAGTTAACCCAAAGAGAACCGAAGTGGTTTGGTAATGGAAGTGTCCAGTAACCTACCCACAAACGACCCATGTGAATTAGCGGGAACAAACCTGCCATGAATACCGCGAAAATTGTCATCGCTTCTGCAGAACGGTTAATCGCCATTCTCCATTTTTGACGGAACAATAATAATACTGCTGAGATCAGGGTTCCGGCGTGACCGATACCTACCCACCAAACGAAGTTGGTAATATCCCAAGCCCAACCAACGGTTTTGTTAAGACCCCAAACTCCAATACCTGTTCCTAACAAGTAAAAGATACATCCTACTCCGTATAATCCGATAACTAAAGCGATACCGAATAAAATGTACCACATGCGCGGTGCTTTATCCTCAATCGGTTTACATACGTCTTCAGTAATCTCATGATACGTCTTGTGACCTAATATGAGGGGTTCACGAATTGCAGCTTCCTTATGCATTAGACTTTAATTTTAAGCAATTAATGATTTGATTTATTTCCATGTCCATGTTCAGCATGATCACTATGTCCTCCTCCGTGTGCCGCGTGAGCAGCCTCGTCGAATTTTACAGCATTCGCTACAAGTGTATCCAATTCCGGATTCTCATTGTTGCGAACTTTCACTTTGTACCAAACATTTGGCTTAACTCCCACTTCTTCCAATGCCTGGTAAGCACGTTTGTCTTTAGAACTCTTACGAATTTCTGAATTCACGTCATTCCAGTCACCGAATACAATAGCTCCTGCCGGACATGCATCCGAACAAGCAGATTCGAAGTCGCTGTCCTGAACTGTTCTGTTCTGAACTTTAGCTTCTAATTTCACAGATTGGATCTTCTGAACACAGAATGAACATTTCTCCATCACACCACGAGTACGAACTGTAACGTCAGGGTTCAATACCATACGTCCTAAATCGTCCTGAGCAGGGTTGATCTCTGTAAATTTCTTATAAGATGGGTAGTTAAACCAGTTGAAACGACGAACCTTGTAAGGACAGTTGTTAGCACAGTAACGAGTACCGATACAACGGTTATAGGTCATTTGGTTTAATCCTTCATTTGAGTGCGTTGTCGCAGCAACCGGACAAACCGTTTCACACGGAGCATGGTTACACTGCTGACACATCATTGGCATGTGAACTACAGTAGGATTCGCAGTCGGGATTTCAGATGCTCTGTAATCCAACTCTCCTAAAACAGGATTTTTACGTGTTCCTACTACTACTTCTTCGCTGGATGCAAAGTAACGGTCGATACGCAACCAGTGCATTTCACGACCTCTTCTAACTTCGTCTTTACCAACTACCGGGATGTTGTTCTCAGCCTGACAAGCTACGATACAAACACCACAACCAAAACATTGGTTCAGGTCGATAGTCATTCCCCAACGGTGACCGATATTCTCTACCGGATGTGCATCCCACAAATCAAACTCTGAAATCGGAACTGCTTTACCATTCTCATGCAATACATGTTTGTGGTTGTAGTATTCTTCTTCTTCGTTTTGGTAAATCTCCAGTGTTGTTTCTCTAACAATAGAGTTACGGGACATTACCGTGTGGTGAATTTGTGTTGCTGCGATTGGATATAGTTCGCTTCCTGCTTTTGAAAGAGAAGCAGCTGTTTCATTTTGGTAAGTTCCATTTTCCCAGGTAAGCAAACGGAATGCATTTTTACCAACTGTTACACGATTCCCTTTTTCATCCATTTCGAAACCTCCGTACTGTTTCGTAACGAAAGCAGCATTTCCGATTTCTTCATTTCCTTCTCCACGTCCGTATCCTAAAGCGATACCGATTGTTCCCGGAGCTTGACCCGGTGAAGGGTAAACAGGAAGTGTGATTGATTCTCCGCCAACTTTTACAGTTGCCATATTCAATCCATGCTCCTGGTCGAAAGTAACAGCATAACCGTCTTTCTTCATTGCCTCAGGAGACATCGTGATGTAATTGTCCCAGGTTACTTTAGTAATTGGATCCGGCATTTCCTGCAACCATGGGTTACCAGCCATATCTCCGTTTCCGATACCTGCTTTTTGGTACAATACGACTTCCAAAGAACCTGCTTTCGGTAATTTACCGGCAACTTTCCCCATTGCTGCATCATTGAATGCAACTGGAGTCGCTGCTCCGGGCATTACCATATCTTCGTGACAGCTATTGTGAATAGCCATTTCGAAGTAAGTATTGAAGTCTGCGTATTTTGTTTGATAAGGGAATCCGTAGATCTCCCAATTTTTCTGAATGTACTCGTAAGCTACACGTGAATCTTTTCCTCCACGGTTTTTAGCACCCGCCCAAACCAACAATGATTCCATTGCAGGAGCCGTATCAAATAACGGACGAATAGTAGGCTGTGCGATTGAATAATGTCCTGCTTTCGGATTGTAATCCATCCATGATTCCAATGCATGGTGATCCGGAGCAATGTATGAACATTTTGTAGCTGTCTCGTCTCCGTAACCGGATAATGAAACGCTTAATTTTACTTTATCAAGAGCCGCTGCAAACGCTTTACCATTCGGTAAGTTGTAAACAGGGTTTGTTCCTAAGAAGAAAACTGCATCCGGTCCTTTTCCTGCGATTACATCAGAAACTAATTTCTGCATTTTCGCGTCTTCGGATTGGAACATTTGCAATTGCTTGTCGAAAAGAATTGTTTTTCCGTAAGCTCCTAATACACTGTTCAACTTATTCGTAAGAATCTGAACGGCTTTATTATTAGACCCGGAAACAACCACTGACATTCCTTTAGAAGCCTTTAATGCTTTTACTGCTGCATCTGCAACAGCTTTTGCTTCTTTCGGCAAATCTGACGGAACACCTGCGTTCACCCCGAATTTACCAAGAATGTAAGAAAGTACATTTGCCTGCTCACTTGGCTTGATCATTCCGCGGTAATCTGCGTTTGAACCGGTGATTGACATAGTTGACTCAAACTGGAAGTGTTTGTTCATCCATTCGCCTTTCGGGTCACGGCGTTTTCCGTAAGCAGCTGAGTATGCATTTCCAAGCAACCAGGTTGACAAAAAGTCTGCACCGATACTCACGATTGTTTTAGCCTGCATGAAATCGTAATCGGGAATAGCACGCATTCCGAAAGACTCCATGTTTGCTTCACGCATTCCAGCGTAAGAAACTGCATCGTATTGGATAAAGTTAAAGTTCGGGTGAACAGCTGCCATTCCATTTGCATCTTTCACTTCTCCGAAGATACTTGTAGACAAATCTACAATTGAACTCTGCATAGAAGGAGAAATAACCGAATTTGCAACGAATGCAACTTTACCGTTTGATTTCTTGATCTTAGCCAATTCTGCCTGAACAGCATCATCTAATTTGTCCCATGAAATATCTTTCCCTCCTTTAGCCTGTGCTGTTTTCAAACGAGCGCTATCGTAAAGTGAAAGAACGGATGATACGATTTGAGGAGTTAAAGCTCCCTGCGTAAATCCGAAATCACGGTTTCCTTTGATATAAATCGGTCGACCCTCACGTGTTTTCACCACAATACTTGCGTATGCGTTCCCATCGTAATAAGTGGAAGCATACCAGGTTGCAACACCCGGAGTTACGTTTTCCGGTTTAACAACGTAAGGAATAGCTTTTGTAACCGGAGCTTCACACGCTGCAACTGTAGCAGCTGCGACACTGAATCCTAAGAATTTCAAGAAGTCACGACGTGCCGTAGATGTTTCAGCAAGTTGATCATCACCTAAGAATTCGTCAACAGAAACAGACGGAGCAAACTCGCGATCTCTTGACTCAATGAATGCAGGTGTTTCATGCAATTCATCAAGACCTTTCCAATATTTTTTTGACATAGCCATAATCTTTGTTCTACTGTATGAGATTGATTAATAGTGACATTTAGCACATTCCCAACCACCTAATTCTTTAACCGTTATCTTTTTGTCCTCCAGGAACTTATTGTATAATTTTCTGTCTTTTAACAAACGGTTATGTATTTCATTGTAATAGTTGCTTCCTTCTGTATCCAGCGGCTTACCACCAAGAACTTCTTTCTCAGCGTGACACTCGATACACCATCCCATTGTCAAAGTTGCTTTTGTCAACGGAACGTTTCCTTCGATCTTGTTCAATTCAGCAACCGGCTGAACTTTCGCCACCTCGTTTTGTTTCGTCATATCACCGTGACACTGCTTACAATCAACTTGTCCTGCAACGATGTGTTGTTGGTGATTGAAGTAAACATGATCAGGTAATACGTGAACTTTGTTCCAGATAATTTCTTTTGTTTTCCCGGAGTAAGATTGTGTTGCAGGATTATATCCGGCAGCCGCATAAATCTTAGCGATTTTATCCTGTGCTTCCGGAGTAGTTCCGCCGATCTGCTTGTGACAGTTCATACAAACGTTTACAGTTGGGATTCCTGCAGTTTTACCATTGTCAGCAGAGTTGTGACAGTACTTACAGTCAATTTGATTCTTCCCTGTATGAATATCATGCGGGAACTCAATTGGCTGAGACGGCTGGTAATCTTCCAATATACCAATCGAATAAAGTGAAAGGAATAAGGAAACGATCAAAGACATGACGATCACCAATCCTCCAAGACCTACATAACGCTTGTATTTCCAAGCCCATGATTTAAACTCTTGTGAGAATGAAAGCTCATCGTTCACTGATTGGCCTTCGTGCTCTTTCGTTGCATTTCTCAATTGACGGCGAACACCACCAACTGCCATAATGATTACAACGAAGACAACTCCCATCAGGATCCAAACCCATGAAAGACCATCCTCCTCTACTTCATCAACACCTGTAGCTCCCGGAGTACTACCCGTTTCGGTACCACCTCCTGGAGTTGGAGGAGTCTGAGAATCAATGTAATTGAAAATCGCATCGATCTCTTCTGTTTTTCCTGCTAAATCCGGGAATGTATTCATCGCAGTTTTCTTCACATCGGAAACCTGCTTTGCATACGGATCTGCCGCTGCTGCTGCACTCCAGTTCGCTACCCATTGGTAGATAGAACCTTCCTTAGCACCACCTTCAGCCCATTTCTTACGGACTTCAAATAGCTTGGGACCTGTACCATCTTTAAAGGGGGAGTGACATGTAGCACACTTTGCTTTAAATAGCGCTCCTCCATCCGGAGCCGCAGCGAAACTATCAAATGCACCAACAACAAATACTGTTGAAAGAGCACCGATACACCATTGTTTTATACTTCTAAACATCTGATTATTAGATATTTTTGTTTCTAAAATTTATTGTCAACCCTATGTTAACACAGCAATTAACGATGGCAAATTTAGAAGAATAAGGGGTTTCTGTGACAGTTTTATGACAAAAACTGCCCCCGATTTTTTAATTTAAAATGATTCTAAATAACTCTCTTCTTTCACATTTCTTAACAATCCCCTAATTTGCTACCACTTACAACAATTCTACTCGCTTTGAGCGGTGTTTTTCGGCACGATTTTTTACAACAAATTCAGCAATTCTGCATAGCATGAATCGTATGCAGAATTTCAATTAACTTTGCGGAAAGATGCTTGCTATGGAAAAGGTAATTTTGATAACAATTCTGTCGGTCATTTCATATTTCGGAAATGCGCAGGTTACGATTGTAAAAGATGATAGAATTGATGAACTGGTGAAAGCTCAGGGGCAGGCAAACACACCTGAAATCAGTGGTTATCGACTGCAGTTGGCATTTGACTCGAATAAATCCTTCATTGATGATGCCCGCTCCAAATTTGCCGCTCAATTTCCAAAAGTGGACACTTACGTAGAATTTGTGGCACCGCATTATTTTTTGAAAGTCGGTGATTTCAGAACACAGCTCGAAGCAGAAAAAGTAAAAGCAGGTACTGCAGCGCAGTTCCCAACGGGGTTTGTGGTGAAAGAGAAGATCAATTTGCCTAGAATAGATCAGTGACTTCGACTCCGCTCAGCCACCTGGTCGGATTTTACTTCAACTAAGCCACATATTTCTTATGATTTGCCCCGAAAACACTCTGAAATTCAACCGTAATTTCACCTCGGTGACTGAGCGGAGTCGAAGGCACGAGAAATCGCTTTCCCCGAAACGTAGCCGCTTGAAACACACCCCTGGATCAAATATCCGCCTGTAGGCGCATCCCAATCGATCATTTCACCGGCAACATATACATTCGGGAATTTGTTCAATTCACCCGATTCGGAGATTTCCGTATCCGAAATACCTCCCGCACTGGAGATCACTTCTTCGATGGGCCGGAAACCTTTAATTCCAATCGGTAACTCTTTGATTGCCTTCGTCAACTCTTTCGGATTTAGAAAACGCTCTTTGGAAACAAAATTCTTGATCCAGTAAATAGCTACTTCTCCCAGTTTCAACTCTTTCAATCCCTGCGACGGATTCTTTGCCTTTTTGAGAATTTCGAAGATCTTCTCGGAGGTCATTTGGGGTTTTAAATCTACTTTGAAAACTGGTTTCTCCATTTTTCGCAAAGCACCATTGACCGCGTATGCAGGTTTTCCTTCCAGGCCATAACTTGTGCAGACCAAATCCCCGGCACAGCTTTGATTTCCGCAGGAAGTACGGATATTTTTCAGGATTTTTCCTTCCAGACCGGTCAGCCAGTTTTCGTATAATACCAAACCGGAATTACTGGGTTTGAAAGGATTTAATGCGATGTCTTTTTGTTCAAAAACTGAAGTCCAGGCTCCATCTGAGCCAGTAACCGGCCAGGATTTTCCGCCCAATGCCAAAACCAGGTAATCGAAATCGATTTTCTCTGTTTTCCCATCTCTTTCCACTTCCACCTGCTTTTCGTTAAAGTTCAGGAATCGGGCGTTCAGTACAAACTGCACTTTCGGCTCCAGATGCTGCTTCCAGGCATTCAAAACCTGGATCGGTTTGATTTCGTCCTCCGGGAAAATCTTTCCGGAAGAACCCACCTTCGTTTCGATCCCGATCTGCTTCAAAAATTTGATGAAGTCCTTATTTGGAAACGTTCGAACGGCTTGTTTCATCCAATCCGAATCGTATTTCTCCATCAATTCCAATTTATTCTCTGAATGTGTGAGGTTAAATCCCCCATCTCCGGCAACAAGGAATTTTCTTCCTACACTCGCCTTCTGATCCAGCAAAATAATCTCACAATCACTTTTCAATAATTGGGTTGCGGCCATTAGACCCGCAGGTCCGCCGCCAATAATTACTACTCGTTTCAAATTAACGGTAATTGATGGTGATTTTCTTCGCTAATTCCTTTGCCTTATCAGTAATCTGAGTCACTTCCTGGTCTCCGGAATACAAAACCACGGCCATTCTTCTGTAAGGTCTTGTGGTTGGTTTTCCGAAAATGCGAACGTCAGAACCTTCCACCTGCAGCACTTCTTCCAAACCTGAAAAAGTGGGTGCATTATCTGTTTCCTTATCTGCCAAAACAACCGCACTTGCACCATTCTTCAACGAAACGATGGATGGAATCGGCAATCCCAAAATAGCACGTGCATGTAATTCAAACTCACTAAAATTCTGTGTTCCGGCAAGTGTTACCATTCCGGTGTCGTGCGGACGTGGTGACAATTCTGAAAAATAAGCTCCGTCTTTCGTAATGAAGAATTCTACTCCCCACAAACCTGATCCGCCCAGTGCTGTGGTTACTTTCGCAGCCATTTCCTGAGCTTCTTTCAAATGTTCCGCGTTCATCGGCATGGGCTGCCAGCTTTCCTGGTAATCCCCACGTTCCTGTCTGTGACCGATTGGAGCACAGAACAAGGTTTCACCCTTATTTTGAGTGACTGTCAACAAAGTAATTTCGTAATCAAACGGGATGAATTCTTCCACGATCACTTCTTTCAAATCGCCACGTGAACCTTCAATGGCATATGTCCATGCTTTGGGAATTTCCTCTTTGGACCGAATTACGGATTGGCCTTTTCCGGAGCTCGACATCAGTGGTTTCACCACACATGGAATTCCAATTTCAAGAACTGCTTTTTCGAACTCTTCACCTGTTTTGGCATACAGGTAATTAGCCGTCTTTACTCCCAGGTCTTTGGCTGCCAAATCGCGGATTGCCTTTCTGTTCATGGTGAAATTGGCAGCTTTTGCAGAAGGAATTACCTGAATTCCCATTTTTTCGTACTCATAGAAACGCTCCGTACGAATCGCTTCAATTTCGGGAACTATCAAATCCGGGTGATGCTTTGCAACAATGGCATCCAGTGAAACAGCATCCAGCATATTGATCACTTCAAACGAATCTGCAACCTGCATAGCCGGTGCATTCTCATAACTGTCAACAGCAATAACCGTTTGTCCCAAACGCTGTAAAGCGATTACCAATTCTTTACCAAGTTCACCCGAACCCAGGAGTAAAATTTTCTTTTGCATGGCACAAAAATAGTGTAAAGAGTTCAAAATGTTCAATGGGTTCAAATCCAATTTGAACTCTTAAACCATTTAACCTTTGAACTTTTAAAGAGTACGCCGCATTTTTTTAACTTTTTACCGCAAAATTTAAATAACTTCTGCTGTAAAAATCACGTCATATAGATTATTAACTATATTTGAATTTAACATGAAGAGAAGATTAACTGATTTGTTGCACACTTATGACGGGATTTCACTCGACGAATTGTCTCGTGCCCCTTTGATGAACCGTGTGGACGAAAAGTTTGCCTTCCCGATCAGTAAACTGGAAGCTTTCCTGGATGAAATGCGCCCTTATTACGATGTGCTGAATATAGAAGGAAAAGTCATTTTCGACTACACCAGCCAGTATTTCGACAATTCTTCTTATTCTTTTTTCCAGGATCACCACAAATCGATTCCGAACCGTTTTAAAGTTAGGATTCGAACGTATTTGGACAGTAATAAATCGTACCTGGAAGTCAAAGAAAAGATCAAAGGACGAACGGATAAAAACCGGATCAATATTGACGGATTCACTGCCGATTTTTCGAATGATCAGCGCTCATTTTTGTTAGACAGACTGCGCAAACAAATCGATTTAAAGCCGGTCATGGTAAACAGTTATCGCCGCATTACGCTGGTGAATAAACTGGTAGAAGAACGTCTTACAATTGACTTTGACATCGTAAACGGAACGCTGGATGCACCGGAATGTAAAAACCAAACGCTTTCGGCTATTGTTATTGCAGAATTGAAACAGCCCAAACTCGATAGAACTTCTCCTTTCTATCAATTAATGAAACGCGAATTAATTCGTCCGTTTCGCATATCTAAATTTTGCTTCGGAATGATTGACCTTTACGACGAACACCGTTTAAAAGCAAACCGTTTCAAGGCAAAAAAGCTACTTATACAAAAACTAATAAAAAATTCATCACATGCTCCTCGCACATCAACCGGACTTTAAGTTGTTCGGCATTTCCTGGTTCAACGAAGACCTTTACCCGCTTTTATTCCGTATGACCGTGAACCTGGTGGTTCTGGTAATTCTTATCCGCTTCATGTATTATACCAAAGCGAGAAGAAAAGACTATCTCTTCACGTACTTCATGATCGGTATGATCACATTTTTCCTGTGTTTCGGATTGAAAAAACTCGATATTGACACCGGAATGGGCCTTGGGCTCTTCGCAATCTTCGGAATTCTAAGGTATCGAACAGAAGGAATTGAGATCAAAGAAATGACCTACCTGTTCCTGGTAATCGGACTTTCTGTAATCAATGCCCTTGCTTCCAATAAAATTTCATTGGCAGAAATGGGCGTCATGAATGGTGCTTTGCTGCTCCTGGTTGCAGGTTTGGAATACTTATGGCTTCTAAAACATGAAACGCGAAAAATCATTATCTACGACCGCATTGATCTGATCCAGCCGGAAAAATACGAAGAAATGAAGGCTGACGTTCAAAAAAGAACAGGATTGAAGATCAACCGCATTGAGATCGGTAAAATTGATTTCCTAAGAGATGTTGCTCAATTGATGATCTTCTACGATGGAGACATTCAGTCATTCGGCACCGGAACCGGTCCTAGTGATTCGGAGTAAAACACAGTAGGGGCTCGATTAATCGCGCCCCTACTTGTTTAAAGGTATTTCGTTAAAAATCATCTGCTATCCAAAAATCGACTATTTCATTATCGTCTGAACGCTTTGAAGTGTCAATTAAAAACCCAGAGATGAAACTTTCAAGATTGTCTGCCACAGGATAGATAAATGGATCTTCACTATCATGGATCCAGAAGCTGATTTTACCATTTCTGGTGTTGCACACCCAATAATCACCTGTCGGATCGCCCATACCGAAAGCAACAGAATCCAATGGTAAATTATCTGACAGCATCTCATTTATCTCAATAATCCCAAATCCTCCGTTTTTAAAGCCCAGGAACACAGAGAACGGGATAAAATTGTTTTTATCCGCAACCGGAATATTTCCACTATTAGGAACGACAACATTTTCATTGAAATTTCTCCCGCCTAACTCTGTTATGAGCTTATAAAATACCGATTGATCATCTATACCCTTTCGGGAAAAAAAGTCCCTTATATCATCAGAATTGGTTTGTCCTTCAGATTCTGACAAACCTCCTAATTCCTCTATCTTTTTATCTATCCAATTCATTGTTCGGCAATCTGTTATTTATTTCAATCAATACAACTGTGACAATAGTTCCAGCTGCTCTTTCACCTTTACTTTCTGCATTTTAGCTATGCTTTCACTTTCTCCAAACGCCAGGGCCGGAACAAAAGCATAGCATTCGTCATAAGCCAGCGCACCGTATTTATCAATAACTTTCAATTCTGTTTTTCCATAGCATTCTCTTTTCCAAAACGACTCCGCGCCTAATTTTCCTGAAAAAAACACTTCAAAATGGGTAGAGACAATGTCTCTTTCTCCCGAATGCACATTTAGGTACAGGATAGATTTACCGATAGGTAATTCATCGTAAATGAATAGTCCGCCAACGCACGTTTTCATAAAAACCAATGCTGTAGCGGAAATGTCAGGAAATTTTCGGGCAATCTCTGAATATTCATCCGGATTCACAGTACTGTAGAACCCGTTTTGATAATTTGCAAAGCCATCTTGCTTCCAAATATGCAAAAGGATATCAAAGTCATCCGCATCTCCCATGAATTTGCCACTATATTTTTCAATCAGATCATCCGGTACATCCGAGTGCTTTTCAACAGCAAACTGCATTTCGTTAAATAAAATAAGTGTTACGTTTTCCATTGTTACTATCTTTATTTCAATCAATACAACTGCGCCAATAGTTCCAGCTGCTCTTTCACTTTTACTTTTTGCATTTTAGCTATGCTTTCACTTCCTCCGAGCGCAAGTGCCGGAACAAAAGCATAGCATTCGTCATAAGCCAGCGGACCGTGTTTATCAATTACTTTCAATTCTGTTTTTCCATAACACTCCTTCTTCCAAAAAGAATCTGCGGAAATTTCTATTCCTAACAACACCTCAAGGCTTGTTCCAATAACCTTTCGCATTCCGGTATGTACATTCAAATAGAGAATTGATTTCCCAATCGGGAGATTGTCGAAAATAAATAGGCCGCCCACACAGCTTTTTGCGAAAACATTAGCAGTTGGAGAGATATTCGGAAATTTTCTGGCAATCTCATTGTATTCATTTGGATTGACGATACTGAACAAACCATTTTTATAGTTTGAAAAGCCATGGTTTTTCCAGATTTCGATAACAAGGTCCGTTTCATCCGGGGCACCCATAAAAACATGCTTGTATTCTTCAGCGGTTTCGTTGGGAACAATGGTGTGGCTTTCTCCATTTCCCATAAATTGTACAAAAAGGTCAAAAAATTCGGTATTAAGCGTTAAGTTCTCCATTAATGGTTTATTAATTTATTCTCATTACACGTTTGCAATCTCCAGCACCAAAGGCACATGCAACTCCGGATAAGACCGCTTGGCAGAATAATTGAACAGCCACAAATACCAGCTGCTGTTAAAGGTGAAATACGTTTTCAACTCATCGCTTGCTAAGCGCACCAATCTCGTCGGATCAGCCTGGTTCCAATCGCAGGCAAAGATGACATAGTAAACCTCCGGGAATTTCTCTTTCTCATTACTCAAAAAGTTCAGGAAACCACATTCCGCAGAAACCCGGTGAAATTCACTCAACTCATCGGAGATCTGTCTTGAACTTGCTTTTTTATCGTTTTCATTGAACGCGGCCAATTGCAGGTACTCCAACTCATAATGAACTGAAAAATCTTCCAGTCCTTCTCTGAATTCCCCTTCACTGAAAACCTTCGAAGCCAATAGATCGTATTCCGCAGCTTTGCCGCGAATGGCTTCCAAATCTACATCGTCTGATTTTCTAAACCCTAGTCCTATGAATTGCATGAGCATTTATTCTTTTATTCTTGATCAATCAGTTTTCAAAACCTCCTGGTACCTCTTCTCCAGTTTTGATCCTTCTATATAACTATGAAATCGATCTATATGATGTTTGCTCCATACTTTTGTTATTATTTCCGCTAGTGTTTGAATGGATTCCGGAGTTCCTTTCTCAATAATGATCATCGCAATGAGCATGTTTATTGATATCATGCCGTAAGCAAATAAATCATCAAATTTTTCTTTTTCCAAAGAAATTAAAAGAAACTCTTCGACTTCCCGATTCATCTCTACGGTAATCCGGAAGATCTCCAATGTGGAATTCAACTGATCGTATTGATCAAATAGGGTAGGTTCAAACGGGTATTTCCCTTTTTCGTAGTGCAGTTCAATCAGTGCTTTATGGGCAATGACGAATACATATTCTTCATTGGTAGATGCTGTTATTTCCTCCCATTTCTCATTCAATGAAGGATCATTCATAGCATAAAGTGAGTCAACCGCCGGAATGTGGACCATATGATTGTAAGAGTCTTCCAGTAAAATCTCTGCTAAAACGGTTCTGGCTTTTGCAGATGGATAGTCTTTCAATAAGGTAACCGGAACGCGCATTTTTAAAACCTGGCTGTCCAGTAATTCAAGCAGCAGCAACTCCATTTCCGGGCTTTGATATCTGTCAAGTGCGTCCAATGCAAAATCTTTTAAGGAATCGTCTGCATCAGAACGAACAAGCTTTATTAAAGGCTCTATGGCACTGTCCATTTGGATTTCACCCAAACTAAACGCAGCTGTTTCACGGATTCCGCGGTCTGCATGATTCAGAAATGGCAAAATCAATTCAACCGCATTCGGCGGCGGATTTTCACCTATCGCATAAAGCGCTTCTTCCACTTCAGTCTTCACTGAACTGGCTAGTTTTTGTAGGATTAATGATTCTGTCATTCGTTGAATTTAGTATGGCAAAGCAAAATATCTTCCTACTAAAAATACAAATAGAATTCGATACTGCTTCAATGGCAAACAAAAAAGGGCATCCTTCCGAACACCCCTCAACTTTGTAAAATGGAAACCACGTAGTGATTGAGGTACGAAATCTACTTCGTGGTTACCACTGAAACACCTTCTTCCGGTTCGGATCTTTCACCTTCTTGGTCCGTGTTTTTGTTGCATCCGGGAAATGAAGCGCCAATCCAAAACGGATATTTAGCGCATTCAACCACTCTTTGTGAGGCTCCTGCTTCGAATAAATATTTGTCAATCCCAGGGAATAAGCCGGGATCACATATACTGAAACATACTTTGAAAAGCGGTACTGCACACCTGCAGAGAATAATAAGCTGATTCCGGCACTGTTCAATCCTTCAATCGTTTTAGCGTCCGATTCCGGGCTGATATCCGATCCCGCAGAATCAATAATGGTCGTCTCTGTTCTCATCCCCAGTGGAATGAACGGCTGAATTCCTACTCCGGCAAGAAGCTGAACACGTGTCCCATATGTAAAGTACAATTGAATAGGAAGAGCCAGCATATTATAACTGCGTTCATAAGAATACGTGCTGTCGTTATTTAGTACTGTAGATTTATACTCATAAGATTCTCCATAGCGATCAATGGATAATCCTGCTTCAAAGCTCAAAAAGCGGTTGATCCGGTTGCGGACTCCAGCCTGGTAGGTCCAGCGATTGACCATCTTCTCATTCGCTCTCTCTCCAATCTCTCTTCCAAACAGATCTCCATTTTCTGCTAAGCGGTGAGACCCGATACTGTAACCTGCTCCCAAAAACACGGTAAAATCGAACATATTCTTCTCAGGATCATACTTTGTGGAAGGATCTTTTGCTTCTTTTCCGGATTCGGTTTCGGTTTTCTTTTTAGTCTCTCCAACCTTTCCTGTTGAGATTTGTGCCTGATTCGCAAACGGACTAAAAATTAATAACGTTAGGACTGCTAATTGTTTCATGAAAAGCTTATTTTCGTAAGAATGTAAAGATACATTCTTTGGTTAATACTTAAAATACCTATCAATGTCTAAAAAAGAAAAATTGCCTAAAAAGAAGAAAAGTTTCATTCGCAGACTTTTCAAATGGACAGGACTTACCCTGTTATTCTTACTAATAGCAATCATCCTGATTCCTATAATTTTCAAGGATGAGATTAAGGAACTGGTATTGAAAGAAGTAAGCAAATCTCTGAAGGCTGATGTTACTATCAAAGACTTTGATCTGACCTTTCTATCCACGTTCCCAAATGTCACTATCCAATTATATGACACGAAGGTAACAGGTAGAACGGAATTTAAGGGCGTAGAGTTGGCAAGTATCAAAACTATTGAGGCACATGTAGGTTTATGGGATGTAATCGGTGGAGATGAGATCGAAATTGACGAAGTTCACATCTCTGATGCAAAGTTCGATGTACGCGTGGATCCGGAAGGAAAAGCGAACTACGATATCGTGATTCCGGTAGAGGAGCAACCGGCTTCAGAGGAGCCATCCAAATTTAAAATGTCTTTAAAAGAATATTCTTTGAAGAACATCGAGATCGTTTATGACGACCAGGCTTCCGACATGTATGCCAATATCAAAAACCTGAATCATACCGGTGAAGGTGATTTGACAGCTGACGTGATTGATTTCGAAACAAGCACGCAAATGGACGAGCTGACCTTGGAAATGGAGGGCTTGAGCTACTTGTCGAAAGTGAAGACCAATGCAGATGTAAACCTGTTGATGGAATTCAAGGAAGATGATTCCAAATTCACTTTGAAAGAAAATAATTTTGAATTGAATAATTTCAAGATGTCATTGGATGGTTTCTACCAGATGCTGAAGGACCATGCAGAAATGGATTTGAAATTGAATACCAAAGAAATCAGTTTCAAAGACTTGCTTTCATTGGTTCCGACCTTCTACCAAAGCGGCTACGAAAGCATGATCGCAAAAGGTAATTTAAAAATGAATGCGGCAGTAAAAGGTCGTTTGGATGATAAAACCTATCCGGGATGGGATGTTGGTTTGAATGTCAACAATGCAAGCATCAAATATGCAGGTCTGGGATCAATCAATGGTATTGTAGTGGATGCCGGTTCAAAGTTTGCGGGTGGATCTAACCTGGATAAAATGACGATTGACGTAACGAAATTCCATTCTGAGTTTGTTGGCAACCTCATTGATGCCAATTTAAAGTTAAGAACCCCCATTTCTGATCCGTTGATCAATTCAAAAATCAAAGCAAGAGTAAACCTGGCAACAATCGGTAAGGTAATGCCTTTGGCTCCGGGAGAATCTTACAAAGGAAAGCTTAACGCTGATGTTTCTTTGAATGGAAAAATGAGTTCCATTGAAAACGAACAATACGAAAAATTTGATGCAAAAGGATTGATAGAACTATTCGATTTCCTGTATAAATCAAAAGACCTGAATGAGGATGTGAACGTGAAAGATTTGACTTTCCGTTTCAGCCCGCAAAACCTTTCCTTGGAGAAAATGCACGCGAGCATGGGTAAATCTGATTTCGCGATGGACGGAAAGATAGATAACTATTTGGGCTACCTGTTCGGAAACGAAGATAAGGACCAGTTGCTGAAGGGAACATTCAATTTCAACAGTAACAACCTTGATCTGGATCAGTTAATGGGCGTATCAGGTGCTCCAAAAACTGCTGCTGCTTCGGCAGAACCGGCTCCGGCAGATCCGAATGCAGAACCGCTGTTGATTCCTGAAAATGTAGATTTCAACCTGAATACAAACGTGCAGAAGCTGCGCTACAATGGAATTGATGTGAACAACATCACCGGAAATGTCAATGTGAAAGAAGAAGTGGCTTCTTTAAACGGATTGACGATGAATACTATGGGTGGAACTGTTGGCCTTCGCGGAAGTTACAGCTCGAAAGACCACAACAAACCGGCAATCGATTTGGGTTACAACCTGAAAGAGATAGATATCAAAGAAATTACTTCGCATTTCCTTACAATCGGGAAATTGGCGCCGGTTGCCAAATATGCATCCGGAAAATTCAGCTCGAACCTGAACATGAAGGGCGATTTGACCAAAGCATTGGAGCCTGTTTACAACACCTTGAGCGGTGACGGGGATTTCTTTACAAATACCGTTACAGTAAGTGGTTTTGAACCATTGAAAAAATTGGGAGATGCATTGAATATGGATAAAATTTCCAACCAGACATTTAAAGATGTGAAAGCATTCTTCAGCTTTAAAGACGGAAAAATGAGTCTGAAAAAGCCTTTGAAGATCAAACTAAGCGGAATTGATACGGAAGTTACCGGTTCAACAGCATTCACTCAAGAGATCGACTATAAAATGGTGATGCAGATCCCGAAAGCAATGATCCCGGGAGGAATTATTAAAGCGGCTGAACAGGGAATTGCTAAAATAAACGGTATCACGCCGAAATTGAACGTGGGCTCTATTCCGGATGTTATCCCTGTAAATGCCCTAGTGGGAGGAACTGTAACTAAACCGGTAATCAAAACGGATTTCAAAGAAGCTCTGCTAAAAGCTACCGGAAACCTGAAAGACAACCTGAAGGAAAAAGGAAAAGAAATCATTGACAAAGCAAAGGATTCCGTGAGAACCATTGTGAAAGACAAGGTGGAAGACGTGAAGAAAGACCTGATGGCGGAGAAAAACAAGATCATGGCTGATGCACAAAAAGAAGCCGACAAAATCAAGGCCGAAGCCAGAAAAGCGGGTGACCAGGTCATCGCCGAAACCAACAAGCAGTGTGAAGCCGGAATGGCCGAAGCCGGAGGAAATATCCTTAAAAAGAAAGCAGCCGAAATTGCATGTAAAGAAGGCAAGAAAAAAGCAGATAAAACAGTTGCCAATCTGCAGGCGGAAGCTGACAAAAAAGCAGACGGCATTATGGCTAAAGCCCAGGAAAAGGCAGATGCTGTGAAGTAGAGAATAATAAACCAGAAAACAAAAGGGGCAGTCCCGCACATGCGGAGTTCTGCCCCTTTTTTATAGTGTTTTCCAAAAAGGATTCTTATCTTTATTTTTGATACTAAAAACATCTAAATCATGAAATTCTTTCTAATAGGTACGTTTTTACTGATCATATCCACGAATGCTATATTTGGTCAGTTATTCTATAACGAGAATGAATTGAAGCTTCAAATTCCTGGTGCTCCTAGAAAAGCAGAGCTAATTGTTATTGGAAATATAAGATCTCTTCCGCATTATTTTTGTAAAGTTGGCAGCAAGATCATTCAAGGGGAGGATCATATATTAGATGGAAAACTTGATGGAACAATGATTTGGAGCACCGGTTATCTTTTGGCTTCAGATTCATTGAAACTAGCAGACTATTTCGATAATTACCGCTTAGATAATTTGGCGGTGTTTGGTGATCAAAGTCAGAATACTCATCCAAGCGGTGCAACTTATTTTAAAATAAAGAAAAACAAGAATGGAAGTTATCGGGTGATCAAAAAGAGAAAGGTTATTTATGATTGGTGGAATGGTGGTAATTATGAGTTTTATCAAGGGCCAAAGATTCCCGTGATTGATGTTTGGTGGAGGGGTTAATAAAAACAAGTAGGGTGGAAAATTCTGCCCCCTACTTATTTCCTGAATTTCCCTTTATAAACTTCACTTCTGGTCTTCAGTAATCCTTCCAGTATTTCCGCAGCCAGGTTTTGCAGCTCCTGCTCATCCGGAGCAATCAGCTCCACGCGCTTCGTTTGCTCAAAATACCAGTCTTCGAGTTCTTCGCTCATATCCTGCTCCTTGAAACCTGCCAACGCAAAGATCTTCCGGTAAAGTTTCAGATTCAGCACTGCTTTATCCGGTGAGCTCAAACTCAAATGATACAAATGTCGGTGCACCTTCAGATCATCCACAATAAGTCCAACAGTAAGCTTAAACAGATCCTCAAAAGCAATATTCAGTAAATTCGTGTTCATAATGGTTATTGTATTTCTATATTCATCTCTATTTCCCCTTTGGAGGGTGACCAAGGGGGAGGATAAGTTCAATTTCTAATCAATCATCAAACATTTCCAACAACTCCAAATCAATCTGAAGCAAAGCCGCTTCTTCCAATTCCTGTTGCCATTCCATCAGCGTCATTTCTATTTCAGGGTATGTCAAACGTCCCGCTTCATAAAGCAGCAGGCTTTTTTGGTAAATCAGTTCGAGGTTGTTTGTCATGTGTCTATTCTGTTCCTGCAGAGCCCCCATATTTAACCGGTTTTGTTCCCATTCCAGGCGCTTCTTTTCCAAAAGCTGATCCGCAAGCTCCCTGTTATGTGCCAATTCTGTTCGCTGAACAGCACTCAATCGTTTGGTCTTCAACCACTCTCCCCGATTAAACAAAGGAATATTCAAATTGAAACCAATACCTTCATACAGATTTTCATTGATCTGCCGCGAATAGGTTTTCGTTGGAATGCCTGCCAGAGAATAGTCTTTATTATTCGTGGAGAATCCTGTTCCAACGAGGCCGCTCAATGAAATGCCCGGTAGAAGAGCTGAACGCTCAACCTGCAATTCGTTTTCCAACAGCTTCAATTCCACTTCATTCAATTCCAAGCCGTAGGTTTCTTTGAACCGCACCTTGTCTTCAATAGCCGAAACAGAGGAAACGTCCACTGAATAAACGGAACCTAAAGGCAGATTCATCAGGAGATTCAATTGAAGTATTTTAAGCTTTGATTCATTCCTCAAGGCCAGCAATTGATTGTACTCTTTCAATATGGATTGTTCACTCCTGAGTGTATCAAGTCCATTGATTCGCCCTTCTTGGAGCAGCAATCTTTGAAGAGTTTGCAGCTGCTTGTATTTCTCAATCCGTGATTCCGTCAATTGTATTTGAACGGATAGTTTACACAAAGTCACATAGCTTTCAATGAGCTGGATTTTTAACTCATTCCGTTTTTGATTCAACCCAATTTCATCCCGTTCAATTTTGGCAGTTAGAAGATTCCGTTTGTAGAAGTAGGAAAAGCCGTCAAATAACTGCACACTTGAATTCAGTCCGAACGATTGAGAATTTACGGAACTGGTAGCGAAGGTGTTAGTGAACGGATCCAATCTGCGTCCGAATGAAGTATTAAAACCGGTATTTCCAGACAAGTTGGGAAGCAAACTCCACCAATGGAATTGCATATTGATCCTGGAACTATGCAGTAATGCGGATTCGGCAGCAAGCTGCGTGGTATTATTTTCCACTTTGTCCAAACAAGCTTGCAGGGTGAGTTTCTCCTGACCCGAAGCACTAAAAACAGCCCAATTAAACACGAATACCAGGAAACACTTATTCATTGGATTAAAGCTGTAAATTGTTCGAAAAAGCGCATCAATAATCGTTTGTCTTTCGTGATGATTTTTACTTTGCCTTTTAATAAAGCCTTGGGTGGAATTTGTTTTTGGTAAGTCGTTTTCAATTGGTACGGAAGATCTATCCGGATTTCCAGCTTCCCGACCTTATCTATTTGGGTAATGCCGCTGACTTTTCCCTCCAGCATTCCAAACTCTGTTTTGGGATAATCCGCGAGTTCAATAAAGGCTTTTTGACCTCTTTTCAAATTCCCGGATCCGGAATTGACAATTGATGCAACAGCACAATACCCATTTCCTTCCGGAACAATCACAATCGAAGCTTCGTCTGCTTTGTAGAATTTATTCACTTGCAGGATCTTGTTAAAGACCACTTTTCCGGAACTGGGAGCCGTCCAAACAGCATTCTTTTTCCAGTTTTGGAATGCATTCATCAGTCCGGTAAGGAGTTGTTGAATTTCAGCTGATCGTTTAAGACGCTCCAAATCCGCATCATGCTCCAGGATCAGGATTTCTTTACGCAATCCGTTCAAAGCGATCAAATTCTGAATAGCTTGTTCTTTTTGTCCCTCAACGGTCTGCATAGCCTGGTTACGGGTGCGTTTATCTTGTGTGAGCGACTGCTTCGAAATGGCATTTTGTTCGGCGAGGCGTTCACTGCCAACCACTTGTTCTTCGATCCATGCATATTCACTTTCTGAAAGCTTCATTTTCTTACTGGAAATAACCTGCAGTTGTTCGCGAAAAGCAATTTCCTGCCGCATCAATTTTAATTCTCCTTCTTGCAGGCCTGAAGCATATTCTGAGTTCCATTCAGTAATCCTGGAAAGAAGATTCGACCATTGTTCCCGGAAACTTCCCAGTTGCAGTTTTTGGTCAGGAACCGGAATTTGTGACGGAAACCGATCATTGAATGCTTCCAGCTGCTTCACATAAGCCATTGCTGCTGCAAAGTCTTTTGAATTCAACCTGAAATCAAATTCAGCAATCAACTCTCCTTGTTTTACTTCCTGGTTTTCGGATACATTCAGAGATTTCAACTGCACATAGCTTTGATTGGAAAGTTCGATGGGCGCTTTGGAACCTGTCACTAAAACTTCACCGTCTATTTCGTCCGGATAACGAATGAACCAGCTCAAACCGATAACCAATAAAAGGATTGCCAAAAACAAGGCACTTCCGGAACGAACTATCCAGGCAGGAGGCTGCGAAAGCATCTCATTCATCGGCTCACTTTTCAATTCAATGAATACCTCGTTTTCCTTTTTCATTTGCCAATCATTGGGTTATTAATTGTCTTTTACAAATTAGGGTCATTGCGCTATTTTTTCCAATTCCAGCTGACTCTGAACCAAGGTGTAATAAGATCCCTTCAAAGCTAAAAGCTCGACATGAGTTCCTTTTTCCACCACTGCTCCATCATCCAATACAATGATTTGATCCGCATTTTTAACTGTGCTCAGTCTGTGCGCAATAACCACTGCAGTTCTACCGCCGAAGAAGTTATTCAGGTTATTCATGATGATCCGTTCGTTTTTCGAATCCAAAGCACTGGTTGCTTCATCGAAGAACAAGAATTTTGGGTTTTTGTAAACAGCCCTTGCAATCAATATTCGCTGTTTTTGTCCGCCGCTGATCCCTATTCCTTCATTCCCAATCTTTGTATTGTAGTTCAAGGGAAGCGTCTCGATAAACTCTCTGATATTTGCTGTTTCAACGGCATTTCTCAATTTGTACGGATCGATCACATCCTCGCCGAGAGCAATATTATTCGCTATTGTGTCATTAAAAATGAATCCATCCTGCATCACCGAACCACAATTTGCTCTCCAGGTATGTTGTGTAAAATTTCCAAGATCCGTTGAGTCGATCAGGATCTTTCCGCTTGTGGGTTCGTAAAATCTCAGAAGCAATTTCATTAAAGTGGTTTTACCGCTTCCACTCGCACCAACAATTGCAGTCAACCGACCTGTTTCAATGGTCAAATTAATTCCTTCGAGCACATTTTTTTCAGTTCCGGTGTAGCGGAAACTCAGATCTTCTAAAACCAGGTCTTTATGCTCCGGAAACTTATTTGACCGCTCTGAATTTTCCGGTTCCTCGTCTTCTTTATTATGTATTTCACTCAGGCGCTCCAATGCTATTCTGGCGTCCTGAACAGAATAAATGAATGTCAAAAACTGGCTAATCGGCGTATTCAGCTGCCCGATTATGTAAGAAACGGACAACATCATTCCCAGCGTCAGCTGCCCCTCTATAACTAGCTTTGCGGTATAAAAGCTTACCAGGATATTTTTCAGTTCGTTGATAAATGTTGCTCCATTGCTTTGAATTTGCTCCAATCGGAGACTTTTAATGCGAAGCTTGAATAACCGGACCTGGATCCTTTCCCAGCCCCAGCGCTTTTGTCTTTCTGCATTGTGTAATTTAATTTCCTGGATTCCATGGATCAATTCCACGATTTTTGAACGGTCATCACCACCCTGGGAAAACTGTCTGTAATCCAAATCCTTTCTTTTTCTGAGAAATAATCGAACCCACAAAAAATAAAAAACAGTTCCCAGCAGGAAAAGAAAGAAAATGGAAGGACTATAAACTGTAAGTACAATACTGAAAATCACAAAATTGAAAAAAGAGAACAGGATACTCAGCGTTTGATTCGTCAAGAGTGTTTCGATGCGTGAATGATCGTCAATCCGCAGCATCAAATCACCCAACTTCTTCACATCGAAGAACGAGATGGGCAATTTCATTAGTTTGACCAAAAAATCGGACACTAATGAAATATTGATCCGTGAACTTAGGTGCAGCAGGATCCAGCTTCGAATAATGTCAACACTCATTCTACCCAGGAAAACGAACAACTGTCCAAATAGCATCAAATACAAAAAATCAATGTCCTTGTTTTGGATCCCGATATCCACAACACTTTGTGTGAGGAAGGGAACTATCAACTGCAAAATACTCGCCGCAAGCAATCCCAAACTAAGCTGAATCATTAGTTTACGGTAATTTTTCAGGTAACTGAACAAAAACCAAAGTCCATTCCGGCTAGTTGGTTCTTCCTGGTCTTTTTCCTGTAATAAGGGGGTGGGTTCCACTAATAAACAAATCCCTTCTTCCGTTTGTTCATTAGCATAAGAATCAATCCAGTTCTGCAGGAACTCACTTTTGGAGTAAACTAGTTTTCCTCTTGCAGGATCTGCAACATAGAACTGATCTCTTTTGATCTTATAAAGAACGATGTAATGCTGTTGGTTCCAAAAACAGATACACGGCAATGGCGCATCTTGTTTCAAATCCAGTAAATTGATTTTTACCGCCAGTGTTCGAAATCCGATCCTTTCAGCTGCCTGACTGATTGATTGCAGATTGCTTCCCAAGCGGGTTGTTTCCGTTAAATTCCGCAATTTCTCCAACCCAATGGAACGGCCGTAGTGCTTTGCGATCATTCGCAGGCAAGTAGGTCCGCAATCCATAGAATCCGGTTGTGTGTATATCGGGAAAACTTTCAACGAGATCCCGGTTTAATAAAAACAACCTCCACCCGCATATTCATGTTTTGATTCGCATCAGACGTTTCAGGCATTAATGGTACTGTGTTCGAATAGCCATAGCATGTAATACGTTTTCCGTTAATACCATGATTAATAAGATATGCCTTCACCTTCTCAGCACGGTTTAGAGATAACATCAAATCAGATCTACAGCAGACATGACCATTCAGCTTGATAGAAAAGGTTGTATCCATTTCCATCAGTATTTGAAGCGTTTTTAGGTTTTCCAGTGAACCTGGAATAAAATTAGTCGTTGCCGAATAGAAATTAATTCGAAGATTGAGTGGTCCTCCGAATGTAATTTTAGGTTCCACACTATATACGAGTATATCAACTCTTCGAAAAAATTCATCCTTGAGTCCGGTGTTTTTTCTCTTTTCGTTTTGGTTGGTACTGTCCAGCATGAAGTTTTTGATATTTGTCGAATCAATCAATTTCGAAACAACAAGCAAACGCTTTGATGCCAGGCTTTTATTGTATGAATTACTTCCAACGGTATCTGTATAAGAAATTAGTTGAACTTTTCCGTGATCCATTTTTAGTTGATGAATCTTATTTATCAGTTTAGAGGGGTTTTTGATAATGGAACTTCCGAAATCAAATGAAACTGAAATGGAATCAATCAATTTAATCTCAGCGAGATTCTGAGCACTTAATTCCAAAGTAGCCAACAGACATCCGATTAATAGTAGAAAAAACACTCTCACCCCCATATTCTTGCATTTAGTTGATTCAATTGTTCTTCGGGAATGTGCATGCGTCCATTTTCAACAGATATGCCGCACTCCTTTTCGGACAAGTAGTTTTCTTCGCCTTTCCACAGATTAATGAAAGGGTTATATCCGCATTTGGATGGTTTGCCGTTCTCAAGGTCATCCAGTGTAAAAGCCCTGCAATCTGCACAGATCTCCCGGAACTCACAGACAGAACAAACCAGGACCTTCTCTTTTGTCAACTTCCACAAACTTTGAAATTCATTAGTGGCAAGCACCCTCGAAAATGGAGTTGAATCAACATGACCGAAAGTTGAATCCATAGAAGGACAATTGCAGATGAATCCATTCTTATCGACGCTGATTTTGTGTGCCAGGCAACTGTTATAATGCTTGCTGCGGGTATAAGACTGAATGTTCAGTCTAAAATGTTCCATCGAAATATTCCCGCAATGCTCCTTTGATACTGTTTTTTGCGCGGTAAAAACAAGGTTGTATAAATTCTCCTCCAGTTCAAAGCCGGATTGTGCGTTGTAAACTACAATCGTGTTCAATCGAAAGAAGCGTTCAGTTAAAGTTTCATCTAAAAAAGATTTCAAATCCACGTTAAAAGGAACCATCAGTTGAATCGACTCAATGGTTGTGTCATTGCTGTATTCCTGCAACGCTCTTAGATTTTCAGTCAGGGAAGAAAAGTCCAAAAATCTTACTTCCAGGAATTGTGTTCCCAATTCGTCCAATTGATTAAAAACAGATGGAATGCTCCACGAAGAGCTTTCATCGAGTTCAAGGATGGCATTATTAATTTTTGAGGCAGAATAATAAGCGGTCGGAAGCGGGGTCAAATTTGCTCCTGTTTCCGCATCCATGAATATCCCTAATTCATTATCAAGTATAAAATCTTCGTATTCCTTCACTTCTGAAATCGATTTTTCCTCCAGGCAGTCAATCAAATCATTTGGGACCAGGTGAGATTTCCCTCTTTGTAAATCAACAAGCAATGAACGGTTATATCCTTTAACAGGAATCACATTCGGGTATAATTTCAGCACCTCCATAGAGTGATTTGTTCTCATATTTTTTGGGTATAATCCATGATTAGTGAGATCGGGGTTAAAGGCTCACACACACTTTCCAGCCGATCCATCTTTAGCTGTTTGATATCAATCTTTGCCCGTTCTTCCCGGAGCTTCATTTTCTGCTCAAAATCTGCCCCCGGATAAAGCGTGGATAAAATCGCATCAACGGTTTCTATTCCTTCCATACTATCAATTCATCAAAAATTTGGCAACTTCATAATCCACATTGGAATTGGTTGTGGCTGAAACGGCGCCATACTGACCATTGGGATTCACTTCCAAAAACACATACTTTTTGTCTGTTGTGAATACGATATCCAATGATCCAAAGTTTAAATCCAATTCCTTCATGAGCTTTTGGACCTGCAGTTCTATGGCTTCCGGCAAAGTATAATTGCACATTCTCATACCGGAATCATACCCCAAACGATAATCCAGTGCTGCTGCATCACGGCTTTGAGAGAAAATGGCTTGTGAATAGATTTTTCCATCCAAATAAATGGTCCGGATTTCAAACAACTTATCCAATTTTTCCTGGAAAACACTTAAATCGAAAAACTCAGGAAGTAATTCGAACTCCGATTTTCCCACCGTCACCGTATAACCAAGCCGATAACTTTCCATTCCGCCGGATTCATTATAGTTTGCACTTTCATAAGGAAAAGCCAGCGATTTGGTAATAATGGCTTTTCGACAGTCTATCCAAAATTCCAGCAATTTTCGTTTGGAACGGGTGATAAGGGTTTTGGGAATAGGGATATCCAATGCAGTACAGGTCTCCAGAAATTCAATTTTATTGTAATTCCCAAATCCAAATTTCCCCAGGCATCTCTTGTTATGAAAACATCTTTGAATTTGCTCAGTCCTTGTTTTCATGTGTTCATGAGAATAGGTTTTCAGCCCTTCCTGAGAAAACTCGCCGGTCCCAAAACGAGTTACCTGGATGTCAGTTCTTCGGTACCAAATGGATTTTATTTCTTTGGAACCACAGATATATTGCTGGTTTTTATAGACCTGGTAATCAAACTTATTTCCTTCAATGCAGTATTCCAACTCGATTGCATCATCTTCCAGGAACACTTCAAACGGTTCGTTATTATCCTTCAGGTAAGAAAGAACTATCCGCGAATTCAAATCGGCGCGTTCCGTAAAAACCAGTATCATGGGAACATCAGTAATTGGGTTGGGATCATGCAGTTTTTAATCAGTCCTAATTTCAACCTGTTTTCAATTATTTTTTGTTTTTCCTCTTCAGAAAAATCCGATGCTCTTCCAATGGCCAGCATACCGTAAGGTTGTGGTAGATTCCTGGTTGAATAATGACGATCTAACCACAAAGCATAATAGCTGGGTGCCATACGTCCGGCAATAACTTCTTTTAAAAACACGGGTTTCATTTCGTCAAAAAATGCCTGGTTATAGGAAGAATGAACCAATAAAACGAATGCCTGCGAAGAAGTTCCCGGCAAGATCCACTCGCCGGGGTAGCCCAGTTTGTAAATGATGTTCCTAAATCCGATCAAATTGTTGGAATCTACCAACACCATTTCCCGGTTCAGTGCAAGGGTATCAATGATTGAATCCGTGTAAAATTTCATTCTTGGAACCTGGTCCAGTTCAAGCATGGTCTGCAAAACCGCCATGAGAGAATCTGAATTGCCACGTTTCAATTTTGCAAAATTGTCATAGCCCTGCTGCACCAGTTTTTGCTGTTTTTTGGAGTAGCCTTTGTTGATATTTGCCAAACTAATCTGTGGCGTTTGATCTAAGCAAGCCATATCAAACCCATAGTTAGACCAGGCTTTTTTAAGACACTTCGCACTTTTGGTTTCCTTCCCCTTTTTCTTATAACAATGCGCCATAAGGATGTATTCCTCGCAATAGAGCTTTCCATACTGTTTATTAACTTTCGACAATTGGTGTAAACTTTTCGAATAATTCAAACTGTCAATAGCAAGGCGGTATGCAACATCACAATCTATTTTATATTGAATATGATTAAATTGTCCATATGCACAGATGTTCACAAAAATGCTGAACAGGAAAAGTGTTTTTTTCATTTCGATCGGTTTAGTTTTTAGGATCCCCTGCTTTACAGTAAAGCAGGGGACTTAATAATCAAGCTTAACTAGCTTTTGATGTAATCGAGTCCTTGACTTCCCGAAGGCATATTTACCGGGTTGTAAGTCATCGCTGCGGTGTCTCCGTTTTGTCCACCAAATCCATCGTAACGAGTTTCACGTGCAGGTCCGTAAGTAGTTGGATTGTTTCCTCCAATCACTTTTTCTAATCTTTTTGAATCAAACTTCTTTGATTTCAAAGATTCAAGCGTTTTGTTCATAATTGTAATAATTAGTCTGTTTCGCCTACTCTATTTCCGTAACTTTACACCAGTATTTTCGGCTGCGCTACATGATGCAAAGTTTTTGCATTGTCAGGAGCCGGTAAACTGCCGAAATGCAAGGAGGTGTTACCGCACCTCCATTTTTTTTATAAAAATTTCAGGGTTTCTGCTTTGCCCGTTTCAGGTGTTGGCAAGAATGTCTGAATAGTGTTTTTTCATAGTTGAACAGGGTTTACTTTAAGTATTTAGCAGTTATTGGTGAGCAAAGGCATGGGCCACTCCCATTTTTTCAGGCTTTTCCCTCTCTGCCAAAAATAATCAAAAACATGAAAATAACCCATGCATGGGCTTTTATGGTTTTTCTTAAACCTCCACTCTTGTATGTGCAAAATGTGGTAGACAAAGATTTTCTGAATGCCCTTGGAAACAGGGTCCGCGAACTGAGATTGGCCAAAAAAATGACCCAGGAAGACCTGGGATTTCTTGTTGGGAATTCCGGCAAGCAGATCGGGCGGATTGAACGGGGTGAAAACAATGTAACTACCTGCATGATCTATCAGATTTCCAAGGCTTTGGAGATTCCACTGAGTGAATTGTTCCACTTTCCAATCAACTAAAATGGAATGGCACGGGAATTCTGATTCCCATACCATTCGGCCACTTCCACCCGACCAATAATTTTCACAAGCTTCCTGAAATATCACTGTTAATACATTTAAAAACAATTAGTTGAATCATAAAAATCACGCCGGCAGAAACACTTTTTAAAATTAAATACCCGCTTTTGAGAATCGTTTTTAGGACTCAGTTTATTGTCGTGAAACAAATCTATAAAATATTTCTCATTATTGTATACTTTTTGGTAATTTATTTACTCAAATAAGTAAACAACTTTGTCACTATGCAGCATCGTGGCGAAATTGTAGAAAGAGCGATCCGGAAAAGTGGGTATCCCATTAGTCAGATTGCCAGAAAATTGGGGAAGAGCAGGAGATGGATGTACCTGATGTTCGATAATTCCCAGGTGGATCTCGAATCCATCATTTTAATCGGTAGAATCATACACCATGATTTTTCCGATGAAATAAAGGAACTTAGCGTCATAAATCCCGATTCTTTTTCAGAACCTGAATCTAAATACAACAAACAGAACAAAGATTACTGGAAGAACAAGTACCTCAAGCTTTTAGAAAGTTACAACGAACTGCTTCAGAAAAAATAGGTAGGAATAATCTACTGAAAACGGGAAAATCAACAGCAAAAATTCATTCTCACTTATAACTCATATCTGCGCAAATAGACTATTTTTACCTCAAATTCCCACATCTGACTACAAATTCCCGTAAGCGAGCATTTTGTGTTTAACATTATACTCGGTCAAGTGAAGATTTTTGTCACTATGCAGCACCGTGGTGAAATAGTAGAAAGAGCAATTCGACAAAGCGGATACCCCATTAGCGCTATTGCTAAAAAACTGGGTAGAAGCCGGAGATGGATGTACCTGATGTTTGACAATACACAGATCGATCTGGATACCATTCTTTCCATCGGGAATATCATTCATCACGACTTCTCAGATGAAATCAAAGAATTGGGAGGCCTGAACACGAATATAGCTTCAGATCCGGAGAATCCTTACAACAACCAAACAAAAGAATACTGGAAGAATAAGTATTTAAAATTATTGGAGGATTATAACGAATTGTTGAAGAAAACAAACGAAAAGTAACGCTTCGACTACGCTCAGCGTCCTTCAAAGTATTTATCTTTCTTACAACAATTGGTGACTGAATGCTTGCGCTAAAGCTTATGCTTACGCCGTAGCTTCAGCATAGGTGCACAGCAAAGGCGCAGCGGAGTCGAAGTCCCTATTCAATGAGTGGAAAGCATCGTCTCATTCACTACCACAATAAAATCTGCGCGATTAACATGTTCTTTCTGTAATTTGCGAAGGTCTTTTTGCGAAACCGTGGTAATTGTTCCCACCTTCGTTCCCGGAGCGTATTGCTGCACATACCACATAATCCCCTGGTGGAAATCCGAATGAAAAGCGCCATTCAGGAAGTAAACCAATTTACCCTTCGTAAGCTGCTGCACAATCGAATGAGCCATCGTTGCATCTTTGACTGCCTGCGCATAAGCAAAATTGATCCCCGAAGCGTGCATCTCTTTCCCCATCTGGATCAACTCCACATATTGTGTCAAAGTTGAATCAAACGGAAAAGGAAGCGGCGCCATCATTTTTTTCTGATCTGCCGTAAGCGTATCCAAAGCCCCGATTCCTTTTTTGAAGACCAGGCTCGCGTATTTGCGTGTTACATTCGCCGCAAAAGGAATATTCCCCTGAGCGATAGCAGAATCCAATAGTGGTTTATAGTCTGTTTTGAAATTCGTCCACAACTCCGTGGAATCCTTCAATGCTTTGTAAGATTTATTAGTGATATAGTCGTTCAGTACCTTTATTTGATGCAGCTCAAACATTTCAAAACCAACAGCCAGCTTCGAACCTGCGGCTTTTTTATTCAGCTCCATCAACACATGCAGTTCCAGCCAGTGCGAAATCGGATTATCGTGAAACTCCCCAAACAAAACCACCTGGTTCTGAGAAACCTCTGTCATCATTTTCCGGAAAGAAACTTCCTTTCCCTTCGAATCAAAAATGCGGAATGCTTCCAGTTCCTGTGCATAAGAACCAGAACAAATAAGCAGGCAGAATACTAGATATTTCATCCTCCAAAGATAAGAACTTTCAAAATGTTGTCCCTAACAGTTTTTAAGTAAGGGTTTTCCAAAAACTACATTCTCCAGGGTAGCAGTAAGGATTCTTGCTGATTTTGGAAATAGATGTGTTTTTCTTATCTTTAGTCCGCATACAATAGGAGTTATGACAACAGTTCACATAGACGATTCAACAAGCAAAGGAAAAGCTTTACTTGAGTATATTTTGACGCTTGATTTCGTTGAAGTAGATAATGATGAATTTGTATTAAACGAAGAACACACCAAAATCCTGGATGAACGAAGAAAAAAACACCTGTCTGGCGAGAGCAAATCTTATTCGTGGGATGACGTTAAGAATTCCTTAGGCAAAAAGAGAATTGCCTAATTCAACCCATCTCCTTGGTTCATGAGGAAAAAGTATAACCTGGAAATCACGTCTTCCGGATTTAAGAAAGTCACCGATGAAAGAAGACAAGTAGTTGTTAAGTTCCGTTTGTTATTATTTACGAGGTCATTGACAATACCATTATTGTATTTGCGGTTTTCCATACCAGCAGAAATCCCCAGGATAAAAATTCCATTTAAAACTGCTTTACATGTGTATTCGTGGCAAATGAAAATTGTTCGAATGAAAAACAGAAATTCTGACTACTTTTAAGTAACACATACACAACTTCTACCTCAAAAAGGTTGCTTATTTTTGTCCTATGTTGAAAAAACTGCGTCATGCCCTTCCGATAACAGTGCAAAGCCTTTTGCTTCGGATCGGGATACTCTTGTTATTGATGACCATTACGCGGATTGTATTCTATTTTTTCAACCTGGATTCCTTTGCACATGTGCATTTTACAGATTGGCTTGCCGGTATTTGGTTTGATCTTTCTACCATTGGTTTGGTGCTCATGCCCTTCATTATTTTTAGCCTGCTTCCTGAAAAATGGCAGCACAATTGGATTGTTCGCATTCTGAAAATAATCACATTCTTCATTCCCACTTTGTTGATCGTAGCTTTGAATCTGATGGACACCGCATACTACAATTTCACCCTGAAACGATCCACCGCAGACCTTTTCGTTATTGTTTCAGCAGGAAATGACGTCGGGCAACTACTGGGAAGTTTTTTCTCGGATTACTGGATGCTCATCCTGATCTTCATTATCGGAACCTGGCTTTTAATCCGGTATTATAAAAGAACAAGTATCCGGAAATTGAAAAGAACCAACAGTCCAAGTCTGCGCAAAGAATTGATTGCATTCTTCATCCTTGTTCCCCTTTTTATTTTGATAGGAAGAGGCGGTTTTGGTCTGCGTCCTATTTCCTCCATTGATGCAACACTTTATACCCAGCCGGAGAATTCTGCATTGGTATTGAATTCTGCTTTTACCTTATTGAAATCAATTGGGAAAGACGACCTGGTTGAACAAAACTATTATTCCGAAAAAGAACTCGATAAACGCTTCAATCCAAAAAGAACAAGTCATCCGCAGCATATTTTACCGGATGGAACAAACGTCATGATTATCATGCTGGAAAGTTTCGGAAATGAATGGGTAGGACAATTCAACAACAGTGTTTCCTATACGCCTTACCTGGATTCTTTACTCGATGAATCCTGGTATTTTGAGTATGGAATTTCCAACGGAAAGAAATCCATTGAGGCCGTGCCGACCATTTCTGCATCCATGCCTACTTTGATGGACAACCCTTACATTTCTTCTGCATATTGCAACAACCAGGTCCAAAGTTTACCGAATATTCTCACCAAACACGGCTACAGCACCGCTTTCTATCACGGAGCAACGAATGGTTCCATGCGCTTCAACAGCTTCGCATCGCAATTGGGTTACGAAGAATATGTTGGTCGTTTTGAATACAATAACGACAAGCACTTTGACAAAACCTGGGGAATCCTGGATGAATACTTCAATCCGTGGACAGCCCGGCAGCTTACAAAAATGAAAGCACCATTTATGGCAAACCTTTTCACGCTTTCTTCTCATCATCCGTATTTTGTTCCGGAAGAATGGCGTTCGGTAGTCAAAAAAGGACCTCATCCGATTTGCAAGAGCATTCATTACGGGGATATCAGCCTGCGTAAATTCTTCGAACAAGCTGCAAAAGAACCCTGGTTCAATAAAACACTGTTCGTCATTGTAGCCGATCACACACCTTCCAGTAACAGCGAAATCTACAATCAGCGCACAGAAATGTACCGCATCCCGATCGCGTTTTACGATCCAAGTGGAAAACTTCCGAGAAAGAGAGAAAAAGCAATTTTCCAGCAAATCGACATCATGCCGACGGTATTGGATTTGGTCAACATCAAAACGGACTATTACAGTATCGGGAACAGTTATTTTTCCAAAGAACCGCGTGAAGCCGTGACCTACCTCGAAGGTTCTTATTACTATTTCCAAAACAACAAACTGCTGGTTTATTCGAACGATGCCATCAAAAGCTTATTGGATTTCACCATTCGAACCAAAAATCCGAAAGACCTGCTGCCTGCTAAAAAAGCAGAAGCTCAAAAGATGGCAAGACGTTTGAAGGCCATCATTCAGAGATATAATCATGATTTAATCCATAATCAGACGATTGTTCGATGAAAAAAAGAATTCGATTCATAATCAATCCCATTTCGGGCGGCGTCAAGAAAGCCAAGGTTCCTCAAATGATCGAGGAGCACTTGAATCATGACCTGTTTGAATATGATATCGCAATTACACAATATAAACAACACGCCAAATCCATTGCCGAAGAATCCGCATTGGAAGGAATCGATATTGTTTGCGCAGTTGGCGGTGATGGATCCGTTCACGAAGTTGGAACTGCACTAATCGGGACGAAATGTCACCTGGCAATTATTCCTACGGGTTCGGGGAATGGACTTGCCAGGCATTTAAAAATTCCTTTAAAAACTCCACAGGCAATCCAAAATATCAACGAACTGAATAGCATTCGAATGGATACCGGGCTGGCAAACGACAAACCTTTTTTGGGTGTTGGCGGTTATGGCTTTGATGCTTTCATTGCAAAACGATTTGATGAATACCACATTCGTGGTTTTTGGGGGTATACGCAATTGGTTTATGAGGAATATTTCTCCTACAAACCGCCAAGAATGAAAATCACTTTACCCGATCAGGAGATCAAAGGGAATTTTCTCCTGTGTTCTATTGCCAATTCATCCGAGTTTGGAAATGGATTCTGCATTTCTCCTAAATCGAATGTGATTGACGGACAGATGGAGTTGGTGCTTTTGAGCAAATTTTCCTGGTGGAGAACCATGGGCGTGATCAGCCGTTTCTTCTTTAAACGCATTGAGGGATCGCGTTATATTCGTATTATTCCCTTTCAAAAAGCACGTATTGTACTCGAAGTTCCCTTAGCTCATTACGACGGAGAACCTTTTGAAGTGAGAAAAGAAATTAACCTCGAAATTGTTCCGTCCAGCCTTTCGGTGCTTTGTGGAAAAGAATATTTGGATTTTGTGAATTTGAAACTAAAAACAGAATAACATGTTTATTGAAACTGATTTAGAAACGGTGCTTACGCATTTGAACAAACTAACTGCAGAAAAAAAACCGGCTTGGGGGAAAATGTCTGCACAGCGAATGGTGGAACATCTAACAGATACACTTCGCATTGCAACAGGCGAGCAGCCGCAAACCTTACTTATTCCGGAAGAAAAAGTGGAACGCATGGTGGCTTTTTTGTATACCGATAAACCCATGGCGCAGAATATGGAAGTTCCTTTTGCCAAAGATGGTACGCCGCTGCGTCATGAAGAACTGGAATTAGCGATTGATGAATTTGTAGACGTCTATTTGGAATTCCAGGAATTATTCGCTCAGGACCCGGAATTAAAAACAGTACACGCTTATTATGGCCCTTTGAATTATGAGCAGTGGGATTTGCTGCACAAAAAGCACCTGACACATCATTTTACCCAATTCGGGATTTTGTAAATCACTTACAACAAGACATAAAAAACCCCGGAGCGAATGTAAATTTTGCTTCGGGTTTTTATTTTAGTTTACCTTTTTTACAGGAGTTTCTTTCTTTGCAACAGTGGTTTTCTTTTTAGCAGTTCCTTTTTCCGTTTTCAACGGTTGAGGTGTTTTGTCCAATTTTGGTTTCGGTTCAGTTTGCGCAAATGTTACTGCTGACAAACCAAAAGCTGCGATAAGAATTAAAGCCAAATTTTTCATAATCTCTATTTTATTGAAGGTTTTACAATTTATATGCCAATATACACAAAGTTCAAATGAGTTCAAATAGCAGGAAGATTCAAAAAAATGCAGCAACAAAGATTTGAACATTTGAACCCTTAAACCTTTGAACTTTCACTATATTTGAATGCGAAACAACAAATAAATGGTTCAAGCCTTTAAACATCACTGGACAGCAATAGAGCAGGTTGCGAAAACACTCCTGAAAGGGAAGTTTTTGTGGTTCTTTGTTCCCGGTCTAATCGTAGGAGTGATTTACCTTTATTACCAATGGCAGGCACAAAAAGCACTTGCCCTTGTTCATGCTGCAGATGGCATTCCTGTAGTAGGAGCAGCGATCGGCTGGGCAGCTGATACCATCTTCGGTATTTTTGATCTGATCATTTCGGAGTTCTACAAATTTGTAATACTGGTAATACTTTCACCGGTCAACTGCATTCTTTCAGAGAAATTCGACAGCTACCTCACCGGGAAAAAATATGAATTTAGCATTGTCCGTTTATTCAATGACTTCCTGCGAATGATCCTCATTGTGATCAGCGCATTATTCCTGGAATACTTATTCCTGGGCGTTTGGTGGATCCTTTCCTGGTTCCTTCCTGATTTTATCGGAGAAGCCCTGTTTTTCCTAATTGCGTCCTTTTTCGTAGGCTTCTCTTTCTACGATTACAGCATGGAACGTTATGGGTTGAGTTTCTTTAAAAGCTGGGGCGTTGGATTTGCCAAAATGAGTTACATGCTTATCACCGGGGGAATTTTTACCCTGATGATGAAAATTCCGGCAATCGGGATTATTGCAGCACCGGTTTTAACAGCTATGCTTTCAACTGCTGTCTACATTCTGATGATAAAAAAAGAAGAACCGAAACCTGTACAAATTGTTCAGGAGCAGGATCTATTAGATACTTAAAAGAATAAAACATGAATGACTTATTCTCATCCTTTCAGGCAAGTTCCAAAGAAGAATGGATTGCACTCCTGAAAAAGGAATTAAAGGGTGAATCGATCGATACCTTAAACAAGATCAATCGAATAGAAGAAATTGCGTTTCCCAGTTATTTTCACCGGGAAGATCAAAAAAATACATTCTCCGATCCCGGCTTAGCTCCTTACACACGCGGAATCCAATCGAAAAACAACGAGTGGACCATTGCAACTACTTTCCGTATTGGTGACTTGAAGGAAACGAACCAGGAAATCATTTCCGCACTGATGGCCGGAACAGATCATTTGATCCTGGAAGCAGTAAACGCCAATGAAATCGATTTCCACGAGCTTTTGAATGAAGTTGGTTTGTCTTTTATTCATACCACTTTACGGGCAAAAACGAAAGAACAGGTTAATCAGTTTTTAATCTTTGTCAAAGAAGCTCCGGCTTTGATCGAATATGGGGACAACGATGAGTTATTAAATACCAATCTTTCCGCTTACCAGGATAAAAACCCCAATTTGAAATTTTATCACGTCGATGCAGCAGCAGTTCAGCAGGCAGGTGGAACAACCTGGCAGGAATTGAGCATTGCATTAGCTGAAGGTCATGAATTGCTGGTAAAACAAATTGAAAAGGGGCTTGATTGCGATACAGCGTCGGCTGCCATTCATTTTACCTTCGGAATAGGAAGCAAGTATTTTTTCGAATTAGCAAAAATCCGTGCTTTCAGAACGTGCTGGGCGCAAATTGTTTCCGCTTATTCTCCAAAACATACCTGTTCATTAGCAGCTACGATTACTGCCCGAACCGGATTCCTGAATACCAGTTTGAAAGATCCCTACACCAATTTATTGCGTCAGACTACCGAAGCAATGTCTGTTGTTCTGGGTGGAATCCAGCATTTGAATATCCAGCCTTACGATTGGTATTCAAATAATTCAAACACGACTTTTACCCGCCGCATGGCAACCAATATTTCGCTCCTGCTGAAAGAAGAATCCTATCTGCAGATCGTTTTAGATCCGGCCGGTGGTTCTTATGCACTGGATGCATTAACAGAAACCATTGCTGAACGCGCGTGGAGTTCTTTTCAATGGATCGAACGAAACGGGACTATTTCTAACCGGGAAGTGCGAAAAACGCTTTCATCCGAGATTGAAGAAAAAGCTTCCATGCGTATTGCAGAGATCAAGGACAAAACGGAAAAACGCATCGGGATCAATATCTTCCCGAACCCGGAACAAGTGACCAATAACTGGACAGAGGTTCCACTTTGCTGGAATAACCTGAAACCATTAATTCTAGAACAATCCCTATGAGTATCCGTCAATCATTTGAAAACGTATCCCTAAACTCAGATGCTCTTTCGGGAACAGCTGAGAAAGAGGTCTTTTCCACGCCGGAGAAAATTGAACTGGCAAGCTATTACAACGCCGCTGATCTGAAAGATGTCAATCACTTAGGCTTCGTCAGCGGTTTAGCACCGTTTTTACGCGGACCGTATGGTTCCATGTATGCCATTCGTCCGTGGACCATTCGTCAATATGCCGGGTTTTCCACAGCCGAAGAATCCAACGCATTTTACCGCAGAAATCTGGCAGCAGGACAAAAAGGACTTTCCGTTGCTTTTGACCTTGCCACTCACCGCGGATATGATTCGGATCACGAACGCGTAGTTGGTGACGTTGGAAAAGCAGGAGTAGCTATTGATTCCATTTTGGACATGAAGATCTTGTTCGACCAAATCCCGTTGAACGAGATGTCTGTTTCCATGACAATGAACGGTGCTGTACTTCCAATCATGGCATTTTATATTGTAGCTGCCGAAGAACAGGGTGTAAAACAGGAAGAACTTTCCGGTACCATTCAAAACGACATTCTGAAAGAATTCATGGTGCGGAATACTTATATCTATCCGCCGGCTCCGTCCATGAAGATCATTGCAGATATTTTCGCTTATACAGCCGAAAAAATGCCCCGTTTCAACTCGATTTCCATTTCCGGTTATCACATGCAGGAAGCCGGCGCAACTGCAAGTATCGAGCTGGCATATACCCTTGCCGACGGATTGGAATATTTACGCGCCGGGATCAACGCCGGAATGGACGTAGACAGCTTTGCTCCGCGTTTGAGTTTCTTTTGGGCAATCGGAATGAACCACTTCATGGAAATTGCAAAAATGAGAGCCGGAAGATTACTTTGGGCCAAACTGGTTGCTCAATTCAATCCAAAAAGTGAAAAATCACTCGCACTCAGAACACATTGTCAAACATCCGGGTGGAGTTTAACAGAACAAGATCCTTTCAACAATATTGCACGCACTTGTATCGAAGCAATGGCCGCAGGTTTCGGAGGAACACAGTCACTGCATACAAACGCATTGGATGAAGCAATCGCATTGCCAACAGACTTTTCAGCAAGAATTGCCCGCAATACCCAAATTTACCTGCAGCAGGAAACAGGTATGACTGACCTCATCGATCCGTGGGGAGGAAGTTACTATGTAGAAAAACTGACACAGGAACTGGTTGAAGAAGCGTGGAAATTGATTGAAGAAGTCGAAGAATTGGGCGGAATGGCAAAAGCCATTGAAACCGGAATTCCTAAGATGCGCATTGAAGAAGCGGCAGCACGCAAGCAAGCCCGAATCGATGCCGGGAAAGATATTATTGTGGGTGTGAACCGCTACCAATTGGAAAAAGAGGATGCTATGGATATCCTGGAAGTGGACAACACCAAAGTGCGTGAGTCGCAATTAGAACGATTGAAAGTACTTCGTGAAAACAGAAATCCGGAACGTGTTAAAGCTGCTTTGGACAAATTAGCAGAATCGGCACGAACAGGTAAAGGAAACTTACTGGAACTTGCTGTGGAATGTGCAAGAGAACGCGCATCATTGGGTGAAATTTCACTGGCAATGGAAAACACTTTTGGAAGACACCAAGCAACTATCCGCTCGATCAGCGGAGTTTATTCGGCGGAAAGTATGAGTGATAAAGATTTTGAAAAAGCAATGGAAATGGTTGAGTCTTTCGCAAAACTGGAAGGACGCAGACCACGGATCATGATCGCTAAGATGGGTCAGGACGGACATGACCGCGGAGCAAAAGTGATTGCAACTTCCTTTGCTGATATCGGTTTTGACGTAGACATAGGGCCGCTTTTCCAAACGCCGGCAGAAGCAGCAAAACAGGCTATTGAAAATGATGTTCACGTATTGGGTGTTTCCTCACTTGCGGCAGGACATAAAACATTGGTTCCGCAGGTAATTGAAGAATTGAAAAACCTGGGCAGACCGGATATCATGGTAGTTGCAGGAGGAGTTATTCCGGCTCAGGACTATGACTTCCTGTACGATGCAGGTGTGTTTGGCGTGTTTGGTCCGGGGACCAAGATCTCCAAAGCAGCGCAGAAGATATTAGAGTTGTTGATCCGGAGTGTGCAATAGGAAGTTCAAAAGGTTTAAAAGAGTAATTTCAACTTTTGAACCCGTAAATCCAACGAATTTCTAAAGAACTGCGTTCTATTTGGAAATGAACTTATGAAATACGTCCTGTTTCTTTTCCTGGCGGCACTTCCACTTGGTGGTTTCTCGCAGTCCCGTTTACTCGATATCCAAAGCAGTCAATTCGACTATGTTTTTGGATTTGACATGCAGGAAACAAGCGGCGGTTATTTAATAGCCGGCACAGGAGGAAGTAATCTGAATGCGGGTTTCTATTGCTGGATCACAAAAACCGATACGGCATTCAATACGCTCTGGAGCAAAAAATTCCAGTTGTCCGGGGAATATTACCAGGTAAATTCATCTACTATTACCTTATCTTCCCTAGCCAATGATCAAATCATCCTGCTTGCAAAAACACGAAGTGAGGATTCTGTCTTCACGGAATTAAGTTCCTTCGATCAGAACGGAAATTTCCTGTGGGGCAAAAAATGGACAAACCTGTTTATTTATTCGGAATCGGTTGATATGAACAAGATCGTGCCTTTATCAGACAGCACCTTTCACCTCTCCCACTCTGTAATAAATGGAAGTACCCATCTGAAAGTTCAGGCAGACGGAACCGTTCTTTCCTCCAAATACACGCACCTTACCGACCTGAATGACACAATCCAAGGAGTTTCCAATTTGCTGTGCAGCGATGGTGGAATCCTTCAAATTTTGCGCAGTTATGACCGGAGGACCGTTTTGGTAAAACTGAACGAACAGCACCAGGTCATGTGGGCGAAAGAAATTCAATCGTTTAACCGGTTCATCTGGATCGTTAATGCGTTCGAAAATCCTGACGGAAGCTTCTGGCTTTTCGGCTCAATTACCGAGCACCAATCGAGTCCTTCCATCGATCAATCTCTGGCTGTCATGAAACTTTCAGCTAACGGAACGCTGGACGGCGTTTATTATTACAACAACCAGCAATTCCCGGCAATCAATATGGGAATCGCACAGGTTTATCCCATTTCACCCAATGAATTTGTGTATAACAGCACAGAAGGTCATATCGGAAGTCTCAATCTGAATACGGGAATTGCCAAAGGAGAGCAGCTGGATATTTTTCAGGCCAATCACGGTTTTCAGAACCTGCACAAACTGAGCAATGGCTATTATGCGCTGACCGGAATGGGTTTGAATTGGATTGAAAGCAAGATCCACATCTTCCCCGGAATTGCAGATCATCCCTGCCTTCAGGTGTTTATAAACATGCGCACTGCCAACCAGGATACGATCCCCATGCAGGAAATACAGGTTTCGGATATCACGGCTGTTGCAGATAATTATTCCACAGGAACGGCATTCAATCCGGTCATTGAAACAGCTGATATTCTATTCGGTGAATCATGTTATGTAGGATTGGAAGAACTTGCTCCCGATTTGGGATTGAGCATTTATCCGAATCCGGCATCTTCTCACGAATTTGTCACACTGAAATGGGACGGAGAGCATTCGTCGGAAAAAATAATCCTGGGTATTTTTGATCTCCAGGGAACCCGGGTATACCATTCCGAATTGGATGGAAGTACTGATTATCATACTATTGACATTCATTTATTACCAGTCGGAATGTATTTCGTAAACTGTACAATCCCGGGAACACCAAAAAATTTCACAAGCAAATTAGTTATTCGATAATTCATTAACTTATTGTTGAAAAACAGAAAGGATTCTGCAGGAATGATTCATTTTAATGCTGCCAACGAAACTTTTATTCAAAGTTTTCGTACATTCGGCATAGTTATTGGTTTTACCCATTCAACGAAATTAAACTTTATGAGAAAGCTTGTTCTAATTGGTGCTCTTCTTACTACCAAATTACTGGTTGCACAAGCACCGGAATATAACGATTTACGTATTCTTTTTGCAGACGGCGATTACGAAAAACTGGTTCGCGCATCTGAAAAATATACTATGAACGATAAAACAAAGAGTGATCCCTTGCCACACATGTGGATGGGTAGAGGTCTTTACAAAGTTTCTTTAAGTGGTTCGGACGACGAAAAGTATAAGAATGCTTACAAGGAAGCAATCGGGGAAGTTGGAAAAAGTATCAAGTACGATAAAGACGGCAGCATTCAAAGTGAATACGCTGAATTTTTCGATGAGTTCAAAAACAGTTTGGTAGAAACTATTCGCAACGAAGTAGAAGCTCCTGACTATAAGAAAGCTGCAACCTGGGTTTTGAAATATTATAAGATTAACCTTACAAGCATCGGAGCAAAATACCTGGATGGTGTTTGTAAATACCGAAATGCTGACAAAGGAGGGGCAAATACCGCATGGAAAGAAGCTGAAACAATGTTGAAAACAGTATCCGATATTTCGGAATGGTCGCAAGCAGAAAAAGATTTGCTGATGATGGGAGTGATCCAAACGGCAGAATGTTACCTCACCAGTAAGCAACCCGATAAAGCAAAAGCTGTAATGGGTAAAATTGCTCAATGGTATGAAGGAAACCCGGATTTCAAAGAAAAATACGACCAGATCGTTAATTAATAGGATTTAAACTGAAAAAAAGGCGCGATTAATCGCGCCTTTTTTTGTGCCATTTCACTATTAACAACCTTCGGAGGATATCTCCTGCACCGATCCTGAAAGGGACCAAACAATAAATCATACCTTTGAAATATGATGAAATACCTCTCATTTTTCAGAAACAAATACATCCTCGCGTTGTGCCTTTTCCTGGTGTACAATTTGTTTTTGGATGAAGTAGATATTTTCACCATCATCAATCAAAATAAAAAGGTTTCACAGCTGCGTTCCGCTCAATCTGAAATGGGTTTGAAGCTGAAGGAAACAAAATATGTATTGTCACAGATCAAAGACCTTTCATACCTTGAGAAATTAGCACGTGAAGACAAGTTTTTCAAGAAAGACAATGAGGATGTTTTTGTGATCACCTATAAGTGAAGTTCAAACTGTTCCAAAGGTTGAAAGGGTTCAAAGAAAAAGAACTTTAAATCAAATTTGAACATTTGAACATTTGAACATTTGAACATTTGAACATTTTTTTAATCCAGCTCTGCAATCTTTGGCTGCTGATTGAAGTATTGCTGTTCCTGGTAATTGATCACCTTTACACCCGGGAAATAATACAAGGCGATTTGAATATAATTGAATCCGAACTTAGCCATTTTCATCGCACCTTCCTGGCACAAACCAACTCCATGCCCATAACCGCGGCCTCTCAATACCACATCCGTTCCTTCCGGATAACAATTAAAGAAAGTCGACTTCAATTTAAAGTGTTCCCGAATATCGCGCAATGGAATTCCTAACCAGGGATATTGATAAAACGCGCATCTATCAGCCTGATTGAAGGTATAGATCATCGGACCCAAAACAGAATCGTTTACCGGGTAATGAAAAGAACTCACGAGGTATTCCATCCAATCTGTTTGCGGAATCCGCTTCTCCCAGGTTGCCTGTTTGGTATAAATGCAAAAAGTATCTTTAAAAGTACTCAAATACGGAATTTTGTTATTCCAAACATAATCCGGTTCAGAGGTTTGTCCACCGCAATTGGCATGAAAGTAAGCGTCTACCAACCGATTTTGAGAATCTGTCATCACCATTCCTTCTGTTTTCAAAACAGCGGAATCAATGATCGGATTCAAGCGCAATTGGTTGTGATAAGCCTGGCAATGCGTTCTGTCGCACAACTCAAATCCTTCTTTCTGATGCCTGGTTTTGTATTTCAAAGCGTAAGTCCGGCTCATTAAAGCCTGCACTTTATAGTACTCCACTTCTTTTCCGCCGCCGCCTTCAGATTCTACTACTCCACTCAAATAATTATTGATATCTACCAGGTTTACGATCGTTAAGGCACCGTTTTGAGCAGTAATTTCTGCGTCATCCCTGTATTTCCGTTCTTTAACGGTTGGTATCTTAGTAGAATACACCAGTGAATTATTCAGCTTAGTAGCAACCAATAAGACTTTGGATACCACTGCCACTTCATTCACCCCTACTTTTAAAGAGATCATGTTATTAGCAGTAACAGACAAATCTACGAACTCACTTGGCAAGAGCGTTGCAAAATTAGTGGTGTCTCCGAACACATTGTAGCTTCCTTCGGAATAGGCAAAGACAATCCGTTGAACGGAATGATCGCGCAAAACACCAATCCGCATTTGCTGAGAAAATACGAAAAGCGGAAAAATGAACCCTATGAGCACGAATAAGCGCAACATCCTACAAAATTAGTTTTGCAGCAGACTGAAATCGGTTCGGACTCAAATAGTTTTCAACACCGCTTGTGCAACTTTCTTCGATGCACCGCCTTTTCCCAACATTCCTTTTAATGTGGAATAATCCTCCAGGACCTGCTCACGCTTACTTCCGCCTTTAATTACCAGTGATAATTCTTTGGCAAGTCTTTCCGTGGTACAATCATTCTGAATGAGTTCCGTTACGGATTCCTTATCCAAAATAAGGTTCACCAGCGAAATGTATTTCACATTGACCAATCTTTTCGCAATCTGGTAGGAAATTGCATTTCCAATGTAACAGACCACTTCAGGAATTTCAAACAACCCGGTTTCGAGAGTTGCCGTCCCGGAAGTTACCACCGCCGCTTCCGATTGCTGGAGTAACCGATAAGTTTGGCCGTAAACGACATCTACTTTCTTATCGCCTATCAATTCTTTGTAAATGGCAATATCCATATTGGGTGCTCCGGCAATCACAAACTGGTATTGTGGGAACAAGTCAACCAAAGGAAGCATAACCGGTAATTTGGTACGCAATTCCTGTTTACGCGAACCGGGAAGCATCGCAATAATTGGTTTATCGGTTGCAGGAATGTTCAGCTCCTGGCTTGGAAGCTGCTGGTATTGTTCAATTTCATCCAGCAAGGGATGACCGACATATTCTACCTCGTAATTGTATTTCTTGTAGAAATCCGCCTCAAAAGGAAGAATACAAAACAGTTTGAAAACATCTCTTTTGATCTTGTGTACCCGATTTTCCTTCCAGGCCCAAACGGTCGGAGAAATATAGAAATACACCTTGATATTATTTTTCTTTGCCCATTCGGCAATGCGCATGTTGAAACCCGGATAATCAATCAGCAATAAAGCATCCGGTTGAAATTTCAGAATATCTTCCTTGCAAAAACGGATGTTTCTTAGAATGGTCGGCAAATTCTTCAAGACTTCCACAAAACCCATGAATGCCAGTTCGCGAATGTGTTTCGCCATCGTTCCACCAACAGCCTGCATTTTATCACCTCCCCAAAAACGAATATCGAGATCGGGTTGTTCTGCATAAAGTTCCTTCATCACATTCGCCCCATGCAAATCCCCGGAAGCTTCTCCTGAAATGATGTACAGTTTCTTTCCCATTAACGAATCAGGTTAACGTAAACAATAAAGGGCAGGAACAAAGCTGATCCAACGATAATTCCACGCGCAATGTCGTACCGTTCCTTATTCAGGAAGATATAAAACCAAATCAGATTTGGGATAATGGAAAGCGAGAGGAACTTACTCATCACATTGATATCCATAAAAAACCGGTCCCAAAACACCGAAAAAGGATAATGCTGTGCCCAGGAGATAATCAATATCGTAAGCGGAACGCATATAAACGGAGAAAGGATTCCGATAATCGTTCCAACAGTTGTGCGTGAATTCCAGTTAAATTTCTTCATCATTAGAATAACTTTTTTAAACCAGCTATAGCCTGGTGAGCTGTCAAATCAAATTGAGTAGGTACGATCGTAGCATAACCCTGATCTAAAAAGTGCAGATCCGTATCGGTAGCGTCTTCCCGTGAATCAAATGTTCCGGTCAGCCAATAATAAGGTCTTCCGAACTGATCCACGCGCTTATCGAAGCGGTCTTCCCAAAATGCATAAGCTTGTCTGCAAACTTCTATCCCTTTCAGTGCTTCAAGCGGTCCTTGCGGGATATTGACATTCAGACAAACTCCTTTTGGCATTCCATGCTCAAGAATTTGAGGAATAATTTGTTTAGCCACATGCATGGAAGAAGAAAAATCAGCATCCGGATCAAAATCGCCATACGAAAACCCAATACTTGGAATGTGTTCCATTGCCGCCTCAACTGCTGCAGACATCGTTCCGGAATACAGCACATTGGTAGAAGAATTCAATCCGTGATTAATTCCTGACAAAATCAAATCCGGTTTGCGGTGCAGTACTTCGTACACTCCTAATTTCACGCAATCAACAGGTGTGCCGCTGCATGACCAGGATTCAATTCCCTCAAAAATATCCGAACGGAATAATCTCAAAGGATGTGAAATAGTGATTGCATGTCCCATTCCGGATTGCGGTTTGTCGGGAGCTATTACCACCACATCACCAAACTCCTGGGCAACAGCAACTAAGGAAGCAATTCCTTTTGCATGAAGGCTGTCGTCATTGGTTACGAAAATGAGTGGGCGATTCGAATTTTTCATTGAAAACAAAGATACATTTTTAGTTTCTGACTCGTTGAGGAGAGAATGCGAAAGTTTTGAAAAGTAACAATTCGGGGCTTCGACTGCGCTCAGCAACCTTCTGGTACTAAAAATAAAAAGATTGAATCAGGTGACTGAGCGCAGTCGAAGGCACCTATTCAACAACAAAGCTCACAATCTTCTTTCCCCGGCTTCCAACCACAATGCGATTCCCCCAGGCAACCGGTGAGGATTCCCAGACACAATCCGTCTTGCGTTTCACGATTATTTTCCCGCTGACTCCGTCAATCAGGTAAATTGTTCCGTATACGTCGGTGAAGAAAATGTAGCAGTTTCCGGCTTTGTCGTAGAGGTCGATCGGTGAAGCCCAACTGTAATAATCCATCGGGATCTTGAACTTTTCCTTTCCGGTAGCTTTATCGATTGCAACAAACTCTCCTGCCAAACTTCCGTTCACCCGCGAGAAAATTCCGTAAACCAGGTTGCTTGCTTTCTTCTTTCCGGGAAGAACCGAAGCCAAAACACCTCCGGAGTTCACCCTTCCGTGCAGTTTCGTATTCGTGGATTTTCGGGACACGTCCCAAATCTCTTTTCCGGTAAGTCCATCAATCTTTCGGATATGTGCTGTTCCGGATTCACCTTGTTTATCTACTTCATTTCCGATAAACAAGAAAGGATGACCGTCTTCCTGCAGATCAATAACCATGGATGCGTCCGTATCGTCGTAGTTATCGAGATACCAGACCGGCTTCATGGTCATTAGATTCAGGCAAAACACATTCCCGCCATTATCTCCAAACCACCCCAGGTTATTCCAGGCACCAAAACTCGATTCAATTCCTAAATCCGGATGTTTTTGGATCTGATAGTTGAAAATAAATGGTTTGGGGATTTCTTTCCCATTGACAATTTTGGTTTTATAGATTTGTCCGTTCTCTGCCGGATGAAACCAATATCCTGTTTTTGCATCGATCAATGAGTTGCTGTCGAATGCACCCCACGCCCTCCTGGCTTTTGGGTCCAATCCATTTCGAAAGAAAATTTCTTCACCCGTAAACATGTTGAAAATATATGACCCAAATCTTTCACCGTTCTTAATTCCCTGGCCCACGTACAATAATCCGTTCATGCGCGGATCTACTGAAACTGTTCCTTTAATCGGATTTTCAATCGTCACATGCGGACGTGTTGCCTGCCCGGTCTTCCAGTCAATGAAATAAATATCGCCGCACAAACTGCCAACAATGACTTCTCTGAAATTTGCCTGCTTGAGGTATTTCGGTTCTATCTCATGAAGCCGTTTTGAACTATTTTTCGGCCATTTCACCACCAAAGGCTGACCTGTCCAACCGGAACCACCACCCCAGGAACCGTATTCGGTTGTTCGGCCGTCGTAACCGGTAGTAAACTCCCAATCCAGGCGAATATCTTTGGGCCGTCCTTTCAAAATTCCACGTGTTGGCGCATTGCGCTGAGCATTTCCACGGAAACAGAAAATACCGTTCTCCGAATTGTAATCGTCGGTAAAGAGAATTTCTTCTTCCGGATCATGTCCTTCGGTGTTATAAGTACGCTGGTCAAACATCGAAACATCAGATTCTTCCGGGTACTGCACTTTCCAGACCGCTCCGCCATCCAGGATATTTTCCACGAATTCAGGCAAAATACGCATCTCCGGTTTTAAATAATGCAAAGTAATCCCTGTTCCCAGGTAACCAACCAAAAAGACAATCCCGTAAGCAACAAATAATTTAAAGGCTCTGACCACCTTACAAATTTCGGTGAAATCTGGAGCTTAAAGTTCAGAAATCTGGAATAGTTATAAAGTTTCAGCTGTTAATTCGCAAACAGGATCACAGATCATTGGAAAAGTAAAAAGCCATCCCTCTCAGAAGAGAGGAACGGCTTTTCAAACGTGTTATTGGCTATGATTTAAAATCAGTGCTTTACAACACTTACTTTACGGACAGTTGTTTCACCGTCCGCAGTGATCTCAACCAAAATCATTTCATCCGAAACCATTGGCGCAATCGGCATTTTAAGTCGTTGTGGTCCCGCTTGTGCATCGATCGATTGATTTAGGAACACTTTACCATCTATTGTTTTGAAGGTAATGTTTACGGTTCCCGCATCTTTCGTTGTGAAATCGATATTGAGCTCCGTACTTGCCGGATTTGGGTAAAGCTTTAACGACTTTTCCATTGTTGGACCTGGCTGATAAATCGTCTGTGGATTTGTTGGCGTTGAATTACAATTGCTTACAACAATATCCTTACAGATCATTTTTTCACACTTCTGTCCGTTTGGCTTCGTAACAACAATCAGTACACAAACATGGTAAGTACCATTTCCACCGGCTGTATAGTTAATTACAGGACCTGAACCTGCATATGAACCATTAACTATCCAACTATAGCTTGTTGGAACCGATGAATTTAGCATACATTGCGGAATCTGAGGTTGTGCCACGAGGTGGATATTACAGTGGTCAACCTGGAAATTAATTATTCCGTTCAAGAGACTGCAAGGGCATCCACAACCAACTACATCAATCGTTTTGCATGATTCAGTCTGGCATACTTGTCCATTGGTGAGAACAGTAGTAACCACCATACAAACTGTGTGACTGCCATTTCCTGCTGCTGGCATAGAGAATGGTGTTCCGGAACCAACGTATAAACCATCCACATACCAATCAATCGAGTAACTTTGTATACATGGAGTCTGGTTAACATATGCGTTGAAGTATGCGGTACACTGAACAATCTGCCAGTTAAATCCTGCTACTATGTCACTGCAATTGCACTGATCACAATCAGTTATTACAACATCTTTGCACAGTTCTTTGTGACACAGGGTTCCATCAGGTAAAGTTACCGTAACTAATAGACAGATTGTGTAAGTTCCATTAGCTGGAGCAGTCCAAACAAAATTTTGTCCGCTTCCTACCGGTGAACCATTTACATACCATTCGTATTGGTAATTGGACATACAATTAGGACCATAAGCCTTTGCCAGTAGTTCCACATCACACTGGTTTATTTGGAATTCGAAATTGGGCTGTAACTGTTGACAGTTGCATTCATCACAATCTTTCACTTCAACCAGCTGACATACTTCTTTGACACATTTCTGTCCGTCAGGCATTTGTGTAATAACCGTCAGGCAAACATTGTAGAAACCATTTGCCGGGAAGGTATAATCAAATACCGGCCCTGAACCAACGTAAACACCATTTACCGACCAATTCCATCCAGTAATCTGCATACAAGCAGGAAGCCCTACAAGGCCATTGAAATGTCCAATGCAATTTTCTAAGAAGTGATCAAAACCTATCTGAATCTGATCACAATTACAAGGGTCACAGTCTTTCACCTTAACGATTTTGCAGAATTCCTTCGTACAAGAACTTCCATCCGGCATAATTGTAGTTACTTGCAGACAAATAGTGTATGGTCCGTTAGCAGGAAACGTATAAACCAGATTTGGTCCTGTTCCTGAAGGAAGTCCATTGACGTACCATTGATACGTAAATTCTTTCATACAAGGTGGCGCCGAAACTACAGCATCGAAATAACCTTCACAGTTCACGACGTTGAAATTGAATGAAGGTTGAAGTTGATTACAATTACATTCGTCACAATCTTTTATTTCGACTAGCTGACATACTTCTTTGTAACATACTGTTCCATCATTTAAAGTAGCCGTAATGAACAAACAGACATTATAGAACCCATTCGAAGTAAAAGTGTGACTAAAGTTTTGCCCGCTTCCTGCAGGTAAACCGTCTACATACCATTCATAATTGATCTCTTTAATACAACAAGGTAACGAAGGATCTGCTACGAATTGGGCGATGCACTTATCGACCGTGTAAGTAAAATGAGGTATGACCAGATTACAGCTGCAAGGGTTGCAATCAATGTTTACTGTGCGACAGGATTCTCTCTTACACGTAGTTCCATCCGCTAAGGTTACAGTTACTACCATGCAGACAGTATGCGGACCATTGGTTAAGAATGCATAATTGAATGTAGGTCCGAATCCAGATGAAACTCCATCGATAATCCATTCGATCTGAGTCGAAGTGTTAGCACAGCTAGGGTTAATCATCCCAGTGAATGTAGTAATACAATCAGTAGATGTTGTGTACGTAAATTCAGGATGAACGTTTTCGCATGTGCAAGGACTATCATTACAATCTACGTCAATCGAACCTGAAAGAATGAAAGCTCCAACATTATCGACAAAATGAACAACACATTCGATTGTCCATACTCCTGCGGCTGGTGACGCAACTGTATAACCAATCGGCGGACTTACCATGTAAGGCGCTGATGGGGGAACAGTAAGCGGAATAGCAGGTCCGGCACCAGGTGGGATCAGACTGATTGAAACCAAAACGTCATCCCAGGCGATACCAAAATTGGTGGTAAAACTAGTGGTTCCGGGTGCAATGTTAAAGGTGCGCGAGAACGTATAGTTTCCCGCTGCATTGTTGAAAATCGTGCCTGAACCATTGATCCAGCAAGCATTTGTTACCGGTACAGGTGTTACTTGCCAATAAGGAAGGTAACTTTGTACACGTTTTGCTGCCGGCCCAACTGGCCCTGAACTAATTGTCCAGAAAGGATCGGTGGCACCGATGGCAATTGCATTTCCCGTAGCATCAATTCCAGTACTGACATTGATATCCGGGCAAGGTCCCCCAGCTCCAGTCTGAGCTAGTAAATTGTTTCCTGCAAAATAAAGCAGCACGAAACAGACTAATTTTAGAAATTGTTTCATAAGATGTAAAAGTAAATAGTGTGTAATAAAACTGTTAGTAGTTATTTTTTTAACATCGAAATGTTTAAGACGAGTTGAAGTGGATTCTTTCCATAGCGTGAATAGTTATTTGTGAGAAGGCTAATATACAGCATGTTATAATTATTTTTTTTACTATTCTAAAGTTTAACATTTAAGAAAGCTTCCTGCCAAGCTTGTTTTTTACCTAATAAATAGATTCCACGCCACAAAATGAATACTCCCTAGCTCCAATTTTTTTATTCTAAATTGTGTTTTAAATAACATGTTTAGTGATTTTGGCAAATTTATTACACAAATCCTCCCGTTTAAATCTCATAAAACGTTGTGCCTCAACTTAAACTCTGTTTGAATAAAATTCAAAAACCATGTGGGAATTATTCGAAGAACAACCTGAAAATTGCCGAATTTGCGTTAAACTTGTACTTCACAATTTTTGAAGATTATGCTTACTCCGGAGTCAGATAAAAAACTGTTCTTATTAGATGCTTTCGCCTTGATTTACAGGGCTTATTTTGCCTTTGCAAAAAACCCTCGAGTGAACTCAAAAGGACAAAACACTTCTGCAGCTTTTGGTTTTACCAATGTGTTGATTGACATTCTCAACAAAGAGAAGCCTACACATATTGCCGTAGTTTTTGATCCTCCGGGTGGTGCAACGAACCGAAACGTGGATTTTGCAGATTACAAAGCACACCGCGAAGAAATGCCGGAAGATATCCGCAGCATGATTGAACCCATCAAACGCATCATCGAGGCATTCCGGATTCCGATGTATGTGGTAGATGGATATGAAGCTGATGATTTGATTGGAACGCTGGCCAAAAAAGCGGAGAAAGAAGGATTTTTGACTTACATGATGACTCCTGATAAGGATTTCGGTCAGTTGGTAAGTGAGCGTATTTTCATTTACAAACCGGGGCGTGGTGGAGATCCTGCTTCCTTGATGGGAGTAAAAGAAGTGTGTGAGAAATTTGAAGTTCAAGATCCGTTACAGGTTATTGATATCCTGGGATTGTGGGGAGACGCTGCCGATAATATTCCGGGAATTCCGGGAGTTGGTGAGAAAACAGCAAAAAAACTGATCGCCGATTACGGATCCATGGAAGGCGTTTTTGAGAACGTAGAAGCCTTGAAAGGGAAAATGAAGGAAAACATGATCAATTTCAAGGAACAGGGTCTTATTTCCAAACTCCTTGCAACAATCATCCTCGATTCACCGGTTGAATTCAATGCGGAAGAACTGAAATACCAGGAACCTAACAAGGACCTCATCCTCGATATTTTTACAGACCTTGAATTCCGGAACCTCGCAAAACGCGTTACCGGAGAAGAAATCGTAGTTACTTCTGCTGGAGTTGACTCCAAAGGCCAGTTGGATTTATTCGGAACACAGAGTTTGGTAGAAGTGCAGCAGGCACAGCCAACAAGCGGAGTGAAAACCATTGCAACTGAAAAAGCTTCTTACCATTTAGTAACTTTACCAGAAGAACGTAACGCTTTACTGACTAAATTATTGAAAGAAACTTCTGTTTGTTTTGATACGGAAACAACCGATATCAACGCCTTGCATGCAGACCTGGTTGGAATGTCTTTTTCCTTCAAAGAGCGTGAGGCCTATTATGTAGCTGTTCCAAAAGACAGAAGTGAGGTACAGACAATTGTAGACGAATTCAAACCTTTCTTTGAAAGTGAGACGATTGAAAAGATTGCTCACAATATGAAATACGACATCCAGGTACTGCATCGTTACGGAGTTCAATTCGCCGGACCATTGTTTGACACGATGATTGCTCATTACCTGATCCAGCCTGAATCCAAACAAGGAATGGATTTCCTGGCAGAATACTACCTGAACTACACTCCGATCAGTATTGAAACATTGATTGGCAAAAAAGGAAAAGGCCAGGGAAATATGGGAGACCTTCCCCCGGAAGCGATTAGTGATTATGCTTGTGAAGATGCCGATATCACCTTCCAACTGAAGCAATTGTTCGGGCCACAGATCGAGAAAGAACATTTGAAGAAATTGTTCTATGAAATGGAAATGCCTTTGGTTTCGGTACTTGCAAAAATGGAAGAAGAAGGTGTTGCGATCGATATTCCGCATTTGGAAGCCTATTCCAAACAATTGGCAGAAGAAACGGCGGCACTCGAAATCCGGATCAAGGAATTGGCAGGAATGGATTTCAATGTTGATTCTCCGAAACAATTGGGTGAAGTATTGTTTGAGCACATGAAGATTTCTTCGAAAGCTAAAAAGACTAAAACCGGTCAATACGCTACATCGGAGGACATTTTACAACAGCACAAGAGCGATCACGAGATTATTCCGTGTATTTTAGATTACCGCCAAATGAAGAAGTTAAAATCCACTTATGTGGATCCGCTTCCAACGATGAAAGATCCGGTTGACGGGCGTGTTCATACCAGTTATATGCAAACCGTGACGGCAACAGGTCGTTTGAGTTCCAATGCCCCCAACCTTCAAAACATTCCTATTCGCAGTGAGCGCGGGAAGGAAATCCGCAAGGCATTTATTGCACGTTCAGCAGATTTCCAATTGATGTCGGCAGATTATTCTCAAATCGAATTGCGAATCATTGCGGCTTTGGCAGAAGATACAAACATGATCCAGGCTTTTCGGGATAAAGTTGATATTCACCGGGCTACGGCTGCAAAAGTATTCCATGTGGAGCTGGATGATGTAACGAAAGATCAACGCAGCGCTGCAAAAGCGGTGAACTTCGGAATCATTTACGGACAGTCGGCATTCGGGCTTTCACAAAATCTTGGTATCAGCAGAACAGAGGCAAAACAAATCATTGATTCGTACTTCGCGCAGTACTCAACGATCAAAACTTACATGGATAAAGCGGTGAAAGATGCCCGCGAAAACGGGTATGTAGAAACTATCATGCAGCGTCGTCGTTACTTGCCGGACATCAATTCTGCAAACGCTGTTGTAAGAGGATTTGCCGAGCGAAATGCGGTTAACGCCCCGATTCAGGGTTCTGCGGCGGATATCGTGAAATTGGCAATGGTTGCGGTAGACAAAGCCATGACGAAAGCAAATGTTCAATCCAAAATGATCCTGCAGGTGCATGACGAATTGGTTTTTGATGTACACAAAGACGAACAGGAAATCATGAAGGCATTGGTGAAAGAAGCGATGGAAACAGCAGTTTCATTGGCTGTGCCGATGGAGGTTGAAATGGAATTGGCTCAAAACTGGCTGGACGCGCATTGAGTGTAACCACGAGGCGCACGTCGTTAGAAGGAGTTATTCTGAGATGAATATCAAAATGTGAGCTAAAGCTCCGGTAATTCCTCAAGGATTAACCACAACGCTTACGCAGTAGCTACAGCGAAGGCGCAAAGTGCACGAGGGACATGAGGAATATTAATTACAAGGAAATTGGTAATGTTAGCAGAGATGATGGAAGTTGTGAGCTAAGCTTCGAAGGTTTATTCTCCTAATGGGTAACTAGTGAGTCTTTGCGAATAGCTCCAATAAATTTATTCCATCATTTCCCGGACCGCACCCATAACCTCCCAAATAAGCCTGGCTTTCAGGTTTACCGGTTTTATCGAGGATCAAATGATAGGAACTTGTGCACATGGTAGAACTGCCGGACCCCCGCATTTCGATGGTTGCTGCCAGTTCAGCATTCAGGAGTTTTAAATCTTCTCCAAAAAAGAAATAACTTCTATTGGGCTTGGAATCTGTGCTCCATTCTTCCTGAAAATTCAAATCTACGCACGTGATTTTGACCGCGTAAGTTGATTGAGAAGGACTGGTTATTCCTTTGTAATCATCGCCAATAAAATAAATCCTATTTTCAGAAAATATCGCATCCCTAATTGCAAGGTCGTTTATTACATGATAAAGAACAATTCTATTTCCTTTAGTTTTTACAAAAAGTGAATAGCCCCTGTTATTTTCAAAAAATCTCTTGCGGTTTAATAGAAACAGGTCTTTCTTTAACTTTCTAATTTCGTATAACTCCGATGAATCTTTTAGAAAAGAGGCTTTTAGCTGGAGTATGGATTGAAAATTATCTTTTCGAAGAGTTCCATCATCCATTTTCTTCTCCCCCAAAATGGCATCCAACGGATTCAATACGATTTGCTTTCCTTTTGGGATAAAATCTGTGACCGGAAATTTTTTATCAAAATAACCATTCAATGAGTACAAAAGTATAAAGCCAAAAAAGGAGCTGACAAGCAAGGTTTTCATAGGAAACAATTTGTCAGCTCCCTTTACAATTATTGTGCTAGAATCAGAATTTCTCTACGCGAATAGTTTCTGTTCCGTTTTGAGTTTGGACTTTTAGCAAATACAAGCCTTTGTTCAGACTGCTGATATCGATCACTAATTCATTTCCGCTAGCACTTTTCGTATAAACTATTTTGCCACTCAGATCAATCAACTGGATTTCACTGATCTCAGAATTGTTGTTTTTCACGGTCATTTTTCCAGTACTCGGATTCGGGTAAACCTGAACGGAAACTGCTGCTTTATGATCATCCAGTCCCAAAGTACATGAGAAAGGAAGATCAAATGCTTCGATTTGGTCATTGCGGTCGCTCGGGTCACCCTGGTCAGCAGAAGAACCCAAACCTCTTTTCGCAAAAACTCTCCAGATCAAACACTTGTTTGCTCCACCGTAAAGAACCTGATCTGCTGCAAGGATTCCATCACGCCCATCAACAAAACCAGGGCTGCAATTCGTTAGTTTCAATCCTTCGATCACCAAATGCATGGCAATGTTGTTTCCGCCCGTGCCTGTTTTCAGATTGGGATCAAAACCGTATTCTTCGATTAAAGCCCAGTTTAAATCCCATAACATGGTTGCCCAAACAAAACCAATTCCGTGAGGCTCACTTAAAGAATTGTTATTCGTATTCCCGTAAGTATAATCGTTGATTGCGAAGTCGGTTGAATATTGTGCCGGACGAATTCCACCACCATTATTCGGTTCATTTGTTACGTAAGTCCCTACTCCTCTTCCATCTGTTCCCAAATCGGAAGCTACCTGCGTGATCATCAATCCGAACCAGTCAGACCAGCCTTCACCCATTTGCTCTGCGTTCCACAAACAATCTGTCATATCTGCTCCACCTACCAAACGTGTTGAGATTCCATGGCCGTATTCATGTGCAATGATCATGTTATCAAAATCGGAATCGGTTGCTGTTAAATCACCCGGATTCACGATTGTTCCATTTACTGTATTTCCCTGGTTGATCTGGTTCACAAATGCATCCCCGTTTGGTTTCGACACCATGATTGAAGGAATGTTCGTAATTGAAGTTCCGCCCATGGCCTGCGTACTTGTTCCGGTATTGTTCATCACAATAACAGCAACAGCGCCCATGGCTTCACATGCCTCTACTTTTTCACCAAATGTGCAGTTTCCTCTTCTTACCAGGGCAATTTTCCCAACCAGTGCAGCACCATTGGTAATCATTCCACAGCCATCTGTTGTGTCTGTTCCGTCGTCGATTACCAAAATAATGTCTTCTATGATCGGCGTCATCGGAACTGCCGGACCGAATCCTGCCGTTGAACAGGAATAAGCTCCTGAAATACCTGCCGGTGCATTGATCGTTAACAAATCCGGAACATTGCTTTCCGTCCACAAATACATCTGCATGCTTGGGCTCATTCCGTCGGGTGGTGTCCCGAAATTCGCATTGTTCGTACCACTTCCGTCCTGCGCCTGCGCAAATACCTGATCAAATCCCAATCCGGAGCCGCTGTAATTTGTTTCCTGGAAATTCCCGCTTTCTTCGTCAAAACCATAATATGCCCAAATGTCGTGCATCATGTTATTCATGTAGAACAAATTCGTGATCACCGCATCCAGGTTACCCTGAACACCAACCACTGAATCATAAGAGAAATTAAAATCAAGGCCTGCACCTCCATCCGGTGAATATCCCAAAATATCGTCGTTGTCTATATCCTCACCAGCATAAACATTGTTTCCGTATGTGATCGTGTATTCGTCACCGGCTAGTCCGTCTGTATCGTGCCACCCAAAAGGAGAATAAGTACCATCCGAAGGATTTGTGACCAAAACGCGGTTTCCATGCGCCGGACTGATATTTGGCAATGCATAAACCATATACTGGTCTGCTCCCGGGGGAGGCGGAGCCATCATCGATTGAGATTGCACAACCTGGTGGCTTTCATCCGCACAATGTTCTATGGCGCAATGCGTCATCCAATCGTTCTGAAAAACAACTTCGCCGGTTTCAGCATTGATTCTCATCGACCACCAATGTTGCGACTCAAGCGGGTAAATGCTCAAATCCCACAGAAAAATTAATTGACCGTTGTGTTCTCCCAAAACCAGTTTCACCGGAATATCTTGTTTGGAAAGGCCTTCTTTTGAAAACAGGAAAGTGGATTCTTTCTTCTGAAGCTGCTTTAAATCCGCAACAGGAATATTCAAATGCTTCAATGAAGATCTTACTGCTTCTTCCGCACTTAAGGTTGAATGATTGGCAGGTTCTGAGATTGAAATGAAATTCGTGGTAACATGGATCACCTGGTTATTTCGAAGGGTAACAATTCCAAATCCTTCAACAAGAGAAACGTTGTTTTTTGTCTGACGCACTTTCCAATGTTTCGTACCGGGAGCTTTTGAAGATGCACCCGAGACAATTTCAAGATTAGAAAAGTCTGTGGTTTTCAGGTTCCATTGAGCGGCATGTTCTTGCAAATAGCGCTGAATAGTAACCAATTCATTTTGTCCGAAACAAACGTGGACGAGTGTCAGGAACAAAAAAGAGGAGAGTAGCTTTTTCATTTTCAGTTTTTTAAGTTGTCCAATGTACAAAAATTGACAAGAAAAGCGAAGGCTTTGAAAAAAAGACGTTTAGAAAAGTATTAAACGGTTGTCCCTAATAATTTAACTGCCATCCTCGTTGACTCATCACTCTATGAAACGTAACCAAATCTTGAGAGGTTGGAATTTGGGAATAACTATTTCTAAAACTCACCCGATCCTTTTCAAGTGATTCGATTTCCAACCCATATGGGAAAATAAGCCCTTTCTTTGTTGTTTGAAACTCTTCCAGTTCCTGCAGGAATCTTCTTAAGAGATTGACGGATTCATTTTCCGACAATTCAAAGTCTGCAGCTTTTACGGAGGTAAAAAAGTTGATTTCCTGTTTGGCTCTTGTAAGTAGTACGTTTAAGCGTTTGTGGCCATTCGCCTGGTTCAGCGGACCAAAACGCATTTGGAACGTTCCCTCGGGATTTCTTGCATAGCCCAAACTGATAATTAAACAATCGGCTTCATCTCCCTGTACATTTTCCAATGCTTTAAAGAAAAGCGTGTTTTCTTCCTGCTTCCCGGTAATCAATTCCTGAATGCGTGGTGAGCATTCTTTCCAGATCGTTTTTAGTTGTTCTTCTGAAAAAGCTACTATTCCGATACTTTGAGTATCCCAGTTCCTGAAGGCTTCCAAATATTCCGCAACTGCTTTTGCTTCGATCACATTCCTGCGTTCTTCAAAGATTCCGTTTTCAATATACCGGTGAAAAAGGACCTGTTTCTGCTGCGGGGAAGGATAAACGATGAGTTCGTCTTTGTAAAAATGGGTGTTCGAAAATTGGATCAGTTCCGGGTATTCGGAGCGGTAATGGTGTGTTAGCGGAACCCGTTCAAAATAATACGACGCCTGGTGAAGCAGATCGTGGAAGCCGAAGTTCCTGCCGAAATAAGAAGACGGAGCCATTTGCTGTTCATCACCTGCAACCAAAGCTCTTTTGGAACGGAACAAAGATCCCAATGCATTTGGCAAAGGAAGCTGGCTCGCCTCGTCAAAAAGTACCAAATCAAATAATTCAGTCTCCAGCGGAAAATGATCTGCCACCTGGTTTGGTGTTGCCAGCCAAATCGGAATGAGCAATTGAATCCATTCTTTAGCATCGCTTGCAATGAGCTTGCGGATAGTCATATTGTTACGACTTTTCCCAAATTCCTTCACCAAAAGCGATTTCCCCTTTTTCAAACGTGCCTTGAGTTCTTTTTGAGAAGCAGGTAATTTCTGAGCAGGTGTTCGCAACAATTCTTCAAACCCGGCAAATTGTTTGTGGATCTGAAAGCGCAGGGAAGCAGCAAAATCAATAAATTCTTTGTTTTCTTCTTCAATGAGGCTATCCAAACGCTCTTTAAGCATTCCACCTGAGAACTTAGCGATCTCGGGGTTCACCGATTCAATTTTCTTTAACGCACTAACTAAAATCAGAGCCTGCAAAGATTCCCAGGACGAAACCTCTTCCAAAAGAGAAAAGAAAAATCGCGGCAATTGCTTCAAATCATCATAAACGCCGCTCAATTCAATAAAATCGGCTTGTTTTTGAAGTAAAAAATCTTTCAAAACTACTTCATCATTCCATTCAAAGTAGCGGAGCAAATCAGAACGCAATTGATTGAGTTCTGCCCCGGAATCAATGATAGTCGAGCGCTTTTCTTTCGTCCAGCCCGCAATTTCACTTAAGAGTGAGCCACTTTCTTTTTCTAAGGCTGAGGCATACAAGATTCCCAAATCCAACGCTGTTCTGTTGGCATCCAAACCCAGTTCGTTGAAATAACTTTCAATTTCTGCCAGCTTCTGTTTTTCTAAGAGGTAATTTTTCCAATTTGAAAGTGCTATTTCAGGCAGAACAGAAGGATCATTCAGTAATTTTGAAATGGCTTTTTTCCGTTTTCGGAGCTGTAACCAGGTTGATGCCTGTTCCCAGGATTCCATCTGACTTAAAGAAGGTGTTTGTTTCCAAAGTTGATTTTCCAGTTGGAGAATTGTGAGCTTTTCACCCAAATCTCTCAGGAGCTGAACCTGCTTTTGAAACCTCTTCCATTCTTTTGGTTTCGAAATAAGCTGGCTATATGCTTTATAATTTTCATTCTCCACTAATTGACAACGGCCTAAAACAGCCACCAGTTTTTCCAGGTCACCGAATGAAACCAGTGAATCCAATTTGACTTGCAGTGAAGTGAGACTGTTCAAACTTTTCTTCAGGAGCTGATCGCTATTCCATTGCTCAAAAAAAGCGGGTTTTAATCGGTTTAACTTTGCAAAACCGCCCAATCGCTGATCCACTTTCTGAATCGTTGTTTTGTGGATCAACCAATCGTCAAGACGCGGAGCTAAACTGGAAAATTTTTCTGTTTTGACTGGAGTTTCAGCAAGCAGTTCCTGCAGCACTTTGTAGGAAACTCCTGCGAAATAGTCAGATGTATTGAGCCTGTCAAGCAATAATTGCAGATTGGCATACAATTGTTCCGAGAGTTGCAAATTTTTAGCTGGTTGGATTGCCGGATTTTCCATCAGGCCCCAGGTTGTTTTTAGCTGTGCCAATAAATCTTTTGATTTCGTTTGGCTATGCACTACAAATGCAAAGGGCTGCAAAGAAAGTTCTGAAAGCTTTTTAACCAGGACATCCAACGCGGCTTTCTTCTCCGAGACCACCAAAGTTTTGAGGTCGCTTTTAAGTGATTTTCCGAGGATATTGATTAAAACCTGCGATTTTCCTGTTCCGGGAGGGCCCTGAAGCAAGACATTCTTTGAAGCGAGCGTTTTGAAAATTTGTTTTTGGTCTGCATCTGCCGGATAAATCAGATCTGCAGGTAAGCGCATTTCCGGGGCAGCTTCAAAATCATTTCCCAATAATTGCTGAACCAGGGTATTTTTGTTTTCTGATCGTTCGATTCCTTCCAATTCACGCAAGAGGTGAAAACGGTGATAATGAAAATTACCTACATGAATTTCGTGCGATAATTCTGCTTCCAAATTCAGGCTCCGGAATTGATTTATCAACCACTCCAATTTCTCAGTTAAGCTTAAATCTTCCGGGAATTCGTTCAAAGATTCTTTATTTAACTCGGAATAAAGGAATTTGATGTACGGATTTATTTCCGCTGATTCTTCCAGTAATTCAAGTTGCAGGGTATTGCTGATACGAATGTATTCCCAATCCAGGGGCACAATCATCAACGGAGATTTAATTTCCCCCGAATGAATGGTTGAAGTAACACTTCCAAAAACCAGGCAAAGCGAATTAACGTCGGATTCTAATCGGAATTTATTGGCGGTCTGCCAGATCGTTTTCCAGGTACCTTCCAATTGGATCTGAAATTTTTCTTTCGGCAGAACTTCCAGATGGATGAGCGAATTCAGAGATTCAGTGAGATTTACCAACATATCCGTCTTCGGCATGTCTGAGAGAGCATGGATAAAATCGCTGATATTTGTTACTGATTGTGACATGGAATTGTTTGACGAAAATAGTGAAAAGCAAGGGATTATTGAGAATGAGAAGGAGAGCGGGAATGAAGAAAAATTATTCTCTTCGAAAACTAATTTATTCCATCCCTGCTTCAGTTTTGAATAAGACAGGAATTTCACCTCATTCTGTTTCTCATTCTCATTCCAGAATTATTAACTTTGTATTTCGATAAAATTGAATCCATTTTCTATGAAAGAACAAGATATGAAATTCGGCACCAAAGCTATTCATGCGGGTGTGCAGCCTGATCCGACTACCGGAGCGATTATGACTCCTATTTTTCAAACTTCTACTTACGTTCAGGAATCTCCCGGAGTCAATAAAGGTTTTGGATATGCCCGGGGGAAAAATCCTACTCGTGAAGCTCTTCAGGCAAATATTGCTGCTTTGGAAAACGGAAAACACTGTGTTGCTTTTAGCAGCGGCGTTGCTGCAACGGATGCTGTATTGAAATTATTACAACCGGGTGATGAAGTTATTACCGGTGATGATTTGTATGGCGGAACTTATCGTTTGTTTACTAAAATCTATGAGAAATTCGGCATCAAATTTCATTTTATTGATTTGACGAATGCAGAAAACGTAAAACAATACATCAATTCAAACACGAAATTGATCTGGGCTGAAACACCGACGAATCCAACGATGCAGATCATTGATATTGAAGCGGTTTCCATCATTGCGAAAGCTAACAATATCATTATGGTTGCAGACAATACGTTTGCTTCTCCTTATTTGCAAAATCCATTGGATCTGGGGGCAACGATTGTGATGCATTCGGTTACAAAATATTTGGGTGGGCACTCGGATGTGGTGATGGGTGCTTTGATTACGAATGACGATGCGATTCACGAACAATTATACTTTATCCTGAATAGTTCAGGAGCAAACCCGGGACCGATGGATTCTTTCCTGGTATTGAGAGGAATTAAAACATTGCATTTACGCATGCAGCGTCATTGTGAGAACGGAAGAGAGATTGCTCACTTTTTGAAGAATCACCCGGCAATTGAAAAAGTTTACTGGCCAGGATTCCCTGAGCACCCGAATCATGAAATTGCTAAGAAACAAATGCGTGATTTCGGCGGAATGATCTCGATTGTTTTAAAGGATAAAAGCATTGAAAACACCTACCGTGTTGCTTCATCGTTCCAGGTTTTCTCATTGGCAGAATCTTTGGGCGGTGTTGAATCGCTTATCAATCATCCGGCAACGATGACGCATGCTTCTATTCCAAAAGCTGAAAGAGAAAAGGCAGGTGTTGTAGACAACTTGCTTCGTTTGAGTGTGGGTGTTGAGCACGTAGATGATTTGATTGCAGATTTGAAACAGGCATTGGCATAAAACAAAGTTCAAAAAGGTTTAAAGGGTTCAAAAAGTTCAAAGCTGTTGAACCCTTTTATTTTTTGAACGATTAAACTTTTGAACATGATCATCATCACAGGAACTTCCCGCGGGATTGGGAAAGCAATTGCAGAAAATTATCTGTCGTTTGGGGAAAAGGTCATCGGCATTGGAAGGAATCATACGATTTCTCACCCGGACTATACATCTATTCATTGCGATTTGAGTGATCAACGGGCAGTGGAGCAACTTTCCTTTCCGGATCTTGGGAATGAGCAGCTTGTTTTCATTCACAACGCTGGAATTCTGGGAACAGTGGATTATTTCGAAAGATTGGATTCGCTGGAGATTTCCCGGGTAATGCAGGTGAATTTATTTTCCGGGGCGGGAATTTTACAAAAACTACTTCAACAGGTCCCAAAAAACAAACATTTCAAAACAGTTTTCATCAGTTCCGGAGCTGGAAAAAATCCCGTTGCATCCTGGGCATCGTATTGTGCTTCGAAAGCTGCAGTAGATTTATTTTGTCAGACTCTACAGGTAGAAGAACGGCAATTGGGGAGAAACCATTTTCAGTGTTTTTCAGTTGCCCCGGGAGTTGTAGACACGGACATGCAGGCAGGAATCAGAAATACGGAGGAAAGTTCATTCCTGGAAGTAGCCCGCTTTAAGGAGTACAAGGATTCCAAACAGCTATATTCTCCGCAACTCGTTGCGAAAAAATTGTTTAAGCTCCTGCATGAAATGCCGTTTGAAGCGGTTGTTTGTTCGCTTCGGGATGTTGATTTATAAAAAACGGATGATAGCTTGGTTTGTGAAGAGAAAATGAACGTATTGTTATTCACAGTAGTTTAAACTTTTTCAAGAACGTTTAATTTCTTAAACAAATATTGTAACTTGTTGCACTCAAATTAGGAAACTAATATAAAACTAGCTAGAACTTTAGATAATGAAAAAACAACTCTCTACTCTTTTAACACTAACCTTGTGCGTTTCAAACTCCGTGTTTTCTCAAAATCACGAGCATAAATCAGACCAGGAAAACATGCGTCCGGGTGAGCATGTTGAATACTGTACTACCCATAAAAAAATGAACCAATTATTGTCTGATCCGGTACGCGCTAAGCAATATGCCAAGGAACAGCAAGAATTCGACAACTTAATGCTTGCAAAAAGGGGCGACAACTCCACAAAAGCACTTGTTTATACGATCCCTGTAGTATTCCACGTTTTACACAATGGCGGTGCGGAGAATATTTCCCGCGAACAGATTTTATCTGCATTGGTTGTTATGAACCGGGATTATGCGATGTTAAATGCTGATACCGCATCTGTTCAGGCTCCTTTTCAGGGTATTCGTGCCAAAGCAGACATCAAATTTGTACTTGCTACCAAAGCTCCAAACGGAGCTTGTTTCTCAGGAATCACGAGAACTCAAAGTATTGAGACATCGAATGGTGATGACGGTGATGCACAAATGGATGCAGTTGTTGCAGGAAATGATGTTTATCAGGGAAACTGGCCTGGTAACAAATACCTAAACGTTTTCGTTTGTGCGGATATTGGCGGTGCTGCAGGATACACAATGAATCCGGGAGGATGGAGCGCATCTGCTATGGGGAACGGAATCTGGGTTTTGAGCACTTATGTAGGTGATATCGGAACTTCATCTTCTTATACAAGCCGCACACTGACGCATGAAGTTGGACATTGGTTAAACTTATCTCACGTTTGGGGTGGAACCAATAATCCGGGAGTAAGCTGTGGAAATGATGCCGTGGCTGATACACCGGCTTGTATCGGTTCTACAACCTGCGTTCTTAACACAAGTACATGCAGCAGCGATAACGCTTATTGGGGATTTGATCAGATTGACAATGTAGAAAACTACATGGACTACTCTTATTGTTCCAAAATGTTTACTCAAGGTCAGGTTGACCGAATGAGAACTGCTTTAACCGTTAGTTCAACAGGAAGGGCCAATGTCGTATCGGCAGCCAATCTATTAGCAGTTGGTGCAACCACAACTCCTATTCTTTGTTCTGCAAAATTCACTGCACCACGACGTGTTATTTGTGCAGGCGAATCGATTCAGTTTACAGATGAGTCTTTTAATGTTGTAACGGGATGGAGCTGGTCGTTTGCCGGAGGTTCTCCTGCAACTTCAACCACTCAAAATCCTACTGTTACTTACAATACTCCCGGAACTTATGCTGTGCAATTAGAAGCTACTGACGGATCAAATTCCAATACAGCAAATATTGCGGGTTACATCACCGTATTGCCAGCTCCAAGCGGAATTCCATACTATGAAAGTTTTGAAACATTTACCAATTTCACAAGCCCGAACTGGTTTGTAGAAAATGGAGGTGGGAATGCATGGTCAGTGACCACAACTGTTGGGAAAACGGGTACCAATTCTGCAAAGCTGGAGAACTTTAACCAGACTGCTTCTCAAATCGACGAGTTAGAGTCGCAATCCATTGATTTGTCCGGAATTACTTCTGCAACGAATGCAACACTATCATTCCGATACGCTTACAGAAAAAGAACTTCTACAAACAATGATCTTTTAAAAGTATTTGCTTCGAAAGATTGTGGTGAAAACTGGGATATCCGCAGAACACTGACTGCTTCAACGATGTCCGGAGCTAACACAGCAACAAGTTCATGGACTCCAACACCGGCAGATTGGGTTACGGTTCACGTGACGAATATCAGCACTACTTATTGGACTGAGAACTTCCGTTTTATGTTCCAATTTACAGCAGGCGGCGGAAACAACATATACATAGATGACATTAACATTTATGCCGGTGCGCCATCGGATGATATTGTTTTAGGGCTAAACGATTTTGGATCCTTCCAGGATATCAATTTATTCCCGAACCCTGCAGACAATGAACTTCAGATTAGTTTCAGTTCTCAAACCGGAAACAATCAATTGGAATTCATGATTACGGATCTTTCAGGAAAAATGATTAAAACGCTTCCTGTTAATGCACACGAAGGAGCAAACCTGGTATTTATCGAAACTTCCGATCTTTCTGCAGGAACCTATTTAATTCGAATGAGTGGTTCAACAGAAGAAAGAACATTCACTTTTGTGAAGAAATAAGTTATCTTTTTTGAATAAGGTTGGGAATTGATTTTCTCAACCTTATTTATTTTCAGTTCAATCAACAATTCAGACACTTAAAACAAAAGCTGCTACAGACCATCCTAAAAGTGCTTAAATTTCGAAATTGAACTATACTCTATTTCCAACTTCCCCCTATCATTTAAATCATTATAGTAAATAAACTAGCTAGAAGAAAATGAAAAAACAATTTTACTCGCTCTTAGGTATCTCCCTTTTTTCTACCACATTGAGCTTTGCACAACAGCAAAATCACGTTCTTGACAAAGACAACATGCGTGAAGGCGAACATGTTGAATATTGTACTTCGCACAAAAAAATGGCGGAGTTAAGAAAAGACCCTAAGATGCTTGCATTGATCAATGCAGCACAGGCGGAAGCAAACCAGGCAAAATCCAAAGGAGAAAACAATACTACAAAAGGTACAGTTTATAAAATCCCCGTAGTATTCCACATTTTGCATACTAACGGAAGTGAGAACATCTCCAAAGAACAGATTGCAGATGCAATTGCTATCCTGAACAGAGATTACAGAAAATTAAATGCGGATGCTAATAACGTGCAGGCCCCTTTCCAGGGAATGCCTACAGATGTTGAGTTGGAATTCGAATTAGCTAAAAAAGCTCCAAACGGGAATTGTTTTGCAGGTATTACAAGAACTGTCACTGCTCTTACGAATGATGGAAGCAACGGACAGGCACAGGTAAATGCAGTTGTTGCAGGAAATGATATTTTCCAGGGAGTTTGGCCTCATACAAAATACCTGAACATCTATGTTGCTGCCGAGATCGGTGGTGCTGCAGGTTACACATTCAATCCAATGGGAGGGACAAGTGCAACTGCTCAAAACATGTTCTTCAACGGTATTTTTATCCTGGATACTTATACAGGCTCTATCGGAACTTCTAACGCGGGAGCAAGCCGTGCATTGACTCATGAGGTGGGTCACTGGCTAAACCTGGAGCATGTTTGGGGACCAAATAACAACCCGGGGAATGCTGCTAGCTGCGCGGATGATGATGGTGTTCAGGATACTCCGATGTGTATTGGTGTAACTTCCTGCAGCCTTTCTTCCAATACTTGCGATGATACAAATGATCCAAATAACTATAGTTCCTGGGCAACGAATGTGGTTGATAACGTAGAGAACTACATGGATTATTCCTATTGTTCTAAAATGTTTACACAAGGCCAGGTAACTCGTATGCGTAATGCAATTACAAGTGCTACTGCCGGGCGTAATCAGCTTACAACTGTATCTAACCACAATGCAACAGGAATTAATACTTCACCAACATTGTGTACTGCTAAATTCAGCACTACAAGAACTGTAATTTGTGCGGGTGAAGCGATTACATTCACGGATGAGTCATATAATGCAGCTACAGGATGGAACTGGACATTTACCGGAGCATCTCCTGCATCTTCTACGCAACAGAATCCAACTGTTACATATAACACACCGGGAACTTACGCGGTTCAATTACAGGCTACAGACGGAACAAACAGCAACACAGCAAATATGCCTGCATACATCACTGTATTACCTGCAGGAAGCGGTCTTCCGTTCTACGAAAGTTTTGAAAGCTCCATGAACTTATCCAGTCCTAAATGGTTTGTTTACAATGCAGGCGGGCAAGCATGGGCAGTAACGAATACAGCTGCAAAAACAGGAACAAACTCAGCAAAACTGACCAATTTTGGAGAAACATCCGGCCAATTAGACGAGTTAACTTCAGGACCTATTGATCTGTCAAGTATTACTTCCGGAACAGGAGTTACTTTGTCATTCAGATATGCTTACAGAAAGAGAACTTCTGCAAATACGGATCTATTAAAAGTATTCGCATCCGATGATTGCGGTGAAACATGGGATATTCGCAAAACATTGACTGCAACAACTATGTCAGGAGGAAGTACAGCAACAAGTACATGGACACCAACTGCCGGTGACTGGGTAACTGTTCACGTAACAAATATCTCAAGCACTTACTGGAACGATAACTTCCGTTTCAAATTACAAATGACAGCAGGTGGTGGTAACAACTTGTATATTGATGATATTAATATTTATTCGGGGGCGCCTTCAGAGACACCTGTTACTGCAGGCTTAGCAGATCTTGAAACAGTAGCAAACCTTAACTTGTTCCCAAATCCGGCTGACAATGAGATTCATGTTTCATTCAGTTCACAAACTGCTAATGAAATGACAATCTACGTGACTGATTTAACCGGAAAACGTCTTCAACAGCATGTGATCCATACAAGTGAGGGAAATAACCTGGTATCTATTGCAACTGAAAACCTTTCTGCAGGAACTTACCTGATCCAGATGGTTGACGGAACAAGCCAGAAAACACTGACTTTCGTTAAGAAATAATTTGACAAGCATTCGCTGTCAATAGACTGAAACCAAAAAACCCCGAAGCGATGACAACATCTGCTTCGGGGTTTTTCTTTATCTATACTTTCCTTAGAAACCTCTCTTCTTCTTAATCTCTTCGATAAAATCCGTTAGTTGTTTTTTATCTGCAAAATATACTGTGAAGTGCGTTTCCTGGAATAATTTAGTTCCTGCTTTTTCGTAGACACTTGCATTTACCTTATCCAAATCCGTTAGGATATTACAGGAATACATTTCTCCGTATTTATCAAAATGCTCGATCTTAAAGACATTGTCAGTAATCACTTTTACGGAAATTTTACGAACGGTCAACTCACGAACCGTTCCATCAGCACGCTTAGTTAGAACGGTAGCGTACAGGTCGTCACCCACTATTTTTTGATGATACTCCAGGATGGATCCGTTAATATCCATTAAGAAACATTTAGGACCGTGAATGGTAATTGATTTGTCGCCGAATTTGATTACTTCCTGGGCACTCAGGGAATTTAAACTTAGGAGGAAGATGCCGAAAAGCATCGCTTTTTGTTTTAGTATCATAAATTGTAGTCGTTTGTTGTGTTGTTTACTTTATATAAATCTCGCCTTCGTCGACCAAAGGCTCGCCGTTCATTCTCAAAAATAATTGAATTAATGCAACTACATCCTTTTCGCAATAAATTCGGATACGATTCAGATCATTTTCTTCGTAATACACTCTTGCTACGTCAGCACCGGAAATATCGTCTTTCGGTGTCGGGATCTTGAAAATGTGGCAGAGCAAAGCCAAACTGGTGTAAGCTTTGTAATCTCCGAACTTCCACAATTCCATGGTATCGAGGTGCGGAATTTCCCATGGTTTCTTACCCGCCAGGTTCAGTACATTCGGCAAACCAATTCCATGGATCAATAACCTGCGGCAAATAAACGGAATGTCAAACTCTTTCGAATTATGTCCGCATAAAACATGTTTCGGCGTATTGTAATTATTTTCCAATAAACGCACAAACTGTCTAAGGAGGGTTTCTTCGTCATCGTGTGCAAATGAAGTCATGCGGATCGATTTCCCTGTAGCAGATTCGTGTACAAATCCAACCGAGATGCAGACTATTTTACCAAACTCGGCATAGATACCCGCCTTTTCATTATAAACATCCGCTTTTGTTTTATCCTCGGTGAGGAAACGCGCATTTTTCGAATCAAATAGTTTGGTGGTTTCTAATTCTAAATCAGCATAGTTGTAAACTTCGGGGACTGTCTCAATGTCTAAAAAAAGGATTTTGTCTAATTGGCTCAAATCAAGCATAATAATTTGTGTTTTCCATTTAAGTTATGTAAAAATATCATTTACTCTCAAGCAATTTCTCCATTTTTTTAGGAAATAAATTCTTTTTTTGGGCGTAAGGAATTTCATTCCTTAAATTTGTACTCCATGGCAGAAGAATTAATTATTTCGCAATCATCGAAGGAAGAAAAGTACACCACTTTGCTTCCACAGGCTCGCGCTTTGTGCTCAGGTGAACCAAACCTTGTGGCCAATTTGGCAAATATTACTGCTGCACTGAAAATGACTTTCGATTTTTTCTGGGTAGGTTTTTACCTGGTTGAAAACGATGAATTGGTGCTCGGACCTTTCCAGGGTCCAATTGCCTGTACGCGTATTGCTTATGGGAAAGGCGTTTGCGGATCTTCCTGGAAACAAAACGAAACACTCTTAGTTCCGGACGTGGAGGCTTTTCCGGGACACATTGCATGCTCGAGTGAAAGTAAAAGCGAGATCGTGGTACCCATCCGGAAAAACGGTCAGGTTATTGCTATCCTGGACGTCGACAGTAATGTACTGAATGATTTTGATGAAATTGATGCACGCTATTTAAATGAACTTTGCGAATGGGTAGGTACTCACTGTTTCTAGGATTATTTCTTTTTTTGGTCGGCTGTGCTGAAGTTGTTCCATTGACAGGTGGGCCGTCTGATGATCGTGCTGCAGTTCCTGTGGAAGGATCACAAAATCCGGAACAAGGTGCATTACACGTGAACCAAAACGAACTGACGGTGAAATTCGATGAGTTTTTCACCCTGAATGATCCTGCAAATACTGCGGTCATGAATCCCAATGCCGGAAAACTGGATGTTACTTCAAGCAAAAAGGATCTAAGTATTAAGTGGGACGGGGCACTTCAACCAAATACCACTTATATCATTCAACTCAACGGAACTATCAAGGATTTGAATGAGAAAAACGACACCATTCACCAGTTTGTATTTTCTACCGGAGACAAAATTGACTCTCTGCGAATAAGCGGGGTTGTAACAGACGGTTTTTCAAACAAAGCTTCCGCCGCATACACGATTGGCTTATATGATTCGGTGAAAGATCCTTACAAAGCTGCTCCCAACTATGTCTGTAAAAGCAATACCAAAGGTGAATTTGAATTCTCTTATTTGAAAGCCGGCGAATATCAATTATTTGCATTCCTGGATTCCAATAAGGACCGTCTTCCTTCCATTGGTGAAGACATTGCTTATTCGAGTAAACTGGTAGCAAGCGGAGATAGTATTTTTGCTCATGTTCTTTCATCCAAACCAAAAAACCCGCTGAAACAATTGCAGGTCAAAATTGTCAATCCGGGAACTTTCTATGCCTACGGAAAAGAAATCAATGAGTCGAATGCAACGGCCAACGCAATGCCCATCGAGATCATCAAGCGCTTTGCTGCAGATTCGGTTTTGGCAGCGCTTCCAAGTGCTTCCAACGATATCTATACCTTTATTTCTACACCGGATACGATCACTAAAGTAATTCCTATAAAAGACCGCAGTAAGAATTTTTCCATTGCAAACAAAGTTTATAAAAATGCCTGGATACTAGGTGATACTTTGCTTTTCGAAACCAACGAATTCATTGATCGGGTGGACACTTCTCTTTTAGTAGTTGAAGACAAAACCAAGCAGAAAGTAACTTACGATTATGTAGTTTCCGGAAACCAGGTTCGAATCATACCAAAAACAGCGAGCGCTTTCGACCTGATTGTCAATTTCAAAATGGGCGCTTTCAAAGGCCGGACCAACATGAGTGACTCGATTAAAGCAGAACTCAAAACTTACCGCACTTCCGATCTTTCAAACCTGAAACTGAATCTTGGTGATCTAAAAGGTCGGTGGATTGTTCAGTTAATGGACGGTACAAATGCTATTCGCACATTTCAAAAAGCAGATTCCGACTCTGTGATCGAATGGTTCAATTTGATTCCGGCGGTTTACCAGGTTCGTTGTATCCGCGATGTTAACGGAAACGGAAAGTGGGATCCGGGAGTTTGGGAACTGAAATCACAACCGGAAGACGTTGTTCGCTTCGATATCAAATCCAAACTCAGACCAAACTGGGACATTGAGGAAACACTTGAAATGAAGCCAAATGAGTGATTCGATTGAAAAAACCTTTAGTAAATGGAGAATTTATCTCGCTTTGCTGATTGGAGTTTCGATTTCGGGTGGAATACTCATTTACAGTTTTACGCGTTCCGAATTTCACGAGGTAGAAAAAGGCAAAGGTGATTATATCTGGAAAGATTTTAATCATAACGGCAAAATCGACAAAAATGACGCGCATGATTTTTCATTGACTCCTCGTGGCAATTTCGACAAAAAATCAGCATACGACATACTTTCGGAGGTTTCGTGGAACGGCAATACTTTCTTTTGGATCTTCCTGGCACTGGTCGGAATGATTGGCAGGGATTTGGGTTACATGCTTCGGATCCGCATCCTGACAAAAAAACAATTAAGCTGGCGGCAATCTTTCCAGGTGATCATGTTGTGGGAATTTGCATCAGCACTTGCACCAGGCGTGATGAGTGGAGCAGCTGTAGCCATGTTCATTTTACACCGGGAGAAAATTGCATTGGGGAAAGCCACGGCCATTGTTATTATTACGGCATTCCTGGACAATTTATTCTATGTCATTATCATCCCGCTTCTATTTCTTTTTATCCCGGCGGGAAAATTGTTCCCCAGTACCGGAAATGCATCCATGATGGCTGTTTTTTGGACCGGATTTTCCGTCTTTGCAGTACTTTGCCTGGTTCTTTTTTCGTGCATTGCCCTCTACCCGAAACTTGTTTACCACATACTCACGTTCATCACCAAACTTCCATTGCTGAAACGGTTCCGTGAAGGTGCCGCCAAAACCGGGAATGATGTAAGCACAACGGCTGTGGAAATGAAAAAAGAACCGTTCTCTTTTTGGGCAAAAGCATTTGGAGCAACCGTTTTTTCCTGGTCGTCACGTTTCCTGGTTATCAATTGTATCATGCAGGCTTTTTTAAGTTTGGGATTCCTGCAGCACGTGCAGATTTTTACCAAGCAATTCGTTTTGTGGATGTTCCTGCGGATTTCTCCCACACCAGGCGGAAGCGGTGTTGCAGAATGGGCATTCGGGGAATTACTCTCCGAATTCAGCGCCAGTATTATCCTTTTAGGAACCATGGCTGTTATCTGGCGATTGATCTCCTATTTCCCTTATTTGCTCATTGGATCGGTCATTCTTCCGAGATGGTTGTCCAAGAAACAAAAAACCACCGACTAAATCGTTTAATACGGTTTAAAAAAATACTGGAATTTCGGATAATAGTGCTATCTTTGCGCTCTTAAAACGGTAAAAATCATGTCTTACGGCGTAAAAATTTTTGCAGGAAGAGCGTCCAAAACGCTTGCAGAACAAATAGCTACCAAGTTTGGTGCTAGTTTGGGTGATGTAAAAGTTACTGAATTCAGTGATGGTGAATTTCAACCGTCGTTTGAAGAAACGGTTCGTGGTCAGGATGTATTTATCGTTCAGTCTACCATGCCTCCAACAGAGAATTTATTCGAAATGTTGTTGATGGTAGATGCGGCAAAACGTGCTTCGGCCCGAAAAATTATTGCTGTGATTCCTTATTTCGGATTTGCTCGTCAGGACCGCAAGGACAAACCAAGAGTTGCTATCGGGGCAAAATTGATAGCAAACATGTTAATGGCAGCAGGTGTTGACCGCGTTATGACTATGGATTTGCATGCAGATCAGATCCAGGGATTCTTTGAGGTTCCGGTAGATCATTTATTTGCATCTACTTTGTTCTTCAACGAAATGAAGGCTTTAGATAACGGGAACCTGATTATGGCTGCTCCGGACGCAGGTGGTGCAAAACGTGCCAATGCTTATGCTAAGAAATTAGATACGGGGTTGGCAATTTGTCATAAACACCGCAAGAAAGCAAACGAAATTGCAGAAATGACTGTTATCGGAGACGTAGCAGGAAAAGATGTGATTTTGATTGATGATATGTGTGATACAGCTGGAACTTTAACAAAAGCAGCTGAATTATTTATCGAAAAGGGAGCAAAAAGCGTTCGCGCATTCTGTACACATGCCGTGTTATCAGGACCAGCATTTGAACGTATTAATAATTCGAAATTAACGGAACTGATCGTAACAGATACTATTCCGTTGAAAGAGAAAAGTGACAAGATTCGTGTGATCTCAGTAGCTGATCTATTTGCAGATGTAATTGATCGCCTGATTAAAAATGAATCTATCAGTACGCATTTTATTATTTCTTAAATGATAGTCGGCCGCGGCAGACAATAAACAATCCGCGGAAAATAAATTAAATAAAAACAAACATGAAAGTAGCACAATTGAGCGGTTCGCCACGCGCGAACGTAGGGAAGAAAGATGCTAAAGCTTTGAGAGACTCAGGCTTAGTTCCATGCGTTCTTTACGGACAAGGAACACAAACACATTTTTCTCTTCCGGACATTAAAGTAGAGAAATTGGTTTTTAACCCTGATGTTTTCAACATTGAATTGGATATCGACGGTAAAAAAACAAACGCGATTATCCAGGAGATCCAACAAAATCCTATCACGGACAGAGTAATGCACATTGACTTTTTAGAACTAGATGCTAAGAAATCTGTTAAAGTGGCTTTACCGGTTCGTTTGACTGGAGCATCTCGCGGTGTATTAGCGGGAGGTCGTTTGATGCAGGTTTTCCGTCGTTTACGAGTGGTTGGTCTTCCGGCAGATTTGCCAGAGGCTATCATTATCGACATTACTAAATTGCGTATCGGACAATCTATTCGTGTGAAAGACTTAGAAAACGATGGTTTATCTATTTCTGAAGCGAAAAATGCAGTTGTAGTTTCTGTTAAGATGGCTCGTGGAGCTTCTAAAGCTGCAGAGGCTGATGACGAAGAAGAAGATTAAGATTCTTGATATCTGAAATGAACCCCGACATTCGAATGAATCGTCGGGGTTTTTTATTTCAATAATAATCTAAGCTTATCACTTATTTTTGCCCTATTCACCTGCCGTGTAATTGGGACCTTATCTGCTAATACCGAATGAGGGAAGCTCCTTTTTCTAAGAGAGAATTTGGAGGCATAAAAAAGCCATCTTTACTTTTTACGCGAAGATGGCAATAACTAACTATTAGATTTAGGAGTAGGTTCTAATTTCTTTACCTACTTAGGCTGGACCAAAGTTACTGAGCAACTTTCGTTTTCACCATCCCGTTTTTCTCTAAAGCAGTTTTCAGTTTTTTATCCGTCACTTTTACATAAAATTGATTTTAGAAATCTCATTTTTTAGTGTTTTACTATCGATCTCAGCAGACTTTTCCCCTCAATTTGATAAATCAATTGATACACCCCGTTTGACAAATCAGTTGTTTTTAGATTTGTCGACTTTGTATCGACCTTTCTTTCAAGTACAACTCTTCCCAGGCAATCCGTTATAACAATTGTTCCACCCACTTTATCCGATTCAATAATCAAATAATCAGTGGTAGGATTGGGATAAACTTTGAAACTCAGATCTTCCGTTTCAGCAAGACCTGCACTCTCAGAATCTGTTGGCAACACCGTTGTTTGTCCGTTTGAAGAAATCGTTGAAGAGAAAGTTCCTGCCCCATTTTCTGCTTTGACAGCAACGTAATACGTTGTGCCAGGCGTGAGATTCAAACTTCCGATACTGACATTCGTATTCCAGTAGTTATTTGTCCACGGAACAATGTCTTCAGAGCCTGGCGCTGTGCCGACCGCCACCCAATAGTTTGCAATATCCGAATTCATATCGGAAGCGGGTACCCAATTGGCTTCCAGCATATCATTACCCGCAATTGTTACAACATCCGCATTTAGACCGTCATTCACTTCCTGAATTGCAGAAGGAGTTGTCCAGTCAATTTTTACATCCTGAGATGAACTGGCAGATAAATTTCCTGCAACATCCTGAACAATTGATTTGATACGTCCCGCTGCAGTAGAAGAATTTGGGCTTTCATAGCGCATATCACCACTTGCCCCAACTGTAATGGCAGTACTTGAACTTCTTGAACGATACACTCTCAGATCGTTTACTTTATAGATACAATTTCCCGTTCGGAAAGAAATGTAATTACCGGTTGTGAGAGGAGTTGAATCTGTCCAGGTCCTTGCCAATACATTGTTTATATAAACCTGGTGCTTCCCGGTAATTCGGTCGTAAACGACTTTATAATCATACCATTGATCCACGTTGAAATCATAGCTTACCTCATCTACCAAACTGAATACATCATTGGTCACTTCGTAAATCTGGATCTTATCACTGTCTAAACGAAAAAACACAAAATAGGAGTTTCCGCGGTTTGCCAAAGTAGGATCACTGCAGAAATAATGCAAGCCGGCTCTGCGATTTGTTCCTGTGCCGGACATTGCTCCGGACCAATGATACAGGTACGTATTACTCAGATTACTGGTAACGCTCGCCCAGAGATTCGAATTTCCATTGGATTCATCACTATGAACCAGGTTGCCTGCATTCAATCCCCAAACTCCTGACTGAGAAGTCCAGTTGGAATGCATGGAAGCCTGGTCAAAGTTGTCATTGAAGAATCCTTTGGTCCCATTTGAGCGCCAGTCACTTTCATTCAGATCTGTTACCTGGTAAAAAGATCTATCAATGCCGCTTCCCCCGGAATTATCGGTATCCGTATAACTTGCTGTAAAGTTTTGAGTGACCCATGTTCCCGGAATATTGACAATTGTCGTCGGTGGAACTGCATCTCCCAAAGTCGGATTGGTAATTACACTTGTCCAGTTTGCTGCCCAACCTGCTGCCGTTGTAGCGCAATCACTTCGAAATTCGATCAGCAAAGCTCCGCTTGACGAAGTAATTGTTCCCGGAGAATTTGTTCCGGTATACGTCCCGATCAAAGGTGAGTTGTTGGTAGCTCCATCGTAGATGTATAGATAATCCCAATTAGATTCCAGCGAGAAACTCGAAAAGTTTAGCGTTACTGAACTGGCATTCGCAGGTTGAATTAAGGTAAAGTAGCGTTGATCGTTGCTGTAATTTGCTCCGCTTCCACCTGTATCTGTAAACGTTCCGCTTGCAGTATTCAGTGCATTTTGTGTCGGATTATTGTTGACCAAATTATAATAGCGGGCCCAATCCCAATAAATTCCAGGATCCGTATGTGTTTGATTTGGAAAATGCTGATGCCCTTTGATCTTGATACATCCGCCAAGAACATTTGCTCCGGTTGTTGCTGCTCCTGAAAACGTTCTGAGTGGACTAATTCCATAGCCGCTTTGACAAATATCACGAGTAATTCCGGCAGAAGCATTGTATAAAGCGCTGGTGTACCATTGAGCCTGGCTCACATACCCTTCATGCTCGTACCCGATCGTGTAAGGATTTTCAGAACCAACATGCCAGGCTTTACTCGCCTCCAGGACCATTTGTGTTACCTGTCCGTCTGACGAACGCACCACATAATGATAAGAAACACTGGAAGAACAGTTTTGCGACCAGGAAATAGCTCCGGCATAAGTTCCCTGGATGGTATGGATCGTAATGGCAGAAATAGCGGTTCCGCTTCTGGAACTGAAATTACAGGTCGGTGCAGGATTCCAGACAGCAGGTCCATACTCCGTTGATTTTAGAGAATTCCCTGTCTTTTGGGGAAGGTATTTCTGCCCGGAACTGGTTTGGATTCCGGTTTCTGAGAAAATGACTTTCCCAGCACTCAATACCGCATAATTTTGAGCACCGAACAGGCTCACCAAATCAAAATTGTAGTTCGGAAAGTGATACAACGAAGAATTTTCATCGTTATTGAGGAAGCGAAAAAGTTCGTATAATTCAGCGTCACGAGCGTAAGCGTTCACCTTTCCGGAATCTGACAAATAAGAAAGCCGGGTAAAGATTTCCTTCAATGAGATTTGGAGCGGGTTTCCTTTCAACTCTGTCATGTATCCATCAACAACTTTTGCAAAGGCATTGATTTCAGCCGCAGGGTCCTGTTTTAGTTGGGATAAAGGAATTCCTGAAAGCTGAGAAACCAGCTTCATGTTTTCTTTGAAATAACCTTTTCCTTTTGCTACCATTCCTAAAAACCCACGGGATTTGGGCAAACCGGAACAGGATTCCAATTCTGAATCTGCCAGGTAAGACATCCTTGTTTGTGTGTAAGAAACAGCTTCAATCATTCCTTTTGGAATGGCAGGATAAGCAGCATAAGCTTGCTGACAGTAATTCTCAAAATTCTCCTTGCTCGTTTGGGCCGGGGAAATAAAGCTGTACAAACAGCTTGCGAATAGTAGGATTTTTTTCATCTGTTTTCATTTTGTAGCGCAGAACTAATATATTAAATTCTGTACAGACTTGAAAATCAAGATGAACGAAAATGGATTTAGTAATCTAAATTTAATACCTGAACACGAATCATTCGTGGAAAATATGGATCCAAAGGATCCGGGATACCCGGTAATTGAAAAACATCGTCAACATCAGTACGGTGAACATGATTGCGAAAAGCCAGCCCAAAGGCAGAAACCAGTTCAGGAGTAAGAAAACAGCTACCAATTCCGCAATCGCCATCCCGTAACTAATATACATTGCTCCAAAAAAGTAACCCGGCTCTTTATCAAACTTGTAATGACACTCCGAGCAACGCTCGTGCATCTTCGGCGCTTTCAAATGAAGCAATGATCCCTTAGTTTCGAAGATCTTTCCTTTTCCGCATATCGGACAAGTTCCACTGAGTACCCATTTAAAATTTGACATCTCTTTTTTTTTACAAAGTTACGGGATACCGGCAGCTTAATTCATTCTTGTTTATCACAAATAAGTATAATATTCGGACATTTTTTATAAATTTAAGCATGAATTTTCCGCGGCTTCCCATTGAAATATTTGATGAAAACGGCTTATTACAGGCATTTTACATCAATCGATTTTCGGAACATCTAAAAAAGTACCATTCGGACATTAATCATCCGCACAAGCACGATTTCTATATGACCGTCTTTTTTGAAAAAGGCAAAGGAAGGCACGATATTGATTTCAATTCGTATGCTATTCATCCGAACAGCGTGTTTTTTTTGCAGCCGGAACAAATCCATCACTGGGAATTTGAAGAAGATGCAGAAGGATGGATTTTTTTCCATTCGGAAGATTTCTACAAGCTCTATGCGGCAAATTTTGAGTTGTATCAATGGCCCTTTTTTCAATCGCGCGACTCAACTCCCAAACTGGATATTTCTCCTGAATTGGCGGAAATTTTACAGCAGCGCTTTTCAGAAATCATGTTCGAATACATCAAAAACGCGAAGCATTCATTCCTTAAAATTGCCAGTTTAAGCCAATTAATTTACGCAGATCTGGCGCGCATATATGGCGAACAAACTCCCGAAATCATTCAAAAGAACACACTCTACCAGGACCATTTTCACCGCTTTATCAAATTGCTGGATGAAAAGTACATTCAACAAAAAAATGCTTCTTTCTATGCTTCCGAACTGGCAATGACCACTAAGCATCTGCATCGGATCTGTTTGGCGTGCACGGGGAAAAGTACTTCTCAACTCATTGCCGAGCGATTGATCCTGGAAGCAAAACGCAAATTAGTCAGTGATTCAAAAAGTATCCAGGAAATTGCCGATGAACTGGGGTTTGAGAATTACCCCTATTTTCATTTGTTCTTCAAGAAACATGCAGGAGAAACACCGAAGGAATTTAGAAAAAGAACCACGTAGGCACGCGATGTATCGCGTGCCTACGTTAATTTATCCGTCAAAATTTTCATTTCAATTACCGGCGAAATCTTTTCGTATAGAATATTGTAAACGGCTTCGAGAATTGGCATTTCGACCTGGAATTTCTTGTTGATCTCTTTCACACATTTGGTGGCATAATAACCTTCGGCTATCATTTCCATTTCCAGCTGTGCCGTTTTTACCGAATATCCTTTCCCGATCATGTAACCGAAAGTCCTGTTACGGGAAAACTTGGAGTAAGCCGTTACCAGTAAATCTCCCAAATAAGCAGAAGATTTCACGTCGCGGTGAATAGGGCTCACCTCATCAATGAAGTTTTCTATCTCCTGGATCGCATTTGCAATCAACACGGATTGAAAATTATCTCCGTAACCCAAACCGGAACAAATTCCGGATGCCAGTGCATATACATTCTTCAAAACGGCAGAAAGTTCCGTTCCGAATAAATCATCGGAAGTGGTGGTTTTGATATAACGACAAGCTAGCATGTGTGCCATTTCTTCCGCAATTCCTTCATGCTGACAGGCAACTGTGAGGTAAGACAACCGCTCCAATGCAACTTCTTCCGCATGACAGGGCCCGCAAATGATGCCGATATCTTTGTAAGGGGTTCCGAAAGTTTTATGAAAGAAACGCGCCGGAATAGCATTGTATTCGGGAACAATTCCTTTTACTGCCGAAAAAACTATTTTCCCTTTGAATAATTCAGGTGTTGTTTCTTTGAATAAGTCTACGAGGAAAGCAGAGGGAGTTGCAACGATCAAAACGTCACAGCGTTTGATAATTTCTTCCAGGTTGTTGGAAACATGGATTTTATTCAGGTCGAACTCAACTGACTGTAAATAAGTAGGATTGTGTTTGTATCTCATAATATGAGCTACCTGGTCTTCCCGGCGAACAAACCAATTTACCTGTGCAAAATTATTACACAAGATCTTCACCAAAGCCGTAGCCCAGCTACCTCCTCCAATGACACCAACGGTTTTCATGCGCTTATTCATAGTCCGCACAAATGTACATATAATTCTCTTCGTGGCATCCAAACGAGGTCTTGCGGGTTGGGAAATAATTCGTTATGCAATCTGATAGAAAGCATTATCTTTGCTAAAAAATTCTATGGCAGAAGTTTCACGTATTTCCACAAATAAAGCACCGAAACCGGTTGGTTTGTATCCTCATGCACGCAAAGTTGGCAATCTTCTTTTTTTATCGGGAGTTGGACCAAGAGTTGCAGGATCTGATGATAGTGACTCTGCTGTTCCGGGACTAAAATTGGATAAGAACGGGAATTTCATTGAATTTGATTTTGAAGCGCAATGCCGCAGTGTATTTGACAACGTTCGCATCATCCTGGAAGAATCCGGATCAAGCTGGGACCAGTTGGTAGATGTTACGGTATTCTTAGTGAATATGAAGCGGGACTTTCATGTATACAATCGTATTTATGCAGAGTATTTCAAAGACAATTTACCGTGCAGAACAACGGTTGAAATCAATTCTCTTCCGACTCCCATTGCCATTGAATTAAAATGTATCGCAACAATTGACTAAATAAATTATGATTGGATTTGTTATTCGCAGTTTAATCGCTGCAGGAATGTTATTCTTAACTGTTTACTCTTTTTACACCGGTTACTGGGGCTGGGGAATTTCCCTGATCATTCCATTGGCATTGGTGATCCTTTCTTTCATATACAATGAAAACCTGGCTTTTACGCTGAACCACATGCGTACGGGTAACCAGGACAAGGCACAACGAGCAATTAACCGTATTACAGCACCACAGTATATTCTTGCAAAACGTCAAAGAGCTTATGTGATTTACATGCAGGCACTTTTGAATGCTCAATCTCTTCCACCTGTAAAAGTGGAAGGAATGCTTCGTCAGGCAATTCAATTGGGACTAAAAAGAGGTCACGATAAAGCAATGGCCCGAATGCATTTGGCTGGAATTTGTGTTCAAACAGGACGCAGACAAGAGGCAGTAACTCTTTTGGCAGAAGCAAAGAAAATGGATGACAGCGGCATGTTGAAAGACCAGATCAAAATGATGCAGGGCCAATTGCAGAATGCTCCTTCCAAAAATCAAATGCGTATGGCCCAAATGATGGGCGGGCGCAAGAAGATGCCTAAAATGCGTTAATCCATAGCATGAAATTAATTGCTGATTTTCCGGAGAACTACGAGCTCATTGATGCGGGTGGCGGAAGGAAATTAGAGCGCTGGGGAACTGTTACGACTATTCGCCCGGAACACCAGGCCTACTTTGGCGCAGTACTTTCACGTAAAGAATGGAACAACCTTGCTGATTGGGAGTTCATCCCAAAGTCAGAAGGATCACTGCAGGGAACCTGGAAAAAATTGAAAGAGAAGGCACCGGAATCGTGGTTATTTCATACTTCCGGACTGACGTTCCATTTACGCATTACTACCAATAAACACATCGGGCTTTTCCCCGAGCAAAATACCAACTGGGAATTCATTTCCAATAAACTGGATCCTTCCAAACGCTTTTTAAATGCCTTTGCTTACACCGGCGCAGCTTCAGTTTTCGGAAGAAGAACGGGCGCTGAAGTGATTCATTGCGATAGTGTAAAACCCATGCTGGATTGGGGTTATCAAAACCAGGTGGAATCGAACCTTGAGGGAATCAAATGGGTTCACGAAGATGCTCTGAAATTTATCCGGCGAGAAGTAAAGCGCGGAAATAAATACGAGGTGGTGCAAATGGATCCGCCGGCCTGGGGACTTGGTGCAAAGGGAGAAAAATGGAAATTGGAAGGATTACTGGGCACGTTGATTGGAGAAGCTCTTCAGTTACTCTCTCAATCAGGAATTTTGATTCTAAACACCTATTCACCAAAAGTGGACATTGCCTTCATCCAGAAAATCACAAAAGAATTGGGAATTCCCGGTAAACAGGTAGAAAACTCCGAATTGTGGTTCAAAACCACCAGCGGTAAAGAGTTGTATTACGGAATCGTGACACGTATCAACGTGTAGTTCAAAAGGATCAAAAGTTTAAATGTTCAAACTATGCTTATGAAACTATTTTAAACTCTAGAACGGTTTAACTTTTTGAACTGCCTATGGCTCATTTCGACTTCACTATCCCATTCTGAAGCGCGTACATCACCAAACCAACTACGTTTCTTGCCCCTACTTTATTCATCATCAAAGTCCGGGCACTTTCTATGGTGCGCCGGCTCTTGAATAATTTATCGGCGATTTCCTGGGTGGTCATTTCACTGCAGATCAACTCCAGGATAACCAATTCATTTTCATTAAAAATGCTCGTCGGGCTTGCTTCAAAAACAGGTTGGATCTTTCCCGAATGGACCATTTTAGCAATAAACATTTTGGATGTACGATCGTTCAGATAATAGCCGGTTTCCACCGCTGATCGGATGGCCAGTTGAATTTCTTCGGCATCATCATCTTTGGACAAATAACCGTTTGCTCCGTTTTCAATCGCCAATTCAACAAATTCAACATCGTCATACATCGAGAGCAATAATACTTTCATTTCCGGGAATCGCTCACGAATCTCTTTCGTAGCTTCAATTCCATTCTTCACCGGCATTCTGAAATCTATCAATGACAGGTCAATAGCTGTAGTCTGCAAAGCATCAATAAGCAACTGACCATTCTCCACGGCCAAAACCACTTCAAATCCTTCGATATCATTCAATAATTTCGACAACCCGTTTCTAAAAATGGATTGATCTTCTGCAATTGCAATCTTTATAATTCTTTCGCTTGCCATTTTAAAATCACTTTTGTGCCCGGTTCCATTAATCGATAATCAATTACAGCATCAATCTGCTGGCTGCGGCTTTCAATATTTTTTAATCCCAAACTCTGGGATTTTAGCTTGTCTTCTTTGGTAGGAATAAATCCTTTCCCGTTGTCAGTGACATTCATTTGAATGCCTTCTTCGTTTTGTTCCAGCGTAATCTCAATAACACTTGCTTCGGCATACTTCAAAATGTTGTTGATCAGTTCCTGCAAGATACGATAAACTGCCAGGCTCACTTCTCTTGTTTGAGAATCATGCTTCGGATCATTTACTGCAATCACGGAAAATTGAACATGCGGTATTTGCTGGGACAAGGTATTCACCAAACTTTTAACAGCCGGTATCAGTCCTAATTCTTCCAGAATAGTTGGCAATAATCGATTGGACAAACTCCGGACTTTGTTAATGGTGTGCTGAACACCTTCATTCAACAGCCTGCGTTCTTCTTCATCAATGGGTAATGACGCAAATGACAGTTTTAAAGCAGTCAGTGAAGACCCGATATCATCGTGTAATTCAATGGCAATACGGCGTTGTTCCAATTCTTTGGCATCTAAAGTAGCCTGGACCATTTCGTTCTTGTAATTCAACTCCATCTGGATCATTTCCTGCTTTTTGCGGCGCATTTTCTGCTGGTACAAAACGGCAAACACAATGATACTCAAAGCCATGATAAACATTGCCAGAGTACCAATGATTAAAAAGAGTCCTAAATTAGACTGCGCTTGCTGATCCATAATGCGTATGAATATAATACATTATATACTACTATCAATCCCATATTTACACTATCCAGGACGTCAAGGATTTTATCGCCAAAATAGCCAACCACCAGGTAATCATAGACCAAATTATAAATCAAGGTACAGGAATGTCCCAATAGTAAAGTTGCTCCAACTACAAAATAAATGTCTCTGAACGGATTGAACACTTTTTCAGTCCGGAACATTTCAATAAAGTATCCAATTATGATGAATGCTATACAACCGAATGTAATACCTGTTTGTAATGATGCATGATCCTGCCAGTCATCAAATAAATTTGTAAGTGTGGTCAAAATAATTCCCGCGGTAAAGACAAAGAGTACTATAATTTTGCTGCTTTCCTTTGAAAATTGCTTAAAAAAGAAAAGTGCGGGAAAAAGTAATTCCAAATAGAGGTAAATCCGATAAAGCCATAGATTGTTAATTCGGTAAGCCGACATCACCGCACTTGCAATTTCTACAAAAACTGTAAAAAGCAAATAAGTCCACAACATTCCGGCAAAAAAGGGAAGGCGCTTTCGAATCAAAAGCGCCAAACCAATTCCCAGCGGAAAAATGTAGGATGAAAGGACAAAAGACTCCCAACCATTCATTTTATTGTGCTAGATCACCATTCAGTGGATTCGGTTCACTACCGCAAGGAGGACATTTTTTGATTTGGTCAATAATAATAGAAAGCATATCGTTTTCATTCGAATCAGCTCCTACAAGAACAAGTTCCGGGCTCCCGTCAGCATTCTGACCGAAATAAATGCGAACACCTTTGCTATCTCCCTGTGCAAGAATATCTTCCAGGTGTTTTCTCCCAACAAACATTCCTTTAACTGTGCTTGTTTTGCTTTCGCGGTATCTTTGTGTTAAAGCCGCTCCTTCTGCGAGGGTAATTCTCTTACCTTCATTTCCATCAAATGACATAATATTTAGTTTAAGTTATACAGTCAATATTATGTGGAATAAATCGAACTTCCAAACCGCTAAAATGCCGAAAACAACCAGTCCCTTGATTTTAATGACTTTAAAATTTTCACAAATGCAAAAAAATGTGGTTTTCCGCAATGCATTTTCAGTAAAAATACGGTTGTTTGGTTCGAATTCAGAGTATACATTTGTCTCAACAAAAAGAAATTAATTCATTATTTGATGATGTTACAGGATCTAAATAAACCAAGAGTCGATATTCACAGTAAAACGAATATCTCGCATTGGAGCAGTGAATTGAATTGTTCCGAAGAAGAGTTACTTTATTGCGTATCGAAGGTAGGATCTTCGATAACTGCCATCGAAAGTTACTTGCACATGAACAAGTCATTGCTGCAATTATGGTCTACACGGAACATTGCAATTTGATAACAATATTATAGCAACAGGTCGTTAAGAAATTACCGCTTCCACTTTCACTGAGCTTTTGCGGCCTGTTGCTTACTTTTTTTTCCTACGCTCACTCAACCAATTTGGTGTGTTAGCAGAAGGTTTAGAAGAATTGCCGCTATTTCTATTACCACTATTCATAGGTTGACCTTGTTGATCTCCCAGTAATTGGGAGATTAACTCTGGTCTTTTGGCTTTCGTCAAACGATCCTTGATCCAATCCCTGTTTTCGCGTTTATACCAGAAGAAAAAACGATTTTGATTTTTCTTTTCATCTGCACCTTTTGCCGTATAAATGGGTTTCAACGTATAAGGATGAACTCCTGTGTAGTAAATAACTTCAGAGACAGTCATTGGTGTCGGCGTAAAATCCTGCACCTGTTCCAATTGGAATCCCATATCCTTCGTTTCCGCTGCTAAATTCGCCATATCAGCTTCCTCACAACCCGGATGCGATGAGATAAAATATGGGATCAAAGGTTGATTGATATTATTTTTGTCCGAAATCCGGTCGTACTTCTCTTTGAACTTGTGGAAATATTTGAACGATGGTTTACGCATGACACGCAAAGTAGCATCTGAAGTGTGTTCCGGGGCAACTTTCAATCTACCGCTCACGTGACGCGTGATTAACTGCTCAATATATTCGTCGTGATTTCCGTCTTCATTGTTCTTATTGAAATCATCCACCAGCAAATCGTAGCGGATTCCAGAACCTACAAATGCTTTCTTGATTTTCGGATGTGAGTCGATCTTGCGGTACAAATCCGTCATTGCCTTGTGAGAAGTATCCAGGTTATTACAAATAACGGGGTGAATACAACTCGGGCTGGAACAGCGTTCGCAAATCGATTCGACCTTTCCTTTCATGCGATACATATTTGCAGAAGGGCCGCCAATATCTGATAAATATCCTTTAAACTCCGGGTGTTTCACCACCTCATCAATCTCGTTCAGGATACTCTTTTCAGAGCGCGATGAAATGAATTTCCCCTGGTGGGCAGAAATCGTACAAAAACTACAGCCGCCAAAACAACCGCGGTGCATATTGATCGAAAACTTGATCATCTCGTAAGCCGGAATCGCACCACGCTTCTTATATTTCGGGTGCGGTAAACGTGTATAAGGCATATCGAACGACTGATCCATTTCGGTTTCAGTCATGGTTCGGTACGGCGGATTAATAATCAGCGTTTTGGTACCGATTTGCTGAGTGATCCGGTTAGCTTTCAGCTTATTGGATTCGACTTCTACAATCTTGAAATTCGCGGCATAAGCCAGTTTGTCTTTTTTACACAACTCATGACTTGCCAGTTCAACGGTTTCCCATTGTTTGTTCTTTGGAAGTTCTTTGGAAGAATCCTGTACAAACGCTACCTGGTTTACTGTTGTCAATGAACTAAAAGGAACACCTTTCTTCAGCAAACGAAGCACATCTCTCAGTGGCTGCTCACCCATTCCATATACCAGCAAATCTGCTTGTGAATCCACCAAAATGGACGGCATCAATTCGTCTTTCCAATAATCGTAATGCGTCACTCTTCTCAGTGAAGCTTCAATTCCTCCGATCAAAACAGGTACATCCGGATAAATTTCTTTGAGAATTTTGGTATAAACCGTCGTTGCATAATCCGGTCTAAAGCCCGAAACACCACCAGGAGTATAGGCATCCGTAGAACGCAAACGTTTCCCGGCAGTGTAATGATTCACCATGGAATCCATACACCCTGCAGTTACGCCAAAAAAGTATTTTGGTTTCCCCAATTTTTTGAAATCGCGTAAATCATCCCGCCAGTTTGGCTGAGCAATGACTCCGATCTTAAACCCTTCACTTTCAATGATTCGTCCAATAACTGCCGTACCAAAAGCGGGATGATCCACATATGCATCACCGGAAATAAGGATGACATCCAGTTCATCCCAACCTCTTTTTTCAACCTCTTTTTTTGTAAGTGGCAACCAGTCCGTTATTGGTCTTTCCATATCCATGCGGCAAAGTTACGGAAAAAGAGCCGTCTAAGCCCTATAAATGAAGGTTTTGTATTACATTAACAGCACATATATCCCTTCAAAGGTTACAATGGTTTAAAAAGTTCAAAATTGAATGGGTGAACATTTTGAACCCGATAGCTATCGGGACTTTGACATTTCATAGGAGTATATGAACATTCTGCAACTAAAAACTTCGAGAAATAAGCCTTCCGGAGCGAAACAAAAAGATTACTTTTAATCCGATGAAACGAACCCTTGTTTACCTGTTGATTTTATGCGGATTTCTGCTTTCTAATTGCACTCAAAAAAAGAAAGTTCCCGTCCGTGAGGCCGAAATTGTGGCTGATCTGATTCATCCGCTTTATTTTCAGGAGGAAATTTCATCCCTGATCAATTTTCCATTCTGGTTTAACGACAGCATTGTTTCTCTTCAAAAAATCCAGCAGTTAACCATCACTTCTTTCAAAGGAGTTATTTCAGATACAAGTGCCTACAACCCGGAATCTGAAGACGAAACTTTTCCGAAAAGAACATTGGTTTACACTTTCAATCAATCGGGCAGATTGATCCAGCTTCAGATTACTGATTTTTCGGAAGGAATTGTCATTTCAAACCAATCTTTCCGAATCAGCCAGGGCGGGAAATTAAATTACTGTGAAGCGGTTCAAAAAGACAATCTTTATGGTGTAGAGAATAATACCTTCACATACGATCCCGGCAAATTATCTTCCAATTATGCTTCTTTTGTAGCTTCCAATGATTTGGATCTCATTCATTTTGTACTGAACAGAAAGTTCTTCGGTCCGCTTTCAGTTGACTCACTGGCAAGTCCGTTACCAAACGACTGGGTTGTTTTAGGCTTCCCGAATAAACCCATCAAACGTTATAAAGTTAAAAACAAGGTCAAAGAAACATCCATTTCAAACTATTCCTATCACAGCGGAAATTTCCCGAAACTCATTACCAACGAAGATTATCCTTTCTTTAAAAAGCGGTACTTCAAGTATAATAAAGGCCATTTTAACGGGTACATCGATTCTACATTTATTGACGAAACATTTGTAACATCCGTGAAATCGCTCATTTATTATGACAAAAAGCAATTGCCGACAAAGATCATTCACAAAAAAGAGCATGCAGAGGGAGTAAATAATTATCAGACTCATGAATTATTTACTTACACCTACTATCCGTAATATTCCGTAATTTTCTCATTAAATTAAACCTGTAAGTACATGACCAGCAATATCCCGGGACAAAAACTCATCCTGTTAATCGTTCTATCTCTTTCTTCTCTTTTTGGGCATTCTCAAACAGAAAAAGTCACTATCGAAGGGAAAAGCTATTACGTTTATCCCCACCAGCAAGCCATTATGGGAATGCAGGATTACTACCTGAATTTTGCTGATACAAAAGAAATCATTAAACGGGATGAGCGAAATGAAAAGATAGTTTCCATAAGCCTTGAACCACTTACTGAGCTGGAAAAAAAAAAGGCGCTCAAATTTCCAAAATCCTATAAAAAATACATCAAGGACTTTGAGCAGATCCTTGAATTGTATCCGTACTTCATGGTTACGACCGATGTTGGGATTACAGTTGATCCTACGCCTTCCCTATTAGGTCTCCCGGATGGTGATTACGTGATGTATTACCGCGACATTCCATACATTTCCAAACGCGTACTCCGTTATAAAAATGATATCGTTGCCGCATTCTTTTCAATCAAAAACAACGCGATTCAAGGAAAGAGTACCTGGTTTTCACCCGAAGGAAAAATCGTGAAAACGGGAGATTACGGGAACAGCGAAAAAACCGGAACCTGGAAGGTCTTTGAATACGTTCAGAAACTCGATGCAGAAAATACTTACAATCCCAAAGAATCCATTGAAAACCGACTGGCAAAAATCCTTTACGACACCACAAAAACAACCTTTACATTCTTAGACGGGTTGAAAAACGGGCCTTTTACTGTTTATGAAAATCAGGAATTGATGACATCCGGAAATTACCTGGCAGATAAGCCATCCGGAGCATGGGAAATCTATCAGTTCAAAACATCTGTGAAGGTTGACAAAAAAGGAAATTTGTCCGTCATCAAAGAAAAAGACAAAGTCCTGATCGACAGATATACCTTGCGAAGCGATCAAAAAAGAGGAAAATCACCTATTATTCGTCACACTGTCATTCCCTACGAATTCATGGATTATGAGTCTCCGGATTCCCTGGTTCTGAAAAACAGCTCCTCCGTTTCCTCTCTGGGTGAGGAATACGATATGGGTTACGAAATGGATTTCCCGGATTTCTTCGCTTTTCTTACTGTTTTAGAACCGGAAACAGACAATCTTGAATTACCGGAAGAAAGTCTGACCAGCTATGAAGGCGAAGAAATGTATGAAGGTGATTATTATGACCCGGAATTCGATTTTGATGCGGACGCAGAATATTCTGAAAACGAATACTATGAATTGGTCAATAAGAAACGCTATCGGATCAATGATCTAATCGACTCAATGGGCTACCTGTTCTCTTACGACGGCGTAGTGGAGAGCTATTATCAGAACGGCCAGTTAAAATACCGTTTCGAAGTAAAAGACGGATCACTTGTAAAGGAAGAACCTGTTTATTGGGATAATGGAACGATCGCAAACGAAGTGATTTTCATCCACGATTCCAATCTCTATGTACAGCGATTTTACGATTACAACGGGGTAAAATATCACGAAACCCGACACGATTCGAAAGGAAACCTACTAAGCAATTCCGCGGTTAATAATCGGGAGTTCGTGATAATTGACAACAAAAAATACGATCGCAACTACAACAATCCCACCCTGATCTATTCGGAAGACAAGCATCTGAAAAAAGGTTCTATGCCCCAAAAGATCTTAGTGGTTCAGGAACTTTTCAAAGTAGATTCTTCTCTCGCAAAACAGGTTTATTTCTATCCGGAGATCAGAACTCTCAACACTTTCCTTTTCAACATAATGGGTGATACTGTTTCAACCCAGGAAGTGGTTTTCTCCGAAGACTACCTGAATATGAACGCTTCCAAAACCTGGAAGTATAAAAATATGATGCTGAAAACCATTCAAAACGGAACATTGAATGAATATTGGAAATTAGCTATAACGGATACCGTTCCGCTTGAAAGACTTGCATTCTTTTGGGAATACAAATACGAAGTTGAAACGGATGATCAATTATTTGTAAATGGCAAACCCTTCACCGGAACTTTTAAGTTAACAGATAAAACGGGAAGCTTTAGCGTGAAGGCTTCTGATCAGTCCATTCAGCTCTCACTGCCGAATCTAAAAACAGATTACAAAATTTACCAGTCGGCGATCAAAACATACCTAAAGTCTAAAAAGAGAAACGACCTGTTATTGGGATATATTTCCGAATTGGGAGGTGCCGGACAAATTTCCCATACTGTAACCGGAATGTTTACCAACCTGTACGGGGTGTTCTCGTCACTTTATGAAGAAGCATTCTATAACTTCGACGGACGAAAACTCTACCCGGAAGATGAAATCGCTATGCACAAAGGTGATCAGCGGTTAAAAGAACAATCTATATTCACCGTTGCGGAAGGAAAATACCTGAATGGAAAAGCAGAGGGAATCTGGACTTACAAAGATCAGTTCGGAAAAGTAAGATCAACTATTGGTTACAAGAACGGTGAGACACATGGAGACAATTTCGACTACAATGTAGCTTTCCCGAAACCAAAGCCCCGGAAAATCGATGAAGACTATTACGGATATGAGAACTACGAAGATCCACTTTCCAAATACGAAGAATATCCGGCAAAAAAGATATACTTCCTGGAATCAAAGTCCACATTCAAAAACGGAGACTTGAGCGGTGCTTACATCACCATGAATTGGAAAGGTGATACTTTGACTTATGCAAATTTTGTAGATGGAGCCAAAGAAGGACTTGAATTCAAACGAAACAAACTGTTCTTCAGCCAGGCCTATTACCAGCGTGGATATATCGACGGAAACGTAAAAACGTATTTTACCAGTCCGGAAAAAGATTCCGTATTGATCTTTAATCTGAGTTTCAAAAACGGAGCACTTCAGGGAGAATCCGTAGCATACCACTCCAACGGAAAACTAGCTAAGAAAGGCTTTTTCTTAAGTGGTCAGCCCATTGATGATTACGAAGCTTACGATACACTTGGTTTCAAATACCAATATGTCAAATTCCAGTACAGTCAGCCCATTGAAGAAAAGATCTGGGAAGAAAATGAATTGAGTGTGCGTTATGAATTCGACTGGAGAGATTCCATTGGGTTTAATTTTGCAGACATCACCACAAGTACCAGTATTGATCAGTTGATCTATCAGGTTGGTTACTCAGATAATGAATTGAACCAACCTTACTACGGAAGACCAAGTTTGGTAAACAAAACCGGTATTGATTACAGCATCACGAAATACTATCCGAATGACACCATTGCCCGAATCGGGACCATTTCAAAAGGAGTTAAAACAGGCTGCTGGAAATACTTCAATTACTACGGAAAGAAATTGATGGAAGTCGAATACTTTGACAGCATCATCACCGTAAACGACAGTATTAAATTCAAATCGAAGGGAATTCTTTATTACCTGGATGCACATGATAACACCTTGAGCAAAAGTTGGATCATTGAAAAATTCGAAAAATATGATTGTTCCCACACAGACCATAATGAAGAACGCATGCTTTATTGTTTCTGGGAAAAAGACACTACCCAGCACCGAAAAAATGGCTACGTGAAAAACTATTACGACAACGGATCTATTCAAAATGAAGGCTGGGTAAAAGACGGTTTGCCAACCGGGATTTGGAAATTATACGATGTGGCTGGAAACCTGAACCAAGTGGGTGAATACGTGATGGGTAAACGAAACGGAAGATGGTTGAAAGGAGATTTGGGAAGCGTGAAAAACATGAGCGAGATCTGCCTGAATCCAAACCTGGAAAACCTGGATGCTATTTTGAATTACCAGGAGAAACTATTGGATGTGAGCGTTATTACTTACCAGATAGGAAAAGAACTCAAACGAAAATATTACGGAATCAACATGAACAATGGTGAAGCTCCGGAAGGATATTACGGAGAGGAGGAAATGTATATGGAATATGGGGAATAATTTTTTTAAACATTTACATATCATAAATGTTTAATCTTTTTAACCGATCAATAAACAAAATACACACTTTACTAGTTTTCCGGGTAACTATTACCTGGCATAACTGTTTTGATTGTAACTTTCGGTTTTGACTGAACGAGTGGTATGATTGAATCAGAAAATACGAATATGACTAAACTGGTAGAATTGATTGATTCTATCAAAAATCTCCGTTTTATCATTCAGGCCCACTTTAAAAAGCAATTGAAAAACAACGAACTTGGAATTACTGTTGAAATGCTGGAGGTACTGATGGTATTATCACGTACCAATCAAATCAATCAGAAAGAAATTGCAGACCGTGTCCGAAAGAATAAAGCCAATCTTACTCCAATCATCCATAAACTTTCGTTGAAAGAACTCTTACTGCGCGAGGAAGACCCGAACGACAGAAGGAGCAACATCATTACACTTACAGATAAAGGTCAAACACTCTGTAAAGTATACGACAAACAGTTTGAAGAATTCTATGCAAAATTCCTAAAAGATGTCGATGTCAAAAATCTGAATAAAACGATAGGAATGCTGAAAGATATCGGGCAGCAGGTGGTGAAATTGAATTAAGTTTTGAACCTTCGGGGCCATCACCTGTACCACCTGATCAAAAACCTTTTATGAAAACGCACAATCACCTGAGAATTCTTTTCTTGCCGCTATTCCTTCTATTCCTTCAAAGCTGCGGAAATGACCCTGTAGTAAAAAAAGACAAACCAATAAAGATCACAACAAGCGATAACAAATTCAAGGAACAAGCATCCGGCGAAGACCAATACCTTTATGAATCCAGTTTTGAAGACGAAACCAGGAGTCAGACCAATGACTATGATCAAAACACCTACATGTTTCAGGGCTCTGCCACTTACAATGTATCCTATACTTCCGATGCTTTCGCGACACCGACTCAAAAACCGCTTAAAAGAGGAAAGAAAATCATCAAAAATGGTACACTGCGTATTAAGTCTGAGGCTTTCAACGAAAGTAAAAACCGGATAGATCAAGTAGTTAAATCCCTGAAAGGATATTACGAAACCGAAGAATTGGATAAAAACGACACACTCATTCAATACCACCTCACCATTCGTCTGCCCTCAAAGAATTTCGAGCGGCTTGTGAAAGGAATTGAAAACGGGAAAGATGAAATCGTCTTCAAAAAGGTGAATGTCAATGACGTGACCGAAGAATTCCTGGACATCGAAACAAGACTCGAAAACAAACGCAAATACCTAAAGCGGTATAAAGAATTGCTAGAAAAAGCCAAAAACGTTAATGAGATCTTGTCGATTGAAGAAAACATTCGTCAATTGATGGAAGAAATAGAAAGCAAAGAAGGACGCTTGAAATACCTGAATGATCAGGTGGATCTGAGTACGCTTCGCATCAACCTGTTTAAAGAATACCCTGCAAAAATCAGTAAGCCTGTAGAATCACCTTTCTCGTCCAAAGCCAGTTCCTCCTTAGGCAAAGGCTGGGATTCGATCATTCACTTTTTGCTGTGGATGGTTTCCAAATGGCCGGCAATTCTGCTAATTGGAATTTTAGCATGGATTGTTCGCAGAAAATGGAAAAAGAGAAAAGAGGAAAATAAATAGATTCTGTTTTATTTGGTTTTTGTAGAAAAAGAAAGATCTAATGGCTCTAAAAAGAATATCACTTACGTACTGTTTAATAATTGGTGCGCTTCAAAGTTGCGGGATAGAAACTCAAAAAGAGAACTATAAAATTTCTGAACCAGACAAATTGAAACGTGAAATTGTTAATAGCATTGAAATCCCTTTTCAAACAGGAGATACCATTATTTATCAATCATTCATCGGTATTTGCGGAAATTCAAGTCAAGAGGAATTAAATCGTTACTACGAACCACATTTAAACGAACAGCCTTATTGCGAACTTTTAAAATTAAAGACTAAAAGGACCTTATTTTTTACGGGAGACAGTTTACATGCACTCATGGAAAGAGTCTGTGAAAACAAGGCGAAATCAGTATCGGTTTGGGATTGTTTTTCAAAAAATAAAATTGATCTTGCTATTACCGGAGAAGCTGTAACAAATAACTCGGTAAAAATTTATGAGAAATATAGTCACAATGATGACCGCATATTTATTGAAAAGCGATTTACCTATTCAAAAGGTAATTGGATATTTAGAATTATACAAACTAGTAAGAACTAATCCTTCTTTTATCTCCAGGATCTCCCCTAATCAAATTAATTCCCAATTTGGCACTCGTAATTCGTAATTGGAATAGTATCTTTACGACTCACGAAATTTGTTAGATATGAATTTGAATACATCCGCTGCGTTCGACCAGCAAGAAGGCCTCGTTGTCCTTGTTGGGAAAAAGCTTGAAACGCAGGCCAAGCTTCCAAAAGTGGTAGCTGAAGAATTGGAAATTTTCCACAAAAACGCAGACCTGGAGTTCTTACATTTACCTTTAAAAGGGAAACACTTTGTGTTTATTAAAGACCAGGCAACCGATGAAAAACAACGCATCATGGGGCATAAACTTCGCGGAGTTTTACCCAAAGAGCTCAAAAGCGTTTTCATCGACGGAGGAAAATCAAACAGCCTTTTTCTTGCTGAAGGATTTGCGCTTTCCAACTATCAGTATTTGAGATACCGGAAAGAAGCGGCAAAGGAAAAATTTGCCCTGGAATCGATTGATTTTTCAGCAAAGATTACGGCTTCTGCTCTTGCGGAACTTTCAGCTACTTTGAAAGCAGTTTTCTGGGCACGCGACCTGGTAAACGAACCGGTTTCAGGACTAAATGCAACGCAATTGGCTGAAGCAATCGAAGAAAAAGGAAAAGAAGCCCAATTCTCCGTTACCATTTTAGAAAAGTCGAAAATCGAAGCATTGAAAATGGGCGGATTATTAGCTGTTAACAAAGGTTCCATCGATCCGCCGACATTTACCATTATCGAATACAAACCTAAAAAAGCGACCAACAAAAAACCAATTGTTTTGGTTGGAAAAGGCGTTGTTTACGATACCGGAGGGTTGAGCTTAAAACCAACTGCCGGTTCGATGGACGCCATGAAATCAGACATGGCCGGTGCAGCAATGATGGCCGGAACAATTTATGCCGCAGCAATGATGGAACTTCCGGTACATTTGATCGGATTGATTCCCGCTACTGACAATCGTCCGGGACTGAACGCTTATACGCCCGGCGACATCATTACGATGTATGACGGAACAACTGTGGAAGTTCTGAACACCGATGCTGAGGGTCGTATGATCCTGGCAGACGCTTTGGCTTATTCCGAAAAATTCAAACCGGAATTAGTGATTGATGCCGCAACTTTAACAGGAGCCGCTGCACGAGCAATTGGTACGCGCGCATCCATCATGATGGGAAATGCCGATAAAAAATACTTCAACATGTTGAACGAAGCAGGAATGGAAACCTACGAACGCATGGTTGAATTTCCTTTCTGGGACGATTATTACGACGATATGAAATCCAAGATTGCCGATTTGAACAACATCGGAAACGGTTACGCAGGAATGATTACAGCAGGAAAATTCCTGGAACATTTCGTAAAAGCACCTTATATCCACATGGATATTGCAGGACCTGCTTTTCTTGACAGACCTCAGGATTACCGCGGAGTTGGAGGAACGGGAACAGGTATTCGTTTAATGATCAACTTCTTAAAACGACTTTCGTAAGATGGAAAAAGAGAAAGAAAAAATCAAAGAAGAAGGACGAGCAGTTCCTATTCGTGTTGGAATTTCCATTGGTGATATCAATGGTATCGGGCCGGAAGTTGTCATAAAAGCTCTAGCCGACAATCGGTTGTTATTGGATTGTACGCCCATTATTTACGCGTCATCCAAAACCATTTCTTTTCACAAGAAAGCAATGAACGAACCGGAATTCAACTATCAGACCTGTAAAACAGCCAATGAAGCAGTTAATCGCAAGATTAATATCATCAATGTTTGGAACGAAGAAGTTCAGTTTGAATTAGGAAAAGGAACAGAAGCGAGTGGAAAATATGCTTTCCTTTCATTGGAAAAAGCAACAGAAGATTTGGCTGCGGGTAAAATAGACGTGTTGGTAACAGCACCTATTTCCAAAGAAGCTATTGGGAAAGCAGGTTTCCAATTCCCGGGCCATACGGAATATTTGGCTCATTTGGCAGGAATGGAAGAAGCTCTGATGATGATGGTCAGTGGTTCACTGCGCGTTGCATTGGTTACAAGCCATGTACCGTTAAAAGAAGTCTCAGGTGCTTTAACCCGTGAAAAAATACTATCCAAGATAAAAGCATTGGACAGCAGTCTAAAAAAAGATTTTGGCATTCAACGTCCGAAAATTGCTGTTTTTGGCGTGAATCCACATGCAGGTGAAAATGGCAAAATGGGTGCTGAAGAAGCAGAAATCATCACTCCGGCAATTAATATGGCCCGAAACGAAGATATCTTTGCCCTGGGACCATTTCCGGCAGATGGTTTCTTCGGAAGTCCTAACCGGGGACAATACGATGCGGTGCTGGCAATGTATCACGATCAGGGCTTAGCTGCTTTTAAAGCACTGGCTTTTGAAGACGGTGTGAATTATACAGCAGGCCTTCCAATTGTAAGAACTTCGCCGGATCATGGAACTGCTTTTGACATTGCAGGAAAAAATGAAGCCAATGCACAATCCATGAGAAGTGCCATTTACCTGGCTATTGATATTTTCAATACCCGCAAGTTCCTGAAAGAGATTGCAGCGAACCCTTTGCAGGTTCAGGAATCTTCCCGCGATCGAAAAAGAGGTGACCGGCAACACGAAATTGAGTGAAAAAATAAATTTTAGACGAAAAAAAATGAAGATAAGTATCTATTCGTTTATTTTTTCTACCTTTGCCCTCCAATTTTTGTGTAGTGAAGAAGTCTGCGAATGAGTTCATAATCCAATTTGTCGGATTAAATATAGGGACGCATAGGTATGAGTTCAACATAGGCAAATCGTTCTTTGAAGGTGTTGAAAACACGCTGATTGATGATGCAAATGTTCTGGTAGAGCTTGCATTTGAAAAGAAGGAAACAATGATGATTGCGGAATTTTCGCTTTCAGGAACTGTTACCACTCCATGTGATCGTTGCAATGATCCGATGGAAGTACAGATTCACGGTGATTACCGCATTGTTTACAAGTTTGGAACAGAAGTTTCCGAAGACGAGAATTTAATTATTCTTCATCCGGAATCTTATGAGCTGGACTTTTCAGCACCTATCTATGAGTTGTTGGTTATTTCATTGCCTGCACGAAGCATACATCCGCATGGAGAATGTAACGAAGAAGTAATGGGTTTGTATAACAAGTACATTGTAAATGCAAACCAGCCGGATGAAGACGACGAATGGGATGAGGATGATGATCCCGATAGCGATCGGGATTGGGACGATAATGAGGACAATGACGACGATTGGGAAGATGATGGAGAAGACGATGATGATGATTCGGACGATCCAAACGATGACAAGCCAATCGATCCCAGGTGGGCCGCATTAAAAAATTTGAATTAACGATTGAAATAAATAAGTAAAATGGCACATCCAAAGCGCAGAATATCGACAACACGTCGTGACAAGAGAAGAACTCACGTGAAAGCAATTGCTAAGAACATTGCAACTTGTCCTACAACAGGTCAACCGCATTTGTTCCACCATGCTTACTGGCATGAAGGCAAATTGTACTACAAAGGAAGAGTAGTAGCAGAGAAAGAAGTAGCGATTTAATTCGCGCTGTTTAGTAATAAACATTCCTCCTGATGAAGATAGGAATAGATATTTTGGGCGGTGATTTCGCACCTGAGGCAAATATAGCAGGTGCTGTACTTGCTAGAAAAGAACTTCCTCAGGACGTGCGTCTCGTGTTGATTGGCGACCAGGATCAAATCTTGAGTGGCCTAAACGCGTTGAATGAAGATCCAGCCGGGTATGACATTGTTCATGCTCCGGATGTCATTACTATGCATGATCATCCTACACGGGCAATTCCGAACAAACCGAATAGCAGTATTGCTGTTGGTTTTGACCTGCTCGCGAAAAAGGAAATTGACATCTTTGCAGGTACCGGAAATACCGGTGCGATGCTTGTTGGTGCGATGTATAAGATCAACACCATTGCCGGCGTAATTCGTCCGTGTATTACTTCCGTATTGCCAACTGTTGACGGAAAAAATTCCGTTTTGCTGGACGTTGGTGTAAATGCAGATTGCAAGCCTGATGTGCTTTATCAATTTGGAGTCCTTGGCAGCCTTTACGCCAAAAGCGTATACGGTGTAGAAAACCCAAGAGTAGGACTGTTGAATATCGGTGAAGAAGAAACCAAAGGGAATTTATTGACAATCGCCACACACAAACTGATGGCAGAATCAGATGAAATAAATTTCATCGGCAACATTGAAGGTCGTGATTTATTTACCGGAATGGCAGATGTCATTGTTTGTGATGGATTCACGGGTAACATTGCTCTAAAGCAAGCCGAGGGAATCTATACACTGATGCGTAAGAGAGGTATTCGTGATGAGTACTTTGATCGTTTCAATTACGAAAACTACGGCGGAACACCCATTCTTGGTGTGAAGGGTAACGTAATAATCGGTCATGGTATTTCTAACGACAAAGCAGTGAAAAGTATGCTGCTTCACTCCTACGAAGTAGCAAAATCAGATCTTACAAAAAACATTAACGAAGCTTTTAATCAATAAAATGAGTAAAATCACCGCAGCAATAACAGGCATTTGTGGCTATCTTCCGGAGGAAGTAGTAACCAATGACGACTTAGCTAAAATTATTGATACTTCCGATGAGTGGATCACTACAAGAACCGGAATTAAAGAACGGCGTATTCTTCGTGAAGGCGCTTGTTCCGATATCGCGGCGGCGGCTGTAAAAGGATTGTTGGAAAAAACCAATACCGATCCATTAGACGTTGAGCTGGTTATTTTGGCAACTGTTACTCCTGATTACCCTTTCCCTTCAACTGCAAATATCGTTTGTGATAAATTGGGATTGAAAAATGCATGGGGCTTCGATTTGATAGCAGCTTGTTCAGGCTTTATTTACGCTTTACAAACAGGAGCTGGCTTTATTGAATCCGGAAAACATAAAAAAATAATCGTAATTGGCGTAGACAAAATGAGTGCAATCCTGGATTACGAAGACCGCACAACTTGTGTGATCTTTGGTGACGGCGGCGGAGCTGTTTTGTTAGAACCAAACACAGAAGGTTTAGGAATTCAGGATGCAATTTTGAAATCAGACGGGTCAGGAAGACAATACTTGTACCAACCTGCCGGTGGATCAGCAAATCCTCCAACTCACGAAACCGTAGATCAGCGTTTACATTTCGTGAAACAGGAAGGAAAACAGGTTTTCAAATTTGCGGTAACAAACATGGCTGAAGTTTCGGCGGAAATCATGGAACGTAACAACCTTACGGCAGAAGATGTAGATTGGTTGGTTCCTCATCAGGCAAACCTGCGCATCATCGATGCAACTGCCGACAGAATGGGTGTTCCAAAGGAAAAAGTAATGATCAACATTCAACGTTACGGAAACACAACTGCAGGTACTTTACCACTTTGTTTGTGGGACTGGGAAAAGCAATTGAAAAAAGGTGACAACTTAATCCTCTCCGCTTTTGGAGGTGGATTTACATGGGGTGCCGTGTACTTAAAATGGGCTTATAACTCTTAATATAATCGAAAAAACAACTATTAAATTATACTGATATGAATCTGAACGAAATCCAAGACTTAATTAAGTTTGTAGCAAAATCAGGTGTTACGGAAGTAGAAATTGAGCAAAAAGACTTTAAAATAACGATTAAATCAGAAATTAAAAGATCTGAGTCCCCAATTATCGTTCAAGCAGCTGCTCCCGCTGCACAAATGATCGCGGCTCCGGCAGCTGCAGCTGCTCCGGTTGCTGCACCGGTTGCAGAGTCAGCACCAGCTGCATCAGAAGATTCAAAATACATTACTGTTAAATCTCCAATGATCGGTACATTCTACCGCTCTGCCGGTCCGGACAAAGAGCCATTCATCAGCGTTGGAAAATCCATCAACAAAGGAGAAACAGTTTGTATCATCGAAGCAATGAAATTATTCAATGAAATCGAAGCAGAATACTCAGGGAAAATCGTAAAAGTATTGGTTGACGATGCTACGCCTGTTGAATACGATCAGCCATTATTCCTGATTGACCCTGCTTAATAGCAAGTTGTTTTGCAACGAGCAGAGCTTCGTTATTCATTAAACTCGATTTTATGTTTAAAAAAATATTAATTGCCAACCGTGGTGAAATCGCTTTACGTATCATTCGTACATGTAAAGAGATGGGTATCAAAACGGTTGCAGTATACTCTACTGCTGATAAAGAAAGTTTACCCGTTCGTTTTGCTGATGAAGCAGTTTGTATCGGGCCGCCTCCAAGTAATAAGTCTTACTTATCAATAGCAAATATTATTGCTGCTGCAGAAATTACAAATGCAGATGCGATTCATCCGGGATACGGATTCCTTTCTGAAAACGAGAAGTTCTCTCGTGTTTGCCAGGAACACGGAATCAAGTTCATCGGTGCGTTGCCGGAGCAAATTGCCGGAATGGGTGATAAAGCAACTGCAAAAGCAACTATGATTGCTGCAGGAGTTCCTTGTATTCCCGGTTCAAAAGGATTATTGAAAGATGTAAACGACGCACGTGAAACTGCTAAAGTAGTGGTTTACCCGATTATCCTGAAAGCTACTGCCGGTGGTGGTGGAAAAGGAATGCGTATTGTTTGGAAAGAAGAAGATTTGGAAGCTGCATGGGATTCAGCGCGCCAGGAAGCAGGAGCTGCTTTCGGGAACGATGGAATCTACATGGAGAAATACATTGAAGAACCACGCCACATTGAAATCCAGATTGCTGGTGACCAATTTGGAAATGCGTGTCACTTATCCGAGCGTGATTGTTCGATCCAGCGTCGTCACCAGAAATTGGTAGAAGAAACTCCTTCTCCGTTCATGACTGACGAGCTTCGTGAGAAAATGGGTCAGGCGGCTATTAAAGCTGCTAAAGCCGTAAATTACGAAGGTGTTGGAACGGTAGAATTCCTGGTTGACAAAAACCGTGATTTTTACTTCATGGAAATGAACACTCGTATCCAGGTAGAGCATACCATTACGGAGGAAGTAATCAATTACGATCTGATCAAGGAGCAAATTAAGATTGCTTTTGGAGAAAAGATTTCAGGAAAGAACTACTATCCGCAAATGCATGCGATCCAGTGTCGTATCAATGCAGAGGATCCGTATAATGATTTCCGTCCGTCTCCGGGCAAAATTACAAGCTACCATTCTCCGGGAGGACACGGTGTGCGAATCGATACTCATGCTTATGCAGGTTACACGATCCCGCCAAACTATGACTCCATGATCGGAAAACTGATCGTAGTTGCCCAAACACGTGAAGAAGCAATTCTTAAAATGAAGCGTGCTTTGGACGAATACATCATCGAAGGAATCAAAACAACGATTCCATTCCACCAAAAACTGATGGAAGATCCACAATTCAACGAAGGGAACTTCACTACGAAGTTCATGGAAACGTTTGAGTTTTAGGAAATAGAAAAATAATGTTAACAGTAGGGGCGCGATTAATCGCGCCCCTACTGTTTTTATACCGCATTTGCCGTATTTATTCCAATCAATTCCCTTTGAATGATTTCTCCTGACTGAATTTCCATACATTCACTTCGTGAAAACGAAACGAACTATCCTGCGACAGCTACTCGTGAACATTTTGGTTCCCGTATTGCTGATATTTTCCATTGTTTTCTACCTTACCTATCAATACAATCTCGACAAAGCTGAGGGTGATATTCTAAACCAGAAGAAGAATATCGTAGAGGAAACGCGGAATTTGATCGAATACTACGATTTTTCGATGCAGACACACGAAAAAGCAATCAACGCTTACCTGGAAGAAAAATCACTGGCCCTGGAAGAGCAAATCCGGAAATACGACCTCGAAGACGCACCGCTGAATGAAATTCAACTGGAACTTGGAATGGATACTTCTGACCAGGAAGTTTACCTCATTGACAAACGATGCAAGATCATTAATACAACATACAAACCCGATCTTGGATTGGACTTCTCCAAAATCGATAAAAGTTTTCTGACTTTCTTTTCGAACGTTTTTAAAGGAAAAAGCTTCCAGGCGGATCGCTTCGGGCTGGAGATCAGTACAGGGAGAATTCGCAAATACACTTACTTTCCGGTGAACAGGCAAAACTACATCATCGAACTGGGAATTTATTCCAAAGAAGCAGATCAATTTAAGAACCTGCTCCTGAAGAAAATCAAGAGTTTGAATCACCGTTACCAATCCATAAACGACGTAACGCTTTACGTAGGTGTGAAAAACATTGTGGATGTAACTATCAAGGATTCTGCAAGCGCCTTAGCTTATTTACAATGCATCAATACGGAAAAACCGGTTTCCATTGATGCGGATGATCTCTCTACAAGTGGAAAAGAACGCAAAGAATTCACTTACCTTCCGGTAGCTGACGCTGCTTTATATTCCGGCTATGTGCTGGAAATGCAGACCAATGACCTGGTCTATCAAAAATTACTTTCCGATCTTTTTATCCGCTTCAGTATTTCCTTCCTGGCAGCAATTCTGGTCATTGCATCCGTGGTTTATATCCGTTCCCGGAAAATTACCCGGCCTTTGGCAGTTTTGGCAGAACAAACAAAAGGAATTACTACTGAAAACCTGGGACAACACATCGCCATTTCGGGAAGTAAGGAATTGTACGAATTGGCAGCTAGTTTTAACAGCATGATGGACAAACTGCGTCATTCGTATGAAAACCTGGAGGATAAAGTCGTAGAACGAACTCAAGAACTAAATGAACAAAAGCAACTAGTCGAACATAAAAATCACGAGATCGTTGAAAGCATTCAATACGCCCGTTTCATCCAGCAGGCACTTCTTCCTTTGGAATCGGAGATCCAGGACAGTTTTGACGAGAACGCTTTTGTTTATTACGCCCCGAAAGACATTATTGCCGGAGATTTCTTTTGGTTCGAAAAACGAAACAACCTTAGCTGGTTTGCCGTTGCGGATTGTACCGGACATGGCGTTCCGGGAGCAATGGTGAGCGTTTTATGCATCAATGCGCTCGCTCAGTCATTGGCTGCGAATACCCATCAAAGTACGGGCGAATTGCTGGACAGGGTCCGTGAGCTGGTTGTTCAGACACTGACAAAAGAAGCGCGTTCCGTAAAAGACGGGATGGATATTTCACTCGCTTGTTTTGATCACGAAACAAAAACACTGCAATGGACGGGAGCCAATAATCCGCTGTGGATTTTCCGTGGAGAAGAAATTCTGATCACCAGCCCGGATAAACAGCCGGTTGGCCAGTTTGATGGCGCGAAGCCTTTCACGACAAACATTCTTCAGTTGGAAACAAATGATTGGATCATTCTCTTCTCTGACGGTTATGCAGACCAATTCGGCGGACCGAAGAACAAGAAATACAAATACGCCACCTTCCGGGATTTCATCCAGGCAAATAAAGACAAAACCGGTTCTGAATTAAAGGCAGATCTGAAACTGGAATTTGAAAACTGGAAAGGAAATCACGAACAAACAGATGATGTTTGCGTGATGGGGATTAAACTAGCTTAGTTTAAAGCTTACAGGAAGATTGAAAGTGCTGTTTACAGGTTTCCCGTCAAGCTTTCCAGGCACCCATTTTGGCATTCCTTTCACCAAACGAATTGCTTCTGCATCACATTCAGGGCAATCTGGCACACCTTTTTTAATCTTAATATTCCGGATACTTCCATCATTCATCACATAAAACTGCAAAAAACATTTTCCCTGAAGTCCATTTTCCGCAGCGTTTTGTGGGTATCTCATATTTTCTGCCAGGTATTTTTTCAGAGCGGCCATTCCTCCAGGAAAATCAGCAGGTTCATGTACAACATCGTAAATGATTTCTTCCCGGGGTTTAACCGGTTCTGGCTCAGTTTGCGAAAAAGCTGTTATTCCAGCAAGTAGGAATGCAATGGCCATTAAAAGTTCCTTTATTTTCATTGGTTTTAATTTTTAGTTTTCAATCCACATTCAAACGAAACCGGAGCTGCAAAAAGATAATTTTCATTTTCTCCATCTGCTTTGGCTGGAATCCATTTGGGCATACTTTTAATAACACGAATGGCTTCAGCATCACATTCCGGGCAACCTGCAACTCCTCTTCTTACCTTGACATTTGAAACAATTCCCTCCTTATTAATCACGAATAGCAGGTAACATTTTCCTGTAATTCCATTTTTCGAGGCAACTTCCGGACAATCCAGATTTTCGTTTATAAACCGGTTCATTGCTTCCATTCCCCCTGGATACTCAGCAGGTTCATCCACAATAACCTGGACAAATTCTTCAGAATCATCCGTTTTTTGCTCCGAATTCTTCTCCTGGGCAAAAGCACCTCCAAACACAAATTGAATCAGAAAGATAGAAAGCAGGTTTTTTACATTGAATTTCATAAAGATGGTTTTCAAAAAATGTTAGTTCAACCTGAAAGTAATGGCGACATGCGTGGATACCTCTATTGGTTTACAGTCCTTCGTAGCAGGATTCCATTTGGGCATTGATTTAACCAAACGCAAAGCTTCCTCATCACAGCTGGGGCAATCCCTCACCCCACGCAAAAGTTTAACATCACGGCAAACACCATTTGCTCCAACTATTAATTCCACATAACATTTTCCCTGAAGCGAATATTCGATAGCATCCTGTGGATAACGCATGAACTCCGAAATCCAATGATTCATGGACGCTAATCCACCTGGGAATTCAGCTGGCTGATCCGGAGCATTGCAAAAATAATTATCGAAAGCAACAGGAAGGTGGAAATTCATTGCAACCCGTTTTTCATCCTGGATAGCCGGATTCCATTTTGGCATTAATTTCATTATCCGGATAATTTCCTGATCACATTCGGGACAATCCATTACACCACGAGCAATCCTGAAATTCTGACAGGTTCCATCTTCACATATCAAAAAACTGACATAGCACATTCCGGCATATCCACTATCTATTGCTACCTGTGGATGAATCAGGTTTTCACTGATAAACTTTTGAAGGGCAGTAGAGCCTCCCGGAAATTTAGCATTGACATCCGGATAATCATATACCTGATCCTGTGCAAACACATTTGCATTCACCATCAAACAAAAAATCAACAGAACCTTCATGAATCCAAACTTACTATTTTCTCCAAACCAATGATCCGGGAAAATCCCACCTGTTGATTTCGTTTATTGATCTGAATTTCCAAATGGTAAATTACTCTATGCCGAGCAGTGTTTGTATCTGCCCCCAAGCCTTCTCCCTATTAACATTGTACCGGTTTTGAGCCTCTTCGCTTCCACCATTTGCGTAATCGCTTAATCCTTGCGCTTCTGCCTTTAGAGATTCCAGGCAGGCAATCAGATCTTTGATGTAAGTAACATCATCTGCGGTCAATCCATCGCTTTTTATCACCTTGCATTTATCAAGCATCCCGATCACCGACTGGATCATTGAAGTCTGCTCACCCATCAACTCCTTCACGCGCGCAGCATCATACACTTCATTCACATGCCCATCCGCTATAGCACCAATGGTGAGATATGTATTGTAAATGGTTATGGATGCAACTCCGCCAAATGCTTCACGGACATCTGCATTACATTGAGCTCTTGCCATTGAAAATCCGGAAATGCTTAAAAGAATAACTGCTATTAGTTTCATAGGTTCTTGTTATAATTACAATAATACACTTTCCAAACCACTATAAAACAAGGGCTTTTGAACTTTTTTTAGAAAAAATCATTTTCTGCTGTAACTTTATCCGGGTGAAAGGGTCTTACCACTGTTAAACGACTACATGACTAGGAAAGAATACAATGAGGCAGTTGAATTGTATGCTGATAATCTTTATCGGTTTGTAGTCAAACACACCCAAAACCGAATGCTTTCAGAAGATGTTGTCCAGGAAACTTTTGCAAAGGTTTGGGAGAAACACGAAAGTATCGAAGCTTCAAAAGCGAAGTCGTATTTATTTACCACCGCTTATCACCAAATGGTGGACGAACTGAAAAAAGAAAAACGCACAAGCAGCTTCGACGGACAGGACGTCAAACAAGACGACGAACTAAGTCACTTGTTCGATGTTCAGAAAACACTGCAGGAAGCAGTAAACCGATTACCGGAAATTCAAAAAACGGTGATCTTACTGCGCGATTACGAAGGATATAATTACAATGAAATAGCAGAAATTACGGCTTTAAATGAATCGCAGGTAAAAGTGTATATCTTTAGAGCCCGCCAGACCTTGAAGAACTACTTAAAATCAACAGAACTAGTAGCATGAAAAAACTCATTCATATTGACAATTACGAATCCTTTTACCTGGATTATTTGGAAGGAACTCTTTCCGAAGCAGAGCGTATTGCGTTTGAAGAGTTCTTAGCTGCTCACCCGGAATTACAGGTTGACGAAGATTTCGTATTCCTGGATGAACCTGCTGAGAAAATGGATCCGCTGCAAAAATTCTTATTAAAAAAGGAAGACCTTTCACTTGTTACCCATGAGAACCTGGACTATTTCGCGATCGGAAAAGTGGAAAAGGTGCTTTCGGCCAATGAAGAAAAGCTGTTCGACGCGTATTTAGCTGCCAATCCGAAAGCGCAAAAAGTAGTTGCTGCTTACAAGGCAACTCGTTTACAGCCTTCCGCAGTTCTATATCCGAACAAAGAGGCCCTAAAAGAAAAAGAAGTTGCAATGATTCCCTGGAAATTAATCGGTGGACTTACTGCAGCTGCTGCCCTATTGCTACTGTTCTTCCAAATCGGATTTAACGGAACAAAAGAAACACCGGAAAATACAGTTACGGCAACCAATGGGAACCGTCAAAAAACAAAATCGACCCCTAAAAAACCGGTGAAAGAAGTGGTTCCTTCCAGCGATCCAACTGGGCAAAACACGACTTACGTTGCTGATAAAACAAATCCGAAATCGACTACAAGTACCAAATTGAATTCGGGCAAACGTCTAAAAGAGGTTGAGAATCAGAAAGAGAAAAACAGTCCGGACCAATTGATTCCTGTTCCTCAGCAGGAAGAAAAAAATCAAGTTGCCGACAACAAACCGCATCAGCCAACTATTTTGCCTCCGGTAAAAAATGATAAACAGCCGGTTGCTCCAACCCTGAATGAAAACCCGGACAAAGCTCCAAGTACCGATTTGGCAGTTCATACAGAACGTTCAAACATGAAAAACCCGATTCCGATGATCACTTCTACCCTTTCGGAGAAAACAAAAACACCGGTTGATTTGCAGACAGGAAAAGCAACAGAGACACAAAAAGGCGGATTCTTTGTAAAAATCGGGAAGTTTGAGATCTCGCATAAATCGTCTAAAAGAAAGTGACTTTGACTCCGCTACGCTTATGCTGAAGCTTTAGCGTAAGCATTCAGTCACCTTCTAATCTCTCGCAGTATTCAAATTTTCTCTATCGAGGTCATCAAGTGAAGTCGAAGGGGCGAACTGAAAAATAAATTTCATCAGGGAATAGGATTCTGATTCAATAAAAAAAGTATTTTTATCCTTCCAGATGAAAGAAACCTCCTTCATAGAACAGAACAAAGAAAAATGGAAGAAATTCCAGTCTTTGACTTCAAATCAAACTAGTGATCCTGAAGAAATAGCAGACTTGTATTCCGACATTACGGATGACCTGAGTTATGCACAAACGTTCTATAACAAACGGACGGTCCGTGTTTACCTGAACCAGATTGCACAGGGAATTCATAACCTGGTTCACAAACAGCGCAAAGATTCATTTAGAAAATTGTTCACCGTTTGGCGGGTTTCCATTCCACTGGAGATTTACAGATCGCGTAAAAACTTGTTGTTTGCCTTGTTCGTATTTCTATTCTGGACAATCGTAGGAGCAGTTTCCACACATTTCAATCCGGATTTTCCAAGAATGATCCTGGGAGACGGCTATGTGGAAATGACTTTGAAAAATATTGAAAAAGGCGATCCTTTAGGCGTTTATCACAGCGGTTCGCAGGTCAGTATGTTCCTGGAAATTACCCTCAACAACATTACGGTTTCTTTCTACACCTTCATTTTAGGAATTTTCTTTACGATAGGTACGCATATCATGATCTTCAACAACTCGATCATGCTGGGTGCTTTTCAATACTTTTTTCACCTGAAAGGATTGCTCATTGTTTCATTCCTCGGGATCTGGATCCACGGAGCATTTGAGATCAGTTCGATAGCCATAGCCGGCGGTGCCGGAATTACACTCGGAAATGGCTTGCTCTTCCCGGGATCTTATACCCGTTTGCAAAGTTTACAGCTTTCTGCCAAGAGAGGTTTGAAGATTATGATGTCGCTCGTTCCTTTCCTGATCGCAGCCGGATTTTTGGAAAGTTACGTCACGCACAATTACCAGGAATTGGCAGATTGGTCCAAATGGACAATTATCTGCGTTTCATTCGCAATCATTATTTTTTACTACATCATTTTCCCGATTGTTGTGGCAAGACGCCACCCGGAATTGGTGCATGAAAGCGATCCGCCGCTCAAGACTTATATCAATGTTTTTGATATGAACAAGATCCGCACTTTCGGACAAATATTCTCAGACACTTTCTCGTTTTACCGGGTTCATATCGGGAAGATTTTACGTTACAACCTGGTTTTGACTATTCCGATCATCATTGCCATTGTGATATTCCAGGATATCATGCGCTACGAGGATTTAACCCATCAATACGAGTACGACTGGTCTTCTCAGCTAAGTATTATGATGGGATTTGATGTTCAGTCATTCAGTGATTTTGTGGTCACATTACTCTGGACAATTATCTTCTCCATCTTCACGCTTTCCATTCTGTACCATTTTAAAAATCAGGAACAAAAGGCAAGTCTCAAGCTCTTCCTTCCATTCATGCTTCAGAAACTTCCGGGAACCTGGCTGGGAATGAGTTTTCTCTTCGTGATCCTTTTTTACATTCCGTGGTATTGGATGTTCCTGGTATTATTCATTTCCCCGTTCTTCTGGCTTCAGGGCGCATCCATTGTTTTGGGTGAAGAACGATTCGGGAAACGTTTCAGTAACGGATTCAAATACGGGGCCCGAAATTATGGAAATGTATTACTTGGCATTTCACTCATGGGCTTGGTGCTTTTCATCTTCGCACAGCCAATTGCCTGTGTGTTGAGCTACCAGGAAGTCAATTTCATGAGAGAGCCGGTAATGGAGGATTTCCTGGATAAATTCGCCGGTTTTGTTAAGAATGTTTCGCGTTACTACACCACAGACTTTTTAGTTCCCGCAAATATTACCCGCCAGATTGTTTACGTCATATTCCTCCTGTTCTCACTGCCATTCTTTGTGATCATGATGGGATTCATGTTTTTCACCTTTCGGGAACAAACGCACTCAACAGGCTTGAGAAAACAATTCGACAACTTTGGGAAGCGCAAACGTTACCAGGAAACTTCACTTGATTTTGAGTAAGCTTCTTTTACATATCATCCTGTTTTCTTTTCCCGGATTTCTTTTTGCACAAGGAACTAATTCCGGTACTAGCGAAAAAAAGGAAAAGCAGATCACTACGCGCGAAAAGTGGAACCAGATTCGTGAGGAACATGGTTACAAACAATCCGAAAAGTACAAAGGCCCGGAATCTGATTATTATCAAAGTCCTACTTCCATCAACGAATCCTACTCAAGCGGATCCGGAAGTCCGAATGGAACTACAAAGCCCTACCAGGGAACTCCCTATTCTCCAAAAGACGTGGAACGAGGAAGAGGCAACGGACAAGGGGACGGCGGCACCGGAAGTATCCAGGAAGATCCGAATATTGAGCCGGCAGAATCTGTAGACATCCCCGAATTCGACGCGCCCACAGGACCAAACGTGGATTTAAATGGTCCGAATATTTCTCTCAGTTTTTGGAAAATACTCGGAATCATTTTACTGGTAGCTGCATTGGCGATTTTGATCTACTTTATCATTAAGAACAGAAGCCCGCGCATCAAAACCATTCCTTTTGAAGCCCTGGTGGAAGATCTGAACCCTGCTGAAATCAGTAAAACAGAATTGGAATTGCGTTTGGAAGAAGCTACTGCAACCGGCAATTACAAAGAATGCGTGCGGATCTATTTCCTGTTCGCCATGAAAGAACTCATCCAGCGCAGATGGATTTTCTGGAAAAAGGAAAAAACAAATATGCATTATATCATTGAAGTACAGGGCAAAGCTATTTCCAGGGAATTCGAACAAATTGTATCTATTTACGACCTTGTTTGGTACGGAGATTATACCATTGATGCCAACAGTTACCAGGTGATCGAACCACAGTTGAAAGCTGCTTTCCACCAAATTGAAAAAGCGAAATGAATAAAAAAGTCATCATAGGATTTTTGGCATTTGCGCTTTTCATTGGTGTAGTAGTCTGGCTGCTTGATGGCGTCGGTGAAGGATCAAGGAACGTTCAGAAAAGATATAATTCCAATTGGGAGAAAACATACGAATTAAAAGATGAAAATCCACGGAACATTTCCTTCTTCATGGATTTATTGGATGTACACGTCAAGGATTCTATCTACAACCTGACCTATTGGTCGGACCTGGACAGCATTCCGGATCACGAAGAAGCAACTTACCTGTTCATTGGAAATGAATTCGGTGCTCCTTCCGATTATTACGATTCCATCATGCATTATGCAGACAGCGGTGCAACGGTTTATTTCAGTTTCAATCATCTCACAACAGATCTTTACGATCGTCATTTTGAAGAAGGTGCTTTTTACTGGGATTACAGCAAAGTACTTTTCGCATGGATTGGTGATACAACGGTTCCTTTCTACCACGTTTTCGAGAATGACACCATCAATGAAGACTGGTATTCGTTTTCAGAATCTGAGATCATTGATACGAATTACCGCTCGTACATGTACGCGATGAAACATCCGTTTGCATTTTATGAGAAACACCACAAAGGAAAAGTCCACTTTCACAGCATCCCGAACTTATTTGAGAATTACCAGGTCATTCAGCCAAACGGATATGCACACGCACGCATCGTGCTGAATAAAATCCCAAAAGATAAGCCGGTCATTTTCCTGACCTGCGGAATCAATGATTCCAGTCAGGAAGTTACTTTTAATGAAGATGAGGGCGAAGGCGCTGAAAAAGAAGACAATTCTTTGATCCAGTTTATCCTGAAAAACCCCATCCTGCGGCTTGCTTTCCTACTGATGCTCATTTTATTGCTGCTTTACGTATTCTTCCGGGCAAAACGCAGGGAGGAAATCCTTCCGGGATACAACCAGAAAAGAAACATGTCTTTGGCTTTTGTAGAAACATTGGGCTCTATCTACATTTCACGAAATTCGCCCGTTGGTGTTTTGCAGGTAATGCGGAAGAACTTCTACTCTGCTATCAACAGGCATTTCTACATCGATCTTTCCCGAAAAGAGAAGCGGGAACAGAACATTGAAAGGCTGCTTGCAAAAGTTCCTTACGATTCGGAGAAACTCATGGAGATTGTCAACGGGCTTGATTCCCGGAAAAATAATGTCGACAACCGCCATTTGGGAATTGTTTACGGAAAGATCCGCGCGTTCTATATTGAAACCGGAATTCTTCACCCAACACAAAACTTCGTAGCTTCCGATAAAGAAGTGAACCTGGATAAATCGGTGTGGATCGGTGCTCTAATCCTGTTGATGGGCTTAGTGACGCTCATTCGCGGTTTGTACCTTTTGTCATTAGGAGGCGGAATCGGGATGTTCTTTGTAGTTCCGGCAATTGTACTGATCTACTTTGCATCGCGGTACATTCGTATTCCGGTAGCAGCAATCAAAGCCAATGAGATTACTATTTATGGTCTTGTTGCCGGAAAACGTGTAATTTCATTAAATCAGACCATTCATTGCACCATCGAAAAATCGGCTATCCGATTCGAGTGCGAAGATGGAAATACGTTTATAATACGCCAGGCCTTGCTTTCAAAAAGAGCAAAGTCTGCATTGAACCAATTTGTAGAATTCATTAAACTTCATAAATCATGATCCAGGAAGGAAATGACGATTTAGCGGCATTCATGCCAAACAATGATGAAGGAAAGTCAAACGACTCCGCTTCAAACAACCCGGCACCGGAAGAGCAGCCAAGTGCTTTATCTCAACCGGCAGACGGATCTCCCGCACCTGCGGCTGAACCGGCTTTTGTGCAGCGCGACCAAAGTGAATTGCTTTGGGTGGCTGAAAAAGTAAACCGTGTACGCGAAGAAATGCGCAAATATGTCATCGGTCAGTCAGAAATGATTGAATTGTTATTGGCGGGAATTTTCTCCAACGGACATATTCTCCTGGAAGGTGTTCCCGGAGTTGCAAAGACTTTGTCTTCCAAAGCATTGTCGAAAGTATTGCACGTAGATTTTTCTCGCATCCAGTTCACTCCGGATTTAATGCCTTCGGATGTCATCGGTACATCGGTATTCAGTATGAAAGAAGGGGAATTCAATTTCCGAAAAGGACCGATCTTCTCCAATATCGTATTGATTGATGAGATTAACCGTGCTCCTGCAAAAACACAGGCGGCTTTGTTCGAGGTCATGGAAGAAAGACAAATTACATACGACGGAAACCGCTATGAAATGTCGTTCCCGTTCCTGGTAATTGCCACTCAAAACCCGGTAGAGCAGGAAGGAACTTATAACCTTCCGGAAGCACAATTAGACCGTTTCTTATTCAAGATCAAACTGGATTACCCGACACTGGAGGAAGAAACAATGATCTTAACCCGTTACAAAGAACAAATTCAGGCTCCGGATCTGGCAAACATATTGGCTGTATTTACTGCTGAAGAACTTCACAAAGTTCAAAAAGTAGTGGAGAAGATCATTGTAGAAGATCGTTTGATCCAATACATCGCCCAGATTGTCAACAAGACGAGAAATCATTCCAAATTGTATTTGGGAGGTTCGCCGCGTGCTTCGCTTTCTATCCTGAAATCAGCAAAAGCATTCGCAGCAATCCGCGGGCGCGACTTCGTTACACCGGATGACATCCAATTCGTAACCATCCACGTATTGAATCACCGTTTGATCCTGACTCCGGAAGCGGAAATGGAAGGAACACAAATGGAAGAAGTGATCCGTGAAATCGTTCAAACAATCGAAGTTCCGCGTTAATGAAGCTGCTTGCAAGTATCCATCTCACCCGTTTCTTTTTCCTCACAGCAGGAATTGGAATTGCGTTGGTCGGAGGAGCATTTTTTGTTCCTTTCCTGGGCATTATCGGCAAAACGATCCTGTTTATGCTGCTATTTGCCCTGATTTTAGATGTATTACTTGTAAACCTGTATAAAGAACCCATTCGCGTTCAAAGAAAGTTCCAGGAACGCATGAACCTGGGAGACGAAAATAAAGTCGTTGTTTCCGTTTTGAACCAAACCGCTCAGCCTTTGCAGGTGGGAATCTATGAAGGATATCCGCTTTTCATGCAAAAGCGCGCAGCAGTTTGGGGAACGATCCTTTTCCCGAAAAAAACCAAAGAATTCAACTATTCATTCACGCCCACCGAACGCGGAGAATACGAATTCCGGGACGTAGTGATCTTTGTACGCTCTTCCCTATTCCTGGCCCAAAGACGCATTGTGATTCCATTGGTGGAACGCCTGGAAGTTTATCCGTCCGTTCTGCAAATGAAGCAGTACGAATTAAAAGTATTCAACCAGCAAACGCTTTCACAGGGAATCAAAAAGGTGCGCCGCATTGGTAACACCAGTGAATTTGAGCAGATCCGCAATTACGTGCAGGGCGATGACCTGCGCACCGTAAACTGGAAAGCAACGAGCCGCCGAAATGAATTGATGGTGAACCAATACCAGGAAGAACGTTCGCAGCCTGTTTATTGCGTCATTGACAAAAGCCGCCCGATGCAGCTGGCATTCCATAAAATGACCATGCTGGATTACGCGATCAATTCCGCGCTGGTATTCACCAATATTGCACTGCGAAAAGGCGACCGTGCCGGTTTGATCACTTTCTCCGACAAAATGGGAGCCATTGTTCCCGCAGAACGCAACCAGGGACAATTGAGACGCATCCTGGAAAGTTTGTACAACCAAAAAACGCTCTTCAAAGAAGGAAACTTTGAATTGCTCTACCAAACAATCCGCAAACAGGTCAAAACGCGCTCCCTCCTATTGCTTTACACCAACTTTGAAAGTGAATTTGCCATGCGCCGTGCTTTACCGATGCTCCAGCGCCTGAACAAACGCCACGTACTGGTCGTGATCTTCTTCCAGAACAACGAACTGCAGGAATTGGCCCAACAGCCCGTTCACACCCACAAAGAACTCATCGAAGCCACAGTAGCCGATAAAATGTCGAACGTGAAGTGGAACATTGCCCGCGAGCTGCGTCAAAACGGCATCCAAACCATCCTTTCCAAACCGGAGGATTTGTCGATTAATTCCATTAATAAGTATTTGGAATTGAAGGCGAAGGGGGTGATATGAGAATTGTTTTATGAGACATCTAAGTTATCACGCGTTTTTTTTAAAAATGAACCAAATTGACTAACAGAAAGAAAAATGGCAAGATCAGGCAGACCAAATAAATCAGACCCTCGTGTTGACTCAATGACTTGGGATATTGAAAGTCTAGAAAATGATAAAGTAAAAACTCTTTTGATGGAAGTTGGCGTAGACGCTTGTGACGGCTATTTACGAACGGCACTAATATGGTCAGCTTTTTATGGTAATCACACTTTGTTGACTTGGCTAATTGACAACGGAGCAAATATTAACCATAGAGACAGAAATGGTGACTCTGCCCTTCATTTCGCCGTCCAACAAAAAACAACTGATTGTGCTAAAACTCTTATCGAGAAAGGTGCAGATATTGAAGTGCAAGACAACCACGGCAATACACCACTTTGGAGAGCAGTCTCTTCTTCCCAAGGCGACACAACTTTAGTAAATTTATTGGTAGATAATGGTGCAAACCTTGACCACGTTGCTAATCATAAAATGACACCGAGAAATTTATCTGAAACAATCGGAGGTTTTAACTTTTGACGGCTAAGAGTGATATAGGGGATTAATTCGTAACTAGATCAGTTAGGCGGAATTTATACAGACGCATGAATTACAGTAAATATTCAAACACGGAATTATTAGAATCTTATACCACAGCCCTTGATTATTCAGGACAGGCGGACAAAGACCTCGTGGCTGAAATCGACAAACGTGGAGGCACCGACGCATTAAAAAAGAGTGTAAGTGAACAAAACGCTGTGCCAGATGAGATTAGGCGAATAAATAAACTGGTTTTTTCGCTCTATAAAGACAATCCGGATCCTGACCAAATTAAATCTTCGATTTCGTCAGACCTATTAACGACAGAACAACTAAACTACATTATTGATCTTGCAATTAATGGGATTGCACAAGACATGAAAGACACTTCAATTAATTCCAGGACAATTATTGGAAGTGTAATTGGAGTAATTATATCAAGTTTAATCGGTGCTGGGTTATGGTGCTATTCAATTATTCAGACAGGCAAAATGTATTACATTCTGACATTGGGGATTCTTTTAATTTCATATGTATTTATTAGACTTTTGACAAGACAAAGTAAAAACAATGTGCTTGTATTTATAGCGACTTTTGTTTCAGCTTTTATTGCCATTCCTTTAGGGCTTTGGTTTTATAAATTATTAATCAGGTGACATTAAGTAGAGAATCTGTCGATTAATTCCAGCAATAATTGCAATTGATGCATTATTGGTGTAAATTTACACCACAACCCGTGCATCATGAGAAGACAAAGCATTTCCTTTACAGAACCAAATGACGAATGGTTAAAAAGCCAAATCGAAAACAAAGAATATTCCAGCAAGAGTGAATTGGTCAATGATTTGGTTCGACAAGCGAGAAATCAGCAACAACAAATCGACTTAATCAGACTTAAATTAGAACGGGCAGAGAAATCCGGTTTTACAACAGAAACTAAAGCCGAGATTCTAAACCAGTCTAACAGCTTACTTGGTGAGTAAGTACAAACTAAGCAATACCGCAAAAGAGGATTTGATCCGAATTCATCATTACGGTGTGACGCAATTTGGAATAAAGCAAGCCGACAAATACTTTGAATCTTTCTTTGACCACTTTGAATTAATTGCGAAAAACCCACATTTATTCGAATCTGTGGATTTCATTAAACCGGGATACAGACGCTGTGTTTGTGGCGTTGATAGTATCTTCTTCAAAACGAACGGAGAGTTTGTTGAAATCATGGCTATTATTGGAAGACAAGATCTAAATCAACTGCAATAAGCTGCCAAAGTTCAATATTTAATCTCAGCAACAAAAATCTTCAACCATGAGTATATTCGACAAACTATTTGGCAGACAAGGACATACTAACGAAAAGAAAACAATTCCCACCCTTGACGAATTCACAAAGTTAAGTGCGGAAGATAGAATGGGGGTAATTATGGTTGTTGGTGGCACGGGTAAATCTGAATACTTCCCCTTTATGAAATATGCTGTTTTAAATGACACCGATCTTCCTGTAAAACTTGCCGCATTCAAACGAATTCATCTTTTTAAAGACAATCCCGAGGTGGTACCAATGCTTATTGAAATCAAAACAATAAAGGCGGACAAGATTTCGAACCCTACTTTTCCATGGCGTTATCGAGACTTGGGATCATCACCCCTGCAGAATTTGAGGAAATAATGAATAACGCCAAGTAGAAAACACTTTGGCGCGAACTTCCTGCCATGTGAAGATCAACTAAATCCGGCGGAAGATGCAATCCATTCCCATGCAGACGGCTTAGTTCTGATTAAAGACCGAATAGATTTCGTTGAAGATGCGATAGATTCGATTTGAGATTGAATTGTTTTGGTTGAAGATTGAATTGCTTTGCTTGCAGATTCAATTGCTTTGATTAGAGATTGAATTGCTTTCGGTTCAAACTCGATTGTTTTGATTCGAGATTGAATAGTTTTAGTTGAAGATTGAATTGATTCGATTTGAGATTGACTCATTTTCCTTTCAGATACAATCATTTTTAGGAACATCACTTCCGGACGGCTGAAGATTAAATCATTTTGATTGAAGATGGACTCACGTTCGTAGAAGGCTTATCACTGCTTCACATAATAACTCACTTTATCTTTAACAATCGTGACATTTACTTTTAGTAAATAGGTTTTGATCTCTTCCAGAGTCAGGATGGCGTTACATTCAAATTCTACTGAGAGGATTTTACTCCAATCTCTATTCAAATTCAAAGCATAATCAATCATTTCCGGAGCTTCAATAATATGCACATCCAAATCGGCTAAATAATAACCTATCGGACCATCAATTTTGAAGACATGCTTTGCAGCAATTCCCGACAATGGATTTTCCCCCTTTTTTTTGTTCTCGTCGATCTTGTTCTTGACTTCTTTTGATGCAACGGAATAAACTTCTTCAGGCGTTTGTGCTTGTACAGAAAATACGGTCAATAAGATTAATAAGGCTGAATAAATGATCTTTTTCATGAATATCGATTTCAAATTAAAGGCCCGCAAATTTAGCTAATTCCCTGAACTTTCATTGAGGTGGCGCGAGCGACCTGTCCCGACAATTCGGGATCTGCTCGCGCCGCGCAGAAACAAAAGCTCCGGACCAATTGACCAATTATATTAAGATCAAAATCGGTTTGATTTAATCTACTTTTTTACTAACTTAAAGTAAATGAGCAGGAAATATAAATTTAGAAATCCGGAATCAGCTTATTTCGTAAGTTTCGCAACCGTCAATTGGGTTGATCTTTTTACCAGGGAAATCTATCTGGGGATCTTAGCCGATTCCTTAAGTTATTGCAGAAAACACAAGGGGATTGAACTTTACGCTTACGTATTTATGCCCAATCATGTTCATTTAGTTTTTAGATCCGTTAAAAATGATCCTTCGGGTTTTATGCGTGATTTTAAAGGATTCACTTCCCGTAAATTGATACAAGCCATAAAAGAAAATCCCCAAGAAAGCAGAAAAGAATACTTGCTAAAGTTATTTGAAGAAGCCGGAAAGAAAAATAGTAATGTTACCAACTATCAATTATGGCAACAAAACAATCAACCGATCGAAGTTTTTAGTAGTTGGGTTGTCAAACAAAAAGTGGACTATATTCATAATAATCCGGTAAAAAAGGGATTAGTAACGAATTCGGTTGACTGGAAATACAGCAGCGCAAGAAATTATGCGGGTGATCAAACTGTTTTGGAAATCGATTTGATGGGAATATAATTTCGATCAAGCTAGCACGAGTCACAGACTCGCGCTAGCTTTGAGACTAGTGCCAATCTAGGCCTATAAAACTACTATCTGTTGTTTATCAAAAAGAAAACTACCAATCCGATAACTCCTGCAGCGACTGTATAGATAACAATGCCTCTCGTATTTGACTGACGCGTTTTACTATTGTACGTGTAATTACAGCTTTGGCATTTCGTATGGTTGATCATTTTGGGTCCGATCATTCCTCCCCACCAGGTCCAGCCTACCGGCGCAACTGAATTACTTCCGCACTTGGGACAACCTGTTTCTTTGGATAGTTGGTCTAGAATATCTCCGTTCATAGCATTTGTTTTAGTATGATTAAGTCCTGCCAATTTAAAAAGGATTTTCTAAGTTCTCAACCAGAATGAGTAAATTTCTTCTGGCTGGAGCGAGTGTTTGTAGTTTTAGACAGTAAATGTGAGATGAAAACAGCACTAGAGAAAATAAATAAAATGAAACACTCCCAACCGATGCTCCAATTAGATCGTTTGAAGTATTAAATCAATTACATCGCTAAAAAATGAAAACAATCTTAACCTTCATCGTCCTAATTGCCTCCATCCATTCGTTTGCACAAAACAGCTGGACCGTTTGTAATGCACCCGCTTTCGGCACAAGGGTCAACGACCTTTTCATGGTTGATTCGCAAACAGGTTATGCCGTTTGTGGTGATGGGAAAATTGTCAAAACTACCGATGGCGGGTTTACCTGGGACCTGGTTCTTGAAAGCACCGATGTTCATTACCGTTCAGCCAGATTTGTAAATGCACAGAAAGGATTTGTCGGTTCATTTCCACTCACTCCCGTGAATGTGTTGATGAGAACAAACGATGGTGGAACAACCTGGAGTGACCTTACAAACTTGTTACACCCAAAAGCCCGGAAAGGCATTTGCGGTTTGGCCATTGCTGATCCGAACACCATCTATGGCTGCGGGAATTGGTTCCAGGATTCAGCCTACCTGGTAAAATCAACGGATGGAGGAGATTCCTGGAACTTTATAGATATGTCGGCTTACGCAAGTTCATTGATTGATATGAATTTCATCAGCAAAGATACCGGATTTGTAGCCGGAAAAGGCCCGCTTCCTTTGGAAACAGCTGTGATCCTTTATACAACCAACGGCGGACAAAGCTGGTCCTATAAATTTCAAAATACCACTCCCAACGGATACTGCTGGAAAATTCAACATTTAACCGACAGCATTTACTTTGCCTCTATTGAAGATATGACCCAGGTACCGGCAAGCATCGTAAAATCAACAGACGGAGGAATGTCATGGACTACTCACCAGGTGAGTTCCGCACATCAGGACCTACAGGGAGTTGGTTTTATAAACCCCATGAAAGGTTGGACCGGCGGTGGAGTTTACTCATTCGAATCGAATGACGGAGGACTTACCTGGGATACCATTTTTATTTGTCCCGCTGTCAACCGCTTATTTAGAGTAAATGACGATCTTATATTTGCTGCCGGCAACAAAATATGTAAGTACGGGCCTCCGGGAAGTGCGGGTATATCTGAAAACGAACCGGTTCCTATTAATTCAACCATTGCTCTCACCGGTTATCCAAACCCTGTTAGCAGCAACCTGACCATTCAAACTTCGCTCTTGAAAGCCACCCGTTCCTTACTGATCCTATTTGATGCAAGCGGGAAAGAAGTGAAGGTTATTGATAATTCAGACAAACCCAAAGGAGCCTATACCTACGAACTCAATACCAGTGATTTACCGGCAGGGAATTATTCCATTGTTTTGAAAACACATGAAGACAAAGCGATCCTGAAAGTTGCAGTGAACCATTAATTGGATAGTTAAAACAGTGCATTCTTTTGAATTTTAGTAATATTGGAATGACTATAAAATCAGATGGAAACCATAAAAACTAAAAAAATAAGCATCGAAGACCTGGAAAAGCTGCAGGAAATCGGAAGACAAACTTTTAAAGAAGCATTTTCGGAGTTTAATTCCGAAGAAAACCTGAATGCTTACCTGGAGGACGGATTCTCAAAAGAAAAACTGGCGGCAGAACTGGAAGACAAAAACTCTGAATTCTATTTTGCGCTCCTGAATGATAAAGTGATCGGTTACCTGAAAGTAAACACCGGGGATTCGCAAACAGATCTAAAAGATCCCAACGCTTTGGAAATTGAGCGAATTTATGTTTTGAAAGCATATCTTGGAAAAGGAATCGGACAAGTATTGTATGACAAAGCCATTGAAAGGGCAAAACAGCAAAACGCAGCATATGTATGGCTGGGTGTTTGGGAAGAAAATCCAAGGGCGATCAGTTTTTACAAAAAAAATGGTTTCACAGCATTTGATAAACATCTTTTCCGATTAGGCGACGATGAACAGACTGATATACTGATGAAATTAAAACTGGAACAGTAGATAAGCGGAACAATGCATTTCAACAAAACTGTGGAAAGGAAAAGGGTTTGAGACTACCGTACACATTTCATTCTTATTCCTTTGGACTTATTTAAGTGTGGTATTTTTTTGCACCGCGATGCACTAATTCGCAATTAAAAACAAGGAATTAACTAACTTTACCGCATTCGCCCATGCGGAAAATAGTATTGTACGTAAATCAAAACGTTCAACATGAAACAAGAAACTACAGCAAATTCAGTTATACTCGAAGATCCAAAACCGGACAACCGAATAAAACCTGCCCATTTATTGCCGAGCGAAAAATCGCGGCTCGATTCCATGGAGGAAAAACCTCATCCGCTCAGTGATCCGGAAATTCCTTACCGGGACCTGACGAATCCGGAAACCAAACGGGCGAGCATCGAAAAGCTGATCGATAAACTGGATGTGAAGCACAACCTACGTTACCAGCGAACAGTAGATGATACTTACTGCAATGTGTACGCCTATGATTTTTGCTATTTCGCAGGAGTTTACCTGCCTACTGTTTGGTGGACGAAAGAATCTCTTGCAAAATTAGCAGCAGGAGAAGAAGTAGTTCCGGTTTTTGATCAAACGGTTGCCCGAATCTACTCGAGTGCCATTCATGATTGGCTGAGTGAATGGGGACCGAGTTTTGGCTGGAAACAAATGACCGATTTGGATGAAATTCAACAGAAAGTGAATGAAAACGGCGGTGTTGGGATCATTTGTGCAAAGAGAAAGATCGTTGGCCTTTCCGGGCACATTGTTCCGGTAGTTCCTGAAACGGCCTTCAAAAAAGCATACCGGGAAAACGGCGTAGTCAAATATCCTTTGCAGTCGCAGGCCGGAAAATTGAATTACAACTACTTCGCAAAAGCGCGAAAAGACTGGTGGAACCACGAACGTTATTCTTCTCATGTGTTCTTTTACCACGATTAGATTTCCCCACTGATCCCGAATTGTCGGGACAAGTTGCACAGATAAAAAGCGAGCCTACCGGTCTCGCTTGATGCACAGGTGTATCACTATTGCTGCAAATAAGGCATCCGGTAGATGCCTTTTAAATCTGCGAATCAGTGGTAAAGATAACCACCGGGATCTTCGTAAAAAACTTGAAAAATTAAATGAAAGCGAATCCGAAACAAAAATACTATTGGGGAATTGGATTAGAAAACGAAACCTACATGCAATTCGAAGAATCAATTGTTGTTTCCGGTGAATTCATTCAGGAAAAAATTGGTCATGAACGCTACAGCATTGATTATCGAAAATGCTATAAATCTGAAAGCTATTTAATTCCAGCGGGAAGTGCGTTCGATAAAACCAAAAATTACAAAGTCAGCAGAATGATGAATAGTCATTCACTGGAGAAAGTCGATTTGAACTGGCAGCATAAAACAATCGCCGGTACGGAGCCCGTGGAAGATAACCCGGAATATTCCGGAAAATCGATCCTGGAGAATTTCCTGGAAACTCAGCCTTACAATATTCAAAGTATGCTCACAACGAAAACCAATCCCATGGGATCGGTGAACTTTGATGGCGACTCCATCGAATTTGTGACCAAATACTTTGAAAACAGAACGATTTCCGATTCCTGTGACGAACTGGCGGCTACCAAGAAATTATTCATCGATAAGATCAACGAATCGGCCGTCTTAAATGGAAAATTAAGCTTCCCGGAGTACAACATCGGATTCAACATGTTTATGTCGAACCAGGAAAACATCGTGTTGTTCAATAACGGAACATACCATTTCCACCTCACTTTGCCCACGCTCACGGAAAACAGCCGCATTGTAGATTATAAAGATTTCGAAACGAAACATGCCAATGCAATCTATTTATTACAATGGTTTGAACCGCTTTTCATAGCAACACTGGGAAGTCCGGATATTATGCAGGTCATTAGTGAGAAATACGCTTTAAATACACGATTCGCCGGTGGTTCCATGAGAAACGCGATGTCGCGCTACACCGGAGTTGGCACCTTCAACAAGGTTATGCCGAAAGGAAAGGTACTTACTTACCCGGTAGAAGACTTCCGGAAATTATTGAAGTTTACCAAAGAAGAAAACATTTGGTGGCGCGATCAGATCGCAGCGGATTTCGACTATGAATTGCTTTCCGATGTTGGCCTGGATTTCAACCAGGAGAAAATGTACCAAAGCGGGTTTGAATTTCGCAGTTTCGACGAATTCCCTGCAAGCTATTTGCCCGATCTGCTTCATGCAATTGTCATCATTTGCGAGCATTCCTTAAATCTTCCAGATGTGCCCTGGGGACACGACAGCGTGGTTTGGAACAACTTAGTTTTCAAATCCCTGAAGTTCGGTTACCAAACAGAGATCACTTCTGAAGAAAAGCAGGAAGTTTTGCATGTGTTGAACCTTTCCTCCATCCAATCTGAATTTGACTCCATTGTGATGCTGGATGAATTTTTCTTCCGAATCATTGCCGTACTGCACGAAACATACAAAGACAACAATCTCTGCATCGACAACATGCTGGGCGATAAACCGAATACGGTTCCGAAATGGGACAATTTCAACAAATACCAGGTGGAACAGCATTTGAAGCAATTGGAAGCGGTTGAATAGAAATTCCTATGAAACCAACTGAAAAAAAGAAAAACGCCAATCAGTCCGTATTCGCAGAAATCTTTCAGGGAATTGTTGGCTTATTCCTTGGAGATGCAAGTTCGCGAATTGGTTTTGTAATCTTACTTCTGATCGGGGGAATTCTCTTCCTGACCCTTCCGGTGGCTGACATGGATGGAACAAATGTTAGAAAGGACACTTCACTTTCTGTGATGGGACTTATTTCTTTAGTGCTTTCGGTTATTTTGATTATTTCGTGGATTCGGAAAAGAAAGCGAAAATAATCCAACTTTCATTTCGACTACATCAACAGTCATTTCGGTTACATCTGTTCTTTGAACTCGCCGCACCTTTGTTCCATCAAAACAATCGTGTATGAAAATCGTTTTAACAGGCTCATTGGGCAACATCAGCAAACCTCTTGCACAGCAATTGGTGGCAGAAGGACAATCAGTAACTGTCATCAGCAGCAACATCGAAAAACAAAAAGAGATCCGGGCATTGGGGGCAACTGCCGCAATAGGTAAGATCGAGGACGTTTCTTTTCTTACGGACAACTTTACAGGTGCAGACGCCGTTTATTGCATGATCCCAATGAATATGAGTGAAACCCACCAACAGGCTTATATGCACAAAGTGGCCAACAACTATGTGCAAGCAATCAAACAAGCAGCTGTAAAACGGGTGGTGATTTTAAGCGGCTGGTCTGCCAATTTGATCAAAGGCGAAAATGTGGAAGATCTCTTTAATGAACTGACGGATGTTTCCATAACCATTATGCGTCCGGGTTCCTTCTATACCAACTTTTACTTTTCCATGGATATGATCAAAGGCAAAGGTTTTATCGGAAAATACCTCACCCTTCGTTATTCTGGATTAATGGCTTTATTGAAAGGAAGAACAGGTTTGCTCTTGGGAAATTATGGCGGGGACGATAAAATTGTGTTTGTTTCACCCAAAGACATAGCAGAAGCCGTTGCAGAAGAATTGACAACTCCACCGACCGAAAAAGTGAAGATCCGCTATGTAGGAAGCGAAGAAATCACTTGCAACGAAGCTGCGAAAATCATTGGTACTGCCATTGGGAAACCTTATTTAAAATGGGTTCTGATTTCGGATAAGCAAATGCTTCAAGGATTGAAAATGGCAAAAATGCCGCAGGAACTGGCAGAAACAATGGTGGAAATGCAAGCCGTTATGCACAGCGGAGCCCCACTGACGAATTTTCATCAAAGCAATCCCAAAATGGGAAAAGTGAAATTGAAAGAATTCGCAAAAGAATTTGCCGTAGTTTATCATCAAAAGTAATATTATTGCACATGGCAAATTCGGAACCGCATAGAATCAAATCAATCAGTGAGTTTCATCGTTTAAGGGACTTGCCTAAACCCGAACATCCTTTGATCAGTGTACTGACAATGGAAGATTTCACAAGTATACCTGACAGCATCGAGTTGAATGTGGTATTTGATTTCTATTTCATTGCATCGAAACGTATGAAGCAGGTGAACTACAAATACGGCCAGCTGAATTATGATTTTGAAGATGACGGCATACTCTTTTTCATGGCCCCTAACCAAGTTCTCAAACTGGAAATTGTAGAAGAGAAAATTTCTGAAAAACCTTCGGGTTGGATTTTACTCATCCACCCTGATTTCATCTGGAATACTGCACTGGCAAAAACAATCAGGCAATATGAATTTTTCGATTACTCCGTAAATGAGGCTTTGTTCCTTTCGGAAAAGGAAGAAGTGACATTAACCGGCATCATACAACACATCAAGCAGGAGTACCATTCCAATATCGACAAGTTCAGTAAGCAAATCATCATTACACACATTGAAAATTTATTGAGTTACTGCGAAAGGTTCTACAATCGCCAGTTCATTACACGGGAAAAAGCCAACCACCAAATTTTGGAAAAACTGGAAGAGTTATTGACGGATCATTTCAATAGTCACAACCTGATTTCTATTGGTTTACCGACGGTTCAATTCGTTGCAGAAAAGCTGAACGTTTCACCAAGCTATTTGGGAAGCTTGCTCAGATTACACACCGGGCAAAACACCCAACAGCACATTCACACCAAATTGATAGAGAAGGCTAAAGAAAAACTTTCTACTACCAATCGTTCAATCAGTGAAATTGCTTACGAATTAGGTTTCGAGCATTCACAATCATTCAGCAAACTATTCAAGACAAAAACAAATCTCTCCCCTTTGGAGTTCAGGAAATCGTTTAATTAAGGGTGAAATGAGTTATTCAACTCAATCCGCAAACCCTTAACATTTATTCGCTTGATAATTAGCCGGTATTCACTTGGAATCATCAAAATTGTGTAATTTTGCACACAAACTAATCGAAAAGGAATGTCAGCAACAGCAACAGATCTTGGAATACAAGAAACATTAAAAACATTAGGGATTGAAGCGGTAAACCGTGGAGCTTCCACAGGAGGATATTGGTTTAACACGCGTGGAGCGCAAATCGATTCGGTTTCACCGGTAGACGGGAAAGTAATTGCATCCGTATCTTCTGCAACTGAAGCAGAATACGAAGCAATCGTGATGAAAGCTCAGGAAGCATATAAATACTGGAGAATGGTCCCTGCACCAAAACGTGGGGAAGTGGTTCGCCAATTGGCTGAAAAAATCCGTGAGAAAAAACAGGAATTGGGTGAATTGGTTTCTTACGAAATGGGGAAATCATTGCAGGAAGGTTTAGGAGAAGTTCAGGAAATGATCGATATCTGTGATTTCGCAGTAGGTCTTTCCCGCCAACTATACGGTTTGACTATGCACTCTGAGCGTGCAGGACACAGAATGTACGAGCAGTACCACCCGCTGGGAATTGTAGGAATTATTTCTGCATTCAACTTCCCGGTGGCAGTTTGGAACTGGAATACCGCCTTGGCTTGGGTTTGTGGAGACGTTTGTATCTGGAAACCATCCGAAAAAACACCTTTAACAGCAATCGCTTGTCAGAAATTGACACAGGAAGTATTCGAAGCAAACGGAGTTCCGGAAGGAGTTTCTTCTTTGTTGATCGGAGACGCTGAAATCGGAAAATTAATGTCAAACGACACGCGCATTCCATTGATCTCTGCAACTGGTTCTACTCGCATGGGTAAATTGGTTGGTGAAGCAGTTGGAAAACGTTTGGGTCGCCACTTATTGGAATTAGGAGGAAACAACGCAGTGATCATCACAGAAAGTGCTGATTTGAAAATTGTGGTTCCGGGAGCTGTATTCGGTGCAGTAGGAACAGCAGGACAGCGTTGTACATCCACTCGCCGTTTGATCATTCATGATTCTGTTTACGATAAAGTAAGAGATGCTTTGGTGAATGCATACAAACAATTGAAAATCGGAAATCCATTGGACCAAAACAATCACGTTGGACCGCTTATCGATAAAGATGCAGTAGCTGCTTACCAGAACGCATTGGTTCAGGTAGTTGAAGAAGGTGGTAACATTTTGGTTGAAGGCGGAATTCTTTCCGGAGAAGGATACGAAAGCGGATGCTACGTGAAACCGGCAATTGCTGAAGCTCAAAACAGCTTCAAAATCGTACAGCACGAAACATTTGCTCCGGTATTGTACTTAATGAAATATTCCGGTGGTGTTGAAAACGCAATCGCACTTCAAAACGGAGTTCCTCAAGGATTGTCTTCCGCAATTATGACCAACAACCTGCGTGAAGCAGAAGCGTTCTTGTCCCAGGCAGGATCCGACTGTGGAATTGCAAACGTGAACATCGGTACTTCAGGTGCTGAGATCGGCGGAGCTTTCGGAGGTGAAAAAGAAACAGGTGGTGGACGTGAATCAGGTTCTGATGCATGGAAAGTTTACATGCGCCGCCAGACAAATACGATCAATTACACCGATTCATTGCCATTGGCACAAGGAATCAAATTTGATTTGTAGGAATCATCCATAAAAAATACTTAGGGCAGCGATTAATCGCTGCCCTTTTTATTTCCCACAAATGCACGAATTAAAAAGCGAGCCTACCGGTCTCGCTAAGTTCTGGGTGAATGATTACAAAAAAAGAAGCGACCGGTAGGCGCTTCCAAAATATCAGTGCATCTGTGGGAAAAGGTGCATTTGTGGGTAAAATGAGAATAGCATCACTACCTAAAGTTTTTGATTATAAGTGGTTTGTCGTATATTTATGTAAAACTGCGGAATATGAAAAATGGCCTCAAAATCCTTTTCTCACTGATCATTGCCCTTTCACTAGGGTGCAAAAAGAAAACCTTCGGATTGAATGAAGAGTTCACTTTGGATTTCAATAAAACAGTCACAGTGAAAGCAGACGGAAAAAAATTCAAGATCCGATTTGCCAAACTAGTGGAAGAAACCAGGTGTCCGCCGGATGTGGAATGCGTTTGGGCCGGTGAAGTAGCGGTGCGCATTGAATTGGATCATTCGGAACTGCACGATATTGGGTTTCATTCGGAATATCCTTCCAGCATCGAATTCAAAGAGCATACGATCAAGCTGCTGGAAGTGAGTTATAAATCGGACAGCTATGGCATAGAAGAGAATTATTCTATTCGGCTGAAAGTGGAATAAGCAATTTCGCAGGTAAAGCAGTATGGGACTTCCCTATCTGTTTTATTCCACTTAAGCAGCGGACCCACTCCGCATAAGTTTAATTTCCAGTTATTAACCTTAACTTAGTCCGGTAAAGCCTGATTATGAAAAACCGAATACTTTGCTTAACCATTCTGCTTCTTTCTTTTAGTGTCAAAGCACAAAATCACGCTATTGATTCCTTGCAGAAGGTTCTCAAAAACAGCAAAGAAGACACCAGCAAAGTCAATACTTTGGCACAGCTGAGTAAAGAATATTTATTCACTGCCAACTACTCGAAAGCACTTGTTGCTGCAAGAACCGGTTATAAATTATCTGTAACGAAAAAGTACCAGAGAGGTCAGGCAATGAGCTTATTAAACATTGGGAATGTAAATTTGTACCAGGGAAATTTCTCCAAAGCAATCGAATTATATCACCGGAGTTTAAAAATCAGCTCCCGGATCGGGGATAAGGAAGTCATGGCAAAGGCCTTAAATAATATCGGTGCCATTTACAACCACCAGGGTGAAATTACCAAAGCATTGAAATACTACAACCGCAGCCTGGAACTCACCAGACAAATCGGCGATGAATTGGGAACTGCCAGATGTTTGATCAATCTGGGATCGATCTACGGATTTCAAAGTAATATTCCAAAAGCACTGGAATGTTACCACCAAAGTTTGAAAACACTGGAAAAGACATCCGAGCACCAACTAATTGCTACCTGTCTTACCAATATTGGAATCATCTATGACAACCAGGGTGATAAAGAGAAAGCACTTGATTATTACCAACGTGGTTTGAAAACGCTTGAAAAAGTGGGCGATAAAGTGGGGGTTGCCAGGACACTCAACAACATCGGTGTGGTTTACCAGGGGAAGAAAGACACCAAAAAGGCTTTGTACTACTACTCACTCAGTTTAAAGTTAGAAGAAGAGATCGGAGACAAACAATTAATCGCTAACAGCTTAACAAACATTGGAAATGTTCACCTGGAAGATGGTGACTTGCCCAGAGCCCTAGGATACTACCAGGAAGCCTTAATAAAAGACGAAGAACTCGGTGATAAAAAACTAACGGTAAGCACCCTGCATAAAATCGGAACCGTTTATTTCAGACAAGGGGAATTGACTAAAGCATTGGATTATGCCAAAAGAAGTATGGCCCTGGCACAGGAAATAGGTTATCCCGGTGATATTCAATTTGCAGCAGAACTCCTCAGCCAGATTTACCAAAAACAGGGAAAAGGAACAGAAGCTTTAGAATCTTATCAGCTCTTCATCAAAATGCGCGACAGCATCTATGCAACAGAGAACCGACAGGCCGCTGACGAAATGAAATTCAAGTACGAATACGAGAAAAAAGTAGCTGCGGATAGTTTGAGGATTGCAGGAGAAAAGAAAATTGTTGCATCCCGGTTCAAAGATGAGCAGACCAAACGGTATACACTTTATGGAGGGCTGGTTTTAGTAACGCTTTTTGGTGGATTTATGTTTAACCGATTCCGGATTACCGCTCGCCAGAAACAAATCATTGAAGCAAAGGAAAAGGAAACCCAGGAACAAAATGAACTGATTTCCCATCAGAATATACAAGTGGAACAGCAAAATGTACTTCTTGAACACAAGCAGAAAGAGATTCTGGATAGTATCAGTTATGCCAAACGGCTGCAGGATGCTATCTTACCTTCAAAATCGCTAATCAATAATGCCTTCCCTCAAAACTTTATCTTATACAAACCCAAGGATATTGTTGCCGGAGATTTTTACTGGTCTGAAACCGTAAACAATCGCTTTTACATTGCAGCAGCTGATAGCACGGGTCATGGTGTGCCTGGTGCTATGGTTTCGGTAGTTTGTTCCAATGCTTTGAATCGGGCGGTGAAAGAGTTTGGCCTGGTAGAAACAGGGGTAATCCTGGACAAAACACGGGAATTGGTGATTGAAACTTTTGCAAAGAACAACAACGAAGTAAAAGATGGAATGGATATTTCCCTGCTTTGCATTGATCGGGAAAACGCTAAAATCACGTGGACAGGTGCCAATAATCCGCTATGGTACATTAATTCCGGAGTGCTCACTGAAATCAAACCCGACAAACAGCCCATAGGAAAGACCGAAAACCCGGCTTCTTTCACCACCCATGAACTGAATTTCGAAGCTGATACCACTTATTACCTTTTCACAGATGGAATGGCTGATCAGTTTGGCGGAGAGAAAGGCAAAAAACTGAAAAAGAAGGCTCTTCAGGAACTCTTCGTTCAAATCAACGCACTTGATTTATCCAGGCAGGCAGAAGTGATCGACGAGAAATTTGAAAACTGGAAAGGTCAGCTGGAACAGGTAGATGATGTTTGTATCATTGGAATTCGGGTATGAAGAAGATCTTAGTCTACTTCACTGTCTAAAATTTCCGTTACTCTTCCTACCAATTTATCAACCGTCATGATCTTGATCCCATGAGGGTGTGAAGGCGCGCTGGTCAAAATGGATTTCACAATTCCTTCTGTCAATTCTCCGCTTCCCTGGTGCTTCTTTTGAATAAACAAAACCAGCATTCCCGGTTTGATATCTTTTCTTTCTGGTTTCATCATGCAAAGTTAAGTAAGGATATTGAATGGCGTAATTTTTCATATCTTTATCTCTACAATTTTGACCATGAAATCCAATATTTCATCCAAGTTTTTACCTATAGAAAATTACATCATCCGGACGAAGTTAAGCGAGGAACAAATTGTTCAGCGTTTAAATGAATTTACCAAAAACACGGGTATCAAAAGCAATGCTTCCCTGTTTGGTTTGGGGACGCTATTTGGTCAAAAAAGTGGCGGGCCTTATGAAGGAACCGTTACTTCAAAGAGCTTCAGCATAAGCCGGATTATTTCCTATCGGAATGCTTTTTTACCTGTAATAAAAGGTTCTGTTTCTTCTTTTCCGGATCGACGAGAGGTAACCATTTCCATGGGACTTCATTTATTTGTCAAAATAATCACCATCATTTGGTTTTCAGTCACCATCATTTCCTCCATTATTATGGTTGACGCTTATCTTAACGATTCCAATAATTTTATGCTGAAAAAATTTATTCCAATACAAATAATGGTATTAGGATATCTGGTAATGATACTTGCATTTAAGTTTGAAAGTAGAAAAAGCAAAAAGGATTTGAAGACTTTATTGGAGACCGAAACACAACTTTAAAATATGATAAAATTAATCAGCACCTTTCTTTTCTTCCTGTCCGTGTTAAACCTCAGCGCCAATGACGGTGCGTATTATATCGGAGGCGGAACTATTTTCCCCATGAAAGAATCGAAGATTGTGATGGACAAGGAAATCCTTTCTTTTAAAGTCATCCATTCGGAATGTTATGTGACCGTGCATTTTGAATTCTTCAACCCGGAAGCTACAAACCGCAAACTGCTGGTAGGATTCCAGGCTCCGCAGGCGTATGGAGATGTAAATGAAGAGGACATCAAATTTCCGCAGATCTTTGATTTTAAAGTGAGTCAAAACAACCAATTGCTGCCTTACCAGTTAAAAACAGCTGCATGTGAAGATTGCCCATTGAGAGATGAGCAGACTATTTCCTCTCACCAGGCCGGATCACAAATCTTTGTTTACCTCTTTGAAATCGATTTCAAATCCGGAACAACTGTCATTGATCACAGTTATCGTTTCAAAGCCAGTTCGTCGGTAATGAATCATGAATTTTACAATTACATCCTGAAAACCGGATCCAAATGGGCGGGACAAAAAATCAAGGATCTAACCGTAAACATAGACCTGGGCAACGACACCTATTTCTACGTCAGTGATATTTTTGGAGAGAAATCTTCCTGGTCCGTTAACGGAATCGGCAAAACAACTTCCAATCCCTACAACTATTACGAAACAAACTGCAAAATGGTCCGAATTCTCAGCGGAAGTTTACAAATACATTGTTCTGATTGGAATCCGCAGCAAAACCTGGAGTTTGGGATCATCAACGAATACTGTTTTGAATTCGAAGATTCCAAAAAGCCACTCAACCGGGTAATGACCGCAGTAAAAAGACTTTCAATAGACGATCCGGAAGACGGAGCATATTCTAAAGAAGAACTGAAACTGATCCGGAATACCTTCTATGCGCAGAAAGGATATGCTTTTACCAATCCGGAATTGTCGGCCTACTTTGCCAAGTTTGAATGGTACATTCCAAATCCGAACTTAAAAATGAACGACATCTCTTTCGGTGAGCAAGTGAAAGCTTTCATTGCCGAAGTTCAAAAAAAGGAAAAACAGTAATTCGTAATTCCAGTGGATTGTTCATAGAATAGTATATTTGAGGCAATGATTGCGCAAATACTCAATAACGGAATTACTACTGAAAACCCGGATGCTTTAAATCGGAAGATCCGCATTGGTAACCTCATCGCATTATTGACGGCCGTAGTTATGTTCTGCTACACCCCGCTGTATTTCTATTACCTGCAGCCGGCCGGAATTTTCAATAATGCCTTTTTCTTTTCAGCGAGTTTGATCACTTTCTACCTGATCAATCGAAAAAAATACATGCCCGCTTTTTTCTTTCATGTCTGCTGCGGATTTATCTATTTCATTGAGGGAACATTGACTTACGGACTGCAAACAAACCTGCATTTCTACCTCTTCATCATGTGCATGATCAGCGCTGTGATGTTTGACAATCGAAGAACCATCCAGGGATTTATAGCTTTTGCAATCGTTTCCTTTTTCGGATTGATTACCTGGCTTCAGTTCCATAAACCCTTTGTTACCACTTTAGAACAATCCGAAACCATTCAAACCATTATCGGGAATGTGAACCTGTTCCTCTTATTCATCATCAGTTCGTTGTTTATCTTGTTTTTCAAGGAGGAAATGCTCAAATCACAAAAGCGGATTACGGAGCAAAAAAATGTCATCGAAGAAAAGAATAAAGACATTCTCGACAGCATTCAATATGCACAACGTATTCAATCGGCTTTATTGCCAGGCAAAAGCAACCTGCAATTCCTGTTTCCGGATTCAACTTTGTACTTTAAGCCAAAAGACATTGTAAGCGGTGATTTCTTCTGGATCTTTCAGAATGAAAACTACCGTTTTGCAGCCGTTGGCGATTGCACCGGACATGGTGTTCCCGGAGCATTGATGAGTGTTTTGGGCATCAACCTGCTTCATGAAATTGTAGAAAACAAAGGAATCCTGGATCCGGCGGAAATCCTGAATGAATTGCGCTCCGGAATCATTGCTGCATTCGATAAGGAAGGAAAAAGCAGTGAACACAAAGATGGGATGGATATTTCTCTTGTTAGGATCGAACAAAAAACAAACAAGTATGTTTTTGCAGCAGCTAACAACTCCCTTTACCACATTTCCGGAAAAGAACTGGAAGAACGGCTAGCAGACAGACAACCCGTTGGTTATTCACACAATCCGATTCCTTTTACCCAACAGGAATTCTCTTTCCGGCAGGGAGACTCATTGGTGCTCTTCACAGATGGTTTTGCCGATCAATTTGGCGGACCCAAGAACAAAAAGTTCCGTTACAAACCTTTTAAAGAATTGCTTTTGGAGTATCTGGATGACGACCTGGAAACCCGACTTTCGGAAAACTTTGAATCGTGGAGAGGAAACCTGGAGCAGGTAGATGATATTTGTGTATTTGGTATTCGATTGTGAGTTAACTTTAAGGCAAGAAAAGCAATCTTGCTTACCTAAGATCTATTATTTTGATTCATTAAATCTTGACCCGTGAAAATCGCTTTTTTTAATCAGAAGGATCGTTTCAAAAAGTACCTGGATGAACTGAAACACCTTCCTGTAATGGACTATGACCCGAATGCATTGCTTGAAAAGATCACTTCCATTGAGATCCGCGGAGTTTCACACCTGAATCAGCTGGACCTGCAATTCTTTTTCGATTACCGGATTTTTCCTGAAAACATCCTTTCCGGATATCCGCAATGGCGAGACGAGCAACGAAGCATACAGGCTGGCGATACCATTTTGCAGCAGGTTTACCTTCCTCCGATTCCGAAATTTTCTCAAAAAGCGCTTTTCGGCGTTCGGATCAAAGAAGTTATCCGGGAAGAAAAGCGTTTGGGATTTAGTTACGAAACACTGAAAGGCCATGTAGAATGCGGCATTTCCTATTTCACAATTGAAGAAACGGACGGAAAGATTCAGTTCAACATTCAAACCTTCTCCAAACCGGGAAATTTCTTCACCCGCATGCTGGGACCGATATTCTCTGTTCCTTATCAAACTTATTGCACGAAAAAGGCTTTGAAACACGTGAAGCAGCAAATCGAAACGAAACTTTCCCACTTGTGAAAAAAATCATCCTCCTTCTTATGCTTGCAGTTGCAAGTTTCCTGGTAGTCTTCGCTTGCCGGGGAAATGAATCTGCTTCAGGACGTACTTATGAAATTGGTGACCGGCTGGATAGTTTGAATCACGTAGTTGTTTATTACAACGGTGGAATGGGGAATGTAAGCGAGAGAAATACGTCTCCTGACGGCTACAATATTGGCTTGAAGTACCAATGCGTGGAATTTGTGAAGCGTTATTATTACGAATACTACAAACACAAAATGCCCAATGCCTATGGAAATGCGATCGACTTCTTCAATAAATCATTGAAAGACGGTGAACTGAACACAGACCGGGATTTGATTCAATATACCAATCCGAGTAAAAGCAAACCCGAAGTAGGAGATTTGATCATCATGGACGCCACCTGGAGCAATGAATACGGACACGTGGTAATCGTTTCAAAGGTTTCAGATGATGAAGTGGAGATCATTCAGCAGAACGCCGGAAATCCGGACCATCCGAGAGCTATTTACGATTTGGAATTCGATGCTGGATTATGGGAAATTGACCATTCACGTATTTTAGGATGGTTGCGAATCAAGTAGGCTCGCGATGCGTCGCGAGCCTACTTGAAAACCGTATCCTGGAATTTTATGCTTTTATCTTGTAATAAGAATCTCAAATCGAAGTCCAAAGTCCCAATAGATTGTTCTGTTTCCCAATCAATGCGATTTTCGTGTGCGTGGATAATCAGAAAAGGTTTTTGAAAATTGAATGTAAAATCCCGTTTACAGCAGATTTGTGTTCCTTCAAAAGGACAGTTATTTAAGATCAGCTGAAGTCGACCAAGTCTTTTGATGGGTTTGCCGTCTGCATGAAAAACCAATGGATTGTCCTCACAATATGCACTTCCGGAAGTTCGCTGAGAAACCAGAATATACTTTCCCACAGGAATTAATAACTTTTCCAGGTCATAAGCGTATTCCCCGTAAAGGGCAGGTATAACTCCTTTTCGAATGAGTTTGAAACTGTGATCGGTTTCTTCTTTCAGGCAAAAGAACGGACTTGCTTCTTCACCAATATAACAGCTTGCAATCCAAAGGTATTCGCCGGATTTTACAAAAGAAGCAATCGTATCTTCTTCATCAAATCCGGAAAGATCATATTTATCCAGGGCATTCAAAGAAAAATCAAGCTGTAGTCTTTGAAGTTCATCTGCATTCAAATACCCTTTCTTTGCCTGCAGTTTCTCATAAAGCTTTCCGTCATTGATCTTCTTCTGCCGTCTGGGACTGTTGCAGGAAAGTATCAGCGAACCAATCAATAAAAAAATCCAGAAAACTTTTGAATTTTGCATTCTACCTTTTGAATTTTGAATTACTCTTTCTTCCCACTCGCCAATTTAAAGCTGATTCGGTAATAGAAAATCGGAAGGAAACCCAATTGCGTTTTTTCAGCCAAAGGCTCTTTGCCCGGATCAGCCAGATCAGGCGCATAAGCCAAGCCCAATACATTTCGCGTATTCAGGATATTCACCAAATCCAGGCCAATTTCGTGAGTCGTTTTCTTCGCATTCATTTTCCAGCTGATTTTCAAATCGGCACGGAAATAATCTTTGAACTGACGCGTATTGAACAAGGAGTCACTAAAGATCAATTCTTTTTGCTCAGATGTTCCTGGCAAATTGATGTACCCATAACGTTTTCCTCCGGCAACTGTCACTTTTCCACCAATCCCAAGTGTATGCTTTTTCCCCAGTTTGAATTCTTTTCCGAACAGGATATTTGCAGTGTATAATCCGTTGTAGCTGGTATTTCGTTCAACACCGTCACTTCCTTTATACTTACTGTCATAAATGGAAACAGTTGTCAGGATATAAAAACTCTTGTCGAAGAACTTTTGCAAAGTCAATTCCAAACCGTAGTTCATTCCCGTTCCGGTATTCTTCAAAGTATCCGGGAAGAAACGCGCAAACCCGCTTCCCTGGTTAATCATAGAGAAAGAGGATGGCTGAACCGTTACCGGAACTTCGTATAAATACTGGTAATAAATCTCTGTTTTAAACTGGAAGCCTTTTTTGAAATTCTTTTCGTAACCCAAAGCCGAATGGAACGACTTGGTGAAACCCATATTCTTGTTGTGATAGATCTTGTTTCCGGAAGCATCTTTCAAATGGTAGGTGTAAGTGTAATACGGCTGCGTCTGGCTGTGTAATCCGGCTCCGGCAAATAATTTCTGATTTCCTTTCATATTCCACTTCCAGCCCAAACGTGGTTCCACCGGACTCAATGAGTTACTGAACGAATAATACTGTGCATGCAAACCGGCCGTGAAATCCATCGTTTCGGTAATGCGGTATTTCCACTGGAAGAAAGGCTGCACCAGTATTCCTCCCATTCCTTTATAATCCCAGCGATTGATGAACTGCGTTCCCGCAGTATTCAAAACACTGTCAATCATATTGAAAGTGAATACATCTGCATTCAGTCCGACTTTGATGATGTGCTGTTTCCCGATCTTGTGATTGATGCTGAACATGCCGGAATAACGACCAATTTTGTAGGAATAACCCATGATGCGGTAAATACTGTCGATGCGGATATTTACCTTTGGCTCACCACCCTCATAAGTTGTATCCAAAGAACGAATCAAATAATCGTGTTTGGAATGCTGTTCGTCTATGCTTCCTGAAAAGGTGGTCGTTAAAAATGTTCTTTCGGAAAGTGATTTTTTGTAAGTGATCCCACCAACGGCCATCCCGGTCCCGAAATACTGATCGCGGTCACCTTCTCCGTATAAATCGGTTGTATATTCTGTTTGTTCCGAAATCAGGATTTTGATATCGCTCTTTCCTCCCATTGCCCAAAGAGAAAGCTGACCACCTTTTTTCAGGGGGAAATTGAACTTAAATGCGCCATCTCCATAAACAGGAACAGCATCCGTTCCGATTCTGATTCCCATGAACTGGAACAAACTCAGGGTAGAATAACGCCCCATCACCAAATAACTTGCATTCGATTTTTTGCTCAAAGGACCTTCAGCCAATACTTCCGTTCCGAGGAAACCAAACTGACCTGTAAACTCGTGTTGTTTGGAGTTTCCGTTGCGTAATTTCAGGTCAAAAATTCCCGAAACCGAATTTCCGTATTCAGCAGGAAATGCCGACATGAAGAAATCCGAATTCGCTAAACTCTTATTATTAATGATTGAAACAGGTCCGCCGGAACTTCCTGATATAGCGAAATGCGATGGATTCGGAATATCAATTCCTTCTACTTTGTAAACAATTCCAAGCGGTGAATTTCCACGAACTACGATGTCATTCCGGGAATCATCTGCTCCCTGAACTCCTGCAAAATTACTCGCCATCCGGGCAGGATCTCCGCGCGATCCGGCATATCTTTCGGTTTCTTCCACCGAAAACTGCTGTGCGGAAACGGTTGCCATTTCGTTCTTGACTTCTCCCTGTTTTTGGGCAATAATCGCTACTTCCTCAATTTCACTGATCCGCTCTTTGACTTTGATTTCCAAAACCGTCTGCTTTCCGGAATTCACCTCAACAGATGCGGAATAATTTTCATAAACGGTAGATTTAATGATCATCGGGTGCTTTCCAACCGGAACATTCAAAAACTCAAAAACACCGTCGCTGTTAGTCGCTGCTTTTAATTTTGAACTATCGGAAAGGGAAAGAATTACCTGCGCTCCCTGAACCGGGAAATCCGATTCGGAATCCAGTACGGTACCGCGAACAGTTTGAGTGGGTTGCGCAATAGCAATAGAAACCAATGCGCCAAACAATATGGTAAGGATAGTCTTCATTCTTTGAGTATATCAACCTGTAAATATACAGTTATTGAATAGACTTCAGGTATTCTTCCTTCGTCCACTCTTTGATATATACTCTGCGCAGATCCAGAAACTCCATCGGATTATTCTTCAGGTTTCGAACGCGGGAATAGCTCAATGTAAAATCATTTGCATACCAAAGTGGAATGATCGGTGGATCTTTCATCAATTCAATTTCAGCTTTGGAAAACAATTCCAGTCTTCTTTTTTGATCAGCAGAGCGCCCTTGTTCAAAGTATTTATCAAACATCGGGTTTACATACCGCGATTGATTTCCGCTTGAAGGCATGTTCTTTTCTTTCGGAACGATTTTCCCGTAGAAATTTCCCAGGAAAGTTTCCGGGCTGGAATAATCGGCTACCCATGCAGTTCGGAACATATCACCTCTTCCCATGTTTCCGTCTTCATTGCGCTGCTCAAAATTAGAACCGTCGATGTTGACATTGATTCCCAAAGTCTGATAGATCTGGTCTGCCAATTCTTCGGCAACGGCTGTATTTATATCCGTAATATCCAGTCGGAGATCAACACTTCCAAATCCTTTACCATTTGCATAACCGGCCTCAGCCAGTAGCTGTTTCGCCAATTCCGGATTGAAATCATATCCGTATTTTTTGATCTCTGAAAAATTGTATCCTTTAAACACAGACCCGATTGGCGGAGTGATTCCGTAAATTCCGTATTCGTAATATTGGTTCCGAAGCACATTATCAGCCAATCTTTTACGATCAATGGCATAATTGAATGCTTTTCTCACGCGAACATCCCGGAAACGCGGATCGTTCATATTGAAGAAATAATACTGTGTCGTTAATAAGGGATTATTATACAGTTCTTTCAAAGGAGGCTGTGCATTGAAATCAGAAATTCTTCCCTCCAGCATTTCGGTAATACGGGAAGTTGGCAATCCGGAGATTAATACCGTTTTTCCCTGCTCAAACATTTCCAATTGCTCCAATTTCCGGGTTTGAACATAGAAAACAACAGAATCCAGATAAGGCAATGCATTTCCCTTATTATCCACCATGTAATAATCCGGATTCTTCAAAAGAATATATGTTTCCTCTTCTGTTGGAGTTGTAAAACGGAAAGGACCAGTTCCAACCACATCCGTTTCTTTATCCGCTTCTACTATTTTTTTCGAGACAATACTCGCGCTTAAGTTTGCCAGCTTATTAATGTAAGTCTGATCCGGATTGATAAGGGTAATTTCAAACTTATCCTTCTTTACTTTTATTCCACTGATTGATTTTGCCTTTCCTTCGTAGTATTCCTTTGCACCTTTCACCTGGTTGGAAAGCAGGAATAAATAGGCTGCGGTAGGATTTCCTTGTGCGTTTGGTTTACAAGCCTTTTCAAAAGTGAACAAAATATCATCCATCGTTAGCTTACGATCCTCCAAAGATCCGAAAACCGGATTTTCGTGAAAGTAAACATCATCTCTGATGGTAAAAGTAAATACCGTACCATCACCACTGATGTTCCATTTTTTAGCAATTTGCGGCTGAAGGGAAAGATCGTCGGCATTGAAGCTGACTAAACCTTCCATGACCTGTGAAAGCAGTTCAAAGGAATAAACATCATTCACTTCTCTTGCAATAAAAGTAGAAGGTGTATTATCCAGAGCCATTTTAAAGCTTCCTCCGGCGAATTCAAATTGTTTTTTATCTGAACCGCAAGAAGTAAGAATAAGAATAAGTAAAACTACAGGAACTAATTTCATAGTAGAGTAAGCATTTATCAATACAAGAATAGAAAAAATCTTTTACTAAAATAACTTAAAAAAACAAAATATTCATATCCCAAATATTAACTTAGAGTAGAAGATTATCGACGAACGGTCGATATTTCATGATTAATTAACTCATTAGGTGGTTGAAATGAAAAAAAAAATGTAATTTCGTCACCTAAAATGTTGGTAATGTAAAAAATAGCTATTATACTTGCCACTGATTTTAGTGTAGCTACTAGATAAAAATGAAACAAATAAAAATATTCTTACTTTGCTCTTTCGCGTTACTGCTAAGCTTTTCAAGCTCAGCGGTTCTTTCTATTGAAGGAAGCTATCAGGGTAAAAACCTTTACATACAGAATCCGGAAGACGGAGACGGGTTTGGTTATTGTGCAACCAAGGTTACTGTAAACGGTGATATCCTTCCGGGCGGAACAGCTATTTCGGCATTTGAAATTGATTTTTCTCTTTTCAATATAGAAATTGGGGAGCCGGTCTTCATTGTCATTGAACACAATGATGGTTGTAAACCAAAAATTTTAAATCCCGAGGTATTACTTCCAAGAAGTACATTCAATACCGTAGACATTCAAATCCAGAATAGCGGAATGCTTACCTGGAAGACCAGCAACGAACAAGGAAAACTCCCATTCATTATTGAACAATACCGTTGGAACAAGTGGGTGAAAATCGGCGAGGTTCAGGGAAAAGGAACTCCGGGTACAAATTCCTACGAATTTCTTGTAGCACCGCATTCCGGTGAAAATACAGTTCGCGTAGTACAAATTGACCATTCCGGCGCAAAAAGAAATTCTAAAGATGTGAAGTTTACATCCGGCGTTCCGATTGTGACCAAGAACCCTGTGAAGGTGAAAGACGAAATTAATTTTACCGCATCCGGGAAACCCATCGAAACGAAATACGAGATCTATGATGCATATGGAAATATCGTCAAGAAGGGAATCGGCTCGTCAGTTCCATGTTCAAACTTATTGAAAGGGGCTTACTATATCAACTTCGACAACAAAACAGAGAAATTCTTTAAGGGGTAAAAACCTGAAAACTATATTGAACCCCGACATTCATTGTCGGGGTTTTTTATTTTAAATAAAATCTGGTAGGTACGCGACGCATCGGGAATTAATCACAATTGACGCCCAGACTTAATTTTTACCACAAATGCACAAATTATTGGCTCGGCTACCGCACTCGCTTTTGAGCCTTGCAAATATATTATTCCTATTGTTTACTGGGTAAAGAGGCGACTGGTAAGCGCCTCAGACATTTGCGCATTTGCGGTAAAATATAACACGATTGTATATTAAAAATGGTTTGGGTGCGAATAATTCATATATCCCGACGCATCGCGTACCTACATTTATTATATTCACACCATGAATAAAATCGAGCATATTGGAATTGCGGTTAAAAACCTGGACGAGGCGATCAAGACATACACTGAACTTCTTGGAACGGAATGCTACAAAACAGAAGCTGTAGAAAGCGAAGGAGTAAAAACTGCGTTCTTCCAGGTGGGTGAATCAAAGATTGAATTGCTGGAGGCCAGTAATGAAAACAGCCCCATTGCCAAATTCATTGAAAAGAAAGGCGAAGGAATTCACCACATTGCTTTTGATGTGACCAACATTGAAGAATCCATGAAAGAACTCGCTTCGAAAGGATTTCAAATCTTGAATGAGAATCCCAAAAACGGCGCGGATAACAAACTGGTAGCATTCCTGCATCCGAAATCTTCGAATGGGGTATTGGTAGAATTATGCCAGGAAAAAAAATAAGATGAAAACAGGGCTTTTTTTCTTATTGCTCATTACCGGTACAACTTTCGGTCAATCTAAAAAAGAGCTGAAAGCACAAGTTGCAACCTATCAACAAAAGCTCGACTCAACGAATCTGGTGCTTGAAAAAACGCAGCACATCAACGATTCTTTATCAAGCGAAATACGGCAGCAAGAAAATGCATTGAAAGACAAACAGGCTGTCATCGACAAGGCAACTAAAAAGCTGGAAAGCCTGAAAGCCCAAATTGAAAGACTCAAATCATCCAAAGAAAAGGATTCATTGCCCAAGCTCCGTGAAATACCAGGAGATGGTCGTTTATATGTTAGGCGTTTCTTAATAAAGAGACCGGATGCCAGCTCGATTTCTTCTAAAAAAAAATGTTCTATCGTGTTTATGGTCATTGTAGATGAAAAAGGAGACGTCATTGGAACACCTAAATTAATGAAGTCAAGTACTACTACTACAGATCAAAAATTAATTGAAAAAGTTTCTGCACTAGTAAAGTCTCAGGCAAAATACAATTCAGATAAAGGAGCCAGGAATATAGCAATGAGTATTAACATTCCGATCCACCCGAATTAATTCAAGGAAAAAGACTGCTTACTTCCTGATTCTTCCCTAATAAAAACGCTTCGATTCCGACCGATTTAGCACCTTCAATGTGTTGCGGACTATCGTCAATAAAAATAGTTTTTGCCGGATCGAGGTTATTCTCTGAACAAACGAATTCAAAGATTTCCGTATTCGGTTTACGCATCCCGATCGCAGAAGAGAAATACGTTTTTTCAAAATACTGCTCCAGGTTTTTATGGCCCACGGCTTTTTCCAGAGCTCTTCGAACGGCATCAATATGCAGATCATTGGTGTTGCTCAACAAAAAGAGACGGTATTTCTTCGAAAGCTCTTCCAAAAACTGCAATCTTTCTACCGGAAAATCTAAAATCATCGCATTCCACGCATGTACAACCTGGTTGGCTGTCGTTCCGGGAGGTAATAAATCCAACAGCCGATTTACAAAATGAAAAGAAGAAATTTCTCCGATTTCGTACCGATCAAACAGGTTTACCTGCTGCAACTGAGAATAGGACTCGCCAAAATTGGTCATTCCCAAAGAAATGAAGGCTTTTTCTGTTAAATCGTAATTCAAATTCAACAAAACTCCGCCCAAATCAAAAATGATTGCTTCTTTTGAGTTATTAATCATACAGCAAAAGTAGTAAGTTCACTCGAGATGGAAGAAAAAGATTTAAATGCGCTAGTCCGGAAACTTCAAATGCGATTGAGCCAGCGCAAACTGCTTGAAAAATTGCAGGCTCAGATCCATAAAGACTTTCAGCGCTCCGGAGTTGGTGAATTTCAGCTGATAAGTACAGATCCTGCAGACTGGAACGAAGAAATTCGACTCGTTCTTCAAAAATTGAGCGAAAACGAACTTCAGCACCTGCTCTACCTCATTGATATTCCGGAATTGATCCTAAAAGAAACATTTGAACATGAAAATCGGCTGTTTTACCTTTCAAATGCTATATTACACCGGGAATTGATGAAAGTCTTTTTCCAAATTCAATACAAGTAAACAGCAATTATCAAGATAAAAAAAGAGACGCTCCTGGTAATTAATCGCTCATAATTGATCATTATTTTTTGCCTTGAACCAATAACTATCAATTTTGCATTTTTTTATCGTGATTTTCGATTCGCGCTTGGACTAAAAGTTATAACTTTACCCACCATTATAGTGCTCGAACATGGATAAAGTGACGTACGTAGGAAATGCCGATGTAAATGCGATAGATCATTTATATCAATCGTATATGAAAGACCCTGAAAGCGTAGATATTAGCTGGCAAAAATTCTTCGAAGGATTTGATTTTGCCCGCATGAACTACGAAGACGGCGGCGATATTCCTGAAAATTTTCAGAAAGAATTTAAAGTAATTAACCTGATCAACGGATATAGGACACGTGGTCACTTATTTACAAAAACCAATCCTGTTCGCGAACGCAGAAAATACGAGCCTACATTGGCTATCGAAAATTTTGGGTTGGAGGCGTCTGATATGGATACCGTTTTCCAGGCGGGAGAACAAATTGGGATCGGTGCGGCAACTTTACGCGATATTATCCAGGATTTGGAGCAGTGTTACTGCCAATCCATCGGGATCGAGTATATGTTTATGCGTGAGCCTGAGCGTTTGGAATGGTTCAGAAACAGTATCGAGGTGAAAAATCGCCCGAAATTTGATGCCGAACGCAAAAAACACATTTATAAAAAACTCGTTCAGACTTCCAATTTTGAAGCCTTTTTAGGTAAAAAATATGTGGGCCAGAAACGTTTCTCCGTTGAAGGTGGCGAAGTCTTAATTCCGGCTTTGGACGCTTTAATTGAAAAAGGTGCCGATTTAGGGGTCGAGTATTTCGTCATGGGAATGGCTCACCGCGGACGTTTGAATACATTGACGAATATTTTCCAGAAACGCCCGCAGGATATCTTTTCTGAATTTGAAGGGAAAGAATTTGATGCCGACGGTGCATTTGACGGAGACGTAAAATACCACCAGGGTTATACCAGCTCCGTAAAAACTTCCAATGGAAAAGAAGTAGGTTTAACACTTGCTCCAAACCCTTCACACTTAGAAGCGGTTGATCCGGTTGTTCAGGGAATTGCACGTGCAAAACTGGATGCTCATTTCAAGGATGAGAATAAAGTTTGCCCGGTAATGATCCACGGAGATGCAGCTGTTGCAGGACAGGGAATTGTTTATGAAGTAATCCAGATGGCCTTGCTTGACGGTTACAGAGCCGGCGGAACCATTCACCTGGTAATAAACAACCAGGTCGGTTTTACAACGAACTTCCACGATGCACGCTCATCTACTTATTGTACAGACGTTGCAAAAACAACTTTAACTCCTGTTTTTCACGTAAATGGAGACGATATTGAGGCAGTAATCCAAACGATTGAAATCGCTATGGAATACCGTCAGAAATTCAACCGTGATGTGTTTATCGATTTATTATGCTACCGTAAATACGGACACAATGAAGGAGATGAGCCTAAATTCACGCAGCCGAATTTGTACGACATCATTGCAAAACATCCAAATCCAAAAGTAATTTATCAGAAGCAATTAACTGCTGAAGGCACTTTATCTGAGGCGGATGCGAAAAGCATTGAAGATGAGTACAACAACTACCTGGAAAACGAGTTTGAAACAGCTCGCCAGAATGAAAAAGCTGTTGTTTGGGATTTCCTGAGCAAAACGTGGGAAGGTTTCCGTCACAGCAAATCCGAAGATTTCGATTCTAGTCCTGAAACAGGGATCCAAAAAGAAAAATTATTGGAGCTAGGAAGGAAACTGGCTACTTTACCGGAAGGTAAAAAGTACTTCCGTAAGATTCAAAAGATCTTTGATGATCGTTTGGCTGCGGTTGAAAACAATAACCTGGATTGGGGAACAGCAGAAATGCTGGCTTACGCAACACTTTTGGAAGAAGGCATTCCTGTTCGTATTTCCGGACAAGATGTGGAGCGCGGAACATTCTCTCACCGTCATGCTGTTGTAAAAACAGAAGACAACGAAGAAGAAATCGAAACATTGAACATGCTTTCGGACAAACAGGCTCCGTTTACGATTTACAACTCCTTGTTATCCGAATATGCGGTTCTTGGTTTTGAATACGGTTATTCATTGGCAACTCCGAAAGGATTGACTATTTGGGAAGCACAGTTCGGAGATTTCTTCAACGGCGCTCAAATTATGATCGATCAATTCATTACGGCAGGTGAAGACAAATGGTCTACTCAAAGTGGATTGGTGATGCTTCTTCCTCATGGATATGAAGGACAGGGAGCAGAGCACTCAAGTGGGCGTTTGGAGCGTTGGTTGCAGCAATGTGCTGATGACAATATTCAAATTGTAAATACTTCAACACCTGCAAACCATTTCCATTTGCTTCGCAGACAGTTGGTACGACCGTTCCGTAAGCCATTGGTTGTTTTCTCTCCAAAAATGATCCTGCGTTTACCGGCTGCAACTTCCACTTTGGAAGAAATGGCAAGCGGAAACTTCCAGGAAGTAATAGATGATCCGAATGCAAAAGCAGGACAAGTTGATACACTTGTTTTCTGTTCCGGTAAATTCTATTACGAAATGACCGAAAAAGCAGCTGAAATGGGTGTTGACAACATGGCTTTTGTTCGTGTTGAACAATTGTATCCATTGCCTCAAAGACAAATCGACGAAATCGTTGCAAAATACAATGCTAAAAACATCATGTGGGCGCAGGAAGAACCTGCAAACATGGGAGCATGGGCGTATATGGCAATGAACCTGAGACACATTCCGTTTATTGGGGTGACAAGGCCGGCATCTGCTGCTGCAGCTGAAGGTTCCAAGAAATTACACGAACGCCGCTTGAAACAATTGTTTGCAGATGTATTTCAATTTGCATCCGTAGCGGCTAAATAATATTAAGACAAACTAAATTCGACACAATTATGTCAATGCTTGAAATGAAAGTACCCAGTCCGGGAGAATCGATTTCTGAAGTGGAAATTGCAACCTGGCTGGTTTCGGATGGTGACTATGTAGAAAAAGACCAAACTATTGCAGAAGTTGATTCTGATAAAGCGACTTTGGAATTACCGGCAGAACAAGCGGGTATTATTACTTTGAAAGCTGCAGAAGGCGATGTAGTAAAAGTAGGACAAGTTGTTTGTCTGATCGATACTTCGGCTGAAAGACCAGCAGGATCTGCTGCCCCGGCGGCTGAAGCTCCGAAAGCAGAAGAGAAAGCGGCTGAAGCTGCTCCTGCTCAAACAAAAGAAGCACCTGCAGAAAAAAGCACTCCGGCTCCAAACCCGGGACCTGTAAGTGACAGCTATGCAAAAGGAACACCTTCACCGGCTGCTTCCAAGATCATGGCTGAAAACGGTGTTTCCGGAGCTAAGATCAACGGAACAGGAAAAGACGGTCGTATCACAAAACAAGATGTCGTTTCGGCAATGGCTGCAGGGATTCCTGCCGATGCTGCGCAAGGATGGGGCGGAACTCGTGATCAAAATCGCGAGAAAATGTCCATGCTTCGTCGTAAGATCGCAGAGCGTTTGGTTTCTGTGAAGAACGAAACAGCGATGCTGACTACCTTCAATGAAGTGGATATGAAACCGATTATGGACCTGCGTGCAAAGTACAAAGATCAATTCTCCAAATTTCATGAGGTAAATCTTGGATTCATGTCTTTTTTCACGAAAGCCGTAACAGAAGCATTGAACCTATTCCCTTCAGTAAATGCTCAAATTGATGGAAATGAAATGATTTTCCACGACTATGCAGATATCGGTATTGCCGTTTCATCCCCAAAAGGATTGATGGTTCCGGTGGTCCGCAATGCAGAGCAAATGAGCCTGGCGGAAATTGAAAAAGAAATCAAGCGTCTTGCAATCAAAGCACGTGACGGAAAAATTACTCCTGAAGATATGACCGGAGGAACGTTTACAATCACCAATGGTGGAGTTTTCGGTTCCATGATGTCAACTCCAATTATCAATCCTCCTCAATCAGCCATTTTGGGAATGCACAATATTATTGAGCGCCCGGTTGCAATTGACGGAAAGGTAGAAATTCGTCCGATGATGTATTTGGCATTGTCTTACGATCACCGGATTATCGATGGGAAAGAATCTGTTGGATTCCTGGTAAAAGTAAAAGAGATGATCGAAAACCCGGAAAGAATTATTTTCGGCGGAAAAGATCCTTATGCAGTACTTTTGGGATTATAAAAATCAACAAAACAACATCAAACCCTGTTCGCCTTGGCGGATGGGGTTTTTTATTGGCCGGGAATTTACCAACGCTTCGGAAGAAGCACACGTTTAATACCTGTAGCTAAATACATTTCCTTATTTTTGTAGTCAGATTCATTCAAGTATGCGCATTCTATTTTTTATTGGTTTTCTTGCAGTATTAAGCTCATGTGGCGGAAACGGTCCAAAAAAACCTCAAAAAGAACTTTCGATAGATCAGTTATTCAAAAAATATCCTGATAGTGTTCCGATCCTTATCAAACACGGTAACCTGATGCTGGAACGCTATGATTATGAAAAAGCACTTCAGGACGGTGCAAAAGCATACCGCATGCAGCAATGGAATATCGAAGCGCGATTTTTGTATGCAAACGCCTTAAACAACAGAGCTGACCGAACTGCAAGTGATGTGATGTCTGCTCAGACGCATTTCAAGTTTGTAGTTAAAAAAGACCCGAAAAACCTGGCAGCATTGGTTGCCTTAGCTACGACTTATGCTCAGCAGGGAGATAACGAAAAAGCTTTCTATTATACAAATGAAGCCTTAAGAATCAACAAAAAATACAGAGATGCTTATATTTTGAAAGGAAGTATTTATTTGAGTTTAGATAATCGGGAGCTGGCAAAATCCTCTTTCCAGACAGCAATTGAACAGGATCCGGATTTCTTCGCAGCTTACATCAAACTGGGCTTGATTTACCAGGGAGAAAACAATCCGCTGTGTATTGAGTATTTCATTACAGCGACACAAATCCGGCCGAACAACATTGAAGCATATTATAATTTGGCATATGCTTACCAGCAATTCGATAAATTACCGGAAGCTCAGCAGACCTATCGTGACATGCTTAAGAAAGATCCGAAATTTACTCCGCCATTGTTTCAGCTGGGATGGATCAAGCAATTCAGACAAAATGATGTGGACAGTGCCATTTACTTTTACAATGAAACGCTGCAGAAAGAACCGCGTTATGTAGAAGCGTGGCACAACCTGGGCTTGATCTATGAAACAAAAGGTGATAAGTACAAAGCAATCCAGTATTATCGGAAAGCATTGAAATACAATCCTGAGTTCGCCATTTCAGAAGAAGCAATCAAGCGTTTATCCAAATGAACCCAAAAAGGGTAATCCTGTTTCAAACCCTGGTTGAAGGGCTGATACCTGTTCTGGGATATTTTTACTGGAATTGGGATGCAAGTTTCATTCTCCTGTTCTTTCTAATCGATTGGATCTTGTTTTGGGGCCTGAGTTTATTGAAAGCGCGAAAACGGATTCAATTCAGCGGAAATACTTTTGAAAAACAAGAAGCGGGAAAACATCTGAGTATTGCTTTCGCATGCATTTTAAGCACTTCCCTGGCTGTTTACTTCATTCTGCCTAACATTCACTCACTTTTCGATTGGAAAGAACGGATATGGGCTTTTTTAACTTACCGTGATATGGGAATTCAACAAGGAGTAATCCTGATTCCATTAATGGTGCTCAGCGGTTATATGGCTTACAGACAACAGTTTCTTCTTCCGCAGCTGTATCGAAAATATCCGGTCAACTATTTCACGCGTGAATCTGTCAAGCAGGGGATAATTCTTTCACTTGTATTTGGAATTGTTTTACTGGTTTCAGCCTTTGTAAGATTTCCGGACGAAGTAATCCTTTTCGGAACAGTTGCAGGTGTTATTGCCTACCGACTAATGACTCGAAACCCTTTGGCTTCTTAGAACAGAACTCATAATTCTTTAAACGACTTTCTCCAATTCCTGGAAAACAACCCCCAGTTCTTCCAATTCATCCAAAATCGGGTTATAAACCTCCGCTTTGATCGGCAATAAAACTCCCCGCTCTGAAATCCGGTTCTGCAAAATCAATTTGGCACAAATTCCTACCGGATATCCAACCGTTTTAGACATTGCAGTTTGAACCTTGTCATCTCCCAAATTCACCATGGAAGATTCAATGTATCGTTTTTCACCATTTAGCAAATAAGTAAACTGGTGTACCATTACCACCATGTCTTTATCACCCGGTTCCAGAGACAATTTATTTACCAGGATTTTTTCAAGGATTTGAGCCGCAGTTGCATCCTTCAAACCGAGCTTCGTTGTCCCCTCAAAAAGACCCAGCCACTCAAACCTGGAGATATCTGTAATTCCCAAAGGTTTGCAGGCATTTATCCATTTCTGCTCAACGGGAGTTTCCTCCTCAAAGGGAAGGAAAGCGTTGATAAAAGTTCTTGGTGTGAACTCTTCCGAATCCGGAAGAATTAAATGATCATCTGTTAATCCCAACTGTACGAAAACATTCCAATACTTGCAGAATCCGGGTCTGCGCAGTGTTCCGCGATAGATTGTAGGAATATCATCCAGTCCATAGATCTGGCGATACGACAAGGAGTCCCTGTTTGGATAGCCGTCAAAATCGCCGTAACCTTCTATGGAAATCTGATCCAACCGCGTAAACACCTGGTTAGATGGAATGTATTTGTATTGATGTCTGTCGATATAACAAGCTGTTCCGCCCTGGCCTGCTAAAACCACATTTCGCGGATTCCAGGTGAATTTATAGTTCCATGGATTATTATCACTTTCCGGGGCTATCAAGCCGCCGCAATACGATTTAAACCCGGTAATTTCCCCACCCTGGTCTTTAATGGAATCGATGATCCGCATAGCGCTCATGTGATCAATTCCCGGATCAACACCCATTTCATTCATGAAAATCAGCCCGGAATTTTTCACGTCTTCATTCAAAGCGTTCATTTCAGGAGAAACATAAGAAGGCGTGATCAGGTTTTTCTTCAATTCCAAACAGTCTTTGGCAATTTCCACGTGAAAACGTGCAGGCAACATGGAAATAATCAGATCTGCCTGCTGCATTTCTTCCCATCTCTCATTTCGATCCAATGCATTAAACGAAAGTGCTACACCATTTGGATGTCCGGCCAACTTTCCTTTTACTAAATCCAATGATTGATCAACCACACGCAGCTGCCAATTGTTTTCTTTAGCCTGTTCCAATAAGTACTTAATCACTGTTGAAGCAGAAAGTCCGGCACCTAAAAGCAATATTCGTTTCATAATCATTAAATCTATTTACGAAATTAACGGAATTCAATGAATTCAGACAGAGAATTAACCCTATTTAAATTGAAAAGCTAAAAGAAGATGTGTAAAACAAAAAAGCCTCTTAAAAAAAGAGGCTTTTTGTTCAATATTTCAAATATTGATATTAATCTAATTCAGAAAGTTTAAATGACTTACCGTGCATAGAGCTGGTAACTTTGACCCAAAGACCTCCGCAATTGCTTCCATCCAAATGCTTCAATTCTGTTCCTTCACTATAACTAAATCCTTTAGATGCACCGGCACTGATGTAGTTATGGCCGCCATTCACGCAGTACTTGTACTCAGAAGAGGTATCATTGATAACCTTAAATTCAATATTGCCCAGTACTTTCTCAGAAGACTCTGCCTTCGCTGAAGTAAACGACTGAATTCCTAATGCTCCAACAAATACCAATGTTGCAAACGCAGAAATTTTGATTAGTTTTTTCATAGTAAAAAAATTTTGGTGTATAAATATATGAAAACTGAAATTAAAACTCAATTAAATTTATTTGGTTGCGTCCGCGGCAAACATTAAGACCAATTTTCCGGAGGAATCGTAAATGTTAAATACCTGTTCTGCAAAATCAACGGTCAATCCTTTGCTTCCCAAAATCTCCATAAAACGCTTCTCGTTACTTGCAACCAGTTCATCAACACACGCCATTTTCGTTGAAATGACCTCCCTAAAAGCGACTGTATTTCGGGTGGTAGACATGGTGCCGGAAATACGGTTGCAGCCGTTACTTCCCGTGAAAGAATTATTCGACATGTCCATCTTCAAAGCTGCATTGGAATTTTTAAGGGAAACTCCATCCATTTGGATCAGCTTTAAATTTCGCTGATTGAAGTAATTCCAAGGTGTTTTTTCAGGTCTTCCACCTCCGTTTGTTGCTTCCGGATCCTGGAGAGCAGGTTTCGTGCCAGCTTCCAAAACAAGAACCTCTTTCTTTTTTGCTTTCCAGATCATCAGGTTTCCTTCATGAGAGATCTTGAACTTTTTATTTGAAATGGATTTTAAAAACTCATCCTCCACGTTGCTTTGAATATCCGGACAAGCCATTTTTGTTGCTGCTCCGGCCTTTACGCAAATTTTGCGCTGCTTTTTGTTCATTTTGATGGGAGCCGTAAAACTGTTGCATCCGCTTTTTCCCGAAATCTTTTGAAAAGTACTGTCGAAACCGAATGCAACATCTGCATTCACCACTTGTGCTCCATTCAAACGAATGACTTTATAGATGGTTCCTTCGCTTCCGCTTACCATGGGTGTTATGGAAATGACTTTATCTAATTTGTATAAGTATTTAGATAAATCCTGCGGGACCGGCTCTGGTCTTTCTGTCTCGATCACGTCAATCACATATCGGTTTCCGGGAACGTAATCAAATCCTTTAATCTTCTCATAGAACAATTCCCACGTTTTGGATCCTTCCTTTTGGACCTGGAAACAAGTCATCGGCATCATCCGGCGGCATGGAACACATTCCTCTTTTATTGTCATACGGATTGTTTTTTGTCCAAACACCATTGTTTGAGCAAGCAACAACATCATTAATAAACCAATGCTTTTCATACCATTTTATTTTGTGTCTACAATTTACAAATTTGTTGCCAAACTTTCCGGCAAGTGTGCGAATATAAAAAAAGCTCCCCGAAGGAAGCTTTTATATGCAAAGTTTTCAGTTTACTCAATCACCAATTGTTTCAACAGAGTCTTCTGATTACCATGATCCAAAACGCGGACAAAATAAGTTCCTTTGTTTAAATCACGAACAGACAAGGTGTAGCCGTTTTCATTTATTTCCCGGCTCATAACCGTTCTCCCTGAAATGTCTATCACAGAGATTGTTTTCGCTCCGTCAGAATCACACTGAATCGTTACCTGGCCGGATGCAGGATTCGGATACAAGATTAGTTTATCTGCTTCTGTGTTTTCAGCCAAACCTAAGATACACACTTCATTTACAGGAATTCCGTTACAGTAATTGATCGGGTAAAGATTAGCTGTTTGTGAAGGAATATTCTCCGGTTGAAGGGCCATATTCGTACATCCAAGTCGCTCCACAAGGAAATCTCTTACAAAATTTGCGGTGGTGTCCATATACGCAATTTGTGCAGCGCTTGCCCCTGCATAAGGGACGTGCGGTGCACCACGGAAAGTGTACATCTTGTGCGGGTGATTTAAAGCACAACTTCTTTCAATCAACATACGGCTTCCATCCAGGTACATAATCGGAACTCCCGGATTTACCATTCCACGGTTATATTTTACTGTTGCATCTGCAGTCCCGTGAAGTGATACCAAAGGAACATCTCCGGCTTCTAACCAGCTGTAACGGCCCAAGGCACCACAAAGATTAATCACTCCGGCAACTTTTGTGGAATACCCCGGATTCCCGCTCGTACCTTCCATTCCACCAAGCGTAGCAAGCGCCGGCGCATCAATATAATCCTGGATCTCACATGCCTGGTCTAAATATCCTACATGCAATGCCGTAATAGCTCCTGCTGAACTACCACCGATGAAAATACGTGTTGTATCAATCTTATAGGCATTAGTCGTTGCCCTGTCTTTATAAAAGAAACGGATAGTAGCTTTCAAATCCTGTGTTGCACGAAGAACTGCCTTAATCGCATTCACGGAATCAACCGGGAAAAAGCCCAAACGATAGTTAATAGATGCACAGGCATATCCTTTTTTCGCAAAGCGGTTAGACAGTTCCTGAACATCGACATCTGTTTTTGTTCCGAACTGGAAACTTCCTCCATGCACCCAAATAATTAAAGGACGCGCCACAGAAGTATCCGCAGCCGGTTCGTAGAAATCCATAGTCAATGAGGTCGTTGCACCCGAAAATGAGGTGTTCGATCCGTAAACGATATCACTCGTAACGTTTACAGTGGAATAAACATCGCTGGCATATCTTCCGGTCTGACAAGGTGTTTGAGCCATTGCAGCAGAAGATAAAACAACTGATAGTAGGAAAGTAGAAATTTTCATGTGTTGTTTTTTTTAAATTATGGGAATATAATTGAAGGGTAATTGATAGCATTTACCGAAGGTATTTTAGCTGCGTATTTACTATTTAAAGCTCGGATAAATTCGTTTGCAATAATGGCATTTCCACGCGGATTAAAATGAATTCCGTCCAGTGAATAAGCTCCTCCGGAAACAAATTTCGCACTCATGGCAACTCCGTTATATGTAATTCCGGTTTGCAGTTTTTTCACGATCTCATTTGGTTCTGCTAATGCTAAATTGTAGCTGTATGCAATGGAAGTAATTAAAGCATTGTACTCCGCAATTTGATTTCTGATTTCTGTCAATTCATCCTGTGTTAAAACAAATTCGTCTCTAAAAGGAAAAACAGAACCCATTGAATTGCATTTCACAGAATCCAAAGGCGTACTGAGAAGTACCAATTCCCCCGGCTGCATGTGTCTTACATTAAAAGCACCTGCTCCCGGGTCTTCGATCATAAATCCGTTAGGCCCTTCCTGGAAAGAAATTCCGATGGGATTATAAATATTGTTCAATGCGGTGACTTTGTCGGGAGTTAAATTCAATCCGTTATATGGAACAGTAGTGAAATACGGCATTTCAGTAATATCAGGAATCAAAGAAACAACACCTTTTGCTCCATTTGCCGTTAAAGACATTACAATTTGCTCGTAAGCGATACCGAATGCAGTGGTACTAGTCATTGAACCATTCTTCGCACCGCCCTGAACGAATGGAAGCAGGTCCTCAATTCCTACAAAAAGAGCAAAACAGGTTGGATCGGAAGCAGTTGCATCTGCCAAAACACTGGTACCCGACGAAGAATTCATTCGTGCAAAAAACGGGTTAGCCGATCCATAAGAAGGAACATTGACAGCTGTTACCGTCATTCCGGGAATCCCAAAGTTTCCAAAAGGCTGACTTGCGTTGTAGACATTTGTTCCCAGGGCAGACATATCACCACTCGGTGCAAGACGAACCGGAGATAAGGAAGTAACTCCCAAACAATCTGTTTTGTAACCCAATTTAAAACGGGCCATTCCTGATGCGCCTATACCAACAGAGCTCTCAAGCATATATGGCTGATTGAAAGTTCCGGAGCCTACTTTCTGCAATTGCATGCTGAGCATGTTCGCAATGGAATATTGCTGACCGTTGTAATACAAGGCATCGTCCATATAACCGGCCGTATGTGAACCACCGATCATCACGAATCGAGCGGTATTCATGTCTCCCGCAGAAGTTTCGGGATCTTTGTACTTTGGTTTACATGAACCTAGAGTAAGAGTTCCGATTGCTACCGGAATCAATATGCTTAGTACCTGTTTCATTTTCTTACCATTTATAGCTTAATCCAATTCCCGGAGAAATTGCGATCGTAGTGAATGTTCCGCTCAAATTTGTTTCCAGGTTTCGATCCGTGCGATTGATATATGTGTAATAAAAGGATAAATCCAAATTGAAATGCTCATTGAATTTAAAGCCCAAACCTGCTGTACCATAAATCCGGTTTCCGTCCGGGGATTCAGGGGTTACATAACCCGATTGAACCGGTGAGAATCCGTAACCACCACCCAATCGCACAGCGATTATTTCTGTTGCCTGGAAATTTGCTCCACCTCTAAAGGCGATGATACTTTTGTATTTTCTGGCAGATTTCGTGTCATTCAAACTAGCGGTATTTGATTCGTAATCAAATGCCAGCGTATCATAAGCTTTCCAGCCCACGTAATTGATGTCGAGCACAAATTGCCATTTTTTCCCCGAATCATAAGCAGCTCCAAGTGTTAAAACACTTGGTAATGGAAGTGAAGAAGTGAAAGGTCCGCTTGGAAAGTTTGCACTCAGTGATTCGGGAACCGTGAATTTCGCATCTCCTTCTTTCACTTTCATAGAAACCTTTGAGCGATAGGTCAAACCGAATGAGAGCTTTTCATTCACTTTCGCAGTGAAACCCAGGTTATAACCAAAACCAAGAGCTTTACCCGTCAATTCGGCATGCCCGTAAGTTCCATCCGCTGACTGAACAGGAATATCTTTCTGCAAATCAACAGACCCGGTGGAAACAACAAAACCTGCTCCGAAACCGAAATGATCGTTGAACTTGTAAGAAATGGTTGGTTGAAAATAAATAGCTTTCAACGACAGTTTTGTTAAGGCAAATCTTCCGATCCATGCATCTTCGTATTGAATCGTACTACCGAATGGAGTGTAAACAGCCAACCCTATTTTCAGATATTCCATCTTTTTAAAACCAAAGAGTGCATACACTGAAAATGGTGTTCCCATCGGGGATTTTGTTCGATATCCTTCTCCGGAGGCTGAATCCACAAACAAAGTATTGGCAAAAATGGGAGAAAATCCGGCATTCACTTCATTCTTTTTCACAAATCCAACTCCACCCGGATTATAAAACAACGCAGATGCATCTTCTGAAAGCGCCGTACCGGCCAGTCCCATTCCCTGTTGCTTTTGTCCTTGAAAATTTACCTGGAATCCTTGCGAATGAAGGGATAAAACAGCCATAAAGCTGCAAATAAGTAGTATTAATTTTTGCATAGTTGATAGAACGAAAATGCGTTTGTGGGTAGTAAGATAATAATAATCTATGAGCGCACAATAAATTTAACACTTGTCACCGCGACTTCGGGAATCAACATACATTTCTGAACAGATTCATTTAAGTGAAATTCACATTCTAACTAAATTTCATATATTGCATTACTAATGAATCGATTATGAAAGCACTGTATTTAATTTTTGTAGGAAGCTTATTGAGTTTAAGTTCCAATGCTCAAAACCTGGCAAACCAACCGAAAGGTAGTTATGGCGGTGACGGAAAAAATGCGCCGAACCTGCAATTGAATGAAAACCACACCTTCGTTTACACCGATTTGACAAAAGCATCCAAACCTATTGTTGCAGAAGGAACCTGGTCTATCGAGGGAGACGAATTGATCTTACAATCCAATTCGAAAGTGCGTTTGAACAAAAAATATACGGTGACCCGCGAAGGAATGTGCGTTAAAACCAGAAAAAACCTTGCATTCTATACTTTGTGTAACTGCAAATTCTAATTATCTACCTCAACATATTCAGATGGCCGTTGAACACCTCGTAGCGGTCATCCTCCAGGCTCTTGATACGGATCGTCCAGGTATAAATTCCTGCCTGGACTAATTTTCCCAGATAGGTTCCATCCCAGCCTTTATTCACGTCGTGGGATTCAAACAGGGTTTCTCCCCAGCGGTCAAAAATCGTGAAGGAATAATTCTGAGTATCATAACCCGCAGTAATTACCGGAGCAAATACATTATTGAATTCGTCACCATCCGGTGTAAAGGTATTCGGAACATAGATAATCTTATTGTCTTTTATAGTAATGATCAGGGAAGCTGCATCCGTACAGCCATTTACACTGGTCACCGTTAAAGTAACCGGATAGTTCCCGGGAACCTGCGGGAATGTATGGCTTGGTTCTTCCAAAGAGCTGTTGTCTCCGTCACCGAATTCCCAGAAATACACATCTCCATTCACCGAATGATTGTGAAACTGAGCAGTCGTCTCTGTTTGCGGCATTACCTGCTGATTGGTATTAAAATTTGCATCCGGAATCGGGTAAATCTCGATGTAATTGGTTTTTGTAGTACTGGATGAACATCCGTTCGTAGTATTCGTTAAGGTTACTGTATATGTTCCTGCCGCATTATAAGTGTGTTCAGCAGCTCCAAGGGTATTGGCTGTTGTATTATCCCCAAAATCCCAGGAAGAAGTATTCACGGAAGGATCCGCAGTAAAATGAACCGTTACAGGATTGCAGCCGCTGAAAACATCTGCTGAAAAATCTGAATCCGGCAAGGGATTTACCACAATGTCCATGGAGTTTGTTCCGCCGCAACCTTGAGTATGCACATAAGTAATGGTATGAGTTCCTGCTCCGGCAACAATCGGATCAAAAACTCCGGTTGGATCCGTGATTCCTGTTCCCGACCAGGTTCCTCCCGGAATATTCGCTGTTAAATTCGCTGGAGCTGCGGTATTTTCACAGAAAGGTCCCGCCGAGGTCAAGGTTGGTACTACCGGATTGTTTACCGTGATCGACATCGTAGCTGTTGTGGCACATTGTCCGGCATCCGGTGTAAATGTATAAGTCCCTGAAGTAGTAGTATTCACTACTGCCGGTGACCAGGTCCCCGAAATAGGATCATTCGAAGCGGCCGGTAAAATCGGAGCAACATCTCCCGAACAAATCGGTGGAATTTGAGTAAAGGAGGGCGTTGGCGCCGCATTTGTAACAATTGCAACAGTCACCGAAGCCGCACATGGATTTCCGGATGGGGTAAAAGTATAATTAGCAGTTCCGGCGGTTGCCGTGCTCACAGTTGATGGTGACCAGGTTCCTGCAACTCCGTTATCGGAAGTTGTTGGCAAAGACTGCGGCGCAGCATTCAAACAATACTGCGGATGCGCCGGGAAAGTTGGTGTAATGGTGTTATTGACCGTAACTGAAATATTCACCGGTGTAGAGTTACATTGCCCGGCATTCGGTGTAAAAGTATAAGTTCCGGAAGTGGTATTGCTAATTACGTTTGGCGACCAGGTCCCTGCGACAAGCGGTGTATTGGTCTGAACCGGAAATGCAGGAGCCTGCTGACCAGAACAAAAAGCCGGAACTGCGGCAAAAGTTGGAGTCACACTTGAACTTACAGTTACTGTTGCTGTTTCTACGGAAGTACATCCGGTGGCAGAGGTTGCGTTCAATATAGCTACAAAGGTCCCAGGAGTCGTATAAGTCACCGAATGCGGTCCTGGCCCCGTTGGATTTGCAGGTGTTCCTGATCCGTTTACAAAGTTCCAGCTCAATGTATTGTAATCCGTAGAAGTGCTTCCGTCAATCAATATCGGAGTTCCCGCACAAACGGTAAAAGGTCCGCCTGTGATATTTGCATCCGGGCCGACGAATGTTCCCGTTCCACCCCAATTCAGTGTAAATCCATTGGTTGCATTCGTATTGTTAATGAGAATGGCATAACTTGTTCCTGCTGTCATATTCAGCTGCTGCACATACCCGTCTTCAATTCCCGACCAACCGATCGCTTCATTCTGATCCGTGGAAGTTGCATTCATTCCCGTACCACCATTCGGGCCTAAAGCAGATGTTGCGGAGCAGCGGATCGCAGTTCTTGGACCACATGGATTTGCCGTACTTAATTGAAAAACAATAAAGTCAATGTCATCTATTTGATTTGCCGGCAAAATATTCATCGTAAGTGTTCCTGCAGTCTGACAAGTCCAGGTATACCAAACCGAATTGGTTTCAAAAATCCCGAAACCGGACAAACAAGTGCCCGCATTTTCATTGTTGTTTACACCACCACTTGTCAGGTTGGTAACACTAATCGAATTCTTGTTACACAATCTTCCGGCACCTCCACAATCTGCAGATGCAGTTGGCGGCGGCGTATAATTATTGATGCACAACTGGAAAGTACCGCGCTGAGCCGTTGTTGTACTTATGCGGATAAGATAAGTGTTTCCCTGAACCAGGTTAGTATTAAGCAGTTGGGAGTTTTGAGAACCTGCAGATCCGTTCGTACATCCGCCGAGAACCTGTGTAATTCCTCCCGCACAAGTACCTGTGTAAATCGCGATCCTTGGCTGCATCATACTCGCACCATTAATGGAAATAAACGAGTTGGTGCCGATTGCAACGAAGGAAAACCAAACGTCCGAAGTAGCTGCAGCTGTCCAGCAGGTGGCTACTGCAAATCCGCTTGCGGTTGAACCGGTGCTGGTGTATTGTGCTGTGGAAGAACAAAAGTTGGTGACATTCGTCAATGGCAATGCAGTAGCACAATCGTCTCCCTGGGCCTTTACTCCGTAGGAAAAGAAAAGCAGCGAGATGAATAAAAAACACTGAGAAAGCAACGGGATAACGGTTCCTTTTCCAGCGGTTTCATTCGACAAAAACGGGGCTGTTTTTTTCATCGATTTCAGTAATAATGCAGAAGATTAGCTTCTTCTGTAATATTAACGAAAATGCGTGGAATAAGTTGCTTTTAGGAATGTTAAAGGATTTGACGGGAACTTACTTTCCGATACAAAAATTAACTCAAATTGATTTTCAAATAGTTATGATTTTGAGGTACAAATAGGGTACAAAATAGCACTACAAACTCTAATTGCTATCTACTCATTTTCATCAATGACTTGTCTCATTGTCATCGTATCGATATTATCAATTTTAAGCATTCGGCAATGTTTGTTTGCAGGATTTTCAACTATCGAAGCTTCTTCAAGTTCCATTTCTGAAATGACGCGTACACAAATCTCTCCAAAATATAGTTTTCCCTTCATGTGTTCACACTTGCTAAAACTTTCATTACAAATTGAACAATGACTTTTCTTCACAATACCGCCAACACTGCTGAAAATTTGCGGAGGAAATAACAATTTTTCATAGTTAGCTAGCCGTTCCAAATAAGTTGTCGATGGTTCTGGATCGAATAAATTGTTTTTTATCACCGTTCCATAGGTAACTTGCGCCGTGACGAGATTCCCCCATGCTTCGCCCATGTTATCCTTTTTGATATTCACTAACATTGTCAATTCAAGTTCAATCGCTAGAATTGAATTTTCTATGCAATAGACTAGATTGGCTTCATTTTCTAGTTTTCGTTCAACAAATGTCTTTTTTAAGTCAACCAATTGTTCCCGGTAGTTAGATAAAACCTCTATCTCCTTCTCTTGAATTTCTGTTCCAACTGTGATAAATGCTTTTCTTTGAGAAATGGAAATCAACTCATTGAATTCGTTTATCAATAGATTTGGGTTTTCGATAAATACTTTCATTTCAGAGCTTTAATTACATTCTCCAAATCTTTCAATTTGTCTGCATCTCCATTGTACGAGATTTTCTTGATTTTTCCCTTCTTCCCAAGTTCAATATACAGCTCAACATGAACAGTTTTTTTTCCGATTATTCCCTTTAGAGAATCGTAGACATAACTTGATAGGATATTTAGCACCACAGATGAAATCAGAGGGTTTTCAATAATACTAAGAAATACAGCGGGCAAATACATGTCTGCATTTTTCCGTGTTCTGTAAAGTTCCGTATCCCCACCTAACACATCGAAACCTAAATTTTTCTGCCGGAATAATTTATTCAAGTCAACCAAACTATCTGTGAAAATGAAATCTTCTTTTGCGGTTGCACTATTTAAATTCTCGGGCATAAACGCCAAGCTTTCGGGTATTGCTAAACCGAGTTCCACAAGTTTATCCGTGATGCTTATTTCTTCTACTTGATAATCCATATTACATAGATAATAAAATTGAATGTTTTGCAAGTGTTCTTGCTCATTTCTTTCTTAGATTTAGACGACAATACCAAACTGACTGAAATACATGCACAACTTCAAGCTTTCTTTCTTTTCTCAATCCATTCATACATTGCTTTTATGTTTGCTTCTGAGTTCAAGTAATTCATTTTTTCTTGTTCGTTGGGACTTGGATATATTCCTATGCTGAATTCTTTTTCATTCTCTAGCCTTTCATTGAGTTTTGAAATGAGTTCTTCAGTTGGATGAATTGGCAAGGGTAAGATGACTCCAAAAAACCGTTGTGACTTACCAGTTTTGACCACAAACATTGAAAGAATACATTCGAGTCCTTTCTCTACAATAAAATACACTCCTGCATACTCTTCCGGATATGATGGTTGAAACCAAAATCCAACCGGGTAAATCTGCTCCTTTGGATTTCTTAATTGCTCTCTAACCGGATTATAGCATTCATCAAGGATAAACGAATAGCCAAATTTCTGAAATGCCAATAAGTAGCCTGTTTTTAGCAAAGCTACCCCTAAATTATCAGGAATAACGCGTGTTTTAAGAAAGTTCATGTTTACCTTCGAACCAAGAAAATCCTTCATTACTTCTTCCAATACGACCGGATTATTGTTCTTTTTACTGTGCATTAGCTGCATTTTTCCGTCGTCCATAATGGTTAGTGTCGCTTGTAATGTTTTCCCGTTTTTCTTAATTTGAACAGGTGTTTCTGTTCCAGGAAGAAAATTAGCACTATCAAGCTCTCTTAGCCTTTCAGCTAAATGAAAATCTACAGTACCGCCCATTTTATTGTTACAACTCTTGCATGTAAGAGTATTAGCTTTGCCTCCTAAGGATTTTGGTGGAGCATCTTCAAGGGTTAACGGGTCTACTTCGTCAATTTTGCTATGTGGCTTTAGGCACAATGGGCATAGGTAAAAATCTTTCTTTCTTTTAATGAATCCATTGTCAATAAGTAAATTCAGATTGTCACGATAGGCTTCAAAAATTCGTTGTCTTTTTTTATCTCCGGTTGTCATAATAAGTTCGAATAGTGATCATTAGTGCATAGATAACAATTTATTTCAGATTTTCAACATGGTTTGGATTCCCGCGTACGCGCGCGTAGTTGGCTCAAAACAAAATAATTGTATGTTTGGAAAAAACTATTATTATGAATGAACCCACTATTTCAGAAAAATACGAAGCTGTTATTCGTAAACTTCATAATGTCAACATGTGGACTACTTATCAAACAGAAACTCATTACTACGAAGAAACGGTAAAATCTGACGGAGGTATTGAAGGAATCAAAGGTCATTTATACTTGGCATTGGCATATCGGAAATCAATTGACCACGGAAATGAGGAGCGAAAGAACAAGTTAACAGACCTACAATTACAAGTTCACAATACCCAGGAAGACGTGGGTTCATTAGTAAATGATATTTTGTCAGTAATAACAGCCCCGGACTATTGAGTGGGAAATTTTCAAACAATTGATGGTGATGTGAAATTTGAGGCATCCTATACGCTTCTATTTGGAACTAAAATATAAGTTTTTTTTCCATCGGGTGAATGACTAATCTGAGCCTTACTTCTATGAATTCCTCGAAATCCACAACCTCCAACACCATTTGGAAGACATGCTAGATCAAAGCCACCATTCTCCTCGTATACTTCTATTACCTTTTCATTATTAGCGTTACCAACAAAAAGCGCACAAGAACCACTTCCATGATCATGTACATTTTCTAGAATAAGTGATAACAATGTTATTATGTCAAACTCCATAACAGTCGAAATTTCAAAATACTTACCAATAAAAATTCTAATTTCACTCATATAATTTGACCCTTCTACTTTATTCCATTTCATTTCATGAAAATCACAAGAATCTATTTGATCGTATGATATTATCTCAATTCCTTTATACATTGTTTGGAGAAATCACTTTCCGATACAAAACTTACTAAAGATATTAGCCAGCAAGTCGTCTTCAGAGATCTGTCCGGTAATACTTCCCAGCCAAAACATGGCCTGGCGGATATCCATAGCCACAAAATCTCCGGTAATTTGTGTTTCCAGTCCGTAAGTTGTTTTTTCCAGGGCATCCTGTGTTTTCTCCAGGGCATCCAAATGGCGTGCATTGGTTACGATGGTATCCGATTGTGTATTGTAAGAACCTAAAATTTGCTGTGACAGCCACGCTTTCAATTCCGTGATTCCACTTCCGTTCTTCGCACTGATGGGCAGAAATGGCGTTTCGAATTGCCAGGGCGTATTTAATTGGTCTGAGCGTAGATCGTATTTGTTTCCGATCACTAAAAAGTGTGCACCGGGATGAGTTTTTGCAAGTTCATCTGCCCAGCGGCCAGTTTCTTCGGAACTCATGGATAAATGTCCTTCGCTGGAAGCATTGTTGCCGCTAAAATCGCTCAGCATCAACACGATTTTCGCCTGCTTGATCTTATCCAGTGAACGCTGGATTCCCAAAGCTTCTATTTCTTCGGCAGCTTCTTCCCGGATTCCGGCAGTATCGATTAATCGGAAAAGGATTCCGTCAATATTCAGGGTTTCTTCTATCACATCACGCGTGGTTCCAGCAATATTGCTAACAATTGCCCTGTCCTCCCCCAAAAGCTGGTTGAGCAAGGTGCTTTTCCCGGTATTCGGTGCGCCTACAATTGCAACAGGTACGCCGTTCTTCAACACATTTCCCAATTCAAAGGACTGGATCAACCGTCGCACATAAGCCAACACTTCTGTTACTAAAGCCAATAATTCCGTGCGGTCGGCAAATTCCACGTCTTCTTCGGCAAAATCCAGTTCGAGCTCTACCAGAGAAGCAAAATGGATCAATTTTTCACGCAGGTCTCTTAACTCTGTTGAAAACGAGCCACGCATCTGGTTCATCGCTACTTCATGCGAACGTGCAGATTCAGACGCGATGAGGTCGGAAACGGCTTCTGCCTGGCTCAAATCCATTCGTCCGTTTAAGAAGGCACGCATGGTAAATTCTCCCGGCTTAGCCAGTTCACAACCATGAGCCAAAAGTAAACGAATGATTTCCTGCTGAATAAATACGGAACCGTGACATGCTATTTCAACCGTATTTTCTCCGGTGAAGCTGCGGCCTTCATGAAAGATGGTTACCACCACCTCATCCAGAACGGAACCGTCGTTATTCTTCAATCGAACAAAATGTGCGCTGTGAGATTCAGCCTGCTCATACGATTTGCCGGCAACCTGCGACAAGATCGAAATAGCATCCGGTCCGGACAAACGGATCAGGGCAATAGCGCCCATTCCCGGGGCGGTTGATAAGGCACAAATTGTTTTTGAAGAAAGATTCATCTTACAAAATTACATAAAATGCTGATCGTAGTAATCCTCCCCCTTTCATCCCCCTCCAAAGGGGGAGTTTTCAAATCCTCCAAAAAAGAGAATTACTTTCAGCTAGTTTAAATTTTCTAAGAGGAAATCAGGCTTTAGAGGTGAATCTTTGGTTTCCCCCTGCGGAGAGGACAAAAAGGGAGAACAAAAAAGCCGGATAGATTCCTCTACCCGGCTTTCATGCATTCTGAATTTCGTTATTGCTTTAAGAAACTTTTTGTGGAAACTCCTGCTTCGTGATTGATGAACAGGAAGTATTTTCCGCTTTCCAAAGCGCTGATATCGATTGTTGAAGAAGTTCCTGTAGTTGAAAGAACTGTTCTTCCCGAAAGATCGAGAATAGAAATTGATTCAATACCTGTCAATTCACCGAAGTTTAGTGTCAACTCCTGGTTTGCTGGGTTTGGATACAATTCGAAATCGCCGAATGATTCTTCTTCCAATCCGGCACAATTCTCAACTGTTACTGTAAACGTAGCTGTATTTGAACATCCGTTTCCATCCGTTCCGACTACCGTATAAATTTGTGTAGAAGCTGGCGTTGCAGTTACATTCTGGCTCGTAGCACTGCTAAGTGTTCCTGCAGGACTCCAAAGAAAACCAGGACCGCCTGAAGCAGTTAGAGCCGCTGAACTCCCTGCACAGATTACTCCATCCATAGGAACAGAAGTAATTCCAACCGCTGTAGCAGTTGCAACCGTTAAATTTGCTCCATTGTCAGTGCCCGTTGTTGCAGGGTTGGATGCATCCACGCGAATGCGATATCCTGTTCCGGCAGCTAATCCGTTTGGAATGACTGCAGAAATAGTTAAACTGCCTGTTCCTGTAGAACTCAAAGTCCCGATTGCAGTTGGAGCAGCGAAAGATCCTGCGCTGTTCGACAATTGTGCAGTATACACATTTCCTGCATTTACCGTTCCGGTAACTGTGAATGGAACGGAAACATTCGTTGTTGTATTGGAACAATAAGTAGTTGAAGTGATTAAACCTGTACCAACTGTTGCACCTGCTCCGGAAGTTCCGGTAATTTTCACTTCGTCAACAGAAAATGCAGGATCGGCTCCCGTACCACCATTTTGCCATCTGAAACGGAATTTCAAAGATGCCAGGTTGTTAAATGCAGGTAAAGTAATTACTGCGCTTGTCCAGGTAGAAACACCTGAATACTGGCTGCTTGCCGCGGTCCACATCGTTCCGCCATCAGTAGAATACTCAACAATTCCGTAAGAAGTACCGGAAGCTCCGGCACACAAATAGATGAATTCTAAAGTCACATTCGTGTACCCGGTAGTAGAGATTGGTGTTGTTTGGGCAGCACTTTGATTGGAAGAAGATCCGGTGTCAAACGATGCATTGCAAATACCAAAACCGCAGGCCTGGGTGTTGTAAATATGCAGGTAAGCGGAATTTGGTCCATTTGTTGTTCCAACCGGCTGGTCCGGTGTATCAGCAACAAGACCGAAACCGGAGTTATCCACATATTCCGAATTCAGAATCCATTGATTGTTTCCCGAACCTCCGTTCAAGGTCCAGTTTCCGCCACCAGCTTCAAAATTGTCCTGGAAAAGAGTTGTTTGCGAATTCGCTGATAAGCCCGCGAAAAGGGCACCACATAGTAATAGTTTATTCATAGTAGAAGTTTAATGTCCTGCAATTTAGGACACTAACTTCTAAAATCCAAACTTGTTAGTTTGTTAACGGTTTCTACTACAAATCTTTGCGATTCAAACGGGAGAGTGCGATTGCATACCAAATGAACATGAATAATAAGGACAACAATGCAACTTGCCATAGGTCCAGCATATAGAATTCATGACGATGCTTTGGATTGGAATCTACAAAAATTTCCCTGAAAAATGGAAGCGGGGTCAGCTTGGAAGTATTATTCATTGGCATGAAAGCGTAAACGGAATCCGGCAGAAAAATACCGATCACCACTTCCAGGAATAGGATCCCGTAAAACAAAATGATGGACAATGCCGGCCGTCTCAGCAAAATAGCCAGGAAGAAAGCCAAACCAAAATAACAGAGTGTTTGAATAAAGAATAATCCAATAAAATGAATGTTTGTATAAAGGTCCAATCCTTTCCCTTGTGACAAACCAAAAACAGTTCCAACCAAAAGACTATAAAATGTAGCTATCGCGGAAAGGAAGAATACGACCAAGAACTTGGATAAGATTACCTCCCTCTTTGTTAATCCATCAATAACATGCTGTCTTAGTGTTCGGTTCGAAAACTCATTTGTCGTCAGGATGATGACTATAACGGCCAATAACAAGTTAAAATAGCTCGCTGAATAAGTCACCACCCCCCAAACATTTGGAAAAGAGAACATTGTTTCCGAAGAAGGAAGAAAATGCAATTCGGTATTTATTTTTTCAAAAAATGCATTTAGTCCCAGCATTGATAACGGCAGCAAAACCATATAAATGGCCAAAATGACTTTGACCGAATTAAGCTTCTTGATTTTTATCCACTCTATTTGAAATAACTTTTTCATGCTTCGATATGACTTATGAATGATTGTTCTAATGATTGGGTTTTTACAAAGATCTCTTCGCAATAGATCGTTACTAAGGCCAATTGTTTATTGATTTCCAGGCTGCTCAAATCGCTGGTGAATTCCATGACCGAATTTTGCTCATTCACTACACGCAAAATGTGTGAACCCAACAAATCCTTGATCCGTGGAAGTTCTTTGCTTCGAATGATCACATGTTCTTTGTCCTGCATTACCTCATCCAGCTTTCCATCCCGGATCACTTTTCCTTTACGCATGATGATCACATCCGTACAGATCTTCTCCATCTCATCCAAAATGTGAGAAGCGATGACAATCGTTTTTCCTTCTTCCTTCAATTTCAGGATCAGGCGGCGAATATCTACAATACCCATTGGGTCCAAACCGTTTGTAGGCTCATCCAATACCAATACTTCCGGATCCGAAAGCAAAGCAGAAGCAATTGCCAAACGTTGTTTCATTCCTAAAGAGTAAGACTTAAACTTCGACTTGGCGCGTTCCGTCAGGCCCACTTTTGCTAAAGCAGTATCAATAGCCGGCATCGGGTCTGAAAGGTCCTTAATTTTCGCAACGATTCTCAAATTGTCAATTGCGTTCAGATAAGGATAGAAATTAGGTGTTTCCAAAAGTGCACCGATTCGTTTCCGGTTGGCATCATCCGTTCCATTTCCAAACCAGGAAAAAGTTCCCTTATTTGCTTTCAAAATTCCTAAAAGGATTGCCAAAGTTGTGGTTTTCCCACTTCCATTCGGACCAAGAATACCAAAGATTTGACCTTGCCGGACCTTGAAAGAAATACCGCCCAAAGCATGGACATCCTTGTATTTCTTATCCAGATCCGTTACTTCGAGAATAGTTTCAGACATACGATTGTTTTTGGCAAAGCTAAAATAATCCGGCGTCTTAGATTCGGATTTTAGTATAAAAGGCTGTTTTAAATTACGAATGCTATACAACAGGCATCGGATGGAATTACGAGTTATCTTTGGATCATGAGTTGGGTAAAGGAAGCTATTGAATCATTAAAGAACACCGGATTAGCACAAATACGTCCGATTGGCGGTTCCATGCGCGGGCGGATTGAAAGCGGGCAGCTCGTTACTTTAAAAACCGCCGCATACGAAGACGTTGAAATCAACGATGTCATATTCATTCGCTGGAAAGGAAATTACCTGCTTCACCTGTTGATCGATAAACAAAACAACGAATTACTCATTGGGAATAATGTAGGAAAAATAAATGGTTGGATTCCTGGCGACGCACTCATTGCGAAAATGATAGCTGTTGAAGATTAAGCAGTAAACTTCGACGCGCAATTACCTTTTATTGCGGAAGAAATCCAGCATCAACTGGGAACACTCATTCTCCATCGGCCCTTTGCTCACAACTGTTTTCGGGTGATATAATTCGTTTTGGAAACGTCCGGCACCTCGTTTCTCATCCCGTGCAGCGAAAATGATCTTATCTAATTGAGACCAGTAAAGTGCTCCGGCGCACATCACGCAGGGTTCCAGTGTTACGTAAAGTGTACAATCTTTCAAGTACTTTGCTCCCAGGTATTCGGAAGCGGCTGTGATTGCCTGCATTTCCGCATGTGATGTTACATCGTGAAGGCGTTCGGTGAGATTGTGTGCTCTTGCAATGATTTGATTGTTTACAACAACGACTGCTCCCACCGGAATTTCTCCCAGTTCAAACGCTTTTTGCGCTTCCATGTAGGCCTGGCGCATGAAATACTCGTCGTTGTAGGGAGTAATCATAGATTTTTCACGAATTGAACTTCAAAAGCCTTAGTCCAGTATTTTCCGGTCATGTAGGTCTTTTTCGTAAGCTTATTGTGCGCAATTCCGTTCAATACATCTCCGGTACCTTTTCCGCGAACGACCAGTTCATTGGCATCAATTTCCTGCAATACACGACCGGTTGTGGGTTCAATTACCAATACATTCCCGGTTGTATAAACGTTTGCGTAAATCTTTCCGTCAATGTATTCCAATTCGTTCAGGTACGCACGTGCGTCTGTCATATCACATACTTCGATCACTCTTGTAGGCTGAAAAGTTTTTGGATCGCGGAAGGTAATGCGCTCGGAACCGTCAGACATGATGATCGATTTTCCATCGTTGCACAATCCCCAACCCTGACCGATGTAGCTGAACTCATTTTTCAAAACCAGGTTTTTTTTATCGTAGACAAAGCATTTCCCGTTTTGCCAGGTAACCTGGTAAATCAAGTCTCCGAAAATAGTGATTCCTTCTCCGAAATAAGTTGCATCCAATCCGTTTTGAAACTCGTTGTATTGACCTGTTTCCAGTGAAACCTGTCCGATCTTGGTTTTTCCCGTATGAGACGGATCTCCGGTACTTTCATACAATTGATTTCCGTCGAATTCATAACCCTGGATGTAGTTTTCCGGGTTGTGCGGATATTCTTTGATGATCTTTGCGAATAAAAATTCCGGCGTGATATCTGAAAGTACCCGCAGAATTGTTGAGTTTTCCAAAGAAGTTCCGTCTTTATAAGTTGATCGAAGTACCAGGTTTCGGGAACCAACACCGTAATAATCGGTTTTCAGCGCAACTGTTCTTGTCTGAGCTTTCGGATTGTTCCAGGTTTGGAAAACCGAATCATTGTAAATCAATTCTACTTTCACCAATCCTTCCGGAATGATGAATTTAATAGGAATATCCTCTCCATACTTTGCAGCAGGCGCTCCGGGCAGATCAAAACGAGCCATGTCCACTTCTTCAGAATCACCGCCTTCACAGGATCTCATCATTGGGATCATGATAAATGCCCCCAAAACCAAAATGAGCAGGATAATTATTCCGTATCTTCTTTTCATACTTAAATGAGTTTCAAAATATCTGATGCATTAATACCGGAATGTGTTTCCGTGTAAATGACTTCGTGATTACTAATTAGGATTGCCTGCGGAGATTGGTGTTCAATATGTGTGAGCTCTGCAATTTCATTCGACAAAGGCCTGTATGCTATTAAATCCAGGTACACGCAAGTTGCCTTCTCAGGATCCATATTGTTTTCAAACCGGTTCAATGCCATGGAAGAAATGCTGCAGCGTGTGCTGTGCTTGAACAACAACAGCGGTTTCTCCTCTGAAGACTTTAAAAGGTCGTGCAATTGCTCTGAACTGGTCAGATCTACCCACGGAAACGCCGCTTTCTGTTTACTTGAAAAAAGTCCCATATCAGAAATTCACTCCTTTAAATTGTTTCAGAAAGCGCACATCATTCTCCGAATACAGGCGCAGGTCATTTACCCGGAATTTCAACTGGGCAATGCGCTCAATTCCCATCCCAAATGCAAAACCGGTATAGATTTCCGAATCAATTCCGGAAGCTTCCAATACTGCCGGATCCACCATTCCACAACCCAGGATCTCTAACCAACCTGTGTATTTACAGACATTACACCCTTTTGCATTACAGATCGTACACGAAACATCTACTTCGGCACTCGGTTCCGTAAAAGGGAAATAAGATGGGCGCAGGCGAATCTTCGCTTTATCTCCGAACAGTGATTTTGCGAAATAATCAAGCGTCTGCTTCAAATCCGCAAACGAAACGTTTTTATCAATATACAAACCTTCTACCTGGTGAAAAAAACAGTGCGCACGGGCTGAAATTGCTTCATTTCGGTACACTCTTCCCGGAGAAATAGTTCTAATCGGCGGTGTGGAAGATTCCATTACACGCACCTGAACGGAAGACGTATGCGTTCTCAAAGCCATTTCCCGTTCACCTTTTTCGATGAAGAAAGTATCCTGCATATCTCTTGCCGGATGCTCAGGCGGAAAATTCAAAGCGGAGAAATTATGCCAGTCGTCTTCGATTTCCGGTCCTTCCGATACGGAATAACCAATGCGTTCAAAAATAGCAATGATCTCACTTCGCACAATAGAAAGCGGATGTCTTGCACCCAGCGGAATTGGCTCAGCAGGCATGGTCACATCCACATCAGAATCTGCGCCCTGCACATGCTCCAAACTGTCTTTGGAAATCATCCATTTTTCTTCAGCTAATATTCTTAAGCCATTTAAAAGCTGTCCTACTTCCTTTTTTTCTTCGTTCGGAACGTTTTTCAACTCACCAAACAGGTTCTTCAGTTCTCCTTTGGAGCCCAAAAAGTGAATACGAAATGCTTCCACCGCATTCAGATCTGTTACGGGGTAATTTTCAATAGCTTCCTTAGCTGCAGCGATTTGCTCTTTCATTCTTTTAATCCAACCTTTTTACTTTCTAAACGTCTATCAAAAAAAATATTTCCAGAAATGTAACTTTTTCTTTTAATTTGATGTTTAAAAACATACTTTTTCAAGCAACGAAGTTACGAAATTGTATAGAATCAGATTATAAACGCAAAAAGATTATATTTACAACGAAATAAAACGACACTCATGAACAAAATGATACGTAATATCGGGTTTTTATCCCTGATCACGATACTTGTAGTATTGTCTTCGTGTAAGAAAGACCCTTCTGTTTTAAAGGTTTTTGTACGTTCATATAACAATGAATTGGTAAAGAATGCAAAGGTAGTTATCATCGCTGATGTTAATTCTGACCCGCCGACACCTGAGTATGTGGACACGGTTCAAACGAATTCATCCGGTTTTGCGTATTTTGATATGGAAGACTTCTTTAGCAAGCTTGGAAAAAAGGAAACTACCGGATATTTTGATGTAATTGCTAAATTCGATACGAAGCAAGCAAGCGGATCCATTCGCTGCAGAGCTCGTATAACCAATGTATTAACTATCTCCCTTCCCCAATAATATCAACAAACATGAATACACTTATTAAATCGGCATTTTACGGAGCACTTATTATTGGTATGGGTGTTGTTTTCTCTTCTACAGGTTGTAGAAAGAAGAAAGACACTACTGCTTCTATTTATGTTTTGGATGCTAACAATCAACGTGTAGCAGGTGCACAAGTTGTACTGAAAGGCGAATCAACTATTCAAAACTCTCCGCCCGTTGTTCTTTTCGATACGGCGACCAGTGATGGATCGGGTGTTGCTTACTTTAACTTCAATGATGTTTACCAATTAGGACAAGCAGGTGTGGCGGTTCTAAACATTGAAGCAAGAAAAGATGCACTTGAGGGTGAAGCGATTATCAAAATCGAACAAGAAGAAGAAAACGAAGAAACTGTGTTTATCCAGTAAGGTTATCTCTCAGATACTATATAAACCCTGACTTCGCAAGAACGTCAGGGTTTTTTATTCGCACAAACTTCAAAAAGGAACATCCGGAACTCCCTTTTATTCATTTGAAGCAAATGGATCTCTTTGAATACCTGAACTTGCAGGAACTAAAGAATTTACCATGTTATCACGTTCTATTTTAACCCTGGCAATCGGAGCAGCAATAATCACTATCGGTTCTTGCAGAAAGAAAGACGATACGATTGCAAAGATCTATGTGCTGGATCAAAACAATAGCCGTGTGGCAGGTGCAACAGTAGAATTAATTGGTGAATCAACGACAGGTCAGGGATCAATCAGAGATCCGAAAACAGCAACGACTAATGAGCAAGGCGAGGCCACATTCAATTACAACGATGTCTATCAGTTGGGGCAATGTGGCGTTGCCGTATTTAAAATAAAAGCGAGCTTGGGTGGTGCCGTGGGTAACGGCATCATCAAAGTTGAGCAAGAAGAAACGACAGAAGAAACGGTCTTTATTTAATCCGGTTTATTTTTTGAAAACGAAGGGGCGCGATTAATCGCGCCCCTTCTTCATTTATCGCAAGCAGTGCTTGCTCTTATTCGGTCAATTCGTATTTGTAATTCTTCCCTTTCTGCACCGCCGGGATTCCTTCTTTCAGCCACAGCGGCTCTTGTTTATTGAGGAGGTAGAAATCGAAGAACTGGCGCATGCGGATGCTCAAATCCATTCTGTTTGCCGGTTTCATCAGGTTGTGATCATCTCCATTGTAATTCAACAACCAAACCGGTTTCTGCAGACGACGCAGACCGGTGTATAATTCAATTCCCTGGTACCATGGAACTGCCCCGTCTTCATCGTTGTGCATGATCAGCAAAGGCGTTTTCACTTTTGGCAATCCAAAAATAGGACTGTTTTCCACATACAATTCCGGCGCATCCCAAATGGTTTTACCAATACGGCTTTGAGAATGCTCATACTGGAATTGTCTGCTGTATCCGGATCCCCAACGAATTCCGCCGTAAGCAGAGAACATGTTCCCAACGGGAGCTCCGGCCATAGCCGCCGCAAAACGATCTGTCATGGTAATCAACTGTGCCGTTTGATAACCGCCCCAGCTTTGTCCCTGCAGTCCCATTCTCTTCGAATCGATGTTGGAGTACTTTTTCAAAACGGCATCTGTTCCGCTTAAAATACAATCGTAGGCACTATTTCCGGGATGTCCGGCTGTGTAACGGATATTCGGAATGAAGACCACATACCCTGCAGAAGCGTATTCTGTTGGATAAATGATGGAAGCTGTTGGTTTTGGTGCGTAATGGTTATGAATATCATCGGAATACATTTCGTAGAAATAAACCAACAAAGGATATTCCTGGTTCGGATCGAAGTTTTCCGGCTTGTAGACCAATCCTTCCAGGGGAATACCGGAATAACTGTTCCATTTGATCAGTTCCACGGTGGACCAATTGTACTGACTTTGCTGCGGGTTTGCTTTCGAGATCTGCATAATATCATCCCCGGGTTTCGTGGTTGCGAACAAATCCGGGAAATCACTGTTTGAAGAACGGTTGAAGATGATACGGTTACTTTTCTTCGCCTTAATAAAATTGAAGTAGTTGTGTCCTGAGCCGGAGATCAGTTCGAAATCCCTATGACTAAATGGTTCTCCAACGCGGTATACATCCATCATTTTGGTGGTTTTGTTAAAGCGTGTCATCAGCATATTTTGCGGATAGTAAAGTACCGAATCCGGATTCAGGTTGTAAAGTGAATACCTGTAATTGGTATCCTGATCAGCGAGTCTAAGGAAACTTGTGAAGGAAACCGTTTTATTTGAACCCGGTCTATACGTAAGAATATCATGCTCAGCCTGGATAAAAATCTGATCATATACTCCCCAGCCAATAATTCCCATCGGATCATCTTCTTCAATCATCCCGTTTTTGTCTTCAAAGAAATTCCCTTTGAAACTGCAGGTTATACATTCTTCTACCTGAGATTCCGTGTACATCAGGTAATACTCTTTTGTGTGTTCGTTCCAATAAACAAATTGTTTTCCATCCGGAGACAAATACCCGCGGGAATAAACTTTCTCTCTCAAAGTAGAAATCTTTCCGTCTGATACCCGGATCAAATAATAGTTTGTCGGATTGAGCGTGTTCCAGGTTTGGTAACGATACATCTCTTCGCAATTTGCCAAAATATACTCCTGGTTGTAGCGCTCAGTCGACTGCAGGTATAAACTATCGTTTCCAAGTACAACCGCTTCACCGGAATTCAAATGGTAAACAGCCAGGTTGGAACGCGTTTGATCCCTTTTCAATTCTATTAATTGCTGCGGCTGCAGGCGCTTATCTTTCCAGTGCCAGACATCCACTTTTGATTTCTCAGTTTCCAGCAGGGAATCTTTAAAAGGCTTTTCGGGACGATCAGCCACTCCAAAAAACACATCCGAGTCATTATTATTCAAATAAGGTCTGAAGTTGGACGAAAGCACCTCCTCATTTTTGAACTGCATAGAAGTATCGATGAGTTGTTTGAAAGCTTTGGTTTCAGGATTGAATGTAAAAAGCGACCAACGTTTGTTCGAAGCGGTATCCACCGTTGCAAGACCCAGCAAAGTGTTGTTTTTACCTGAAAAATTGATTCCCGCATATTCTGTCACACGTTTCGAGTTATTCCACACTTCATTCTTCGTGAAATCATAGATTCCCAGGCGAACCGAGTCTTTTTTGAATTTTTCCTGCTGTACAAAAACGGCGTACTTTCCGTCTTCGCTCAATTCAAACAGGGTAATATTTCTAATGCATTTTTTTTGTTTCGAAACCGGGTTAATCAGAGTCAGGAGTTTTCCATCCGTTTTGATTTTTCCTTTTTTCTTCTCCTGCTTCTGTTCTTTTTTAGCCTCGCTTTTGGTTAAATATGCTTTCGGCCATTCATTTTTAGTGGAAAGATACCCCAGGGAATTTCCCTTTTCGGATAGTTTAAATTCTTTCAGGTTATCATATTTCACTAAAGACCCTGTGTTCGTATCCCACATGCCCAGGGAATCTTTTGGCCATTTCTCCTTGTTGATTTTTGCCAGTTCAACTTTTCGAAGCGTGTCAAATCCGGGATGGATCTTAAACATTAAAAAACTGCCTGTTTCATCAAATTTGGGTTCGTAACCTCGTGCAATCGAATCTTTCTTCCCGGTTTCCAGGTTCATTAAATACAGGAACCCATCACCGCGGTAAGGTTTCACGGAATAAGCACTGAATTTTCCATCGGGAGAAAGTTTAACATCACCCACTCTATTCCAGGAATTATATACTTCCGGACCCAGAATTTTCTTCTGTCCAAAAGCGTGCAATCCTATAAACAAGACCGCCAAAACACTAAATCCAATTGATACTTTCATGAAAACCAACTAATTTTAAACTCAGGGTTAAATATAAATACTTAATTTGTGACTCAAATAATAAAAATAGGATGCTGCGAAAAGGAATATTACTTGTGATTACGATACTTTCCGTATTCCAATTTTCTGCGTTTTCATTTGAAATTCCCAAATCCACGTTAGATACTAAGAACACCACAACGCCCAGACCAAATTCCGTCATCGAATTATTTAACCTCATTGATCCTGTTGACAAAACGGAAGCTCTTGACGAAAGCGGCAAAAAGTCTGTCGGTGCAGAGAAAAAACCGAATGTCAAAGACAGTATGGCTGTTCTGAAGCTCTTAAATGAAGCGCAGCCAATCGCACATTCGGATTATAAAAAAGCCTTTAAGCTCACTAACCAGGCTATGCAGATTGCAGAAGCAACGAAGGACAAAGAACTCATGGGAAGGGTCCAAAATTCCATGGGAAATCTTTACTGGTTCTCGGGGGATTACACTCATGCTTCCGAATATTACATTGATGCACTCAAGAATTTTCAAAAAACCAAAAACTACGGACAAATTGCTGAGTGTTACCGAAATATCGGATGGATTTATTTGGGACAGGAGAAATATGAACTTTCCGAAGAATATTTGCTAAAGTCGCTGAACCTGAATCTCAAAATTGACAACAAAGAGCGCATCATTATAAACTATGATGATCTTGCAAATTTGTACCTCACTTCCGAGCAATACGAGAAAGGGCTGAAATCCTGCAAAAAGGCAATAGAATTGGCAGAAAAATACCAGTTTCCGGAAGCTATCGGCACCATTCATATTACAATTGCCCAACTCAATTATGAATTGAAACGCCTTGCAGAATCTGAGAAAGAGTACAATCAGGGAATCGGGATCCTGTCAAAATCGGTCAATCAATCTTACAACCTGTGTTTGGGTTATTTGGGCTTAGGGAAAGTGAAAAACGATCAGGGTAAATTAGACGAAGCACTTCCTTTGTTTGAAAAAGCAATTTACCTGGGCAGAGAACACAATTTTCCACCGGAACTGGCTGAGGGATATTACCTGGCATCCAAAATCTACGAAACTCAGAATAAACTGGGGAAAGCGTATAATTACATGGAGCTCTATGCTCAAACCAATGATTCTGTCAATGCGCGCAATAACCGCAATTACATCCAGGAAATGGGTGCCAAACTGGAATACGAACAGAATAAGCTTCAGATCAAATCATTGGAGCAGGAACAAAAACGGGAACGCAATTTCAAGATCTTCCTGATTTTCGTGATCTTCTTCTTGTTTCTGCTGGGTATCTATATCTACCGTTCATTCCTGCGAAAAAAGAAGGACAACCAGATCATTGCAAAGGCTTACCTGGAAATCGAAATTAAGAACAAGGATATTTCCGACAGTATTGAATACGCTTTACAAATTCAGCAGGCGCGTCTGCCTCATATCGAAACCATCCAGGAAGCTTTCCCGGAGTTTTTCGTAATGTATCTTCCACGAGATATCGTAAGCGGCGATTTCTATTGGTTTACCGAAACAGAGAACGGGAAAAAGATCTTTGCAGTTTCGGATTGTACAGGGCATGGAATTCCGGGAGCATTCATGAGTATGATGGGAATTGATGGTTTGAACTACGCAATTCTTGAAAAACGTATTGAAAGTTCTTCACAAATCCTGAACCACGTGAATAAATTCATCATCGAATCCCTGAAGCAGGATCATGGAATGGGAAAAAACAGGGACGGAATGGACACGGCAATCTGTATTTTTGAAAAGGATTTGAGTAGTGTCAAATATTCCGGCGCAAACAGACCGCTTTGGTTGATCCGCAACAAAGAACTGATCCAATATTCACCGGATAAAATGTCGATTGGCGGAAACAATTATTCCGATTATGAGTTCAACGAAATCACGATCCCGCTTCAAAAAGGAGATTCCGTTTACTTATTCTCCGACGGTTACCCGGACCAATTTGGCGGTGAACACAATAAAAAGTTCATGACTAAAAACCTGAAGCAATTGCTTTTGGAAATCACCCATTTGTCTGCAAAAGAGCAGGAAGCAATCCTCCAAACCAGTTTACAGAACTGGAAAGGTTCTTTCCCTCAAATCGACGACATTATCCTGGTAGGAATTAAACTTTAATGGTATGAAAATTACGCTTGTTGTTTTGTTGTGTATTCTCACAACTAAATTATCGGCTCAACATGGCTCAGTCTTTCCTCAGCCGGCTAAAATGGAACAAACTACAGACAACTTTGTCTTCAATGGGAAATTGAAAGTAGACAGTTCACAGGTTCCAGCTGATTTATTGGATTATCTCATGAAATTATTCGCGCAAAAGGATGTACAGCTGCAAAGAGTTCCGGACAAAAATGCCAATATTCAGTTAAACCGCATTCAAACATTTGTTTATACGGAAGGTTATCAATTGAATGTAACAAACACCGGAATCGAGATCCAATACAGCAATCCAGAAAGTTTATTGAACGCATTTAAAACACTCTCACAATTGGTCCAAAATCCGAAGGAGCTTTCCGGAATGCGAATTTCTGATCAGCCCGCTTTCAATTACCGCGGCGTTCACCTGGATTGCAGCAGGCATTTTTTCACCATTGCAGAAATCAAAGGGTTCATTGACCAGATCGCTCTTTTGAAATTCAACGTGTTTCACTGGCATTTGACAGACGATCAGGGATGGCGGATTGAGATCAAAAAGTATCCGAAACTAACAAGCGTTGGAGCTTGGAGAGACAGCACATTGATCGGTCATTTCAGCAAACAGCCCATCGAATACGAACACAAGCGTTACGGCGGCTTTTACACGCAGGAAGAAGCAAAGGAACTGGTGAAATATGCCAGAATCCGGGGCGTTCAGATCATTCCCGAAATTGAAATGCCCGGACATGCCAGTGCGGCAATAGCTGCTTACCCGGAATTGAGCTGCATGGAAAAGCAGATTCCGGTAGTAGGAACCTGGGGCGTTTTTGACGATGTTTTCTGCAGCCAGGAAAAGACGCGTGCTTTCCTGAAAGATGTTCTGGATGAGATTATGGAGATTTTCCCTTCCCATATTATTCATATCGGTGGCGATGAATGCCCGAAAGTAAACTGGGAAAAATGTTCGAAGTGTCAGGCTTTAATGACCCAAAACCATTTGAAAACACCTCACGAACTACAGAGTTTCTTCATTCAGGACATTGAAAAGCATGTCAATTCGAAAGGAAGAACCATTATGGGTTGGGACGAAATCCTGGAAGGCGGTTTAGCTCCAAATGCACAAGTAATGTCGTGGCAGGGAGTTGAAGGCGGAATTGCAGCTGCAAAACTGAAACATTCAGTAGTCATGACGCCAACTTCTTACTGCTATTTTGATTATTACCAAAGCGGGCATTCTTCCGAACCCCTGGCAATAGGTGGTTACCTACCTTTGGAAAAAGTGTACCAGTTCGATCCGCAAAAAGGATTAGAAAATGAATATCACCAATACGTTTTAGGAGCGCAGGCCAATCTTTGGACGGAATACCTGCCTACTATGGATGCCGTTGAGTACAGTACTTTCCCACGTTTGGTTGCTATGTCGGAAGTCTTGTGGAATCGAGCTAAAACTCCCTACTCTTCGTTTGTGGAGGCTTTATCGACCATTTATCTGCCTCAATTAAAGAAAGACGGAATCCATTACTCAACCTCTTTCCTGGATCCAAAACTTGATCTGAACTATTCCGCTACAGGCGTGAATTACCAATTAATCGAACCCATTGAAGGAGTTGTTTTTACACTGGATGGAAAACCTGCAAATCAAATTTCCCTGCAGCGAACAGATCAGCCGAAAGAAGCGAAGTATTTGATAAATTCCCGGATTGGCGACCAGGAACTGCGTACTTGTGACTACACATTCATTTCACATCTGGCATTGGGAAAAAAGATCCGTTTCGATACACCACCGCATGAAAAATACAACCACAACGGGGACTTCGGACTTACGGATGGAGTTGTAGGTAAAAAACCGTGGAAAGGAAACGAATGGCTGGGATTTAACAATGATACCATTCAATTTACATTAGACCTGGATTCAATTATTACATTCAGTACTATACAAATCGGAGCGCTAAACGATCCCGGTTCCTGGATTTATCGTCCGGAGAGATATGTTATTCAAGTCAGTTCCAACGGAAAAAAATTCAAAACAGTGGCGCAATCCGAATTAAAGGGTGATCTCATTCAGGTAAGTAAAAAAATGAAGACCCGTTATATCAAAGTGAGCATCTACAATAAGGAATTGATTCCTCCAGGTCAAACCGGCGCCGGATTTACTCCCTGGACATTTATTAATGAAATCATTCTCAGCAAATGAAAATAGAAATTTGTGTGGGCACGCTGGAAGCAGCACGTATTGTCAGCAAACAACCCATTGACCGCATTGAAACCTGTATTGCATTGGAGCAAGGCGGGTTGACTCCTTCTAAAGCGATGGTTTGCTGGATTCACAATACCTTTCATTTGGAACAACATGCATTGATCCGCGTTCGTGCCGGTGGTTTCGTTTACAATTACGATGAAATTGTGGTGATGCGCGATCAGATCCTGGAATTGAAAGATGCGGGCATTACAGGCTTGGTAGTTGGTGCACTGACGAAAGATTTCAAATTGAACCTGGAAGCACTGGAAACCTGGAAACGAACAGCTCCGAATGTGGATTTTACCTTTCACCGGGCGTTTGATCATGTGACTGATTGGCGAACGGCGATGGATCAACTCGTAAAATTGGGTTTTAAGCGCATTTTAACCAGCGGATCTGACCTAACTGTTGCTCACGGAATGAATCGCCTGAAAGAGCTGGTTTCTTATGCAAACGGACGCATTGAGATCATGGCAGGTGGCGGCGTGAAAGAAGAATTGATTCCTGAACTGAAAGCAACAGGTGTAAATGCCATTCATTTTTCAGGAACTTCGAAGGTGACGGTTGAATCTGAAACTGCTTTTGAGGAAAGGTTGCTGCTTCCGGATGAGAATAAGCTGACAGCGATCCTGGCAGCAATTCAGGGGTAATCGAATTAGTGGCTCAGAATACTGGAATTCGAGAATTCTAGAGTTCTAGTTTTAACGAACCTCAGGAAGCCATTTTATACCAAACAGAGTTCGAGAATTCTCGAACCAAAGTGAAGAGGCGATATAGATTCCGATAGTTATCCGAACGCATTTTAACGAACTGGTGAACTAAGATTGATTTCTCAAAAGAATAGAATTCGCGATTTCTAGTTTTAACGAACTCGTTTATAATTAAAAATCCCCGGCACCTCAATGGTACCGGGGATTTTAGTTATTCAGTTAATTATTAATTCTTGATCAACTTGAATGATTGTGTAGATCCACCCACTTCAATATTCAGGAAGTAAACTCCCTGCGCCTCCGTAGAGATATCGAAAGTAATTCCACTAGTAGTTTGCGGTTTTTCTTCACGGATCAATCTTCCGGTTACATCACGGATCACAAATGATTTCAAGTTCACTTCTTTGTTGAAAGAAACAGTGATCTTTCCATTTGATGGATTCGGGTAAACAGAAACATCTTCGAAGTTCAGATCATCAATTCCCAAATTCGAAATGTTTACACAAGCACTTGTATCCGTACAACCGTTTCTGGTAACGATTACTGCGTAGGAGCCGTTTGCCGAAGGAATGAAAGACTGGCTTACTGCTCCGGAAATCGGTGTATTCGTTGCACAGTTAATCCACTGATAAGTTGCAGTTCCCTGCGCAGAAGAAATAGTTGTACCAGCCATTGTCGTGTTCAGGTTCAACGTGGTCTGAGTAACCGTTACAGAAGTACAGGTTCCTGCTGTTACGCAGCCTCCTTCTCCTCTTACAAAGTAAGTTCCCGGAGTCGAAACGTTGATAGAAGTTCCTGAACCAGCTGCCGTTCCACCACAAGTTCCTGAATACCATTGCCATGCAGTTGCATCATTCAGGGTTCCTCCAGTTACAGACAAAGTTGTCGATCCTCCCGGACAAATGGTATTTGTTCCACCAATTGTTGCTGCAGTTGGAGGTGTACAAGGTGTTGCCGGAGTGAAACAAATCTCAAGACCCCATGAAGCCAAAGCACCACCATCCTGGTTAAATGCATCTGAAATAGTCAGGATCCAGTTTCCACTCATGTTCTGTCCATCCAATACAGACAATGCACTTGCAGGAATGTAGAATCCTCCACCAACCGGCGGACAAGGAAGAGTTCCTGTTGAAGCCTCATCATCGTAATTCAAATTGAAATCTGCTTCGTCATCACATGGATTATCCATCAAAGTAACCACTGTTCCTGTTGGACTTGTCAATGTAATCGTCAAATCACTGATGTAAGAATGAGTTCCTGTAAGGTTCACCACGTTGATGTCATTGATCGTTCCACCGGTTGCAATGTTCATTGTTGAAGTAACTGTAGGAGTTCCCGATGCCGAAATTGTAACCGGTACATTTGTTGCGTTGAACGTCATACAAGAAGCAGTTGTAAAAGAGAATGTTGCAGAAGCTACTGCCGGGGAACAGGAATTTAATGTTTCAACTTTCCAGTAATACGTAGTAGCCGGACTTAACAAAGTAGCCGTATAAGCTGGAGAACTTAAAGCTGTAGCACTTTCAACCACTGTTGTAAATGTTGCATCCGTAGCTATAGTCACATTAAATTGTACTCCGACACCCGGATTCGTCCAGGTCATATTCGGGCTTACCGGAACACTTGTAGCGGCATTCGCCGGACTCACCAATGTAGAAGCAACCACACCTGATGTAGAAATCAATACGGTTCCATTCGTAAAGTGAGGACCCGCTGTAGAAGCTCCGTTTACAGTTAAGGGGTAAGATCCCGGAGCTGCACCGGCTGTATTTCCAATTATCATAGTTGCAGTTGAACCCGGAGTTGCAGGATTTGGCATAAACGTAACCGTTGTTCCGGCAGGATTCCCTGTAGCGGATAAAGTTACCGGATCTGTGTAAGAACCAATTTGTCCAACCTGAACTGTAAACACTGCATCCGTACCCTGGCAGGCAGAAACTGTTGCAGTCTGCAGGTTCAAAGTATAATCATTAGTTGCAGCTGTAATTGCGAAAACGTTATTGGAAACATCGAAGAATGTTCCGTTCTCACACATTACCATAATAATTGCTGTTGTTGAAGCAGTATTCGGTACGGTGATCGTTTGTGATCCGTCATTCGGAACATCGTTCGCAATTACTGAAAAAGTAGCTCCGCCATCTGTAGAGATCCATACGTCTACGTTCGCACAGGCAACCGGTGCTGTATTGGTATTTGCAACAGCCCATGTTACTGTTTGAGTAGAGTTACCCGGCCAGGTAATTCCTGTAGCACTTGGATAATTCACGATAAACGGACCTGCAGAAGTTGTTGTTGTGATTACAAGATCTTCGTGATCGTTACATCCGCCATTTACTTCGTTATCTCTAACCGTACAACGGAAATTCATAGTTCTGTTTACAGTTGGAAGTACTTCCCAGGTAAAAGGTCCACCAGCCATTAAACTTGCAATGGAAGGGAAATAACGTGTTCCGCTTGTAGAAGGAGTACGCGATCTGAAACTTGGACCGCCTGTGTTTGTACCAACCGGAGGTTGAGCAGCTCCCGCACCGGATTGATTATTCATTTGTTCCCAGCAATAAGTCAAAACATCGCCGTCAGGATCTGTTGCAATAGCTGTTAAGGCAAAAGGAGTATTTGCAGGAATTGTTACTGATCCTACAGTTCCGGTAATTGTTGGAGCTGATTGAGAAGGAATAGCCGTTGAAACTGCACATCCGTTTCCACCAGCATTGATAAAAATATGCATTTCGTTCATATTCACCCCGTGGAAATGATCATCCGAGTTTGGCTGAACATCTTGCGGAGAACAAATTCCCGCATATGCCATGATCGAACTTCCGGAACCTGGTTCCATTGCAGTTGCATTATTTGCATTTCCCGCACAAGAACCTGTAGCTCCTCTGAAACTGTGGTTTCCTGAGAACTGGTGTCCCATTTCATGTGCTACATAATCGATGTCGAAAGGATCACCAACTGGAGCACCCGAACCGGTTACTCCGCTTGCTTTTTGAGTGTTACTGCAAACAACTCCCAATCCTGCCAAACCACCTGAATTAGTACCAAAAACGTGTCCTATATCGTAGTTTCCGGAACCAATATTTGTATTTGTGTAATTTTGGTTCTGACTGATCATTGTACCAGGAGTTCCATTTGTAAAAGGATCCGTTCCTGCGTTTGTAAAGATCAAAACGCTGTTAGTCGGGATAATAGTCAGAGTCACAGCCAAATCACGCATGTAAACTCCGTTTACGCGGTTCATGGTAGTAACCTGAGCCGCCTGAGCCAATGCAACTGTTCCTCCATGGAAAGTTGTGTATTCGCCGGTTGCAGACAAAGCCAATCGGTAAGTACGTTTTGTACAGTTACCAAAACTTTTTACAATATTATCATTTGCACCTTTGATCTCAGCTCCCGCTTCTTCTTCCAGGTGACAGGCAAATGTCTTATCACTGACGAAATCTGCTTTGGAGTAAACCACATAGTGCTCGATATCACCACCACCAAAAGAATACGGATCGATAAACAAGGTTTGTTTTCCGGGAACCAAAGTCATGGCATGGAAACCTTGTGGAGTCAAATCAAACTTCACTACTTCACCCGAGTTATCCATTGCAACACCATCGTAGGAACGGATTTCAGGGAATTGTTCAGCCAATCCCGGAGACATGGTCTCATTCTGATGCACCTGGTAAGTTCCAACGGTACCATCAGGTTTTGGCAGATCAATAAAAACCGGAATGTAAGCAGGATCCTCAATGCGTTTAGCACCTGCCAATAACTGGTGCATCTTGGCTACATCCAGTTTAAAGGTTAAGAATTTTGTTGGCTTGATGTAACGAGTACCGCTTGCAGGGATCTCGCTTTCAGTAATCATTTTCCAGGCATCCTTTTGCGGTTTTGTGGTTTGCGAAAAACCTACAGAACATAGAGATACACTTAGGAAAAATACGCCGGAGAGTAGTATTCTTCTTTTCATAAGAGAGTAATTTTGAGCTTTGAATTTAGCATTTAAATCATTACCCTGGTTACATTTTAACTCTTAAAATTGAATTCTCAAAATGTCTTTGCCGGCTTACTGGTCATTTCAAATACCAGTTTTCCACCGTTTTTAATGGTTTGGTAACTCAGTTTGAAATCGGTCATTTTAACATCGTTGAAGTAAACTGCTTTGACATATTGATTCTTTTCACTTTGATTTTTGGCAGTGATCTCAATCACCTTCCCGTTTTCCAGGTTGATCTTTGCAGTCTTCACCAAAGGACTTCCCAAAATGTACTCGTCTGAACCCGGACAAACCGGATAAAATCCAAGTGAGCTGAAGATATACCAGGCACTCATTTGGCCGCAGTCGTCATTTCCGCTTAATCCGTCAATTTTAGCCACATACTTTGTTCTAAGCACCTGGCGGATGTATTTCTGGGTCAAATCCGGTCTTCCCACCCAATCAAATAAGTAAATGACGTGATGCGAGGGTTCATTCCCATGAACATACGAGCCCATAATCCCTTCGCGAGTAATGTCTTCGGTATGTTCAAAATACTTATCTGCCAGCTGCATGGTGAACAGGGAATCCAAATGTGAAGCGAAACGGTTTTTTCCGCCCATTAATGCAATCATAGAATCTACCTGGTGCGGCACGTACAAACTATAATTCCAGGCATTTCCCTCTATATAACCGGCTTGGTGTGTTTCAAGCGCGTCAAATTTATCAATGAATTTTCCGGAGCTCAGTTTTGCACGCATAAAACCGGAAGACGGATCAAAAACCTGCTTGTAATTCTCACTCCGCTTAGAGAATTCAGTGTAAATATCCATGCGCTTCAATCCAAGCGCCAATTGGGCAATGCACCAATCATCGTAAGCGTATTCGAGGGTTTTGGAAACCGAACTACCACTTTTATCTTCCGCCACATAACCCAAATCCATGTAAGAATCGATTCCTTCGAAATAACGGGTTCGTGCAGTTTGCACACAGGCATCCAGAGCTTTGTCATAGTCAATTCCCTGAAGTCCTTTATTATATGCGTCTGAAATCACAGAAACAGAGTGATAACCAATCATGCACCAGTTTTCATTTCCGTAGTGCGACCAAACCGGCAGCATTTTTTCTGCACTTTGTTTTTGATGGGCAATCATGGAATTCACCATGCCTTCATTTCGCTTTCGCTGAACCAGATTGAACAAAGGATGCAGTGCCCGGTAAGTATCCCAAAGCGAGAAAGTGGTATAATTCATCTCCTGCCTGTTCTTGTTGTACCAATTAGCAAAATCCAAACCGCGGTATTGCCCGTCATGATCCTGGTAGATCGTTGGACCCAAACATGTATGATAAACTGCCGTGTAGAAATTCGTCAAATCTCCTTCGTTGAGCATTTGAACATCAAACTTATTGAGTTCCTGTTCCCACAATTGTTCCCCCGCTTTTACGTATCCGTCAAAATTCCAATCGGGCGTTTCGTACTTCATATTATTCACCGCACCCTCCATACTCACAGAAGACAAAGCCACTTTTAACAGCAATTCTTTGGAAGCATCCAGGTCGAAATCAAAAAATGCTCTGAATTGGGCAGCCGACATTTCCGGAAAATTGTCTTTCAGGTTAAACTTGCGCCAGAATCCCTGGTACGTTTTTTTCGACTGGAAATCATCGTATCCATAAGATTTAATAGGTCTTGAAAATTCGATAGCAAAATAAACTGTACGGTTCTTTGCCCAGCCTGTCGTTTGTCTGAAACCAATAACGTGGTACTCATCAACAACACGAACGTAAGTGTTTACGTTCTTTCCGGTGTAGTTGTAAATTCCTGAGATCAAGTCGAGAATGATATGAGCTGAATCCTGTTCAGAGAACGTGTATTTGTGAATTCCAACACGCGTGGTTGTTGTCAATTCTGCTTTGATTTTGTGATCATCCAATAAAACCGAATAGTAATTGGGTTTTGCAGATTCGTTGGTATGACTGTAAGAAGATCTGAAACCACTCTTGGGATTGGAGGCAACACCCGGATTCAACTGAAGTTTTCCACTTGTGGGCATGATCAGAATATCGCCTAGATCAGAATGCCCGGTACCACTGAAATGCGTGTGGCTAAATCCTACAATTGTCGGATCTTCGTATTGATAACCCGCGCAGTATTTATAGACATCCGGGTTATATTTCCCATCTACCGAATAAGAAAGTGTATCTGTATCAGGACTCAACTGCACCGATCCGAAAGGAATGGTTGCCCCGGGAAATGTGTGCCCCATTTTGGAAGTTCCAATCAAAGGATTGACGTACTTCAATTTGCTTTGTGCAGAAACAGAAACCGCAAAGAGGGTAATTCCAATAGTTAGAAGAGAGAGACGCATGGACTTCGATTTTCTCCGAAAGTACCATTTTTTTGGTTCCCGCAGAAGTCCGCAGAGGCACGCAGATTATTTTAACCACGAAGGGCACGAAGCTCACGAGGAATATAGAACAATAAGTCCTTTGCTAAAGCAAAGGCATGTAAACAAATCAAAACAGTGTAAAAATAACCTCGTGGTCTTAGTGGGCTTAGTGTTTAATCTAGAAGCGCAGGTGTTTTACGGTGTGTCCGTCGTAGATCAATTGTTTTAGAGAGTCAATTCCGATCATCAAATGTTTGTCTACAAATCCGGTGGTTACTTTGGAATCGCTTTCGCTGGTTTTTACTCCTTCAGGTGTCATGGGTTGATCACTCACTAAGAGCAATGCTCCGGTTGGAATTTTATTGGCAAAACCAACCATGAAGATCGTAGCTGTTTCCATATCAATGGCCATTGCACGAATGCGGCTCAGGTATTCTTTGAATTTATCATCGTGTTCCCAAACCCTGCGGTTAGTGGTATAACAAGTTCCTGTCCAATAGTCGAAACCAGCATCACGAATGGTTGTTGAAATAGCTTTTTGCAGTGCAAAGGCAGGAAGTGCGGGAACTTCAGAAGGGAAATAGTCATTACTTGTTCCTTCTCCGCGAATAGCAGCAATTGGCAGGATCAAATCGCCTACTTCACTTTTACTTTTTAATCCGCCACATTTTCCAAGGAACAATACTGCTTTTGGTTTGATAGCAGAAAGTAAATCCATAATCGTTGCCGCAGAAGCACTTCCCATTCCAAAATTGATGATGGTAATTCCGTTGGCTGTAGCACACTGCATCGGTTTATTTTTCCCGATAACCTCCACACCATACATCTCCGCAAACTTCTCAATGTAATTAAGGAAATTGCAAATAAGGATGTATTCTCCGAAATTCTTCAATTCTTCACCGGTGTAGCGTGGCAGCCAGTTGTCTACTATTTCTGATTTTGTCTTCATCGTTCTGTCTATCGAGTTTTGTGAAAATAACGAAGATATTCGAGATGAGTGTGTTATTTTTTCGTGAAAATCCGGCTAAAACGATTTCCTGAGGGTCAATTTGAAGTTTCGCTCCGCTCTCGTTTTTTTAACCACAAAGAGCACGAAGGACACGAAGTTTTGGAGGTTTTGTGAATTTGACTTTCTTGATGATCAATTGAAGTTTCGCTTCGCTCTCGTTTTTCTTTACCACAACGCTTACGCAGAAGCTCCAGCGAAGGCGCAAGGGACACAAAGCACACGAAGATTTTGAATATACAATAACATTAGAACACTTTCCATTACTGCGTGATAACTCTAAAAACACCCTTGTGTTCTTCGTGCGCCTCGTGGTTAAACTACTTTCGCAGGAACGTCCAGAAGGTCTTTTTACTGATTCCCGTTACTTTGATTTGTGGATATAGCTCTGTGAATGAAGCCGGAACTTTGATCTTTTTGGAATCGTCCCAGCTCATTTTTGCACCGAATGCTTCGCCCTCATTGATTTCCAGGTAATCGACCTCTTGTTTGGTATGTGTCAGCCAAAAGAAAACCTCCGGCCTTTTAACCGCATATTCATTGGCTTTAAACCGTTCGCTGATCACAAAATTCTTCCACAATTCTTCCACGTCATTTCGGAACTCCAAGGGCTGAAATGCACGGATCAACCCATTGCGGATTCCATTGTCGAGGAAATAAACGACGTGGCTTTTTTTCAATTCGTAACGATGTCCGTTGTTATAGGAAGAGATCAACACCAGCAGATTTGCTTTCGCGAAAAGCTTCACATAACGTTCAACCGTTTCATTATCGAGTCCGCACTTTTTACCCAAATCGTTGAAGCTGATTACTTTTCCGATGTTAAAGGCCAAATGCCGGAGCAGTCTGATGAGGTTTTCTTTTTTGTTGATCCGCTCCGAAGCGCCCAATTGGGTAAATATGCTCGATTCAATAATTTCAGAAACCAGCTTTTCTGCCTCAGATTCATTGGTTACGACTTCCGGGTAATAGCCGTAAATCAAACGCTGTTCTAAGAATTTATCTTCCTGCACCAATCCGTGGAACTTGGCACTTTCGGAATACGAAAGCGGAAACAGGTTCAATTCCAAACCTTGTTCACGCAGCGCTTCCCACAAATCTTCGTGCAATTCCGGTTCGAAGGAACAAATTAGAATCAGGTTCTCCAATGAATCCAGTTCAATAGCGAAATCAATATATCCCTGGAGGTTTTCGAGTAATTGTGCATCACGAATGACCACCACTTTTTTATCCCCGCTAAAACGCTTCAACTGCTCCAAAGAATTCATTGCTTTTCGTTCTTTCTTATTCGAACAATCAATCATGCCGATCCCGGAATCTTCTAAGTTGAAAATTTGAGAAACGAGTGTTAATCTTCCGGTGCGGCGTGCTCCTTTCAGAACAACAATTTTACTTTCACGGCATTTTTCACGGAGCGTGGATTCGAGTATTCTTTCAATCATGGATTCGTACTTAATGAATCGAAATTACTTTTATCCGATAAATTCATTTGAAGATTGCGAAAAATGAATAAACAACGAGTTGTTGGTTACTCCTTTTCTGTCAGGATCTCAAACTTTTGGAAGAATTTGACAGGGCGGTCCGAATGCATAAATTTATTTCCGCCGTAGCAGATCAATTCATAACACAATTCTCCAAATTGGATAAAGCGCTTCCATTGATAGCCCTTGATCGGATCCAAAATAAGTCCTTCGATTCCTTTTGCTCCGTCGTCCAATGTAAACTCTTTGGTTTGTGCAATGTCGTTCTCAATAAAATTGTAGCGGTTGTCATCCAAATAATCGGAGGAAGAATGGATGAGCAGTTCGAAGGTGTTTCCCTGACCCAATTCCTGGTAGATGTAGTGTTTCTTATTATCATCATCCAGTTCTATGGGTTTTCCGCCAAAAGTCATGCGGAATGAATTTTCTTCGTCGGCCACAGCATAAGTTCTCCACGAGAGAACTTTTTTTCGGGCTTCCGGAGCAGCATTGGTGTAGGTTGCTTTTATGGCACGTAGTTGAAACCCTTTTTGCCGCAGGAGCTGTAAAACACCGTCTGTTCCATACAAATGACCGGAACCAATGGCACAGAAAACGGTGCGTTTCCGCATCAGCGTGTCCAGGCCTTTCGCCATGATCTGATTGCGTTTCGTGATCAATTCATTGTAAGCATCCGGTGAACTTTTAAATTGTGCTTTCAACATATTTGTTAGTGAAGCAATATCACCGTTGATATATGTTTGTATAAAGGCTTCTTTGGTAAAGAACAACCCGTTGATCGCCGCGCGGGTGTTGAATAACTCCGGATTTTCTGCCAATTTCAATTGATCCTGAACGGTTTCCAACTGGTAGAATTTTTTTCCACCGCAATAACCTGTTTGTTGAAAATAAGCATCCAGGAATTGTGGTCGTCCGTCTTCAGAACCATAAACGGTCTGCGTAGCTTTTTTCGAACTGGCAAAAGAGCGTTTTTTGTCGAATAAGTCAAAATTAAACAAGTCTAAACGCACATCGTATTGATCGTAAATCTGTGTGACGTCTGTTTCAAGTACTACTGCATCCACACTGGCAAAAGCCGTGTAAAGGGAATCAGGAAAATTAAACAAACGAGCATCGTTGGAATGCATACTCCCAAAAATGTAGCTGATTTTCTTGCTTTTCGGAGCTTTCACTTCCCACAATAACTGGTACTCCTTCTCCGCATCCTGGCCAAAGACCTGAAAGCAATTTATGAGAAAAAGAAATCCTGCTATTTTGTACATATCTGCGAAGGTGCTAAAAAATGACTAGCTGTTTGTTTCCAGTAAGTTAAACTATTCTAAAGGTAACTAAAAAATGAGTCTGTCTACGTGATTTTCTCCGAAAGCATAAGGAATATAAGCCAGCGAATCAATTGGTTTTGTTAAAATAACCGGAGTTGATTTCCCCAGTGAAATAGTTCCGTGCGTTTCAGACAAGCCCATGGCATAAGCAGCGTTGATCGTCAACGCATTCAAAGCTTCTTCCGGAGTAAGACGCATTTTCACACAGGCAAGGGAAAAAATCTGCTGCATATTGTCGCACGGAGTTGTTCCCGGATTGTAATCCGTAGCCAGTGCAACCGGAAGTCCTTCTTCGATAAATTTACGCGCATTTCCATAAGGAATACTGATAAAATGTGAACAGCCGGGAAGGAAAGTAGGCATACACCCGCTTCCTTTCAATGCTTCAATATCTTCGTCGCTGGATTCTTCCAAATGATCTACGGAAAGTGCGCCCAATTCCACAGCAGCTTTCACTCCGCCCATGATCGAGAACTGGTTCACATGAACTTTCGGGATTAACCCCACTTTTTTTCCTTCGGAAAGAATGTATTGCATTTCTTCTACGGAGAAGTAATTGCGTTCGCAGAAAACATCGATGTAATCTGCCAATCCTTCTTTGGCAATAAGCGGAAGCATTTCATGGACAATCAAATCAATATAAGCCTGGTGATTTTCTTTGAATTCTTTTGGGAAAGCATGTGCTCCCAAAAAAGTGGCTTTGATAGCAATGCCGGCTTCTGCTTTTAAGCGTTTGATCACGCGCAGGATTTTCAATTCTGCTTCCACAGAAAGTCCATACCCGGATTTGATCTCAACCGCACCGGTTCCGTTTGCTTTCATTTTATGGATGCGCTTCAAAGCTGTTTGAAACAACTCTTCTTCAGAAAGTTCGCCAAGTCTTCGTGCAGAATTCAAAATTCCACCCCCCTTCAAAGCAATTTCTTCGTAAGTCAATCCATTGATCCGATCCACGAATTCCTCTTCGCGTGTGCGGGCAAAAACGGTGTGCGTATGCGGATCACAAAAAGCAGGCAGTACACTCTGGCCTTCTGCATCAATCACTTCAACACCACGCCAGTCTGTAATTCCTTCCCAATCTTCCATCGATCCGTAAGCCATAATTACGCCGTCTTCCAAAGCCAGGAAAGCGTTTTTAATCGTAGGAACATGTTTCATCGCTTCGCCGCAGATCATTTCCGGAAAGTCTTCTCCAACCTGGTAAAGCGTGTGAATGTTTTTGATGAGGATTTTTGCCATTTTGCTTCGTTTTCAGGGTTCAAAGATAATACATTAAACGCGTAACAAGTGCCGGATAGTAGGGTCGAAAAATTTTTCGCCCCTACTATTATCCCTAATTCCAATCTGTTAAAATCCAATATTAAGAAATCGTTAAGCCAATTTTAATTACATTCGTTTTACAACTACGAAAAATTATGAAGATTTCTCTCCTTTGCTTATTCATAAGCATTTCTTATTCTGTGTTTTGTCAAACGTTTACAGGCGGTGGCGGACCAATCAATGATAACGCAACGATTGACATTCCGGTTTCTGTAACAGGGCTTCCAACAACAATCGATACGAACAATTTTGGTTTGGAAACTGTTTGCATTAACCTGACACATACTTACGATGCCGACCTAACTGTTTGGATCGTGGCTCCGGATGGTACAGTTGGTATGTTGTTTTCAAATACCGGCGGCGGCGATGACAACTTTACAAATACCTGCCTGAACGTGGATGCAGCAACCAGTCTTTCTTCCGGAAGTGCTCCTTTTACGGGAACTTTCAAACCCTCCGGACAAATGGGATTGGTCAATAACGGACAAAATCCGAACGGAAGCTGGAAATTGCGTGTCAATGATAATTACGGGGCAGACCAGGGAAATGTGATCTCTTTCTCCATCACTTTTGGAAATAATCCGGCGGGATATTTCACTTTTAGCTCCTCTTTACTGCCAATTGTTGAAATCAACACGAATGGAAACACGATCCAGGACGACCCGAAAGTAATGGCAGACATGAAAATCCGTTTCAACGGACAAGGAGTGCGCAATTACATGACAGATGCTCCGGATGAATACAATGGTAAAATCGGAATTGAGTACCGCGGAAATTATTCTTTGTCGCTTCCTCAAAAGCCTTACGCATTTGAAACCTGGGACTTGAATGGAAATTCGATCGATGCTCCATTGCTTGGAATGCCGGAAGAAAGTGATTGGCTTTTACTGGCTAATTATAACGACAAATCTTTTTCACGCAACATTCTTCCATACCACCTGTTCGACTCGATGGGACATTATGCTACACGAACACGTTTGGTAGATGTGGTCATTAATGGCGAATACCAGGGAATTTACCTGCTGGGAGAAAAGATCAAGCGAGATAGCAACCGGGTAGATGTCAATAAACTGGACCCAACGGAAATTACCGGAGTTGATTTAACAGGCGGCTATATTTTGAAGATTGATTATTGGGACAACACTGATTCCTGGCTTTTAAGCCACAGCCCGATTGGCTTTCCGGGTCTGGACATTCACATGGTTTATGTGTATCCGAAACCGGATGAAATTATCATTCAGCAAAAAACTTACATTCAGAATTTCATAGAAGATTACGAAGATGCGCTATATGGACCTGATTTCGCAAATCCTGGTTTGGGTTACCGTGCATTTATTGATGTTCCCTCTTTCATTGATTATTTCATTGTGAATGAAGTGTGCAGAAATGGCGATGGTTTCAAAAAAAGCCGTTATTTCTCAAAAGACAAAGACAAGGCCGACGGAACTGTGAAGAAACTAAAAGCCGGTCCGGTTTGGGATTTTGACTGGGCGGAAAAAGACATGTGGGGTGGATCTGAAGACGGATCACAATTCATGTACGGCGAATGCGACCAGGACGTAAATGCTCCGGGTTGGTACATCCGCTTGCTGCAGGACACCTTGTTTGCAAACGAAGTACGTTGTCGTTACGACGATCTGCGCAGAAGTATTTTGCAAGAATCCTACATCGACGGGAAAATTGATTCTGTGGCGCTGATGGTGAATGAAAGCCAGGTTTGGCATTATCAAACGTGGGGACATTTGGGAAGTGCAACCGGAACTCCGGAAGTACAAGCTCCAAGTCAAACATATGCAGAAGAAGTTCAGCGACTAAAAGACTGGTTCCACAGAAGATTAACCTGGCTGGATGCAAACATGCCGGGAACATTGAACGGCTGCAGCATGATGGGAATCCAGGATTTGGTGAATGCGAACAAAATCACTGCTTATCCGAACCCGTTTTCTTCAATTATTACCATTGAATGGACGCAGGCAGATTTGGTTGGAGCGCAATTAGCTGTGCGTGATGGTTCGGGAAGAGTGATTAAGACTCAGGAGATTTCATCCAACTCAGCAGCTGATAAATCATTGACAATAACTGATCTGCAGGATTTGGCAAGTGGTGTTTACTTCATTGAAATCGTGAAAGGTGATGAGCGTGCCATGCTGAAAATCATTAAATAAGCTTCTAATAAATTAATTTCGTTCCTCCGAATAAATTCGGAGGAATTTCTATTTTTGAAAAAAAACTACTTATGATCATCAACAATCACCTTACAGGATCAACCTACAAAGAGAGCGGAAAATTAGACATTCCACGTTTCTTTCTTTTCCTGGTTATCGGCTACATCATTTCAAGTCTCGTTGGAATCGGATATGGCTTGCTTTCAGAACTGAATCCATTCATTTATTTGAATTTTATTCTTTTGGGAATTGCTGTAATGGGTGTGATTCTCGCTACCTCACTTTTCAAAATGGCGGGCAAGTTGCGCAACCGATATGTAGCAATCTTATTAGCCATTTTCTTTGGTTTTGTCTGCATTTACAATGCCTGGTCGGCTATTTACGCCGAATCTGCTTTTGGAGGAATGATTTTTCAGCTTCCTTTTTCAGGACTTGCGCAGGTTATTTCCATGAGAGAGTTGAGCATTGGGAAAATCGGTCGTAACGGCGCTGGTTTGGGTGAACAAATCACTTCCATCATTTACCTCGTCGAAATGCTGATTATGGTTGTTGTTCCTGCTATTTTCGTTGGAAGAAACCCGAGCTATTACTGCGAAGAATGTGATAAACCCATGGCTGAAAATGAGTTTCACTTTGGTTTAACGAATGAGGAGTTACCTGCAGTTGAATCTACTGTGAAACAGGGTAAATTGAAAGCGTTGTTCGAACTTACAACCTATGCTGAAAAAGAATTGAACCTGAGTTTGAACTACATTCAATGCACCAGCCATGAATGCCCGGAATGTCACAAACTGGTTTATTCAGCTGACAGTGGAAGTGCAAAAATGGAAAAAGACAAGACTTCGTTCAAGAAAAAGGAATCTTTAGCTTCGAATTTATATGGAAGCAGGAAAGATTAATTGCGAATGAAAAGTTAGTATAGATAAAAACAAAAAAGCGGAAAGAAATCGAACTTTTTAGGGAAGGATATTCGTGTTTTCTTTATGTACAGTGCTAGTAAAAGGACAAAACACTTGTAAGATGCCGATGCTCGTAATGCAGCAAAACTAGTTAGATATAATTAGTCAGGACTGAAAACCAAGTATTACACATTGACAGGAATCCCCAGGTAGTTGTATCTGGGGATTTTTGTGTTTTTCTGAAAATATGCTACATGGCAGCCCAATATTTTTTCTGAAGCACTCTATGTAATAAATTACTTAGTTTTACAAAACCATCATTTTGCACCAGTAAATTGTTTTTAATAACTAAATTCATTTAACCATGAAACATAAATCAAGGATACGTCCTATTATTCTCACAACCCTGATGTTTTACATCGGCTCCCTGGAAGCCCAGAATAACTTTGCTGTTGGCATCGTTTATCCGCATAACGCAATGCATGCAAACGCGGCCCAAACTCAAAAAAATATAGGGTACAATTGCGATATCGTCACATTAACCGATATGCTTTACCAGGGTTATCCGACCAGTACCCTGGCCCAATTCAGCCAAGACGGATTTAATACGCACTATACTTTCTTACCTGGTGAATGGGGCACGTCGGAAATGCGTATTAAAACATATCTCGAGCTGACGAAAAAGTACAACATGAAATACCTCCCCGTTGCCATTAACTGGTTTGTTCCGCAATCCGCGGTGAACGATGATAACGGCTTTACATGTTTTAATAATGACTTGTCGGGTCCTCCGTCTTACCAAACAAATCTTCCAGGATACCAGAACATTTATAATAATTGCAAAGCGCGCACTAATTACGACTATTTACTCAATAATGTTTACAATCTTCCGTTGCTGCAGACTACAGTTGCTGGCGTTATGCTCGGCGGTGAATATTCATTTCTTCACTGGTTTAATCCCGGAACAGATCCGCAAGCTACCCAATATCTAAGAGAAATTCCACCTAACCTGGTTAACATTGCAATAGACCATTTTAACCAGGCACTTCTTCCCAATCAGAAAACGTATGTGTCAATGGTAAACCACAGATCTTCCTTACACGACAATACGGAGGACGCTGAGTGGAATCCGATAGCCGGAAACTACGAAAACTCGCCGATCGATCACGATCCCCAGGAGTACACGAACCTTCCTAACAAGGCAGACGTCGCACTGGAAGAGTCTTACTACCAGTTTACGCCCGGCTATTTGGGTGAAGATTATGCCAATATCTTACACACCGGAGGAGTAGGATGTGCCGGGACTCCCTGCTCTAATAACCATTATTTATCCAAATTCAAAAATATAGAATACCTTCTCACAAAGTATCCGGAAGTACAGGCGACTATCGGAGCAGAATCCTATGTGAGCCCGGAAGTCGATTATGGTCAGAGACACTACAATTCGACAACGATCAACAATGCCAACTGGTTGTGGTTCCAGACTTATACTTCAATCATACATGGAGCAACGGGAATTTACATCTATTCTGACTACACCTACCAAAACGGAGAAGCAAATATCGGCAAACAGTCCTCATTGGATGCAGATCGCTACGCCACTCAATACTTTTCGAATAATTACAGGTCGTTCATTTCGAACCTCGGACAGGAGCTAAGGTATTTGGTAAACAATAACTTTTTAAACTCGGACCAAAGCAATATTATCTACAATAAAAAAGACAAAGCGGATGAAAACTGCATTGTTCCTCCGATTACGGCTTATGGTGGAATTTCCGCGTTACCAGCAGAAAAAAAAACCGAAAATTATGGTTTACGCTATACGATCCGAACGAATGGAAATGAGGTTGTTATGATTGTTGCCAACCCGTTGAATGTCGCTGTATCTGCGACACTGAATTTCAATAACGTGGCCAACCAGTTGATCAAGAATTCTACAGGCGTAGACGTGTTATTCTCTTCAAGCTCCGATTTAACGACGAGCTCAACTTATAAAACAGCGCGCAATTCTACTATTGATTTATCTGCGAACACTGTTGGTCAGCAATATTACAAGGCATTTACAGGAACCAAAGATCTGGCGATGAGCTTCGGTCCGTTGGACGTTATCGTGCTCAAATTCAGAACGACCACCCCAGTTGTAAATACGAACGGATGGGAAAAAGTCTGGTCAAACAACGGAACAGGAAATATTGGAGGGTGGACAGCGTCTGACTTTGATAAGTTTTATCCGGGTGATTATAATGGCGACGGCCTAGATGAATTATTATGTGTTCAGACTGGGACGAATAGAAATTTTATGGCAATGCTTAAATACAATGCCGGCAACTGGACATGGGTCTGGAGCAGCTCGACGGCAAACCATCCGCTGTTGCCTTACAGAGATAAGCTCATCGTGGGAGATTATGACGGGAACGGAAAGGATGAAGTGCTCGGAAATCTACTCTCAGGATGGACAACCATGTTTGGTTATGACAATGCTGATTTTGTATGGTACTGGTCGGATTACGGTAATCATCCGCTCACTGCTTATAAAGATCAGCTCGTACCGGGTGATTATGATGGTGATGGAAAAGATGAGCTCCTAGGCGCCGATCTTCCCTCAGGTATGACGACTATGTTTAACTACGACAATGGAAATTTCGTTGCAGGCTGGTCAGACAATGGAGTTACAACTCATCCTATCCGTCCTTATCGAAGCAACATGAAAAGCGGCGATTTCGACGGAGACGGAAAAGACGAAATTCTTGGACTTGCGGCTTCTGCAACTATATTTACATTCGTAAACAACAACTTTTCGAATACATGGTCAACCAATGGCGCAACAACCTTAGGAGGCTGGTCGTATCCCCTTGCAACTGGCGACGTTCTGCTGATTGGCAACCTAGACGGTGACGTGAAAGACGAACTAATGTTCATTCAAACCGGGACATCGGCTGCATGGTCAGCTACAATGGACTTTAATACGACACAAAACGGCTGGACGTGGAACTGGTCTGCAAGCCCGAGCACATCCCCATATATCAACGATTGGGCTATCGGCAATATGGGAGGTAGCGACACACGATATCATCTAATTCATTCAGTAAACTACAAAGGACTTCCAAACCAACTGCTTAGCTTGCGTAAATTCGGTTGTACCTCAAACTATAACTATCTTGCTAGCTTATATACTTCTACAGGTATCAATAAGTTCGGCGATCAAACACCGGATTCAGAGCTTTTTAATGACTTAACTTTGTCAGACCAATTATCTGTTGTCATTTTCCCAAATCCGAGCAGCGGCCGATTTATAGTAGTTCTGGGCGATTATGTGGAACAGGTGAAGATTTCAGTTACTGACCAAAACGGGAAGATTTACACGACCCTTTTATCAAATGAAACGAACAATGTCGAATTAAATCTCGAAGATCTGGCGAACGGCTTATATTTTGTGACTATTAGTAACAACATGCACAAAACTACGCAGAAGATCCAAATTCAGAAGTAAATCATTCCTATTTTATCCCCGGTTTTTTATTTACCGGGGATTTTTTTGTCCGTTTCTCCCGCCATAGCCACAGGCGCAAACTACAGCGATCTTTCTGTTATTTAGAGCATTTCGATAAAATATCGAGGGTCGCAGCCTAAAGTCAGGATTAAACGAAGTTCTTTATTGATAATGACATTACTGTGAATTAAAACACTGGGGTTCCACAATTTTTTGTAATGGATGTGGGGGAATACAAGAATGAAGGCAAAAAAAATAACGACTGCAAAGTTAAAACTTCACAGCCGTTATTTTTTCTGGTACCTCGGGCCGGAATCGAACCGGCACACCCGAAAGTACAGGATTTTGAATCCAGCGCGTCTACCAGTTCCGCCACCGAGGCATTTGTTTTTGCTGTCCGACTGACAGCCCACTTACCGTTGCAAGCGGGTGCAAAAATAAGGAATTATTTCAATTCAGCAAGCACCTGCGAAAAAATTAAATGCATTGCTTAAAAAAGTTAAAGGAAACAGGATGATTCGTCTTTATTTCTTTCTTTGCGGCAAAATTCATGTCGTGAAATTCATACTTCCTTTTTTACTTGCCTTACCGCTGGCTGGCTTTGCACAAAAAAATTCCTTATTACCTATCAACAAAAAGAAATCATTCGGAGTTTCGCAAAATGAGGCAAAGACATTTGCTCTTCATTTCGAAAGGGGTAAAACCTACCAAATTGTGGTGGAGCAAAAGGGGATTGATGTGGAATTGCGTTTAAAGAACCCGGAAGGAACGGAAGCTGCCTATATGGATAGTCCGAATGGAAAGTACGGTCCGGAAATTTTGGAAGTTTCCATCCAAAACAACACAGATTTCATTTTATCGGTTCAAGCCTTAAAGGATGAAAACAATTCCAAAAAAGGAACATGTACGGTTTTGGTCACAGAAAGTGTTCCTGCAGAAGGATTGATTACCATATTGCTTGATACAGATCAAATGAAAGAAGATCTGGATGCATTCCGGAACATCCGTGAAAAGGCCAATTCGGGATTTTACAGATACCGGACCAAAGCACAGATCGACAGCATCTTTAGTTGGGCATATTCCGAAATTGAACAGCCACGCAGCATGAATGAATTCCATAAGATCATTATGACCCTCACCGATTTTGAAGGAAGCAACCACAATACTACCAAATTGCCTCATCACCCTTCCAGCTACATTCCGAAGGACAGCGGATACTTTTCTTTTTTCCTGAAAAGCATTGACAAGCACATGATCGTAAATTATGAAGGCGGTGAAATTCCTCTGGGTTCACAGATCCTGAGCATTAATGGAGTTTCTGATACCCATCTGAAGAAACGCTTTTCCAAATACTGCACCACAGACGGGTACAATCAAACAGCGAAAATCAAAGCGAGCACTGAGAATTGTTTCGGGTGGGTTTATCCATTCGAATATGGGACAGCAGAACAGTTTGACATCACCTACAAAAAACCCTTTTCAGGCAGCGTTGAAAGCATAACCCTGAAAAGTTTAAGCAGGCAGGAAAACGCAGTTCGCTATGCAAAGAGGTATTCAGCGAAACTGGACAGTCTGACAGATTTCAATTTCCAGGATAAATACAGCTTTAAACGAATTTCTCCCAAAACTGCCTTGTTGAACTTCCGGATCTTTACAATGGCAGGAAATTCCGAAGATCCGGATTTCGCGGTCTTTTCCAACTACCTGGATAGCTTATTCAAAGGCTTTAAATCTGACGGAACGAAAAACCTCATCATTGATATTCGTAACAATCCCGGTGGAAATGACCCAACCTATGAGAAAGTTTTTACTTATCTCACAGATCATTCGTTCCGGGAAAATACAGAAGCTTATATTCTGTTTAATAAGTTGCCTTATCCGCAGTACTACAAGTGGAATTCAAGCGACAAAAGCAATCAAAAGAAAGAATTGAATGATTTGAACGATTATCTTCAAACTATTTTTCCCGTTCAAAAGAAGGGTGAAAACAAATTTTACCAGGATCAGCAGTTCAACCCAACTTATTACCCGGATTCCAATCGTTTCCAGGGAAATATTTATTTAGTAATTAATGAAGATGTAGGCTCTGCTGCTTCACATTTCGCATCTTTGGTTAGAGGTCATTCCAATGCCGTAATTGTGGGAGTGGAAACTTCAGGTGGCTACTATGGGCACAACGGTCATTTTCCGGTAGAGTATGTGCTTCCCAACTCTAAAATCATTACTCGCTTTTCAATTGTTCATGTGACACAGGATGCTCCGAACAAAGAATCACAACCAACAGGAAGGGGAATTATTCCTGATCATGAAGTTTATCAATCGTTTAAGGATTTCATGCAAAACGAAGATACACAGCTAAAGTATGTGCTGAAACTGATCGAAAATTCGAATTAAACTAAAAAGGGCATTCATACCTCATGAATACCCTTTTAGTCTTACGCTATATTGGTGGAGATTTATCACAACCAGTTTCCTCATCACTTATGCACTACTATTCACTTAAGGACTGATAGTTACTCCGGCGCAGGATTTCAACAAGGTCAGTTATCTCTGCAAATTTCACTGATTCAATCTGATCCTGAAATAATGCAATTGAGGTATTCTTTCAACCAAAAGGCGCAATCCGTTTATAGAAAAGCGCCTTTCGTTTTGTACCACAATTACTGTTTAACTAACAGCTTCTTTATTATATGACCGCCGCTGCATTGAACAGCAACGAGGTAAGTTCCATTATTCAGTTTGTTCAAAGAAAGATTCGTATCTGTTGTTTCAAATACTACTTTTCCCTCCAAGTCTACGATTTGAATCTGTTCTATCACTTGTCCCGGATTTATTGCAACATGCACCAAATCAGTTGCTGGATTCGGGTAAATTGTTAGTTGATTCTCCGAAAAATTTTGCTCCAGGCTGTTTGTTTGGCCATCCAGCAGGTATAATCCTGCTATGGATGTGTCCGTAGTGATAAATGTTTGCGGGTTAATTGCTTTCACATCATACCACACTTTGTTCCCATTCACCAGGATTTTTCCATAAGGAGTTACTGAAACCGGTAATCCGCTGCCGATCTTGCTCACAGTCAATCCACCATCTGTGCTTAAATAAACATCGTCCGCATTTCCTCCTGCTTTCACCATAAATATTCTTCCGTCAGGTGTGCCGATTATCTGTGTACTCGTGAATGGCTGGGGACTTCCATTTACTAAATAAGTAGTTGCAACTAAATTCCAGTTTAACCCGTTATCCGTACTTTTATACAGGCGGGAAAATCCATCTGATAAAACGGCATACAGACCAGTTGCATTTTCAAAGAAGTTGGTAACCACATCATTGTTTGCCACAATCTGAGGAGTGATCGTAGTTGGCTGGATGTTGGAAAAATCCCCGTTATCTAAGTACATAATAAAATTAGGCATGGATTGTTTTCCTCCGAGGAACACACGAGTACCTTTCGTATAAGTTGAATACAGAGTGATTGCACTAGCAGCAACCTGAACAGGCGTGCCTCCTGAAGCAGGAACTGTATAGATCTTGTTCATACTTTGTGGCTGAAAGAAAAGCGTTCCCACATTTACTTCTCCATAAATACCAATGGCATTGGGCAAAAGAGAGGTCCAGTTGTTTGTTCCCTGGAATTCATGAGTTCCCAGATTTGGTGTATTGCGAAAACCAAGGATTTTATTATTCAGTTTTAAGGCCCACAATCCGGAAAGGTTGTTTGTAAGTCCCTGCAAATCAGTAAATTCCCTGTTGAAAGTCGTTCCTCCGTCTGTTGAAACATAAAATCTCCTGCTGGACTCCGCAGCTTCTGTTTTTCCGGAATAGATAACGGTGTCTCCTTTGTTGAAATAATGGATAGAAGTCGTCCATATTGAATCGAGATTCGTGTGAATCCTGGACCACTGCTGGGCTTTACTTTGAAAAGCTGCCAAAACAAGAGCAATAGATAATACGTAGATTTTTTTCATAGTAATAACTTTGGTTTGATTCAACAAAATTCCATTTTTCAATGATGCTCTGAAATAACTCAAATGCTGTATAATTCATAATCCTTTCAAATTCTGCTCATTAATTCTTTTCAATATTCATTTAAACGCAATTTTGATTTAAATTCATCTGTAAAAATTCATTTTGAAAAATGAAATCCGGATAAATTGTTGTATTTTTCAAATTGAAAATTCATATCAATATGAAAAAAAGCTGGGGAAATAATCTTTTTGAACGCATTTTATTTATAGTTATCGCCTTGCTTCTAATTTTCGTTTGTACTACCGGTTACTGGGTTTACGACCGATTATCGCAGGTTTCAGAAAGCCCGCTCCCCACAAATTTGAAGGAAAACCGACGATTCATTGTTCGTGATTTGAACAGCAATATCCTAAAATCAGACAATCTCACTTATTCATACCTCTATCAAAATAATCCGGATGCACTATTGGATTTTGAGATCCTGGAATCACAGACCAATCGTAAGATTGATTTCCTGAAATCCTATAAAATGGATGATTCAACGTACCAAAAGCAGATCCGCAACTTAAGTATATTGGTTAAAGATCGCTTTCTGAACCTGGATACTTTGATGAGTATTAAGAATGAAAACCGGGTGGATGAGACGATGTCGCTGGTGGAAAATGAAGTCCAAAATGCCAGTGAAAGCACCCGGATCAAAATGGAAATCCGTGACCGGATAAATGCTTTGCAAACTCCGCAACAAGGAACACCAGAGGAAGAAGAGACTAAAAAGAAATGGTTTCAACGAAAAAAGAAAAAGCAAAACGCCCAAACAACTACAACCGCAGTTCAACCTGAAGTTAAGATCAAAGCTTCGGAAATTGCAGCAGTAAGTTCCAGTGAAATTTCCAAAAAAATCCAGTCAGTAAAAGACAAAGCTGTTTCGAAAGAAACATTGCTCAATATGTACAAATTGAACCTGGAACAGGAGAACAATAAGCTCAGCAAACAAATCGGACAGATTTTCCAAACTATTGAGCTTGCAGACAAACGGGAATTGGTAAAAGAAACCCAGCATGCGAAAACAGTAGCTGCAGAAACGAACCAGATTATTTTCAGTTTCAGTATTATCTCCACTTTATTGATCCTGATGATTGTAATTTTGATCATTACCCTGTTCAATAAATCCAAAGAAACAAATGCCCAGTTAAAATTGGCAAAGGATAAAAGCGATCAGCTCACTGAAGCCAAATCGCGCTTTTTAGCAACAATGAGCCATGAAATTCGCACACCTTTGAACGCCATTTCCGGATTTACGGAACAATTGTTCTTTGAACCTTTGAATCAAAGTGCGGCGAAAAAAGTAAAGATCATTCGCAATTCGGTGAAACATTTGTCGCAGATTACCAATGAGATCCTGGACCTTTCCAAATTGGAAAAAGACCACATTCAACTGGAGAAAATTGCTTTCAATCCGGCAAACGAGATCATGATGCTTCACGAGCAGTACGAATTAGAGGTACAGGAAAGAGGCAATAGCCTGAATGTAGAACTGGACCAAAAACCTTTCCCGAATGTGATGGGTGATCCGCTGCGTTTCCGCCAAATCATCATCAATATGATCAGCAACGCCAACAAATTCTCCAAAGACGGTCTGATTACCATCGGTCTTCGCTATGAGGAATTGGAAAAGCGCCAGATCCGTTGTTTGATTGAAGTTCAGGACCAGGGAATCGGGATGTCAAAAAGCCAACTGGAACGTATTTTTGAACCGTTCGAACAAGCCGATTTGGCCGTAACACGCAAATATGGCGGAACCGGACTCGGATTGAGCATTACCAAGCAAATCATCGACAAACAAGGCGGAAGTATTCGTGTAAATAGTGAAGAAGGTATTGGAACTACTTTCTACATTGAAATTCCATTTGAGGAAACGGAAGAAACAGTTGATGCTCCGCGCGAACCTTCACGAACCGATTTCTCCTTTTTGAAAGAAAAGACTTTATTGATCGTGGACGACGAACCGTTTAACAGAACACTTCTGCGAAGTATGTTTCACGGAGTAAACATTACACTTATCGAAGCCACAAACGGCTTGGAGGCTTTGGAGCAACTCAAGAACAACGATATCGACATCGTTCTTCTGGATGTCCGAATGCCGGAAATGAACGGACACGAACTCCGCGAAAAAATGGCCGAAATGGAAACCCTGGATCAAATTCCGGTGGTTGGTCTAACAGCAACTCTGAATCCTGAAAAAAGACAGCGGATGCTTGACTCAGGCTGGACCGAAGTTTTAACAAAACCAGTTAATCCGGAAGAGATCAGAAGAATATTGTATCAAATTTATAAAGACAAGAGCATGGGAACTCAATTAGACGACGCCGACTTCAAAAGCTTACAAAAGCTGACTAATAACAACGACAGTTTCTACAAAGAACTCTTACAAACCTTCGTGAATTCAACTGAAAACGGACTGATCAAGATGCGAGATCTTGCAGCGGAAGAAAACTGGGATGCGGCCTCCGAACTGGCACATCAACTGGCAGCTCCTTTCAAGCATTTTGGAGCTCACAACTGTTATTCTACCCTGAAAGATATTGAACGAATGGGGAAAGAAACCAAGGTTGATCCGGCGATCAAAGAATCTATGGAGGCATTCGAGGAACAGGCGAAACACATCATCACACAAGTAAAAGAAAAATTAAACTAAGCAACTCAATATGGAAACCGGGGTTACACAACGCATTTTTATTGTAGAAGACAACGATTGGTACCAAAAACTGTTGGTGCATACCGTTTCGCTGAATCCTGATTATGAAACGGAAGCTTTTTCAACCGGAAAAGAACTTCTGAATCGTCTGAACGATGATGTTCCGGACCTAATTACCATGGACTACCGCTTACCGGATATTTCCGGGGAAGAGCTCCTGGAAAAGATCAAAGCCATGTGTCCGGGAACGCAGGTTATCGTTATTTCTGAGCAGGAAGAAATTGAAACAGCCGTTAGCTTATTGAAATTAGGTGCATACGACTACATCGTAAAAGGAAACGATCTTCGCAACCGCTTACTGAATACCCTTGCAAATGCTCAGAACCAGACGAAACTCTTAAAGAAGATCGAAAAGTTAGAGAAAGAAGTTCAAACGAGATACAATTTCAGCGATACCATCATTGGGCAAAGCAGTAAGATGCAGCACATTTTTATGCTTCTGCAAAAGGCGGTTTCCAACAACATCACCGTTTCTATTACCGGGGAAACCGGGACCGGAAAAGAGGTGATCGCAAAAGCCATTCATTACAATTCAATCTACAAAGACAAACCGTTTGTGGCTATCAACGTGGCTGCGATTCCCAAAGAGTTGTTCGAAAGTGAATTATTCGGCCATGAAAAAGGATCTTTTACCGGGGCAAACCAAACGCGTATCGGGAAATTTGAGGAAGCTGACGGCGGGACTTTATTCCTGGATGAAATTGCCGAACTTGATCCGGTTTTCCAGGCAAAACTCCTGCGTGCATTACAGGAACGCGAAATAACACGTGTTGGAGGGAATAAAATTTACAAATTCAATTGCCGGATCATTGTTGCTACTCATAAAAACCTCCTGCAGGAAGTGAAGTCGGGTGCTTTCCGCGAAGATCTTTATTATCGTTTGTTTGGTCTTCCTATTGAATTGCCGCCACTTCGGGAACGTGAAAAAGATACGTTATTGTTGAGTAAAAGCTTTGTAGAGCGTTTCTGCAAAGAAAACGGTATGTCGACAAAGAAACTAAGCCCGGCGGCACAAAACAAGCTTCTTGCCTACCCTTGGCCGGGAAATGTACGCGAATTGAAATCGGTTATCGAGCTGGCTTCCGTGATGTCGATGAACGATGTCATTGAAGCGGACGATATTGTAGTTGCAAGTGCAGATATTCTTTCCGGAATTATTGCCGAAGAGATGAGTTTGAGAGCTTACAACAGGAGAATTGTGCAATTGTTCCTGGATAAATACAATAACAACACAAAAATGGTTGCAGATAAATTAGATATCGGTCAGACAACCATTTATCGCATGTTGAAAGAGGAAGAAGAAATTGATTAACAGGGCGAAATCCAACATGTGTGGGAACCGTACCATTGTAGATGTTTTTCATTTTGAAAATATTTTTTTCATTTTGAAAATAATTCGAAAACTTCCAAATACTAAAACCCTTGATTTTCAAGGGTTTTTTCATATCACCTACCTTTGGCACGTTCTTTATAAGAGATAGTGCAAGAAAATCACTTTTGAAAAAACGATTTCAGGTAAGTGACTAAGAGATTTGAAATAGTAGAACTTGAGTTATAAGGATTATTTCCGTTCGATGTGGCAGTAAGGTTCCTCCGGGGACCTCTACCACTAACTTACGAAATACTCCGAAAAGATCTTGCAATAGTGTAGACTTAGGAATTATGGTATACTGGGTTTGAATTTACAAAATTCCTAAGGCACCTGTTGCGACATTGAAGATTATGAAGAAAAATTTTAAAGAGCGTACTATCAATCATAACGCTATAAGTTAGGTAACAATTAGGTTAGTTTAGGTTTCAGTTTAGGTTTAATTTAGAGGTAATACATGTACAGGTTGATAGTGAAGTACGTGTGGTAGCTACGCCCCCGATGGAGAATATTCATCGGGGGTTTGTATTTTATATGAATCTGCAGGCACGAGATTAATCTTGTTCCAGCCTTTTTGTTGTAACTTTTAAGCTGTTAAACGGTCTTAAGGTTGAAATTGAATCGGGAACTATGAAAAAGTGTTTACTCCTATTGATGATTGCGGGGTTTAGTCAGTCCATTGGTGCGCAGATCAAATATACTTACGAAACCAGCCTGAAAGCCCTTTCGAACGACAAACTGGCTGTTGATTTAAAGATTGCCGGGTTTACAGAAGACACCCTCACTTATTGTTTTCCGAAGATTATTCCCGGAATTTACGGCGCGATGAATTTCGGGCAATACATTTCCGGTTTTGAAGTCTTTGATAAAAAAGGCAAAAAACTGAACACGGAACAAAAAGACCAAAATTCCTGGAAAATCTTCAATGCCAAAAATATCGCACGTGTTTCTTATTTGGTTGATGATGCCTGGGAAGCTTTCGACGACAAAATGATAGATGGTTTTTACCGGTCTGCTGCAAGTTCTTTTAAAGATAGTTCATTCGTGATAACACCAAACAGTTTGTTCGGCTATTTCCGCGGGCACATGGACCACCCAATAGAAGTGACGATTCGAAAAGGGATCCATTTATATCCGGCAACGAGTTTGAAAAAGACTGTGAAGCCGGATAAGGACTTTTTCACCGCAGAAAACTACCATCAATTGGTCGACAATCCGATTTTGTACGCGAAGCCAGATACCACGATCCTGAAACTTCCCGGAATCACGGTTGAAGTTGCCTGTTATTCTACTTCCGGAAAACCGATTTCCAAAGACATTGCGGAATACATTCGTCCCCTTTTGCTAAGCCAGGCGAAATACCTGAACAACAAACTGCCGGTGGACCATTACACTTTTTTGATCTACCACAGCCTGGCTCCCAATCGCACGCACATCATCGGTGATGGCCTGGAGCATTCCAATTCAACATTGATCCTGCTTTACATGCCTTTGGACATTGAAACGATCCGCCGAAATATTTACGGAATTGCCAGCCACGAGTTTTTCCACACGCTGATGCCGCTTGGCCTGCATTCGGAAGAGATTGCCAACTACGATTACAACGAGCCTAAATTTTCAAAGCACCTTTGGCTGTATGAAGGAATGACAGAGTATTTCACCATGCACATGCCGGTAAAAACGGGCTTAAATACTGAAACAGTATTTTTCAAAACCGTTGAAGAGAAGATCAGTGACATGAGTCATTTTGATCCGAACCTTGCAATCACAGACCTGAGCCTTCACCCAATGGAAATGCAAGGCGAATATTACAATGTGTATTTAAAAGGCGCATTGATCAACTTATGCCTGGATTTGAAGCTCCGGGAACTATCCGGCGGTGAATATGGTACCAAAGACCTCGTATTGGACTTAATGGCACATTACCGGGGAAAAGCGTTTGAAGATGAACTTTTCTTTTCCGACCTGGTAACTGTGAGCGGCTATCCGGAACTCAAAACGTTTATTGCCGACTATATTGAAGGAACAAAAGCGCTTCCGTTGGAAGAAATGCTCCTGAAAGCAGGATTAAAACTGGAGAACGGGAAGATCACGGAGATTGAGAATCCAAGTGTGGAGCAGATGAAGCTTCGGAAGGATTGGTTGAGGCAGTAACAGAACATCTATTCCAAAATGTTGATTTTCAGATATTAATAACGATCATTTATTTTTTTGTTACGTTTTAATTTGTATGTTTGATCAAACACAAATACTAACTATTATGAAAACAATTACCACTAATTTGCGAACGTTATTACTACTTGCATTTTTACTATCATCTTCATCATTTTCATTTGGTCAGATAGGCTTTACCTATTTTTATAGTAAAGATATCAAACTGAAAAGCGATTCCAGACCAATTACTGAGACATGCACCCAAGTCCGATTAATGGTACATTATAGTGGATCAACTTCGGGAACTGTAACAAGTTCTGCCCACTATTTAGATTTAGGCGAAACAAAAACGATTACGGTTCAGGTTCCTGGAGGGACGACGGTTACAGGTTATTCCTGGAAGTTTATCATGGCAAATGGAGATGCTATATTCAGTTCAGCAGAAGGATATGGAGACTTTTATGAGACAAGGCTCGGCGGAGGTGATTGGTGTAGTGATAGTTTGAGTGATGTTTTATTCATCAATCATCAATCAACCCTAACTACGTTTTATTTAACTGGTTATACGGGAACGGGAGGATAATAACATCAGAAGAACTAATTAATAAAAGAGAAGCATTGCGAAAGTGATGCTTTTTTTAATTATGCTAACTGTGCACTAACAAATTAACCCAACCAATAATTTGATCATCTTTTTTGAGCGTCATACAGTTTTTGATCTTAAAAACTCCGGGGTGATTTCAGGAAGATTATCAATGTTTGCAGTTTATAACCCCGAGTAAAACACGACATTTCCAGACTACTTTACTTGTGAGTACGAATTAAATCTCATAATTCCGTAAGTTCCCGTAAAACTTTTGTAATACAATTCCCGGGACTTTCCATTATTTTGGGAGCATGATACAAGATATCGCAGAACTTATTGACCTGGATGCTTTTCCTGAAATGGCTGATTTGATCTATGTAAGCAACTTGGATTCCGGAATTTTACGCATAAAAAAAGGGAATACCTTCGAATACTTTTACAAAGACAAAAAGCTGACTTCCCAGAAGCATTTGCAACGCATTCAAACCCTCGTCATACCACCAGCATGGGAAAATGTTTGGATTTGTAAAGACGCAAATGGCCACATTCAATGCACCGGGATTGACGCAAGAGGACGAAAACAATACCGGTATCATCCGCTTTGGCAGAAATCACGGAACGAATCTAAATTCTCCAGGCTTACCGCATTCGGGAAAGCTATTGTCAAATTGAGAAAGCAAATAGCAAGCGACCTGAACAAAAAAAAGTTGAGCGAAGAAAAAGTCATTGCAACGGTACTTGCTTTGATGGATGCTACGCATATCCGGGTGGGAAGCAGCCAGTATGAAAAAAACAATAAATCTTATGGGCTTACAACCTTAAAGGACAAACACGTGGAAATTTCGGGAGATTCTCTTCGATTTGCCTTTGTAGGAAAAAAAGGAATCAAGCACACCATTTCACTTCAAAACAAACGACTTGCACGAATCGTAAAACAATGCCGCGATATTCCCGGAAAGGAACTATTTCAATATTACGACGATCAGGGAAACCGCCATCCAATTGATTCCGGGAAAGTGAATGCCTATATTCGCGAACACACCGGCGATTCTTTCAGTACCAAAGATCTGAGAACCTGGTCGGGAAGTGTATACGCCCTGCAAGGTTTCCTGGAATGCGAATCAGCAGAAAACCAAACTCAACGGAAAAAGAAAATGGTGGAAGTACTCGATATGGTGAGTCAACACCTGGGAAATACCCGTACGGTCTGTAAAAATTATTATGTCCACCCGATGATCCTTCAGTTATACGAAACCGGTGAATTCGAAAAACACACCAAGCGGTTGCCTTCACCGGACCAATGGCTCAATTCGGAAGAGAAGCTGTTACTGCGGATTTTAAAGAAGTATTAAACAATCAAAAAAAAAGCTGGTTTATTTAGGTGGAACGATGTAGTAATGAATGATCTTGTCTTTGACTATTTCTCCCATATTATATTGTCTGACAACATCAATCTTACCCGATGGATCGTAAAAAATCCATTCACCGTTTCGTTTGTTTCCGGTATAGTTCCCACTCATTTGAACTACTCCATTCTCATAATAATAGTTCCAAATTCCTGATTTGGCAACCGGAAATTTTTGCTCCAAATAACCTACCGTTCCATCTCTTACTATATCAAAAAGACAAATAGTATCGTAAAAGAAGTTTACGCTGTCTAAACTTTTTGGATCAAATTGCCCTTCACAACAAATTGTTCCATTTGAATGTTTCTCAAAATACACCGAATAATTTCTTCGCTGATCAATTATAAAAAAACTCCTGATTTGCCGTGGAGTACCAAAAAAATCCACGATCATTTTCACACTGTCTTTGAGCTGATGGATTTCAGATTCTTCAAAATCTTTATGCTGATAATTGAGCAGCAATTTCTTATAAATCAAACTGCTGTCGCTAAAATGAGTTCTCAACGCCTCATTTCCATAATAAATGGAACTATCGTAGTCATTCAGGTAATAATTGATCTCACACAGGATGTAATTATAGTGTCCAATATCACCTTTGTTTTCCCGAATTTCATTTTGCAGTTCCAGGATCAATGCGTGGGCCGCTTCTTTACTTTCTTTGCGCTCAAAATCCGGCCAGTCATTTTCCAGCAGGCCGAGCCATTTTAAAGAGAAGTCCTTATCCTGAGAATGTGCAGAATTCAGGATGAAAATGAATCCAATTAACACAAAAATTTTAGGTAATTCCATCATACAAAGTTACTACCTAAACGCAAATCCCGCTCAAAAAGTTTTATTGGATCACCACTTTCAGCATCTTTTTCCGCATGCGAAAGTCCCAGGGATTTTGGATCAGCACTTCTTCGCCCTTAGCGTATTGCGACAAATCTGATATGTGCTTCGTTTCTCCTTCCCTGTCGAAATAAATAACACTGTGTGCCGGCGTTCCGTTTTCTATATAAAACTGGGCATACGGATTTCCATTGGGATAAAAGTTCATACGTTGCGTTTCTGTTGAAGTGTAAAAAGACTTCGTTAAATCGGGTGTTTCTGAAAGCTGCATCACAACCAGCTTACGGCCGCTTTTGGTATATTCTGCATAGGTCCCTGAAAAATGAAGCAGGAAATGTTTCAGCAAACTGTCCTTTTTATGGACAATTGTTAGAGAATCAATCCCGGAAAGGAGCAGTGAATCGGGAAGATACATCGTATGAATGTATTTCGTTCCCTCGTCGATTGTATAAACCCCATCTACCAGTTTTCCGTCTACCAGCGTGAAATGATAGGTTGTTTTCGTATCCGAAACCTGGAAATTTCCGGAATATCCCTGCGACCAGGAATCAAGTGCGGCAAGGACAAAAACAGCTAAAATTATTCTTAAGTTCATAACATTCGTTTTAATGAGTGAAAATTACTTCGTTTTAGGCTCAGGCTGCTCTACTATTTTCGCATCCTTATCCGGAATGATATCATGTCCTTTAAAGACCGCATATTGCTTGGTAAATTCCGCTCCGAAAAAGAGGATCATACAGGAATAAGATGCCCAAAGCATGATCAGGACAATTGAGCCGGCGGCACCGTAAGTAGATCCCGGATTTGCTTTCGCAAAATAGATTCCCAACCCGTATTTACCCAGGATAAAAAGCAAAGTAGTTACCATTGCTCCAATCCAAACATCCTTCAATTTGATCTTTGCATCAGGTAGAATCTTAAAGATCAATCCAAAAAGCACCGTAATTACCCCAAAAGAGAGTAAAAACCCAACGACCCGCATCAAAAAAGGAACAAAATCAGCAAAACGGTGTTTAATCAGTTCACTCAGGGCCTCCAATCCGGCTGTGAGTAAAAGCGAAACCAGCATCAAAAATGCGAGGGAAAGTACCAACCCAAATGAAAACAAGCGGTCCTTAAGCGATTTCCACCATTTCTTTTTGGCATTCACCTCTACTTCCCAAATTTGATTGAGGGATTTTTGAAGCTCAGCGAAAACTCCTGTTGAACCCACAATCAACGTCACTATACCAATGATTGTTGCTATAATCGACGTCTTCTCTTCCGAAGCTTTGATGATGATGCTTTCAATGGATTCGGCGGTATCCGGACCAAGCGCTTTCTGGATCTGGTTAGAAACTTCGCCACGTACGGCTTCTTCACCGAAAACCAAGCCTGCGATGGCAATGATAATCACTAATAATGCTGGAATTGAAAACACCGCATAATAAGCCACTACGGCACTCTGACGGAACGGATCTGCTTTCCACCAATCTTTTGCGGTGGCTTTTGTAATGGTCCACAAGTTTTTAATTGCTGATTTCTTTTTTGGCATAAATCCCTGTTTTACATTTAAAATAGCGAGCTCAAGATTGAATTCCAAAAAATCAGGCGCGGATGTGGGAAATATGTAACTTTTTTATTTTGGGAATGTGATCGAATTGCTTTTACTTAGTCTCCGCGAGGATCCTGAAAATCGCAATAAACAGAGTAAGGACACTATTCATTTATTCACTCTTATGAAAAAACAATTTTTACTTTCATGTGTTTTCCTATTGGTCATTTTCCAGGGAATCAGTCAAAAAGGAACACCGACCTGGTCGGTAACCAACGATGGTTCTTTCGGAACCTGTAACTACACCGTTTGCCTGGAGATCGCTCTACGCGATATTTCTACGCAGGTTGTTGCAAGTTCCGAATGGGTTTGCCACAGTGTTACACCCGGAAACACTGCATTCTATTCACAGGCATTGCCTGTAAGTCCTGCTCCCGGTTACGAGATTGTTGTAGTAAATGCAACGGCATCTTATAACACCACGACGTTTACCAACATGAGCATGACGATCTGGAATTACGATGTACGTTTCGGCGCATGCAATACCGGACCAAACTGGGTAACCATGTGGGTGCGCACGGGAACTAATTCGTTCAAGATCCACGAAGATTTGATTGTCGGGATGTAAAATTAGCAGGGGCGAACCCACTACAACGGGCGCCCCTGCTTACTGATATTTTATTTTACCTCGAACTTCTTCATCGCTTCCGGGCTTACCGGTGTGAAGAAATTTACCAGATTCCCATCCGGATCACGGAATAGCAAAGATCTGTTTCCCCAGGGCATCGTTGTGGGCTCCTGGATAAGATTTGCCTGAATTAACCCTTTACTATTAGTGAAAACAGCATCTACATCCGCAACCATAAATTCAATAATTGCTGTCTGATTACTTGCTGCTTTTGCTACCGCATCTCCTCCAAAAAAAGCGAGCGTTTTAGTACTTCCAATGGCCAGGGTAGCTGATTTAGATTGTATTTCTGCAAAATCTTCTGTGAATTGCACAGCGCGCAGGTTAGTTACCTGTTCATAAAAGTCAACCAATCTTTTTACGTCGGCTGTAATAATTCGTATTGAAACCAAATTCATCTTTCTTGCTTTTAAAAGTTAGTACTAAAGCAAAGATCGATGGGCGTTAAGACATCTAGCTGTCAGGGGTGGTGAAGTTTTTTTGCTTTTCATTCAGGTATTCGGACAAAGTCATTTTATGCGGTTCAAAAGTCCAGTCGAGCGATTCTATTTTTGAGATCCGGTCCAGGCGGAACATCCGAAAATCGTTTCTCAATCTGCAAAAAGCAATCAACAGCCAGCTTTCTTCTAAGCTGTAATAAATGGCAAAAGGCTCTATTTCGCGTTGAGTCTTCTTACCTTCAGACTTCGAAATGTAGGTAATTTTCAAACCTCGAAAAGCAGTGAGCGCACGTTGAACTAAAGTAAGCGAATTACTTTCTGAAACTCTAGAAATTGCCGGACTAATAGCTATTCTACCTGATAATAAGTCTGTTTTTTCTTTCGTGGAATAACGTAAAACAGCACGAATTTTCTCTAATGCATCTGCATATTCCTTCCGCAGGGAACTGTCTGTGCTTTTAAGAATGAGTTGTTCTGCCGTAATTAATGCGTTGGCTTCATCTTCCGTAAACATCACCGGTGGAACGCTGTAACCTTCCATCAGCATATACCCTTTTCCTTCCTCAACAAGAATGGGAACACCTGCCTGTTCCAAAACCTTTATATCCCGGTAAATGGTCCGCACACTAACTCCAAACTTTTTTGCAAGCTGTTGAGCAGTTACCACTCGTTTGCTTTGCAGCTGTGTAACGATTGCCGTGATGCGGGAAATTCTTTTGATGTCAGTTTGATGCATAACAGCCAAAGATATCAAATTGGGAGCTTAAAATTTAGCACTCTTATATGATATGAAAAAACAAAAAAGTCACCATTTCCGATAACTTTTTAAGCTCCCTCTGCTCCGCAAGAGCGGGGTTTCACCACTGCTTATAATTTTAGCATCCCTGAAAAATCTATCTTGTTGTAGGTATGCATTTTTTGAAAACGGCGACCATAATTTGAATCCGGAATCTTGAAAACAATCCCCTGATAAACCGGCAATTTAAAATAGAAGTTCAATTCATTTCCGATTTGATCTGTGTATGAGGGATTGCAATCATAGAAAATCACGTGGAGCGGAATCTCTTTTGGCAGGTCTTTCATTTGCCATTCGTTTGGCCTCGAAACATTGATATCACAGCTAAATTTTTGGCTGTGTCCAAACATATACTCCCAATAATTTTCTACATCGTGCTGTAATTCCTTAACCAAGAGCAATTTTTCCATTCCTTCCCGAAACGTTTCAAATTGCTGTTCTTTGTTGTATATCCAAAAATGAAGGTGCTGCATTATCGATTATTTCAATGGTTCTTTAAAAAAAGAGTGTTCCGGTTAATTCGTATTTAGGTAAATCGGCTGTTGTTTCTCATACGCATTTCGTAAGATTTCATACAATCGGATCAATGAACCCAATGGTCTGTTCCAAGTCGGATTATTTCTTAAATCAATCAAAATAGTTTTATCTTCTAATTCCAAATGATAACCATCAATCGGCTCCGGGCGATTTTCCAAGTAATGATTGATTTCCGATTTCAGGCTTTGGAGTAATGCAAACCGTTCTTCTGGCGAAAGCGGAATATCATCCAGTTCCTCTTCTGTCTCAATTATATTTCGAATGGATGAATCGAAAATCGGGATAATCTTCTCATAAACCGGACCTTCTCTCAAAATCCCCCAAACAGAATGCGGCGAATCAGGATTCGCGGGCTGGAAGTCCTGAATTGATTTTCCCGCAACGGCAGAATCTGTCAGTAAGAGCCAGTTCTTAGTTGTAAAAAATGGATTCCCCATGATTCTTTCAAATTTTAGATACTTGACGATTCATCTCAAAAATAAGAATATTTCTTTGCAGCTACATTTGGAGTTTTACTCTTATGAATGGTGTAAGGAAACGTTATTGAATTCAAATTCAGTATAGTTCCATGATTTGGGATTGATCATTTATTCTCCTCTCGCTATGAAAAGAGTATTTAACTTTCGTCAAATGCTTTTTACTTTTGCTCCCTCTGATTAATCCCGCACGTGCGGGACTCTAACCAGCTGAGCTAAATTTCCCACCGGTATAAAATCCGGATTGCATAATTGTTCGATCAGATTTCGGGATTTCTGCTTTTTAATAAAACGTTCTATTTGAATTGCTTCGGATTCGTTCTGAGAAACTTCAAAAACTGCTTTCAGATTCCAATCATTAGTTTGACCAGTATATTTCTCTCCGGAATTAGTTAAATGTTGCTCCAAACGATTCCAGGGATTGGATGAATAGCCGATATAATAACGGTTGATGCTCAGAGAGTGAATAATGTAAATGTAATAGGTCATATAAAATAAAAAGTCCGATGTTTCCATCGGACTTTTTTTTGCTCCCTCTGCTGGACTCGAACCAGCGACCCTCTGATTAACAGTCAGATGCTCTAACCAGCTGAGCTAAGAAGGAATCTGGTTTCGCGGTTGCAAATATAGCTAAAGATTTGTTTTCAACACAAATTCTGCGAAAAAAAATGAAACTTTTTTTAATCAAATCCAGTACTAGCCTGAGTTTCAATACTAAAAATCCTCTTCACTCAGTGTGAAATCGTCCAAACCTGCATCGCAACCTTCTTCTTCACATGGTGATTCGTTGTCGTCAATCATGTCGAACGGAAGATCTTCTTCACATTTTGCTGGTCTTAAAATATTTGTTCTGGATACATTTAATCGGATTTCTGATCGGGAAGAACCATCTTCCTGGGAAAAGGATTTCGCGAATGGAGTTCCTACTAATTCAACCAAAGCTCCTTTCTTTAAAAAATCCAGGATGCGCATGTTTGCCCCCTCTTTCTTCCAAATGGTGCAATTTACCCAAGTCGTTTTGGTTCTCGCTTCTCCTGTACGCTTATCGCGCCAATTCTTATTGTGCGCAACCGGAAAGTTTACTGCAATAACACCGCGCTCCATTTGTTTGACAACGGCGTCTTTTCCAATATTTCCAATTAAGCGTGTTTCAAAAACAGTTGCCATATTCTTATTGCTGGTAAATTAAATGTATTTGGAAGTGTGTTCCCCAACAAAAGTAATACATTTCAGGCTAATTCTTTCTTTCTACCACGATTGAATCGGGGAAGCCATTCTTTTTCACCTCGTTACAGTAAGCTTCGGCCTCTGATTTGGAAGAAAAAGTACCGGAAAAGTACTTGTATCGATAGCCGGTTTGTGAAACCTGTGAGCGGCTTACAACATGCTTCAGATTTTTAAACCCTCCTTTTTCGGTATCTAGCCATTCTTTCGAACTCATTATCTGAACACTGTAACTTTTATCGGCAGCCGCCGCCACATTGGAATCGTTACCTGTTTTTACTGCTTTTTTAGTGAAGGAAATAGTGGGATGTGTTTCCTGCAGATGTCCTCTCATGGCACGAAATAAGGCAGATGCGATGACATCCTGACCTTCTGCAGTATTCAAATAATTCGCCTCCGAAACATTGGTCATGAATCCGCATTCTACCAAAACACTGGTCATTTCGGTAAATTTCAAAACCTGCAGCGAATGCTCCCTGTCGTCCGAATCTTTGACTCCCCTGGATTTTCGTCCTGCCCTTGTTTTGAATTCGTTTTCAAATGCCTTTGCCAGTTTCACGGACTTTTTGGAACTCATCGAATGCACATGCGTTTCTGTTCCTTTGATACTCGTATTCGGACTGCCATTTATGTGCACCGAAATAAAATAATCTACTTTCTTCGAATTAGCCATATTTACGCGTTCATCCAGGGTCGGATAACGATCGTCTGTACGCGTATACAAAACCGTCACATTCTCCAATCTTTCGGAAAGATAGGCACCAAATTTCAAAGCAATTTTCAGCGTGAGGTCTTTTTCAGGCAGTAAATTCTTATCCGCAGCCTCATGACCGGGATCAGAACCTCCATGCCCCGGATCGATCAAAATCGTGATTCCCTGACCGAAAGACGCGAAGGAAAGCACACTAAAAACCAATAAGGTGTAAACTAACTGCATCCTGCAAATTTAGGTGGCATTCCAATTCCTTCCATAACTATTCCAAAAGGTTACTAAATAGTAAATGTTAATTTTCTATCTTTGCGCCGTGAAAGCAACTCTTATTATTTCCGTTTACAAAGATGTCAGTGCATTGGATGCTGTTCTCCGGAGTGTTGCTTTACAAAAAGAAAAAGATTTTGAAGTCATTATTTCACAGGATTGCGACGATGCCTGTTTTGATGAATTGATTCAAAAATTCAACAAAACCATTTCCATTACGCATTTACAGCAACCGGACCAGGGCTTTTTGAAGACGAAAATGCTCAACAAGGCAATTCTCGCATCGAAAAGTGAGCGTTTGATCTTTATTGACGGAGATTGTGTACTTCATCGGCGTTTTGTCAAAGAATATGTTCGTTACATCCAACAGGGCAGATTTTGCATTTCACGCCGGGTAAACCTGGATGCAGAGACTTCACGTAAAATCCGCAGCGGAGAAAAAACGGTTCCCGGTTATATCGAAATGATCAAAAATAAAAGTACCAGCGTAGAAGAAAGTTTTCCATTGTGGAGTCTTTTACAACGCAAGATTGTGCCATTGCTCGGGTGTAATATGGGCTGGCACAAAGCGGATTTAATCAAGATCAATGGTTTTGATGAAACCTACGTCACTCCCGGTTTTGGAGAAGATACGGATATCGAATTCAGAGCGAGAAAAGCCGGAATGGTTCCCTTTTCTACCCGCTACAAAACCATCCAATATCATTTATTCCACGACCGACCGAATCGCGAAGAGCTTGTTAAGGTTAGTAAAGAGCTTTTTGCGGAAAGGAAGGCAAGAGAAGATTTTCGTTGTCAGTTTGGATTGGAAACACTAGAAAAGTGACTTCGACTCCGCTCAGTCACCTTTCCGATTTCTCTGCAACTAAACTATTTAAAGGACACTGATCGGAGCCGAAGTGTCAATTATAAACAGGTCTGAAGCAATTCGATCAGCCAACAACCTCCCTGCCGGCGTTAAAATTAGTTTCTCTTCAGTTTGGATAAGTAAGTTTTGTTCTTCGTAATCTTTTACCAGTTGAAACCATGCTTCATCGGGTTTTACATGCTCAAAAAGCAGGTGTTTCGAAGCGCCCCATTTTGTGCGCAGACCGATCATCAGGGTTTCATTGAAACGGTCGAATGGTGAAAGTTCTTCAATCGTTTCAGGCAGACGGTCATTCTCCAGTTCTTTTAGATAGAATGCATTATTTGCCTGGTTCCAATAACGCTCCTTTCCATTATAACCATGTGCCGACGGGCCGATTCCAACATATTTTGACCCCAGCCAATAAGAAGTATTGTGTTTGGAATAATGTTCATTCCGGGCAAAATTCGAAATCTCGTATTGCTCGTATCCGGCATTTTTCAGGGTTTCAACCAAAAGCTCAAACTGTTCGGATTGCTGTTCATTGGAAGAAACCTGAAGTTTTCCATCTTTTACCAGTTTGTATAAGGCCGTCTTTTGTTCAACAGTAAGACAATAAGCAGAGATGTGTTCCGGGTTCAACGCAATTAGCTGGTCCAGCTGCTCTTTCCACTCTTCGATACTCATATTTGGCAAGCCATACATCAAATCCAGGCTTAATTCGTCAAATCCTACTTCTTTGGCATTTTTCACTGCGGCTAAACTATCTGCCGACTGATGGCTCCTGTTCATCCAAAGCAATTGCTCATCCCGGAACGACTGGATTCCAATACTTAAACGGTTTACACCCAATTTCTTCCAGTTCTCCAGATTTTCCAAAGAGCAGTCATCCGGATTACATTCCAAAGTAATTTCAACGGAATCAACAACCTGATAATTGGATTTAACCTGCTGAACCAATTGCCGGATTTGCTCTGCTGTTAAGACACTTGGCGTTCCTCCACCGAAATAAATAGTTCCAATAGATTCATTGCTCCAACTACCCGACCGCATGGCTATTTCTTTGCACAATGCCACCACCATTTTTTCCTTGTGAGCATGATTGGTCGAAAAATGAAAATCGCAGTAACTGCATTTTTGGGCACAAAACGGAATATGGATA
>CAMLFH010000004.1 GCA_946479285.1 uncultured Flavobacteriales bacterium | reverse complement strand
TAGATGCTTTTGTGGCAAAATTCTCAAAGAATTGTTTGCCGGATTTTTTTTTATCGGTCATAGATCTGTTTTTTTAATGTGATATTAATTAACTTCCAACAATTTCACCGCCATTTACGTGAATGAACTGGCCGGTTATGTAACTACTGTCTTGTGATGCGAGGAAAACATAGGCAGGACCAACTTCTGAAGGTTGACCGGCCCGTCCCATTGGCGTATCTTTTCCGAATTTCTCCAAATGCTCAAAACTAGACGCGATCAAAGGCGTCCAGATTGGTCCGGGAGCAACTCCGTTTACACGGATTCCTTTTTTTGCAAGCATTGCTGCAAGTGATTTTGTAAAAGTGGAAATAGCCCCTTTCGTACTCGAGTAATCCAATAAATGATCACTTCCGCGATAAGCTGTTACCGAAGAGGTATTGATGATGCAGTCTCCTTTTGAAAGGTGGGGAATTGCTTCTTTTGTCAAATGGAAAAGCGGGTAGACGTTCGTTTCAAAAGTCTTTTTCATGTTTTCGGAAGTGATTTCCGAAGGAGTGTCTGCGTTGAAATGAGTTCCGGCATTATTGACCAAAATATTCAGTTTCTTGAACTCTTTCAGAACGTCTTTGATACACTTTTTACAGAACTTTTCATCGGTCAAATCTCCTTTAATCAGCAGGCATTTCCGATTTTGTGCTTCAACCAGTTTTTGTGTTTCCTGTGCATCTTTTTTTTCAGATAAGTAGACAATGGCCACATCTGCACCTTCCTGCGCATAATGAACGGCAATGCTTCTGCCAATCCCGCTGTCACCTCCGGTAATCAGAGCGACTTTATTGTTCAGCTTTCCCGAAGATTTATATTTTTTGCTGATGTATTCCGGTTTGGGAATCATTTTGGATTCTATTCCGGGTTTGTTTTGTTTTTGTGTTTTGAAATTTTTTGGCTTCATGAATAGAAGTTTTAACGTTCTATTCTAAAAATAGGTGGAAGCAGGTTTATTTTCCAAAAACTTTATCCCAATAAACGCTAAAGTTTATTTTGGAGAAATCTCTTGTGCGTTGCGGGAATAGTTTCTCCGCTTTCCCATTTCGAATGGTGAAGCCGTATCCCATGATCGGGCTTGTGCTTAATCCGTTAGTAATAGTTGTGATTGTTCCAAACCTCAAATCGTGGATAATTAAGCTGTCCTGTTTTGACTCAACGGCATAAAATCCATTGGTAATATGTTCGATTTCCGCAATTCTGGAGTTTCCGTCCCAATTGAGATTTTTCAGCAGGTAGTGATTCTTTGGAAACACCTCAATTTCCTTTGGATCGAATGGCGCAAAAAGAGACTTGTATCCGACGTAATAATTTGAATCGTCTTCTACGATCAGGTCCCAGTAAAAAGAAGTTAAAGGCATAGGTGTAACCATTGCTCGTGTGGGGTGGATATTCGCCTGTTCGAAATAAGAAGTTGTATTGCTGTATACTACTAATTTTACTCCAACTCCCCAAAGCAGGTAAAGCGAAGAGTAAATAATTCCGGTGTAATTCCAGATACGCCTTCTTTTGGATTCTCGTTTCATAAACAAAGCGCCAATCAGCAGAATCATAAATGGAATGGTATAAAGCGGATCTATCACGAAAACAGAATTAAAAGTCATGCGCCAATCAAAAGGCCAGAAGAACTGCGTCCCGTAATTGGTGAAAATATCCAGGATCGGATGTGTCACAATGGAAAGAAACCACAGCCAAAACCACATTTTCTGCGAGTAACCCTTTTTACTGAGTTTTCGGGAGATAAATGCCAAAACCGGGCCTGCCAGCAAGGCAAAAAGCAGGGAGTGGGAAAATCCCCGATGAACAAGTGCCGCATCTAAAGGATCATAAAAGAAACGGAGAAAAACATCCAGGTCCGGAATTGTTCCGCCAACAGCACCTAAAAGTGCTGCTTTTGCACCCATTTTTTTTCCTGCAACAGCTTCGCCAACGGCTGCTCCTAGCACAATTTGTGTCAAAGAATCCATGAGCATAAAAGTAGTTTTTATACTGCAGATTCATCTAAAATAATTTGATTAAAAAATCGGATAAAAATGTTGATAAAAATGGAAAAAGGTTTTTTAAAGTGTTTTTTAGCCAAAACTATTTTTGTATCTTGAGGTAAACTTTTAATGAAGATGCAGACGCAAAAAACAACCATCCCTCATTGGGCAGAAGATGATAGACCACGCGAAAAAATGATGCTTAAAGGAAGAAACTCACTCTCGGATGCAGAGTTATTGGCCATACTGATCGGAACCGGAACAGGAAATAAGTCGGCAGTTGATCTGGGAAGAGAAGTGCTTTTGCTGGCCAAGGGAGATTTATATGAATTTGGTAAACTGAGACTATCTCAATTATGCGAAATTAAAGGGATAGGAAAATCTAAAGCGATTTCGATTTTAGCAGCATTGGAGTTAGGTAGAAGAAGAAAGGGCAGTCAGATCCAAAAACGTACAAAAATTGACAGTTCTGATCATGCTTTCGAAGAATTGAAGCCTTATTTTACAGATTTGAGTCACGAAGAATTTTTTGTCATGTATTTAAATCGCGCAAATGAGGTTATGCAGGTAAAGCAACTTTCTATAGGAGGAACTGCAGGTACTTATGTTGATCCTAAAATCATTTTTAAGTATGGGATTGATATGGGGGCATCTGCTATTATATTGTCTCATAATCATCCGAGCAGAAACCTTAAGCCCAGCGAATCCGATAAAATGATCACCAAAAAGATCAAACAATTTGGAGAGCTTATTGAAATGCCTGTTCTGGATCACCTCATTATCACAGATAATGGCTATTTTAGCTTTTCGGATCAAGAACTTCTGTAAGAAATGTTGTTTTACGTTGATGAAATCTCCCTTCGTTTAGTTTATACGCTCGACTTTGTATTCAGAGAACATGGTCTGGAGTACCAATTAACGAATGATAAGCCCCTTTTTGATTCTTTTTCCGGAACCAAAATTTCCTATTCTACTTTCGAATTTGATCATGCACCAACTTTGATACCTTCAGGTCTCATCTTTGAAGAAACTTTTCGTGAATCGGTTCAGGTAGAAAAAGGAACCTGGCAGGGAACAGATTGTTTAATTATCGATTCTGTTTCTGATCCCCTGGCTTCAATTTTTTATGTGCTTTCACGCTACGAAGAATACAACCCTAAATTCCCGGATGATCATGGCAGGTTTACCGCCAAAGAAAGTCTTCAGAGCAAATTCGGGTGGCTTCATTTTCAAATAGCAGAACATTGGATAGAAGCATTCTTCCAGGTTTATTCGCCGGAATATTTGACTGTTCTAAAGAGAAATAAAACAGTTCGTGTTATTCCTTCCTTTGATATCGATAACACTTTTGCCTACAAATGGAAAGAAGGCTGGCGTTCCTGGCTGTCGAACGGCAAAGATCTGTTACAGAATAACAGGGAGCGATTGAAGATAAGAAAAGCAGTTCAAAAAGGAGAATTGACAGATCCTTTTGATTCATTCGAAACCATTCGTGAAGTTTTCAAGAATTATCCGGAAACGCGTGTTTTTTGGCACTTGGGAAATTATGCAAAATACGATACCAACATTTCATGGAATCATCCGCAGCACCAGGAATTGATTTCAGAAATGAGTCAATTAGGGAATGTTGGATTGCATCCGGGTTATGTCAGTAATGAATTGGATGAACGATTGAACCAGGAGGTGATGCGGATCCAAAAAATTACTTCCAAAACGATTACTGAATCCAGGCAGCATTTTTTGAAATTGAACCTGCCTAAAACGTATTTGAGGATGATCGAGCGGGGTTTTGAAAAAGATTACACGATGGGTTATGCAGACGACTTCGGTTTTCGGGCAGGAACAGCCTACGAACATGCTTTTTTTGACCTGCTTACAAACCAGGTTTATCCAAATTACCGGATCGTTCCTTTTGCATACATGGACGGAACTTTATTGGAATATAAAAAGCTGACAATCGACCGGAGTTTAGAGGTTGTTGATCAATTGATCGAAGAAGTAAAGAAGTACGGAGGCGTATTTTGCTTTATCTGGCACAACGAAACGTTGGCAGAAGCAGGGAAGTGGAAGGGCTGGCGAAAGGTGTTTGAGTATACATTAGATCAATTGAAAGAATGATTTCCACAGCGAGTTTACATCAAAAAGATTTCTCAAAAATCCAACATGGAGATTCCATTGTTCAATTGGGCTCTTGCTTTTCTACAAACATGTCCGGTTGGTTTCGAAGAGCTGGTTTCCGGGTTTTGGATAATCCGCTGGGAGTTATTTTTCACCCCGTTCCATTGGCAAAACAATTGCTGATGGCTTTCGGTAAAGCCGACTGGAGTGAATTCCTTCAAAAGGAAGACGTTTTTGTGAGTTACGATGCAAGCAGTACCTTGTACGCAATGGATTCTTCCACGTTGAAGGATTTGATGGTGAATCAATTGGGACAATTGAAAATGGCTTTAACAGATGCCAAATTACTGATTGTTACACTTGGATCTGCTCATGGATATCGGTTGAAATCATCCGGGAATTTAGTAGCAAATTGCCACCAGCAAACTCAATCACTTTTTCAGAAAGAATTAACGACTGCTGAAGAAATGACGACTGTTTGGAATTTAGCCCTGGAAGAGTTGAGAAAGGTAAATCCGGGAATTCAAATCGTTTTCACTGTGAGCCCGGTGCGTTATATCCGAGACGGTTTGATGGAGAATTCGCTCTCGAAATCGGAATTGTTTCGTTTGGTTTCCGCATTGATGCAGAGTTCTGTGTCCTATTTCCCTTCCTATGAACTGATAAATGATGTGTTGAGGGATTACCGCTATTTCGACATGGATGGAATTCATCCTTCAGATCATGCGACAGAATTTGTCTGGAATTTTCTCAAGGAAGAACTTTTTTTACCTCAAACAAATGATCTGATTGATGAACTGATGAAGCTCCGAAAGATGGAGGAACACCGGTTACTTTACCCGGAATCCAAAAAGGCAGAAGAATATCGAAATTTAGTAAAACAAAAAAGGGAAAGTTTCCTTTCCCAATACCCAGTAGTAGTCTGGTGCTAATATTATTGTGTTTTAATGACTATCGTTCCTTTGTATTCTCTCGGTTCTCCCGGGTTTGGATTCCCCAATACAACTTTCCAAAGTACCATGCTTCCGTTAGCTAAAACTTCACCGGTATTAGTATCTACTCCATTCCACCCGGCTGAAGAATCTGTTGTTTTATAGATAACTCTTCCGGTTTTAGCGTCATAGATATACAATTCAAAAGGTGTATTGCGCTCTTTCAATGCGTGAGGCATGAAGGTAGAAACTCTTGAATCGCTTGAATTCATATCAATACCTTTTGGCGCATTCAAATTATACGTTTCCGGTAAAGTAATTCTCTTTGTTTCAGTTACGGAGCAACCATTCAAATCTTTGGAAGAAGCTGTTACAGAAACTTCTTTTCCGGAGTAGGGATGAACAATGAATGTACCGTTCGCTACTTCACCCGGATGTTTTTCAGTTGTCCAGTGAACCGGTGTATTATTTCCGGAAACAGTAAAGCTGATAGCCGGGATTCCGTTTTCATAAAGCAATGTTTGATCAACGCTGATGTAAAGATCGGATGTTGGCTTGCTGATATAAATGGTTTGTTTTTGATTCCCAACAACAAGGTCAACAGCTCCTTCATTGGCTGCAACAAAGGTCTTTTTCGTTCCCGGTTTAACGGTAAGTATGGTTTTATTGTTTTGGATGACAGAAACAGAAACTGTTTCGTTCGGATTTCCAATTTCAATATCATCACCCACGCAGTACTTCGCTTTGTTGGAAGTTGCAGCTAAGACAGTTGTTTTTTGTTCTCCGTTATTATCAGGGTTTCCTTTTGACGAAGTTCCCTGAGAACCTTGCGAAGTAGAATTCTTTTGAATGGTTTCTTTTGAAGTTTGAGCAGTATGACCTGCATCAGCATTCGGAGTGTTTGTTTGAGCAATTGGTGCAGACTGTGTTCCGTTTACTGACCGGTTTTCAGCCTGTGGAGTGTTTGTTTGAGGGGTTGCATTATTAGTTGTGTTCAAACGAGCTTCAGAATGAGTATTCGTTTGAGGATTCGCTGAATTTTCACTAACGACCGGAGTACTGTTTTTAGCAGTTTGTTCCGCATCAGACTGAGCATTCAACCCGAAAAACAAAGCAGACCCAACCAGTACCGTACCAACTGAAGCTGCAACCCACCATTTGCGGTAGAATGGAGAAGGAGTTGTCCCGTCTAATCTTTTAGACATCGATTCCCATGCTGCCTCGTTGAAAGGCAACTCATGGTTCTCTAAGGACTCTTTTAGTATCTGTTCAATGTTCTTCATTGAGCAATTTTTGTAAATTTTTGTTTCAAATAATTCTGAAGGTTCATTTTGGCTTTTGCTAAATTTGATTTCGACGTTCCTTCACTGATTTCAAGAATTTCCGCAATCTCTTTGTGCGTATATTCCTCCATCACATACAAGTTGAAAACTGCTTTGTAAGCCGGAGAAAGCTTGTTGATTGCTTCCATCGCTACTTCTGCTTTTAACGTGGTGATCTCCCAATCTTCTCCGAATTCATCTTCTTCGGGAATGTATTTGAAATCATTGTCGTTATCGCTCAGCATCCAGTCTTTTTTAGATTTTCGAATCGAATCAATTGCGCAATTCACAATAATCCGTCTCATCCAACCCTCGAAGGACCCTTTCTTGTCGTAACCTTTAATATGTTCAAAGACCTTTATGAAACCTTCTTGTAAAACTTCCTGGGCGGAATCTTTATCGCGAATGTACCGTTGGCAAACCGCTAGCATTTTCCCGTAAAACTTCCTGAATAATTGTTCCTGAGCCCTCCTGTCGGATGACTTGCAGCCTTCAATTATATCTTCTAATTCCCAATTCTGTTTCACTGTCTCTACTCAATAACGAAGGATTGATAGTATGGTTGCCTTTTAAGAATGCAAAATGCAAAATTCAAAATGATGAAAGTCGGTTTTGCTGATTAAATAGCAGTTTCGTTCGCTGATTTTGAATTTTGAATTCACAATTTTGAATTTTTAATAACCTGTTTACAAATAACGTGATTTCTGGAGGAAATTTAAACGGGAGGCAAAGTTTTATTCTTAAATTCGTTGCGATTTATAGAAATTAATTATCATTTTAATCAGATAACAATGAAAGTAACGGTAGTAGGTGCAGGAGCTGTTGGAGCAAGCTGCGCAGAATACATTGCAATGAAAGACTTCTGTTCAGAAGTAGTATTGGTAGATATTAAAGAAGGATTTGCCGAAGGGAAGGCAATGGACTTAATGCAGACAGCATCTTTGAACGGATTCGACACGAAAATTACTGGAACAACAGGAGATTACAGCAAAACTGCTGGTTCTCATGTAGCAGTAATCACTTCAGGGATTCCAAGAAAACCCGGAATGACTCGTGAAGAATTGATCGGAATCAACGCTGGTATCGTGAAAGAAGTGACAGCAAATTTGGTAAAGAATTCTCCGGAAGTAATCATAATCGTTGTTTCCAACCCAATGGATACCATGGCTTATTTGGTACACAAAACTTCAGGTCTTCCTAAGCATAAGATCATCGGAATGGGTGGTGCTTTGGATTCTGCACGTTTCAAATACCGTTTGGCAGAAGCATTGGGAAGCCCGATCTCTGACGTTGACGGAATGGTAATCGCTGCACATAGTGATACCGGAATGCTTCCGTTATTGAGTAAAGCAACAAGAAACGGTGTTCCGGTAACAGAATTCCTAAGTGCTGAGAAACAAAACTACGTAGTTGAAGAAACGAAAGTAGGAGGAGCAACATTGACTAAATTATTGGGAACTTCAGCTTGGTATGCACCAGGTGCTGCAGTTTCTGTAATGGTTCAGGCAATTGCTTGTGATCAGAAAAAAATGATTGCTTGTTCTTTGATGCTGGATGGTGAATACGGACAAAGCGATATCTGCTTGGGAGTTCCTGCAATTATCGGGAAAAACGGAGTAGAGGAAATCGTAACGATTACATTGACTGCAGAAGAGAAAGCGAAATTTGCTGAAGCTGCTAACGCTGTAAGAGAAATCAACGGAGATTTGAAGTATTAATCAGATCGATATAAAAAAAAGTAGGGGCAGAAAATTTTCTGCCCCTACTTTTTTTTATGGAATTCTATTTCCCGATTTTCACTAAACGCATTTGCTGCACTATTTCTGTCCCGGAAACGATCCGGATCATATAAATGGCATTGGGATAACCCGATAGATTAACAGGTGTTTCTGTTTGTGTTTTGGAAAGTGGATGAGTGTCCAAAATGCGGCCGGATAAGTCGACTAATTGGTAGTTCAAGGATTCATTCGTTGTTTTTTGATGAATATTCACAATAATGGCTTGTTCCTGAGCTGGGTTTGGATACAGATTGAATCCGTCAGGCTGAGTATTTTCAGTCAACCCTAAACCACTTCCGCTGAAATAGGCATCGAATTGAATAGCTGTCACATCTAACGTGTCTAAATAGACAGCTGAAAGTGTGTTTGCGATAATTCCATTATTTCCCCAATTACTAAAAGTGAATCCGGGATTGGCAATGGCTTCAATTTTAACCGGCACTCCATTGAAGTAAATTCCATTCCAGGGATAAGTTCCCGGTTCAATCGTACTGATGTGGATCTTCCCGGCGCCGGCAGGATGCACATCCAGGGTTAGGTCTACCTGATTGGGCAGATTGAAATTGTTTTCGATGTGATCTCTAACCTGGTTACTGCGCTCTGTCAATTGGTCCCGGAAAGTGAGATGGCTGTTATACAGATTGGTCATTTGCTGAGGAATGTTATTCGGATCTCCCCAACGCGCATATTCCTTCTGCATTTCCACAGCAATCTGGTTGAAGAAATCATTTTCCAATGGCAATAAACGATCCGGAAGGTATTCGGTGTTCATCATATCTGCATAACGGTTGATGAAATAATCTTTGAATCGGTTGTTCTGAATTCCCTGCAGCCAAATATTGATGAACGGATTACCGGTGCTTTGCCCCATCATGTAAGCTATGTGGTCACCATAACAATCTGACCAGGAGAAAGGAGCCAAAGCAAGTTCCATATCAATGGTACAAAAACGGTAGCGGAAATCGGTTTTATTTGAGCGGTAAATTTTGATGTTGTTCTGAGGCCAGTCGGTATTCCCCATCCATGATTCTGCGATGATGTAATCCGCATAATATGTTTGGTCAAAATACTGGTCTGCCTGATCCCAATAGGTGCCAGAAGCTGGGTTTAAGTTGTTGAAAGCTGCATAAACGGTATTGAATGTATCTACAGGAGCGCCTTTCACCGAACGTAATACGGAATTGTTCCAGGCACTCAAAGAGAGAATGTCTAAAGAATCTTTGTCTGCATCATCCACTAACTGGAAAAACTCATCATCGATTTTTTCACGCAGCTCATACAAGCCAAAGTAAGATCCATTAATGTATACTGTCACAGGACGCCACGCAGAATAATAGTTATTGGTGGTTCCGGACATTGCTTGTTCCTGGAATGCATCTTTATAGGGGAATTGGAGCCATTGATTGCTTCCGTTTCGGAGATAGAAATTACTGTATTTTGTTCTGTTCGGGCGATTTGGAATGACGGGGTAGTTTACTGAACTTTCACCCAAAACTCCATTATCCAATTCCAAACGGAAGGAGTGTTGCGGATGCGAACGACTACCTCCCCAGCCACCATCTATTTGCATTCCGGTATTCCTGGAGAATAAGAACTGTTCGGTTTCCGAAAAATAATCGATGTGTGCCGAGCGCTGCCAATCTTGCTGCCAATTATCAAAAATCCCTTCCGGGCCATAAAGGTTTTGGTTGTCAGTGATTAGAGATATGATGGGCGTTTCATGATTGATTCCCAATAAATAGGACGCTTGTTTTATGCTGCTTGGCAAGAAAGCTGTACCAAAAACACGGGCACGCAGAACGCTTGAATAAAGAACGTTAACAGGAGTTCCGGTATATAAAGTGGAAGATGTAGTGGGTTCACTTCCGTCAATCGTATAGTAAACCTGAGAACCTGAACCATTCGGATTGGTAATGGTTACAGAAACGGTTGTGCCGTATATTCCCGATTGTTGGGAAAAAACAGGTGGCACATAGTGCGTGGTAAATCCTTGTGAACCGTTATTGGTTGCTTCCGGAGTTGGGGTTCCAAATAGCACGGCATTGCTGCTTGCATCCGGCAATAATCCGCGGCTTTCATCCAGGTTCTGACAATTGACCCATAAACTGCTTAAAAGGCTTTGTGAAGAATTGTATAAGCTGATTGTTTCACCCGAACTTGAAATGGAAAAATTAGTGTGCTGATAATTGTTTGGATTAACCGTTGCAAAATCAGTCGTTAATGAATTAGCCGAAACCAGCATCATGTCAAATTCGATGTAATTGTATACCATGGCAGGATCTGTGCCGGCAACATCAAACGCCAGGGAGTTGATGTAACCCGCTGTTAACCCGGAAGCACTCAATTCGGAAGCTAAAATGAGTAATTGATGTTTCGCTCCCCAATACCAGTTTCCGTAAGGAGCTGGGTAGTCTGTTCCCGAATTTTGAATGGTCCCGTTTCCAACTGAAAATCCATTGAATTGCATGTTTGGGCGTTGATTTGCCGTATTCCCGGTGGAAAAGCCACAGGCAGCATCATTGTTGTCCTGAAAAGCAAAAGCTGTGGAAGCAAATGAGGTAGCACTTTGATTAAAGATCGAATTGAGTGTGTAACCGGCTCCGCTGTATGAACAGGTATTGACTAAGATATTTGAAACTCCGTCCCAATAAAAAGGAGTCGTAAATGTATGGGTATTCCATCCTGTTGTTGGGGTGTAATTGGATGAGGTAAGTACATGTGTGAAACCTGAAACCGGTTTGCGGTCTTTCCCGCTGCAAAAAACGGTTTTGTATTCATTTGGCAATAAATTGATTGCCGGGAATGTCCATTTTTGAGGCTGTGAAGGATTGTCACTCAAAGCATAGTTGAAGAGAAAAACGGTATCTGAAGTCGTGTTATACAATTCTATCCAATCCGGAAATTCACCGTCTTCATCCGGCATCGCAGTGTAATTGCGGTTGCTTCCTTCATTGATAACAACAACCTGGGCGTTTAAGGAAAAAGAAAGAGCGCAACAAACAAGTGCGAAAATGAATGCATGGAATTTCATAAGCATGGTGTAGTAATTTAACCTGCACAATGATAAACATTTCCATGCTTAGCTGCAAAGCTAAAAAATGCAGATGCTTGATAAGCCAATTACAGAATCCGGGTTTTAATTATCGTAGGCTCCAATATCCGGGTTGGTCAAATAATTGGTTCTGAAAACACCTTCAATATCGTTTGGAATCATTAACGGATTTCCCGTATTATTCAAACTGGATGCACCGTAAAACTCAAAATTGTCTCCGTCTGGGTTGATAAACACTGGATCTGCAGCCGTACAGTTTTGAAACATGGAATTGCCGAGGTCTGATTTTAAGATCACACATTTTTTGAAATTGAAATTCAAAATCAATCCGCCGGTTTGAATGGTATCAATGGCCAAATGTTCACCGCCGCTTCCGTAAATGACACAGTTGTTGAAATTCGCATTCGGGATCTGGGCCACAAAAGTTCCCTCGGAATTCGTGTAGTGGTTGGAGATTCCAACAGCAGCCGTACTGCCTTCTCCGGGACCGTAACCCAGGAAGTCACACTGATTAAACGTAAAGTCCGCTCCCTGTACTACTAATAAGGAATGAACACCTGTGCTGTGAACCAATACATTTTCTCCGTATACTTTTGGTCCGTCAAACAGGAAAAGTCCATAGCTGGATGCATTCTTAATTTCTGTATTGGAAATGGTTAATGTAGTCTGGTTAAAATTGGGATTACGGGAATCAACATGAATTCCTGCCGTAGCATTTTTAATTATGCAGTTATCAATAATAGAAGGCCGCGCTTCCTGCAGGTAAATCCCATAATACTGGCCGGGAACATCCTTATAATAAGCTTCCAGGCGGTCTCCCTGGATGGTGACTTTATTCGTATAATCTCCGTCTATGTTTAAAGTTCCTTTGAAATTCCAAAGAATGGCGCCTTTGTGCAGATAGATCTTCGTTCCTCCAACAATATTCAAGGTTTTGTCTTCGTCTACAAATGCCCGGTTGAAAATGACGTGTGGCTTGTCATTCGGCCAGGTTCCTTCGTTGAGGTCCAGTCCGGCACCGTTGGGTACACTAAAGTCTGAATAATGATAATACATGTCTTGTCCCCAGGCGGCCAGTTTCACGTATTGATTTTCGCCATTGGTCATAAATCGAACGGAATCTTCTACAATTACCGGTAAATTTTGTCCGTTTACACTCAATTTCACTTCTACAAAACAAAACAAACTGTCGCCGGAAGGAATTTCAACATCCGAAAAATTGGTTCCCTGGGTTCCATCGAGATTTAATTTGAACTTGGAGGCTGTTCCGCCCATTAATTGAACTTCACTTATTTTCAGTGCTTTATTCTGGTGGTTGTAAATCTTAAAATACTTAGTGGTAGAGCCGATTGTAGTGAAAACGGTGTCAAAGACAAGGGTGTCTTTTGAGAAGCTCAAATTGCCGTCGCCAAACTGGTTTTTCTTTTTACACGAAGTACTGCTTAAGGAAAGAGCAGCCAAAATTGCGATTCCGAAAAAGAGATTTACTAATTTCATCATGACAAAAATAACGAAAGTGTAACACGTTTTATTTTTTTTGTTGTGAATTAAAAAGTTTGATTATCTTTGCAAACCAATTTTGAATAAGAATAATTAAGATTAACAGCATATGAAAGCAGGTATTCACCCGGAAGATTATAGATTAGTAGTGTTTAAAGACATGACAAATGAGTATTCATTTTTGTGTCATTCTTCTGCTAATACTTCAGAGACAATTACTTGGGAAGACGGAAACGACTATCCATTAGTGAAATTGGATATTTCACACAAATCACATCCGTTCTTTACAGGTATTACACAGTTCGTGGATACTGCAGGTCGTATCGATAAATTCAACAATCGTTACGGAAAATACAAAAAGTAATTTCTACTCCGAAATAATAACCCTGACAAGCTTGCTTCGTCAGGGTTTTTTTTGACCTTTTTTAAGCTTTTACGCCAGGTTTGATATATCTTTAAGTCCTTAGTTTGTTATATTTGTAACATGAGTTCACTGCAGATTAAAGTTTTAGTTCTATTTATTGTTTGTGCTTTCAACGGCGTATACGCGGGGTCGATTGACGATGGATTTAAAGCCCTGAGCCAATTCAATTATTTCGAAGCAAAGAAACAATTTGAAAAATCGCTGAAATCCAGTGAGTCTGCAGCAAACTATGGTTTAGCAGTTATTTATTCCCGTACAGACAATCCATTCCATCAATTGGATTCTGCGTACAATGCCATAGTTCGTTCCGAAAAAGCCTATAGCGGCATGAAGGAAAAGCAGAAGGAAGCCTTGAAGAAACATCATTTTGATTATGCGGCAATTGAAGTCTTGCGAAAAGAAATCTCGAGCGGACTTTACGGATTGGTACTGAAAAATCCATCGGAGGAAAATTATGATTTGTACCAGAAAAAGAATCCGTGGGCGGCGGAACAGATCAAGGCTGTTTATTCCCGGGATTCAATCGGCTATTTGAAAGCAAAGCATGCAAATACTTCTGCAGCTTTCGACTTGTTTTTGAAGAAATACCCGGAATCTGAATTCAAAAAAGAAGCGCTGAATAATTTTTACCGCTTACAGTATAAAGAGAATACAGATGGCAAGACAATCTCCTCGTATTTAGGTTTCGAGAAACAATTCCCGGCAAACCCTTATGTGGCTGATGCGCAGGACCAGATTTATAGTCTGAGTACTATTCGTAACCAGGTAAAAGATTATGATCTGTTTATCAAAACCTATCCGAAGAACCGAAATGTAGAAAATGCCTGGAGAAAATTGTACCAGTTGTACATGGCTGATTACTCGCTGGAGCGATTGGAGAAATTCCAGGCTGAATATCCGAATTATCCTTACAAGGATGAAATTTCAAAAGACAAGAAATTGAGTTCCCAGCAGATCATTCCGTATAAAAATGCCGGACAGTTCGGTTGGATGGATTTGAACGGGAATATCATCATTCCGGCTCAATACAGCACGGTTGGTTTCTTCAAAGAAGGATTGGCGTGGGCTGAGAAGAGCGGAAAATATGGTTTTGTGAATAAGGCTAATGAAGTAGTGATCCCGTTTAAATATTCCAGTGCAAATGATTTTGATAAAGGAAGAGCGATTGTACAAGTAGGTGAATTGTTCGGAATTGTTGATCGTTCAGGTGCATATATCATCGAACCGCAGTACAAAGATATCGGGCAGTTTTCTGAAGGATTGATCTACGCGATCAAAGATAGTTTGTATGGGTATTTCGATGGATTGGGTTATCCAAGAATTCCTGCACAATACGAAGAAGCATTTTCATTTTCCGGTGGAATGGCAAAAGTGACTTTCAAAGGTTTGGAAGGATATATTGATGCCTTTGGTTCGTTTAAGGTGAAGCCTTTGTATGAATCGATCAACCTGTTTGGTGATTCTGCAATTATTATTGAAGGCGATGAAACCGCAAGGCTGGCTAATTTCCAGGGAAATGAACTCAAAACAATTCCTATTGAAGAGATCGGAACTTTGGTTTCAGACAGAGCTTTGGTGATTTCTAACGATAAGATCGGTTATTTGAGTAAGAACGGACAAACTGCTATTCCGGCAACTTTTGATTATTTCACCAATGCACGTTCAGAGGGAGAATTCTCAGGAATGTACGCTAAAGCCTCCAAAGCCGGGAAGTTTGGAATTATCGATCGTTTCGGAAAGCCGGTTATTCCTTTTACTTATTCCAGGTTAGGAGCAGTTTCTTCTTTAATTGCTTTCGAAAAAGCCGGCAAATGGGGCTTTGTGGATTTGCAGAACAAAGCAGTTGTGCCACCGATGTACGAAGCGGCAGAAAGTTTTAAATCAGGGCTTGGAGTAATCCAGTTGCTGACATTGAAAGGAGCGATTAATTCAAAAGGTGAAACGGTTATTCCGGTAGAACATACCACGGTGAAGCCTTTGGACGAATCTCATTTCCTGGTTTCTTTGGGCGCGTTTTACGGCATTTACACCAACAAAGGAAAATTGGTTGTTCCCTTGGAATACGTGAATATCCGAAAGGTTCAGGACGATTTTTACATCCTTACAAAAGGAACTGAAATGCATTACTTCTATGTTCCGGAGAATAAATTGATTAAACCGATTTTGCAATAAGATGTCGGCTCTGAAGAACTTTATCCGTTCTCTTGTCCCCACGAAGATGCTGAATGCATATCGTGAAAGAAAGAAGGAAAAACAGCGTAAACTCATTCGTGAGCAGGAAGCAAGAGGAGAAGGACTGACCTTTATGCAGGTGCTCCACCAGCTCCGGGATTGTGGCATAAAAGCTGGGGATTCTGTTTTGGTCCACAGCAGCTTTTCAAAGATTGGTTTTGTAACCGGGGGACCAAGAATAATTGTTGACGCACTTTTGGAAGTGATTGGTACTGAAGGGAATTTATTGATGCCGAGTTCTCCGAATGCAGGCTATCAACTGGATTATATTCGAAATCTTAATGAGTTTGATGTACAAAACGATCCGTCCGGTATGGGAGCGATCACCGAATATTTCAGAACAATGCCCGGAGTTTTACGCTCTGAAAGTCCTACGGAACCGGTTTGTTGTTTCGGTCCGAAAGCAGAGTGGTTCACCAACGGACATTTGGGAGAAGAAACCCCATATACCAAAAACAGTCCGTTTGCAAGATTGGCAGAAGCGGGAGGAAAAATCCTTTATATTGGAGTGACTCTCGACAATGCCGGAACGTCGCTGCATGTTTTGGAAGATGCTGTGCCTGATTTTAAATTCCCGGTTTATTATCCGGAGATTTTCACTGTTTCTGTCAAACGAACGAATGGGGAAGTGATTCCTGTTTCGGTGAAGGTGCACAACCCGGAGCAATCGGCAAAGCGCAAGTGTGATGGACTTTTACCACTTTTTGAAGAAAAAGGAGTGATGAAACGTTCAACGATCGGTAAAGCGAAAACGCTCATTTTTGATGCTGAAAAGATGATGGAAGTGATGATTGATGAATATCAGCAAAATGGTGTAACGATGTATACGCCAAACGGTGACAAATAAATAGAAATTCTTTGTTTTTTGCTTCTCTGAGCTTCAAATAAGTATGTATTATTACCGCAAAGAGTGCAAGGTCTCAAAGACTGATAATTGATAATTATCAGTAACAGAACACCGAATTGTATGCAAGCATTGTTATTTTTGTAAAACGAAAAATTAAGAACATGTCAAACAGAAACTGGACAAGTATCAAGTCCTACACAGATATCAAATTCGAATTCTTTGACGGAATTGGAAAAATTACCATCAACAGACCAAAAGTGTACAATGCTTTCCGTCCGGAAACGAATATGGAAATGTTGGATGCATTAGAAATTTGCCGTGAAAGACAAGACATTGGTGTGGTGGTTTTGACAGGTGAAGGAGACAAAGCATTTTGTTCAGGAGGTGATCAGAATGTGAAAGGAGTTGGTGGATACATTTCTGAAAATGGTGTTCCGCGTTTGAATGTATTGGATGTACACAAAGCTATTCGCGCATTGCCTAAACCGGTAATTGCGATGGTTAACGGGTATGCGATCGGGGGCGGACACGTGCTTCACGTAGTTTGTGATATTACCATTGCTTCTGACAATGCACGTTTTGGTCAGACTGGCCCGAAAGTAGGAAGTTTTGATGCCGGTTTTGGATCTTCGTTCCTGGCAAGTCATGTAGGACAAAAGAAAGCGCGCGAGATTTGGTTCTTGTGTGAGCAATATACTGCTGATGAAGCAGAGAAGATGGGAATGGTGAACAAAGTGGTTGCTTTGAAGGATTTGGAAGATACAACTGTTCAGTGGTGTCAGACAATCATGAAGCGTTCTCCTTTGGCAATTCGTATGATCAAACGCGGTTTGAATGCAGAATTAGACGGACAAAGAGGTTTGATGGAATTTGCAGGAGATGCTACATTGATGTATTACCTGATGGAAGAAGCACAGGAAGGAAAACGTGCCTTTTTGGAAAAAAGAGAACCGAATTTTCAGCAGTTTCCTAAATTCCCGTAAAAAGCGAGAATATGTGGAACTTCTTATTGATCGCGGCAGCTGCGGCGGATACTAGCGCGAAAGCGAAGGAAAAGATTGGAAAGGCAGGAGAAGGAGCAAAGGAAAAGGTCGAAGAAGGGCTTGCCGGTGATTTCCACCGTATTTTTGGTTTCAGCCTGGATGAAGGAAAGCAATGGCTTGTTAAGTCAGGAACGAACCTGATTTTTGCAGTTGTTATACTCCTGGCTGGTTTTTGGCTTGCAAAATGGGTTGGCCGGCTCGTTGTTCGCATTCTCACTCGTGGGAAGGTAGATGCAGGTTTGGTTACTTTCCTGTCCAGTTTATCCACAATTGTTTTGAAAGTATTGGTGGTTGTAACTGCCATTACCCAATTGGGAATCGAAATGACTTCCTTTGTGGCGATTTTGGGTGCAGCCGGTTTGGCAATCGGTATGGCTTTCTCAGGAACGCTCTCCAATTTTGCCGGAGGAGTCATGGTGCTTTTATTCAAACCGTTTAAAGTGGGAGATACCATATTAACTCAAGGATTACAAGGAACTGTCAAGGAAATTCAAATATTCTACACTTATTTGCATACTTCAGATAATAAGGTGATTGTGATTCCGAACGGGCCAATTGCAAACGGACCATTAACGAATTTCACCAAAGCCAACGTCCGCAGAGTGGATTGGAGCATTCCGATTTCTTACGGAGATGACTTTGTGAAAGCTCACCAATTGATCCTCAAATATTTATCGGAAGATAAGAAAGTGAAGAAAGATCCTGCGCCATTTGTGGCATTGGGCGAACTGGGTGCTTCAGTAATGATTACAGTTAGAGCCTGGGCAAAGACAAATGAATACTGGGATGTTTACTACGAACTAAACAGGAAGATTTACGAAGAGTTTGGTAAAGAAGGTCTCAATTTGACTTCTCCGCAGGAACACCTCGTTCAAATGCAACAGCCGAAGTAATGACAGATTTAAAAAAGCATCCGATTATTGAGCAGTACATTGTCTGGAATCGCTTTGGTGATTTGCTGGGAATGGATTTCGAAGTAGAGAAGCAGGGACACGTGATCTATAAAATGCAAGTGAAAGGCGAACATTTGGCGACTCCTTTTGCTGCTCACGGTGGTTCTGTGGCTGCTTTGATTGACGCGGCGCTTGGTGTGGCTTGTTTAACGGAGGTTTGCGAAGATCTGAAAGTTGTTTCTACCGTTAACCTCACGATTTCCTATTTGATCCCGGCTTTGAAAGATGATGTCCTGACAGCAGATGCACAGGTAATAAAATCAGGAAAGCGCATTTTGTTTGTGGAAGGGAAGGTAGTGAATCAAAAAGGAGAATTGGTCGCAACTGCTTCAGCAACTATGAATGCTTACCCGGTTTCGAAGATCAGTGAAAAGGTTTTTTGATTTAGGATTCCAACAATAAATCCCTTTCCTTCGTTATATAACGAAGACATGATATCATGATATTATGTTTTTACTCCGGAGATGATATTTTTCTGATTTTCGACCATAGGGTCACTGTTTCCATGGCTTCTTTTACGTCGTGCACACGCAGAATGTCCGCACCTTTTTCCAATGCAAGTGTATTCAAAATACTCGTTCCGTTAAGCGAATCTTCTGCTTCAATTCCAAGTGTTTTGTAGATCATAGACTTTCTTGAAATTCCAACCAGTATCGGGCAATCGAATAGCTGAAATGCTTCCAGGTAAGAAAATAATTCCAGGTTTTGACCGCTGTTCTTTGCAAAGCCAAATCCGGGATCAATGATAATGTCTTTTAATCCGGCTGCTCTTGCTTTTTCTAATTGAAGACCTAATTCAACCATGACTTCCTCCAGGAGTTTCTTGTACTGATTCAATTTTGCCATGGTTTGCGGCGTACCGCGCATGTGCATAAGTACGTAAGGAACCTGGTGTGCTGCTGCGATGGAAAAGATCTCCGGATTGATGATTCCGCCGCTGATGTCATTGATCATGTGAACGCCTTGTTCCAAAGCGTAAGAAGCAACTCCGGACTGAAAAGTATCAACACTGATTTTGACTTCAGGATAGGTTTCCAAAGTGTAAGAAACGGCAAATTTGAGTCGTTCAATTTCTGCTTTCTCTGAGATGTGTTCAGCTCCCGGCCTGCTTGAGTAAGCGCCTAGATCTAACCATGTTGCACCATTTTTGATATGCAGGTCGATCAAAGCCTGTTGTTTTTCGATGGTGTAGCTTTGACTTTCCGCGTAGAAAGAATCGGGTGTGCAATTGACAATTCCCATTACCTGTGGTGCAGAAATAGTGAATAACTTACCGCGGATGTTTAGCACCCGTTCTCGCGAAAAATGTGTATTTTCAGACCTTAAAAATTCCATACCAACATAGATGATACAAACATCGGAACAATATCAACACATCGTACAGGGTTGTAGAGAAATTTTCCTTAAAAAGACGAAAGATTACGGAACTTCCTGGCGCATTGCACGGGCAAGCAGTTTAACGGACCAGATCTTTATAAAAGCCAATCGCATTCGAACAATACAGGAAACCGGCGAAAACAAAGTAGGGGAAAGTATTGAAGGGGAATTTGGTGCGATGATGAACTATTGTATCATGGCCATCATTCAGTGCCGGTCAACAGAAGCTTTGGGTTTGGAATTAACTCCGGACCAGGCTTTGAGCCTCTACAACGAGGTTGCACTGGAGGCTTTTGAACTGATGGAAAAAAAGAATCACGATTACGGTGAAGCCTGGAGAGATATGCGGGTTAGTTCATTAACCGATATGATTTTGATGAAGTTGTTGCGAATTAAGCAAATTGAGGACAACGGAGGGAAAACGATTGCATCAGAGGGAATTGAATCGAATTATTTTGATATTTTGAACTACTCCATTTTTGCATTGATACACCTTACCCTTTAATTCCGGTTTTTATGAAAACTACACGTACCATTTCAGGACATTCCTTACCACTCAATGTTCTGTTTGTGATTTTAAACCTGGCAGGATTAGCATTTACCACCATGGGTTTTCAGGATTATTTTGAAGCCCAGAAACTGTTGTTTGTAAGCATTGGACTTGTTTTGATGCTGTTTTCGGCAGTAGCGCTGATTTTCTTCAAGGGAAGATTGATGATTGCTACTGTTTCCCGGGTTATCGTAGGAAGTTTATTCATCGTTTCGGGTTTGATCAAGGCAAATGACCCGGTTGGATTTTCGTATAAACTGGAAGAATACTTTGAAGACGGGGCCCTGGCTTATCGAATCAAAGAGTTTTTTGGTGCTCCCGGTTTTTCGCTGGAATATTTCATTCAACATGCGCTCCTGCTTTCAGTGATAATCTGCATGGTCGAAATCGTGTTGGGAGTCATGGTGATCATCGGCGGGAAAATGCGCTTAATGAGTTGGTTATTGGTTGTCACAATGTTGTTTTTTACGTTCCTGACCTGGCATACTTCTACTTGTGATGAGAAAAGGACTTTTGTGGACCGGGATACCTATTCAATGGCAATTTCCAGGGAAGCATCGCTGGCGGACACGAAAATCGAAGAATCAAAAACCAATAAAGACATTCAAATCATTTCCAAAAATTCGAAGGAAGTGGTAGTGGAAGAAGTGAAAATGCCGCAATGTGTGAAAGACTGCGGTTGTTTCGGAGATGCCATGAAGGGTTCCGTAGGAAGGTCTCTAACGCCGAAAGAATCTTTGTGGAAGGACCTTGTATTGCTGTACCTGGCCATTTGGATCTTTACGGCCCAGGGCTTGATCAAGGCCAATAGCGTTCGTCAGAACTGGATCTACGTTCCGATTTCGCTTTTCCTGATTGCAGGATTATCGTGGGTGTTTGACTGGTATTTTCCAATTGTTTTCTCACTGATCGCTATTCTTTCGGCCTTGTGGGTTTACCGGATCCGGAATAAACGAATCGGGAATCATTACACTTCTGCTTTGATCGTGACGCTCTTGTGTGGGATTTTCGTTTGGTACGTCCTGAAATACGATCCTTTGAGAGATTACCGTCCTTATGCGGTGGGGAATTATTTACCTGATTTAACGAAGGATGGTATTGATGGTAAATTCGAATACCAACTGATTTATAAGAACATTAAAACTGGTAAAAAGAAAACATACATTGACGAGACTCCTGAGTACAATAACTCAAAGATCTGGGATAAACCAGATTGGAAGTTTGATAAAAGGATCGAAAAGGAAATTACCCCGGTGAGACTGCCTTCTATTGATACTTTGGAGTTTAACCCTTATCGTTCCATTGACAAACTAACGGAAGACGAATTGGAATTGCCTGTTGTGAAGAAGCAACTGAAAAATACCAAAGTCAAAGGACTTCGCCTGGAAGATAAAGTCACCAAAGAAAGAACCGAGATTGCTGAAATTGAGTACAATGTAGAATCTTATCCGGTAGATACTTACACGATTTTAGATACCATCCTGGTAGAAAACTCGGAATTATCTGATGTAAGCATTCGCGAATTTTTATTCACGGCACCGAAAGTCCTGGTGGTTTTTGCTAAAAACCTGGATGAATTTGACCTGAATCATTTGAGTGAAATAAAAATTCTGGCTGCGAAGGCAAAAAAGGCGAATGTTCCATTTGTGCTGGTTGTCGGTTCAGGCGATGATGAAATTGCCGCTTTTAAGAAAAAACACAACTTCCACGTTCCGATCTTTATCAGTGATGCACAAGCGTTGAAAGCGGTTTCCCGCTCCAATCCGACATTGATGGTACTGAAACACGGACGTGTGAAAGGAAAATACACCGGCAATTCACTGCCGAAATTTAATTGGATTCAACAACATTTATTATCAAAATAAGATGCGGTCAAAAATTGTAGCCGGAAATTGGAAAATGAACTTGTCTCAAAACGAGGCAAAAGATTTGTGCAAAGAAGTAAACAGCCTCAACATTGGTTCGGACATCGAAGTGTATATCTTCCCGCCGATGCTTTATGCGAGCGATTGCAGGGCACTTGCAACGAACATCAAAGTAGGGGCACAGAACGCCTATCCGAAAGACAGCGGTGCTTTCACCGGAGAAGTGAGCATGTGGCAATTAAAAGAAGCCGGAATAGAAGCTGTTCTTATCGGACATTCGGAAAGAAGAGAATATTTCGGAGAAGACAATGCCTTGCTGAAAAATAAATTGGAAGCTGCACTCGCTCATGGAATCAAACCTTTCTTTTGCTGTGGCGAACCATTAGAGATTCGTCAAAACGGAAGGTTCCTGAATTACGTAAAAAATCAGCTCGAAGAAAGTGTATTTCATCTTCCTGCTTCGGAATTCGAAAAAGTAGTTTTGGCTTACGAACCAATCTGGGCAATCGGTACCGGTCAAACGGCAAGTACAGAGCAGGCAGAAGAGATGCATGCAGCAATCAGATCGTGGGTAGAAGAGAAGTACGGAAAGGCAATTGCTGAAAATACTTCCATTTTATATGGCGGAAGTTGTAACCCCGGCAATGCGCAGGCGTTATTCGCATGCGAAAATGTAGATGGAGGATTGATCGGAGGTGCGTCTTTGAAAGTGACAGATTTTTCCGTTTTAGTAGCTGAAGAGACATGGACTATTTTGAATTAACGGTAACAATTGAACCCAGAGATCCCTGGGCAGATATTCTGGTGGCGGAATTGGCAGAATTCGGGTTTGAGAGTTTTGTGGAAACAGAACAAGGAATCCAGGCATATGCTCCTGTTCAAATTGGCGATGTTTCATCCATTTTGAAAGAAACCTGCATTCACGACAATGCTGAAATTAGTGTGAATTGGAAACTGGAAGAGATTCCACACCAAAACTGGAATGCGAGCTGGGAAGAATCTTTTGATCCTGTTTTAGTAGATTCCCGACTGGCAATCATTGCTCCGTTTCACGATGTGAATGACTTTCCGGAACGAGAGTTAATCGTCATCCAGCCGCAAATGTCGTTTGGGACCGGTCACCATCAAACTACTTACCTGATGTCACAATTCCTGCTCGACTTACACGTACTTCCTGAAAGAGTATTGGATATGGGAACGGGAACAGGCGTATTGGCGATTCTTGCAGAAAAACACGGTGCCGGAGATATCCTGGCTGTAGATATTGAATCGTGGTCGGTAGAAAACACGCTCGACAATGCGGTTCGCAATGGCTGTACGAATATTCGAGGTCTTTTGGGAGATATCGATTCGATTACAGAAAAAGATTTTGGTGTGATCCTTGCTAACATCAACAAAAATGTGCTAAAAAGACACTTGCCCGATTATGCAAAACTTTGTGCTGATAATGGTTTACTTTATTTGAGCGGTTTTTTCACTTCTGATGTTTCGGAACTGGAAGATGCTGCCAAAAATGCGGGCTTTGAATTAGTGGAAGTAAGAGATAAAGAAACATGGGCGTCCATGAAACTTAAAAAAAAGTAGAACTATGAAAAAATGGGGATTCCTATTACTGGCAATTTTGTGTGCTGCAAATTCATTTTCTCAGTCTTATCCAGAAGACCGTGAGAAGTTTGTGAAAACCATCAGTTCATTGACAAGTGATTATTTGGATAAAGAACAGAAAGACTTTCTGAAAGACGAATTTGCCGTAACACTTTTAAAATCGAGCGATTTTCCGGATAAATACTTTACAAAAATGGTTGCTACCGCGAACTTGATGGAAAGTAAACGTCTGAAAGTATATCCTGAAATTTACAATTACGTGTTTTCCGTGTATTCATTCGTGAAAAACAAACAGCCGGAGTCCTCATTCACAGCGTGGCATAGTTCCGTAGATAAATTACTGGATGCAAAGAACATCAATAAATTCAAGGATTTTATCGAAACATCTGCAGGTTTCTTCTCGAAAGGCATGCTTGCCAGCTCTTCCAATGAAGAATGGTATTTCTACGGTAATTATGTCTTTGAGTTTACAGACAAACCCATTATTAAGTTTACAAATGGCCGCCTGGTTTGCGGTTTTCCCAATAAAGGAGCTAAAAGAGGTGAGCCTCGTTTCTTAGACTCCTTGGTGGTTCACAATACGAATGGAACTTACGATCCGACATTGAAAAAATGGATCGGGCAGGGAGGTAAAATAAACTGGGTGAAGGTTGGACTGAAGGAAAACGAAACCTTTGCCGAATTGGGGTATTACGATGCTTCCCTGAAGTCAAATTTCATTAAAGCAGATACGGTATCACTAACAAGTCCGTTCTTTCCCGGGAAAAAAGTAAAGGGAACTTTGAACGAGCGTGCATTCCGGGTTATTCGTGAAGCAGACCGCAATTATCCGCAATTCATTTCCTTCGAACGTAAATTGTCCATTAATAACGTACTTCCGGACATGGATTATGTGGGTGGATTTTCCCTGCAGGGAGCAAGTGTTGTGGGAATTGGAAATGCAACCGAAATGGCCCAGTTGACAGTCAAACGCAACGGAAAAAAATTCATGGTGGCGAAAACACAATACATTGCTATTGAACCCACCAAGATCGTTTCGAATGTAACGCAAACCACTTTGTATGTGGGTGAAAAAGATTCGATTACGCATCCCGGAGTTGGATTCACTTATACCAAAGATTCCAACATGGTTGAGTTAACCCGCGGGAAATCGGGGGTTTTGCAATCGCCATTTACAGATTCTTACCACCAATTGGAATGGTATGTTCAAAAAGTGGTTTGGAAACGAACGGGAAATAATTTGTTATTTACCTATGAGTTTGGTACGAGCCAGGAGCAGCGTATGGCAACTTTTGAATCCATGGATTTCTACGACGGAAGATTGTACGATCGCCTTCAGGGAATGGAGCAGGTTCATCCGTTGGCTGCACTTTACAATTACGCATATAAGTTTGATGAATTCACCTTAACAGAAGGAAAAGCCGCAACGGCACTTGGGAAAACGATTGACCAGGTGAAAACACAGTTGCTGACTTTGGCATCTTACGGATTTATCAGCTACGATACGGAGAATAAGATCATCAAAATCAATCAGAAAACGAAAGTATTCATTGAGGCAAGAGCCGGAAAACGCGATTACGACAACCTGATCTTTGTTTCCGATATGCGTCCGAAGGCGAAATTCTCACCGGAGCAGTTGAAAGACAATCCGGCATTACAGAAAGTAGCAACCCAGGATTCTCTTTTAGCAATTAAAAGAAGGACCATGTCGAACTTTGGGAATATGGATTTGGGAACCATGGAAATTGCTTTGGAAGCAGTAGACCGCGTAACGATTTCAGATGCGCAGGGTTCTTTTGTACTTCCTGACAGAGCACAGGTTAAGATTAGCAAAAACAGAGATTTCAAGTTCACAGGATGGGCTTCTTCCGGTAAATTTGAAATTCATACGCTGGAAGCAAACTATGCTTATGCGGCAAACAAAATCAACCTGATCAAAACAGATAAAAGTTATTTCCGTGCAAAACCGCTTTCACAGGCAGATGGAAATCGTTCCATTGCTTTGGGTTCTGCTTTGAATGGAATTGTGGGAGAAATCATTGTGGATGATCCTGCGAACCGTGCAGGAATGAAGAAGGATGCGGCATTTACGAAATTTCCGATCCTGAAATCTACTAAACCTTCAAAAGTATATTACAACCAGGAGAATTTGTTTAACGGAGCTTATGATTCGGCACGTTTCTATTATACGTGTATTCCTTTTGAAATGGATAGTTTGGATAATTTCTCTGAAAAATCATTCCGATTGAAAGGGGAATTGGTTTCCGCAGGAATCTTCCCGATTATTAAGGAAGATCTGAAGATCATGCCGGATTATTCACTCGGATTCTCTACCGTTGCGCCGCCGGAAGGACATGTTTTCTACGGTACCAAAGCAATGTATAAAAACAAAATCGTTTTATCCAATAACGGATTACAGGGAGCCGGAGTCATTAATTTCATTCACTCCATTTCCGATTCGAAAGCATTTACTTTCCTTCCTGATTCAACATTGGGTTATGCCAAGTTTGAGAACAAACCGATTGAAGCAGGCGTTCAGTTCCCGGATGTAAAATCTCCGGATGCATTCATTACTTATGTTCCAAGACAAAATGTATTGAAAGCTTCTTCCACCCAGGAAAATGATTTGACTTTCTTCAATGGTGAAGCAAACATGAAAGGAACAGCGATTATTCAGCCCACCGGAATGACCGGATACGGAATTATTTCCATGCAGAAAGCAAGCCTGGGATCGGATAATTTCAAATTCAAACGCTATGATATAGATTCCGATACTTCTGTCTTTAATTTAAAAAACCCTTATCCGGAAGAAGGCGAGAGTGCGCTTGCATTCTCTTCCATGAACGTAAATGCACACATTTCATTCAAGGACAGAAAGGGTGACTTCAAATCGAATGACGGAGAAGAACTGAAAATATTCCCGGTAATCAAATATGCTGCGAAAGTGGATCTGTTCACCTGGTTGATGGACCAGGATGAAATGGAATTATCTAAAAAAGGAGGAGGAAGCACTTCCGGAGATATCAATATCAATACGGATTTGAACCTGGCACAGCCAAACATGTTCTCCATTCATCCGGATCAGGATTCTTTGCAGTTTGCTGCCCCGAAAGTGAAATTCTCTATGAAGAAAAAAGTATTGTATTGTTCGAATACAACCTTTATCGATGTAGCGGATGCACGTATTTACCCGGATAGTGCGAAAGTAACTATTCACAAAAATGCGGTGATGGACCCTTTGTTGAATTCGAAGATCGTAGCCAATTATGTAACGAAATACCATACCTTCCTGAATGCAAATACAACAATCACTGCAAGAAGAAAGTATGCGGCGGAAGCAGATTATCCGTATTACGATTCGGATTCCACCAAGACATTGATCCACATGGATAAGATTGGAGTAGATTCTACCTCACAAACCGTTGCAACAGGAACGGTGAAAAGTGAATCAGGCTTCAAACTGAACAAATACTTTGATTATTACGGACCAATGAAGATTCGTGCAGCTAATCCGTTGATCAGCTTTAGCGGTGCAACGCGTATTAATCACAATTGTGAGAAGTTTGCAAAGAGCTGGATGTCGTTCTCGGCTGAAATTGATCCGAAGAATATCCAGATTCCGGTTACACCGAATATGAAAACATTGGACGGACAAGCTATTGCAGCGGGAATTGTCTGGAGAGATTCACGTCAGAAAGACTCGATTCGTTTGTATCCGACTTTCCTTTCTTCTTTGGAAGATCCGAACGATCCGATTTTCATTACAGCAACCGGAGTACTTCAGTATGATTTCTCTTCCAAGGAATTCCAAATCGGACCGAAAGAGAAGTTGCTGAACCGCAATGAGCCGGGTAACTTCATTTCACTGCATACGGAAAGCTGTTCAATGAATGGTGAGGGAAGGATCAACATGGGAATGGATTACGGTGACGTTACTGTAGACGCGATCGGGAATGTTTCGTACGATCAGCAAAGCGGACAAACAGAAGTCAACGCTACCCTGAAATTGAATATGCCAATGGATAAGGGTGTGTGGGAAAGTGTTGGCCAGCGCATTGTGGATTACGAAGGTTCCAAACCATTGTCATTTGAAACTACCAACATCGAGCAGGCTTTGCTGATGTGGGGAGATCGCAAGACGGCAGATAAGATCAAATCAGATTATACGCTTTCCGAAGACAAAAAAGTGAAGCGTTTGCCGGAGGAATTGGAGAAATCCATCGTGATTACTGGAGTTCACCTGAAGAACATTCCGATGACGAAAGATATCCGCGGTTTGATGTCGAACCTGGATGGGGCAGCAATTGTGAATTTCTATGGAAAACCCGTGATGCGCCAGGTAGTGTTCCGAAGTGTATTTGAGCAGATCTATTCTCAGAACGGTGACCATTTCACAATGATGTTACAGGTTCCGGGAGGTCCGGATTACTTATTTGATTATTCGATGTTGAAGCGCGATGGAACCCTGAATATCATCACAAGTGATTCAGAACTTGCGAATTCCATCAATGCGATCAAAGAAGACAAACGTAAAACGAAAGGTTTCATCTATCAAATCTCAACAAATAGCGTGTATTTAGGCAAACTAAATGCTATTTTTGAATAATGAACTGGACTGATTTTTTATGGGCTATACCTGCATACTTTTTAGGATCAATACCAACAGCTGTTTGGGTAGGTCGTGCGAAGTATGATTTAGATGTCCGGGAACACGGAAGTAAGAATGCAGGAGCAACCAATACTTTTCGTGTACTTGGCAAAAAAGCGGGTAGAGTTGTTCTGACTATCGATATTTTAAAGGGAATGCTGGCAGTACTAATCCCGTATTTTGTACTGCCGGTTCCTTTTTCTTCCGCACATTTAACGCACATTCAATTAGTTGCCTCCTTCATGGCGGTCCTGGGGCATGTGTTTCCCATATTTGCCGGTTTTAAAGGCGGAAAAGGAGTAGCAACTTCTTTGGGAGTGATTGTGGGACTTCAGCCTTTGGCTGCCGCAATCTGCCTGATCGTATTTTTAATTGTTTTTATCACAACACATTACGTGTCCCTGGGATCAATCAGCGCAGCAGTCGTTTTTTCAGGTTGTTTGTGGTTATTTCCCATAAATACAGTCGCTTTGCCTATCTTTGGGTCGTTGTTAGCGTTCATAGTAATTTTTGCCCATCGTAAAAATATCACCCGATTATTGGATGGAACGGAAAGTAAAATGAACCTTTTTAAGAAATAAGCGTATTGCCTCTAAAACAATAAGTTGAGTTTGAATTCATTTAAACGAATAAATGGTTGGTTACTACTATTTCTGTTTATCCAAACAGCTCACTTTGCTTTTGCCCAGGAAACCGAAGCCGATTTAAAACTAAAAGCGGATAAACTCTTCGATGCAGAGCAGTTTGTGGAAGCAACTCCACAGTTTTTACACCTCATTGCACTCAATCCCAGGTCACCTGAATACAACTACAAATACGGGACCTGCCTGCTTTTCAATTCCTATAAAAAACAGGATGCATTCAAGTATTTGACCTTTAGTGTTACCGATCCGAATATTGCCCCTGAAGCTTATTTTTACCTGGGAAAAGCATTTCACTTAAATTTCCAGTTCAACGAAGCCATTAAGAACTACAATCTTTACATTCAAAAGAGCGGCGGTAAACCCAATCCGAATTTTGATACCGATCACCAGATCGAAATGTGCCAGAACGGAAAGAAATTGCTGACTACGATTACTGATCTGGTAGTTCTGGAGAAAAAAGAAATCGAATACAATTCCTTCATTCGTTTGTACAACCTGTCGAATATCGGCGGCTCGCTGATCGTTACGGCAGAATATCAATCCAAGGTCGATAAAAAGAAAAACCACACACCGCTGATCCATTTCCCGGATAAAGCACAAACCATTTATTATTCTTCTTACGGAGAATCGGAAAAAGGGAGCAAGGATATTTATTGCCGCAATCGTCTTCCGGATGGAAAGTGGGGACTGCCTGCTTTGGTGAGCGGGAATGTAAATACGAAATTCGATGAAGACTTTCCGTATTTGAGTCCGAACGGGGAATATTTGTATTTCTGTTCCAAAGGTCATAATTCCATGGGAGGATTTGATGTTTTCCGTTCCAAATTTGACCCGGAGAATCATTCATTCGGTGCACCGGAGAACATGGACTTTGCCATTTCTTCACCCGATAACGATTTGTTTTACGTAGTCGATTCTTTGGAGAAGAACGCTTATTTTGCTTCATCACGACAAAGTCAGAACGGGAAAATTCACGTATATAAAGTACGGGTCGACCGGGTTCCTTTGCAATTGGCTATCATCAAAGGAGATTTCGCTTCGACGGTAAAACCGGAAAACAAAAAGATCTCCATTAAAGTAACTGATGTAAATTCAGGGAATGAGATTGGTGTGTTTAAATCCAATGATAAAGGCAGTTACCTGATCACACTTCCCAAAGGCGGGAAGTATACTTATGAAATGACGGTGGAAGGAAGTACACTTGTGCACAAAGCACAGGTCAACATTCCATTCCTGAAAGAATTCAAGCCGCTCAAACAAAAGATCCAGGAAGAAGCGAATGGTGCGAATGAAGTTGCTGTGCGTGTTGTTGATCAGTTCAACGAATTTGTAGACGATTCGCAGGGAATTTTGGCAGAGGTCATCCGGGCGCGTTCGGAATTAAATGTCAACGCAGGTAATTTTGATATCAATGCTCTGGATGCTCAGAAGGAAAACAAAAAAGTTTTGGCGGATATTGGTTTGGAAGGAGCTTCGAACCAGGAAATCATTTCGAAATTTGAGACTATTCAGCAAAAACAGGAACAGAAAGTAGATGGTCTGCGGCGTTTGGAAACCGGTTCACTGGTTGCCATTGTGGAAAAAGCGGAACAGGTTGAAGCATTGCAGGCGGAAGTGAAGAAAGACGTAGCGAAGGCAAATGCAGCCGGAACAAACGAAGAAAAGAACGACATTTTATTGGCTGCGAATGATAAAGTGGAGAGGATTATCGAACTAAAAGAAGAGATTCTGCGGATTGATGGTTTTGTAGACAGCGTTTCAAAATTGATCCCGAAAGAACAGGAAAAATTAAAATCCATTACGGAACTGAAAGAAACGGTGAGCAAAACAGTGGTTGATGAAAAATACGATCAATTGAAAGATGCAGTGATCGCCAAAGCAGAAGTGGTAAAAAGTATTGAGAACGAAAAAGAATCGCACCCGGTAGATAATCTGCTTGCACAAAACGATAAGATCGGGAAACAGTCTGAGCAGTTGAAGAAACAACTGGACTCGTATAAAGCAAGCAGCAATCAGCTCGATAAAGAAATTACATCGCTTAAAACCGAATTAGCTGCTGCGAAATCGAAAGACCAGCCCGCAATTCAATCTAAAATTAATGCTAAAGAATCTGAGAAACAATTGGTAGCTGAAGAGGTGAAGCGCCTGGAGGATAAGCTTGTTGCTTTGAATAAGCAGGAAACCGGGAATACCAAACAGATTACTTTCATTAACAATATTCAGCACACCAACGAAAATAAAACCGCTACAAAAGCTCAAGCAGATGCGAAGGTTGAATCAATCAATTCGACTAACGTTCGCGCCCTGGAATCGTATGTGAAAGAGCAGTTTAAATCCATTGATACCACTCACATTACTGCGAGAACCAATGATGCACTTGCACAGGAATCCAAAACACGGGTAGAAGGATTTGAAAACGATTATTCAGTGGCACAGGATGCTGTGGATAAACAGACAGATCTGACGCACGAAGAAAAAGTAGCACTGAAAGTCAAGAACAACGAACAACTGGACAAAAAACTGGACCAGGAATTAGCGAAGATAGATGAAGGTTTGTCCAGGGACCCGAATGATGCGAAACTGATCGGGCAGAAAAACGAGGTACTTGCTATTAAAACGGAGAACACAAAGAAGAAGGAAACCATTCTTTCCGAATCACAGCTTCCGGTAAATACCACTACCACTGCCGAAAAAGAATTGTTGGCTTTGAATCCGAATTACGATACAGAGCTAAAATCAGCCGGAAATAATTCGATTGCGGAGGAGCGTTTCAAAGCAGAAAACAAAGTGGATGAAGCTCTTCTGGATGGAGTGGACAAGGAACTGGATAAAGTTTATGAGTCGCTGACCAAAGATCCGCTGAACCAGAAACTACAGGACAAAAAAGATGCTTTAACGCAGTTGAAAAAAGAGAAAGAAGTATTGGTTAAAGGTCGCCAGGAAAAACTGGATGAACTGGAATCCAATCAAAATGAACTGCTTTCCGGTGTGACTTTGGAAAAAGAACTGGACCAGGTTGCGCCGAATTACGAACAGGAAAAGAAAGCAATCGGAGAGAAGAATGGTTTGGGCGAATTGAAGGCTTTGAACCAGTTGGAAGAGAAAACAATTGCTTCTATTGATAAAGAATTGACTGCTTTAAATGGGAAGACTGATCCGGTAAGCACTAAGCGCAAAGAAGTATTAGAGGATTTGAAGAAGCAGTTCGACGAGAACATCGCTTCCCGAAACGAAGAAATCAAAACCCTTACTACAGCAGCTGTTGTGGATCCGAAAGCTGCGGAAACCGATTTGGTAAAAGAAGTGCGTCCGACATACGAAGAGAATTTAGCTAAGATTGAAGCGGGCACTGCTTCTTCCGAAGAAAAAACAAAATTGTTGATAGACGAGGAGGTGAAATTATTGACCGATATCAAAGCTCAACAGGATAAAACAAAGAAGATCATTGCTAAGAATCCGTCTGATTCTGTATCTATCAATAAATTGATCGACCTGAACCAATTGGAAAACATTCACGAAGCAAAACTGGATGAAGAAAAGCAAACGGCAGTTTCTCAAATTAAAGCCAAACTGAAAGACGAGCAGGTCCGTCAGGAGGTGATGCCGGAATACCAAACACTAAGTATGGATGAGATCCAGAACTTAAGCAAAGAAGACGCTGACAAGAAATTGGCAGAAGAGAAGAAATTACAGGCTGTCATCGAAAAACAGATCCAGGCGAATTCCAAAGCTATTGAAAAAGAATTCTCTCCTGAGAAAATAGCAGAGAACCAGGTCTTGACAGATTTGCTGCAGCAATCCAAAGAAACAGAAGAAGAATTGAAAGCTTCTGCCGGCAAAACTCCGGTTGCTATTACAAATCCAACTGCTGATGTAGCAAGTATACAAAAAGCATTGGGAAATGATTTTGCATTCGTAATGGTTCAAAAGCCTGCGAATAAAGAAGACGCAACCAAACAATTGGAAATTCTGGATGACTTATTGCAAAAGATCCAGAACCAGGTAAATGAAGAAAAGCGCGCGGCAATTCCGGATACGAAGAAGATCGAACAGCTGGAAGAGCAATTGGCAGAAATTCGAACACGCAAAGGAGTGATCGAAATAGACCGCGTGTCGCTAGAAGCTTTAACTGCGGTTACGAACCCAACTGCAGAAGTTACCAGTATTGAAAAAGCATTGGGTAATGACTTTACATTCGCTATGAACCAAAAGCCGGTTAATAAAGAAGAAGCAGCGAAGCAATTGGAGATCCTGAATGACTTGTCGAAGAAGATCGAAGCGTTGGTAGAAACAGAAAAACGTGCCACAAATCCGGACGCTAAAAAGATTCAGATTTTAGAAAACCAACTGGAAGTAATTAAGAACAGGAAAGGAATCATTGAAGTTGACCGCGTGTCACTAGAAGCTTTAGCGGATGGACAAACTCCGGTTGAGGTTACGAATCCAACTGCGGATGTGGCGAGCCTGGAAAAAGTACTAGGTAATGATTATGAATTTGCAATGACCCAAAAGCCTGCAAGCAAAGAGGAAGCAGCGAAACAACTTCAGATCCTGAATGAATTATCCGAAAGCATTGAGTTGAGATTGGATGAGGAAAAACGTGCGGAAGCTCCGGATACGAAGAAGATCGACTTATTGGAAAAACAACTGGAAGAAATCAAAACTCGTAAAGGAGTTATTGAATTTGAAGAACCAGTTGCTGTTAAAACTGCTTCCGGAAATCCACAGGCAGATTTGACCAAACTGAAAGAAGAAGAAGCGCAGTTGAAAATGCAGTTGGGAACAGCGGCCTCAGGTAAAGAACGCGCGGAAATTGAGAATAAACTGACTGCAAACAAAGAAGCGCAGCAGCAAACAGAAATTGCGATCCAGGAAAAAACAATACTTGCTTTAGGAAATACCGGTGCAGAAAAGAAACAGGCATTGGAATCGCTAACGAGTTCAGATCCGCTAAAAAAGGTGGTTCTCAATCGTGTTTCAACGACTGGCAACACCGCAGATCCTGTTTTGGAGAAAACCACTGAGGTCACTTTATTGGACGCTGCCACAGAATACCTGAATAGTCAGAAGATCTTTGACGAAACGAAACAGACTGTTCAAACCGAGACTGCTTTAAAAGAACAAAAGCGACGTTTCACCATCGAGATCGGCGACATAGAAAGCGAATTGAAGAAAGCGGGCATCGATCCGAAACGAACAGAAGAATTGAACCAGCAAAAACAGGCATTTGAGAACGCAATTGCAAAGATTGATCAGCAGTTAAGGGGGCTTTCGGCTGAAAAGACATATGATCTACTGAACGATCCGGCGTTAACGAAAACTGTTTCCGTGGCAGAAGAGCAGGCAATTGCTTCCAACAAAGATTATCCGAAATTGCGCGAGCAGCAGCAGGAAATTAACCGTTTGAAGGAATCTGTCAATCAATTGAAGACCAAATTGGAGGAAAAACGCAGAGAATACGTTGCCACAAAAGATCCGGCAGAACGGGCAGAAATCCAAAACCAGGTTCAGCAGTTGTCCAGCGAGTTGACAGCTAAAAGTGAGCAGATCACTGAGAAAGAAAATATCCTGAATACATCTTTGAACACAGTAGAAGGTGATAAGCAGGCCTGGAAGAATGTTCTGACGCGTGAAGTACAGCCAAAATCAGCAGTTTCAACAACCATTGCTGATGTTTTAGCTCCGGAAGTTGGGGTCGGTTTTGAGATCAAGAGAGATGCGACTCCTACGGTCATTAAAAAAGCCATTCCACTGGGAGTGAAGGCGCCAACAGGATTGGTTTACCGCGTTCAGGTTGGAGCATTTGCCAAGCCGATCCCGGAGGATCTGTTCAGAGAGTTTACACCGGTAACCGGGGAGAAACTGGATAACGGAATTACGCGTTATTTGGCAGGTTATTTCGGGAATCGTCAGAAAGTTCTGGATGCGCAGCAAGATATTCGCGCTTTGGGTTACAAAGATGCCTTCGTGGTGGCTTATTGTGACGGGAAACGCATTTCACTGGCAGAAGCGCGCCAGTTGGAAGAACAAGGTTTATGTAAGCCAATGCGCCAGGATTCGATCGTAATGGAAGTGATCCAGAATACAATTGCGCAGCTTCCGGCAGATACTATTGCGAAATACAAAGCAGAACCTAAAGTGAGCGATTACAACAAAGCTCCGGGAGCAGTGATAGCTATTGCGAGTGAGGAAATCAAAGGATTGTTCTACACGGTTCAGGTGGGAGTTTACAATCGTCCGGCAACCAAAGAACAGCTGCACGATATCAATCCGCTGGTGACACGCCGTTTGGAGAATGGCCAGATCCGCTATTCCACGGGAACTTTCCGTTCGGTAGATGAGGCAAGACCCAAGAAAGGGGAAGCAGTTGAGAAAGGCGTTGCAGATGCTTTCATTACGGCTTACTTCAATGGTGAACGAATTTCCCTGCAGGAAGCGAAAAAGTTATTGGCAGAACAGGGAGAAGCAATTCTATTTAAAGAGCAGGAGTTGCCGAAAGTGAAAGAAAATCCGGTAAGCGACCAGGTTGCGAAAGATTACGCAAAAGAAAATCCGGTGGTTGAGAAGCCGATCCTGAATCACTATTCATTAGCATCCAGGGAGAGTTATTCCGAGTATCCGCGCAAAGTGATGAACCAACTGCGTGTTCAGGGAGATTTCTATTTCGATCAAACAGATTTCCGCATTAAAACTCAGCCGGGCACCGAGCTGCCGCATTTGGTAAATACAACTGTGGCATTTGACACCCTGGTTCAGATTCCTCAAAAACAAACCGAGTTGAATGAACCAAATAAGAACTTAGTTGTAGGAATATGGGACTTTAAAGAGATTCCGGGTTCATGGGCAAACTGGTTGTTACGACTGACCATTCCATATGAATTAAAGACAAGTGCTTCCACGATCGAGATCTCAATGAACGTAAACGGGGAGGAGCAAAGAAAGGAAGTAGAAGGACTTTTGACCACGTACGGAGCCAGAATAAAAGCAGAATGAAAATGAGAATGAAGATTTAATCGTCATTCTGTTTCTGTTTCTCATTCTGTAAAGAAAGTACTAACTTTGTAAAACAAAAGAAAGAAATATCATGCAAACGCTTGAACATTACGAAACGGAAGTCCTGGAATTGCTCACAGAGCAGAAGGATTTAATCATATTCAATGATGATTTCAATACAATTGATCACGTAATTGAATCATTGATCAAAGTATGCAAACACGAAGTAGAACAGGCAGAACAATGTACCTGGATTATTCATTATAAAGGAAAATGTCAGGTAAAACGCGGTGATTATGAAAAATTGGAGCCAATGTGTACTGCCCTGTTAGAAAGAGGAATAACTGCTGAAATCCAATAAAAATTCGATTCAGCGAGAAAAAAATAGCATTGATTGCTTGTAGAAAAGAAAAAAGAACGTATCTTTGTGCCCGCAATCAACGATAAGAAGAGCGCGGAAATGGCTTTGTAGCTCAACTGAATAGAGCACCACATTACGGCTGTGGAGGTTTCAGGTTTGAATCCTGACAAGGTCACGAAAGGAACCCGGTTCATCAAAAGATGAACCGGGTTTTTCATTTTTGGTTGTGTCAAAAGCTGTGCTTTTGTAAGCAACTGAAATGAAAAACCCTGGCCATCCGCCGTGGCGGAATGGCGGGTTCCATGCTCGTTATGAACAAAACGAGAGGATCTTTAATCCTGACAAGGTCACTTTGATAACGTGTGGTAACACCAAATAAGCAATAAAACGACAACTGTGAATTTTAAACTTAAGAATATAAACATTGTATTATTACTAATAACACTTGGTTGTAATAATCATTCTACAGAAGACCAAACATTTAGGACTCTCGAAAATATTCTAAAGTCTCAGAGGGAAGCTTATTTAAATGAATACACTGAATTATCCGTTAATTGTGATGGAGTAAAAGAATCTCTTCTTGCTATGAATAATGAATCGGAAGAAGAACTTTTTCGTTTATATAGACCTGACTGTTTGTTAAAAGATGAGAACGGGGAGTTTTCGATAAATGATTATAATTCAAGTGTTCAATTTAACCATGAAAAATTAGAAATTGCATCCAATGTAGGAGTAATAGAACTAAATCCTTTTCAATGGAATAATTTAAATATTGTTATTGAAGGAAGTGTTCAAAACATGGATAAATTAATTACATGGGGTAAAAAATGGATCGATGCAGATGATAATAAAGAGATTAATCCACAAACTGGTTTTCAAGAAGTGATACACAGCATAAGCATTGAAAATGAAAAAGATAGACAAGCGATATTTATTGATTTAGGAACTTCAACAATTGATGCATTTGTTGAGTTATTAGAAGTCCTAAAACAAAGCGGAGTGCAACGGATAGTAATAAAATGAACTGCTTATAACACCAAATAAGCAAAAGCGGAAAAATGACTATACTTGTTAGTCCTTTTAAATGTATGGAAAACGTTATGCCTCTTATTTCATTTGAACTTCAAATTTTTCAATCGTTTCAAGTTGCAACACCCTTTCCAAATCCTCTATCAAAAGGTTAGAAGTTTCCCCGCTTGAGGTCACGAAAGAAACCCGGTTCATCAAAAGATGAACCGGGTTTTTCATTTTTGGTTGTGTCAAAAGCTGTGCTTTTGTAAGCAACTGAAATGAAAAACCCTGGCCATCCGCCGTGGCGGAATGGCGGGTTCCATGCTCGTTATGAACAATACGAGAGGATCTGTAATCCTGACAAGGTCACGAAAAACTGCTTATATATTCGTCAATAAACAAGTTAACGGTCATTGTAACTGACGATACCTCAACTAACTATTAAAGGCTAACAAACTAAACGAGCATAATGAAAAAAGGGATCGCCAACCGCATTTCACCCAAATAGCTGAATTTTTCTGGCTTGGGCATTTGGTTTTCACGAAGAAGGATTATCTTCGACAGAGAGAACTTGGCTCGCTTTTATGCCACCTCGGGTAGCTATAAAATGTTAGCGGTCCTGGTTGCTGACGACCCAAAGAGATTAACAAACGCCAAAAGATAATGGAAGAACAATTAAAAGAAATCATAGAACGAACAATCATAAGTGACTTACACATCCGGTATTTCAAAGCTATTGATGACAAGCTCCTTGACAAGAAAATTGTTGAATTAACCTTCACTTCAGACGCACAAATTGTAAAGCCAAACGGTGCCGTCTCTATTGGACCCGACAATATACTTGATGGACAAATTAAAAGTTTTGAACGTTTTCAAGCGACGCAACACACAACAAGTGACTTTGTCATTGAGATTCACAACGACCAAGCGACAATAAGAATGAACCTGACAGCAATGCACGTTTGGGCAGACATCGCTGAAAACCCATCTCTTAAAGGAAAATACTTTCACGCAGGTGGTGTTTTACTTACAAAAGCCATTAAGACAAATGGTCAGTGGCAAATAAATGAATGGGTATTCCGCAACGTTTGGCGGAAAGGTGAAGGTATGAGCGAAATGGCAAAATTTGCAAGACCGAAAGAATAAACAACGAACCGCTAACAGCACCTGCAAGAAATTGGCGGTTCAGTGGTTACATGAAATTTTGTACTTCGTATCAAGTTCATTGCTGGCAGACAGTTTTGCGCTTCGTAATCCCCAACTTCTTGTAGCTGCAAACCGTTATACCTCCAATCTCATTGAAAAACCATGCTTTTCAATGGTTTCAAGTTGCAATACACGCTTCAAATCTTCCATCAAAAAGTTTGACATTTCCCCGCTTGAGGTCACTCTGATAAAATGCTCACCCTTTGGGTAGGCATTTTGCATTTCAGGCGATGCGAATTTTTAATTCGTGATCGAAGGAAAGGCAAAAGGATCAGGTTTGTGCAACAAACTGAGCATTTTATCCACTGCACGTACTGACGAAGGATCTTTAATCCTGACGAGGTAACAAAAAAGCTGGTTATCTTTGTTCAAAACAACTGCTGGCAAATTATAGCACCATCGTAAATACCACCAACTTATGAAACACGAATTCCTGAAATACCTGCAAGATAACTTTCGTATTGATTTTAATGGAGACGACAGTTACGTACTTGATGAAAATGATAATGTTACAGAACTTTATTTAAATGGAATCTGGAAAACTGGTGTCCAATGTAGTCACCCTGAATATTTTAGTGATATAACTGTTTTACTTCCCTTAAGTGCGCATTTGAAAGTGTTGTATATCACTAGTTGGAAAGTGGAAGATATGTCTCCACTTAAGCATTTTACTCACTTAACAGATTTGAGTTTAGCTTCCAATCGAATCAGCGAAATTTGTGGAATAGAAAATTTAACGGCACTTGAATTTCTTGATTTAGGGGGTAATGGAATTACCAAAATTCAGGGACTTGAAAAATTAACCGAACTCATAATTCTGGATTTAAGATTTAATGGATATAAAGGTGGGATTAAGAAAATAAAAGGCTTAGACTCACTAACGAAACTGCAGGCATTATACCTGGATAGCAATAAAATTAAATCCATAGAAAACATAAACCATCTGACGAATCTGAAACGACTAACGCTTCATGATAATAAAATAAAAAAGTTGGAAAATATGGATGCGCTATCAAATTTAACCAGATTAACAATTGGTAGAAATTTCACTCAATTTCCGGATTTAAGCAACCACTCAAGGCTAGAGGAATTAGGAGTTCAGGGTAGTTTTGATAAAATCGAAAATTTGGATTATCTGGAATCTCTGCTTTGTATAAATATTGAAACTGAGTTAAAAAGGGGAAGTATAAATAAACTATTAAACCATAAAAATCTGGAGGATATTACAGTTAATTTTAAAGCCCTAAAAGGAGATAATTCGCAAACTTTTTGGACTCGTGACCTGTAAAAATGATTGCGACAAAACCTTAAACGACTTTCGCACTAATGGTTCTGCATCGAATTTCAGTTAAACTTCGCATTCATCAATAGTTTCAAGCTGCAAAACCCTCTCCATATCCTCCATTAAAAAGTTTGACATTTCCCCGTTTGAGGTCACAAAAGAAAAAAGCATTTTACGCGAGTAAGATGCTTTTTCTTTTCCCTCAGTACTCACTCTCCCGCTCACCCTGAATCTATGCTTTTTTCTTTCAGGGAAGAGTGTGAGTATTGAGGGTGGAGAAATCTATTTATATTCGTCAATAAATAAGTTAGTGGTAAATGGCGGGACACCTAAAATAATGCAGACATCATGACAAAAAACAATCTTTCATATCGCATCGGGACAATTAACGACATTGAGCAGTTACAAGAGCTTGCCATAATTGCAAACGGACAATTTCAAAGTGTTTTCACGCCAGACAATTGGGAAATATTCAATGGCAATTTGCAGGACAGACAAAAACTCATTGACGTTCTTAAAATTGCAAAGTGCTTTATATGTCTTGACAGCGACAAAATAATTGGGGTTGCTTACATTATTCCAAGCGGTAACCCAACGGACCTCTTTAAGACTGATTGGTCTTATATCAGAAAGGTTGCAGTTCATCCAAAATATCGCGGACAAGGCATTTCCAAAACGTTGACTAAAATGTGTATCGACCATGCAACTCAAAGTAATGAAAAGACAATTGCTCTTCATACATCTGAATTCATGGACGCTGCAAGACATATTTATGAAAGCATAGGCTTTAATGTCCTTAAAGAAATTCCTCCTTTGTTCGGTAAAAAATATTGGTTGTACACGTTAGACTTAAACTGAAAAACTTTGTACCACCAGACAAGTAAAACTCTTTTCCCACTAGTGCTGGCTATCATAAATTAGTATAAAATTTTCAAATCTATAAGATGTTTCGCCGGTTCATCACTATTTTGGCCGGGAAGTAGAATTGCCTTATGATGGACGGAACAATTTCGAAAAAGCGCATTGGTATTGTTGGGGGAGGTCCTACCGGTCTCTTTATGGTGAAACACCTGGTTAATAGTGGTGAAACGAATCTTCATATAACTATTTTTGAAAGCAGGGAGCGATTGGGCGCAGGCATGCCGTACAGTGACTTAGGTGCAAATCGCGAACACGTCACCAATATTTCCGGGAGTGAGCTTCCGGATTTGGAAACCGATTTGAGTTCGTGGATGGAAAAACTTCCGCCGACCCTTTTGGAACGATTTGGCATTGATCTTCCACGTTTCAATGAATACAAAGTACTGCCAAGATTATTATTTGGTTCATACCTTTCTGATCAGTTCGAACTGCTTTTGAATCGCGCTTCATCTCTTGGCATTGAAACAACCGTTCTCCTGAATACGAGCGTTAAAGATATTGTTAATTTACCAGACAGAAAGGAGGTAGTTGTAATAACTGACACAACCACGGATTTGCATTTCGACTATCTGGTTGTTGCAACGGGGCATCAATGGCCTAAGAGTTCAGAAGGGATTACAACAGGTTGGTTTGATTCTCCCTATCCGCCGGCGAAACTGGAGTTTGAAGTCAATCATTCGGTTTGTATAAAGGGAGCTTCTTTAACTGCCATCGACGCCATAAAAACGCTTGCACGTCACAATGGCCGTTTTGTTCGCAAAAATGACAAGCTCATTTATGAGTTGTCTGAAAATAATCCGGATTTTAAACTCGTACTTCATTCCCGAAGTGGTTTACTTCCGGCAGTTCGTTTTCATTTGGATGAATTTGGCAGTTCCGGGATCTCGTTATTGAGTCAGGAGGAAATAGCTGAGATTCGAGCAGAACATGATGGTTTTATTCCACTGGACTTTATCTTTGACCGTTGCTTTAAACAAGGATTAAAAAAGAAAGATCCTGAATTTTACGAGCGGATTCGTGATTGGGACCTGGAAAAGTTTGTGGAAAATAGTATGGATTTACGTGAACGCATCGATCCGTTTCAGCTTTTAATTGCAGAACTGGCAGAAGCGGAAAAATCTATCAAACGCAAACAATCTATCAGATGGAAAGAACTGCTGGCGCAATTAAGTTTTGCGATGAATTATCCCGCCAAATATTTTTCTGCAGAAGATATGCTTCGCCTTCAAAAAACACTGGCTCCACTCATTTCGGTTATTATAGCTTCGATTCCGCAAAGTTCCGCATGGGAGTTAATTGCCTTACACGAGGCCGGAGTACTGGAATTAAAAGCAGTGGGCGCTGACAGCACCTTCAAAGTTCATTCTGATAGAGGAGCAATCCTGGAATATACCAACGAAGTGGGTGAAGAACAAGCTGATCATTACTTTACATTTGTTGATTGCAGCGGACAAAGGCATTTTTCTTACGAACAATTCCCTTTCAAAAGCCTGCGCGACGATTTTTCCCTTTCACCGGCTTATCTTAAATTTCGCAAACCGGAAAACGCTTTGAAATTGATTGAAGAGCAACATTCGGAAGTGAATGAGCGGAACGGCGAGTATTTTTTGAAAGTGGCAGGCATTGGTATCAACGATTATTTTCAGGTGTTGGATCAATACTGGGCATTCAATGACCGAATCTACATTGCTGCTGTTCCTCACATTGGAGGTTACAATCCTGATTATTCAGGGTTGGATTTTTGCGAGGAAGCTTCGGGAAGAATAGTAGAGGGAATGAAAAGGAGCTGGAATGAAGTTCAGTGATCCTTTTTTGCTAAAAAGTAAGAGTAGGACTGCGTCTCTTTTTATTTGATTTTTCCTAACTGCAAATATTGCAAATGCAGCACATCCGGCTCGCTGAAGGCATCATCCGGTTGCAAAACCAATTCGTAGTTTTCCAACATCTGTGTAGGTAAAATATCTGCTACTTTATACAGATCGTCCACGTCCAATCCAAATTTTTCGTCGATGTGTGAAGGAGCACCTTTGAATCCAAAATGCTGATAAAAAGCGGTTTGCTTTGCTTTCTTAACGGCTTCCGAAACCGTTTCAGCTGCAACCACCATTTTATAATGGAACTCTTCGAACTCTCCTTGGCGATAACCGCCCAGGTTCAAAAAAAATAATTTGATGCTGTTCGTTTCGGTGAAACTCTTTTCCGTCAATCCCTTTTCCTGCACATGGACACGAAACCCGTCTACCAGCGTCACTTCCCTCCAGGCATCAATGTGCAGTGTGCTTTTTGACTCTGGCCAAAATTCTCTCATAGCAGGAACCAGCTCTTTCAACGAGCTGCCGATCCCGAAAAAAATATCGTGCTGCTCAATGGATCTTCCCGCAGGATTTGCACCCAATAATATCATATACAATTTCAGATCCATCGCTTTCTGAATTTTCATTAAAATCTTTCCATAAAATTACTACCTTTTAAGTAAGTGCGTTTTTTTGGAAGGAAACTTCCTGACCGTTAGATGTCGAATTTCTTTTAAACTTCTAATTTTTCAATAGTTTCAAGTTGCAGAATTCGTTCTAAATCGTCCATTAAAAAGTTTGACGTTTTTCCGCTAACGAAAATAAAACATGCCTTTTTAGTTAAAAGTATTTAATCGAAGTGTCAGAATGAAGTTTCTTCCCGGAGAACTAATGTTTGATGAAAAAGTTCTGTAATTCTTGTCCAATATATTTTCACAAGCAACTTGCGCAGACAGTTTAGAACTAAATTGATACCCGATTCTTAAGTTGTAAGTAACCCAGGCAGGCATTCCATCTGCTGTTGCATAGGCCAGATTATCTTCTCCGCTATCTGAATAATCCGCTAATTTTTTCCAACCGGAGTATTGAGTGAAAAATTCAGTTTGAAGTTTTTTCCAGGTAAATTGAAGGGATGTTTTTCCGTATACCGGTGGTATATGGTCCAGTGGTTTTTCTTCACCTTCCACATAAACCCGCCCGTGCGTATAGTTTATGGAAGAACCCAAAACCCAATGTTTCAGAAATTGAGCTTTAACACTTCCTTCAGCACCATATACAATCCCGTAATTTGCATTTTGAGCAGCATAAACATCTACATAGTTGTCATTGTAAAACGCAGTATCAGAACCGTTCAGAGTAGTTGGGAGTATGGCAATGACGTTTTCTATTCTGGAATAATAACCCAGAGCCGACACCTGGATATGGTCCTTATACCGATAACTTATACCTAATTCCGCAGTGTATACATTTTCAGGCTTTAAGTTTGTGTTTGGAACCACCAATTTCCCGGGAGTATTGCTCGTTTCCACTACCGATTCAAAAACTTTTGCCAGATCATCCACATTGGGAGCTCTGAATCCGGTTGATCCATTCAGTGAAATGTGGATACTCTTTACAGGTTGAAGAATGATTCCGATATTTCCATTCAAAGCACTGTTATTTTGCTTTGCCTCATTGTATGGAAAAGGGTAAAATGTCCGATCATTAAATTTGGCTTTAAGATTAACGTAATTGGCCCGGATTCCACCGCTTAAAATAATCTTGTCCGAAATCTCAATGGCATCTGTTAAGTAAATAGCTCCTGTAAGCATAGAAGATCCTCCATCGGGATAACGGGTATCCAAAGAACTTACTGTATCAACCAGAATGTTTTGCTTATTTGCAGTCGATTGAACCTGATCATATTTAGCAAATAATCCATACCTGATTTCATGTTTTCCCACTTTTTTTTCCAAATCAAAAAGAAGCGTACTAACCAATACTTTTTCAGTTCGATGATTTAAAAAATCGGATTGATAGGCTCTGTCATGGCGGCTTTCTTCAATCCATTGCTGAGAAAGATTCAATTTCACCTGGTCATACAGTATCCTTTTTTTGGTGATCGATAAATCATAACCGACTAAAGCTCTGAATTGAGGTCCGTAATACCACTCTGAAAAGCGGGGAAGTCCATTTTTTGTCTGAGTAAGTCTGTCGTACCGATCGATGTCAGAAGAATTTGAAAGCTGCATGTTGAGGGCATGAACGATGTGATCGTTCTGTTTAAATGCAATTTTTTGAATGATGTCGTATTGCGAGTATGCTGATCCAACCTGTTTATTTTTGTTTGGATTAGTCACCATAGAATCGGCATCATTGATTCGTTCAACATGGAATGTTCTTTCGCCAAAATCGGGATATTTACTGTTTCTTACCCTTCCCTGGGTTAAGTCACCAAAATGGGAATACGTAAAGCTTGTAAAAGTAGACCAGCGTTTCCAGCCCAGGTTTAAAGACGCATGTCCGGAAAAACCGTTTGCGGCTGAAAAATACCGTGCGTATGAATTCGTTTTGATCAGTATGGAATCCGTTTCAGAGAATTGGGGTTTCATGGTATGAAAATGCATCACACCTCCTAAGGCATCTGATCCGTATACAACGGAACCAGGTCCATAAACAATTTCTACGCTTTCTAAAGATGCCGGATCAATTGTCAGTACATTCTGAAGATGGCCACCCCTGTAAATGGCATTATTCAATGGAACACCATCAACCACAAGAAGTACTTTATTGGTTTCAAAGCCTCTGATTACCGGTGAACCACCACCCAATTGGGATTTTTGAACGAAAACCGCGCCGCTAGCTGCCAGTACATCGGCACTGTTGCTTTGATTCATTCGCTGCAACTCCGAACTTCTGATTATTTCAATTCGTTTCGGAACATCCGATTTCTTTTCTAAAAATCGACTTGATGAAACGGTTACTTCATCCAAATCAATGGTTTTTTCCAGTAAGGAAACAACTGTCAATTCATTATTGGAGATTTGGATAACCCTACTAGTATAATTGGGATGCTCAAGCATGATTTCAGCCGGAACATTTATTCCTGTTAAATCCATTAATCCGACAGCATTTGATGTGTATGTTTTTTGATTTTGAACTACAACAGCATTGACAATTGGCTGCTTCGTATAATCATCCACAATTTGAAGTTTTTGAGCATGTGCTAAGGAGATACAGGCTGTAAATATTAATAATACGTTGATTTTATGCATGATGAGGGTTTTGAAAACAAGGGTCTTATAGCAATAATTAACAATTTGAGTGCTAAGTAATCTGTTTTTTTAACATTGTCAAACAAAATACCCACAAAATAGTGTCCCATTCTTGGATTTGAACCTATAAAGAAGCTTCAAGCATATAAAATAGATTTATTGCAGGTAATTTTAAACCTCATTTTAGGATATTTTTGCGTTTATTTACGCAACTTATTCTACGACTCAGTAATAGCTAATTATGGTGGTTGAGTATATTACAATTTGCTTTTTTTCATTACTTGGTTCCGGACTAACATTTTTTTCAGGCTTTGGTCTCGGAACTATTTTGGTTCCCATATTCGCTCTTTTCTTTCCTCTGGAACTGGCTATTTCATTAACTGCCATTGTACACTTTCTCAATAATGTATTTAAAGGGTATTTAGTAGGCAAAAATGCAAACCGGATTATGGTATTAAAATTTGGTATTCCGGCAATTGTATCTGCATTTATCGGTGCATCCGTTTTGACCTTCATATCCGGTATAGAGCCATTATACGTGTATTCCATATTCCATTTTACCGCTAGTATTACAATTACGAAACTCGTAATTGGGGGATTGCTTTGTTTTTTTGCGCTTTTTGATATCATACCCAACTTATCAAAGTTGGAGTTTAATAAAAAGTATATTCCCCTGGGTGGATTCTTGAGCGGTTTTTTCGGTGGATTGTCCGGAAACCAGGGGGCGCTGAGAACGGCATTTCTGATACGAGCAGGTTTGTCAAAAGAGCAGTTTGTTGCAACAGGGGTAGTGATCGCTCTTTTAATTGATATTTCCCGTTTAGGGATTTATTCATCGGATATTTTAAAACAGCATGATAAACTGGATTACGTACTCTTATCCCTGGCTGTTTTATCTGCTTTTTTAGGAGCGTATGCGGGAAACAAGCTGTTGAAAAAAGTAACAATCGGGTTTCTTCAAAACTTCGTTGCAATCGTGCTTTTAGTGTTTTCCATTCTTTTAATGACTGGAATTTTGTGAGCTGATTTTAGTGTACAGTAAACAGCATACTTGAATCGATGGGGATTTTTTTTGACGACCTAGTTTAGCAGTTAAAGAGTTATTTTCTACTTCATTATTTGAATCCTAGATCGATTTAGCAAAACAGTAAAACCTGAAATTTAATTGAATCTATCTCATTGACAGGGAAATTGACCATTCTTCCTGCATTCATGGATACGAAAAAAAACGAGATGGTTTTATTTGACAGGTCGGTTGTATGCGGTGATTATTGGTTTATTGGAGATTCTTCAGATAGAAAAACGAACCCAGAATCAATTGGCTGGATTCTAAACAAAATAGGACGTTAAGTTGGAAATACAACATGTGTGCTTTTTTAATACAATTGTTGTTTTTTAATTTCAAGAAAAGAAGTTTATTAACTTTCAGTCCGAAAAAATGTTGTTTTTTAGACATTTAGAAAGCAATTGAATAAACCAATAAAAACGCAATACTTATGAAAGGCAAACGGCAAATTGGGATACTACTTACATTCCTGCTCATGATTTGTATCAACGTCACCAGTCTGGCCCAAGAACCGGCGAAGAAATACAAACCAAGACAATTTCGGAAAGAACCGATTTGGATTGAAATGATGAATGATCCGAATGCGAACTACTATCAAACCATTAGAGCCTTCAGGGAATATTGGAAGAGCCGGATATTACCTGAAGAACCCTTTGAAAATCATGAATTGGATACCTTCGAAAGAGAAGTAGGCTTAGAACAGGACGAAGAATCGGAGGAGGAGCGTAAACGGGAACATGCCCGCAAAGAAAAAAAGAGAAAACGAAAAGGGAAACCGGACGAAACAATGCTTTATGCTTCGCAGGTTCGTGCATTTAAAGGTTGGATGAAAGCCGTTAAACCCTGGGTTCGTGAGGATGGAAGTATTGTTTCTCCAGAGGAACAGCAGAAAATAATTGATGCTCAATCCGAAGAACGAAAAAAAATAGAAGAACTCAATACTCCCAAAAAGTAATTTCCGATGAAAAAAATACTACTTATCTGCGCACTGCTGTGGAGTATCTGCTCTCATGCGCAATTAGCAAACTGGACACCGGTTCCCGGCGGAACGAATTTCCCGACGAACAATTCAGGACAAATACACGGTTTCAGCAGAATCAGTCAAATGAAATTTCATGCTACCGACACCAATAAATACTATGCCGTTACCGGTGAAGGCGGATTATTCTTCTCAAACGATCAGGGAGCTAACTGGACCGTGGCACTAGGAACGGATGTACTAACGAATAACTGTGCTTCGATTTGTATTGATTATACCAATAATCAGCACTTACTTTTGGGAACAGGAGATGCCAATTATTATTCCAATAGTTCTGCCGGATTAAGAAAATCTAATGATGGTGGCGCAACGTTTACTGCTACTAGTTTGACAAACTGTTTGGTTATTGAAATCATTCAAAACTCAACGAATTCTCAGGAATACATTGCAGCTACCAATAAAGGAATTTATAAGTCTGTAGATGGTGGAAATAACTGGACGGCATCTACCGCTACAACTATTCCATTTACAGACATGAAGGTCAATACAGCAACAAATTCTCAAATTGTCTACGCATGCACGGAAGAAGATGTCCCGCGTTTTTACAGATCAACAAACTTTGGAACTTCGTGGACTCAAATAACCAGCGGAGTGATTGCTTCAACAGCAAACATACAGTCGGGCTCACGTATTGGTGTTACTCCAGCAGATCCGAACATCGTATACTTATCAGTAATTGGGGGAGGAGGTATTATCCTTAAATCAATGGATGCTGGTTTGACTTTTACGACCCAAAAACCGGAGGGAAGTCCGTATATTACTTTTTACGATGACGATGTAACCGAAGGTGGTCAGGGAAATTACAATCACACCATTACGGTAGATTTGGTGGATCCCTCTAAAATATGGGTACAGTCACATTGTACCTGGTATTCTGCAAATAGTGGAGTTACATGGACATTGCTAACCCATTGGTGGGAAAAATGTCATACGGATATGCACCAAATTCAGCAAGCACCATTCAATAGAAACAAATTGTATAGCATGAACGATGGCGGTGTTTGGTTGAGTACTGATGGAGGTAATAATTGGACTCCAACAAGTAACGGTCTTTATGCTTATGAAATCGGTAACAAATGTGGAATTGGCAGCCAGGTCGACAAAAATTTCATTTCCATCGGAACGCAGGATAACGGTCGTGTTATTGCCAATTCCAATGGGTGGTTCACAACCGGAGGCGGAGATGATTACGCAAAGCGACAATGTGACTACAATGGGAACATTTATTTTGATGGGACAGACAGGCAGCTCAATCACACAGGAGCTACAGGAGGATATGGTCTTCCAACAACTAACTGGAACGCATTTGGATTTAATCGCACCAATGTCAATTTAGGATTTGTCGGGGTAACAAATGTTTATCGGACCACTGATTTGACTGCCGGAACACCAACCTGGACTCAAATATCGACGTTCAATCAAACAATCGTAGATATTCACAGTAGTATTGCCGACCCGAACCGATTGTATGTATTGGTTTCAAATGGAGATATCTATGTATCATCCAATGCCTTGGCTGCTAGTCCGACATTTGTTTTGCGAACTCCACCGGGATCGGCAAGTTCACTTGGAAGTGTTGCTGCCATAGCCAATAATGCGGATATCGTTTATGTGTCAGAAAACAACGCTGTTTACAGATCTGCGGATGCGGGGGCAACCTGGACCAATGTAACCTACAACCTTCCGAATGTGAACCACAGACGTATTTTGGCAGAACAATTCGGTGGAACGGAAGAACTGGTGTTTATAGCAACAAATAATGCCGTTTATTACAAAAAAGCCGGTGCAGTAACCTGGACTAATTACAGTACAAATCTGCCTTCGCGAAGATCTCCGACAGAATTTTCTATGTATGATGACGGAACCAATCAGTCCAGAATCCGATACGCTAGTTTTGGCAGGGCCATTTGGGAAAGCGGGTTCGATAACCTGCGACCATTTAGCGCAAACATTGTGGTTGGAGATAGTGTAATAGATTGTGATAATTCTTCGGTACTTTACACGCAGGGATGTGTTGGAGCTGTGAATACTCCGATTACTTATTCCTGGAATTTCCAGGGAGGAACACCTTCCACATCAACGGCAGCAAGTGTAAATGTCACCTATCCGGTTACCGGAACTTATAACGTTACATTAACTGCAACCGATGCACTGAATAATACATCCACAAGAACAATTGCTGTATTTGTCCAGGTGAACACGCAGCTTGCTTTGCCATTAACAGAAGGATTTATTTCCGCAGCGTTTCCGCCAATGAGTTGGAGCCAGGTCAATGTAGCAAATGTTTCAGAGCAATGGGAACGTAACGCAGTTGTCGGATCCCAGGGATCCACACAAAGTATGCAGTACCGCAACTATGATCATTACAATGGAAATCGCGATGAAATGAGAAGCAGCACTTACGATTTCTCAGGAATGTCAAATGCAACCTTAACTTTTGATGTGGCATTCAGAAGGTATTCATCTGCTAATTCAGATTCCTTAGCGGTGCTTGTTTCAACAGATTGTGGTGCAACGTTTACTACGGTTTACTATAAAGGAGGGAATACTTTATCAACAGTTCCGGGAGATTATACTCCAAATGGATTTGTGCCTACATCTTCTCAATGGCGTACGGAAACGATAGACTTAAGTCCATACATAGGCAACCAGAATGTGATGATCAGTTTTCAAAACAGAGGTCATTTCGGACAAAACATCTATATTGATAATATTAATCTGACAGGAGTTCTTGCACCTCCGGGACCCAATTTCGGAGCAGCGCCTGCAGCGGTGTGTACAGGAGAAAGTATAACGGTAACAGATGCTTCTGTTGGAGTTGTTACGTCATGGGACTGGGATTTTGGATCAGGAGCCTCACCAGCCACAGCAACGGGTATAGGCCCTCATACGGTTTCTTATTCTTCAGCTGGAACAAAAACAATTACACTAACTGTTAATGGAGGCGGAATTGTAACACATGATGTAATTGTGACCGGAACACCTGCAGCGCCAACCATTACGGCAGGAGGACCAACAACTTTCTGTGAAGGTAACAGTGTAACATTAACATCATCCGCTGCAACCGGTAATACCTGGTCAAATGGGGAAACTACCCCTTCAATAACAGTTTCAACTGCAGGAACCTATACTGTAACTGCTTCAAACGGGACATGTTCATCAGCTGCTTCCGCAGGGATGACAGTAGTTATTAACCCGAATCCGGTTGTTACATTTGCGGCGATCACAGATCTTTGCCAGGATGATGCCGCTTTCTCACTTACTCAGGGGACTCCTGCAGGAGGAACTTATAGCGGAAACGGTGTAAGTGGTGGGCAATTCAGTCCGGCCATTGCCGGAACAGGTGTAACTACACTTACTTATTCAGTTACAGATGGAAATAGTTGTTCCGGAACTGCATCGATTGATGTACAAGTAGATGATTGTATGGGAATTAAGGAAAGCGAATTATCATTTGTTTCCATTTATCCGAATCCATCAAACGGATTGTTTACGGTTGACGCAGGAAAGTTGGTAATTGAACATATAATTATTTATGATAGCAAAGGTAGGATCGTGCGGGAAATGAAAGATTCCAAAAACACGAGTGTGAAGATAAATATTTCAGACCTGGCAAATGGAGCATATACCGTTAAAGTAATGACTGCAAATGCGCATCAGACTGTTCCGATTGTATTGGAAAAGTAAAGATGAAATTATAGGAAGAAGGCCCCGGTTTTGTGTATGCAGGATCGGGGTTTTATTCACCCGGACGTTTATGTTCTTCATTTAAACCTAAATCATGAGTTATTGCGCAGACAGTGCTTTGAACCCTCCACTTAAATGTTCCGTTTTTAATATGCAGCCCTCAGAGTGAGAGCTTGGCTTTGTTTATAAGTCTGAATGGATACCAAAACTTGATTTTTTTCGACAATAAACAAGTAAGTCAAATGTTCTATTTTTAGCCAACTTATACTTTTTGATAAAATGAACAATTTTCCTTTCCTTTTTAAAACGGTCCTTGTTCTATCACTTACTTTATTTTTGAGGGTTAGTGATAGTCATGCGCAAAGCTTAAACACTGCAATTACCATTGGTAAAAGGGACAGTTTGTTTTCGACAGCGCTAAAAGAAAAAAGAGAATTTTGGGTGAGCGTACCAAGTTCTTTCCGACCCGGAATTTCAACTGAAAAATTTCCGGTTGTAATATTATTGGACGGAGAGGACCATTTTTTCTCTACTGTGGGGATGGTGGACAGGTTCAGCACCAATATTGGCAATGAGCAATGCCCTCCAATGATTATTGTAGGTCTTATGAATACAGATCGAATCAGGGATTTCTATCCAACTTTTGAAAAGGATTCATTTGGGCTGTTTCTAAAAGACGAACTATTGCCTTATATAGATAAGAACTATCCAACCGAGCCTTATAGAGTATTAATCGGGCATTCCATTGCAGGATTGCGGGTTGTACATACAGCTATTTATTACAGCAACTTATTCAATGCATACTTAGCAATTGACCCAAGTTTGGGACACGATAAAAATAAATGGTATGAACGTGCAAGAAAGGATATAGATAAATTCAAGTTAGGAAAGAACAGAATGTATATAGGAATGGGGCAGACAATGCCTTATAAAATGCCGCAAGACACAGCAAGTATTAAAAAAGATACAACCGGCTATTCAAATCATATGCGCAGAATAATGGAATTCTCCGAAACAATGATGAACAAGAATACTGCGAATGCTAAGCAGTTTGTCTGGAAATTTCATCCGGATGAATCGCATCAAAGTTTAACACAACTCGTGACTTATGAGGGAATAAGCTTTTTGTTTAATTGGTATAAAATGACCTGTCTGAATGAGCTTCTGGATCCGGAAACACCTCCCGAACCTGCTCTGAAATTATTAAAAGACTATCATCAGAGGATTTCTGACAATCTTGGATATACAGTTATCCCACCGGAAAATTCCGTATTGATATGGTATCTTTTTGAATACAAGAAGCAAAAAGAAAAAGCGTATGCAATTGCTCAGTATAATCTGGCTTGTCATCCCGGAAATAAGGAAGCAATTGAATGGGTAGATAAAATTAAAGCGGATTTAGGCAAATAGGTAATTTCGTTTTTAGAAGGAATACACTTTACAACACCTACCTAAAAAATGCCTGGATAAGGATGGAGATAGATTCTGGATAGAAGGGCATGAAGTACTCTTTCTATCTGAGAAAGAACTTCATTTGCTGGATTCGGATGATTGAGGGCCTTTCATCATGAAATTTAAACGCATGGAGGAGATTAAATGAATAATACTCATACATCAGAAGAACGCTCCACTTTTTTATCGACCAGTTAAAAAAGTTTATTTTTAAGTGTCCCTTTGGAAGAAATCAAATTGTTATTGGGATATAGTTCAAACAGTAATAACAATTAAAATCAACAAAAAATGAAAGAGTATATTCTTCTTTTCAGACATGAAAACGCAATTGGTAAGGTTTCACCGGAACAAATGCAGCAATGGATGAAGCAACAAATGGATTGGGTAAACAGCATTGTTGCGAAAAATCAATTTGTGAGCGGCACGGGTCTTTTATTCGACGATGCTAAAGTGGTCAATCATACCAAAGTGATTACAAACGGGCCGTTTGGCGATATCAAGGAAACGCTTGGCGGTTACATTGTTGTAAAAGCGGGGTCGGCAGATGAAGCAGCAGAATTTGCCAAAGGTGCACCGATTTTGCAAGGCGAAGGGAATACGGTAGAAGTTCGTCAGATTGTAACACATTAAAACAAAAGCCCCGAATTTATGGGGCTTTAATTATCCAATGAGTGAGCATACCATCATCCCACATTTATTCAAAACAGAATACAGTAAGATGGTATCTGTACTTACCAGGTCTTTTGGTTTAGAGCACATTGAACTAGCAGAAGATATTGTAAGTGAAACTTTTTTGTCAGCACTCGACACCTGGCCGTATAAAGGAATTCCTAAAAATCCAGTGGCCTGGCTTTATACGGTAGCAAAAAACAAATTAAAAAATCACCTTGCCCGTAACACTTCTTTCCAAAAAATAGTATCCGAACATCTCACGGGTAAAAATCCGATGAATGAGATGGAGGTTGACTTTTCGGATAAGAATATAGCGGATAGCCAGCTGCAGATGCTTTTTGCGGTATGTCACCCGGCTATTTCAACAGAAGCTCAAATTTGTCTGGCGCTGCGCATCCTCTGCGGATTAGGCTTAAATGAAATTGCTGATGCCCTTTTATCAAATAAGGAAACTATTCATAAAAGACTGCATCGGGCAAAGGCAAAATTGAATTCAGAAAAGATCCGGATGGAAATGCCGGATGAGCAAACGATCAATGAACGATTAGACACAGTTATTCGAACACTATATCTTCTATTCAGCGAGGGCTACTATTCTGAAAGTAACAATTCCATCGTACGGAAGGATCTTTGTGTGGAGGCGCTGAACCTGGTATATTTACTTTTGGTAAATCCACTGACAAACAATCATGCAACAAATGGTTTGATGTCGCTTATGTGCTTTCATGCTTCACGCTTAGAAGCAAGAGAATCGGAGAATGGAGGCATTGTGCTGTATGACGATCAGGATCGAACGCTTTGGGACACGGAGTTTATCGAAAAAGGATTTTACTATTTACAGCAAGCTTCTAAATGGGAAACGAAATCAGTATATTACGTGGAAGCATGCATAGCCTATTGGCATACGATTGATAACAGCAATCCTGACAAATGGATAAGTATTTTGAAATTGTATGATGTTTTATTGACAGGTAATAATTCCCCGATAGTTGCTTTAAATAGAATATGGGCAGTTTCAATGGTTCACGGAAATGTTTCAGCGCTTAAGGAAGCCGACCGCGTGTCACAAAAAGTTTCAGCGGTGGGACAAAAACCGGATTTAAAAGCAAACCACTTTTATTTTATGCTATTAGCGGAATTAAACAAACAAATTGACCCGGACAAATCACTCCAATATTTAAATAAAGCACTTCAACTTTGTAAGACAGACCCTGAAAAAGCTTTGATAAAAAAGAAAATGGAAAGTCTGAATAACTGATTCGAAGCGGAGCAAAGCAACCGATTTAAAGAAAGAAGAGACTAGTACCGGGAAGAACAGTGATATTTTAGCAGGCAGAATTTGGTGCTTCGACAAATACACTTATTTTTAATCAACATACTGCTTATGCTTATACTCGCAATCGTTGGAGGTTTTGTTCTGTTAGTGGGGCTAACCTTCCTGTATATTTTAAAAGGGAGAACAAAAATCCATGCAATTGAGACGGTTGTCGCGGATACAGAAATGGACCTCTTCCATATTTTCGGTTACAGCATGTACATGCCCGAAGATTCTCCAAGCTTTGATATTTACAGGCATTTTGTTTTCAATTATGCGAATTTTCAAATCACTGCCGGAGCTCATCAGCAGGCAAAAGGGTTCGACATTGACAGTGAGTTTGTGGAAGAAAGTTTACAGGTGCTTTCCAAAAAGATGGGAAGAACGCTCATGTTAGCGCCCGACAATGAAATACATTCGGAAATAAAGGTCGTTCATCGTGATCTCAATACTCCGGATAATGAGGGGATTGAGAAGATGGAAAGGATTCCCAAGGATGCTTTTGTGGTAACTAAACTTCGTCAAAACGAATTGGGACTTTCAAAAGTTAGTCTTGAAATCTATCGCAACGGAATATATATTCGACGTCACGTACTCAAAGCCTGGGCGGAGCATCCTTTCCGAATTTATAAAACCTCCTTCTCCAACGAAGTTATTCTGATGTACTCAAAAGGCAGAACTAATTACGGGATAGCAATCGCTGTTATTGATCTCACAAGCGGTGATTTTGTGTTCAATAAACACATCACTTAAAGTCCAAAAAGCCCATTCAAAAGTAAAAGTGTAAAAAACACACTTAGATTCATTGTTGATTCAATTCTATTTCTATCTTTGTGTAAAATAAACACTAAGACATGGTCCAACAACTTCATAAACCAATTGCACTTGCTACAGATTGCGTAATCCTGGGCTTTGACAGCGGTGAATTGAAAGTTCTTCTTACCGAAAGAGAGAAGGAGCCATTCAAAAATAAGTGGGCATTGCCGGGCGGATTTGTCTTCCCGCAAGAAACAACGGAAGAATGCGCCCGAAGAATTCTCCTTGAAAAAACCGGGATCGACAACCTGTTTATTGAGCAATTATACACATTCAGTACTACTGATCGCGACCCGCGTGAACGGATTGTTTCAGTGGCATATTATGCATTGGTGAATAAACAATCTTATGAATTGATTGCAGGTAGAGATACTTTGCAGGCTGAATGGTTCGGATTGTCTGAATTGCCGGCATTGGCTTTTGATCATGCAGAAATTGTAAGCCTGGCAGTTCAGCGTTTGAAAGGAAAGGTTTCCTACCAGCCAATCGGTTTTGAATTATTGGATGAGAAATTCACACTTTCTCAATTGCAGGCGGTGTGCGAATCCATTTTAGGAATGGAGATCGACAAGCGCAATTTCCGCAAAAAAGTATTGGCCATGGGCGTTTTGAAAGAATCGGGAGAAAAGGAAACCAATGTCCCGCGCAAAGCGGCAGTGCTCTACCGTTTCGATAAACAAGCCTATGAAACATTAACCCGTGAAGGATTTCACTTTGAACTTTAAAAATTAAAATACAGAACCTATGAAAACAATCTCTCTTTTAGACACAAACGAAAACGTTGAACTGCGCAAATTTGCAGGGGGCGAATGCAATGTTCGTTTTTCTGAACTGAACGGGGAAAAAGAAGTTCGACTGAATACGAGACTGAATTCTTCCGACGACCTGATGAACCTCATTCTTGCAGTAGACGCACTTCGCAGAATGAATGTCAAACACATTGAAGCGCTCGTTCCTTATGTTCCTTATGCCCGACAAGACCGTGTTATGGTTCCCGGAGAAGCTTTGTCTATCCGTGTGTTTGCGGATTTGCTGAACAATCTCAAACTCGATAAAGTGATTGTTTTCGACCCGCACAGCGATGTAACTCCGGCTTTGATCAATAATTGCGAGGTCATTCCAAATTATGACATGGTCAGCCATTTCCTGAAAGAACTTCAATTGACGGATTTCGTTTTGGTTTCACCCGATTTGGGAGCCTACAAGAAAGTAGACAAACTGGCTTCAAAGATCGGCTACAAAGGTGAAATTGCTACCGGGATCAAGGTGCGTGACCTGGCAACCGGGCAAATTGTGAGAAGCGATGTGAATACAGCCGATTTGGGCGGAAAACCTTGTTTGGTGGTAGACGATATCTGCGATGGCGGGCGAACCTTCATTGAATTGGCAGCAGCCTTGAAGGCAAAAGGCGCCGGCGATTTGTATTTCATCGCATCACACGGAGTTTTCAGCCACAACGCAGTAGAGCGTTTGCAGGAAGCCGGTTACAAAAACGTTTGCAGTTCTAATTCCATCAGTGATCTTGAACAAGGCAACTTCTACAAATCTTATAATCTCTTTTGAAATGAATTACACTAAGGGAAGCATTTTAGCAGAATCTTCAAGAGAATTCCTTTTCTTTTGGGGACATCAAGCAAGCCGGGATGGATCTATTATAAAGACCTGCTTGAGTCAATGGTGGCCATCTTCCTTTTCAGAAAACGGGATCACATATAAGACTGCAGAGCATTACATGATGGTTCAGAAAGCAAAATTATTCGGTGATGAAGTGACTTTAAGTCGGATCCTAACTAAGGATTCTCCCAAGGATGTGAAGGATTTAGGTAGACAAATTCAGCATTTTGATGCTCAAATTTGGGATCAAAACAAATTTGAATTTGTATGCAAGGGAAATTACCTTAAATTCTCCCAGAACCAAGAATTAAAACACTTTCTTCTTCAAACCAAAAACAAAATACTTGTGGAAGCCAGCCCTGTTGATACCATTTGGGGAATAGGACTGAAAGAAGATCATCCGAACGCTTATAATCCTGAATTATGGCGTGGAGAAAATTTATTGGGTTTTGCACTTATGGAAGTACGAGATCAATTAAAAACATTATTATGAAAGAAAATAATAAAACGATAGCTGAAAGAACCCTGAAGATCATCAGGGAGGGAAGCTATCATTTTTTTGAGGAAAATAGGATTGTTAGTCAACTGATTGAAAAAAGTGTTGATCGGACATTTACAGTCGCACCGGATGAGTTTGATCAGCTTCAGCCGGGACAATGTCCTGAGTATTCAACGGAAGTTACTTTCCTGAATGCAACTACCATTGAAGCATTATTAAGTGAAAATAATAATCACAACAAAATATGCGTCTTGAATTTCGCTTCGGCAAAGAATCCTGGGGGTGGATTTTTAGGCGGAGCTTCTGCTCAAGAGGAAAGTCTGGCACGTTCATCAAGTCTCTATGCATCTCTTGTCAAAGATGAAACAATGTATAAATACAATCGTGGTAGATCAACTTATTTGTATTCAGATTATATGATGTATAGCCCTGAGGTTGTGTTTTGGATGAATGACGAAGGGAAACTTTTGAAAGAGCCCATTATCGCAGATGTTCTGACAGCACCAGCTCCAAACAAGGGGGCTATGATCCAAAATCATTGTCCGGATCAGATTAGAGAGCTCGAATTTACTTTCAGAAGCAGAATTGAAAAAATGCTCCGTCTTGCCGCAAGCCAAGAAGTTGAATGTTTGATACTCGGGGCGTGGGGATGCGGGGTATTTCGGAATGAACCTGCAGAAGTAGCTGCCTATTTCCATGAATTGCTCACAGGAGAATATCAGGGATGTTTCAAGAAGATTGTTTTTGCAGTTTACGACCGCTCAAAGTCTCAGGATTGCTATCGTGCATTTAGTCAGAAATTTGAATTACAAAAAGAAAGTCATGAAAGATAAAGACATTAGCAAGCTGCTGAGTTTGGTTTTGAGACACCAACCGGAAGCTCTGAACATTGAGCTGGACCAGAACGGGTGGACAAATGTCGATACCCTGATTGCGAAAGTAAAAGAAAGATCCGCTGAATTTGATTTTGACCGGCTGGAACAACTTGTCATCACCAGTGATAAACAGCGATTTGCATTTAGTGAAGACCTTACCAAAATCAGGGCGAACCAGGGACATTCTGTCCAGGTAGATGTTCAATTGAAACCGCAAACACCGCCTGAATTTTTATACCACGGCACAGTGGACAAATTCCTGGATGGAATTCGCGCAGAAGGATTAAAAAAAGGATCCCGTTTGCATGTGCACCTGAGTAGAGATTTGGAAACCGCAGCTAAAGTAGGGAGCCGTCGCGGGAAACCGGTTATTTTGACGGTACGTTCCGGTGAAATGGCCGCAGCAGGACATGCTTTCTATTTATCCGAAAACGGAGTTTGGCTTTGCGATGCAGTACCGGTTCAATTTATAGAGACCATGTGATGGAACAGATATTATGTACAAAAAAGCAGTATGAAACGAACATTAGTTATAGGAGATATTCACGGGGCTGAGCTTGCTTTGGAGCAGGTCTTGGAACGCGCCCGTATCAATCCGGAAGATCAGCTCATTTTCCTGGGAGATTATGTAGATGGCTGGAGCGGTTCCATGAAAGTTATCAGCCGCCTGGTTGAACTGGGTAAAACCAATGATTGCATCTTTATCCGCGGAAACCACGATGCGTGGTGCGAAGAGTGGCTGGATAGCGGAAATAAAAATGAGATCTGGCTGCAGCATGGCGGAAAAAGTACGGTTGAAAGTTATGCAGACAGCAGCCCGGAGGAACGCGAAACTCATTTGGAATTTTTCCGGGAGATGCGGAGTTATCACGTAGACGAAGAAAATAACCTGTTCATTCACGCCGGATTTTCTTCCATGCACGGACCGTCTAAAGAGCACTATCAGACAAATTACTACTGGGACAGGACCTTGTGGGAAATGGTATTGGCACTCGATCCAAACATTCCAAAAGATTCTGAGCATTATCCCAAACGACTAAAACTCTTTAAGCGTATTTTTATCGGTCATACGCCAACGATCGATTACGGCAAAGACAAACCGATAAACGTAGCAAATTTATGGAACCTGGACACAGGAGCCGCATTTTACGGAAAACTTTCAGCCATGGACATCCAAAGCGGAGAAACCTGGCAGAGCGATCCGGTAAGGGAATTATATCCCAATGAAAAAGGGAGAAATTTAAACTAAAACACATTAAAAATCAATCCATATGAAAACAAATCCATTAACACTCATCGACTTTTACAAAGCAGATCACCGCAGACAATATCCGGAAGGGACCGAGTTGGTTTATTCCAATTTCACACCACGCAAAGCACGCGAAGGCGGAGATCATTCCCTTGTTTTCTTCGGGTTGCAGTATTTCGTGAAAGAATACCTGGTGAATCAGTGGAATGAAGGGTTCTTTAAGCGCCCGAAAGCAGAAGTGGTGGCTGAATACCGCCGTAGAATGGACAATGCTTTGGGAAAAGACAGCGTAGGAGTAGAGCACATTGCCGCATTGCATGATTTGGGTTATCTTCCCCTGGTAGTGAAAGGACTGCCGGAAGGATCCGTTGTTCCAACAAAAATCCCGGTGGTTACCGTTTACAATACGCATCCCGAATTTTTCTGGTTGACAAACTACCTGGAATCATTGATGTCTGCCATTCTTTGGAAACCTTGTACGAGTGCAACTACCGCGTTGCGTTACCGCCAGGTTTTCGAAAAGTATGCCCAGGAAACAGTTGGAGAAACAGGGTTGGATTTCGTTTACTGGCAGGGGCACGACTTTAGCTTCCGCGGAATGAGCGGAGTGGAAGATGCCTGCATCAGTGCGGCCGGACATTTATTGTCTTTCTACGGAACAGACAGCGTGCCGGCAATTGATTTCCACGAACAGTATTACCAAGCGGATTCCGACAAAGAAATGGTTGGAGGAAGTGTGCCGGCTACCGAGCATTCCGTGATGTGTATGGGAACGAAAGACAATGAAATCGGGACATTTGAGCGTTTGATCTCTGAGTTGTATCCTGCGGGAATTGTTTCCATCGTTTCAGATACCTGGGATTTCTGGCAGGTAATTACCGAATACCTTCCAAAGTTGAAAGCGCAGATCTTGGCCCGCGACGGAAAAGTAGTCATTCGCCCTGACAGCGGTGATCCGGTGAAAATCATTGTCGGAGACAAAGACGCTGCTCCCGGAAGCCCGGAATACAAAGGTGCGATTGAATGTATGTGGGAAGTATTTGGCGGAACAACCACCGACAAAGGCTACAAATTACTCGATTCTCACATCGGATTGATTTACGGAGACAGCATTACCTTACAGCGCCAGGAAGCAATCCTTTCCGGATTGAAGGAAAAAGGATTCTGTTCTTTCAACGTGGTATTGGGAATCGGTTCTTTCACTTACGAATACGTAACCCGCGACACCTACGGATTTGCCATGAAAGCCACTTACGGAGAAGTGAACGGCGAAGCACGCAACATTTTCAAAGACCCCAAAACAGACGATGGAACCAAGAAGTCAGCCAAAGGACTTTTGCGCGTTACGAGAGAAAACGGTGTACTGGTGTTAAAAGACGAATGTACCTGGGAAGAGGAAAAAGAAGGGTTGCTTCAAACGGTATTCGAAGATGGAAAAATCGTAAACGAGCAGTCTTTGAATGAAATTCGGGAAAGGATAAATGAAGAAATAGGAGTTACTTCGGGAGCTGTTCTTTAAATAGCATAAAATAAGAATGTAAGTCCGGCAGAAATGTCGGGCTTTTTTGTTTTCGTTCTCTAGGGAGAGGATTCCCAATTCCCCCTTTATGCTTGCGCTGAAGCTACAGCGTAGGAGCAGGAGGGGGACAAGGGGGAGGATATTGCAATCAGCTTATTTCCCGGAATTCTTTTTTCCTGCTGTTTACTTTTAGAATGATCAGACATCAGTATAAGAATCATCAGACATTTAAACATATGACACTTCGCTTCCATCTTTCAATAACCCTTTGGGTTTTGTCCTTTTTTTCTTCTGCACAGGAATCCATGAGCCAAGTGGTTTATTTCCGCTCAGACAGCTATCAACTGGACCAGCACAGCTGCGAAATAATCGACAGCATCTCCGAACGATTAAAAAACCGCGGGGAGTATTCTATTCAACTGTTTGGACACACGGATAATATCGGCACCAACGAGTACAACGATGAATTATCTAAAAACCGGGTAGTTGCGGTCCAAAATCGGTTTGTCACGAAAAATATTCCCTTCGAAAAAATAGCAATCAGCCAATTCGGAGAAGTACAGCCTGTAAAAAGTAATGAATCGAAAACCGGGCAGGCACAAAACCGGAGAGTTGAAATAAAAGTTACCATTCAGGTCATTTCCCCAACTATTCCAAAAGAAGAACCCCTTGTTGAAAAAGAGGGAGGTTGGCCGCCCATTGATGCAATTGTTGTGGATTACAACATACAAACCTATCAACTGCCCGGTGATAAACCTGGAAACACGGTAGATATAAATGTGATTACCAATACTGCTCAAATGGAATATTCGAATTTCACTACGTTGACAAATAACCAGGAATTGTTGACCTCAAACCTCATGTTTTGCACAAGACCTTCAGGCCGAACCACGAATTGTAATCCCGGTAAACCAGTGAAAGTATATATTCCGGCAAACGGCAAGGCAGCTTGTCAAGCCTCGCAGGCATTTTTGTACGATGCTGTTTTCGACAGTATTTCGGGAAGGACTGTTTGGAAATTAGTTCCTTCCAATTTCACCATGGAGGAACACAATAACATCAAGTACTTTGTTATTTATCTGCCCAGCTTGTGCGGCTCCTGCAAAAATTTTGACTGTAAAATGCCGCATTCCACGCCCATAAGAGTGAAACTGAAATCCAGGCGCTTTGAACTGACAAAAGTTTCTGCGGTTTATCCACAAACCAATGGGCTTTTACCCGGTCAGTCATACACAAGAAACAAATACCTCATTTTGGCTTACGACCCGGAAGTGCAGGAAGTGCCGTTTATCAGTGTAAAAGGCAAAACTAAAACCGACAAATACTTCGGATTGAACGTTAAATTGAGTTCTTTGAAACAGGACAAGAACGGTATTTACAGCATAAAGAAACGCACAATCCGAAAAAGCAAACCACGGAAAATAACTCCGGAGGAACGCAAAAAACAATTGGAGAACCCGGTGGGTGAAGCGCCTGTGAAGGGGTGAGGATTCTCACCAACGCTTCTGGCTGCACGGATGTGATTAAAAAAGACGTTTGGGTAACGATCCCGAATCACTATCTTTGCGCCTGTCTCCATGAAAAAACACCTCCATTTATTTGACCTCAAACAAGAGGTAAACTACAAAACAGAAATCCTTGCCGGATTAACTGTCGCCATGACGATGATCCCGGAATCGCTTTCCTTTGCCTTATTGGCTGGTTTTCCGCCACTTGTTGGATTGTATGGCGCTTTTATCATGGGATTGTTCACAGCTGTTTTTGGTGGTCGTCCCGGGTTGATTTCCGGTGGTGCCGGTGCAACGGTCATTGTGCTGATTGCTTTGATGCAGTCTCACGGACTGGAATACGTTTTTGCTGCTGTAGCACTGGCGGGAGTATTCCAGATCCTCGTCGGGCTTTTCAAACTGGCAAAATTCATCCGCCTGGTCCCGCAATCGGTGATGTATGGTTTTGTAAACGGCTTAGCAATCGTTATTTTCCTGGCCCAGATTTCTCAGTTCAAAACAACCGGAAAAAACTCCGAATGGATGACCGGTTCCTCTCTTTGGATCATGGCCGGATTGGTTGTATTGACAATCGGAATGGTCCTATTGATCCCGAAAATTACGAAGGCAGTTCCGGCATCACTTCTCGCAATTGCAGTCATTTTCGGATTGGTTTATTTTATGGGCATTGATACAAAGACGGTGAGTGACATTGCATCCGTCCAGGGTGGGTTGCCGCCTTTTCATATTCCGTTGGTTCCCATGGAATGGAATACTTTGTGGGTTATTGCACCTTACGCGGCAATTATGGCCGGTGTAGGCTTAACAGAAGGATTGTTGACCCTGAACTTAGTAGATGAAATAACGCAGACCAAAGGAAACGGGAATCGGGAAAGTATTGCGCAGGGCGGCGCAAATGTGCTGAATGGTTTCTTTTTCGGAATGGGTGGCTGCCCCATGATTGCTCAAACACTGGTTAATTTATCGGCCGGGGCAAGAGCCAGGCTTTCAGGAATAGTTGCGGCCTTAACCATTTTGATCATTGTACTTTTTGGTGCGCCGGTGATCGGCGAATTACCTATTGCAGCATTAACAGGTGTGATGATCATGGTTGCGATCGGAACTTTTGAATGGACCAGCCTGCGTATTTTTGGAAAGATGCCTAAAGCCGATATTGTCATTATGCTCATCGTTACGCTGATTACGGTATTCCTGCACAACCTGGCATTGGCAGTTTTGACCGGGGTGATTATTTCTGCCCTTGTTTTTGCCTGGGAAAATGCAAAACGGATCCGGGCGCGCAAGTTCATAGACGATCAGGGTGTAAAGCATTACGAAATTTTCGGTCCGCTGTTTTTCGGTTCCGTTTCGGCCTTCACTGAAAAGTTTGATGTGCAGAATGATCCGAAAGAAGTTGTGATTGATTTTTCTGAAAGCCGGGTAGCCGATATGTCTGCCATTGAAGCATTGAACGGATTGACGGAACGTTATCAAAAACAGGGTAAAACACTTCGTTTGCGTCATTTGAGTGAAGATTGCCGGAAGCTTTTAAGCAATGCAGACAAGATTATTGAAATCAACGTGGTGGAAGATCCGACGTATCGGGGTTATGGAAGATCGATTTTAAATGAGTGCTATGATAAAGGATGAATTGCCTGAAAAACAGTCGGTAAGTGCGGAAGAAATTGAAAAATGTATTGCGCTGCTAACACAGTTAAATACAGATACTTCTCAGATATTCGACATCCCGAAAGAGCAGCGTACTGCTTTACTGAAAGCAGCGGGTCAATTTTCCAGACCGGATCGGGACGAGCTTTCCCGCAGAAAGAAGGAGGGAAGGGAGGTCGCTAAAAGGAAACAGGAGACTAAGGATCGAACAGCTCGTAAAACAACTGGAATCCGTGAGGCCCGGGAAGCAAGTATCTTTGTTGCTCCGGGATTGTTATCGTTGAATGATCTGTCACAAAAAGAACCGGTAGAATTAGAAACACCCAGGAATTGCTATGTATGTAAAACGCCTTTCACCAGGATTCATCATTTTTACGACACCATGTGCACCGATTGTGGCGATTTCAATTATGCCAAACGTTTTCAAACCGCCAATGTAAAAGGACAGATCGCTGTGATTACCGGGTCGCGTTTAAAAATAGGATATCACATTACATTAATGCTTTTACGCGGTGGAGCAACAGTTATTGCAACTACCCGTTTCCCGGTAGATTCAGCTCTGCGCTTTGCCCGGGAAGAAGATTTCAATGAGTGGGGAAATCGCCTGCAGATTTATGGATTGGATTTGCGGCATATTCCAAGCGTGGAAATTTTCTGTAATTCGATAGCACAAAAATATGGGCGCCTGGATATTCTCATTAACAACGCTGCGCAAACGGTAAGAAGACCGGCCGGATTTTACGCTCATTTAATGGAGAACGAAGAAAAGCCAATAAATACTTTACCCAAACACGTACAGGATTTATTAGCAGGTCATAACCAGTGTCTCAGCGAATTAAAAGTACTGACTTCGGGAATATCTTCCAATGAAAACATGCCGGTGGCATGGCACGGACCTGAACCTGGAATTGGCATTCGAGCTTCTGCCAGGTTATCTCAAATCCCGTATTCTTTCGACAATACATTGGTTACAGAAGAAGTTTTTCCGGAAGGTGAACTGGATGCTGATTTGCAACAAGTCGATTTAAGAAAAACCAACAGCTGGCGATTAAAGCTCGGTCAAATTGAAACCATTGAAATGATAGAAGTTCAATTGGTCAATTCTGTCTCGCCGTTTGTATTGTGCAATCGGTTGGCAGAAGTTATGAAAAAGGACAATACCGGGCAAAAGCATATCATCAATGTCTCAGCAATGGAAGGCAAATTTTATCATGGATATAAAGATGATCGCCATCCTCACACCAATATGGCTAAAGCCGCATTGAACATGTTAACACACACTGCTGCAGGTTCCCTGGCAAAAGAAGGCATTTACATGAATGCGGTAGATACTGGTTGGGTGACAGATGAAGATCCGGCTGAAATGGCTAAAAGAAAACAAGAGGAGGAAGATTTTCAGCCGCCATTGGATATTGTGGATGGAGCAGCTAGAGTATTGGATCCTTTGTTTGACGGAATCAATACCGGAAAGCACTGGTGCGGGAAGTTCCTGAAAGATTATGTGCCAATTTCCTGGTAATAAGTAATATTATTTTCAGAATAATTAGGATAGAACCAAAATTCGATGTACATTTACCGTAATTCGATAGAAGATTGTTATCTCAATCAGACTGTAAAGTCATTTACATTCCAATTAATTTCAACATTTTCCGTAAAAAGTTCGTTTAAAGTTTGAACGAGCAAGAATTTTTATAAATAATGGTTCCAATGAATGGAACACAATGCAAAAGAATATGAGTACAGGAAAAGTAAAATTCTTCAACGAAGCAAAAGGTTTCGGATTTATCACAGGAGACGACAATCAAGAAATATTTGTACATGTTACAGGTTTAAATGAAGACATTCGTGAAAACGATAACGTATCTTACGAAACAGAGAACGGGAAAAAAGGTTTAAACGCAGTAAATGTATCTGTAATCAATAACTAAGATTACGAATCATTTTTTAGAGGTTGGATTAAGAAATTAATCCAACCTTTTTTTTTGAGTTATTTTTCAAAGTGAATTTATATCCTTCAACATATATTTCGGGATTCTATTCTTTCCATTGAACAATTACTTTTCCTTTCACATCATTCCACAACCAATCTGACAGAAAACACTCCATTTTCACTCTCAATTGTCAGAAGATATACTCCGGCAGCCAGTTTATTCATGTCAGGAAGTACAGCTTCACCCGCAGATTCCTGTGAAATCAAGGTGTTGCCATAAAGATCGCATAGTGAAAGTGTGGAACCTTCAGGAATATTGCGAATGGTTAAAATATCAGTTGTTACCGGGTTTGGATAAACAAGTACGTCACTCGAATTTGGTGATTCGTTCAGATCCAAATGGTAGTCCCATTTATAGAAATACTTAGCCAGGGTAATATCTGACATCCCATAGAATGCGGGGTATGCAACACTCGCTGAAGGATCGAAATCTGCATTACCACCATTGTACCAGCCGTAAAGAAATAATCCGTTGTCTATCGGAACGATGCCGCGTGTATAATTATCCGTGAAAGGGGTTCCTATGGTGAACGAAAAATCTACACTGCCATTGGAATTTGTGCGCATTATCAAATCATCGCCGCCGCCAATCGCCGCAATTGTGTTTACACCATTCGAAAAATCACAATCCCAGTTATTGCTCCAATAGCTGATCGCCCAGTAAAAATTATCAAAGGGGTCTCTGCTCATACCAGTTAGAAGTTCAATACCGGGGCCACCAATATTTTTTATAAGGGCCAGATCACCATCCGGACTGTATTTAGCAAAAAACACATCTGACTCGCCGTGTGTAGTAAGCATAACAGCATTGGTGGGTGAATGGTCAAAATCTGTTGAAGGGGAACGCATAAATCCTCCTACGAAAATGCTGTCTGTTTCATCCGTATAAACAAAATTGCCGACTTCGTTGGTCCAGGACCCCACACTGAAAGTCCATAACAGATTGCCTTGAGGATCGTATTTTGTCAGGAAATAATCCCAGCTTCCGTTAGTTGTAAGTATATGAGTTGCCACAGGATCCGGGTCCATATCAACGGATCCTACGATATACCCGGTTAAGAGTATATTATTATGACTATCTGTTGTAATATCATGGATTTCCGCCATTCCATAATTTTGCTCTTCTAAGCGGAACGCCCGGATAAACTGTCCGCCAGGAGTGTACTTTGCCACAAAAGCTTCCCGGGTTACTTCAACCGAAGCCTGGAGAAAAAAGTTGTTCACGGGAGACGGATCAAAATCAGTGAGTGAAGAAAAGGTCCCGGAAAGTACCACATCCTGATTTTCGTCTATGGCAACATACGTCGATGTAGGGAACTCGGTAGAATCTGTTACCTGAAAACCCCAATTAAACACGCCGTTTGCATCGTATTTTACTAAAAGAATACTTCTGTAACCGGCTGCAGGTATCACGTTTTGCACGTTTGGTCCCGGGTCTATGTCCGTTTGCTCGCTGAAAAAACCGGTTATATAAACATTATCATTGCTGTCTAAAGCGAGAGCCGGTGCGTTACTGTAAACGGTATCGTGGAAAACAACCTGTGCCCAATAACATTGGCCGGCAGTGTCCAGTTTCGCAACAAAGGTATTGACGCGATTTTGAACCGGACTGTGCAGTACCAAATTGCCAATGACAAGGGAATCATGCTCGAAAGTCCCCGTTATAAATAGGTCTCCGGAGCCTGAAACAACTATTTCTCCGGGTATATCTAAATTAGGACTGCTCTCAAACGTATGTAAAAATGACAGACTTTGTGCATGGACTTTGGTAAAAAAAATGCTTGCAAATAAGAGGGTTGAAAGGCAAAAAGGTAGTTTTGATATCATGTAGTGCGTTTGTAAGTTAATACGTAAAAATAATAAAAAGTTGTCTCTGATAAGAAAATCATCCTTTCATCTTCATTTCCTTCACTTCATCCCCTATAATGGGAAAAAGCTGATTGTGTTCATCCGGTTTGAGGATAAACAATCCTGTTAATCCGCCAAAAGCAGGCAGGGTTAGCACGGCATGGGAATAATGAAAACACGGAAGCTTGAAGGTTTGCCTGGCCGATGTGTAGATTTCACAGCCCGGGTGAACGTGGCCCGCAAGGTTAAGTTGATCCTCCGGAATATTCTCAAGCGGGTGATGAGTGCAAATGATCCTGTCGCCGAGCATAAATTGGTCTGTGGAGTTTATACCAAGCGCAGAGAACTTTTCTTTACCCAGGATATCGTGGTTACCCATAGTGATCGTCCACTGAACATGCGGGTGCGCAGCGATGAATTGCTCGAAATGCAACCAGTCTTTATTCAGGTTGCTGTGGAAAATATCGCCCAACAAAAGAACCTGCTTTGCTTCATAGCGATCAATGAGCTGCGTAAGTTTATCAAACTCCAGCGAAAGGTCTGGCTGCGGGAGTGCAATACCTGCTTTCCGGAAATGGGCCGCTTTCCCCAAATGCCAGTCGGCAATGCACAAAGCCCGGAATTCGGGCAGAAAAACTGCCTTTTCAGGAAGCAAGTGCAATTCCGTTTGCTGAAGAATGAGCTTTTTGGATTTCATAGCATTGCAAAGATACTAAAAGCCATTGCTCAGACATACTGCAAAATATTTCCCGCAAATGCGCAAATAAAAAAGGGCGCCTACCGGAGGCCCTGCCTGTATTAACTGATATTTTGTAACTGAAAAAACGGCGATCAGCCACGGCTGACGCCTCCAGCATCATTTGTGCATTTGTGGGAAAAGAAAACTACTGCTAACAGACCATTATTCCAATTGTTTCTTCAATTTCTCCAGCCTCGACTCCCAATCCTCATTGCTGTAATGCTCCCTGAACGACTCTGCGAAAACCGGGAATGCAAAAGGAGTGAGATTCTGAGGAGTTTTGAAGATGATATTATGTGCAAAGATCCGTTCGAAAGCACTGTACATCCTGGCGTATTCCAATTGGAAATCGTAAACTTCATCGTAAGCTTCCCGCAGGAGCAGATTCTCGGGATCATAATCCTTGAATACAGAAAAGAACAAGCCCGAATTGGCCTGCAAATGTTTGGTCTTCTGCGGATTTCCGGGGAAACCTTTGAAAACCAGTCCGGCAATCCCTGCAATATCCCGGAACTTGCGTTTTGCCATTTCACCAATGTTTACGCCGTGCTGAATGTCGGTCATTAAGTTCTCAGGAGAAAACAGCCCTTTCTTTATAATGGTGTCCATATCGTATTCCACATCAGTCAGCAACTCAAAACCGTATTCGTTGGAACCAATGCTGAAAGTGGCTTTTGTTACCTGGCTCAGGCGATAGGCAATAACAGCCGCCATTCCTTCGTGTACCAATTTTCCTTCGAAGGGAAAAACAAACAAGTGAAATCCGCGCTTTGTTTGAATGTACTCCACCAGCAACTCGTTTTCACCTGGAAGGGCCGAAACTTCTTCCTGCTTTTCAAAAAGTGGCTGCAGGAAGCGCAATTCTTCCGGTTGACTTTTCACTGCTTGTCGGATCTGCAAAAAAGTGTGACGCAATGCTGTAGCAAAATCGGTTGTAATGGCAAATCGACCCCCTTTCCAGGACGGAACAACTCCTTTTTTCTGTTTGGATGGTTTTACAATAGCCTGCATGTCTTTCACATGAACGAGTTCCAATAATCTTCCTCCAAATAAAAATGCATCCCCGGGTTTTAAGCGTGAAATGAAAAACTCTTCCACACTTCCCAAATAACCGCCTTTTCGAAACTTTACCTGCATCATGGAATCGGAAACGATGGCACCAATTCCCAAACGGTGGCGCATTGCAATTTTTCTGCTGTTTACTTTATAAAGCGGCGGTTTACCGTTTTCTCCGGGAATGATCTCCACTTTATGAAACTCATCGTAAGATTGTAAACTTCTGCCACCTTGTGTGATCATCAGCAGACAATCGCTGAATTCTTCTTCGGTAATAGATTCAAAACAATGCGTAGACTTTACTTCCCGGTAGATTTCTTTTGGGTGAAAACCATCGGAAACTGCCAGCGTGACTAAGTATTGCAGCAACACATCGAAAGAACGGACGTAGGGTTGACGCTGCTCGTACATCTTCTGACTTACGGCATATTTCATTGCCGCACCTTCCATAATTTCCAATGAATGCGTGGGAAGGAAAAAGATCTTACTCACAGCATCGGGGCGGTGGCCGCTTCTTCCTGCTCTTTGCATAAACCGGGCAACTCCTTTCGAAGAACCGATCTGTACCACACAATCAACCGGTTGAAAATCGACACCGAGATCTAAACTGCTGGTACAAACAACCGCTTTTAGTTTTCCGGCGTGCAAAGCATCTTCCACCCACGAGCGCACTTCTTCACTCAGGGAACCATGATGCATGGCAATTTGTCCTGCCAGTTCAGGATCTGCTTCCAGTAATTTTTGATACCAGATCTCCGTTTGCGAGCGTGTATTGGTGAAAAGCAAGGTGGAATGGTGTGCGTAAATAACAGGTAAAACTTTGTCGATCATTTTCACACCCAAATGTCCGGACCATGGAAACTTTTCCAAAGTATCCGGCAAAAGTGTTTTCATTTCGAGTTTCTTCTTGTTGACCGCACGAATCATGACGCCTTTGTGATCTTTCCCCAGCAGGATCTCCATCGCTTGTTCCAGGTTTCCGATAGTGGCGGAGATTCCCCATATTTTCAATTTCGGACAAATAGCTTTCAATCGGCTCAAAGCCAGCTCAACCAAAACGCCGCGTTTGCTTCCCAAAACTTCGTGCCATTCGTCAATGATCACAAATCGCAGATCGCTGAAATAGTTCGCATAATCTTTGGACGCTAAAAGCAAATGAACGCTCTCCGGAGTAGTGATTAAAGCCTGTGGAGATTGTGTTTTCTGCTTTTGGCGAACAGCGTTGGAAGTATCGCCGGTACGCAATTGTACATCGTAAGCCAGGTCGAAATCGCTGCTCACTCTTTCTGCCGCTTTGTGAATTTCCTTCGACAAAGCTCTGAGCGGTGTGATCCACAAAGTGTGAAGTTTGTTTTTTTTCTTAGAAGCTAAGTCGCGGTTTTTATAATAGTCATCTAGCAAACCAAACCAAATTGCGTAAGTTTTTCCCGAACCCGTTGGCGCATTCAACAGTCCGGATTTCCCCTTCGCCATTGCCGACCAGGTTTTTTCCTGGAACTCGTGTGCCGACCAACCCTGGTTAAAGAACCACGTATTTCCTAAATCACTCATTGGAATCGGTTTTGAGGAAATCTTTTAGATCAGAGATCGTATTGGCTTCCGATGCTTGTTTGTCCTGCCGCCAGCGCAGGATTCTTGGAAAACGCAGGGCAATTCCCGATTTATGCCTCGGACTTGCTGCAATTCCTTCAAACGCTATTTCGAAAACGTAATAGGGTTTCACGCTCCGCACCGGGCCGAATTTTTCGATCGTATTGCGTTTCACCCAATTGTCGAGTGTTACAATTTCTTTATCGGTCAAACCGGAATAAGCTTTGGCGAAAGGAAGCAGGTTCCCTTGTTCGTCCCAAACGGCAAAGGTATAATCTGTAAACAAATTCGCGCGCCGGCCGTGACCACTTTGTGCATAGATCAAAACACCGTCGATGGTCATGGGTTCGGTTTTCCATTTCCACCAATTCCCGCGTTTCCTACCAATTTCGTAGATGCTGTCCCGGCGTTTCAACATCAATCCTTCACATTGTTCCGTTCGGGCATTCTTGCGGAATTCCCCGGCTTCCTCCCAGTGTTGAAAGTTCAGTTCTTCTGACAACTTCAGGACCTCGTTCACAGCTTCGTTTTTCAGTAATTCCACCAGGAGTTTTCTTCTTTCGGTAATGGGTTTCTTACGCAGATCTTCGCCTTTCCATTCGAGTAAGTCGTAGCAAACCATGACGAGTGGAACATCAGCTAAAATCTTCTTCGACAGGTTCTTGCGCCCAATGCGCGTCTGCATTTCGTTAAAACTTAAATAGTTTCCTTCGCGCAGTGGGATAATCTCTCCATCAATGACGGTTCCTTCCGGAAGCAATTCTCTCAAAGGCTGAAACTCCGGGAATTTATCTGTCAGCAGATCTTCACCGCGACTCCAAACAAATAGCTCTTCGTTTCGAACAATGATCTGCCCGCGGATTCCGTCCAGTTTGCGTTCCAGTATCCAGTCTGTGATATCTCCCAAACTTTCCGGGGAATTTTCCAACGGATAAGCGAGGTAAAAAGGGTAGGGCTGATAGTGTTTTCCGGTCAATGAATCCTGACCAAAAAGCGAATCGAGTGTTTCATTCTCCGGTTTCCATTTGCCCATAAGTTGGTGAGCGATCTGTGTATCTTCCAATTCCAAATGTTGCGACAAAGCTTTAATAACCAATTGACGGGAAACACCCATGCGGAAATTGCCGGTGATCAATTTATTGAATACAAAAAGTTCTGTGCCTGAGAGCGCTTTCCAGTAGTCGAGAATTTCTGCTTTGCGTTCTTCGGGGGAAAGAGCAATGAGTTTTTGCAAGTCTTTGATGAGCGTGCTTAAATCCAATTCGCGCTGCTGTGTGGGAGGTGGAAGAAGCAAGGCAATCGTTTCACCCAAATCTCCTACTATATAATACGATTCATCGAACAACCAATTCGGAATTCCAGCCAGTTCTGCCGCCCATACTTTCAGCTCCGTTGTTTTTACCGGTCGTTTGGGTTTATTTCCCATGATCAGCGCAATGGCATGCAGGATATTTTCTTCCGAAGCTTGTTTGAAATAGGAAACAAGCGCGGCCACCTTGACGTTTGTCTTGGTACTTTCATCAATTGCGGTGAATAATTCCGTGAACAACCTCATAAATCTTCGTCTTCTCCTTCGTGAAACAATGTTTTTACTTCGTAGGCATTCAACTGGTGAACTTCACGAACCCAGCGCGAAAAGGCAGATTCATAACCATGCGTTACATAAATGTGTTCTGCTCCTGTGGCAAGAATGGCTTCGTTGAGCTGCTTCCAGTCGCAGTGATCCGAAAGCGCAAATCCTTTATCAACGCCTTTTCTTCGTCGTGCTCCGCGCAAAGCCATCCAGCCGCTGCACATCGCCACTTTATAAGGGGCCAGTTTCCGAATCCACGGAGTTCCAAGGGCAGAAGGAGGCGCCATGATCAATGATGCTTGAATCGATTTCCGATCTGTTTCCTGCGTGATACGCGTTCCCGGAAAATGATAACCGGCTTCTTCCAGCGCCTGGTTGACATTAGCGACTGCGCCATGCAGCCAGATCGGACCGATTTCTTGTTTCAACCCATGCAATATCGCCTGCGATTTCCCCAATGCGTAACCCAAAAGCACGGTATTCAAACCATTAGCAGCATTTTGAGCCCACCATTCATTGATCTCGGCGTAAGTTTTTTCAGGCGGATCAAAATTATAGATGGGTAGTCCGAAAGTAGATTCGGTGACAAAGTGATGGCATTTCACCAGTTCGTAAGGAGTACTGATCAAATCGTCAGCGAGTTTGTAATCGCCGGTTACCACCCAGATCTCGCCTTTGTATTCCATGCGGATCTGCGCCGAACCAATAATGTGGCCGGCAGGATGAAAACTCACCTTCACGCCATTAATGGTAATTACTTCTCCGTAAGAAACGCTTTCCACCTGTGTATCCGCGCCCAAACGAAGTTTAAGAATGGGTTTGGTATCGTGCTGGCACAAATAGGCTTTACTTCCCCAGCGGGCATGATCACTGTGACCGTGCGTAATGAGCGCCTTGTCTACCGGCCGCCAGGGATCGATATAAAACTTTCCCGGCTGGCAATACATCCCCTTTTCTGTGAATTTGAGCATTTGCTTTCAAAAATTTAGTCCGCAAATAATTTACGTGACTAAACCAATGTAAGATTTTCAACCAGAAAATAATTACATAAATATTGGTTCCGGTTTCGGGGCTGATTGAATTTAGGGTTTGTTATGAAAATTTCGGAAGTAAAAGCAATTATCTGGGAAGGACATAAAATCAGGCCAATAAATTTTCCAATCAAATTCTTTGAAAGAGGAGTTTCATTTCGTGATCCCGAGATATTATTTGACAGGTTACTGCATTCACAAATATGAACAATCCATAAAGAATGGATTATTCAAATAAAAGCGTATCAGCCTGCGACACAATATTCTTTTGATTAATGGTATTTTATTGACATTTGTTCGAGTTCTGCGACAACCTCTTTGCTTTCACAACTCGTTTCTATTTCCTGGAAAATCCGATGTTTGAATTCAGGTGAAATTAGCTTTGATCTGGTGGTTTCCAAATCACCAATTAACTTTGTAATTAGATCCCATTCACTTGCTGATAATCCTTCAGGAATATTATTAAACTTACCGGAAGGATGGTCAATTTTATGAAAGTACTCTTTAAAAATGCTCAACTTTTTTAAAGTAATCATACAAATTTATTGGTGTAAAACTGTGATGATATTCTTTTATCCTTTCGTAGGAATCTATTAAGCATAATACCGGTAATACCTCGCCACGGCCCACAAAGGGAAAACGTTTCGATAGGAAGTATACGTTTCCATACAATTTCCATTAAATACTCCCGAAATTCCTTCCTGCGGGAAATCCCCGTTTGCTTCCTGGCGGGACAGGATGAACTCAATTCCTTTTTCGATCGCTGCTTTATTGGGGTGTTTTGCTTTCATTAAAGCAAGTAATGCCCAGGCCGCATTGATGATTTGCCCGTCTTCGTGCTCTACGTATTTGTGCTGCACACATGATTCGAAGGATTCTCCCCAGCTTCCGTCAGGGCGTTGTTTGCTCAACAGGAAGTCGCAGGCCTTTTGAACCTCAGGTGAATCGTTTTTATGACCGGAAGCCAATAAACCTTCAATCCCGAACCAGGTTCCGTAGGTATAACAAACGCCCCAACATCCATACCACGAGCCGTCCGGATCTTGTTTAGACTGGATGAACTTGCTTCCGCGGTTCAATGCTCGTTTGATATCTTCCTTGCGGTAATCGTAATTTTCGGAGAATTCCTTCAATCCCTGCATGGTGGCAGAAGAACATTCGGTATAAGTCACTTCCGTCATGATGTTTTCAAACAGCAGGGAAGGATTCAATGCTTCGATCCATTGCGGAGCGCGCTTTTTCTCGTAAGAAGCCCAGCCTCCGTCTGAGTTTTGCATGAATAACAACCAGTCAACTGCTGGTTTCAGTCGTTCCAAACCGATAACATTTTGCTTGTTGATGTATTCCTTGTTGTTGTACAGCAAAGCGGTTTTCATCCCTTCGGAAGTACAATCGGTTACCGCCCACGCATGATCAATGGTTGAAAATGGCCAGCAGCCGATCGTTGTGTCACGGCAATATTTTTCGTGATCAACCGGATCGCGGTCAATTTGTGTGATGTCGATGAAATGGTAAATTTTCTCGGCCATTTCCGGAAAGTCTTTTTCCATATCGGCTTCCAAAAGGGCCTGACCGGCAAATGCAGTATCCCACAATTGCGATCCGTTGTAGCCGCCCATTTTTGCGCCGTCCTCAGCAATCCACAGGTAATCGTTCCAGCGGGTTACGTGGTTTTGGAACTGCTCGGAATCTAAGCCGTGTTTGTGCCAGACACAAATAGAATTCATGGCCTGGTTTACAGGACCAATATTGATAAAACGTGTATGAAGATCCTCGTGATCGATGTAATCTCCCACATATTTCAAGGCACTCTTGCGAATTCTTTTGGAATAGATTTTTTCGTATCCGTTAATAATATGGCTCAAACGCGTATACCATTTGCTAACCGGTTTAAAAACATCGATTTCACATGCCTGTCGGCGTGCTTTTTTCCAATCGATGGTGTCGTAATCTGTTGTGTAGAGTTCTTTCCGTAATTGGTGGACCAACTCAGTTTCGGGTCCTTTTACTTTATTCCCGAAGCAGTATGACATCGGAAGGTAAAGCATGCGGTTGTGGCACCAGTATTTGCTGGGGTGGAAGGGAAGCCATTTCGGCAGTTTCCACAATTCGGGAAGTAAGGAATCATTTCCTTTCCATTCGTAAACATTGAGTACGGAAAGGTAAAACTTACCCCACATAGGGATTTGCACTGCACCTCCGTTTTTCAAAATCCAGTCCTGTGCGCGTTTCAAATCCGGGTTGGAAAGATCTTCACCCAAAATACGTAAAGTCACGTATTGCATGATGGTGCCGAACATCGTTGAATGTCCTTCGATATGTAATCCCCAGCCGCCGTCTTCGTTTTGGTGGTTCCACAAATTGCGCTTCATTAAAACCTGCATCGGTTTCTCAAAAGGCGAACCGGTAACGTAAGATGCTATTGTCAATCCGGGAATCAGGAAAAGCGGACCACCATAATCACCGGCCCAGTTTCCGTCCGGTTCCTGCAGGGTTTCGTAAAACGAAAAACCATTCAATAAGGTAATTCGCGCTCTTTCTTTGAGAGAAAGTGTTTCTTCTGATGAAATGATCTTCGGTTCACCGACCTGTTTGTTGCGGATGTGGCGAAATACGCGGTCACCGGAATTCGGGTTGACCTGTTTGTCGAAAATAAATGCACGATCAAAAGCTTCCAAAAAAGCCTTTCCTTCGGGTTTATCCCAGTCAGATTCCGACTGAATAATTCCTTTTAATTCCTCCGGAAGTTCAAAGTTCCAGTATTGCTGGCCGTTTTTTGAATGAAACTTCCAGGTGTCCCAAAAATAAGTTTGGTCCTTTTGATCGAAATTCATGATTTATCAAGTTGTTCTGCGAAGCATTACTTCACCCAATTCAATCATTTTTCGTTTGTCTTCTTCAGAAAGACCGGAAGACATAATAGCTTCAACAGACTTGTCGTGCAATTCTTCCATTTTATCCAAAGCAATTTTTCCTACGCCGATTTCTTTGAAAACAGCCTGGAATCCGCTGATTTTTGCTTCTTCGTCTTTCTCATTAAACAGCTGCTCAATACGTGATTTTTGCTCGGCATTTGCATGTTGCATAGCATTGATCAATAAATAAGTTTTCTTATTCAATAAGATATCACCTCCAATTCGTTTCCCGAATGAATCATCCCCGAAAGTATCCAGGTAATCATCCATAATTTGGAATGCCAGGCCGGTGTAAAGACCAAAGTCGTATAGTTTTTGCTGATCTTCCACAGAAGAATTCCCCAGCATCGCACCAATTTCGCAGGCACAACCAAACAAAACAGATGTTTTCAGGCGAATCATGTTCATGTATTCTTCTACAGTAACACTTTCCTGGGTTTCAAATTCCATGTCGTATTGCTGTCCTTCCATGACTTCCTGAGCCATTTTAAGGAAACTTTTCAATAGACCTGCAGACTTTTCTTCGTTTCCTTTGATCAATAAACCAATAGAATGCGGCAACATAGCGTCTCCGGTTACGATTGCTTTATCAATTCCGTATTTTTCATGAACGGTGATTGTTCCCCGGCGAACGAGTGCTTTATCCATGATATCGTCATGCACCAATGTGAAATTATGGAAAACCTCAATTGCAATTGCTGCAGACATAGCAGCTTCAGTGCCTACACCAAATCCCTGGGCAGCCATTAAGACCATAATCGGACGCAAACGCTTTCCTTCCAAGGTCATGATATGATACGTGGAATCTGCTAAGTTGCCCGGAAAACCTTCTAAGGCATCTTTCTCCAAATATTGAATAATCGCTTGTCTTTGGACTTCTAATTCCTGCTTGATTGTAGTTGCTGTTGTCATAATTTAAAATCTATAGAAAACTTCTAATTCTTCGTCTTTTAATAATTTTTGCGTTTCTTCCCAGTGTTCTGTAAATCCAATCATGAATCCGCCGCCACCGGCTCCGCAAATCTTTAAGTAATATTCCTTCGTATCCAAACCTTGCTTAACAATAGATTGGTATTTTTCCGGAATGAGGTAATGCATTTCGTCTAGTTGAAAACGCACTAATTTATCCAGCGTCCGGTAGAAATTTTCAGTGTCTCCTTTCAGGAAATCAGTAATTCCTGCATTCGCATATTTGATTAATTTCGTTTCCAGTTTCTTCTGAAATTCTTCTTTTTCGTAGGCCGCGTGAAACTTTTTAATCAACGTCTCTGAATTTCGTGCCATTCCGGTATTCAATAAAAACAAGACGTTCTTTCCCGCTTCATCATAAGGAGGAATTTCCACCTTTACAATTTCTTTATTGGCTTTTAATAACAAGGGTTCATTGATGATAATACTCAAAGGATCAATCCCTGAACTTTTTCCGTGAAAATGTCCTTCCAAATCTCCTAGACAGTCTTTCAGGCTTTGGATGCGGTCCATTGTCAAATGTTTCAATTCATCTTTGAAATCGCCTGCTTTTTCCAGATAGCGCAGGAAGATTGCTGCCACCAATGCACCGGAACTTCCCAGTCCGAAACCTTGTGGAATATCACTTCTGAAGAACAAACCTTTGTCCAATTCACGGGAGAGCTCATTCACATTCAATTTGAATGTCTCATCGGTGTTATTCTCTAAAATATATTTGAAGAATTCACGAATGCCCTTATTGGATAATACCGCCATTGCATTTTCTTCGCCTTTTTCAGGGTAACACAATCCCCCGGAAAACTTACTAAATGGAATAGTTAGGGCCATGCCGTTATGTAAAACACCGTATTCCCCAAACACCAGAATTTTTGAATTAACTCTTTCCATTTATTAGTTGTTCATTTTTGTTGGTCCAGAACCCTCTTGGTCGTAAATGACCTTTTTGTAAGTATCACTTAAACCGTTTTTGATAAATTCTTCTACCTGGGTTTCGTATGCTTTCGGGTAAAGAACGTGTACATTCGGACCTGCATCCAAGGTGAAACAAACCGGAATGTTATTTTCCTTACGGAATTCCATTAGTTTTTCAATTGCTGTGATGGTTCCGGGTTTTACCAATAAATAATAATCCATAGAAGTCATCATCATGGCGTGCAAAGTCAAGGCTTCTGATTCACACATGTGAATAAATGCTTCCATGTTCCCGGTTTTCAGAATCTCCACTAACTCAGCTGTGCGCTCATTAGCCTGCTTGAAGCGATTTTCCGCATACGGGTGATTATTCATTAACGAGTGACCAACAGAACTGGATACTTTCTTAGGTTCATCTTCAATGATCAAAATGGCATCTTTCATGTTCTGAAAGATCGGATGCACTTCTTTGATCTCAATCGCGTGCTCATTGGAAGAGTTTGGAACCAGGGAGTTTTCTCCCCATTGTGCGAAAGCAGGGTACATACTGCGTGACGCACTTCCACTTCCTAAACGCGCTAAATTACTAGCCTCCGTGTAGAAAGTCGCATCTTTTTCTTTTCCCTGTAGAGTGTAAGAAATGTCCAAAAGCGCCAAAGAAATTGCACCGAATGCAGATGCAGAAGAAGCAATTCCTGCTGAATGCGGGAAACTGTTGGAAGAATTGATTGTAATTGCTTTCTCCGTGATAAACGAGAAATAGGCGCTATTATCATTCAAAAATTTGGCAACACGCTGACCGAATTTCTCATTCACCTCTCCTTCAAAAAAGTAGGATAACTGAACCGCTTCATCCGATGTTTTGTCCGACAATTCGGCTTCTACCGTTGTGAATGAATTCGACAAAGTCAAACTTAACGAAGAGTTGCAAGGAATTTGATTTCCCTTTTTTCCCCAGTATTTAACAATAGCAATATTCGATGGGCAGCGCCACGTAACTTTTACCTGATTCATCAATTCTTTTTCTGTTTCCATTTATTTTATAAATTCCTGATAAGTAAAGAATGTATCGTATCCTTTCTTCTCAAAGTAGTTTTTTGCAGTTTCGAGATCTCTGTATGTAGCCATAAAAAAATCTCCTCCCCAGGCACCAAGTGACTTGATGCTGTAGGAATAATCTGCAAAGAAACGTTGTTTTAATTTAGTAGTCTCTATAATTGAAGAAATTAAATCTTCGGAAAGATCCAATTGCTGCTCAAACACCTCAATTTTATCCGTTTGCAAGGCTGTAGAAATAATGGTATTCATTTCATCAACCTGGCTCTGAACTACGTTCTTTTTGTTGAAACGTTTGATTTCTTCCCGCGAGTTTTGCTTATTGCCCAAATAAATAAAGAGTAGTTTATCCGTTATGGATTCCGGGAGTGCTACTTCTTCTTTTACTTTTCCGTTTGCGTAAATGATCGGGCCGTTTGCTGTTGCACAAGCTACATCGTAACCGGAGCCGCCAAAAGATACATCCAGGAGTTTCTTAGCTTCCACGCCTGACCATTGACTCAATAAGCTGATCAAAGTAGAGCTGGATCCAATTCCCCAATTCAATTCAAAATTCGCCTCCGATTTGAATGTGTTTTGAAAGTCAAGATCGGGTTTTTCCGTTCTGATAACAAGGAATAACTGTTTCAGTATTTCAGCAGCTTCTTCGTTATTGGTCTCCAGGATGTTGAAATCATGGTCCAAAGAAGCTGAAAACCACATTCCATCTCTGGCATAACTTTCCCAGCTAATGGCATCAGCCCTGGTTACCGAAAGTGTTTGTCCGAATTTTAAGGGGAAGGCCAGGCTATCTGCTCCGTTCAGGACCAGGTATTCACCAAAAAGCATCAGTTTTCCTGATGCCTTATAGGTTCTTATAGTGTTTTCAGTAATTGTCAATTAAACTAATTGAAAAGATTGAACATAAGTACGAACTGCTGATACAGAAACGTTTTTGTCTTTGAAGTAAGCTACGACTTTATCGCGGTCTTCTTTTTTGACTTCCAACTGATTCATGATATTGAACAAATGCATTTTCATGTGTCCCTGCTGAATACCGGTTGTTGTCAATGATTTAACCGCGCCAAAATTGTTAGCCAATCCTGCTGCCGCAGCTATTCCCATCAGCTCACGTGCATTCGGGAAATCCAAAAGCTCGTGAGACAGTTTCACCAGCGGGTGTAAGTTTGTCAATCCGCCAACAACTCCCATTGCGATAGGCAGGGTCAATTCAAAACGGAAAGTATCATTCTCAATCGTACAATTGGTTAAAGAAGAATAAGTTCCATTCATACTTGCATAAGCATGACCACAAGCTTCAACTGCTCTAAAGTCATTTCCTGTTGCAAGGACAACTGCATCAATACCGTTATAAATTCCTTTGTTGTGCGTTGTTGCGCGGTAAGGATCTACTTGTGCAATTCTTACAGCTGTGTGGAATTTTTTAGCGAAATCTTTCCCGGAAACTCCCGGAACAATTCCATCCAGGTTTTTAACGTCTGTTTCTACCCAGCACTTCACCACACAATTCGGAGTGAGGTTGGAAAGAATGGACATAATGATCTCCAATCCGTCTTTTTTCAGGTCGGTTTGTTCCTGGTACCAGTTTCTGAATAATTCAGCGAAACGCTCCAAACAAGAGTTTACGAAATTTGCACCCATTGAATCAACTGTTTCAAAAGTCACAAATAACTGCATCAATCCCGGTTCTTTGTCTGAAAGGTCTTTTAAAACGATATCTTTCACCCCTCCGCCGCGTTTGCGCATGTTTACAGTCAAATCTTCCGAACCTTTGAAGAAAAGTTGCTTCAATTCTTCAAAACGACTCTTCAGTTTTTGAATATCATCGTGCCACAGGAAGTGAACTTGTCCAACTTTCTCCGTATCAACAATTTTTGTGTGGAAACCACCTAAAGTATACCAGAATTTTGCGCTGTTTGCAGCAGCGGCAACAACAGAACTTTCTTCAATAACCATTGGAACGGCAAAAGTTTTTCCATTGATCAAAAAGTTTGGAGCAATACTATACGGTAAGTGGAAATTCGAGATTGTATTTTCACTAAACTCATTAATAACCTCCTGAACAGCAGCTTCACAGTGATCAAAACTTTTAAAAGTTTCCATCGCTTTCTCCGGAGACTTGAAAAATTTGGCAATCGCTTCCAACTTCTCCTGCTTGTTCTTTTTTGAGAACCCTTCTATTATTTTCATTACCTGATTTTTAGAAATTTGTGAGCCATTAATAACCCTTTTATTTGTATTTCAGCAAATGTATCCAATGCCTCCTGGGATTCATTTGCCTGTTTTAAGAATGGTGCTGCCTGACCGTAAATCGCCGGCATGTTCGCTTTCGAGGTTAAATAATAACCATCTAAAAAGTTTTTGATCCCACCACTAATAATCACATTAGTACACTTACGTTCAGAACCTAGTTCCTGGATTGATTTGTTCAAAAAATCTACCATTTCGGAAGCAGAATGCCCCAACGCAATAACCTCTTCATAATGCGCTTTCAATGGTTCGTTACGCAGCAATTCAAGTTTTGAAAAGTTTGTACCGCCATTTGCAGCAAAATCAATTGCCAAAATCGGCAGCTTCAATAATTCCCGCATACTTTCCGGGCCAAAGCCCTGACCAACTTCTTTTACAATGATGTTGGTGTTGATCTCATTCAGCAGCTGTTTGATAGTTACAAGCGGGGAACGCTGAATCAAATCGCCTTCCGGCTGCAGCCATTCCTGTAAAGGATTCACATGTACAATTAATCCGTCTGCATCCAGTTTATCAACCAATGCTTTCAACTTAGATGCCTGACCTTTATCTATTAATCGCTCAATTTGAGCAATTCCCACATTAGCGTATAGGGGAGAAGCATCTCCAAGAATCGGGCGCAGGTTGAAATCGTCGAAATACGTATTGTCTTCCAAAATGATGCGGCAAGAGCCTAAGCCCATTCCAAAACCATATTTATTGGCTGTTTTTGCCAACATTTTATTGAGAGGTCCAGCAGCGGATGTACCACCTGTCATACTTGAAATCCAGATTGGATAACGCAATGTTTTATTACCTAATTGAATAGGTAAATCCGATTGCTCAGCATGCGATGCCAGCATTGGTTCGTAATAAAAACGGCCATCAGAGAGTGCACTCTGTGAAGCGAAAGCCAAATCCAAATGGTTCTGCTTTCTTAAGTCTGCTGCTTCCAGCGATTCGTGTTCTATTTTTTCCATTATATCATTGCTGCAACTTCTTCATCCTTTAAGATTGGGTAAAGAATTCTTTTTGCATTTTTATATAAACGTATTTGTTTTGCCGGTTTTGTAATAAAATGGATCGGGTGCTGCATAGCCACTTTGAAAAAGTGTTTCAACAAAAATTGTTTGTTCCTGTTGATTCCCGATAGAATGGAAAGCGGGCCTGTAGCCTGTTCTCCACCTTTCTGTAAATATTCAAAACATGCTTCTTTCAATTCTTCATTGGTGAACACTTCATACAAAGCGTTTGCCAAAATGTTGATTGTCTCAACATTTTTTCCTCTTTTCTGATAATATGCATTAACGGCAGATTCCAATTTGGTTTCATCCCGGAAGTCAATTCCTGCTAATTGCTCGTTCAGACAAAGAATATCTGTAAAGGATGCTGTCATACCGCCACCCGTTAAAGGATGTCTCATGTTTAATGAATCACCCAAAAGTGCGGCACCTTTCATGCGAAATGCCTGACCTTTCATGGAGTGATTCGGCATCACTTTGATGGGTTCTTCTTCCAGTGCTTTCAAAAATGCAGGAATCATTTCTTCCGGCAATATTTTTACAACCGATTCCTTCATTCGTTCAATGGATTCTTTTCCCATTTTGGGAGCTTTTCCTCCGGGATAATCAATCAGGATTCGATAAGCGTTGGTATGAATGGGATAAACAAGGATTGGAAACTCCCCGGTAACGATCATGTGGCCGTAAGAAGGATGTTCCAATTCCAAATCTTTCAGGACCATTCCCATGAAATAGGAAGTGACTTTTTTGTTCACTTTGCTCAACTTATCGCGCAGTATGGACATCGGTCCGTCAGAAACAATGGTCAATTTAGCATGTTGAGAAACGGTTGTTCCGTCTTCCTGCGTATAGCTTACACCGGAAATAGTTCCGTTGTTCTCCAGTATTTGTGTAATATTTCCCTGAACGAGGGTGATATTTTCTCTTTGTTGAAGTTCTTTGCGGATGTTGGTCAAAAACTTTCCGTTTCTCAAGCCAATTCCATGAATTCCTTTTTGAACTTCGTCGTAATTGATGGTGAAACGTTCGTTTCCTTTGATCAGGTTATAACCGTTTACTTCCTGCGCGTCTATGCCTTCCAGCAAATGACTCAATCCCATTTCAGTCAAAGCCTGAATTCCGCGAGGCTGCATGAGTTCACCGATAATTCTGTCGGGTTCCGTCAGGTCGCGTTCCACTACAAGAATGCGTGTGCCCGATGGTTGAGAAGCAGCAAATACTCCTCCGGCAACTCCGGCACCAACAACGATGATATCAAATTCGCCTGTACTCATTAGTGGATTTTAGCCAGGATTGATTTGATTTTACCGGTAGTATCTTTCTTCTCCAGGCTTTTCAAAATAGCGATGAATTCTTTTTTAGTACTGTCAAAATCAGGGATTGCCATAAAGTATTTCGCAGTTCTTCCTTTTCGCATCTTTACATTTTTGTGCAGGACTTCCGGATTGTTATACAATTCTTTCAATGTTGCAATAGCCATCAATTGCGGGATAGCGCAAAAACGGAAAATTTTCTCATTGTCTATACATTCCAGGAATTCCAGGCAGGCAGGAACGTGTCCCAATGCGTTGATCACCACTTCATTCAAAGCAGCAAGTCCGCTTTTTTCGTCGGCCTGTAACTCGTGTAAGGTATTGGCTTTATTCTTCCAGGATTCTTCCGGCCAGAAAATGCGTCCTTGTTCCAAATCTTCCGCAAAATCACGCGTGATGTTTGTTTTCTGAAGGAACAAGCCCATTTCATTGCTGAGGCTTTTATTGGAAAGCTTTTCGCTGGTCTCTAATTTGGACGCAAGGAACAATCTGCTCAATCCAATTCCAACTAAACCGGCTACATAATAGCAGTAATCGTCCCAATCGGCATAACTTTCAACGGTTTCATGCGCATACTTGTTCATCCCGACAGCCATTTCATTGGTTATATCAGTAATGACTTCTTTGTATTCCGGCGCCAGCTTTTGGTATTCGCGGATCACTTTATCGAAATGAAGCATCAAATCCCGGTAATCCTGGGTATCTCCAACGTTTTCAAGTATAAATTCTTCTTTATTGATGCGGTCGGCAAAGGTAAGGAGCATGTCTTTTTTGACAGAATTGTCGATGTTCATGTCATCTTCAATGGTATCAAGGCCTCTTAAAATGAGGTAAAACAAACAAACCGGATTTTTCAGTTCTTCCGGTAATTGCTGGATCACCACAGCAAAAGAACGGGAAACCTTTTTAAGGGCTTCATAACAATAATTCAAATCATCTGTGGATTTTGATAAATCGGTCAAGCGCTTTTCTGAAGGTCTGAATTGTTGAAATTCTTTCTTCATTCGCATGAGATATACTAATTCAGATACATGAAAGGAATAATACGCAGCCCTTCTAATCATTGTTTTCTCCATTTATTAGGGCACAAAGATAGGGACATTTTAGACATCAATCCCCATTTTTTACTGTTAAAACTAAATTCTATTGCGGGAGTCACTTGGAATTCCGCAATAGAGAATACGGTCAAAGCAGCGAAATGGATTGCAGGGACTGGGTTGAAGCAAATAAAAAGGCTTATATGATGTATCAATTTACCGGTTAACCGGATCAATCAGAAGGGTTTAATGGGGTGAAAGACTCGTGTTTTCTGTAATGAAAAAGGGTTCTGTTGTGAAATTTCCCTTCTGAACGGTTGAGAATAGTAATGCGTGCGGAATTTGTAACAAATCGTTTAAATAAACAATGAAGTAGTCTGCTATGTCAGACACTTCATTACTAATCAGGGTGATTATATTTTCTCCGCAAAGGAAGTCAACTAAAACGAATGCTTAAATTGCACTCCAAAAACAAAACCTAATGAACAAGAAGTTAATCAGAAATATATGTTGGATTGCACTGGTTGCGGTCTGGAGCTTTTTAGCAGGAGCATATTTATACCTCGGATGGGTGCGTAAAGCTCCAATGAGCTACCAGGAAGGATTTATAATAGGTGGAATAGGGGTTTGGGTTGTTTTTGCAGGAATGGGAATTTGGATTTACTGGTTTGGAAAAAAGAATGAATACCCGGATCCCGCAAAACCTGCTTTGGGAGTAGTTAGTTTCTTTACAGTCTGTTTTTTACTCTTAGCATGGATAAAGTATGACGAGGTGAAAAATGACAAATTCGTGAAAGATATTGAGGGCAGTTTTATTGAATATTACGAGGCGAAAGCGAATGAAAAACAATTGAAAATTGAAAATTTGTATGATGAATTGAAAATGTTGTTTTGGGGGATTTCTTACGATTTAGAGAATCATCCACAACTGGAGGAACTGATGGAATTGAAAACTGCAGAAGCTCTTTTTGAAGAGAACCCTATTATTGAAGAACTGTGCATTGAATCTATGAAAAGCAGTAAGAAATACGGGCATCCACCTCCGGCAGGAATGGAAAAGCTGTTTGAATAAGAATTTCATTTCTTCAAACACAACCTTTTCCATAAATCTCAGTCTTCCATGAAAATCACTATTAGTGAACTAATTTTCAACCCATTTAAACACATGATGACCAACAACTTGAAAAACCGGCTTCTATTACCACTTATTTTTTTACTTGCAATTACCAAAGGAAATGCACAAACCTGGAATTGGGCCCAGAATATCGGCAGCACCGCGCAATACAGTGTGAAGGAAATTGTAAAGGGAAATCACAACGATGTATTTACCTGTGGGCGAATGAATCAACCCACCACCTTTGGTACGATTACCGTGACACCTCAGGCCGGTTCCTCTGTGGGATATATTGCCCGACTGGATACACTGGGGAATTACATCTGGGCAAAAACCTTCAATGTCAATTATATTGACCTGATGGATATTGAAGTGAATGCGAACAACGAATTGATTTTACTGGCGGCTGTCCGGGAAGATGTGGTTTTGGATACTGTGGCTATCAATTACGACCTGGGCGAGAATATTGTACTGGTCATGGACGAAAACGGAGAGATTCTGAAGAAGCGAAATTTCGGAACGCGGTTTTTGGCAGGTTCAAGCAGCAATTACAACTTTCCTATTGGAAAAGTGACACTTGATTCCCAGGACAATCCGATTATTTCCTTTAGTTATCGGGATACTGCGTTCTTTCAATCGCAGATTTTGGTGGCAAATCCTTTTGTTTCGACCTACGGATTAGTGAAACTCGACACAAACTTAAACGATGTCTGGGTGAAATCGATTTCTTTTGCCGGGATTTGGGAACTTCAAACAGATTACAACGATGATATTATTTTGGTCGGCGAAGTGAACGGGAATACAGCATTTGATACCATTCAAACCGGTGCAACCTGTGGTGTTGCAGGATATATCGCAAAGCTGGACAATCAATCCGGCAATGCACCAACCTTTGTCTGGACAAAACTCATGCAATCAACCGGGCCTTGTGCTTCCGGACAGATCATGATGAGTTCACATTTCCAGGGAGTTGAAATAGGGATAGATAATTCCGTATATGTTGTTGGGGATTTTATGAATAATGTGCAGTTTGGGAATGTTTCCATTACTCCGTTCAACAACATGACTATCAATTCCAATATGCTGGTTGCCAAATTGAGCACTAGCGGAGCAATTCTCTGGTACAAGCAGGCACAGAATAACATTTCTTATGCTACAGACCTGAGTGTGGATTTATGTGGAAATGTGGTTGTAGTCGGATCTTATAAATATGCATTCGACATGGGGACCGGAAGTTATCCGTGGCAGAATAACGGAGATATTGGTATTATGAACCTGTTTGTTTCTTATTTGGATAGTGCAGGTACGGTAGAGTGGGTGAATACTGCGGAGGTAAATGCCACGGAACATCAAATTGAAATGGTTACACCGACTCGTGTTTGGACAGGAGGACGCACACAATATATCGCACCGGTGTTCGGGAGCATTAATCCGGGGGGATCGGCAGATCATTCCTTTTTCTTAGCTCAAATATCACAGTCAGCAGCAGCTTCTTGTATGGATGCTCCATGGATGGGGCTTTCAGTGGCAGAACAGTCTAAAGCCGATTTGTTCCGAATTTACCCCAATCCGGCTTCCACCCAATGGACGATCTTGTTGAAAGATGCGCAGGACCATTCGCTTGTTAAATTGCTGGACGCTACCGGAAAAGAAATGAAGCAATGGTCTTTCGAAGGTGTTCAGTTGAACGTGCAGCGGGAATCATTGACTTCCGGTTTGTATTATCTGCAGGTCCTGGATTCTGATTCGCAGTTGATCGGGACGCAGAAGATCGTGATTCAGTAGTATTCTGTGAAGATGTATCCATATGATTTTAAAGAAACTGTTAATCATTTTTGTTTGTTACTGTTGCGTAAGTTGTGAAAACGATCATTCCAAAAAGGAACAGAAAATCATTGCAATTGCTCAAAAAGAATGGATAAAAATATTTCATAGTGATTTTGAGGAATTTCAACCGTTTAAGGTGGAATTAAAAGATAGCACATGGATCATTAGCGGAACGTTAAATTGGAACAAGGATGGAGGTGTTCCTACAGCTATTATTGATACTTTTGACTTAAGTATCATTGAAGTATATCACACAAAATAAAAACCATGTTTAAAACACTTTCATTCATAGCATTCCTCTTTGCAGCTCAATTGCTTGTGGCTCAAAAAGAACCCAGCAAACAAACCGTCACTATTAAAACTCCCAATACCTGCGACCATTGCAAAGTTTGTGAAACCTGTGGCGGTAAACTCGAAGGACAGTTGGGATTGGCGAAAGGAATTCAATCGGTGACTTACAACGAAGCTGATCAAACCACAACAGTTGTTTACCGGACCAAAAAGACAACGGTAGAACAAATCCGCAAAGAGATTTCACTCCTGGGTTTTGATGCCGATGAGGTGAAAGCAGATCCAGCCGGCTATAAGGAACGGGATGGTTGCTGTAAAGCGCAGGGCTAAAGCGGAGATACGGATTACCGCCAAAACTCGCTATATTCGCGATTCAATTGATAGGTCCATTGAATTCTCTCAAAAAACAAATCCATTTTACGGCTTCAGGGAATAGAAGAGCGCTTATAGGTGCTATTTTAGCGGCTTATTTGTGCTTTGTGGTTATTGTGCTTCAGCCCTTTGATACCAGCCAGTTTGACGCGGAGTATAAGAACCTGCTGCTTTCCGGTTATGGTATCTTTGCAGGATTGGTGTTTGTGATTCACAGCAGTTTTGAGAATCGGTGGTATTCCGGAAACGGGAAAGTCTGGACCGTCAGCCAGGAGATCCTTTCCGCAGTGCTCTTTTGTTTTCTCTCGGGCACGGTGCTGTATATGTACAACCGAACGATCGTCAATAACTTCAAACCTTATACTTTACGAACTTATCTGCGCTTTTTAAGTTTTACCGTTCCCTGCATGATTCCTGTTTTTGTTCCTTTGATGATTTACCTGCGGCAGAAGCTCGGTGAACGGATCACTCCAATTGCCCCGCATTCCTTTGTGCTGGCCGGTGAAAATAAGAATGAAGTTCTTCAGCTGGACAAAGATCAGCTCTTGTTTGTCAAAGCAGTAGAAAACTACGTGGAGATCTGCTTTGTGGATGGAAATCAAAAAGTGGTTTCGCTCACATTCCGACAAACACTTTCCAATGTTTCTGAGCAGCTTCCTTTTTTGAAGCAATCTCATCGTTCTTATTTGGTGAACACACCTGCTGTTAAAGAAATCATCGGCAACTCACAAGGAGCTAAGATTACTTTCAATGCCGGCGAAAAAGAAGTACCGCTTTCTAAAACGTATTACAAAGGGATTAAAGCAACCCTTTAATCAAGGATGAATTATCAAGTGGATTCCCTTGCTTGATCATTGATCATTTTCCATTTGATAATTCAGACGCTAGTCTGTTCGTCAAAAAACCTAAGCATTTCATCACTATTTCAGCGGTGGCAACCGATTTCGCATTTTCTTTGAGCACTGAAATAAATCCCGTTTACTTATGCACAACAATACCAAAGGAAGATTCATTCTTCTGAATTCCGCGCTGTTTTCTCTTTTTACACCTGCTTTTGCACAAACCACCGCCGCGCATTTTAAAACCGACATCGATTTTGGCGGTGGAACTGTCATTTCTACCTTTTTAGATATGCGCACAGCCGAAAATACCTTCACGATCACGTCTCCCCTGAATGGCGATGTACGCTTTGTTGGGAGCAAAGCACGTTTGGGCAGGATGATGGGTAAATTGCCCAAAAAAGGGATTATAGTAACGATGAAAGGCGAACAGCAGGCAGACAGTTTGATAGGGAAGACCGCCATCCCGATGTTCGGAGTACTGAACTTTAAGGGCCTTTTAAAAAACGGCGCACTCACCGGTAACTTAGTCAATGCGGAAGGAACCGTCATCGGAACAATTCATGGCGTTAGTTCCACCGAAAACAAAATCGACCATAGCGCGCTATATCCCCAACTAATCAAAACTATCCAGGATAATATTTATTCAAAAGAGGCCCTGGAGACCAAAGGCTGGAAGAATTTCGACAAAAAACTGGAAAAACTTTGCCGGGTTTCCCATGACGACATTGAACTATTCTTCGGCTTCAGCATACTTGCACAGAAATTACCTTTTACCCATTTAAACCTGTTAATTGCGGAATCCGAAGAAAACGAAGAAGAATCCGGACCACCACAAATGGAAGGCCGTGGCGGCCAATCCGTGATCCTGGAACAAAAGAACGACAGCACCGCTTTTCTGCAAATCAGGAACTTCAGCTCTTCGGCGGATGAACTGAATGCGATTTTACCGCAAATTGTTGCGAATACCAACTACAAACACCTGGTCATTGATCTGCGCGACAATGGCGGGGGCGGTATTGATGCGGCTTTTGCACTGGCAAAATACATTGTTACCGAAGATTTGGAAGTGGGTTATTTCCCCACCAATAAATTAGCCTATTCCGGTTTTCAGCCCGAACTTTTCAAAACACTTCCGGAACTGCAGCCCAAGAGCACAGAAGAGTTTGGAAACGAGCTAAAAGTCTCGCCAGGGGTGAAGCTGGTTTTCAAAAAGCCTTCCAATCCGGTTTTCGCAGGTAAACTCTACGTGCTCACCAACGGCAACACCGGAAGCACCTGTGAACCGATCGTTTACGCCCTTAAAAACTACAAAAAAGCCACCATCATCGGTGAAAATACCTACGGAGGTATGCTGGCGGCATCTCCGTTCGTGGTAACAGGCAAATTCCTGCTCCTGCTTCCCATAGCGGATTTCTATACTTATGACGGTGTGCGGCTGGACAAAGTGGGAGTTGCTCCGGATATCGAAGTGAAGTCGGAAGAAGCATTGAATAAGGCCCTGGAGATTATACAGCGCAAGAAAGGAGAATGAGGATGAAATCCGCAGCCGGTCAGTTACGACTGACCACTTCTGGAAGAAAAGTGGATTCTCCAAAATCATTGCAACTTTTTCAAGAAAAGTGTAAGTCTTTTTCAGTGCTGATCGTTTAACTTAGATAGACGCAATAAAAACGTTCCGTGCTAGCGGAATTTAAATCTCTTTCTGTATGAAACAGGATAAAAAGGACATTGCCTGGTTTAAACAAGTGGTAGATCCAGCCTTCAGGGTTGACTTCTTACGGAACAACCCCCTGCAATTTGCATTAGGATACAGGAATGTGAGCGCTGATGAGAAAGAGTTCCTGGTAAAGTTCAAAATAGTATCTCCGAAGAACAATCGTAAAGAAGTAGTTGAGGTAACACATGGTTATCTGTTTTCGGTACGTGAAGATTTTATCCTCGTTGAAAACTTTAACAAACTGGCTGGTTTCTTCAGTTTCCTGGTAACCGAATCTTTGAAGCAAGTGAATCGATCACTTCCGGAAGGAAAAATTAAAATCCCTTCACGAAAATCGCTCCTAAAGGCTATTTATCTGATGCTTTTATCCCGGGTGAATTAACTGCCATCAAAATACAGGCATCACAATCACGTGAAAAAGCAGGTTTCGTTTAAGCGGAGAAAAGTGAAGAGAAGTGTTTGTCCCTGTTTTAATTTGTTTCATCGAAGAATTTAGTTGAATCATCGAACCTGAAAATGTGAAAGAAACTTAAAATGCATAATAAAATTTGTCTAATAGAACTAACACAATTATATTAGTTCAACATTACATTAGTTCAACAAGAGTTACAGAATTAGAACGAATAAAAATTTTCAAAACGAATACCCGAAAGGTGAAAACCTGAATAAAGATTAGCAGAACTGAAGAAGTAGATTGTTTAATAAAAATTTAGTGGTTTGAAATTGTTTATAAAGTACATGGTAAGTCTTCGTTGTAAGATAGTCGTGAAAGAGGAATTGGAGCAATTAGGATTAACTGCTTCAAAAGTAGAGTTGGGAGAAGTAGAACTTCGTGAAAAAATTTCGGATGAAGTTTTGGATAAACTCCGGAAAAACCTTCAACGGTGCGGATTGGAACTATTGGATAACCGCAATAGCATCCTGATCGAAAAGATCAAAGCTGTGATTATTGAAATGGTCCACTATTCAGATGAAAATCCAAAAATGAACTACTCGGATTATATCAGTGAGAAATTGCAATACGATTACACGTACCTCTCCAATATCTTTTCAAAAATGAAGGGCATGACCATTCAGCAGTTCATCATCATGAATAAGATCGAGCGAGCAAAAGAGTTGTTGATGTACGACGAAATGAACCTCACAGAAATTTCCTACAAGCTCAATTACAGCAGTGTGGCTCATTTATCCAATCAATTTAAAAAAGTGACCGGTCTTTCGCCATCCGTATTTAAACAAAAAGCGGATTACAACAGAATGGCCCTGGAAGCGGTTTGATTGGAATCCAACTATAAAATCTGAATGCTCGTTTTTGCGGGCATTTTTTATTTGTGGTATCTAAAAAGAGGGTCCTAAAATTGCTTGTCCTCCGCGGTGGAAGGGGAATGGTGGACAATATCCAGGTCAAAAAAAGCACCTCCCGGAAATCCAGGAAGTGCTTCAATGTGTTTTAGTGTAAATCTGTTTCGGGAATCAGCGTGCAATATGCGGGGAATAATCCACTACTGCTGCCGGCGGACTTGGGTTAGCTGTTTTAAAGTAGCCAACAATATCCTCCGTGGTAGCAGCTTTGTTTCGTTTGATCAACCGGTCCAGGTTTTTTTTCTCTTCCGTTGATAATTTGCTGAGGTTCAAAAAGGCAGTCTCTGCGATCAAAGCATTTAATTGCTCCAGGTAAGCCAGGTCTTCGGGCATTTTTGCCAATTCAGCGTAGCGTGTGTTGAAGTAATTAGTGATGAAGGTTTTGGTTGCCATCATATCGGCCTCATTGACAGAGTACATAGCACCTTTGAGCAATGTTTTTTCCAGTCCCTCAAGGGAAAGAAGCTCAGCATTGTTATACGTAAATGTATTTCCGTAGTTGTTGATCTTGTTGCGAAGGGCCTTGTTGGCAGTCTTGTCCAGGTAAGCCTTGTCATACTTGAAAAGAACCGTTGGCACAGGATCGATTTCAGTGAACTTGCTATAGATCTGTTTTGTTTTTACGGAATTGGAATAATCGTCGTAATACGTTTCAGTTCCGTTTGAATACGCTCCGCTGATGACAAATGCCAATGAATCGCCTCTCCAGTCCGTACTGATCGTGTTGGATGTTTTGAACAAAGGCTCGTAATTCTTGAAATTAGCCCCGGCTTCAGGATATAAAGTGATTCCTTTGGTAACCGTTTGCGCCATGATCTTTGCTTCTCCCGGATCAACAAAGTTCATATACCGGTTATTGGAGTAGGAAGTCTGTTTCGTATAATTGTAAACATAAATAGTTACGTAATCATACGGGTGCTTTTTATGAAAGGCCTGTACATCAATATCCAAAGCAATGTTGAGTGTCTGAACGCCGTCAGGACCAACCGGGATAACGATTTTCGACCCCGAGTTTACTTTCGTTTTTACCCCGTTCTTAATGGTGAAGAACGTATAGATCTCTTTCGATGAAGTGGGTTTGGCCGCCGGTTTTTTTGTTTGGGCATGTCCCGCGAAGTTCATGCTTACTACTGCTAAAAGTAATAGGAGTTTGTTTCTCATAATCCGATTCAAATTTGATTTAGTGGCGCAAAAGTATCCATTTTTTTGCTTTGTATCCTGCTGAAAAACGAATCGTTCATTAAATTTTTTATAACCTGCTGGTAGCTAACTGATTTTGAAGGAATTGTCTGAATCCTGTAAAGAGAAATTCAAAGCTTTAAGCCCCCCACATGCGTTAACATATATTCCAGCTTTTTATTCATGGAGTAATCCGGATCCAGATCATAAAATGTATTAGTGAGTTTAATCCATTTTTCATCGGCTGGATTTTCTTCCGGCAATGCTTCCATGATTTGTCTGCATGCTTCCAGGTCCTGAGGAATCTCCGCCGCTGGAAAAGCTTCAACGGCCAGTCTAAAGATCTCGTACACTTCGGTCATCCCCAGTTTTTGAAAGGCATCCAATCCTGCTGTAGTATACTTATCGGCATTATTAAAAAAATAAGTATTGATTCCACCGCCATTAATGGAATCCTCAATGATTTGTGAAATGATCAGGGGTTTTTCAAATTCATTCAACTCTTGCAGCGCAAAGCCATCCCTGCATTTGTCCCAAAGTGCATCCATGATTTGTTCATAAACTGTTGCTTTGTTGTCGTTGGTAAGTGTTGTCAGGATTGTTTTCATAGATGGATTTGTATTACATGTTGTATGAAAGTATAAATTTAAGCGAATAGTTTTGTTTGGGTAAAAGTAGGGGGATTTTGGATTGGAAAATAGGTGGAGAATTGTGGTTTACTACAATTCGAATTCCCGAATGCTTTTTTAGAGCGTCTCAATAACTATGATCCGCTTTTTATCACCAACGATTGTTGTATGCTTGTTTTCCCCGTTTATAACAGCGGTCCATTGTCGGTTGATTGCCGAACCTCTTGCCCGGATATCCGAATATCCAATGTGTTTCAACAAGTCCGTTTGTTTAGCGCTTAAGTAATAAGTAACCGAAACGACAACGGTATCTCTAAATTCAACGGCCATTGAAAAACGCTGTTCCTGGTGAAACACGTTTTCGAAGAATACCGTCCCCGTAGGAACAGTTGCCGGTAATTTAGTGGTGCAATTTTGTTGGAAAAGGATTTTGGTACCAACCGGTAATTCCCGGAGCTCCTCCAGCTGCCACTTAGAAACGTAATAATATGCGGGTTGTGCTACCGTAACTTGACCGTGTGAAATAAACACCGACAGGAAACTAAGGATTAAAATAAATTGTTTCATAGTGTGAGGATCATAAGGCTTCCTCCCTTTTGCTTGCGCTGATCGCGTGTCGCCAATAGCTTTAGCGATGGCACAAGCTCCAGCAAAGGCGCAGAGGAGGACCGAGGAGGGTGGCGTTATCGAATTAAAACTACTGCTTACCCGTCTCTTTCACCACCTTATTCATCTCCCGGATCGTCAACCCGGTTAATTTCCGGATTTCTTCTGGCTTCATGTTGTTTTGAGCAAGCATTCTTTTAGCAATTTCATTTGCAAGTTCTTTCTTGCCTTCATCTTTCGCAGTCATGATCTTCATTTCACTCAAATCAGCTTTGGTACGATCAATCAATTCCCATGCTCCACTGCTTTTGATTCCGTCCATTAAGCCGTTATCTTCGAAGCTGAAATAGTTGGCTTCCGTGATTACCAAATGGTCTATGACCTCAATTTTAAGGAACTTTCCAGCTTTGTATAAATAATCTGTTAATTCTTGATCTTCCTTGGAAAGATCGGTAGATCCACTCGGATGATTGTGAACCAAAATAGCATGTGTAGCCAGCTTGTAAATTGCCATTCGGAATGTATCCGAAGGATTCATGTTCACGCGGTTTTGCTGACCGAGCGCCAGCAATTCAATAAACAAAATACGGCTTTTATTATCCAACCCGATAATCCAAAAATGTTCCTGTTTTCTGCTAATTCTGTTTTCACGCAACAGCACCTGCTGCATAATGCTGTACACATCCTCCGAATTGGCAATTTTAATCTTCTGATCTTTGGTTAACCGAACGTTCATGGAATAAATTTAAGCAAATAGTTTTTGTTTGGGTAAAGGTAGGGGAATTTTGGTTTGGAAAATAAGTGGAGAATTGTGGTTTACCACATTTGAAGATATGTGGTAAATACTGAATTTTTTAGTGAAAGGTTCTTACATTGATTTAATTTTTAGTTTAGAACACTGAAACTTAACAAAACGAAAATGATAGCCATACTTCTAACCGACTTTCAGAATTTATGTATTTAAGTTTACTTCATTATTACAAGTTAGGATTCTAATATGTATAGAAATCATGATATTTGACCCGTATTATAATTAATGTGAGAAGAAACACTTACTATACATATATAGAAGAAAAATTGCATGTTCTCTCAAAGAGAATCGAGTCAAGAGGAAAAATCAATCTTCTTGACTTACATTTGCATGCTGAAAATTTTTATGTTCACTTTTTCAATTTATTATTCAATTATAATCTGGAGAACATGAATAAAGTGCTCCAAAATGCAGAATCAATTGATTTAATTGATAATTCAGGTAAGATAATTATCCAAGTATCGGCCACAGCGAATAAAGAGAAAATTGAAAAGGCTTTACAAAAAGATTTACTTAAAAGATATTCTGGTTATTCTTTTATGTTTATATCAATTTCGAAGAGCGCAAAAGATTTAAGAGGGAAAACATATGGAAATCCTAATAGTTTGAATTTTGATCCAACAAAAGATATTCACGATATTGATTCTTTGTTAAGTGAAATTTTATCAAAAACAGCAAAAAATCAAAAACCGATTTACGAGTTTATTAAATCAGAATTAGGTGGTGAGTTAGATTTAGTAAAACTTGAAACAAATTTAGCATCCTTAATAAACATTCTATCTGTTGAGGATTGGAATGATTCAAACAAAATCGAAAATATTAAGTCATTCGAGATTGAACGTAAGATTGTTTATAATAACCTTGATCGAACTAGAGGGATAATAGAAGATAATGCCTTATTTTACAATAAAATTGATTCAATATATCAAGAGTTTGATAAACTTGGATCAAACAAAAGCAATTCAGTTCTAAAAAAAATTAGAAGAGAATTCACTAAAGTGTTTGATATTAATGATCCAAATAACTCGTTTCAAAAGACAATTGATGCTATTGTAGAAACTGTGGTGGAAAGTGTAAACTATGATGAAATTCCAATTGATGAACTAGAACTTTGTGCTGAAATACTAACTGTTGACGCATTTATTAGATGTAAAATATTCGAGAATCCAGATAATTATAACTATGTTACTCCCTGACAATATACATCCTGAAAATACCATCTATTATAATGGAGGAGTGCTTTTAGCTGCATTGCAGAATAGTGGAGAGTTGGATTTCATTGAACTATACCAAGAAGTTAAATCTTCATCAAAAATGTCTTTTCAGACATACGTTCTTTGTCTTGATTGGCTATATTTAATTAATGTTGCTGAACTTAAAGAAGGAAGGGTTGGATTATGTTCTTAAAATCATTAACCATATCGAAAGGTCCTTCTATCATAAGAGAAATTGAATTCCGCGAAGGGATAAATCTGATAGTTGATGAGAGTTCCGTTGAAATTACAGGTAATAGTGTTGGAAAAACTACGGTTCTCAAGCTTATTGATTTTTGTTTAGGAGCAGATAAGAAATACATTTGGATAGACCCTGAAAACCCAAAAGAAACATACCAGTTAGTTAAAGACTTTTTGATTGATAATGAAATATTGATAACATTAGTCTTGAAAGAAGACTTAAATATTCTTGATTCAAATGAAGTTATAATTGAACGTAATTTTCTATCTCATGTTAAGAAAGTTATACGTAGAATTGATGGAGTTCATTATACTGAAGAAGAATTTGAACCAATGTTAGAAAGTGTTTTCTTTCCTGAGAAGGTTTCAGATAAGCCAACTTTCAGACAAATTATTTCACATAATATTCGTCACAGGGATTTGAGTATAACCAATACTCTAAAAACCCTTGATCAGTATACTTCAAATGCTGAATATGAAACACTTTATCTGTTCTTACTCGGTTGTGAATATTCCGGAGGTAATTTAAAACAAGATATTTTAGAAAAAATAAAACGAGAGCATCAATTTCGCGCGAGACTTCAAAGAGTTCAAACTAAATCCGCTTACGAGACAAAATTATCTCTAATTGAAGATGATATTAAAATTCTCAACGGTAAGAAAGCCAATTTAAATATTAATGAAGATTTTGAAAAGGATCTTCAAAATCTCAATGATGTCAAGTATCAATTGAATATTTGTAGTTCTGAAATTACTAAACTAGACATTAGAAAAGAGTTGATTAGTGAAGCTGTATCTGGAATAGAATCAAGTATATCAACCATTGATACAGTTCAATTAAAAGAAATTTATTCTCAGTTTACTAATATAGTTGGCGAAGTACAAAAATCATTTGATGATTTAGTGGTTTATCACAATAAAATGATCGAAGAAAAGAAAAAATTTATTTCTCAAGAATTACCTGAATTAGAAAAACAAATCGTTGAAAAGAAAATATTGTTAAAAGAGCTTCTTGTTAAAGAAAGGGAGTTATCTGAAAAAATTTCGAAAAGTGATTCTTTTGAGGAATTAGAAGAATTAATCGTCGATTTGAATGAAAAATTCAGAACAAAAGGTGAATTAGAAAGTACGATTAATCAATTGAATAGTGTAGAATCCAATTTAAAAGAATTGAACAATGAGCTCCAAAAAATCGAAGCGAAATTGTTTTCAGATGAATTTGAAGAGAAAGTTAAGGTGCAACTGAATAAATTTAATCGACATTTTTCTAGTATCTCAGAGTTTTTATATGGAGAAAAGTATGCATTAAAATATGAAATAGAGACAAACGCTAAACATCAAAAATTATATAAGTTCAGTGCATTCAATACTAATTTTAGTTCAGGTAAGAAACAAGGAGAAATATCTTGTTTTGATATCGCATACACCTTCTTTGCGGATGAAGAGAAAATTCCTTGTATGCATTTCCTCTTAAATGATAAAAAAGAACTTATGCATGACAATCAATTGGTAAAAATCGCAGAGCTCGTTAATAAAAGTAAAATTCAATTTGTAGCATCTATTCTGAAAGATAAGCTTCCTGCTCAACTTAACAAAAAAGAATACTTTGTGGTTACACTATCTGATAAGGACAAACTTTTCAAGATTGAATCAAAGTAAAAAAACAAATATAATTTCTCATTCAGAGTTCGTATCCAACTACCCCGAATCAATCTCCACCCAAACTTATTGCAACTTGTCCGACACTTCGGGATCTGAGAACACACTTGAGCCCCTCTTCAGCAAAACTTATTCAGTCTTCAACCAAACTTATTGATGTGAACTGAAAGAAACTCCATCTTCACCCAAGGAAACTCAATGTTGAGTGAAAGAAATTCAATCTTCAGCCAAAGAAACTCAATCTCAAATGAAAGAAACACAATGTTAAGCCAAAGAAATTCAATCTGCAACCAAAGAAACTTAATCTGAATCTAAAGAAACTCCAACTTGTCCCGACACTTCGGGATCTCCACTGAAAGAAATTGAACCTCAACTCCAAGAAATCCCCATTTCACAAAATCAACTGCATTTCTTCCTTCATCCAAACCGCCTATTTAAAAAGCTACACCCACACTTTGCTCGACAATTCCGCCGTTTAACTTCTCTTAACGATTGAAAAACAATATTTTGGCATCATTTTTCATTATCTACCCTATTAACCATTAATACACGGAAATCATGAAAAAATCCACCGCAAACAAACTGAACATGTACGAGAGTGTGCATGCAGTAGCGAATGATTACCAAACCAGCTGGCAAAACGTTCCGGCATTTTCAAACGCAATCAACACCTTTGAAACCAACTTAAACTTGCTGCGTTCGCGGCTTACCCAACAATCAGGTGCTGTAACCGGCGTTTCCCTGGAGAAAAAACTCCGCACAACAGACTTGCGTAACCGCATGCTCCTTGCACAGCACGGCTTATTCCTGCACGGGCGCGCATCCGGAAATTTACAGCTCCAGGCGCGAAATGAACTTAGTAAAACAGACCTGGTGAAAATGACACTGAACGAATTTGCGATCCGCTGTTCCGAGTTGAAAGGCGATCTGGACACCTACGGCGCGCAATTATCGGAATACGGCATCACCCAGCAGTCCATTGATGAATTGATCCCGCTTTTACTGGGGATCGACGAACTTAACAACAGTACCCGCAAAGCCATCATCAAACGCAAAGAGATCACCCGGTCCATTTCAGACCTGGAACACGAAATCGATGAGTTGCTCCGCGTAGAGCTCGACCGCCTGATACTCGTCTTCAAGCAATCCGATCCGGCGTTTTACCATTCCTACAGCAGTGCCCGCATCACCATAGATTATGGCGGCGGTAGAGGAAGCCGGGGAGAAGAACCCTTGAGTCCCGCTGTTTAAGACAAAGAGTCCTGGTCACTGAGCGTAGTCGAAGTGCCGGGACTTTTTAATTTTCACGGCAAAGAAAAGAAGAGAAGAAGGGGATATAGGTTAATCATAATCTTTGCGTCCTCATTCTCTTTGCGTCTTCGCTGTAGCTACTGCGTAAGCGTTGCGGTTCAATTAACAAAGGCTCTGCCGAAGGTGGAGATTTTACTCCAATAGTTTTCTTCGTGTTCCTCGTGTTCCTCGTGTTCCTCGTGTACTTCGTGGTTCAATAAAAAGCTACACCGAAGGTGCAGATTAAATCACAGCTGTTTCTAGGTGTTGTATGTGACCTATGCGCCTTCGCTGTAGCTTCAGCGCAAGCGTTGTGGTTCAAATTTCGTATCTTCATTATACAAACATTCAACAGCATGAACAACGAACTGAACACGTTCACTTATTTCAATTACGACGTTATCTGGTGCAAGGTCTTCGAGATCCTTCCGGTTGAAGAACTCTCTGAAGTAGAAGAACGCACCAATGAGCTCATTCACTCTTATCGCGCAAACCCTGCAGACGACGAGTTGGCTATGCGCCTGTTCGATGTATTTATTGAAGGCGCATTGGGAAGCGTACACACTCCCGAAGATTTCAAATACGATGTACTCCTGGATACCGAGTGGCGGCATATTCCACTTGCCGAAGCCGAGAGCTTTACCGATTTGCTCATTTCAGAGTCAGACAAAACGCACACCCATTACCTGGAAGAGCACGAAACGATCAATAATGATCCGATCGAATGGAAAGAAACCAACGAATGGGTGAATTACCGGCAGGTCAAAGAACATTTCTTTAAAAATACGTTTAACCCGGAAAGCGTGCAGTTCTATACCAATTCATCCGTGGCAGATTTCGAAACCAACCGGTATGAGTATCCCTGCATCATTGCCATTGACGGAAAAACGATCGGTTTCCTTTGGTTCATGACTTAATTTCACTGCAAAAAGTAACCACGAGGCACACGAAGAAATGTTTTATGAGCTGTGCAAAGGATGAACCAGACAGATATATCACATAGTAAACTCCGTACTCTTGTTTTCTTCTTTCTTTGCGCCTTCGCTGTAGCTACTGCGTAAGCGTCGTGGTTCTATAAATAACAGCTCTGCCGAAGGCGGAGAGATTCCCCAACTTATCTTCCTCGTGTTCCTCGTGCACTTAGTGGTTCATAGAAAAATGCTCTGCCGAAGGCAGAGTCGAGTGCTATCTCAAAATGAGTACTTTTTCTGTCCCTGTCTTTCCAACTTTATCCGTCGTAATCAATACATAACTTCCGGCCTTCAATGTCTGCGTAGAAATTGTGCATTGCACAGAGTTCGCTTTCCCTTCCGTAATCAATTTCCCGGATAAATCTACCAGCTTCCAACTTTCAATAGCACTTTTCGACACAATCGTGAGCTCATTATCCGCCGGATTCGGGTAAACACGGATTGTCTGCTCTGCATTTTCTTTAAGCCCGTTGCTCACGCTTCCGTCAACTCCCAAACGCAGGCCGTTACCAAAGGTCGTAGTCCAGATATCGTGTTCGTTAAACGGGTTAAAGAAGACACGAGTGGGGTGTTGGAACGGGTATTCTTCCAGGTCCGAGAAGGTAGGTGAGCCCGTATTCAGGTTGCTGGAATACCACAATCCGTCTGATTCCGTTGTAACATATATTTCATTGGCGTTCATGGGGTGGATCGTTGCTGATTCCACACGGTAAGAATCAAAGATGCGTGTCCAGCTCGTTCCTCTGTTGGTGGTTTTATACAATCCGCCCAGATCATTTGCCGGACCGCCCCAGCCGCTGTGAACTGAAACGTACCAGGTGTTTTGAGAAGCATCGTGCGGATCAACGATAATATCTTTCGTCCAGTACTGCATGCCCGCATCACTGACGTCCTGCCAGCTTGTACCACCATTGACAGAACTAAAAACCCCCGAACTTTGCGTAAAAGCGTTACTCGCTCTGCGTCCGCTCCAACTCGAGATCACGGTTCCATCATTCAACACCAGAACGTTGTACGGATGTCCTTCCGTGCGCGGCGGATCTGCTGTAATAGCCCAGGTAGAAGACGCATTTGCGCTCAGGTTCGTTGTTTTAAAAATTCCACCCGTCTGACTGTCGATCACACTGGCGTATAGTTCATTGGCATTGTTTGGGTTGAGGGCAAGCCAAATCACCGGCATATTGAAGTCGTGGAGCATGTTCCAGTCTTCGCCGTCATTGATAGAGTAGAGAATAGCCCCGGTGCCGTTATCGATCTTGTTGTCCTGGAGATACGTACTTTGATACATGTCGTGAACACTTGAAACAGCTGCGTATAAAGTTCCATTCGGGGCTTCTATCACTTGATAAACCGTGTTGTAAATAATTCCCGTATAATCTTTCGACCATTTGGCCCCGTTGTCTGTACTGCGGATAGCTGTGATATCGGTGTAGCCGGCAAAAATGGTGTTGTTGTCCGTCCAATGCATGTACCAGGATGCGGTATTTTCCAATCCGTTTCCGGCGTAAGCTTTCCCGGTGGGTGTGGGTGCTCCTGCAGTATTCTGATCTGCAGCGTTCACATAAGCCTGCGACCAGTTTGTTCCGCCGTTTGAAGTAACGTGTGCATAACCAAAATCGGTAATGACGACCGTATTTGCGTCATTAGGTGCCGCTTTCAATCCGAAGATAATTTCGCCGAACCACCAGTCTTCATCGCCCTGGTAACCGCTCCAGCCAGTTGCAATGTTTTGGTTATTGGTTCCCAGGAAGGTTTCTGACCAGGTAGTTCCACCGTTTGTTGTTTTGTAAACCACCGGATAACTGTTGGCAGTATTCGTTCCACCCACATAAAACGTATTGATATTATTCGTTGCCGAAGTGATCAGGAAAAGTTGGTGGTCCGTATCAATGTTGTTGTAAACGCTGGTCCAGTTTCCTGCTCCAACGTCCAGCCGGATCATATCACTGCAGATCCCGATATCCAATGCTTTCATGCCGGGATAAAGATCTCCCTGCGAAGCAATAGTTCCCATTAAACGCGTGGTGCCTCCGGTCTTTGCGCCGGTAAAGGAAATGAAACCACTTCCGGACGGAATTCCCGGAGTACTGTTCATGGTGAAACTCGTACCGCCGTTTGTAGAAACCAATAATCCCTGGGCTGTTCCCACGTAGATATTGTTCCCGTCCCAGAAAACGCCGGCAATGTGAAAATCACTCATGGAAAAAACGCTGGTGAAGCTTGTTCCGCCGTTGTTTGAAAAGAACAATTCATCATAAGCAGCTACCAAAAGCCGGTTGTTAGACTGTGGATCTGCAGCAAGGAACCAGGTATCAGATGACGCAGGGTCGGCTATGGGAGACCAGGTTTGTCCGCCGTTCGTACTTTTAACCGGGAAGCGCTCATCGGTTATATAATCCATATTGATGGCGTAAAGAATAGCAGCATCCGAAGTAAACTCAACAGTATTGATTCCGCCTGTGGAGATCATTTCCTGGAAATGGATAATGTCCCAGGAACCGCCTTTGTTGGTGGTATGGAAAACCTCCGACATATCGCACTGCAAATACATATTATTGGCATCAAGAGGGCTTATACTGGGGCAAAATAGTGCACCGCCGCCGCCAATTCCCCGGCTTTGCCAGTTGGTAGGCTGAGCAATAACAAGTGCCGGAATCAGCATCAAAGTGAATAGCATTTTCTTCATAAGTCGTGTTTTGGAGAAATTAAATTACAATTCTTTTTGATTTTAGCGAACACCGGGGTCTTATTTCCTATTCTAAAATGTTTAATTTAGATCGGACACAATTAGAGTTTATGGAAATTAAGTTTGAATTGATTATCGGTGCAAAATTGTTTTTAGCACTTGTATTTGGAGGAATTGTGGGATATGAAAGAGAACAGCACAACAAATTTGCGGGTGTACGAACCTTTGGGGCCATTGCGGTTGCATCCTGTATTTTCGTAGCCATTGCCGAGCACCTCACAGATGATACATCAGCCATAGCGCGGATCCTTGCAGCGATAGCAACCGGTATCGGGTTCATTGGCGCCGGACTTATTTTCAAAGACGGAAATCAAACACATGGACTCACAACCTCTGCAGCACTTTGGGCAACCGCCGGAGTAGGTTCTGCTGTGGCACTGAATATGTTTATCATTGCCGGAATAGGTACCGGGATTATTTACTTTTTGCTGCGGATGAATAAATTCGGGTGGTATAAGCGAATGATAGAAGACGGGGGTGAAGATAACGAGAATGGATCCGAAGCAGATGTTCGGTCACATCGGGTTAAAGAGGAGAATGAAAAAGGGAAGAGAGAGAACTAAATTTAGTGTAGAAGTTAAAACAAAAAAGGCAATCAAAAAGATTGCCTTTTCAGATTGATGTCAGTCAATCTATTCTGAAAGTGTAACGCGTAGATTTTGGATGTCAGCAACGGCTAAATTCCTGAATCCAAGAAATAATTTGAAGTTGGCAACTTCCAGGTTTTTAGTCAGCTGCAGCCATTCTATAAATTTAAGAGCTTTATTATAGCTGCTAAATTGGATCGTTTCTGTTTGTATTGTATTTGAAATATGAAGGTAATCGGTACCGTCAGAGATTTGCCACATTAGTGGTTTGGTCTCAGCGGCGTTAAACAGGTTGAATTTGTGCACATCAGTATACTTTCCGTCAAAATATGTAATGCGATCATCGTACTCCGGGCCGGTTCTTTTTCCTTTTCCAACCGTTCGGTAATTGAATTTACAGGTGACATCAACCGGAACAACCGTATTTGTTCCAAAATCAGGTTTGATCATAAGAGATCTTACAAGTTCAATTTTAGATTGGTCAGTAACAAGTGTTGTCCCGGTATAAAAACCACTGAAATCATAGATTTGGCCTTCACTGCCCAGTGCAGATTTTAAAGTAAATTCAATCACTATGTTTCCTGAAATGTTTTCATTCGGCAATGCTTCCCGCGACATCACAAATTTAGATGGGGTCACAACAGCAGCCGTTAGTCCCGGCATTTTTGCCATAAATGACTTTTCCGCACCATAGGTACTGCTTCCGGAAACAACTCCGGGTAACGAACCTTTTACATATCCGGCCATCGTTACTTCAGGTGAAAATGAAAATCCCGCTGTGCTGCTGGAAGTTATTTTACCGAGATCGTAGGTTTGGGTTTCTGTGATGATCTTATCCCAACTTACAAACGATACTTTACTTTTAAGACTATCCGGAATTTCAAGCGTTAACCAAAGTTGCTGAAACCTGTTTGCAGGTTCTTTGTCCATCTTGGCAATATTGATTACCACTCTTTTCTTCCAGGTAATGCTGCCTTTGGTTGCTCCCGGCGTAGCGGCTTCTTCCAAAGAGGAGGCTAAAGCACTAATGAGTTCTTCCGAAGATTTTGTTTTCGCATTCAAAGCTTCGATTAAAGCACCCTGGCCTTTGTCAGACAGGTTTGTAATTGTTTGAGTTGCGCCAACGGAAGGATCAAGAACAAATGCATGAATGGCAAATAAACTGTCAATCGTCTTTTGGGAAGTGATCGTTCGGGTGCCTTTTTCTGATTTGTAATACCTCGTAACCTTCGGGGTTCCGCAAGCAACAAGTGTTGCTATTGCGAACAGTGAAATGACCAGCTTTTTCATACCAAATTGAATTTAGTTCCCAATGGTGAAATATCAAGAATAACGAATCTGAATTCGCCCATAATGCCTGTTGTGCAGCTGCGCTTGAAAACAGGCGTAGGGTCAACGGTTCCAGGATATTCGCTTTTAGGCAATACCATGACACCCGGAGGAACGCAATCCATGTGATGAAGGTCATCGGAATTGTTACTAATTGAATGGCAGATCCAATTTCTTTTCCGAAGATCTGAGGCAAGTACGAGTGTGAATCTTCTCATAAGTTTAAAGTTTAAGTGAATAATAAGGACAAACCTATTGTTTTCTGAAAATCAATGAAATACCTCCCAAGAGTGATTTCATGGGGTGGACAGGGGGATTCTGAATAATGCAATGACAAATACCTCCTTCCGGGAATAACAATCACCCCATAGAGGGATTGAACCGTTCTTTCGAATTGGTCAATTTTGTTTCAGCAACTAATGGAGACCAGCAACCATTCAAAACGGGGCGATACCGAAAAGCCAAATGAGTAGGACCTAAAAGATACTAGTATGAAAACAAAACTAATTTCGGCATTACTTGTCCTGATCGCATTTACAGGGTATAGCCAAAAATCAACCCAAAAAGTTGGCTTTGAATTATTTCGGGATGACACCTTATCAAACCTGGAAGATACATTGGTACTTTACCAAAAAGGTGTTAATAAAATGAACCTGACAAGTAATTGTGAGGCACTCTTAAATCCATTGTATACGACATTTAAGGTCCAGGATGATTATTCCCTGCTTATTACTCTAGATGAGATTTATTCATTAGACAGGGAAAAGTATAACAACAAAAGAAGTTCATCCGGTCTTAGCGCATGGCTTCCTTCATATGGTAGTGGAAGTTATAATTCCGGTAAAGCCAATGTTGCATCCCTGAAGGAAAAATATCGCGGTCAAACAAACTTTAAATTTGATGAAAACGAACACCGGCAGGTACAAGTAAGTTTTGTGGACCAGCGAACGGCAAAGGATATGTATGATGCCTTTAATCGATGTAATGATGCTAATCAATATCTGCCGAAGGTTATATTGGTTTCTAATAATAAATCGAAGGTTATCTGTAACCTGTACTTGCCATTTTCGAGAGATAATTGGACAAGGATCGGTGCTATTCGAAGTGGGAATTTGACTTTTAATGAAAGTGAAAGTGAAGTAAAGGATGGTTCACGCGTCAGATACGGAACGCCTTACAATATAGTGTTCAATAGAGCGGCTAACGATGAAAACAGCGGAGAGATAGTCATTACATTAAGAAACGAACAAACACTTACGGTTTCATTTCCTTCGGTAGAGGATGGTCCGGTATTTGAACCAAAATGGATGTCATCCGATGAAAATGGAAATCCATATAAAGTTCAAAGCAGTATCACATTCAATTATGGAAAAAAGACCATTACGCATTATGACATTCATGGAGCTCAGACCGTTTCAGCCTGGAATAGGAAAGTCCCTGTAAGTGGTAAAATTCTTACCCAATTTAATTCCGATTCTATTATCATCGAAGGTGTTCATCCTTCATATAATCAACATATTTTGTTTGCTAACTGGGAATTACAAACGTATCCCGGGTCAAAATTAGTGGATATTCAAACGAACATTAGACCGACAAAAAAAACAGCAACTGTTGTCTTTACAATTTACTATCAGAAGTTACGAAAAGTGTGTGTAAGGAATTGTCCGGAGCAAATAGAATTGTAAAAACAAATACTTGACCTTCTTTAAATCAAATAATTACTTTTAAACAACTCTAATTAATTACTATGAAAACAAAAAATCTAATGATCGGTGTGCTAACCGTTGCTGTTGTTGTACTTAGTTACCTGCTTTACCGGTCAACCACTGAAAGGGAGTCTTCTCACGAATCGGCACAATTGAACCAAAAAGAATTAAACAAGTCTTCGGAAAATGATACAACTAAAGATTTTTACAATTGTGACGGAAAAGATACACTGATATCAACTGATGGCAGCGTTACATCCTGGAGTAAAGTCAAGCCATTTATCGATTCTTTCGACCCTAATGAAGAAGTAAAGGCTTTTCATATTGGAATTAATAATATGCATGATTTAATGGGAAAAATTGATGCCTACAATTCAAGTGCTTCAACAGGTAATAAGATTGTAGGACTTCGATTTTACAGGACGAAAACTACAAGAACATACGTTACTTCAGGTAATAACCAAAGAACAGTCAATAATGAACTTGATTTGATTGTACTTCCCACATTAGCAGAAAAGAATTTACATGAAGCGAATCCACCTTTGAATGGATCTGTCAATGTGCCCATTTACTGGCATTTCCGTCCTTGTCCAAGACTTTGTAAGAAGAAAAAACCGACAACTTAATTTGGATAATGTAAAACAATCAAGTCTGTGACGATGGACTTGATTGTTAGGTAAAAACAAATACATTTACTGTGTGACACTCAAGGAAATAACAATACTGCTTGCCGATTGGTCAGATTACCTGGTCATTCCGGTTGCGGTATGTTCTTTACTGACGATTCGGAGAAACAGCTATTTCCAGGTACTTAGCATTTATTTAGTTGTTTTGCTGCCTTTGATGATTGCATCTAAAATCACCGCAGATTATAAAATCGCCAATTATTACCTCTATCACATAATCGGATTGACAGAATTGGTATTTACTTTTTTGTTATATCGGAGCCTGGGATTGAAGAAGAGGTGGAACGGCGTTTTTGGAATTATCCTGGTTGTCTATTTAGTAGATTCAATTTACCTTTTTGCAAAAGGAAGGGAAGAGATAAACAGTATCGGATTATCGCTTTGTATGCTGTTTATGATGGTGCTGGGTTTCAATTTTATCTGGAAACTCTACCAGGAAGAAAAGGTAGAATACCTGGGCTTCTATCCGTATTTCTATATCAGCGGCGGATTGACAGTTTTTGCTTCAGGAGCCTTTTTTGGTTATCTGCTCATTGCCCGTATGACGGATGAGGTAACCCCGGAGGAGAATTTCTTCTACTCCTGGATCATCATTTCGGGTTTTAATTACATTAAATTCATTTTGATAGTGTTAGGAATTTTTGTGGAAAGAAAGTATGCAAAGTGATTTAACCATAGTATTGATAGGAACAACAGCCATGGTATTGGTAGTGGTGAGCCTGTTCGTTTTTACCTTTCTCTATCAGCGTAAAATAAGACGCCGGGGAAATGAACTGCGTGAAATTGAAAAACTCCTGAAAGCAGAGGAGCTAAATGCTGCATATGCTTTATTGGAAGGACAGGACAAAGAACGTGAACGCGTTGCCCAGGATTTACACGATCGTTTAGGCGGACAGCTTTCTACGGTACAGATTTACCTGGATTTATTGGAGAAAAGCCATGTTACACCTGAGCAGGAAGAACTATTGGTTATTCTGCAGCGGGAAATGCAGACTTCTATCCGGGAAATGAGAGATATTGCTCATAACCTGGGAAATTCTACCCTGAATTACTACGGTTTGAGTAAAGCACTGGAGCATTTGTGCCAGGTGATCCACGATTCCGAAAAGATTCGGGTGGCGCATTTCATTACATTGGAGCGGAATCTTTCGCAGGAACTTGCAAAAGACGTATATCAAATGATCCAGGAATTGATTACAAATACCTTGCGCTATGCCAATGCTTCTCAAATACGTTTGGAAGTAACCGCAATCCTGGAAGAGTTAACCATCATTTATGAAGATGACGGAACCGGTTTTGATACCGAAAATTTTTCCCCGGGAATGGGATTGAAGAACATTCAAACCCGCTGCCAAAAACACCACGGAACCTTTCACATGGAATCTGTGAATAAAGGTGCTACATTTATTATCGAAATACCACTGCATGGAAACACTTAAAACCAATATCCTGATTGCTGACGACCACTCGATTGTGGCGGGCGGAATTGAAGCCATTCTGCATACGGCCCATCACCTGAATGTAATCGGGATTGTTGATAACGGACAAAAAGTGCTTGACACCGTTTCGGAAACTCCTGTCGATTTGGTGTTATTGGATATCAATATGCCAATCATGAATGGCATTGAGTGTACCCGTCGCTTAAAAGCCCAATATCCGGAGATCAAAGTGATCGTTATAACGATGTACAACCGCAAACAGTTTATTCGTGAGCTATTCGAAGTAGGGGCGGATGGCTGCATTCTGAAAAGCAATACGGGAAAAGAACTCCTGACAGCCCTTGAACGGGTGATTTCCGGTAAAACCTATTTTGATCAATTAAATGATTTTATCGACGCTCCCAAAGAATTCAAAGAATTCCGGCTGAGTGAACGGGAAATTGAGATCATTGAACTGATATCGGAAGGAGCTACCAGTAAAGAAATCTCCAACCGGCTCTTTATTTCCGAACATACTGTAAAAACGCACCGAAAGAATATCTTTCAAAAGACGCAGGTGAGCGATTCGGATCAACTGATCAATTGGGCGATGAATAATAAGTTGATTCGATAAAGTTTCGTATTTCAGGTTTAGCCTTAGATAAATTATTCCCAATTATTTTTCCGCTCAGGCAACTTCTGCTTTTTCTACAGGTAATTGGAAAAATTACACTAAAAATTTCAGTATGAAAAAGTTTAACCTCTTAGTTCTATTCCTGGTTAGTATAACTCAGTATGCAATGAGCCAGACGGTTACAGGGACGTTCACGCAAGTGCCCTGTAATAACGACGGAATCTATTCTGTTGCCACCACGGGGCTTCCGCTCCCGATCACGTACACCTATTATATAAGTGGGCAAACAATCGTTCACGCAAACGTCAATTCAACAACCGATCAATTGACTGGTTTCGGGATGTCGATGAGCAGTGAGATTTATTGCCAGGCATCAGGTGGTAGTTTAAATGCTTATGCCTATGACAGCTACACACCATCTTTTAAGTTTACTGCCAATGGAGTTTCTCCTGTTTGTCCGGTTACGATAGGAACTGTTAACGCTAACTTTGTGAGCGGAACTCCGGGACCATTTGATTTTACCTGGACAAATACAGGTACTTCCACAACCTATACAGGAAACAATATTTCTGTTCCGATAGGAGGTTATTCCGTAGTGATCGAAGATCAGGTCACAGGTTGTGTGTTAGAGATCGGTGATACTTCCATTTACCTGCAACAGCTTTCCAACATTACAGCAACGTTTACAGAAACACCCGCTGGTTGTACAAATGGTACGGCAACGGTAACTGCTGCAAATGGTGTGGCTCCTTATACTTACTTGTGGGTAAACGGGGCAACTACTCCGGCAATTAGCGGTTTGAGCGCAGGATATTATTCTGTAGTCATTACAGATGCCCAGGGTTGTCAATCAACTAATTTAGGAGTTTATATTGAGCAAAATCCTCAGATTACGGTAAACACAACCATAACCAATGCCACGTGTCTTCAACCGAATGGAGCTGCAATGGCGTTTGGTTCCGGAGGTGTGGGACCTTATACATACTTATGGAGCAATGGCCAGGCAGGTCAGGCAGCAAGCAATTTACAAGGACAAAACTATTACACCGTGATTGCAACAGATGCAAATGGTTGTGTTGGAAACGGTGGTGCTTATATCAACACCAGTACACCGATAAATGTTACCTATACATCTTCAGCCAGTCAATGTACATCAGCAACAGGTTCTGCTACTTTGACTGCAACAGGCGGAACAGCACCTTATACTTATTCATGGGTATCGAACCCGTCAACCACAGCAACTATCACAAATGTATCACCCGGAACTCATTCTTTCCTGGTGACGGATGCCGTTGGTTGTATCAGAACAGGATCTGTAGGTATTGCACCAATTAGTTCCATTTACGGAAGTGTGCAAGCATCTACAGTTGTTTGCCCGGCTACTACCGGAACAGTAGCAGCAGTTGTCTCCGGATCAAACGGTCCGTTCACTTACCTTTGGAATACCGGAGCAACAACCAGTTCTTTGAGTGGAGTTGGATTGGGAAGTTATTCTTGTGTAATTACGGATGCATTAGGCTGTTCGATTACGGAATCCAAATACTTAGGTTCCGTTTCACCTGTTCATTTAGGCGTTTCAACAGTAGGAACAAGTTGTATTTATACTGCTGACGGATCTGCAACAGCAATCCCATCAGGCGGAACAGCTCCATATACGTATTCATTTTCTAACGGCTCAACTGCTCCAACTATAAGTGGTTTGGGAACTGGAGGGTATTCTGTATCTGTTACAGATGCAAACGGATGCGGCAAATCAAAAATATTTGGTATTCATAATGCGAATACGAACCAAAACTGTTACTGTACAATCTCCGGAAATGTGTATATAGATGCAAATGCAAACTGTGTGGATGATGCGGGAGAGAATGGAGTAGAGAATATCATGATCCATTGTTCAGGTTTTGGGTATGCATTTACCGATGCAAACGGAAATTACAGCTTCCAGGTACCAACAGGTACCTACACTATTTCTCAGGTAATAAGCCAATATTATCCTTTAGCACCTTGTCAGAGTAATACCAATACAGTGAGTGTAGTTGCTGCCGGAGGATGTAATACAGTTGTAAACTTTGCCAATGTGATTAATCCGCTTCATGACCTTAAAATCGTAACAATGAACTCTACCCTTCCGCCGATTCCGGGAAATAGTTACCAGCAAAAAGTAATCATTAAAAACGCAGGAACACTCACAGAGTCAGGAATCCAATTGGGTTACGAGCATGACGAACAGATTCCTTTCGTAAACGCAAGCTTGCCAGGATTTGTGCAGTCAGTGAATCCTTTAACTCCCTATTCTTACGGCGTTCAATCGGGCTTCCCTTCATTGAACCCAAATCAAACGGCAGTACTTCTTTTAAACTACAGTACACCCACAAATATTCCTTTAGGAACTGTGGTAGACTATTTTGATACGGTTGCCAGTGCTGCTCCGATAGTAACAGATTGGTTATTGGATAACTCACCCTGGAACAACGTGCAATTATTCCAACCGGCTGTAATAGGTTCATATGATCCGAACTACAAAGAAGTAACTCCAAGAGGTACAGGTACAGAAGGGCTTATTCCAATGGATACGAAAGAGTTCGATTATACGGTCCATTTCCAGAATGAAGGAACCTATTTTGCACAAAACATTTCTGTGACAGATCAATTGGATGCAGATTTGGACTGGACAACTTTCAAGCCGGGTTATTCGGATTATAATTATACAACGACGATCAGCGAAACAGGTTTGGTGACTTTCAAATTTGCGAATATCAATTTACCATGGAAAGATCAGTACGGAGATGTTTTGAGTTCCGCGTTAGTGAACTACAGCATCAAGCCTAAAGCAAATCTTCCGGAAGGAACTGTATTTACCAATTATGCAGATATCTATTTCGATTACAATGCACCGATCACAACCAACACAACGGTGAATACTTTCGATGATGCAGCAGCAGTTGATGAGTCCGGAACGGCAGAAGCGGTAACAGTAGATTTATACCCGGTTCCTGTAAATGACAATTTGACAATCCGTGTGAATAACATTTCGAAGAGCGAAACGGCAACGGTAAGTATCATTGACCTGACAGGAAAAGTAATCTTGACTGAAAATGTAAACCTAAGTGAAGGTTCAACGATTGTTACAAAAGATTTGTCCGGTTTAATGATCGGAACGTATTTGACGCGTATTCAGTTCGAGAACGGATCGTCTATCGTGAAGAAGATCATTTTGAATAAATAATAGTTAACCAACTAAATAAAAGACCTGAAGTATCAGCGATGACTGACTGCTTCAGGTTTTTTTGTTTTCTTTATGAGATCATTCTTCATCCGTTTCCGATATGAATATTGCAATTAGAAAGAAAACCCCTTACGAATGTGAATACCAGATAACGCGAAAAGATCATTCTGTTGAACTGATCACTCTTGAAACGAAAACATTCCTGCTTCACGATATTTGTCATTTTTCAGTAGAGCAGAACCTGAAGTATATGAACGGCTTTTGGGGGATGTTATCCCAGGGAAAGAGATTCGACGAGCTTTTCGGGAAAGACAATCCGCAAACAGAAGAACTCAGGAATATAGAGAAAATAGTTGGACCGGTTCAGTCTATATTTTCCGGGTTTATACCTCGTTCGGATTTTAAACAGTCTATTGAACACCTGGATCACAAAATGACAAGGGAAATCCTGGATCTTTGTTTGGCTGATATCAAGCAGATCATGGATCAGTGGGAATACCTGAAAGTAGGAGAGCAGTTGGAACTCGAATGGAAGGACTCTAACTAATGGATGAACTGCGGAAAAGTACCTTTCATTCCTTCCGAAAAGTATACCTGAATTTGGACGTCGTTCCTTTGTTTTCTGCATCGGAAAAATAAAGAGTAATCATATCCGGCAATCCGTTTTCCAAAAAGAAATAGTTTTCTACGGAATACAGTTTCATGGAGCCATTCACCCGGTGGTATTTTTTTTGGAAAATTTTTTCAATTTCACCATTTTTGAAATAGGTGTAAAGATAGATGCTTTGAGTGGAATACATGCCATTCTGACCGTAACCCGAACCATGAAAAACAACAGAGTCTATTAATTTCTGTTTGTTGAAATAAAAGTCTGTATAGATGGAACTGTCCTGGATTGCAATTAATCGTTTGTGCCGTTTTCCGATGACAATGGTATCACCAAAAAACGCCTTTTTTTGGTTGACCGGTTCTGTTGTAAAACGAAATTCCGGTTTATATTCACGCGTCAGAGTTACCATGTCCATCGAATCTCCATTTATACGAGGAGAAGTAATGTCAATATATCGAAAAGGCTGATCATAGGCACTGTCTTCGTATTTTGAAATAAATGCTATCCGCTTACCCAGTGTATCATAGATGTAGTAATTCCGGAACATGTTCGGAATCCACATTCCTTCTTTTGTTTCATAAGAAGAATAATTATTGGATTCAATGATTCTCCCTTCCTTATCGTATTTGGAATAAAAACCTTCCGGATACTTTTTAAAGAAAGTCAGGGAATCTTCCGGGTGATACTCCAGGACTTTCACCACCTTATTTTTTTTCATAACCTCCGGTTGAAACAAGTGAGAATGTTCCTGGCTGAAACAGAACTGAGACAGAAAAATAATCATTAAGGCAGGAAAGAATTTCATGAGGTCTTAGAAATTGATTTACAAGTTGTTCCCGGTGAAACTAATTAATTTTACAGTTTGATTGATATTCCTGATTGGTTTTTGACAAAAAAAAACCTATATTTAGAAAGCCAGACTACAATTATTCAGAATGAGAGAATTCACACTAATCGTGGTCGATGATGACCCGCTCATTATTCGCTTCGTGGAGCAATTGTGCTCTTCTCACGAGAAAATTCGATTCCTGGGTGGTTTCAGATCACCTTTGGAGGCCAAGCAATTCCTATCCGAAAATGCGGTAGACATTGTGATTCTGGATATTGAAATGCCGGATATGAGCGGACTGGAACTGGCAGCAGTCATCAAAGAACCAACCCGCTTTGTGTTTTCTACTTCCCACAGCGAGTTTGCCCTGGAAGGGTTTAACCTGGCAGCGGTGGATTACCTCTTAAAACCTTATTCCTTTGAACGATTCAAAAAGGCAGTAGACAAGATCATCCGAATTCATATGCTGGAGGAGAAATCACAGGTTAAAGAAGTGCCCACTTTAACGGTAAAATCCAGTTACAGCAATACCAAACTTCCTTTGGAAGACATTTGCTACATTGAAAGTATTGACGACTATGTGATCATTGTCCGGGATAGCGGGCCTGAGTTGAAAATTCGGAAAACACTGAAAAATATGCTGCAGGAATTGCCGGAAGATCAATTTGTACGCATTCACCGTTCTTACATTGTTCCGTATTCACGGATTACCGGCTATCAAAAATCAAAAGTATTCATTGGGGAAAAGGAACTGCCTTTAAGCGCTTCTTACAAAGACGTGTTTTTGGAGAAGGTGAAAAACAGGAAGTAATTATCAATTCTTTAAATTATCAAGTGAAATACTCTTGATAATTTCTGTATTTATAATTGATAATTGTTTCATTCTCCGACACAATTTTGCTTTTCACCGATGCTTTCAGTTTCGTAAAGAAAATGGGTTTTACATTTGTGTCAGGAAGGTTGATGAAACTTCTGAAACAGCACTGCAGGCGGTTTAGAGCTCTTCACAAACTTCCCGGAATGAACGCTGTACAGTTGCTTTTTAGTAACTGTAAACTCCTCCAAATAAAATTGAATTAGAATAAAACAGGCTGAACGGAACCAGTTCGCCAAACGATTGAACTATTCGCACACTATTCCAGTATTCTCATGAAAAAAAAACTATTCATACTAATTGCCTTGCTGCTCTCATTTTTCAGTTCGGCGCATGCCATGCCTCATTCCATAATGCTTTTGGATATTAGAAAAGACGGCATTCAGGCAAATTTGAGCCTTCCGATGAAAGAATTCCGCATGCTTCACCCGGTGGTAGATCTTAAAAAAGAACACAAACCCATTATAAAACGCAAAGACGGCTGGATGAATGATTACCTGATGGATCATATGTCAATTACTGACGCGGAAGGGAATTTGTGGAAAGTCCGTATTGACAACAGGCATGTTTCTCACAAGGAAGTGACATACAATCTGTGGCTTCAGCCTCCTGTGGGTTCGTCATTACGCGATTTTACACTGAATTATGACGTGCTCATTCACCGGTTTGAAACCCATAAATTGTTTCTAAAAGTAAGCAGCGACTGGTACGGCGGGATGAAAGATAAAGACAAGCGTGGCAGTGATTTGGGAATTTTGATGGCCGATCCCTTGACCGGAGATTTGAAACCTTTTGAAGTTCACCTGCAGCACCAGGGAAGTTCGTGGAACGGATTCAAAGTTTTTGTAGGATTGGGAATGGAACAGATTAAATCGGGAACAGACCACATTTTATTCCTGGTGATACTCATGCTTTCAACGGCTTTAAGTGCGCACAGAGGACGTTGGGCAGGTTTTGAAGGAACCACAAAGATCGTTGGACGTGTAGTGAAAATTGGAGTAGCATTCACGATCGGTTATTCCCTTTCCCTGATATTGGGAGCAGCGCATTGGTTTATGCTGCCGCAGCGAGTAGCGGAAATTGCCATTGCCCTGACCATTTTATTGGTAGCATTTCATTCAATTCGACCAATTTTCTCTCGAAAAGAAGGCCTTGTGGCAATTGTGTTCGGATTGATTCACGGATTGGGCTTCTCAAGTGCACTAGCAGATTTGAGCCTCGACGGAGAAAGATTACTTTACAGCACTTTAGGATTCAGTATTGGAGTAGGAGTAATGATTCTGTTCATCCTCTTATGTATTGTTCCGTGGTTTGTTTTGGTGAGTAAATATACGCTCTACAGACTGATCCGTATGGGAGGAAGTGCTTTTGCCGTTATTGCCTCCCTGTCCTGGATTCTCGTTCAGGTAACGAATGAACCGAATGTGATTTCCGATTTTGCCGAAGGGATTCTTGCAGACGGCAAGTGGCTGATCGCGGGTTTGGTATTCCTGGCGATCTTAAACGAAATATACCAGCAAATACTTGTTCGGAAAGCAAAGTCTGAAACTGTAAGCTAATCTCCGGGCATCCTGATCTCCTTGACAGATCGGGATTTGTTGTTTGCATCTTATGTTTTAATAGTAAAACCAATAACTTTACTACACCACGAAAGAATTGACAAACGCGAGCCGTTTGATACCATTCAAAACTTTGTATTCTGTAGCTTTTGCAGTGCAGAAATAGAATGAGTCCCGATCCGCGCTGGCGGCTGGGCGAGAATGAAGATTTAACCCTCATTCTATTTTCTGTTTCTCATTCTGATTCCCTAAATTAGGGAACTATGAAAAAATTTGACGCGCTTATTATCGGTTCCGGCCAGGCAGGAACTCCATTGGCATTCCGGCTTGCGGCAGAAGGAATGACGGTTGCAATTATCGAAAAAGGAACTGTTGGCGGAACTTGTGTCAATACCGGATGTACTCCAACCAAAGCTTATGTTGCCAGTGCACGGAGAATGTGGGATGCTCAGCATTCGGAGGAATTCGGTGTGCTTTTGAAAGGTGATCCACAGGCAGATCTGAAAAAGATCAAGGCGCGAAAAGATAAAATTGTTTCTGATTCGGTCAATGGAATCAGTAAAGGCTTTGAGGACGAACCAAAGATTACGCTGGTGAAAGGCGAAGCTGTATTTGTATCCGATTATGTTCTTCGTGTCAATGGGGAAGAATATACTGCGCCCAAGATTTTCATCAATACAGGAGCACGTGCTTTGGTTCCGGAAGAATATAAAGAGGTGCCTTTCCTGACCAATGAATCGATTTTGGAATTGACGGAATTACCGGAACATCTGCTCATTATAGGTGGAAGTTACATCGGTTTGGAATTCGGGCAACTATTCCGCCGTTTTGGATGCCAGGTAACAATCATCGAAAGATCGAATCAGATTATCAATCGGGAGGATGAAGACACCAGCACTTCAATCAGGGAAATTTTGGAAGCCGATGGTGTCAAATTCCTGACGAACGTTCAGAACATTGCTGCAAAGAATAAAGCGGGTAAGATTGAGGTTAGTTATGAAAAAGACCAAAAGGAACAACTTGTTTCCGGAACGCATCTGCTTTTAGCAATCGGTCGTTTGCCAAATACGGACCAATTGAATTTAGAGTCGACAACTATCGAAAGAGATAAGCGCAATTACATTACAGTAAATGAGTATTGTGAAACGAATGTAAAAGGTGTTTTTGCCCTAGGTGACTGTAACGGAAAAGGAGCTTTTACGCATACTTCCTACAATGATTTTGAGGTTGCAGCATCTTTTCTATTCGAGCGGAAAAAGCGCAAGATCTCGGACCGCATCCTGACTTACGGACTCTTTATTGATCCGCCGCTTGGCAGAGTAGGGATGACGAAAAAAGAAGCATTGGAGAAAGGGCTGAAAGTAAGGGAAGCTTATTTGGAAATGTCGAAAATTGGCCGGGCGGTTGAAAAAGGAGAAACTCAGGGATTTCTGCGCATATTAGTTAATGTGGACGACAAAATAATCGGCGCGGCAGTATTGGGAGTTGGCGGAGATGAGATCATTTCGGGAATATTGAACGTAATGGTTTCCGAAATCTCTTATAAAGCTCTTCGTGACACGGTTGTTCTGCACCCTACGGTCTCAGAATTAATCCCTACTTCATTAGGTAAACTAAAAGAGGTGAGTTCAGAATAAACCCTGAAGCAAGTATTTATGTTTTTTTGTGATTAAAAAACTAGTTCATTTAGTTGTCTTTATCCGAATTGGCTACTTGCCATAAAATAGCCTGTGGGCATGAGTTTCAATTATTCCAATTCTCATTTTGTTTTGCCTTGATCCGTGAATTGTGTAAGATTCCGCAAAAAGATGTAACACCTATGACGCCCAATCTCGGGAACTTTAAGATAAAATCATTAGTAATTTTAAATTAAGGTATATGAGAACAACTTTACTTAAGGCAGGATTTATCCTCATTCTTAGCACACTTTTTACCACCCAATCATTCGCTTTTACGGCGGTTACCAATGGAGATTGGACAGATCCCGCAACTTGGGGAGGTACTGCTCCTACCGGAACAGTGAGCGGTGATAATATCGTTATTCCTTCCGGTATTACGGTGAATCTGAACACAAACGTTACTTTTTCCGGTCTTTTGAACAACTTCACAGTAGATGGAACATTAAATAGTTCTGGCACGAGCTGGTTAGAGATTCAAACCGGGACTTTTGCAGGAAGCGGTGATATCGACATTCAGCGCATTGAGTTCAGCGGATTGTTAGTCACTTATTCTTTTAGTGGTGATATGACCGTAAATACTTTTGCGAATTCCGGGTCCATACTGGGAATTACAGCGCAGATTTCAGTGGCCGATTCCTTATATCTGGAAGACGGTACATTAACACTTAACACAGGTGGAAACCTGATGGTAAATGCAGATTCAAAAATCGTTCGTGATGCCGGTTCACTGGCTACATCAGGGGGAATCTTCAATGCAGGAGGTGCTTACCATGTGCATTATATCGGGGGATCCAAAACATCCGGTATTGAGATCAATTCACCTAATATGCAGGATGCTGTGATCAGTTTGGATGACAATACAGATGTAGTGACTTTAGGAAGCGATTTGATGGTTCACGGAAACCTACAGTTAAACACAGGGATTCTGAATGTGGCAGCAAATGATCTTGAAATTCATGGAGACCTGAGTATTGCATCAGGCGCGTCTCTGACAACTACTGCTGCATCTAATCTGATGATCGAAACAGGAAGTAATCTAAGTTCCGGATTGGTATTTACAAGCGGTTCTTCTGTTGATCAGTTCATGATCAATTATACAGGAAGCGGATCAGTGATGTTGAACAGTTCATTGGCAATTGCCGGAGAATTGCAATTGCATGACGGAACATTGAGCATAGAGAGCGGTTCTACTTTAACGATGAGTGCAGGAAGCTTGATCCAGGTAATGGATGGTGAATTGCAAGGAAATGGCGGAACATTTACCGGCTCGGCTTCTTATGATGTGGAGTACCTGGCAGATTCAACCATTACAACAGGTTTAGAGATCACAGGAACAGGTTTGAATGATGTACAAGTGAATTTGGGTGAAGGACAAGTGATGATGGACGATGACTTAAGTGTTGGTGGCGAACTCGAGTTGATCTCAGGCTCACTAAATCTGAATGCAAACAACCTGGAAGTAAACGGAAGTTTTACACAGGATGATTTAAGCCCGCTTGTTGGGAATGTTGATTCAGACCTTCATTTGAATATCACTTCTCTGGGTAATGATACGATTTATTTTATGAATTCCGATTCGGACCTGGACCAGTTCATTGTCGATATTACCGGTGGAGATTTAGTGTTGGGATCAGAACTGCATATTCATGATGAATTAACTATGACAAGCGGAAACATCAGCCTGATGAATAACGATTTGATCCTGGAACAAAATGCAGATATCACCGGATACAGCAATACGCGTTATATCATGACACCACACCAGGGAATGCTTCAAATGTATGTAGCTCTTTCTGCTCCATATACCGTTTTCCCGATTGGAACGGCAAGCAGTTATTCTCCTGCAAGCATTCAGCAGGGATCTGGAGCAGCGGCTGGTAATTTTATGGCCAAAGCTTTCAACGGAGTATTTACCGGAGGAACTGAAGGTTCAGGATTCAACAGCGCAAGTGGCGGAAGTGTCGTGAACAGAACCTGGATGATCGAATCAGATGCTGCTACTTTAGATGTAAGTCTGAAATTGGGCTGGGTGGTTACTTCCGAAGTAAACGGCTTCGACCGCACCAGTGCATATATCTCGCATTACGGGAATAGTGATTGGGATACATACGCAGTTTCAACTGCAACAGCAGGTGCAAACAGTACTTTTGAATTGACACGCACAGGTCTTACAAGTTTAAATCTTTTTGCAGTAGCAGATGAAGATGCTGAATTGACAGTTGACGAAAATGAATTGTTGACTATCGATTTGTATCCGAATCCATGTACAGATGTGATGAACATCAGCTATGCGGATAATGGAAACGAATACCTGTTCCAAATCACAGACCTTTCCGGAAGAAACTACGACATAGTTTCAAACGGAGAAAATCAAATGGATGTTTCCTCATTGAGCCAGGGAACTTACTTGTTGAAAATGACCAATGCGTCAACCAATAAAGTATCTGTGAAACAGTTTATCAAAAAATAAACAACTTCATCATCATAAATCCCCTTTCGGAGCTTTCCGGGAGGGGATTTTTAGTTTTGTGATTTTTGGAGCATTTCTTTCTCACCAAATAGTTAAATCGGAACACCCGGCTTTGCCCTGTTTTTCAGAATCACTCCGGAAAACAGCCAAACCAATGCAGCGAGGATTATTCCTGCAGCCAAATCAATAAATACATGTCTTCTCACTGCGATTATAGAATAGTACATTAACAAAGTAAGGACGGTGCAGATGATCCCTTTCATCCGGTTTTTTTGGTCCCAATTTGCAAACATGCAGAGAGTAATGAGTGAAGCATGCATAGATGGAAAGCAGTTTTGTTCGGTATCGTTTTCACCAATAAAAGTCAATAGAGAAGCGCTAATTCCATCAGGTTTGAAATCCGGAAATACAATACTGCTTGGCAGACAGATAAAAAGAACGCCACTGACACACGCTGTAAGTACAAAGGCAAAAGTAAGGCGCTTCATCAGGGATTCTTTTAAGGTCAGGAACGTATACGGTATGTAAACATAAAAGCCCAGGTAGAGCCAAATTCCATGTGGATTAAATGGAATGAATTGATCCATTTGTGTTTCGGGAATGATCCAGTCAGGCCCTTTTACAAAACCGGACGCTATGTAGACCAGGCCGCAGGAAAGCCAGCTGATTACTAAATAACATAAACGTGTTTTTAAGGACATTTGCACCCTGTGATTTTTAGTGAGGTAAAGGAGCTAAATTAATGTATATTTGGGTAAACGGACTTAAACTAAAAATCAGGATGCATATAAATCTGCCAAAATCAACCAAGAAATGAACACTTCCTTGTCTGCCGATCGGGTACACGTTTTTTACGGCAGAATTTCAGAGTTTCAGCTGGTAGATAGTTTATCTCTTCTCTCTGATGAGGAACTTTTACGAGCTGAGCGTTATCTGTTGCCGGAGGATAAACACCGGTATATCATTTCGAAATCCGTACTGAAAAGATTGATCATCCACTTTTTGACTATTGAAAACAAGCATATACGGATTGGTTTTACTGAAAACGGAAAGCCATTTCTAAAGGATTACCCGGAATTGCATTTCAATACCTCGCACTCCGAAGATGGGTTTGCCATAGCTTTTGCTTCCGGGAAAGAAATAGGTGTTGATCTTGAACATCGTCAGAGAGTTCTGAACATTCCTGCTTTGGAGCGATTTTTGTTTACAAACGACGAATTAAAATTGGTGCATAAGCTGGAACATAGCCGTAAACAGGAAGTTTTCATCAAAAGCTGGACCCGAAAGGAAGCGTTGCTAAAGTCGGGCGGAGAAGGCTTGACGAAATCCATGAACTCTTTGGAAGTCTCTTTTATTCCAAATAAACAGTTTTCATTAAAAACCGAGGACGGGTTAAACACCCATGAGTGGTTTCTTGAAAGCTTTACCCTGATGAATGACTATGCCGGAGCAATTGCTGTAAAAGGCAGAATAAATGACGTTTGTTACACACGTATTGATCAATCGACCTTTCTAATTAATTAAAGTCAGTAAATGAGTTCAGTGATCACAGAAATAGAAAAGCGAATAAAGGAACATCCTGATAAATTGTTGTTTGCTTTTCTCGATATCAAGGCAGCCATTACAGAATCTTATACTTACAGAGAATTTGATCAGCGTACCAAAGAAATAGCAGCCTACATTCATAGCAATTATACTCTTTCACAAGGAGATCGTGTACTATTGGCATATCCTTCCGGCCTTGAAATGATCTGTGCATTTTTTGCTTCCGTAAGATTGGGATTGATTCCTGTTCCCGTTTATCCACCTTCAGCCAGAGGATTGGAAGCATCTGTTGAAAAGATGAATTTCATTGCACGCGATTGTGATGCGAAGGCGGTGCTTACAGATCGTTCTTGTTACTGGTCATACAAAGTAAATGTGTCCCGTAAAAAGACCGGCGTTTCTGCTCTGCAATGGATTGTTACGGAAGATTCAGATCCTGGAATATCCCTTGATCTGCCCGAAATTCAGAACGAGATTTTATTCCTCCAATATACTTCCGGCTCAACCAATGATCCCAAGGGAGTCATGGTGACGCATGAAAATTGTATCCAAAATTGCAAAAATGTAGTGGATCACATGCCGGTGGGAGTTTCCTGGCTGCCGCAGTATCACGATATGGGACTGATAGGTTACTACCTGTTTTTTGCGTTGAAAGGCGGAACAACTTATGGTTTTTCACCGGCTGATTTTATTCAAAGACCGGCACTCTGGCTGCAGGCAATAACCAAATTTAAAGCTACTGCTTCGTCGGCACCAAACTTTGCATACGAGTATTGTCTCATTCCGGGTAAAATTACCGAAAGCACGTTTGAATCCCTGGATTTAAGCTCATTGACTTTTTTAATGACTGCGGCTGAACCGATCAAACCGGTTGTTTATGAAGCTTTTTTAGAGCAGTTTAAACCGGCCGGATTGAAGCCGGAAAGTTTTTTTGGAGCTTACGGATTGGCTGAATTCACCCTGGCAGTTACTAACTACGGCAGAAAAAAAGAGGTGTTTAGCGCTGAATCCCTGAAAAAAGGAAAAGCAGTTACTTTGGGTCCAAGCGATGAAGGTACTTCTGGAATGACGTTAATGAGTTGCGGAAAAGCACTATCGGGTACGGAAATACGAATCGTCAAGACTGAAAATGGAAACAAACCCGTGCTGGATGGCTATATTGGTGAAATATGGTTGAATGGTTCCAGTAAATGTAAAGGATATTGGAATCGTCGGTTAGCCAGTAAGGAATCGTTTGAAGCAAAGTTATTCGGAGAAGATGGTGCCTGGCTGAGAACAGGAGATATTGGTTTTCTTCATAACAAGGAACTTTATGTTTGCGGAAGGTTAAAAGATATGATCATCCTGCGCGGATCAAATTATTATCCGCAGGATATTGAAACAATAATAGAAAAAAACGCGCTTGTACGAACAGGCTGTGTGGTTGCTTTTGAGCTTGAAAAAGCCGGTACTGAATCTTTGGTGGTAGTTGTCGGAGTAAAAAGTAATACCGCGATTCCGGATGCAAAAATGCTGCATTTGAACATCTATCAGTATTTAGGGATTTCAGTTTCTGAAATTGTATTTGTGCCTGCAAGAACCGTTTCAAAAACAAGTTCCGGGAAACTCAAACGCTATGAGATGAAGGAGAAGTATCAACAAAATGATCTCCAGGTAATTTCTCAGGCAATTTTGGATGAGGTCACAGATACCCATGAACTGAAATCGGAGGGTTCTGAAAATGCTGATTTAAAAACGAATATAGCTTATCAACAGCTTTTTGACAGGTATAAATTAAAGGGTACTGAAAGTACTGTTTTGGGAGATTCAGGCTTGGATTCGATGAAACTGGCTGAATTTGCTCACGATTTAAAAGAACACCTGGAAAAGAAAGGATTTGATGACCTTTCCAATGAGGTTGATCTAAAGCTTTTACAACGGATTGCGGTTTCAGAATTGGTTGGGATTCTTACCCAATTGGATCATTCTTCACGTTTTGCACGCTTTCAATTTAGAAAAGCATTTTCCGGGATTCGGGCAGAATACATGAAATCTGAATCCACGCTCATGGCACGCGATGCACATTTCCCGGATCATAAACCATTCAATCCGGAAGCGGAAAAGACGGATTTGGTACAAACTGTTTTGCTGACAGGTGGAACCGGGTTTTTCGGTCCTTTCCTGATTAGCAGTCTACTGGAACAAACCAGGGAGATTATATATGTGCTGGTGCGGGCAGATCAGGTTTCAGATGGAATGAAGCGTTTGAGAAATGCTTTTCAGACAATTGATCCTTCAGTTGATATGAACAGTGCTTTTAATGAACGTGTCCGACCAATTTGCGGCGATTTGTCGAAACCAAAATTGGGTTTAAAGGATAGCGATTGGGAGTTCCTGGCCCGAAACATTCAAACCATTTATCACAATGGGGCATATGTCAATTACATGATGGATTATCAATCCATGCGGCAAATGAATGTTGGAGGAACAAAGGAAGTCATTGAATTGAGTCTTACTCACCGGCCAAAAGTATTGAATTATATTTCCACCACCTTCATCTTTGGCTGGTCAGCAAAAGACATCCTTCGTGAAAGTGACTCCAATGCAGGCATGGAATTTTTAGACTTCGGGTACAGTCAAAGCAAATGGGTAGCTGATCAGCTTGTTTTAAAAGCCATGGAACAAGGACTTCAGGCGCGCATCTTCAGACCGGCTTTAATTTCACCTTCTTCAACGGGCAAAGGGTATAACTTTGATATTTCAATCCGGCTCTTATCCTTTATGCTGAAATATGGAATTGGAACAAGCGCTGAAAACCAGGTGAGTTTCACTCCGGCAAACCTGGCGGCCAACAATATTGTAGCAATTTCCGAACTTGAAAAATCAGTGGGACTCACGTTTCATGTGACCAGAGATCAGTATTCCACCATGCACGATGTGACTGAAATACTGGCAAAGCTGGCCCGAAAGTCTTTCGAAAATTATCCGTTAAAAGATTTTGTGCCGGAAGTTGTAAGCCGTTGTCAAAAAGAGGATCTGTTGTTTCCTTTGCTGAATTTTTTAGTGCGTTCGGTAGACAATATTAGTGCCATGGAATTCAAACGGTACGACAATAGCAACTATCAGAAATTTCGTAGTTTATCACCATGGGGGAAAGCAGATCTGCCCCTGGAAGAGGTGGTAAACGGAATTTTCCTTTTTATGATGAGCAATCCGGAAATCGCTGATAGTTTGAATGAGAAAGCTTTAGTAAGTCCAATAACTATGAATCTATAAAGATGGAGACTGAAAACCAGAAAACACCAAAAATTCCGATTATTGAATCTTTTTTAGACACCCGTGAAATGGTGAAGAATCCGGTGCATGTATTTGAGAAGTACCGGGAAAGATTAGGACCAACCTTTGAGTTTAGATTCGGAGGAATGCGTAAAACTATTGTAACTGCAGATCCTGAGTTTCTGAAATATGTATTGAAAGACAATAACGATAACTACAACAAATCACACATCCAGGTAAAACGGTTTGTTGAATTTCAAGGAGTTGGACTTACCAATAGTCACGGAGATTATTGGCTGAAACAGCGAAAGTTGCTCAGTATGGGCTTCACAAGATCACGTCTTGCCGAAATGCTTCCAATCCAGCTGAAAGTATTGAATGACTTCATGATTGATTTTGACGAAGATGCATCACGAGGTAAAGTAGATATTCACGATCAGATGGTGAAATTTACACTGCGTTCTGTCGGACAATCACTTTTCGGAAGCCAGATGACACGAGAAGAGTTAGAGAGTTTCGCTGCTGCAATTGCTGAAATCCAGCAGTTTATTGTCAAAAAAGTGGTTCAGCCTTATTTGATGCCCTGGTATTCCATCAGCGGACAGAATAAGAAATACCAGGATATCCGCATTAAAGCAGATCAGATCGTATTGGATTACGTAGAGAAAAGACGCAAGAATCCCGGAAAGGAAAGTGATATCCTTCAAATGATCCTTACAACACCTTTTAAAGACTCGGGAAACCTGATGTCCGATGAAACAGTTAAAGTGGAAATACTTCAGCTGCTGGTTGCAGGAAATGAAACATCTACAACAGCTGCTGCGTGGGCATTTTATCTTTTAGCAAAGCACCCGGAACACATTGTTAAAATCAGGGAGGAAATTGAGCATGTTTTTGGAGGCGAGACTGTGAATTATTCGTCCTTACATCAATTGACTTATACGATTGCAGTTTTGGATGAATCGATGCGTATCCGTCCGCCATTCTGGATGATAGACCGGGAAGCACTACAGGATGATGAGTTCAGAGGAATCAAAATTCCTGCAGGAACAACGGTTGTCCCTTATATCTATGGTGTGCATCACAATGCATCTGTTTGGAAAGATCCGGAAAAGTTTGATCCGGGCAGATTTGATCCCGAACAAACAGAAAAGATGCATCATTTCGCACATATTCCGTTTGGTGGAGGTCCGCGGGTATGTATTGGTCAAAACATGGCGAAAATGCAGATTTTGCTCATCATGAGTGCTATTACCAGAAACTATGATTTTGAACTATGTGATAATAAAGAGATAGGAATGCATGCCATGATGCTTTTGAAACCGGATGGACCAATTTACATGAATTTCAAACGCGTAAAATAACGGATCGGATGCAGGGTGCCAGATATTCTTCAACCATACAGTCAGAATTCTCTACAGTTCTCAATCAACGGGTACGTTCATATTTTAAAGAGAATGAAATTGATCCGCACGGCAGCCAAACGATGATCCTGAAATCAGTAATATTGTTTGGTTTGTATACTACAGTTTATTTGGTGGTTTTATTGGCTGGTATCTCAAATCTTCCGGTATTGTTTTTCCTTTGGGCATTGTTGGGTATTTTACTATCGTTCGTAGGAATGACAATTATGCACGATACCGTTCATGGAGCATACACGAATAACCGGATCCTTCATTATCTGCTGCAAATTCCCATTCTTGCCATTGGTGTTGAACCAAAGATTTGGAGAATCGAGCACAATGTACTTCATCACACTTACCCCAATGTGGAAGGAATAGATCAGGACATTCACCCGCGAGTTGTTTTCCGGTTTACAGAACATCAAAAAAGAAGGTGGTATCATGCGTACCAGCATATTTATGCAACGGTCATTTATGGATTGCTCATCATTGAATGGATGACTGTAAAAGACTTCATTAAAGTGATCAGGTACCACCGGATGGGCTTTTTTAAATCACGCATAAAAACTGCTTTCATAACAGGAATTATTCTGTTGAAGAAGCTGCTTTTTTTCTTTGTATTTCTTTATCTGCCATTGAAACTGCTTCCGTTTGATTCGCTTTTGGTGGTCTCCATGTTTGTAACGATGTTGGTAGTGGCCGGGATTTTTATGACTGTTATTTTTCAGTTGGCACATGTTGTTTCCGATTGCGAAACACAAAGCGATATTGAGAATCTTGCGGATAAGAATTGGCATGTTTATCAGTTGGAAACCACGTGTGATTTTGCACATGATAATAAAGTAGTTTCTTACCTGGTAGGAGGACTGAATTATCAGATCGAACATCATTTATTCCCCGGTATTTGCCACGTGCACTATCCCGAAATTGCTTCCATAGTAAAACAAACTGCCCATGAATTTGGAATTCCTTATCATTATGAAAAAACCTTCACCGGGGCAGTAAAAGCACATTACAGTCAGTTGAGAAAACTGGGGAAAAGGGAATAGACTAAAGCAGTAAGCTCTTATTATCGTAAGCCAATTTTGCCAGTTTGAAACTTGCCGGAGAATCTACTGCCAGGTTTTCAATTTCCGGTACATCGAAAAGTATCGGGTTTTTTCCCAGTTTGTTTTTTTTATACCGGACGAAGGTATTCCGGTTGAAGATATTGAAGATGGTGTCTTCAAACATCACAAAATGTGGTTCGTTTCGCAACGTGACAGGTTCCGGGTATTTGCTGTTATCATACAAACGTTTTTCCACACGGGAAAGGCTCATCAGCGAATCAAACTGATTGTATTCGTCATTCAGAACATACGTATAATACATTTCGATGGCATTCTCAATCGTTTGAACCGAAAGCAGCGGATTGATACATTGTGTCTGCATAAAATGTTCTCCTTCCGTTTTTTCCAGCGCATGTGCCGTGAATCTGTCGGAAGTAGGCATTTCTTCCAGGATTCGGTCATTGGAATATTCATCCGAAAGGGCAGAGGCAGGCAAGCCGATAATTGAAATCTTGTTGTTTGCTCCGTAAACTTTTTTGACTTTTTCCGAATCGGTAGTAATCACAATCTTGTTAATAGTCTTTACGGCAAGCAGCTTTTCAATCATCAACTGGAACATAGGCTTTCCGCCAAAGTCTTTGATATGTGAATCAGTAAGGCTCGAATTGACTGTTGTATTGGTTTCCTGGACGGTGATCAATGCAGTGATAGCTGGTTTATTCATGTGAAATAGTGTTTTTTAGAAGGCAAGAATACACATTTTATTTGAATTGCGACTGGAGTTTTTGGATAAGGTTATTCCCTCTAAATCTCCCGATAGGAGGAAGAACCCACACCGTCTTCCATTTTGCTTCCGCTTTCTTTTGCGATCATTTTCTCCCGCTCATCCCGCGTAATGATTTTATCTTTTGGAAAAATAATAGGAGAGATGAGGTAGAACCAAAGTACGGGAATCAATGCATTCAATAGTATATTGATCGTTTTTTGTTGGTTCGAAAGCGTAATACTTTTACTGATCTTCAGACTGGTAAAGACCGTAATGCATAAATAGGCAGTTACTAAATAGTTGAACATCTCAGAACGTATTTAGTTCGTAATTAGGAATTGCTTCTTAGGATTTTCTCCATTTTCTTCCCTTTCGCCAATTCATCAACCAACTTGTCGAGGTATCGCGCTTGCTTGGTCAACGGCGTTTTGATCTCCTCAATCCGGTATCCGCAGATCATTCCGGTAATCAGCTCCGCATTCGGGTTTAAGTTTGCTTCCTTGAAGAATTCCTCAAAGGTCACTTTTTCCTCGATAAGCTGCTGAAGTTTTGCTTCGTTAAATCCGGTAAGCCATTCAATTACTTCCAGTAATTCGGCTTTGGTACGGCCTTTGGTTTCAACTTTCTTTACATAATGCGGATAAACCGATGCGAAAGTCATCTTGACAAATTTTTGATCGTGTTCCGGAGTTGTACTCATAACATGAAAGATTTTTTATCAAAAATAAAACAATTTAAGCTGGCGCGAGCATTAGGCTCGCACCAGGCTAAAATCCAGGAAACCGAATAACATCAAATAAAAAACACGGATCTCTTCATGCATTGATCAATTCAATTCCACTCAAATCCGCTTTTCCATTCTTTAGGAATTCAAGCGTCATCCTATCCGCTTTGCAATTAACGAACTTCACCTGTTTCAGGCTTTTATTTTTAAAGAAAGTATTTGTCAATACGGCATTTTCAAAAGTAACGCGTTTAAATGCACAATTTTCAAAATAACAATCGGTGATCGTTCCTTCAAAAACCAGGTCCGATAAATACATTCCATGGAAAGAACTTTGTTTCCAATGTGCCTGCTCCAATGTGTTTTTCTCAAAACCACCCGATTTAAAGATAGCTTCGGAGAAATCTGCTCCGGAGAAATCACAGCCTGAAACATAACTTCCTGAGAATTCGGTCCCTTGCAGCAAACAATTCTTAAACAAGTCTTTCGTCATGTGGGAGCTTTTAATATCACTCTTGCTGATATCTGATTCCGAGAAATCGCAGCCCAGAACATGATTGTCACTTAACTGAATTCCGGAAAGATCAGAACCGATGAATTTGCAGTTTTTCAGGTGTGAGGAACTGAATTTCTCATGCAGGTTTTTGAGTCCCGAGAAATCGGCATCGACCCAACTTCCCTGCGACATGTTCCAGTTGAGCTTTTTCTCCTTTACCGGTTTCACAAAAAGGAGTTTCTTTGATTCGATTTTCTCTTCAGCTGCCGATTGAAAATTCTCCGAGAAATAGTTTAGATCTACTCCAAGGATCTCTGCCAATCGATTCAGGGTAAGAATGTCGGGCATGGATTCTCCGCGTTCCCATTTTCCAACAGCCTGCGGACTGATAAATAACAATTCCGCAAGTCCGGCCTGGGAAACGGAAGTTTTCTTTCTTGCTTCGGTGATTCGTTCACCAATCATTTTCGTACTTAACATAGCAATCTTTTTATGGATTTCGATTGGACAAAGGTAGAGGGATCGTTTTCCGGGATTGCTAAAAATACAACTACTTTTGGTTGTAAATCGACTACTTTTAGTTGTTTTTATCTCTTTTAATGGAACTAACGTTAGATGATGCTTCGTGATTACTATAAACGGACCAATTCTTACATCTTTTACAGAAACTACTTTTATTAACAGTCCTCTATTTTGTTTCAAAAGCTAAGTGCCCTAACTTATTCCTCTAAAATGATAAACATGATATTAAAAGCATTAATAGAAGAATTTGAGCACGAGGCTGAAAGCACTCGTAAATTGCTCCATGCTGTTCCGGCGAGTCATCTCGGATTTAAACCAGCACCAAATTCCTGGTCGATGGGAGAACTTGCCCAGCACATTGCTACCATTTATCACTGGTATGCAGGAACACTTACACAAGATGAGTACGATATGGATGCGGACGAAATGGAACGCGGATCTGCGGATGATATTCATGCCACCCGTGAACTTTTCGAAACGAACCTGGAAAAGGCGAGGGCTGCACTGAAATCAATTACAGAAGAAGACCTGCAGACTCCATGGACTATGAAAGCCGGTGGAAAAACGGTTATGGGACCTTTTCCAAGAGGAACTGTGGCGAGAGGTTTTTTATTCAATCACATTTATCACCACCGCGGAGAAATGATCGTTTACCTGCGGGCTACCGGCAACAAAGTTCCGGGACTTTACGGTCCGACTTATGAAGACGGGAAGATGGATGATCAGTAATCGTGAAATCGGGGAGAAACTCCACACTATGTTGCTTTTCTCCCCAATTTAAAAACCTGCTTAAATCGATAAACCCTTGTTTTTCAGCAGTTCTTAGCTTCGGTACAAAACTTGAAAATGGTTGTACGGAAATTCAAAGCTTATAACATGCAGGCAAACAAACACACAGACCCAAAGGCAACTTACAGTTATCATCCGAAAAATCATCGTAAATTTCAAGACGTTGTCATTCTTTTAGGAGCTATCTTATTGATGATCGGGGCAGCATTTTTAGTTTACCTATTTCAACCCTATTTCCAGGAACTCCACATGGAAAGAATGAATAATTCCTGGGGAATCGCATTGATCGTAGTGGCAACCGCATTATTGATTTTCAAAATTTGCTTTTTAGTATATATCCTGGTTTTATACCTGCACTATAGATCGATAAAATCTGTAAGCGATGAACAATTGCCGCATTGTACCGTAATTGTTCCTGCATACAACGAAGGAGAATTGGTTTATCAGACATTAAAAAGTTTGGCTGAAAGCGATTATCCGGCAGACAAAATGCAATTGATTTCTATCGACGATGGAAGTAAAGACGACACCTGGGAATGGATGAAAAAAGCCAAAGCAGAATGGGGGGATCGTTTGGAGATTTACCAGCAGACCCACAATCAGGGAAAAAGACATGCTTTGTATCGTGGATTCAACCTGGCTTCAGGAGATGTATTCGTAACAGTTGACAGCGATTCGATTGTAAAAAAAGATACTTTAAGAAATTTGGTTAGTCCATTTATTTTGGATGAAAAATGTGGTGCAGTGGCTGGTAACGTGCGCGTCTTGAATAACAAGAATGCAATGATCCCGCGGATGCTGAACGTCAGTTTTACCTTCAGTTTCGAATTTATACGTTCGGCTCAAAGCAAACTGGGATCAGTGTTGTGTACGCCCGGCGCACTGGCCGCATACCGAAAAGATGTCGTAATGGCTTGTTTACCGGATTGGATGAATCAGACATTCATGGGACAGGTGAGCGATATCGGTGAAGACCGCGCAATGACCAACATGATCCTGAAACAAGGATACCGGGTGTTGTTCCAGAGAAACGCATACGTGTTTACCAATATTCCGGAGAAGTACAAAGGGTTATACAAGATGTTTATCCGGTGGGAAAGAAGTAATATCCGCGAAAATATTGCAATGAGCAAATTCGCTTTCGGAAAGTTCCGGGAAGAATCTAAAATTGGTCCGCGGATCTTATTGTTAGATCAGTGGCTGAAAGTATTTATCGCATATCCGGCAATGGCACTCATGTTCTTCCTGATCTGCACACATCCGATTTTATTCCTGAGCTCTGCGTTTTTAAGCTTATTCATTTTCTCTAGCATCCAGGTATTCTTTTATACGAAAAGACATAATTTGTTGGAATCCCTTTGGGCATATCCATACAGCATATTTTACACATTCACTTTGTTCTGGATCACGCCATATGCCATTGCAACAGCAAGCAGAAGAGGCTGGCTGACACGTGATCTCCCTGTAACGAAGTAAAGACATTTAAGGCCATAAGTAGTAGTGTATAGTGGTTAGGTGGAAAATCCCGTTTGGTAAGCTTCGGCTGAAGAGCGGGATTTTTTATTGCCTGTCTGGTTCCTATTTCATATATTTAATTCATGAAATCCTACTGCATAATTGCGCTTCTGATTTGTTTATTCGGATCGGTTGATGCTCAGACAACTGTTTCAGGTTCCTTTGTTCATGGAGGGATCACCCGCACTTATTCCTTTTATGTTCCTGCATCTTATGTTCCCGGAAATCCTGTTCCAATGTTGATCGGTTTGCACGGATTGAGTTCCAGCGGGGCAGATTTTGCACAAAATCGCGATTTCAGACCAATTGCAGATACAGCCAATTTTATCATGGTCCATCCGGATGGCTCCACGATGTTCGGTGTGAAGTTCTGGAATTATGAAAATATCCTGGGCTCAACGGTTGACGATGTCGGCTTTCTGGAAGCACTTATTGATACCATTTCAGCAGGTTACAGTATTAATCAGCATCGGATTTACTGCACAGGAATGTCAAACGGAAGTTTTATGGCTTACCTCATGGCTTGTCAGACCAATCGGTTTGCGGCAATTGGAACTGTAACAGGCTCTATGTCGGTAGATATGTATGATGAATGCGATCCTCAGCATCCGATTCCGGTTCTGCATATTCACGGAACGGACGATAGTACAAATCCATACGCTGGAACATCCACTATGAAAGGAATAGACGATACGAACCTGTTCTGGGTCGACCAGAATAACTGTAACCCTGTTCCGGCTGTGACTTCCGTTCCCAATACAAATACTGCGGATAATGCAACGGCTGAAAGATCCGTTTATTCAGGCGGCATTAACGGAAATACAGTTGAATTGTTTCGGATAATCGGGGGTGGGCATTCCTGGCCGGGCTGGCCGGTTTCAGGTTCTTCCGGGAATACCTGCATGGACTTTGATGCCTGCAAAGAAATCTGGCGTTTCTTCAGTCACTATGAGTCTACGGCTTCTATTGCCGATCACCAGGACGTGGAAGTGAGTTTTTGGCCGAATCCGACACAGGATGCGATAACTATTCGGACCGGTGGGAATCTTCGTGTTACAGAAATTCTTGTTCAGGATCTTAGTGGTAGAAAAGTAGAACGGAAGAGAGGTGAAAATATTCAGCACCTGGATGTCAGCCACCTCAAATCAGGAAATTACCTGTTTCAAATTTCGGGTGAAGGGTTTAGTGTTTCTAAAAAACTCATGATATCCAATAACTGATCTTATTTTCGGATCAATTCCTTCAATTTTTGTATATTAAAGGAGTAATTGGTCATTATTTACTTCTTAAACACTATTTCATTGAGACGATCTATATTGAACTTAAGTATTCTTGACAGTTTATTGGAAGGTTTCCAGGTAATTGATTACAATTGGAAATACCTGTACGTAAATACTACTGTTGCAAGCCAAGGACAAAGTAGCATTGATCATCTGATCGGAAAAACGATGATGGAATGTTATCCGGGAATTGAAGATACCTATATGTTCAGCCAGCTTCAAAAATGTATGGATGAACGCATAACTATTCAGTTTGAGAATGAATTTATTTACAGTGATGGAACCAATAATTGGTTCGAATTGCGCATTGAACCTGTTTCTGAAGGGATTTTTGTACTCTCCACCGATATTACCAACCGCAAAAGAGCAGAGGAAGAATTGATCCAGCTGAAAAATGACCTGGAGAGCAAAGTAAAGAAGCGCACTGCAGATCTGGAGAAGCTGAACAATGAAAAAGATGTGATCCTGAAAGAAATGCATCACCGGGTTAAAAACAACCTGCAGATCATTTCCAGTCTCATTCGTCTCCAAATTGAAGAAGGAAACAACAATTTCAACGGTGTACTGGATAAAACCCAGTCGCGGATCGAAACCATTGCCAGTATTCATGAATCGCTTTATAAGCATAAGGACCTGGCGCTTATCAACGTGGCGAATTACTGGGAAAAACTCTTCAAAGACTGCCTGAATTCATTGGTAAACGAACCGGACAATTTTAAACTGGTCCTCGATATTGATTACCTGGAACTTCCGGTAGATAAAATGATCCCGCTGGGCCTGCTGATCAACGAATGGATTACGAATTCAATCCTCCACGGTTTTAAAGGAAGAGATCACGGATCTGTTTACCTCGGGCTTCAATTGAAAGAAGGGAAATACCTGCTCACTTATAAAGATGATGGAATTGGTTTCTCTGAAGGTGCGGAAGACGACGGTGATCACCACTTCGGACATTTTTTAATTGATGGATTTGCAGAACAGCTGAATGGTTCGATTAAAAAGAAAGAGAGTGGAGAAGGAGTTTGTTTTGAATTGGAGTTTGAGTGAATTACAAAACCAACAATCCCGCTTCTTTCAGTTGTGCAACCTGTTTTCCATACCAGAAAGGTTCGAAATCTGCTTCCGGAACTTCTTGTTCATAGTCAGATTTGATTTCGTGGAAAAGGCGTTTCTTGTTTTCAGCTGCTGAAATTTCAGAAAGCATCTTGCTCAGCCAAATCCCTTGTGATTTAGAGACCTGGATGGAGAACAAATCCTTTTTGGTGTGAAAGGTCAACTCGGCCATTTCCCATTGATTTCCCTTTTTGGATTTGGTATAGAATTGTACCGAAGGCTGCGATGCCAGCCATACAACCCGGGAGCTTGGTTTCACAAAGCCCATTTCAGGTTCTTCGATTGCCTGCTCTATAAAATCAGGGGGAATGGATGTACGGGGAACTTTAAAATCAAACCAGTTCTGCAAAGGCAGGTCGAAGCCGATTCCATGCATGAAGTTGTAAAGGGATTTTTTCAACCCGAAACTGAATTGGTCGTGATCGATTCCCGTTTTGTCGCTGTGTGTCAAATCGTTGTTGGCAAAACTCCCGGTTCCTGTTTCACGGACCACATCAAATTTCTCCGGATTTAAGCCGATAGGACTGTGTGCAGTCATGGCAAACTGGTGCCAGAAACCAGATTGCAGGATGCCTGTTTCAAATAATTGACGCACCATTTCCAGTGAATCAATCGTTTCAATCACGGTTTGAGTCGGAAATCCATACATCAAATAGGCATGGACCATAATGCCGGTTTCTGTGAAGTTCCGCGTCACCTGCGCTACCTGGGCAACAGTAACTCCTTTGTCGATCAAGGCCAGCAAACGGTCGGAAGCCACTTCCAATCCTCCGGAAACAGCAATGCATCCCGAAGTTTTAAGCAGCAAGCACAAATCCCGGGTGAAACTCTTTTCAAAGCGAATATTCGTCCACCAGCTCACCACCAATTTCCGACGGATAATTTCCAGGGCCAGTTCACGCATCAAAGCCGGAGGTGCAGCTTCGTCCACAAAGTGAAAGCCATTTTGACCCGTTTGAAGGATGAGTTCCTCCATGCGGTCAACCAGTATCTTAGCCGTTGCCGGTTCATAAATCTGGATGTAATCCAGTGAAATGTCGCAAAAAGTACATTTACCCCAATAACATCCGTGTGCCATGGTGAGTTTATTCCAGCGGCCGTCACTCCACATGCGGTGCATCGGATTTACTATTTCAATGACGGAAATGTATTGGTCCAGGAGCAAATCGCTGTAATCCGGTGTGCCCAAATCACGCTGTTTGTAATCCTGAGTCGTTGAATGATTGCAATAAACTACTTGTTGATCAATCAGCGTAAAAGTTCGCTTCAAGTCACGAATAGCTCTTTTCCCGGAAACATGCTCCAACAGGTTTTCAATGGGCGCTTCGCCATCATCCAGTGTAATAAAGTCAAAGAACCCGAACACGCGCGTATCAGAGATCGAACGCAATTCCGTATTGGGATAACCTCCTCCCATCACTGTTTTTATGTGTGGAAAGTGCTGTTTGATAAATTGCGCAGAACGAAAAGCAGCATACAAATTCCCCGGAAAAGGAACAGAAAAAGCCGCAATCTGCGGATCTGTGTCGTGGAGTCTTTTTTCGAGTAATCTCAGTAAAATCCGATCTGTATAAGTGATTTCCTGCTGAAGAGAATCGTATAGTTCATCAAAGCTAAGTGCGGACCTTCCCAAGCGCTCAGCATAACGACTGAAACCGAAATGCGGATCAATTGTTTCAACGATCAGGTCGGAAATATCTTCGAGGTAGAGTGTGGCTAAATGTTTCGCTTTATCCTGTGTACCCATGATCCCGAATGCCCAGTCAAGCTCATCCAGTTCATTGAAACGGGAAGCTTCGGGTAAAAAATCATCCTGACAAATCAAATGAGCAAGACTTGGATTTTTACCTTGCAGGAAAAGAATTACTGAATCAATGGTTTGAATGTAATCGCTTTGAAGCGTAATGATGCGTTCTGCATTTTGACTCAATGCTAACTCTTTTGTCCCTATTTCAGAGAAAAGAGCGCTTAATCCGGTGCTTGAAAAGATTTCAAGAATTACTTCAATTCCCAAATCAGCCTGAACGGAAGAAGCGTTTTTCGTGTTTAAAAATCCTTTCAGGTAAGCCGTCGCCGGATACGGAGTGTTGAGCTGCGTAAATGGGGGAGTGACTAATAAGAACTGATTTTTCAAAACGAGACTTTAAATTGATACCGTAAAAGTATTGTTATTTTATGGAATTCATCTTATCACAGAAGAATGCTGCTGTTAACGGACGCTTCGGAATCCGGGATGTTTACTACCATCACTAAACAAAGCATGTAAAGGAACAGCAGGGTTTCCCTTGAATTGGAGGTGGAGTGATATTTAAATAAGATAACTGTATATTTGACTGCATTCCGCATCACTTAAAAGCAATGAACTACAGGAAATTCATACTTGTTTCTATTTGGATAGTATCCGGTCTTTGGTCCTTTGGACAAAAGGAAGATCTCCGTGCGCGAATGCATCTGGAAGCTTCGGAAAGGCTGCTGGACCAAAATACAGATTCTGCATTGGCAGAAGGACTGAAAGCGGTTAAAAAGATTCCTCATGTCAGCTCGGTTGACTTAAAGATTGAAATACTTCTCAACCTGGGAGATGCTTACAAGTTTAAAAGTGATTTTGCAAATTCCATGAAATACTACCTGCAAGGTAAAAGCATGGTGGATAAAGCGGTACTTAAGCATCCCGGAAATTTTCACCTGGTTTTATTAAAGGCTGATTCGCGGGTAAAAATAGGAGTGCTGTACCTTCAGTTAAAAAATTACAGGAAAAGCATTGCCTGCCAGGAAGAAGCCTTGCTCATTTTAGAGAAGGCAGACAAGCGAACGTCCCAAAAAGAGCTGACCAGTCGAAAACTGAAAGTCTATAACAATATGGCGGCTGTTTTTATCAGTCAAAATGATTATGAAACAGCGCTCGTATATTTCAGGAATGCATTAGATCTGAATAAAACCTTAAAAGATTCAGGGTACGAAGGATCTCTGTTAAATAATATCGGAATTTGCCATTTGGAACAAAATGAATTGGATTTGGCGAGTCATTATTTTCAAAAATCCCTCAAAATAAGAAAACAGGCGGGTGATGAACAAGGACAGGCTCAGGTGCTAAATAATTTAGGGAAGAATGAAGTGTTCAGAGGTGATTTCAATCGGGCGCAGGAGTATTTTACGGAAGGACTTCAATTAAGCAGGAAAACAGGAAATAAGTCATCTATATTGATTTCACTGGAATCATTATCTTCTGTTCACGATACTTTAAAAAACTACCGGGAAGCTTTGATTTATCATAAGCAATTCAAGAAACTGAACGATGAGATCTATAACCTGGAAAGCAAAACGGCTATTGCTTCCCTGGAAGAAAAGCATCAGCGGGAACGGGACAGAAAAGTGTATGAATTGAAATTGAAGCAGAATGAATCGGATGGACTTCAAAAAGTGGTTCTTCTAGTGGTTCTTTTATTTATACTTGCTGTAGCGCTTTTCTTTATTATTATCATGCGGATCAGGATCAGGACGGCGAAATTAAAAGAAGAAAAACTGAAGCTTGAACGTGAAAATTTGGATTTGGCACATAAAACACTGGAAGAAAATCTTGAGTTTAAAGAGCGTGAACTAACAGCCAGGGCACTTTTTATGCTGAAGAATACCGAACTTTTGGAACGTGTTACCCAAAACCTTAAAAAAGCGAAACTTTCTTCCGGCAAAGAAAACCAGGATTTAATACAGGAAATCATTTCCGATTTGCGATCCGGGCAGCACAACAGCGGGTGGGAAGAATTTGAAGTTCATTTCACCAATGTACATCCTGATTTTTATCAGTCGCTCCAGGATAAATTTCCAGCGCTAACTTCAAATGAAAAAAAGCTTTGCGCATTTCTTCGTCTGAATATGTCAACCAAAGATATTTCATCCATTACCAATCAATCACCCAACAGCATTACAGTAGCGAGAACCCGTTTAAGAAAAAAAATGGGTATGGATGGTGAAGATATCCAACTGGTAAATTTCCTGATGAATCTGTAATAGAAACCGACTTATTATTTGTGTTCAATTCATTGATATTCAATGTTTTGTGTTTTAATGTATTGTAAATGTAATGCGTTCTTTTTTAGATGTACTGTGTTTGTAAGAGCAGAAATAAGTTTTAGCCACCGGAAGCAGGCTACTTTCGGTGCAAGGTTGTATGTTTTGATTTTTTTAGAACCATTACTGCAGCTGCTAATAACTATAAAACACAGTATGAAGATGAAAAAAAAGCTGGTAATTATTGCAGGAATAGTTGGACTGTCCAATGTGGGATTCTCTCAACTAATAGTGAAAACTGTATTTTTCCAAACCCAGGGCGTTTCCAATACCGGCGAAGTTGCCGGGTATGAAGAATGGACGGGCCCTTTTTCTATTTGGACCCCCGAAACACAAGCGGTTGAATACATTGGTGGGATCGCTCCTGGAAATGGAGTTGGTGGCGGAGTTACGTTTTCGTTAAACGGAAATTTCCTTTCGGGATCCGCTCTTGCAAACAATAAAGTAGAAATGGCCCGCTACGACAGAACAACGAATTCCTGGACTGCATTGGGAAGTCTTGGTGTTGCAATGGATACTGCCAGAAGCGGAGGGTATTGTATTTCCGGTGATGGGAATACGGTAGTAGGAAATGCCTGGAAAACAGGTGGCTATACAGATGCTGTTGCCTGGAATGCTACAGAAGGTATTATTGATCTGGGGACTTTGTTTGCCGGAAAAAGTACCCGTGCAAATGCAGTAAATGGAAACGCTTCGGTTGTTGTCGGGTGGCAGGATTTTAACGGACCCTGGAAATCTGCGGTCTGGAGAAAAAATCCGGCAGGTGGTTATTTCCCCAATGAATTTATTTTGTTGGATCCCAATGGAAATCCAAACGATGAATACAATCAGATGGGGGAATGCACAGCTATATCTACAGACGGAAACTGGATCGGCGGTGCCGGCGATTATGCGAACAATGGGAATGCATGGATCTGGAGCCAGGCTACGGGAGTAGTTGATTTGGGGAGTTTATCTCCGGGCGGACAGTCATATGTTGCGGCATTAAGCGATGACGGAACCGTTGCGGTAGGAAGAATCCAGGTTGGGCCATGGGATCCGGAAATTCCATTCATTTGGACGCAGGCTGAAGGGATGATGAACTTAAACGATTACGCACACAATGTATTGGGAATTACAACCGGAAATAAGCTTATTTATTCGGCAAATTGCATGTCGGCGAATGGCGATTACATTGCAGGATACGGAATAGATACAGTGACTTTCGAAACCTTCGCTTACAGATTAAGCCCTTTAAACCTGGGGTTAAATGAATGGGCGGATATGGAACTGAAAGTTTATCCGAATCCGGCAAGCGATCTGGTTACCATTGAAAACAAAGGGAATGCTATGCTGGTTGTAACAAATCCGGAAGGAAGAATAGTTGTTCAAAGAGAAATTTCAGGAATGCACCAATTGGATTTATCGGCTTTTACTTCGGGAATTTATTTTGTGTCAGTTCAAAGTGAAAACACGATAAAAACTGTCCGATTGGTCAAAAATTAGGGTTGTTCTGTGGTAGAAACGGAGGTCAGAAAACAGTAGTTTTAGTTCGGATTGATCTTCGTTTCAAGCGGGTAAAGTAGTACTTACCCGCTTTTTTTTTGTCTAAAAATTTGTGTAGTCAAATAACTTCATATACATTTGTAGTCAAATAGCTACATAATGAATTTAAGAAGAGACGTATTCCAGGCAATAGCGGACCCAACCAGAAGAGCAATTTTACTGTTAGTGGCTTCACAAGCGATGACGGCCGGGGCCATTGCCTCCAATTTCGATACCGCAAGACCAACAGTTTCCAAACATCTACAGATCCTTACCGAATGCGAATTGCTGCAGCAAACACAAAATGGTCGGGAAGTTTATTATCAAATCAATGCGAAGAATATGAAACAGGTAGCAGACTTCATCGAGCCATTCCGCCAACTATGGGACGATCGCTTCAACAAGCTGGAAGAGATTATGAAAAAATACGAAAGCAAATAATTGCCACGGAGGTACACGGAAGAAAAATAAAAGACATGGAAAGAAAAACACACATTCACGCCGAAGACGGCAAACAGGAAATTATTATCACAAGAGAATTTGATCTGCGATTGGAATTACTCTTCAAAGCATACGAAGAAGCGGAAATTGTAGAACAATGGATGGGAACAAAAGTGCTGAAACTCGAAAATAAAAAGCACGGAAGCTACCAATTCGAAACTACGGATCCCACAGGAAATAAACACGGATTTGGCGGAGTAATCCACGACTTTATTCCAAACAGCAGGATCATTCGAACTTTCGAAATGGAAAATGCGCCTTTTGGAGCTCAGATGGAGTTTTTGGAATTTGAGAGTTTGTCAGAAAATAAAAGCAAATTGACTATGCATGTCATTTACAGATCCGCAGAAATTCGGGATCAGATCCTACAGCTTCCATTCGCCCAGGGAATCAATATGGCACATAACAGGATTCAGCAACTTTTAGAAAACAGATCATTATGAACAAAGCAAAAAAAATAACCTATTGGATCGCCACCATCTGGCTTTCACTCGGAATGGTTTCAACGGGAATCGTTCAATTACTGAAAATGGATCAGGATGTAGAGCGCATGGCAGCTTTGCAATACCCGGTTTACCTGCTTACTTTACTGGGAGTTTGGAAAATTTTAGGAGTTATAGTGGTTTTGGTACCGAAACTTCCAATTGTCAAAGAATGGGCATACGCCGGTTTTTTCTTCGCAATGTCGGGAGCAGCATATTCTCACATTGCTTCCGGGAGTCCGGCAGTTGAAATTTTCCCGTCACTCTTGCTTTTGGTACTAACTGTTGTATCTTGGTATTTCAGACCGGCTGGTAGAAAAGTAGTGGCGTCAAATCAATATCAAGAGAAGCATGAATCCAAAAGTTGATTGGTTTTTTGAGAAAGAAGAAAAGTGGAGAAGTGAAGTGGCGGAAATGCGGAAAATTGTCCTGGATTGTCATCTCACCGAAGACTTGAAATGGGGCTGTCCGTGTTATACTTATGAGAAGAAGAACATCGTTTTGATTCATGTATTCAAAGAATACTGTGCGTTCCTGTTTTTCAAAGGAGCATTGATGAAAGATCCGAAAAAAATCCTCATTCAGCAGACAGAAAACGTACAGTCTGCCCGACAAGTTCGTTTCACCAATGTGAAGGAAATCAAAGCGCTTGCTTCTGATTTGAAAAAGTATATTTTCCAGGCAGTAGAAGTAGAGGAATCCGGTGAAAAAGTGGAATTGAAAAAAACGAAAGAATTTGCCGTTCCGGAAGAGTTGACTGCTAAATTCAAAAAAGATCCTGCTTTGGAAAAAGCATTCGGTGAGCTCACCCCAGGCCGGCAAAGAGCATACATCCTGCACTTTTCGCAACCCAAACAAGCAGCAACCCGCGAATCACGCATTGAAAAATGTGTTCCTCTTATTATGGAAGGAAAAGGATTGAATGATGTCAATGAATACCTGATCAATAAAAAGCATAAGAAGTAGCGAAGTCCGCCGCGGCGGAAAGACTTAATGCAGCTTTCACAAAAAGGGATGCATTACGGATAGCGAAGCTAGTGAAGGAATAGAAGAACATAAAACAACGAAGAATGGCAAATAAAACTTTATCCGCGGAAGAAACAAAAGAACTTTTGAAAGTCCTGGAAACGCGTTTTGAAAAGAATATGAACCGCCATGAAGGGATGGATTGGTCGAAAATCCAGGCCAAACTGGAAGCAAATCCCAAAAAACTTTGGTCTCTGGACGAAATGGAAGCAACAGAAGGTGAACCTGATGTGGTAGCTTATGATAGAAAATCCGACGAATATATTTTCTTCGATTGCTCGGCAGAAAGTCCGAAAGGAAGAAGAAGTTTGTGCTACGATCGCGCAGCACTCAATGCTCGAAAAGAACACAAGCCGGCAAACAACGTACTCGATCTGGCTGACGAAATGGGAATTGAATTGCTGACTGAAGAGCAATACCGCGAATTACAAACCCTGGGGAAATTCGATCTGAAAACCTCCAGCTGGGTTCAAACCCCCGAATCAATCCGGAAATTGGGAGGTGCTATTTTTTGCGATAATCGATTTGGAACTATTTTCACTTATTGCAACGGTGCGGAATCTTATTACGCAGCACGTGGGTTCAGAGGAAGCCTGAGAGTATGAAAGAAGGTTTCAGGACTGAGGGCAGAGAGTGGGAGCAATTTGAACATTTGTTCAGGCAGGAAGAAGTTCCTGCTAAAACAGTGCTCCTGAGAGAAGGAGAAATCTCCAGGAAATTCTTTTACATTGAAAAGGGTTGTCTCAGAGTTTGTTTCAACAACGACGGGAAGGACATTACTTTTCAATTCTTCTTTGAAGGGCAGGGAGTTTCTTCCATTGAAAGCTTTAGAACAAACCAACCCAGTTTATTTACTATTGAAGCCATCGAACCATGTATTTTAAGAACTGTTTCGAAAAGCGATTTCCAAACAATTTTAGAAAGTTCACCGGGCATTCGTCAGCAGGTAGAAGAACAAACTTTTCAGAGGCTCATCTTTTACCAGAAACTATTCCTGTCCCGAATCAAAGACAATCCGGAAAAAAGATACCGCGAACTCCTGGAGAACAATCCCGAGATCCTGCAGCGGGTTCCGCAGCATTACATTGCATCCTACCTGGGAATTACCTCCGTTTCGCTCAGTCGGATCCGTAATCGAAAATAGAACTTCTTAGTTAACAATTGTTATCGTGCATCGCTTTCCGGCTGCTGAACTTTGTCTTGTAAATTTTAAACTGTACAAGATGAAAGTAGTCATCATTTTCAACCATCCTTATGAAGGAAGTTATTGCAATGCCATTCTGGATTCCGTAAAAACCGGGCTCCAAAAATCAAATCACGAAATAGATGTTATCCATTTGGACCGGGAAGGTTTCAATCCGGTGATGACGGCTGCTGATTTGAAAGCATTCGTAGAGAGAAAACCCGTCGACCCGAAAGTAATGGAATACAAAGCACGCCTGGATCAGGCGGATCATTTGGTGTTTATTTTTCCCATTTGGTGGGAACTCATGCCGGCTATGATGAAAGGTTTTATTGATAAAGTGATTTTCCCGGGTATAGCCTATGAACACAAAGGCACTTATGGTATGGCTCCTCTTTTTAAGAAAGTTAAAAGAGTTACAGTCATTACTACCATGAATACACCGGCAGTTTTGTATCGCTTCATTTTTGGAAATGCTGTCAAAAAAGCACTCCTTACTGGTACGTTTTGGAAAATCGGTTACAGGAACCGTAAGTGGATCAGCTTAAACAAGGTGAAAATGGTTTCAGCTGTAAAACGTAAGAATTGGCTGGATAAAATTGAGCGATACTTTGAAAATAGTTAATATGATTGCGCTCATTTGAATTGTAAATTAATGTAAATTAGACTCCGGATAGCTCCTGTAAAGCGAGCATTCCCCTAGATTTGTACCATGATGTCCGGAAAATTCAAATGTCTTCTAATCGTTCTGCTAAATCTGCTCCTGGGCGGAACAATCACTTATAGCCAGTCAGCAAATGAAGAAAAGCATACGCTTGTTGCTTTACGGATGATCGGTCATCAAATCTTGTTGGATTCCGGCGACAGTACTTCACGCGTTTTTCCCATTGAAAAAGAAGGGGAGAGCTATAAGATTCAATTCGCTTCCGCTTTTGCGTTTAATCCCGGCGATTTGGTGGCTACAATTGACCGGGTTGTCAAACAGATGAAACTAGCAAGTACCTACATCGTTGAAGTAAAGAAATGTGAGAGCAGAGAAATCGTTTACAGCTATGAAGCAGGAGATTCGATCAACCCGGAATTATTGCCCTGCGCTCCAAGATTTCAATCGAAAGCCTGTTATATGATTTTCTTCACCATTTTATCAAAAGTCAACCTGAATGTGGGAACTTTATACCACGCTGCTCCGATCCAGCCAACTTTGATGGACAGCCATCCAACTGTTTCTACTACTACCACAACAAATACATCCACCGAAAATAAACACGAAGCAGCGCCTGTCAAGACCAAGGCAGGTTATTCCATGATAGCGCTTCAGATAGGTTCCGTTTTTGCGCTGCTTGGATTGGTGGTCTACTTCAGAAAGAAAAAACAAGCAACAAATGCTTCGTTCCAGTCGGATAACCCGGAAATAGTTTTGCTGGGAAATACCCGCTTTGATCAAAAGAACATGGTGCTTATTTGGGGGAATGAAAAAACAGAATTATCCAGTAAAGAATCCGATTTGCTTTCCCTGCTTTATTCACACGTAAACAAAACCATCGAGCGGGAACAAATCCTGAAAGTTGTTTGGGGCGATGAAGGAGATTATATTGGGAGAACATTGGATGTTTTTGTCTCCAAACTACGTAAGAAGCTGGAATCAGACGAACGCGTAAAAATCGTCAATATTCGCGGAATCGGCTATAAGTTCATCGTTAACTAGTAGTGATCAGTCGCGACTGATCACTACTGTGAATCATTTAATCCGAAAAGGTTGAAACCTGCTTCGAACACCCCTGACATACCGTTGTCACCAGCCCCTTTAACTTTGCTGAAACATTAAAAATTCAATTTTATGATTCAGTTTATTTCAGCCGTTAACTGGCTTAGTGTACTTGCGGCATTTGCAGCTTATTCAGCTTTGGGAGCTCTTTGGTTTACCCTGCTTTTCAAAAAGCAATATGCCAGGTCCTTGGATAAGGAAAACCAGGATTTGCAGAATTCCACTCCAATCTTTTTCATTGGTCCAATGGTTTGTTCCCTGCTCATTACCATCACCACCGCTTTATTGATCCAGGCTTTGGGAATTCACTCTATCTCAAAGGGAATCGAATTTGGTTTCATCATTGGAATTGGTTATTTATTCTCCAATACCGTCAACATTGCCATCAATCCCAATATGCCCAAACCTATTCCATATGGAATTATCAGCGGAATGTTCCATTTGACCGGAATACTAATAGTTTGTAGTATTTTGGTAGCCATGGGATAGCGGAAATAGCTATGTGATCTATGTGTGCTATGTGGTAAAAATTAGTGCATAGCACACATACAAAAAATAGATGTGTATGAATGAAACAACCGTTTTTTATCCGAAAACCAAGCAGGAATGGCGCGAGTGGCTAAAGGAGAATCACGAGAAGGAACAAAATGTATGGGTGGTGTTCTATAAAAAAGCCTCCGGAAAACCCACTATCACCTGGAGTGAATCGGTGGATGAAGCGCTTTGTTTTGGCTGGATCGACAGTAAGAAGATTTCCATCGACTCAGAGAAGTCCCACCAGTTTTTCAGTAAGCGAAAAGCAAAAAGTACCTGGTCGAAGATCAATAAAGATAAAGTAGATCGTTTGATCGCAGGCGGGTTGATGACCAAAGCGGGTTTGGAAAGTATTGAACTGGCAAAACAGAACGGCTCGTGGACTATTTTGGATACTGTCGATGCATTGATTATACCGGATGACCTGGAAAAAGCATTGGCCAAATACCCGGAAGCAATGGATTTCTTTTTAGGATTGAGTAAATCAATAAAGAAAATAATGCTGTATTGGCTGGTTTCTGCCAAACGACCGGAAACCCGTGAAAAAAGAATTGCTGAAATTGCAGAGGCCGCTGCTAAGCAAAAGAAACCGAATCAGTTTTAACTAATTTTATCCTGAAATAATTAACTTAGAAAAGCGTTAATCATCCTATGAAGTATTTAGTATACCAACTCGGATTAGGGCTTTTTGAAACACGAAGTCTACAATAACACACTCATTTCAAAAGAGTTACTTATGCGTAAAAAATTGGTTCGTTGAAAGAAGAGTTATGAAAAATCTGCTTTTAACTGTTTTAATCTTACTGCCTCTTTCTGCCTTTGCTCATGGCCAAGAAGTGTTGGTTTCTTTATTCTATGATCTAATTACGGTTGTAGCATTGATCATTTTTATTCTTTGTATCAAATGGAAATCGAGTGGGAAGGGACTTTTAGCACTAGTCGTGATTGTTTCTGTTTTAATTCCTCAAGTGATAGTCAGTAAATGGCCATATATGGAGAATAGAATGCTGATCGATTTGCTTTGCGTGGGAATTCCATTGATCAGCGTTTTAGGAACTTACTTCCTTTTCAGAAGAAAGTTTGCTTTAAAAAGGAGAAAGCACTGATGAAAAAGAACCAACATATACTTTTCTTCTTATTTCTGCTTCTTTTCTTTAAGGCTGAGTCCCAGGTTGCGGCTAAAGAGATTAAAAAATACAGCGACTTCAAAGAACTCGCCGGATCGCCTCTAAATACCAACCTTGGTCCTGTTGAATCGGTGAAAATAGTCTATGATCTGGAGGAAAATAAATTGTACTTTATCAATTCCGAAAGATATCGGTTCCATTATGGCTTTTGTTCGGAATATTTAGGAGATAGAAATCAACTGGATGAATTCAATAAACTCAATTACAGCATAAATCCAAACCGCGATTACCTGCTTGGAAATGTGAACGTGAATACCAGGACCAATCAGTATTTTATAGATTTTTCGGTTTTTGATCAAATGCCAAAGGAATTGATTATAGCTTTTTACGATCATGTTAAGAAGAAGGTCTGGTTCGGAGAAAAACTAAAATTGCTTTTGAACACAGAACGCTTGCTGGCATTGGAAGATTCTCTGAAAGGACAAATTCCGATCATGAAGCCTTCCGAATTGTACGAAAACAAAACCTATCAGTCTATTTCCAAAGGAATGTGTAACGGACGTTTGCGCTTTGAAGATAACCTGGATTCAGTTCCCGATTCCCGACCGTTTTTGCCGGAAGAAATTGTAGTCACGCATGGAACTCCGAAATCCATTCCTAATGTGGCAGCAATCATCCTGGATGAATTTCAAACACCGCTCAGTCATCTGTCTATTCTTGGAAGAAATCGAAAGATCCCGATTGCCGTAGATCTAAACCTGATTCGAGATACGGCTTTCCGGAAGTTGGAGGGGCAATGGATTATGCTCGATATTTCAGATCGTGACCTTTGGTATAAACCAACAAAGCCAAGAATCCCTGAAATAAAGAACAAACGACCTGTTTCACTGAAAATGGATTCTACCTACCGTACTTTGGTTGAACTGAAAGATTTTAAAATCGCCGGATCTAATCAAATAGGGAATAAAGCATTCCATTTCGGGCTGATGAGCAAAGTGAGTGAAACCGGGAACTTCAAAGTTCCGGAAGCTGCGTTTGCCATTCCGTTTTATTTCTATCTGAAACACATGGATCAGCCGAAAATAAAACAACTAATTGCCTCTCTGCATACCAGTGAAAACCTTTCCACGGATAGTTTGAAACAAGTCTTAAAAGCACTTCAAACCGAAATACGGAATATACCTTTGGATCCTAACCTGGTGGCTGAAATCAAAATACTGCTTCAGAAAAGTGAGTTTACTGCATTTCGTTTCAGGTCTTCTACCAATGCTGAAGATGCTGCAGGTTTCTCCGGAGCAGGATTGTACGATTCCAAAACGGTAGATTTAAATGATTCAACGAAGACCATTGAAAAGGCCGTGCTAAAAGTATGGGCGAGTTTGTGGTCCTTCGAAGCTTTCCGGGAACGACGTTTATTCAATTTCTCGGATGAAAACCTGGCTATGGGAATTTTGGTGCATCGTTCCTTTCCGCAGGAAGAAGCAAACGGAGTAGTTATTACAAAAGACCTGTATCGTCCGGACACCTATTTGGATGGAATGACAATCAATGTGCAGCTCGGTGATGTTTCGGTGGTAGAGCCGCCAAAGGGGATTACTTGCGATCAATTGGTAATTGTTCACGAAATAGAGGAATCGAATTTCAGTCGAATTGTCGAATACTTGGCGAATTCCAGCTTAACTTCGGGTAAAACCGTTTTGAACGAAGAAGAGGTAAAGCGCCTGGAACTTGCTGCAAAGGTCATTCGGGATTATTTCTGGGAAAAAGGACTTCACAACAAAAAAATATTTTCTTTTGATCTGGTGCTGGATATCGAATTCAAATTCCAGGGAGAAAACCGGGATTTGTATATCAAACAAGTCCGTTTTTACAATGATTGATGACTAGCAGGCGCATTTCAATGAAAATTAATTTAGCACTCATTTTTTTGACAGCTTCTCTTTCCGTTTTTAGCCAGGAGAAGCAGTTAAGCGGGACCTGGCTTCTCACCTCCATGCGTTTGGATAACACTCTGATCAACTCTGATCTTCCAACGGAAGGACCATACAGATGGATTTATCCGAATACCCATTGGTTGTTCACTAACAAAAAGGCTTATGAAATCGATTACCCATGTTGCCTGCTGGAAATCTATGATTACGTTGTAACGAAGGAAGGTGATCATTATCTAATGAGTTGGAGTGAAGGTAAACTGGAAGCAATTTACTCCATCCAATTAAGGAACGATTCTTTGATCATGGAAGAAAAGAGATTGCTTGGGGCCGTTTATTACTTTGTAAAAGACACTATTGCGGGAAATGAGTTGACAAAATATACGGACTCTTATATAAATCCGGTTTGTTTGTATGGAGACTGGGAAATTCCAATAGGAGAAGTTTCTGTTGCATTTGATGCCATCAATATGTGGTATCCGTGGAAACTTCCGGAGAAAATCCACATAGATGAAAAGAACTTGCATCAGTATTGGTCAAACAACCGGCTTTACCTGGAAGTGGATGGAGTGAAAAGACCCTTTCGAGTGAAAAAAGTGTCTTTACAAAACGAGAATATGACACTCATTCCGGAAAGTTGGGTGGAAGAATACATTGAAAAAAACAAGTTTGACGAATACGAATACCAGGTTGAAAGTGTGTGGTTGAGAAAATTGGAATAAGTAAAGCTATTTTCTTTTTATTTATAAAGATTGGTTTAATCTTTCCGTTTTTTTATAAAGTACAGCGAAACTAACAAAGCAAATCCACTTGTAGGCAAAATATACCACCAAACAGAAGTTTCTGTTTCCGGATTGGGAGCTTGTGAGTCAATTGCCTGCGGGTTTGCAAGCCGCATTGCCAGGGGAGAAGTCAATTTGGGTGTTCTGATTATAGGTTTTTCAAAACCAATGGCATCAGAACTTAATTCATTTCGCCAGCCCGTTCCGTACTTTCTATCCAGGTATTTGAAGATGATTTCATTGTAAGCTGCCGGGTCTTCATCGCCCGACCTGACACAACCTGGTGAAACAAATTGTACCTGGTACCTTTTTTGGAACTCCTGATCTGCTTCGGAACTGAAATCACGACCAACAAATCCCCCGGGAAACCAAACCATGGCTTTTCCATTTTTTAAATCTCTTTTAGCTCCTTTTGCATTACAGCCGGAATCAAATCTTACGGGATTAAATTTAAAGAAGGGAAGCTTACTATCGGGCTCCAATGGAAGGATGCAGGGAGGATAATAAGCAGTGTCGATCTTGAGATCTGAAATAACTGTATTTAGTGAATCTTTTCCTGCTGTCTCCGGTGAATCTTGCTGAGCATTCAGTTCGATAGAAGTGAACATGGTAAAGCTCCATAAAAAGAAAAGCTGTTTCATTGGAAGTGTTTATTTCTTTTTTCTGCGGTTGATAATCACGAAGAACGAAAGTAACAAAGCAAATCCACTTGTAGGTAAAATGTACCACCAAACGGAGGTTTCCGTTTCCGGATTGGGAGCTTGTGAGTCAATTGCCTGAGGGTTTGCAAGCTGCATGGCAAGGGGAGAAGCGACTACGGCGGTGCTTTTGCCTTGAACCGTTTTTGGTTCCGGATAGTCAAATCCCACCGCGCCTTCAGATAATTCATAGCGCCAGCCTTCTCCGTATTTTTTAGCTAAATAGTCAAAGATCACGTGATTGTAACCTTCCTGGTCGTCACCAGGCAAGCGCAAGCAGCCTTGCGAATAAAATGTCACATTGTATTTCTTCTGAAATACCTTGTCTTCTTTTGAATTGAAATCCGGCATTCCCCCAAATCCTCCCCAAAATAAAATGACAGGGTTACCTGATTTGATGTCTCTTCGGGCACCTTCTGGTGTGTAAGCAGATTTAAGGATGATGGGAGAGATCAACATGTCTGACACCTTAAACTCTTCCGGATTACAAAACCAGGGTCCCCATGCCTTTACTTGGATCGGATCAAATGCCAGACTGTCGGGCATCGTGATAGTAACAGAAGGTAGTGAATCCCTTTTTACCGATTCCAAGGTGTTTTGAGGGTTTATCGAATCGGATTGAGCATTTAAATCGATGGAAATAAACGGAATAAAGCTGAGTAAAAAGAAAATTGTTTTCATTCGAAGTATTTGAATCCCTTACCAATACAGAAGATAAGGCTTTTCGTTCAAATATTCTTCAAAAAAAATCAAATTAATTTGCGAAACCGAATAGTTGCATATATATTTGTGAAACCGATTGGTTTCGGATTTAAAATTCAATACTATGAGAAGAGATGTATTTCAGGCAATAGCAGATCCAACCCGCAGGGCAATTATCATGCTGGTTGCTGTTCAGTCCATGACGCCGAATGCCCTGGCCGAGCATTTCGATACAACCCGTCAGGCGGTTTCCAAGCATTTGCGGATTCTCACGGAATGTGAATTAGTCAAACAGAACCAATCGGGAAGAGAGATTTATTATCAACTCAATGGAGATAAAATGAAAGAGATCGATCATTGGCTGCAACAATTCAAGAAGATTTGGGAAAGCCGCTTCAACCAATTAGACGACGTATTAGCAACTTTAAAAACACAAAAGAAATGAATTCAAGCCTGCTTTTTGATTTTTCCGTAAACAAGGAAAACAACACGATTCATATAACGCGCGATTTTGCCGCAAACCTGTCATTGGTTTGGGATGCGTGGACCAAACCGGAGCTGCTCGACCTTTGGTGGGCACCGAAACCATTCCGTGTGCAAACCAAATCCATGGATTTCAGAGAAGGCGGTATGTGGCATTACGGAATGATCTCGGAAGAGAATGAAGTGCATTGGTGCCGGCTGGATTACCAGCACATCGATCATCAAAAATCTTATTCCGGTTTAGACGCTTTTTGCGACGAGCATGCCAACATCAATACTGCATTCCCGCGTTCTCTGTGGACGAACGAATTCAAATCGACCGGTGACAATACAACGGTAAACATCGTGATCAAATACGATACCCTGGAAGATTTGGAGAAGATCGTTTCCTACGGATTCAAAGAAGGATTCGCCATGGCAATGGAAAACCTGGATCATTACATCGAAACCAAATTCAAACTGCGTAATGAATTGAAACCAAATCGATACCCACGAGTGTGTACGTATTTGAATTTCGACGGGAATACGGAAGAAGCATTCTTGTTTTATCAGTCTGTTTTCAAAACGGAATTCTCCGGAAAAGGAATCCAGCGGTTCGGAGATATCCCTGCAGACGGAACTCACCCGCCGGTAGCGGAATCTATTAAAAAGATGATCTTACACATTGAGCTGCCGATCAATGGAAATCACATTTTGATGGGAACAGACGCACCAAAAGAAATGGGCTTCACGCTGATCCGGGGAAATAACATGCACATTTCTGTAGAACCGGAATCGCGCGAAGAGGCCAAGCGCATCTTTGACGAACTTTCAGCCGGTGGAACCGTCACCATGCCCTTGGAAGATATGTTCTTTGGAGCATATTATGGCTCTTTCACCGATAAATTCGGAATTAACTGGATGATCAATTATAGCAACTAAAAGGGGGCTGAATGCTTACGCCATAGCTACAGCATAGGCGCAGCAAAGTCGAAGTAAAAGTGAAAAATGTTTAACTTTTTGGATACGCTTTTTGGAAACCTTAACTTGTTAGGCGTTCCAAATGAGTTCTTTGAACCGTTAAGCACAGAGGAAAATATAAACGTAAAAAAAACAGAGGTTATGAATCACAATTTAGCATTTGATTTTTCGGTTGATAAAGACAACAGAACGATCACAGTAACAAGAGAGTTTGCCGCAGAAAGACCCTTGGTTTGGGACGCTTACACAAAAGCAGAGATCCTGGACAAATGGTGGGGGCCTAAACCGTGGAATGCAAGAACAAAGAGTATGGATTTCCGGGACGGCGGGAAGTGGCTCTACTCAATGGTTGGACCAAATGGTGAAGAGCATTGGTCGATTGTGAATTACACCAAAATCAGTCCGCAACGATCCTTTGCAGGATTGGATGCATTTACGGATGAAGATGGAACTATTAACAGCGACATGCCACGATCAAAATGGGAAGTTTCTTTTGCCGGTAAAGGAGAGAACACACAAGTAAAAATGCATATCAGTTACGACGATTTAGCCCAGCTGGAAGAAACCATCAAAATGGGCTTCAAGGAAGGTTTGTCGACTGGAATGAAGCAGCTGGATGAATTGTTACCAACTCTCAAAAAATAAACGGTATGAAAAATAAAATTCTATTTGTATTCAGCTTGCTTTTCGGATTGATGTTTATCAATTCAGGATTGAATAAGTTCTTCCAGTACATGCCGATGCCAAAAGAAGAAATGCCGGCAGATTTAATGAAAGTGATGGAAGCATTCACAACAATTGTTTGGCTCATGCCTTTGATTGCTGTTGTTGAAATCATTGCCGGAGTATTAGTTATATTTCCTAAAACCCGTGCATTGGGAGCGATCATGATCCTTCCGATCATGGTTGGGATTTTGTTGCAACACCTGGTTTATGCGCCTTCAAGTTTGGCTATTCCATTGGTATTATTCGTAATATTAATTTGGATGCTGATAGACAACCGGTCGAAATATGCTCCCATGTTTAACTGAACAACACTGATATGGAATACGAAAAAATAACGGTAGAAGCAATCATTGAAGCGCCGATCACCAAGGTTTGGGATTATTGGGTGGTTGTAGAACATATCATGAAGTGGAATACTGCTTCCCCGGATTGGCACACGCCCCGCGCGGAAAATGACTTGCGTACGGGTGGAAGATTTACCTCCCGCATGGAAGCAAAAGACGGAAGTTTTGGTTTCGATTTCGGGGGAGTTTACGATGAAGTGATTCCACATAAAACCATTAATTATACCATGGACGACGGCCGCAAAACAACCATCACATTTATGGACGATAACGGTGAAAGGACAATTGTAACCGAAACCTTTGATGCCGAAACAACCAACCCGGTTGAAATGCAGCAGGCCGGATGGCAGGCAATTTTGGATAATTTCAAGAAATACGCGGAGGCGAATTAATTCCGAATTAACCGGCTGGAATGAAGCTCTGGCTCGTTCCAGCCCGTTGTTTGTCTGTTTTTATGGAATTAAGATTAAAAGTACATCTCTAAGCTGTAACTTTCAATCAATGAAACAATTCATTGATTATCTTTATAATCTAAATACCTGAATGATGACGAATATTACATACTGCCTGATCTTTTTGCTTGTTCTCATCAAAACTTCCAATTCTTTTAGCCAGGAAGAGGCACGATTCAAAATAGTTGAAAACCATAAAGTTGGTTATATCGATCAAACCGGAAAGGTAATTGTTCAGCCTGTCTTTTTAAATGGCGGAGAATTTTCCAATGGACTGGCAGCCGTTCGTGCGAATGGAAAATACGGCTACATAGATATTCATGGAAAATTCGTGATCCCGGTACAATATGACTTTGCCGATGAGTTCTGTTTTGGCTTTGCCTGTGTCTATAATAATGGAAACATAAAACTGATCGATCAGAAAGGGAAAGTGGTCATAAATAATTCGAATTACAGGTATATCAGCCTGATCAGTCCAAATAAAGCAATCGTAAGCATAGATAAGAGATTTTCAAAATTAATAGATATCCATTCCCAAGAAACACTATCTCATGATCCTCTGGAACAAGTTTCTGATTTCACCGATGGAGTTGCGATTGTTTCGCGCTTGAAGAAAGGAAAAGGAAGCTATGATCACGAAGTTGGATTGATGGATACAAATGGCAGAATGGTGGTTGATTTTGGAGTTTACATACAAATCAAACCTTTTTCGAATGGTTTTTCCCTGGTTAAATCAGGATATGAAAAAGACGATTTTGAAGGATTTATAGATACCAAAGGAAGGTTGATCTTTCAGAGGAAATTAGAAGACCAAAGCTACTTGTATAAGGATCTCAATAGCGGGATGACGATTGTTAACTTTAAAAACTATTGGGATACAGAGAAGAAAACGTATGCATCCTCTAAAAAACAGTATACTGCTTATATCAATATGAGGGGAGAAATCCTGTTGAATGATACAATGAATTGGCATCTGGAGGAATTCTCTGAGGGAAGAGTTTTTATCAAAGAAAAAGGAAAATATGGAATCTATGACACCCGATTGAAGCGAATAGGAAATGAATCTTATGATTTTATCAAAGGAACTTTCTATAACGGGGTTGCCAGAGTGATGAAAAAAGGGCTTTGGAGTATGATTGACACAAATGGAAGATATTTGTTCGAACCGAAATTTGATGAAATCAGCCGAATTGATCCTAACAGAAAACTTTTGATTTATGAAAGTTCGGATTCGGAAGATAAGTCTTTATATGGCATTGCTGATTGGAAAGGAGAATCACTAGGTTCAGCAATTATTCAGGACTTCGATTCGAGACTTTTTCAGAATGGATTATTAAGAGCGGTAATTGATGATCATTTGTGTTACATCAATACAGAAGGTGTGGTAGTTTGGAAGGAAAATAATTTGTCGGCAGGCGAGCTTCCTTCATTCAATACAGATTATATGCTGAGTGGTTATTTTGACGCTATTTCAGCTGAAGATGAAGACGATTTGGGAGGTTTCGGAAAATCGAAAAACTCGGCAAATCAAATCACAGGTAAGTTTCCATTCGAGTCAAACAAATTAAGTATTTGGGTAGATGGAAATAAAGCCGACACATCCTTTGCAGGATATAAAGGTTTTCGGGTTTATGTTGCGAATACAACCGGAGATACTATTCAATTCGGTGCGCAGGACAGTCGCTTGTATATGAATGTGCAGGCAAAAGATGAGCATGGAAAATGGCGGGATATAGAACATCTTCCAAGCAGTTGGTGCGGTAATAGTTATCACACCTTAAAATTGATGCCCAATGAATGTTGGCCCTTTGCAACTCCTGCCTATGAAGGAGAATACAAAACCAAATTAAGGATCGTATTGGAGTATCTCGCAGAAGGAAAAAAAGGGAAAGAAGAGCCAAAAATAATTTACAGTAACGAATACGACGGTAGTGTAAATCCGGCTCAGTTTTGGAACAAAGACCATCACGTTCCCTCCGGAATCATGGATCCGTATTCCTACTAATTCTCAATTCAACTCAGCAAAATCCACCATTCGTAATTAATAATTCGGAATTACCATTACCGAGTGTTACTTTTTCCAACTCCCTGTATTATAGGAGTATGAAAACTATACTTCCACTTTTGTTACTCTTTCTTTGGATAGGAAAGACAACAACCGCTCAAGTTTCGATCAGAGAGAATTTTCGTTTCCGGGATACCTTGAAAGTCGCCAAGTACCGGCCCATTGAAAATGGATTCAAAGTTGCCAAAATCCGCATGACTCCCGGTGAGCACACGATCCTGAATCCGGAAGACGTGAAGGCATTGCGGGATCAAACAATCATTCGTGTCGACCTGATCTATTCCGATTATCCTTACGGAATGGATTTTACGGAGCTGAATCGCAGACGCATTTTGGAATTGTACATTCTGCTTCCGGAAGCTTTTAACAGTTCGATCATTGATTGGAATATTGTGAAACAAACCGGTGTGGAATCACAAAGAGACATGCAGGGTTATTTCCACGGTTTTGAGATTTATTACCGTCCAATGTCTACTTTCGAGGAGGAACATAAGTTGATTTTGGATGTGGTGGAACAGAAGACAGCTCCGGAGGATTCCAGTCTTTTAAAAGTTTTCGAACGTCAGCCAACCTGGAAAAATATGCTCGTTGTGACTGATGTTACCGGAAGTATGGCTCCTTATACTTCACAATTGCTGCTTTGGATCAAGGCCAACCAGAAGATGAAGACCTTCAAGCAGATCGTGTTTTTCAATGACGATGAGGAAGACAGCAATACGCAAATGAAATCACTGGATTCAACCGGGATGTGGACCATCGAATCATCCAATGCAGATAAAGTGATTGCGATGGCTTTTAAAGCGATGGAAAAAGGCAATCACAAGGAGAATGATCTCGAAGCCATTTGTTACGCCATCCGGAAATACCCGGAGAACAGGAATAACGTGGTGCTCATCGCCGACAATTGGGAAGATCCCTGCGATATGAAACTGGTTGAATTCCTGAAACAGCAAAAAATACCGGTGAAAATTGTTGTTTGCGGAGTCAAAGACCGCATGAATACCTTATACCTCGATTTGGCTTATGCAACTGGAGGAAGTGTGCACACCATGGAAGAAGATCTGACCAATATTGCCCAATTGGGAAATGGAAAAACCTTTAAACTCAACGGCATGACCTTTATGATGAGTGCCGGGAAGTTCGTGCAGATCGAAAGCAAAAGCAAGAATTGAATTCGGTTCCTTACCTGCTTAGTGTGTGACTCAAGCTCGTTCCAGCAGGTCTAATAATCAAAAATATGTTCCACTTTCAACTTCCGCTGCTCAAAATAGCGCAGCATTTCTGAAAGATTTTTGACCGGAGTTACCAAAGCGATTCGTTTCATGGACGGATCGTTTGAAATACTTTGGGTAAATAGTGTACGTGTTTTACGGTTATAAATCCGGGTGTTTTTCGGAGCAATGATCGTTACCATGATAGCCGATTTATTTCCCGCAATCTCAATGAACGAACAGTTTTGCCGGGAAATCTTTTCGGCAGCCCCTTTGAAAGCCGTATAACGGGGCACACGCAGAATTCCGGTTCCATCTTTCCGGATTTCGACAATTTCCATGGTGCTGTCTTTTTTCATCTCCGGCGTTACTTTATTTACAACGATAGCAGTTGTTGACGGTGCTTGTCCATACATGGAATGTGCACCAAAACGGATCAAATCACCATATCCTTTTTTAACAGCCAGTTCTGAAGTAAGCAGGTATTTCCGTTCCATTTTACGGACAATATTTGGTCCCCAAAGATCATTTTCCCGCCAAAGAAGTTTCAGTTCATGTTTGAAATTGTAGTCATACCAAAATACTTCGTGCAGGGATTTGGCATATTTATCCGTGAATCGCTGCTGAAAGTGATCTTCCTGCGACAAGTTTGAAGGATTGGTCAATCTCCCGATCACGGTTTCATACCAGGCTTTTGCACCGTATTCGATATCCGTACTTCTGCCGATTATTTGGATCATTGTGTGGTATTCGTCGTTATACGGATAATTTTGCTCAACCGGTTTTTTGATGATTTCGTAACTGTCCCAGAATTGGTCGAGATGATCGACGTATTTGAAATCGGTAGAAGTGTTCTTTTTGAAAAACAAAGCTTGCTCTTCCGGGCTGAATACCAAAAACCATTCGGGATAGGTCAAAAAGGTTTGGTCCGGTTTCCGGCGGTCTTTTTTCGGAGTGAGTATTTCTCCTTCTGTTTGGAACCATTCTTTGGGAATTGGATCCTTGTAAGCTACAGTTGTTGGCAGGGCAATAGTTCCTTTGTAAAGATGAATTCCCCAGGCTGCGAAAAGTGCAAACAGTGTAAGTATGCGAAGTCGTTTCATGTTTACTCTTTAATAAAAGACATCAAAGTATTCAGGGAAGGATCCCTGTCCTGCAGAATCCGCTGGCCACTGTCTTTGAATTGGTTTGCTTCCAGTATTGCTGACCATTCTTCCACAGATTTAAAGCTGCGGTATTCATTCTGATTGAACTCCCAGGATTCTTTCAGACCGAGATTGAACACAGTGTGTACCAATGCCGCAAAAATGACCATTTCTTCCGTTCCGCAATCGTGATCCCGCATAACGAACTTACCGCCCGGTTTTAAAATGCGGTGAATGGATTGGATGTAAGCCTGCAATTTTTCCTCCGGACAATGATGGAGCCCGATATAACAAGTTACTACATCTAAACTTGCTGTTGGAATTTGACTTTCGGTAATGGGAGAATAGTCCAGGTTCAGGAAGGTTCCGATCTTGGAGAACTGGCCTCGTTCAAACAAATCTCCAATACCATTTCCGGGAGCAATATCGTTTTGAAGGTAAATGCCTCCGGTCACTTTTACATGCTTTTTCAGGTAGCTGATATATCTTCCGGTAGATCCTATTTCGAGGTATCCGGCTATCGTTTTTGGATTTCCAAGGATCTGGAGTGTTTGCGTTCCAATTTCCCGTTTTTGTTTTTTCAAGGCAGGAAGTGCATAAGAGAACTCGGAAAGGAAAGGTTTGATTCCCGGTAGGTTCTTTTGAACTTCTTTATAAATCTCTTCGTCTGTTGAAAATTTGGCGCAGGCATCACTAATCAATTGCTGGAAACGATCTTCCGGGTAAAGGTGAAAAATGCCTTGCAGGAAAGCATACATTTTATCACTTCCGGTAGTTTCATTCATCACTGTCTTAAATTCAGAATTGCTTGCTGTCATTTTGGGAGTATTTGAGTATAAAGTATTCCATAGTTGGTTCCGGAACTTGTTTTCAGGATCCAGTTTCTTTTTCAGTTCGAATAATTCAGCTGCGCGCGGATACGCTTTATGAAATTGCTCCGGGGTTTCGTAAATCTGGTAGGGCAGGTAATAAGCTCCTCCCAGGGAAATCGCCGCTTCGTTCATTTCACGGGTCCAGATTGCTACATTGTTTTTGGCATGTTCTCTTGTGTCCTGCTTGTAGTAGATCACAAAAGCAAAAACTTCTTCTTTTGCCCAGGCCAGGTAACTTCCCGGGTCGGGAATAGAATGCCGGATCGATACATTGATCACATTCACCCGGTGTCTCTGGTAAATTTCCTTCATAACTGCTGAAAACTCATCGAATTTGGAAATCGGTACAAAGTATTCTCTCAGGATATAAACCGAATTCTTTTTCGATTTCGGTTCGAGTTCCATCACATCGTAACCTGCTTCGTAATTTTTCCAGTGTACACGTTTCCGGAGATATATCAGGGGCTCAATCAGGTATTCACGCCTCCATTTTCCGAAGTTGGTTTTGGAGAATGACCATAAAAAGTAGCGCTCAATCGGATAGGCATCTTTCAAAGGCATTAGGCGCGTTTTTGAAGTGGGTTTGTCGTTCGTTTTTACCCAGGTTACGGCATTTATCCACTTGTATTTCGGTGCGAATATATTCGAATTGTGCATCACCGCATCCGGATTATTTCGGACTGATTGATTGAAATAGTGTTTGAATTCGCTTAAAGGCATACGCTTGGAAACCCGCTTCATTTTTACATTTTCACTAAGCTCCAGCGTTGCGCGGACAATGATTCCAAGAGCATTGTAACCGCCAATTGCCCCATAGAATAATTCGGAATTTACTTCCGGACCGGCCGTTTGAATTTCACCATTTGCCAACAGAACATCGATGCTTAGAACGGAAAGAATGACAGGTCCCAGTCCTACATAACGTCCATGGGAATTGACACTCAAAGATCCGCCAACGGTGAAATTGGCATACGACTGCATGATCTTTACACTCAGGTTGTGCGGATCTATTAGTCGTTGAATATCGCACCAGCGAACTCCCGCCTGAACAGTAATGGTCTTATTTTCGACGGAGAGATCCTCTATTTTATTCAACCCCCGCATATCAATATGCAGACTTCCCGAACTGGCTGTTTGTCCGCCCATGCTGAATCGTCCGCCGCCAACCGAAACCGGAAGTGTTGAATGGGCCACCAATTCTTTCAGTTCCTCCATACTTGCAGGAATGCGGTAGTCAGCAACCACCACAGGATTCAATTCCGTAATATCATTGATGATGTGTTCCGAAGTTTTTATATGCGGAATTTTCGCTCCTTCCGGGTTCACAAAATAGTCTTCCAGTTGTCCGGGAGGAAGCCCATATTTGTTCTGTGTTTTATTTCCCCTGCGAAAACCTAATTGCAGGAACAGCCAGAAAGGACCAAGGATCGGAATGAGGGTTAACAGGAGAAAATAGCCGGATTTATTGCGATCATGAAGTCTTTTCGCAGCGGTACAAACAAGTGCCCAATAAAGCAGCGGATAGACCAGCAGGGTGGATGTGTAGCCAAGAAACAATTCCAACAGGCTGAAAAGGATATAAAAGGCCAGCCAGATAAACAATTGAACAGTCCAGAAAGTGGAACGGTCAATTCTTCCGCGCCAGGTGAAAAGCAGGTAAGTTACCGGAAAGTTTCTTTTCATGGAATATCGATTGTCGAGCGGTTAAAAATAGTTTTTTGAGCCATCACAAGTTGATTCGAATAGATTTTTACAATGATACATAATTTGCCGGATTTTATTTTCAGGGGTTCATTTATTCTGCTTTTTTTAATGAAAGGATTACTGTTAATATCCAGGTCATTTTGAGTAAACATTTCGGTTGCCAAACCTTTAATTCGTTCATAGAATGATAATTTCCTGCTCACATTTATGCCACTTCACCCCATTACTTTTGGTGCACTAAAACGAAATAGTACTTTATGAAAAAACGACTACTGGCAGTTTTGGGATTTGTAATAGTAAGCTCAGGAGCTTTCACACAAACCAAAGGACTGATTATCTCTGAAATTCTAACCAACCCTAATGGAAGCGATTCACCTTATGAATATGTCGAATTAGTTGCAACTACTTCAATTAATTTTTCATCAACACCTTATACCGTTGTTTTTACGGATAACGGAACGGCGACTTCTAACGGATGGAAAGCCGGCAACAATGTCAGTTATGCTTTCCAGATCAATACAGGATCAGTTGTTGCGGGGCAAGTAGTCTATGTAGGAGGTTCATCTATGCTGCCATTAAGCAATAATGGAATTGCTTTGCGTACCCGCAACACAGGCAGTAACAGTGGTGATAATTTTGGTTCAAGTAATTCTTCAGGCGTTTTGGGAAATGGAGGAAGTAATTGTGATGGAGTGGCAGTTTTCAATTGCTCCGCATCCTCAATTGGTTCTTCAACTGTTCCTGTAGATGCTGTTTTCTTTGGAAATGCAGTAGGAAGTGCTTACAAATCGAGTTCATCCGGTTACCAGATGCCGGTAAATGATAAATATTCGGGAGGAAAATTAGGAACAAGTATCTTTATGGCTCCGGACCCGGGAGCAGATGAATTGGTAAAAGCAACTTCCGGTGTCTTTAACCCAGTTACAAATACTTTTACAACAGCCCGCACGTTTTCGGTTACAACAACAGCGAGTTACAATACCACTTCCATTACTTTGGGAGGAAGCAGCCCGGTGAATGCAGCGCCAAACGTTTCACTGGCTGCTCCGACGGTTTCAGGAAATGCTCCGGCAACTGTCGGTTTATCTGCAACAGCTTCTGATTCCGACGGAACAATTACAAAAGTGGAATTTTTTAACGGATCTATTTTGCTGGCAAGTATTACAAGCTCACCGTATACTTATTCCTGGACAGGAGTTGGAGCGGGAACGTATTCTGTTAGTGCAAAAGCAACAGATAATTCAAACGCGGTAACGACTTCTTCAGCAGTAAATATAACAGTAAATGGAACGACGAATGCAGCACCTTCGGTTACATTGGCAACACCTACTGTTTCCGGTACAGCACCTGCAACGGTTGGTTTATCAGCTACAGCTTCTGATTCTGACGGAACGATTACCAAAGTGGAATTCTTTAACGGCTCGGCTTTGCTGGCAAGTATTACGAGTTCACCGTTTACTTACTCCTGGACAGGAGTTGGGTCAGGGACGTATTCCGTCACGGCAAAAGCGACAGATAATCTAAATGCGGTAACAACTTCTTCCTTAAAAACAGTAACTGTAAATGGGGCTGTAAACGTAGCACCGACACTTAGCTGGAATACTACTGCTTCAAAATATGTAGACCTGGCTTCCGGTAAAGTTGGTTGTGTAAAAGGAAATATAACAGATCCTGTGAGTGTAACTGGTCTTGATTTCAACGTAGGTGATGAGAATTTGTCTACAATCACTTTCTCCATGACAAGTAACAAAACCGCAGTAATCGCAAACAATGCATTTACTGTTACCGGAACAGGGACCGCACGAAAATTAATCGTTAATCCAATAGGAGTTGGTTATGCAACGATTACATTCAAGGTCACAGATGCACAGGGATTAAACAAAAGCATTACCATGAATATCGCCGTTTCTGCTTCATTGGCAACTGCGTCTTTAAAAGATGTTTACCAGGCAGGTGTGGCTGATGGTTCCACAGGAGTTGCAGTTGATAATGATTATATGTTTGTTGCAGACGATGAAACCAATGTGATTAAATTGTTCAGCAGAAATAATTCGGGACTTTCCTTGTACCAATTCAATGTGGGAAATTACCTGAATTTGAGTGGGACCGAAGTAGATATTGAAGGTTCATTCAGAAGTCCTTCAAATCCGAATCGTATTTATTGGATCGGGTCATTAAGTAATTCCAAATCGGGTGAATCACGTCCTGACAGAAACCGCATTTTTGCCACTGACATCGTTGGAACGGGAGCAAATGCAACCTTGTCTTTTGTTGGTTACTACAGTAATTTGAGAAGTAAACTCATTACCTGGGGAGATAATAACGGATATAACTTTACTGCAAAAGCAGCAACGGGAATCGAACCAAAACGTATTGATGGTTTCAATATCGAAGGATTGGAAATCGGACCTGACGGAACTACTTTGTATATTGGTTTCCGGGCACCGTATGTTGGTTCGGGAACAAATAAAGCGCTGATTTGCCCTCTTTTGAATTTTGAAACCTGGTTCAATAACGGAACGCCATCCGGAAATCCGGTTTTTGGATCGCCAATTGAACTAAACCTCGCAAATCATGGAATCCGTAGTTTGGGGAAAAATGCTTCCAATCAATATTTGATCGTTGCTGGAAGTTATGCTGCAGACGGAACTTTTGCCTTGTATTCCTGGAATGGTTTGGCTTCTTCGGCACCGGTTGCGCTGGCAGTTGATCTTACCGATTTGAAACCGGAAGGAATTGTAACGGTACCTGCTTCTCTTTCAGGAACTTTTCAGGTTGATCTGATCTCTGATTTGGGATCCAATGAAATCTACAACGATGGAGTTGAAAATAAAGAAGTGGCTGCAGCTCAGCAGCGCAAGTTTTTGACTTCTACCCTGAATGTAACGGCACCATCCGCAATCATTGTACAAACATTGGGTGTAGGTCATGAATCTTCGTCTGATTTAGTTGGATTGACCAGTTATCCGAATCCGACTGCAGATCAATTAACTATTGACTTCAATGAGTCTTTAAATACTGATGCAACTTTCCAGGTTTACAGCCTTTCAGGAGCCCTGGTAAAAGAGTTTGAAATGAAAGACATAACAAATAAAGTAGTTTTGGATGTAAATGATTTGACTTCCGGGTCTTATTTAATCCAATCTTCTTCGTTTACAGGAACTATTAGAATGATCAAACAGTAATCCCACACACCAACAATTTCATAGTTTAAGCTATCCGTTTGCCGACGGATAGCTTTTTGTTTTGTTACAGGATTGTTATCGTTATGTTTTAGACGAGTCAATTTGTTTAAATTTGAAGCGAACAATTTCCGTTTATTATGAAGAATTATATCCTCGGTGCTTTATTACTGCTGACTCTGAATGGGTTTTCCCAGGAAAAAAGCTATGTTGACTATTACAATTACATAAACAAAGCCGAAGAGGAATTCGTGATGAAAATGGATTCATCTTGTTTTAGTTATTACGACAGAGCTTTTGTCAGTAACAAACCCTTTTTGAAGGATCCTTACATTGCTGCTCAAATTGCACTTTATTTGAACGATACACTTCGTTTCAATCACTACCTCAAAATTGCTTTTCAAAACGGAATGCCTTTAAGGGCGTTTACAGCAAGCAGATTTATCAAAGAGCGCTACCATCCGAATCTCTACAAGCGCATTAATCAGTTATACAAACAGAATTACGTAGAACCAAAAGTTGATGCGGGATTACAAAAAACGATCTGTGAAATGTGTTACGAATCGGATAGCTTGAAGTTAAAAGAGGGTGGAGACAGCCCGAAATTTCATGCAAGTGAAAATGAAGCACGTATTTATATCCGTGACTATTTCGTAAAAAAGGGAATTTTTCCGAATGAGCATCTTTTGGGGATTACCACCAGTGAAGGATTGAAAGACTTTTATAAGAAAACCAATCGAAAAGATTTGTATGGAGCAACAACAGCTCCGGAGTACGCAGAAGAAACGGAGCTGCGCTTGAAATGCCCGATGAATATCATTTTACATTCTCAGTGTTTCTTCCAGGAAAATAAAGACCTGTTGTTCGAGGCGGTTAAAGCAGGATATTTACATCCGAAGGATTATGGGATTTTGGAAGAAACGTCTTATTTGTGGTTCAAGAAATCAACAAGCAATTCGACCGAAAAATGCAAACTTCCGGAGAAAAAAGTCTCCTACAATATTTTTGGATTTGATCCGACAAGAACAGACCAGCTTTACGATGTAACTGCAGAAGGAGTGAAGCAGGCAGATGCCAATAGGTCAAAGATTTTCATGCAGAAATTCACGGTCGACAAGCGCAAGAAAGAATTGGAAGAGAAATATGGCTTTGCCTTCTTTTTTGATTTCCTGGACAGACCTTAAGGTATAAAAAAATCCCCGATCATTACAATCGGGGATTTTTTGTTAATTATCAGACTTGAAATCAATCAACTTTAAAACGCCCGCCAAGTGGATTGGAGGTTCCGTTAATTTCTCTGATCAGGTAAATACCTTTGCTCAAAAGAGGTAATTCGATCTCGCTTTTCCCATCAATGGACCTCACTGATTTCGGAAGGATGGTTTTCCCGTCCAATGTTTGGATGATAAAGGATGCATCGGAGTTTACAATCAATTTTTCGCCATTGTTAACCGGATTGGGATAAATTTCCAACTTGTTTTTGCCGAATTCTGAAAGTGCCAATTGATCAATAATGATGCAATCGCTGGTATCTGTGCAACCGTTATACGATGCGATCAAGGCATAACTTCCGTTTACTGATGGAGTGAAAACAGACGAAACTGATCCGGCGATCAAAGTACCGGTTGAACAATCCATCCATGCCAGGCTTGCTCCTGCAAAAGCATCAGCGGTAATGCTTGTAATGTTGTCAGTTACTGAATTGATAAGCGGATTCATGATCGATAAAACGGTAACAACAGTGCTGTCATCGCCATTCACATCCTGGAGTACATCCAAATAAGTTCCGGCTTGGTTATAGGTATTTGTACCCACAATAATAGAATCTCCATGACATAAAGTAACGGCCTGCTGTGTCACATTACTTGTAAAACCAATAGTTATCGGACCGTTTGCCGGCAAATTGCCGGAGCTGTAAAGAGTTCCTTCATTGGCTCCGTTACATAACCCGGAAGTGCCGGAAGGGATGAACATCCATTGTGTTCCGTTCCAAACGGTTAATGAAACATCTGCACAATCTGTTAATCCGCTTTGTGAAGCATTGTTCCAACCGATTGTTACACCAACCGGATCACTTGCGTTTGAATGAGTGAAATCCCAATATTCTAATGCGCTGACACTTTGCATGGGAGCTTGAACAGGCGTAAGATTGCTGTAAGCTGCATGCTGATAAGTTACTCTGATCTGGGTTCCTGTGTTGGTTGGTGCAGTAATGCTTAACGGTCGGTACCTGTCCGGAAGGGTACCTAACGGGAAAGTGAATGCTTCATTTCCTGTTTTTTCTACAGTTCCAACGATAAATGTAGAGTCGGATTCTCCGGAAAGTAAAGTATTGTCGGCCAATTTTATAAGCGAAGCAGGATCACAAACAATCATTCCGTCAGTTAGTTGAAGTTGGGATGAAATACTTAGCGATGTATTTAAGGAAATCCCATAGCCCCCGTCAACAGGACCGTTAGCTGTATTTTCAATATGCAGACTGCTCAGCATCAGGTTGTTGGCAGCCTGGTCGATGGTTTGGTTTTTTGATCCGTTCAATTCCAGGGTATTGGAATTGTGATTGAAGGAACCTAAAATGGATAGATCACCGCTTACACTCAAAACAAGCGGGGAAATATGAGTGAGGCTTTTTCCCGTTGGGATAGTTAAGAAATCCAATTGGTAATTTCCTGTTCCGTTTAGAACAGTATTTCCGGAGATGAATAAGGAAGAGTCAGCAGTATAAACAGCTCCTTTGTTCGTCCACATAGCCGAATTCAGGTCTTTCCAGGTTGAGTGATTCATCAAAACAAGAGAATCACCGTTTAATAGCTGAACAGTGTTCCCGGAATTTTCCAATACTGCAGTACTTCCGTTCAATTCCAAATGCATTCCCATCGTACTGGTGGGATCATTTCCAATTGTTCCGGTTACTTTCACCATTCCACCTGTTGAACGGAAATACCCTTTTCCAGCACCCGGAGCAGCTCCAAGCCAAACCAATGCGCCGTTAATAGTTAGTATTCCTCCGTTTTGTTCGAAAGTAGGGTAGTAAACTCCAGCTTCGTTCTCAAAACCAAATTCTGCGTTGGTTGTAATTGTTCCGCCGTTTTGGACCAATTTACTGGAACCGAGCAAACTGCCATCTACTAATGCAATTGTTTCCCCAACTGTAACTGTTCCTGCATTGATCGTACCTGTTGCTCCCAATTCAAAGAGCAGACGTTGCCCACTGGATAAGATTCCGCCGTTCATTTCCAAATGAGCATCATCTACAAAGATCAGGCGGGCATTATTTCCACCACCGGTTAAAGAAAATGCTCCTGAATTGGTAATGGTAACAAGTGTCCCGTTTCCGATGATTTCTACTCGGTCAGTAGTGTTCAAACTGGCAGAGATCGTTAATTGAGCTCCGTTTTGTACCAGCATTTCTGCCGGAGTAAAGTTGGAATTTACGTTTACAACCGGTTGGGCCATGGCTCCCGTGTAATTCACCGGATCAATGTCAATATCGTCCCCGTTTGAAGGAGTTGCGGACCAATTGGCAGGATTGTTCCAATCTGAATTTATTGCCCCTGTCCAACTTTGTCCGAAAGCGTAGGAAAAGCAGAAGCTTGTTAGTATAATGAATGTATTTTTCATGATATATGATTTTAAGCCTCATCATTTACCACAAATGATGCAGCAAACAACAAGAACATGTTTTAGATTTTTAAAGAAGGAATTCGACTATGCGAAACAGGGAGGCCTTTGCAGAACGACTAAAGTCGGATTTTTAAATGCATGATTCTTAAAACCAATCTGTAAATAAGAATCGATCGGTTCGAATTGTTTTTCGGGAATGAGTCTTGAATCCGGAAAAGCAGCAATTTGGAAAGAAAAATGAAAATCAATTTTCTTAAAAGGCAGTTCCATGTCTTTGTCCTGATCGGCATCATTTTGATCGTCTCCAAGGTAATGCATGGTAATGAAATCCCCGATACTGATAGTATTATCCTGGGTCTGATGTTCTGAAAAATGAGTAAGGAATTCAGGTAATCTGAACAATTCACCAATGGAGCCATTAAACATAAAAATGGGCAAAAGTATATATGTAATGACCTTCTTCACCCTGCAAAGATAAAAAGAAAAATGCTTAAAAACCAATTCATTAAGGATGATGATGTGCCGGTAATTAAAGGGAGTTAACCAGAATTAGCTCAAAATTCTCAAAACAATCGGTATATTTACTCAATCAATATTCTGAAAGGTTTTCACTTTAGTGAAAAGGGAATCGTGTGTAAATCACGAGCTGTCGCGCAACTGTAATTTGTTCTTTGAACGAAAAGCCAGATACCAATCCTTTCTGATCCAACGGCTTTTGCTGAAGGAAATTGACCGTGCTTTCGCGATTTGAAGCCAGTTGTCAAGGTTGTTTAGTTGACTTTTCAGAAGAGTAAACAGCACCTGCACGTCTTTTTTTCGAAAGCCCGGAACATAAAATAAATGTACTTATGAGTGATCATGAACAGGTCTTTTGTCCGCGTTGCGATGCTGATTTTCAATGTAAAGTCGGATCCATTTCGCTATGCCAATGTACTACGGTGAAACTCTCAGTAGAAGAGATCCTGTTCATCAGGGAACAGTATGAAGAATGTCTGTGTGCAGGCTGTATGCTTGAGTTGAAAAAGGAATACCATGCTAAAACCCTGGAGAAGCGATTTTCCGAAATTTCGACACTTTTTAACAAGAAAAATGGAGTTTGAAAAGGCACATTCGTAATAAGTGATTGAATGATTACACAGTAGCTGCTTGCGGAATAGGCAGAGTGAAGTTAAAGGTACAAACCAAAAATATGAACATAGAAGAAAGAATCCAAAAGGCCGAAACACGCATTTTTAAAGCTGTTTTCCCCAATACAACCAATCATTACGACACTTTGTTCGGAGGAACAGCGATGCAATTAATGGATGAAGCTGCATTTATTGCTGCAACCCGTTTCAGTCGACAGCGCATGGTTACTGTGAGCAGTGATAAAATTGATTTTAAGAAACCAATTCCCGCAGGTACAATCGTAGAGTTGATTGGAAAAGTAACTTACCTGGGAAGCACAAGTTTGAAGATTCGTGTAGAAATATTCGTAGAACAAATGTATTCGGATGAACGTGAAAAAGCCGTGACGGGAGAGTTTACCTTCGTGGCAATTGATGAAAACAAACAACCGGTAAGGATTTTGAGAGAATAAAAAAATCCCCGGGAAGTAATATCCCGGGATCCTGTTTGATCGTTTGTTTATTCTTTTACGATGACAATTCTTTCCGTGAAAACCTGGTTTTCTTTAAATACGAAAACAGAGTAGGTTCCTGGAGGAAGGTTTTGCTTGCGGATTTCATGACTTTCCCCGCGAATAGTTCCGCTTTCGATTTCCTGGCCTTCCAGTGAAGTCAATTGGTAGCGGCAATCTGTACCGATCTTTGCAGTATTGATCACGAAGTTTCCGTTATTCGGATTCGGGTAAACAGATAATTGTTGTTGCTGGACCAGCGAAGAAGAAGTTTCCTGAATTCCCCGATCAGTTGTTGATCCCGATCCAAGGTCTTTTGGAGGCGCTTCACCCTGGGAGTTGCATATAAGAACATCACAAATACTGCAGTTTACATCAATGAATTCTACGCGGAAGCAAGCTCTCACGCTTTGTGAACAGCAGGACAAGGCAAGGATCGGAGGGAATTTCAGATTAAGGCTCAGTGATTCATTAGAGATCACTCTTGGAGACGAAGTTGTTAATTCGATATCGTTACTGAATGTAGCTGAAGTAGAGCCTGCATAAGGTGAGAAAGAAGCAGTATATCCGGTTAAAGAAGCTGCGGGGGAAACAAAGTGACCGAAATCAGCGTTGTTGATGTTGCAATAGTTTCGGCATAGATCACTGCTTGGGGTCACGATGTAATTCAGCAAGGTAATGCGCACTTTTTTAATCACTTTTCCTCCTGAGTTTAAATCAAAGTTTGCTGTTGCATTTCCATTGGAACTAGTCAGGTTTAAAGAAATCAGCTTAGCATTCACCCCGTTGCAATTACATCCGGAAGAAGTAGGAGGTACGGCATCACAAGATACCTGGCCTGCTATAACGGTTGGTAATCCCAATGTACGTGTTCCGTTAATTGGGACAGAGTTGGAGCTCCATCCGCTTCCTGCCCCGGAAACATCTGGTGTGTTTAGTACTGAAAGTGAATTCACGCCCACAAATGGCCCGCTCACGTACACTTTATTATCTGGTCCCAACTGCAATCCGTTGAAGGGATATTGCTGTCCGGAATAAGCAACGGCACTTGCCACTGCATAAGGAGTAGGACTTCCGACAGTAATATCGTATTGGTAGAGATAACAGGTCGATCCTCCTCCAGCAAATCCTTGTCCGATATAGATGTAATTTCCATTAGGAGAAAATTCGAATCCATAAGTATTTCCAAGTCCTCCTACGTTGATGGATTTGTCGAGTGTCATTGCTCCGGTGGATAAATTGAAATTAAAGGTTTCTGCATACTTTGCCCCGCAAAGCGCTAATCCGAGCTTAGTGCCGGCAACATTAAATTTCATTTGTCCCTGTGCGTTATAACCGGTTGAGTTGTGAGCCATCCCAACTGTTTGTGTAGTCATATTTGCCAAGAGGGCTGCCTGAGCTCCTGCACTGGAAGTGATCCCGGTAAAAGCGGGAGTATTGGTGATGTGAAATTTGTAGAATTGAGTTCCTCCGGAAGTTGTTGGACTATAGTCGTGTCCTGCCAGCCACCATCCGCCGTTCCCGTCGGGAGTTACAGCGAGTTTTTCGGAAAAACGGACTCCTGATCCTACGATGGATACCGCCGGATCGTAGGTTACAGTATGGGAGGGATAAGTTCCGGTAACGGTTACCAGCGCAATACCCAATCCGTTGGGAGTGGCCGGTGTCGTTTCAACACCTTCTGAGGTAGCGATCAAAAATTTGGTGCAGAAATTTCCCGGTAAAGGAATGACAATTGCTGATTGAGTAGCTGAAGGGCTTCCAAGCATGGTGGAAGTGACAACAGAATGAGTAGCCCCATGCCAAATACGTTGTCCATCGGCATAAAACAACAGGTTTCCGCTATTGTCTGATGCTGCGGTTGAACCTTCATTTGTACTCATGACCGATCCGGGTTCCGGTGAAGTAATACCGCCGGTAAAGCGAAGTCCGCCGTTGTTTCCGAAATACCAAACGTTTGTTTGGGCAGATGAATGGATTGCGCAGGAAAGTACAAGCAGTCCTGCAAGCAGATTTTTTTTCATGTGTGAATAGTTTATAAGTAGTCTTACTCTGTAATTCGGTTTTCAGTTCCCCTCAGCAATCATTTAACCGATTGCAACTGTAAATTAGCATTTTATTTCGAATGTAAAAAAAAGATTATAGCTCAACAAATGCATAATCTGAAGCATTTAATGCTGAACTACCAGTTTTTGAGCACTTCCTGATTGATCTGAACGGATAAAATAAATTCCGTTCCGAAGGGTTTCCAGGTCAAGGATAAATTCAGTTCCCCAAACCGGGATGGATGCGATCTCTTTTCCCAATGAGTTGTAAATATGAATGGATCTCATCTCAAAGAGTGAACGGATCAAAACCTGTTGGTCTGCCGGATTCGGAACCAGCTCAAGCAGCGTTTCGGAGGTGTTTTTCGATAGGGAAGCTGTTCCGGAGCAAGCATTTAAAAGATCGCTCATGGAATCATTCAGAAAGCAGTTTTGGTATTTCATGTTCTGAATAAACTCATTCATGCCTTGCTGCATTTCAGCAACTGTTGGCTGTGGATTGAATCCGTTGGTAATCCATTTAATAGACTTATTCCAAAGTGAACTTGAATCAATTCCTGCATAATATGGATAATTACTTCCTGTGATACGTTTTTTCCAGGTCCAGAAAGTTTCACCACTAATCTGTTTGGAAGGATCTTTGAAATAATTTTGTGTGGTATTCAAAGGAACGTAATTGTTTTCTCCCCATTCACCGCACATGATCGGAACATTGAGATCTTCGGATACTTCTACAAATTCATCCAGGGCAGCAGGAATATTCCAGACAAACCAGCTGTAAAAATGAAAGGTAAACAGCATGTTCGGATCGGGAAGAGGAGAAGTGAACATGCTGAAATCACCGGAAGCATTTTTCCCTTCCAGGAAGATCATGTGATTGGTGTCAACTGTTCGAATCGAATCTATCAATACTTCGTAAAACTGAACAAGTGTTGTGTCAGCCGGAGCTGCAGGTTCGTTCAACAGGTCGTATCCGGCAACAATTCCACGATTTTTATACCGATTTGCAATAGCTTTCCAAAGTTCAACGGTTCTTGTTTGATAAACCGGATCGGCCCACATATTGGGAGAATCCGGATCTGACACAAAGGTGGTAGATTGTCCGCCCGGGGCACTGTGCATATCCAAAAGTACGTAAACATCATTGTCTTCGCACCAGGTCAATAAACTGTCTATCAAATCCCACCCGGATTGTTTGTAAACATAAGGATTTGCATCATCTTCCAGAATACTGTGATTGAATGGGAGTCTCACCAGGTTGAAACATTCACCGGAAATTGCTTCGATATCTTTGCGGGTAATATAATTGGCATAAACCGAAGTGCGAAAAGCATCCGCATTCACTTGTCCTACTTTGTTCTTTATGCGGGTGTAAATCGTTTTTTCAGCAGTATAGCCGGCTCCCCAAATCCAACCTTCCCACAAAAGCCATCCGCCCAGATTCACACCTTCCAGGCGAATTGGCGTATTTGATCCGTCCAGGACCTGTCTTCCGGAACGATGTACAAAAGAACTGTTATTCCAATTGGCCTGTGCAGTAACAGAAAGTGCTGAAAAACAGATGAAAAAAGAAAGAAGTAGTTTCTGCATGTTTGAATGTCGTAGTTTGCTAAGGTAATTATCAAAACGCTAATTATCAATTATCAAGCGATTAAGCTTATAAACTTGATAATTCCATCAGTAATAATTGATAATTAAAATACTATTTTTAGGGGAATGAATAAGAAGTTCCGGATTATTTCAGCGGTGATTTATTTTTTCTTCATTTGGATTGCATGTTCATGTACTCACAATGGGAATAAGCAAATTTATGCCGATGAAAACCAGGACCATATGATTTTGGATTCGTCCCATAATCTGCCTTTTAAATGTCTTATTGACACTCCTTATTGTACAGATTCTTCCTGCAGCGGTATTTACCGGGGAGTAGAATTTGTTTCGGAACGCTATATCAATCAACTGCAATTGAACGGAACGGATGTGGCACACCAATATTCGAATAAAATGTGTGAGTATGTTGGCAAAAAATTAAAACAATTGTACCGCGACAGTTTATACAGTAAAGTTGATTTTAATCGCATCAAAATTTCTACAAAAGGTATGAATGGAAATTCAAATGAAGTAGAATATAAAATTTACATTCCTTTTAAACGAGTTCCTAAGAATCAGGCGATGACTGCTTTTGATCATTGCGGAGGATGGGGACACAAGCCAGAGCTAAAGAAGAGAAAGCATGATTTGTTATCCAGTCCGAAAAAGATTGTGCGAAATCGAAGGTTATTGATTAGCAGGTTATTTCGGACAAAAGAGGGCTTGCAGGAATATTGGATCCAGTGGCAGCATACAGATTATTCCTATTAAAATTTTCAAGTTCAATTATTGATAGATCAATTAATAAAAACTTAACTTTTTGTGACTAAATAGTTTAATTTTAGATCAAAATTGGATTCCACGTTTACTTTCTAAAATGAATGAAAAACTGGATGATAAATTAATTATCATTGTGTTAGTATTTAAACATGCCAAAAACTATGAAGAAAATTTACCTATTATTGGGTTGTTCGCTGTTTCTGAACTTTTCAAACAGTGTTTCAGCTCAAGTCTTAGTCTCTCAGGACTTTAGTTCCGCAACAGGAACTACACCACCAACAGATTGGACCAACAATGACATTCAAGGCGGCGGAAGCGTTTGGGAATTTGATAATCCGGGCGGAAGGGATTTAACATTTCCTATTTCTGATCCTGCAGCTATTTTTGACAGTGATAACTACGGGCCTGACGGTATTCCGGAAGAAGCAGCTTTGGAAAGTCCGCTATTTGACGCAAGTACTGCTTCTAATCCGATTTTCCTGTCTTTTGACCAGTTTTTCAATGCAGATGCGGGTGGACAGGCGTATATAGATGTTTGGAACGGAAGTGCCTGGGTAGAGATTTATTCTTCTTTCTCTTCTTCTGTGCAGGATCCTGAGCACATGCTGATCGATATTACAGCTGATCTGAACGGAGCATCTGATGCTCAGGTTCGATTCAGATTTGCAGGTGATTATTCCTGGTATTGGATTATTGACAATATTTTGATCGAGGAAGTAACCTGTATTCCGGTTGCTGATTTGGCTATAGATAACGAGGGAATTGATTTTCTGGATCTTTCATGGACAATCAACGGTACTGAAACTGCTTGGGACATAGAATACGGAATACCTGGTTTTGCTCCGGGAACAGGAAATGAATTAGGATCTGAAACTGCAACAACGAATCCGTATACCTTGAATGGCTTGGCCGGCGGAATGATGTATGACGTGTATGTTCGTGCAAATTGCGGAAGCGAAGAATCTTATTGGATGTTGGTTTCCGGCGCTACAGATTGTTCGCCTGTTTCTACTTTACCCTGGTTTGAGGACCTTGAAGCAATACCAGCGACAGATTATAGCGTAATTCCTTATTGCTGGATAAGTGAGAATGGTGCCTGGGGTTCTGATGATGGAAATAATACAGGATTTCCGGCTAATTCAGGATCAAACTTTGCAACAATCTATTGGGGGAACAGTGATCATTTGTTTACTCCTGAATTTGAAATGACAGCTGGAACGACTTATGAATTCAGTTTCATGTGGGCCGGCGATGGCAATCAGGGATGGGATGGAAGCGTAGTTGTGAATGATTCACAATCTTCAACCGGAGCAACTGTTTTAGGTCAATTCGTTACTTCTTCAGAAGAACCGGATCAAGATTATAAAAAAGAAACTTTCTGCTTTACACCTTCAATTACCGGGGTTTATTCATTTGGAATCAATATAGATGCGACATCAAATCCTTACGTGTTGAGATTTGACGATTTTAGTTTGGTTGAAAGAGGAGCGAGCGCCGGAACTAATGGTGCTGTAACTGTTTGTCAGACAGAAGGACTGGTTGATTTGAACAGCTTAATCGTAAAAGATGATGAAGTTGGATCCTGGTCATTTGCCGGAAATCCTTCTACAATTGTGAATGACACGATGTTTAACCCTGAGTTTGTGCCTGCCGGAACAGTAAGTGTAAACTATATTACTACTGGCTGTCTGGTTGATACAGCAGCTGTTTTGGTATCTATTTACGGTCCTTCAAGCGCAGGTACTGACGGTATTATTAATGCTTGTAAACACGAACCGGTAGATTTATTGTCCGGTTTGGCTGGAACAGTGAATTTGGGTGGTAACTGGTATGATCCTATGCACAATTTGCTGCCAAGCTCACAGGCAACTACTGGAAATTTCCCGGGACAGTATAATTTTCAGTATGTTACAGGAAATGGAGTGTGCCCTAATGATACGGCAGGTGTAGTAGTTAACGTTACAATTTGTGACTGGTTATCTACAGATGAAATTGCACTGGAAGAACTGAACTTGTATCCAAATCCTTCTACTGGAATGGTATTCATTGAATCAGGATTCTCCGGAGTATTCACATTGGAAATTACAGATATCAACGGGAGAAAAATTGAAAGTGCAAACAATACTGTTTCTGCTGGAACAAGCGCGGTTGATTTAAATCACGTACAAAAAGGTACTTACTTCTTCAGACTTTCAAACGAATCTGCTGAAAAAGTATACCGGGTAGTCATTCAGTAATCGACAGATAAAATGGAGGCTCTGATTTTCCAAAGTGATCGGAAAGTCAGAGTCTTTTATAAAGCATATTTATGCTGAAATAATGTTTACAAACTATATTACAACTATGAAGAAAATTTACACTTTGTTAGCTTGTCTTTCGCTCTTGCAGCTATCAGGCAATCTATCAGCACAAGTGATCTTTAGCCAGGATTTTAGTACGGCTACAGGATCAACCCCACCAGCAGGATGGGTTAACAACGACATCCAGGGAGGAGGAGAAGTTTGGGTTTTTGACAATCCCGGAGGGCAGAGTTTATTTGCTCCGATAACGGATCCGGCTGCAATTTTTGACAGTGATTTTAACGGATCTATGTCCGGGCCTGAAGAAGCTGCTTTGGAATCTCAGGTATTCGATGCAAGTGCAGTTACAGGTTCTATTTTGTTATCATTTGATCACACATTCTTCGACAGTGGTGAGTCAACAGGAGCTGTTTATTATGTAGAAGTTTGGGACGGCACAACTTGGGTTGAAGTATTGAGCGGAACAGCTGATACGGATGACCCGACTCATGTTACATTAAATATCACAAATGCAGCAGACGGAGCAAATAATGCTCAGGTTCGATTCAGATGGACAGGTGATTGGGGTTACTGGTGGATTCTTGACAATATTGTCGTAGAAGAAGTGAGCTGTGCTCCGGTATATGATGTATCTGTAACTAATGTAACAGCAACACAGTTGACAATCGACTGGACTGCAGGTGGATCAGAAACAGACTGGAATATCGAATATGGTCCGGAAGGATTTACTCCGGGTACGGGAACTCCGGGAACAGCTACCGGAACACCAGGATTTACAGCAGGTTCATTGACTGCGAATACTAATTATGATTTCTACATCCAGGCAGATTGCGGGGGTGGCGAAGAAAGTACCTGGTTTGGACCACTTAACGGATTTACAGGATTTTGTGAGTTCGAAGGAGTTGACTCTTACGTTAGCATTAACAGCTTCTCAACTACAGGAGGAACAACATCAAACATTTCCAACCTGAATTCCGGATTTGGAACGAATGGTTATGAGGACGCAACTGCAATGGTTGTTTCCAGCTTTGAAGGTGGCCCGGTAGTCAACTTTAATGCGAATCTGAATGATTACTTTGGTTTTAGTATTTGGGTAGACTGGAATGACAACCTCATTTTTGAGGGAAGCGAGCAAGTGTTTAGCCCTGGATTCTACGATGAAACATTTTCAGGATCAATCAGTGTTCCTACAGGAGCAGTAGTTGGACCTCACAGAATGCGTATTTTAACAGACGGTGATAACGGTGAGCCGAATGATCCTTGTTCTACGGAAAATGGATACGGTGAAGCAGAAGATTATACTTTCGAAGTAACAGCGATCCCATCTTGTTTGCCTGTTTCGAATCTAACTTTAGATGTAACTACTTCAACTTCGGCTGAGATTTCCTGGACAGTAGAAGGTACGGAAACAGACTGGAACATTGAGTACGGACCTGCAGGATTTACTCCTGGTACAGGAACTCCCGGAACTGCTACAGGAACACCTTCTTTTACAGCAACGCCATTAACGCCAGAGACATCCTATGATTTCTACGTTCAGGCAGATTGCGGTGGAGGTGATGAAAGTACCTGGTCAGGACCAATGACGGTTTATACAGGATACTGTGAGTTTTCAACGTCAAATACGGACTATTACATCAATAACTTCTCTACAACTGGTGGAGCAACGACAAATATTTCCAACCTGAATTCAGGAATCGGACCGAATGGTTATACAAATGCTACAACAATGACTGTTTCTCAGTTTGAAGGTGGCCCTGACGTAAACTTCACCGTAAATTTCGGTTTCGAAACCTGGTATACTTTTGGTTTTGGGGTTTGGGTTGACTGGAATTCCAACATGGTATTTGAACCGGCAGAACAAATGTTCCAATCATTCGGATACCAGGATAACTTCTCAGGATCTTTCGGAGTTCCTGTTGGAGTAGCAGTTGGTTCTTACAGAATGCGCATTTTGGCGGATTACTATAATAATTCCCCAACGGATGCATGTACACTCAATTCAGGAGAAGGAGAAGCAGAAGATTATACTTTTGTAGTTGTTCCTATTCCTACTTGTTTGCCGGTAACTGATTTAATGGTAGACAGCGAAGGGACCAATTCTTTGGATATTTCCTGGACTCCGGGAGATTCGGAAACAAATTGGAATATCGAATGGGGAACACCTGGTTTCGTTCCGGGAACTGGTAACGGAATTGACTCTGCACAACAAAGTTCTTCAGCTTCATTTTCAGTAACAGGTTTGGATCCGTCAACTGTTTATGATGTTTATGTTCAGGCTTCTTGCAGCTCAACAGATTCTTCTTATTGGACACTTGTAAGTGGAACAACGCTTTGCGCACCAATCACTGCTTTGCCCTGGACAGAAGACTTTGATGCAATGCCAAGTGTAGATTACGGTTTATATCCACTTTGCTGGTTAAGTGAAAATTTCGACTTCCTTTCTGATAACGGTGGCAACACTCCGGGAACGGCTAACTCAGGATCAAACTTTGTTGGAATCTACAGCGGGTCGAATGATCATTTGTGGACTCCTGAATTTGAATTGGTAGCCGGACACAACTATGAATTTAGCTTCCTATGGGCAGCTGAAAATGAAAACACTGGTTGGAATGGTTCTGTGGTAGTGAATAATACACAGTCATCAACAGGGGCAAGTGTTTTGGGTAGTTTCATTGCGACTACTGAAACGCCGGATGTAAATTACCAGAGATCATTCTTCTGCTTCACACCAGATTCATCGGGAGTTTATACTTTCGGAGTTAAGTTAATTGCTTCATTCAACCCTTGGTTCATGGCATTTGATGACTTCAACTTAATGGAGCGTGGAACTTCTGCAGGAACTAACGGAGCTGCAAATGTTTGTCAGATCAACGAAATGGTTGACTTGAATGATGTAATTGGAATGAATGATGCGTTCGGAACATGGAGTTACTCTCCAAACCAGGTTGCTATTGTCAATGATACCTTGTTCAATCCTCAGTTTGTAATTGCTGGAACTGTAAGTGTGAATTACATTACAGAAGGTTGTTTGGTAGATACTGCTACTGCAATGATCACTGTTTATCCTCCTTCAAACGCGGGTGGTGACGGCGTAATCACAGCTTGTATCAATGAGCCTATTGATTTGTTATCAGGTTTGACGGGAACGGTAAATATGGGCGGAAATTGGTACAATGCTGCAAATGCCCTTATACCGAACTCCCAGTTGATTACCGGAAATACGGCTAGCAGCTCTAATTACAAATACATTGTTGGAAACAATGTTTGTCCGGATGATAGCTCCAATGTTGTAGTTACAGTAGTAACGACTTGTGACTGGATGTCTGTTGACGAAAATGCATTTGAATCAGTGAGTTTGTATCCGAACCCATCTACAGGATTGGTTTACATCGAATCGTCATTGAGTACAGAATCATTCCATTTGGTAATAACAGATGTCAATGGTCGTGTAGTGAAAACAGCAAATAACTCCATTACAAACGGTTTAAATACGGTTGATCTGAATGAAGTTCAAAGAGGAACTTATTTCTTCAAACTTTCAAACGAATCTGCTGAAAAAGTATACCGGGTAGTTATTCAGTAATTACTGGAAATAATTGGAAACCCCGAAGTAGATTTTGAAATCGCTTCGGGGTTTTTGTTTTTATTACCTTTGCAGCATGAATTTTGAAAAACAATTGAATCTTCGCAGCGGTGAGACTTGCGAGTTGAGCGGATCTACTGATAACCTGCAGGTTTACCAGGTACAACCTTCAGAAGGAAATTCAGCTGATGATTTCATTCTGATCTCCCAAAACCTGAAAGATCAATTGGAAGGAAAGAAAGAAGTTGTTCCCAATGATTGGAGATGTTTGAATGATTCCATGTGGAGTGAAGTTCCTGCAGTGAAAGTCATTGCTTACAGAATGCTGGATAATTTGAAACAGGAAGGATGGCCGAATGATTTGCTGGAAATGATTTATCTGGATGATAATGAACTTTCCTGGGCAAAATCAGGTATGGAAGATGAAGATGCTGTGAAACACATGGATTCCAATGGTGTCATTCTTAAAGCAGGAGATACGGTTGTTTTGATCAAAGAATTGGATGTGAAAGGTTCTACGATTACGGCAAAACGCGGAACTGCTGTCCGCAATATCCGCCTGGTCCATGATGATCCAACATTAATTGAAGGCAAGATCGACGGACAGTCCATTTATATTTTGACGCAATACGTGAAGAAATAGTTCAATAGTTCAATAGTTCAACATATATTTCCTTAAACACCTTTGAACCCTTTGAACCCTTTGAACCCTTTGAACCCTTTGAACCCTTTGAACCCTTTGAACTTTAAAGTACGTCCTTATAATCGGGAGTTTTGTCAAAGACACTTTTTGCAAACGGACAAAGCGGGATAATCTTAATGTCAGCCTTCCGTGCAAATTCAACAGCTGCCTGGACCATCAGGTTTCCAACACTTCTCCCTCTGAATTCACCATTTACTTCCGTATGGTCAATAATGATGCGGTCGTCGTTTACCCATGCATAAGTCATTTTTCCGGCTTCCTTGCCATCTTCTGTGGCTTTGAAAAAGCCTTTTGATTCGTGATCAAATTGTTTTACTTCTATCATAATTTTTTATTTCAAATGTTCAAATTTTGTATCGCCTCATCTTATTTTGAACATTTCAACTTTTGAACCTTTTTTGAACTTGTTCTAAAACTTCGGTTCCGGTAAAGGAACAAACTCTGTTTCTCCTTCAATCTTCGGGAAAGTCTGATCGATCCATGCCTTTTTGGCTTCCTCAATGCGTTCTTTACGCGAGGAAACAAAGTTCCAAAAGATGAATCGTTCCTCCGGGAAAGCCTCTCCTCCGAAAATATAGATCGTAGTGTTTTCAGCCATGTGAAAAGTGCATAATTCTGTTTCCTTTGCAATCAGTATTTGCTTCGGACCAAATTCTTCGTCACCATCCTTGATACTTCCTTCCAGGATATACAAAGCACTTTCGCCATAGAGATACTTACCAATGCTGATTGTTGTGGCTTCCTGACTTTTGATCTCCAGGAAATAGAGCGGACTGTAAACCGGAACAGGAGACTTTCTTCCAAAAGCTTCTCCGGCAACCAATTTGAACTGGATAGTTCCTTCTTTCCATTCGGGAATGTCATGTGCTTCGATATGTGTAAAGGTAGGCTCCATTTCTTCCAGGGCTTTAGGAAGTGCAACCCAGATTTGCAGTCCGTGAAGACTCTTTTCAGAGTGACGCAAATATTCCGGTGTTCTCTCCGAATGAACCACTCCTTTTCCGGAAGTCATCCAATTCACTGCTCCCGGCTGAATTTCAACTACCGAACCTACACTGTCGCGATGCATAATTGCACCTTCAAACAAATAAGTAAGTGTTGACAAACCGATGTGAGGATGTGGACCTACATCCAGGTTTTGATGATCACTCAATTTCGCCGGTCCCATGTGATCGATGAATACAAAAGGCCCGACAGCACGTTTCTGACGAAATGGAAGCAAACGACCAACGAGGAAATTCCCGATATCTGCGGCACGTTCTTCTATAATAAGTTGAATATTTGACATGAAAAAGGATGTGTTTATCAAAGGAATTTTAAATTTAAGAACTTATTTGCTGATACCAACTGTTTACACAGCGCATAATAACATTCAGGTATTTAGAACCAGAAGAATTAGCTGGTAGTCGCGAACAAAACTAATTTAGTACAAAATAGAACAAATACACTACTCGAAAATGATTAACAAACTGGGAAAAATCCTTCTGGGAGTGGGACTTTTGGTATTTGTACTGCTTACAAGTTTCGATATGGCAGAAAGTTCATCTTTTGCATTACCTATTTTGGGCGTTGGGTTGGTGGTTTTTTTTGCAGCTGTGAATATGTGGCAGCGAATCTTCAAAAGAGAGGCTGCGTTACGTAAATCTGCAGAGACCGAATTGAAATCGGCATTGGAAGAATTGAATAAAACACATTTGCAGGTTACCGAAAAACACCGTGAAATCAAAGACAGCATTAATTATGCGGAACGGATCCAGCGCAGTTTTTTAGCCACTGAAGCAACTCTCTCTGATAATTTGGACGAGTATTTTGTCATTTTTCAGCCACGTGATGTTGTAAGCGGCGATTTTTATTGGGCATCCAAATCCACAACCGGAGATTTTCTATTGTTGACCGGAGACAGCACAGGACATGGAGTTCCCGGGGCCATTATGAGTTTGCTCAATATTACGAGCCTGGAAAAAGCCATCGAACATCAGTCAGAACCCGCTCAGATTTTCAATGAAGCAAGAATGACCATCATCGAGCGATTGAAAAATGATGGAAGTACAGATGGCGGAAAAGATGGAATGGATGGAAGTTTGATTTCGTTCAATAAGGAGAAAACGAGTCTTACTTATACTTCCGCAAATAATTCTATTTGGATTGCTCGTTACTCGAAAGAAATAAACGGGTATGAATTGTTGGAATTTCCGGGAGATAAAATGCCTTTGGGGAAACATGTTCATGACTCGGTTTCTTTCACGCAGACAGAAGTTGCCTTACTAAAAAATGATGTGGTTTATTGTTTTACGGATGGCTTTGCAGATCAGTTCGGTGGTCCAAAAGGGAAGAAATTCATGAAGAAGCAAATGAAAGAATTGATTCTTAAACTGGCTGTTCTGTCTTTGGAAGATCAAAAGAAAACCATTCTCAAAACCTTTAATGATTGGAAAGGATCCAATGAGCAGATCGATGATGTAACCATGATTGCTGTTCGTGTCCAATAATAATTTGGGATTAATTGGCAATTAATTTTCAGCCACTTAAAATCTAAATTAATTTTCTTTTCGTACCTTGATTTAGAACACGGTTCTGTGCCTGACACGGAATCATTCATCGAGAATTACTAAATAGGGAATATGAAAAGAGCAATTTGGAACAATACCGTCATTGCCGAAAGTGATAAAACGGTTGTTATAGAAGGAAACCATTACTTCCCGGCTGATACCATCAAACAAGAATATTTCAAAGAATCAGATACGCATACAACCTGCCCATGGAAAGGAATAGCATCTTACTATTCGCTGGAAGTAGACGGACAAACAAACAAAGATGCTGCCTGGTACTATCCAAAAGCTTCAGAGCTGGCTAAAAGCATTGAAGGAAAAGTAGCTTTTTGGAAAGGAGTTCAAGTTGTTGTGGATTAATTGAGAAGAATGAATCTGAAAGAAAAGTACTTAGAAATACGTCAAAGAACGGAAGACTTGTGTAAACCCCTGCAGGTGGAAGATTATGTTCCGCAGCCGGTTCCTTTTGCAAGTCCTCCAAAATGGCATTTGGCACATTCCACCTGGTTTTTTGAGGAAATGATCCTGAAGAAAAATCTTCATGGGTACCAGGAATTTCACCCGGATTTCGGGTTTTTATTCAATTCCTATTACAACACAATTGGTGAGCGAACTTTCCGTGCAGATCGCGGGAATATCACGCGGCCTGGAGTTTCGGAAGTTTACGAATACCGCGCTTACGTGGATAAAGGAATGACGGAATTGCTTTCGAAAGAGATTTCTACCGATTTGTGGGAACTCATTGAACTGGGATTGAACCACGAACAGCAGCACCAGGAATTGTTGATCACAGATTTGAAATATACCCTGGGACACAACCCGATCTTTCCGGTATATGATCCCAACTTCAACTTACTGGCAGATACCAATCCGTCCTTTGGCTGGCTTTCTATGGAAGAAGGAGTTTATGAAATTGGACACGATGGCGGAGCTTTTTGTTTTGATAACGAATTGAATAAGCACCGGGTGTATTTGCATGCCTATGAAATTTCCCACGCCCTGGTTACAAATGGCGAATACCTGGAATTCATAGAAGCAGGCGGTTATTCCCGTTTTGATTGCTGGCTGGATGAAGGCTGGTCATGGCTCAATGAAAATAAGATCGATTCACCTTTGTATTGGCACAAGATCCATGGAAAATGGCATTATTTCACACTTGCGGGTTTAAAAGAAGTAGATCCGGACGCAATTTTAGGGCATGTATCTTATTACGAAGCACAAGCTTATGCAAGTTGGCGTGGATTCCGTTTACCTACCGAATTTGAATGGGAAGCTGCTTCCCAATTACTGGATTGGGGAAAACGATGGGAATGGACAAACAGCGCCTATTTACCTTACCCCGGATTCAAAACCGCAGCAGGGGCAGTTGGCGAATACAACGGAAAATTCATGATCAATCAAATGGTTTTGCGCGGTGCTTCCGTTGCAACATCACCCAATCATAGCAGAAAAACCTACCGAAACTTTTTCCACCCACATTATCAATGGCAGTATTCAGGAATCAGGTTAGCGAAATAAGATGATATTAGAACAATTTAAGCAAGATGTAAGTGTTGGGCTTTCTCAAACTCCCAAACAAATTCCTTCCAAGTATTTTTACGATAAGCGGGGAGATGAACTATTCGTGAAGATCATGAATATGCCCGAGTATTATCTGACTCGTGCGGAAATGGAGATTTTTCAGCAGCAATCCCGGGATATTATTTCGAGTTTCGAAATCCAAAAAGGAGAAGAGATCGAAGTCGTGGAGCTGGGAGCAGGAGACGGAACGAAAACAATTCACCTCCTTTTCGAACTGATTCGTGAGCGTGTAACTTTTAAGTATGTTCCTATTGATATTTCCTCGAATGCATTGATAGGACTGGAGCACCGAATGAAAGAAGAAATTCCGGAATTGGCTATTAACAGCCTGCATGGCGATTATTTTCAAATGTTGAATGATCTGAAAAAATCTCCCAACCGGAAAATCATTTTGTTTCTCGGGTCCAATATCGGGAATATGTCGGATGAGCAGGCGAAAGGATTTATTGCTTCCCTGAGTAAGAATCTGAATCCGGGCGATAAAATTGTTTTGGGAGTGGATTTGATCAAAGAAAAAGAAGTGGTTCTTCCAGCTTACAACGACGCAGCAGGAATTACACGCGATTTCAATTTGAACTTATTGGAGCGGATGAATCGGGAGCTTCATGCCAATTTTGACCTCAACAGCTTTGTTCACGATCCGGAATACCAGGAATCAGAAGGAATTGCAAAAAGTTTTTTAAAAAGCACGAAAAAGCAGCTGGTTGAAATCAAATCGATCAATAAAACGTTTTCATTCGAAGAAAATGAACGAATCCACACGGAAATTTCCCGCAAATACAATAACGAGATCCTGAAAAAGATCATTGATCAATCTCCTTTGTTGGTGCAGCATCGCTTCACGGATAAAAGGTCCTGGTTCGGAGATTATATTATCAATCGAGTATAACAGTATATAGTTCAATTCATTTTATGGAACTCTTTATACATGACGTTTTATCCTGTAAAGAGAAGGGCGGCTGGTGAGCGCCCTTAAAATCTCTGTATTTGCGGTAAAAAAAGGAGTGGGAGAATATTTCTGCGTCATTATTTGTTAAGCTTTTCCTAAAAAGGAAAGCAAGCCCGTATCTTTCTATTATTTTAGAGGCATAAATTTGCGTTATGACAACTACCAGCTTAGAAAAACAGGGCTTTGTAAACAATCAACTCCCAATGATCCTAAAAGGATTAATGGCATTTATGTTCCTGCTGTCTGCAGTGGCAAAGTTGTATCCGAACCCTAATTTTACTTTACCCACATTTGAGGTGAAACAATTGATCCCGATGGGTTTCAGTGAAACTAGTGCTGCGTATTTCTCGCGAATTTTGATCGGTTGTGAATTAGCATTGGGAATCTTATTGCTTCAAAAGAATTACTTCAAAAGACTGGTTTTACCCACTTCATTTTTGATGTTGTTTATTTTCAGTGTTCATTTAAGTTACGAAATCGCTACAACGGGAAACAGCGGAAACTGTGGTTGTTTTGGTTCTTTACTTCCAATGACACCGGTGCAGGCTTTGATCAAAAACATCCTTGGAATGGGGATACTCTTTTTCTTGTATCAAAAAACATCTAAACAGAATGATCGATTGAATTTCTCTTTCCTGGCAGCAATTACTTTTGCATCTGTTTTGGCCGTATTTCTTGCTGGTCCTATGCAGCGTAAATCCAATGATGAGTTAGTAGAAGAGATGATGCAGGAAATGAATTTGGATAAGCCCGAAGAAACCAGCGAAAAAAATCTGAAAGTAGAAGAACCTATTGATACGAAAAAACCGGCAGACAAGAAAATGTCGACGGGTACGGATCTGAAAGAACTGGAGAAAGATCACAATGTGGAGCAATCTGCAGAAGAAAAATTAATAGACGAACCAAAAGCCAAAAAGTCCGGATTTGCATCACAATATGCGGATATTGATAAAGGAAGAAAAATCTTGTGTTTCTTTGCTCCTGGCTGCGATCATTGTAAGGAAACCGCAAAAGCATTGACAGAAATGGCTTCCAAAGATCCGGATTTCCCTGAAATGAAAATTGTCTTCATGGATGAAGAAGTAGAATTAATCCCGGACTTCTTTGCCTTTGCCGGAAGAAAATACCCATTCAAGGTTTTGGATGTGGGATCATTCTGGACCGTTTTAGGAGGAACGAAAGATACGCCGGGAGTATTTTACCTGTGGAATGGAAACATCGTAAAAGAATACGATGGCATCAATGAAAAAGCTTTCAAGAAGGATGAATTCAAAAAGATCGTTCAAAAGAAGTGGTCTGAGTTGAAATGAGTCGTCTTCCGATAATAGATCTTACTCTATACTTTTTTACCGCAAATGCACAGATATTAGAGGCGCTTACCAGCCGCCTCCTTTTCTTACCAATTCATCAAAGTGTTATCTGGACATCAAAAGCGAGTGGGTGCGCCTATGCTGTAGCTTCAGCGTAAGCATTAGCGAGCAATAATCTGTGCATCTGCGGAAGAATAGGAAATAGTATACAGAATAATTATATCCTTGATTTAATTATCTTCATGATTCATTTTCGTACTATGAAAAACCTGTTTGCTATTCTATTTTGTTTGCTGTGTTTCTTTTCGAAAGCCCAGAAAGACCAATCTTTCGATGAAGAAAAATTCTACCTGGAATTAGGGACTTTCGCTCAAAAGAAAAACTTTTTTGCAGTAAAAAAATTGTTGACCGCTAATAAAACCCGAATCGATAAAGAAGTCTATTTCTATTATTGGAGTTTGGTGGAGAATGCATTTTCCAATTTCAAAGCATCCAATGAAGCCATCGAAGATTTTTTGGAAGGGGCAGGGGTTTTGAAGAATGATTCGCTGATCAAAGAAATTTTGTTGGTGAAGCAGTTGAATTTCGTCAATTTGTTTGAATACAAAGAAGCTTATCAAACGAATCAATACATCATTGAAAATCTCAAGCAGGTTTGTACACCCGATGAATTAGATGATTTAAAAAATACTTCAGGTATTTGGAAAGCATTGGAGAATTCGGAAAAGCAGCAGATTATTCACACTAGTGATGTCAGGATTCAAATGACCAGGGATTTGGCGAAATTGGCAAATATTCCGGTTGCTATTTCGGGAATGACAAAGGATTTCATCTTTGACACAGGTGCAAATTTTTCAGTAATCCAGCGTTCCGTGGCGCTTGAGATGGGTTGCGAAATAATTCCGGTTCAATTTGATGTTTCTGCAATTACCGGAGCTAAAGTGAAAAGCGATCTGGCAGTTGTCAAAGAATTAACTATTGGAGAAGTAACCTGTAAAAATGTAGTATTCCTTGTTTTTGATGACAAAGATCTCACTTTTGAAGAAGCAAATTATTCCATTAAAGGAATTATTGGGTTTCCGGTAATTCGCAACCTGGATGAAATCCACATCACTAAAAATGACGAATTGGTTATTCCTAAAACAATCGAAGCCTATTCAAAGAGTAATATGATGCTAAACGGATTTATGCCGGTTGTCCAGGTTGTCCAGGGTTCGGATACTTTGCAGTTTTCTTTTGATACCGGGGCGGTTGAAACTTCGCTAAACGGCGCTTATTACCGGAAATATGAAAAGAAAGTCAAGAGAAAAGGGAAGAAGCGAACCTTGAAATCTGGCGGTGCCGGTGGAATAGTAGAATTTGAAGGGTACCTATTGCCCAAAGTTGCCCTTTCAGTAGGTTCATCAAAAGCAACGCTGAAAAATCTCCAGGTTCGGATAGAAGAGGTCGGGAAAATAGATTCCGATTTTGACGGAAATCTCGGGCAGGACTTCATCAAACAATTTGATGAAATGATTATCAGTTTTAAATATTCTGCAATCCAGTTTAAATAGACTTCGACTCCGCTCAGTCTACTTTTGACAAGTCAGAGAAAAGGTGAGGTGGCTGAATGCTTACGCAGAAGCTTGTGCCATCGCTAAAGCTATGGCGACACGCGATCAGCATAGGCGCAGCGAAGTCGAAGCCCCTTTACATTAGTTACTTCCAACCCTTGGTACAGCTTTCTTTTCGGTCTGATTCCCTTGTATAATAATTGGCTCTCTCTTAATAGGAGGAGCAACCATTACGACTTCACCTGCGGCAGTTCTTACCTGTGCAAATAACCAGTCGTACATTTCATCAGCGCGAAAGATTCGTTCCAAAGCTCCGTGATTTGCTCCTGGAATCTCCGTATAGATCAGATTTTTTCCGTTGTTGCAATTTTTAATTGCTGTAACCATTTCTCTGGAATAACGAACGGGAACGGCTTCATCCTGATTACCGTGCTGAATCCACATCGGAATACTTGCCAGGTTGCAGGCGTCTTTCGGATTTCCTCCACCGCAAAGTGCAACACCAGCAGTAATTTTATCGGCATGTTTTCCAACAAAATGCATGGTTCCGTAGCCACCAAGGCTCATTCCGCAAACATATACGCGATTGGTATCTGTTTTATAGAGTTTTTGAACATATTCTAAAATTTCCAATACTTTGTCGGGATTCCATGATCCGTTTGCAACCTGCGGAGCAATAACAATAGCAGGAACTTTTCTTCCTTTCTCAATTTCATGGATAACTCCGTATTTCTTTACACGGTTCAAATCTGTTCCGCTTAAACTCTTTCCGTGAAGGAATATCAAAATAGGAGGGTTGTTGTTTAATGTAGCCGAATCCGGAAGATTCAACCAGAAATTATAAAAAGTCTTTCCTTTCACAGCACTCAATTGTGCAAAAGATTGAAGACCGGCAAATAAACAAATTACGACAAGAATGTTTTTCATTTTGTTTTCTTTTGGGGTCGGCTAAGATAAGGTTTTTACAGGAGTCAGATGTTTATTTTCCGTTAAATCCTGTTTGTTCAGTCCAAAAGAGAGGGAATGCTTATTCAAACGCTGGAAATTTTTGTTGGTTACAGTGGTGATAACAAAAAAACAGGGGTGCGATTTATTGCACCCCTGTTTGAATTATTTATTCGGAATTAATTATTGCTTCGCAGCATCAAGCATTTGCTTAAATTTTGCTTCTTTTTCAGTGTTTTTCAATGCTCGTGCAATTTTCACCAAACTGCTCAACACCACTACATCTTTTGGATTAAGTACTACGTATTTTTCCAATGGATCCAATGCTAACGAATAAAACTCTAAACTTTTTGCAAGCAATTCATCCGATTCTTTTTTCGCATTCGGAGGAAGATTACCAGCTTTCAGACGTAAATCAGATCCTTTTCCGGAAAAATAAACTCCCAGGTTGTAATGTGCATCAGCATAATTAGGATCAACTTCTATCGCTTTATTCAGATTTTCTAAAACCGTTTTGTCGTCATTCATTTCCATTGCAATCGTTCCTAATGCAAAGTATAAATGCTTGTCTTTAGGAGACTTTGTAATAGCCTGTTTCAAAAATTCAATAGCCTTTTCATTTTGTCCCGCTTTGATGTAAGCCATTGCAGTTGAGCGGTAAATGCTTTCCGGTTTGTAACCCAAATCAGCACATTTTTTGTAGTATTCTGCTGCCTGAACATAGTTGGAATCATTCTCTGAGGCGATACCTGCATATTCAATAGACAATGTGTCTATCTGATTTACAACATTGGTAAAATCATTGACAGATCCAAAAACTTCGGCAGCAACTTTGTACATTTTTGCATCGAAAGCCATTTTTCCCATATCGTAGAAAGCCATTTTGATCTGTTTGATGCTATTCTCAATATCCGAATCGTATTTGTTGGATAAATCATATGCTTCCTTGTAAGCTTTTGTAGCTACTTCCTTTGAATTTTCAGGAATCATTTTCACAAATTCCGGATCTGTAAGAAGCATTGGATTTGTAAACAAGGATGCATAAATCTCACCTTTTAAGAACAAGGTTTTTGGACTTTTTTCAGTTTCTGCGTTTGTTGAAGCAATATCAATAGCTTCTTTAGCTTTCAATAATTGCTTTTTCATTTCAGGTACATCTTGCGACATTTGAGCCTTTTCGTAGGCCTGAAATGCTAGTGCAGCATCCGTCTCAATCTTTTTTTGAGCGAAAGAAAAGGATGAAACCATCAAGATTCCTGCTATTAATGCTCCTTTAGTAATGTTCAAATAGTTCATAATTTTAATCATTTTGCTGTGATCTGTTTCCAACTTTTATGCCATTCTCGACCTAAAGATGCAAACCTTGATCATTTTCCATATTATTCCTCAGAATTTGTTTCGCTTGTTTCGTCAGCAGATTCTTCTGCAGTGTCGTCCAACGGTTTTTCAATGATCGCTCCGTCTTCATCGTATTCTGCTTCATCTTCATCCGAACGCGGTACTCTTGCTACTGCTGCAATTGCAGCTGATCCTTTTAAGTTGATTAAACGAACACCCTGAGCTGCACGTCCCATTACGCGGATGCCATCAATGTGCATACGAATGGTGACACCTGCTTTGGTAATGATCATCAAATCATCTTCATCGGCAACTGTTTTAATTGCTAAAAGCGGTCCGGTTTTATCCGTAATGTTAATCGTCTTAACACCTTTTCCACCACGGTTTGTGATACGGTAAACCGGTTCACCATCTTCCGGATCGTCCAGGAATGATCGTTTTCCGTAACCTTTTTCAGAAACAACCATGATAGTCTCTGCCTTGTCTTTCACGCAGATCATACCTACTACTTCATCTTTGTCGTTTTGAAGAGTTACTGCACGTACACCAGAAGCATTTCTTCCCATCGGGCGAACTTTTTCCTCGTTGAAACGAATTGCTCGTCCTGCTTTTGTTGCAAGGACCATTTCATTCGTTCCGTCAGTCAATCTTGCCTCAAGCAATTCATCGTTTTCACGGATGGTGATCGCGTTGATACCGTTTGCTCTTGGGCGAGAATAAGCAGCTAAAGAAGTTTTCTTGATAATACCTTGTTTCGTACACATCACGATGAAGTTGTTCTCCACATATTCTTTGTCCGTCAAATCTTTGACTTTCACATACGCTTTGATCTTATCGTCCTGCTCAATATTCAACAAGTTTTGGATTGCTCTTCCTTTAGCTGTTTTGTTTCCTTCCGGAACTTCAAATACACGCATCCAGAAACAACGCCCTTTCTCGGTGAAAATCAATAAATAGTTGTGATTCGTTGCTACAAATAAATGTTCTAAGAAATCTTTGTCACGGGTTGTAGAACCTTTCGATCCCATTCCGCCACGGCTCTGAACCTTGAATTCATCTAAGTTTGTGCGCTTGATATAACCTGCATGGGAAATAGTAATAACCACTTCTTCATCCGGGATTAAATCCTCAATCTTCATTTCTGAAGCTGAGTACTCAATTCGAGAACGACGAGCATCACCATATTTCGTGCGAACATCATTTAATTCGTCTTTGATAATCTGCATTCTGCGTTCTTCACGTGCCAAAATGTCTTTCATATCAGCAATGAATGCCATTAAATCTGCGTACTCAGCACGTAGTTTGTCCTGTTCCAGTCCTGTCAACTGACGCAGACGCATTTCTACAATGGCACGCGATTGAATGTCTGACAATGCAAAACGTTCCATCAAACGCTCACGCGCTTCTTCCGGGGCTTTTGATGATCGGATAATTGCAATTACTTCATCAATATTGTCAGAAGCAATGATTAACCCTTCTAAGATATGCGCGCGCTCTTCCGCTTTACGCAATTCATACTTCGTTCTGCGAATAACTACTTCATGTCTGAATTTCACGAATTCAGCAATCATTTCTCTTAAGTTCAACTGACGTGGTCTTCCATCAACTAAACAAATGTTGTTGATTGAAAAGGAACCCTGCAGAGCAGTGTACTTGTATAGTTTATTTAAAACGACATTTGGAATAGCATCGCGTTTCAATTCAAAAACGATACGCATACCATTTCTGTCAGATTCGTCGCGAATGTCAGAAATACCTTCAATCTTTTTGTCATTTACCAGTTCAGCAGTTTTCTTGATCATTTCTGCTTTGTTCACCTGGTAAGGAATCTCCGTAACAATGATTTGTTCTCTTCCTCCTGATTCTTCGATTTCGGCTTTTCCGCGAATAACGACACGGCCGCGACCTGTCAATAATGCCTCACGAGCTCCATCTACACCGTAAATAATACCTCCTGTTGGGAAATCGGGTGCTTTTACATGATGTAACAGCTCTTCATCTTCCAGGTCATTATTATCTACGTATGCAATAATGGCATCAACTACTTCACCTAAGTTATGAGGTGCCATATTTGTTGCCATACCAACGGCAATACCACTTGACCCATTTATTAATAAATTCGGTATTTTAGATGGTAATACGGTTGGTTCCTCCAATGAGTCATCAAAGTTTGGCTGGAAATCAACGGTTTCTTTGTCCAGATCATCCAGCATCTCTTCTGCGATCTTGCGTAAACGAGCTTCCGTATAACGCATTGCTGCCGGGCTGTCACCATCTACGGAACCAAAGTTTCCTTGTCCGTCAACCAAAGGATAACGCAAAGACCAGGATTGTGCCATACGCACCATGGTGTCATAAACAGAACTGTCACCATGCGGGTGATATTTTCCGAGTACTTCCCCAACAATACGCGCTGACTTTTTATGCGGTCGGTTGGAATAAACTCCCAAATCCTGCATACCATATAATACACGGCGGTGTACTGGTTTAAATCCATCGCGCACATCAGGAAGCGCACGAGATACAATCACTGACATCGAATAATCGATGTACGCCGATTTCATTTCATCTTCGATGTTAATCTGGATTATCTTTTCTCCATCTGCCATCTTGTCATAGTTTTAAATTATGCACGAAATTTGCGTGCTAAATGCAAGTTTCGAAATTAGTTTTTTTATAACTACAAAAAAGAGGGGTAAATGGATTTTTACTAACAAAAAGTGGTGAAAAAATGATATTTCGATCTACTTATTAACATTTAATGAGTTTGTATATTTGTATGGTGCACTTGTTGTACCTGAATCTTAAATTAAGAAGTTATGGAAGCGAAATTTTCACCCCGCGTAAAAGACGTACTGAGTTTCAGTAGGGAAGAAGCTTTGCGTTTAGGGAATGACTTTATTGGGGTTGAACATTTCTTGCTTGGAATCTTGCGTGAAGGTGAGGGCAATGCGGTGCGTATTCTTACCGGATTTAACCTGGACCTACCTAAATTAAAAGCAGAATTAGAAAAACCTTTACTAGAGACATCTAAATCGAATTCGCCTGTCGGTGCGAATATCCCTTTGGTAAAACAAGCAGAACGTTTGTTAAAAATCACTTATTTGGAAGCCAAATTGTTCAAGAGCCCTATGATTGGAACAGAACATTTGTTACTTTCGATGCTAAAGGATGAAGATTCCGTAGTTTGCAGAGTGTTGAACCGCTACGGAGTTAATTATAATACAGTTCACGAGGAATTAGAAAATATGGTCGACGAAAACAAATTACCAAGAGCAGAAATGTCGTCTTCTTCTGAAGATGACGATCAAACATTTGGAGCTAGTCAAAGAAAGGCAACTGACCCTAAATCTAAAACTCCGGTTTTGGATAATTTCGGTCGTGACTTAACGAAGATGGCAGAAGCCGGAAAACTGGATCCAATTGTAGGACGTGAAAAAGAAATTGAGCGAGTTTCTCAGATCTTATCGCGCAGAAAAAAGAATAACCCGATTTTGATCGGAGAACCCGGAGTTGGTAAAAGTGCCATTGCGGAAGGATTGGCACTGAGAATTGTTCAGCGCAAAGTTTCCCGTGTACTTTTTAATAAGCGAATCATTTCGTTGGATTTAGCTTCTATGGTTGCCGGTACAAAATACCGCGGTCAGTTTGAAGAGCGTATGAAAGCCGTTATGGCCGAAATCGAAAAAAATCCGGATATCATTTTGTTTATTGACGAAATCCACACTATTATAGGTGCGGGTGGTGCAAGTGGTTCACTGGATGCTTCAAACATGTTCAAACCGGCTTTGGCGCGCGGAGAAATGCAGGCAATCGGTGCTACAACATTGGATGAGTACAGACAATACATTGAAAAAGACGGAGCTTTAGAGCGTCGCTTCCAAAAAGTATTGATCGAGCCGACAAGTATCGAAGAAACGATCCAGATTCTAAACAATATTAAAGAACGTTACGAAGATCACCACATGGTGACTTACACGGACGAAGCACTTGCTGCATGTGTGAAATTGACGGAACGTTATATTACGGACAGGCATTTGCCGGATAAAGCAATTGATGCTTTGGACGAAGTAGGTTCTCGCGTACATATCACGAACATCAATGTTCCGCAGGATATTATTGATATTGAGCAGGAAATTGAAGAACTGAAGGATCAGAAAAATGAAGTGATCAAATCTCAGCAATACGAAAAAGCGGCTGAATTACGTGATTCTGAGCGTAAACTTCAGGATCGTTTGGAAGAAGCGAAAAAACGTTGGGAAGAAGATTCCAAAGCCAAAAGAGTGGTTGTAACCGAAGAAGATGTTGCGGAAGTTGTTTCCATGATGTGTGGAATTCCTGTTACAAGAGTTGCTCAAACTGAAATGGGTAAATTGGCTACTATGGCTGATGAACTTCAGGGTAAAGTTATTGGTCAGCAGGAAGCAGTTGAAAAAGTGGTGAAAGCTATTCAACGAAACAGAGCAGGATTGAAAGATCCGAATAAGCCAATCGGTTCGTTCTTCTTCTTAGGGCCAACAGGTGTTGGTAAAACACAATTGGCGAAAGTATTGGCGAAATACTTATTCGATTCTGAAGATTCATTGATTCGTATCGATATGTCGGAATACATGGAGAAATTCTCTATTTCCCGATTAGTTGGAGCGCCTCCGGGATACGTTGGTTACGAAGAAGGTGGTCAGTTGACGGAGAAAGTAAGACGTAAACCTTATTCCATCATTTTATTGGATGAGATCGAGAAAGCGCATCCGGATGTATTCAACTTGTTACTGCAGGTTTTGGATGACGGACATATGACGGATGGGTTGGGTCGTAAGATTGATTTTAAAAACACAATCCTGATCATGACTTCAAATATCGGTGCACGTCAGTTGGCTGATTTTGGTACCGGAGTTGGTTTCGGAACGAAATCGCAAACAGAACAACGTGATGATAATGCTAAAATCGTCATTCAGAATGCATTGCGAAAAGCGTTTTCACCGGAGTTCCTGAATCGTATGGACGACATGATTATCTTCCATTCACTGACAAGAGAGAATATCCATAAGATCATTGATTTGGAATTGATGAAATTGTTTGATCGTATTGCTGTATTGGGTTACCATGCTTCGATTACTGAAAAAGCAAAAGATTTCATTGTAGACAAAGGCTACGACGAGAAATTTGGAGCAAGACCATTGAAAAGAGCGATCCAAAAATACATTGAAGATCCATTGGCAGAAGAGATTATTAAAGCGAATCTGCATGAAGGAGATAACATTGTTTTGGATATCGATGAAGCAAATACAGCACTGAAAATTTCCATTGAAAAGGGAAAGACGAAAGCTGCAAAGAAATAATAGGATTATTTAAATAATGTAGGGGTGTGATTTATCGCACCCCTTTTTTATGATATCATGTTTGATGAGTGAAACTTATTTGTTCATTGATAAGTAGAGTTCAGCAAAATCAAATAAAAAAACCGAACCACAATCAGAACAATATTCTGACCATGATTCGGCTTTTTCTGAACAAGTAGGCGCGTGATACATCGCGCGCCTACTTGTTTGTATTATTAATCGCGTGCCTACTTGTTTATTGCATCACGTGATTTTTATCACATTCGTGTTTTGCAACTGGTTATTTAATTCGTATCAGTCAATTGCCAGTTTTGAACTAATTGATGATGTTTATTCTGAAAAACAGTCATCAGCTTGTCGGATTCAGAATCTTTTCCGGGATTTCGATGCTCAATAGATTGGAATGTTTGCTGAATGATTTCCAAAATATCCGATTCCATCAATATTTCCGAAGTGCTGGTATCGAAAGCGTAATTCCTGTAAACTTCAATAATTTTATTCCGGTCATTCACTTCTTGTGGAAGAAGGATGCTTTTTTTAGATAATTCATTGAAAAAAGGCAATAATTTGGCACTCAATTCAATAAAATGTCTCAAAACAATGGTGGCCTCATTAATTTGCTGAACTGCAGAGGTCTGAATAAAGCGTCTTTTAGCGAGTTTGTTTTCCATGACATGTTGTTTTGTCGTTACAGTATAAAGACGACTGCCGTTTTAAATGGTTGGATTTAAAAAGCAGTCTTTGATTAAACCCCTGATCTCGTTGATTAAAGTGGTGATTCGTGTGATAATTTTATTGCCGGATCAATTATTGTTTATAAAATTTCACAAGTCATTCAAAGATGAATCGCATGAAAGTTGTTACTAAATCGATGTAAGCCTTATATTTGCAGAAAATTCTCACTATGCAGATATTAAGTGGTAAAGATGTTTCCGAAATCATTAAAAAAGAGTTGGCAGTTCAGGTTGCAGAACGTAAAGCAGCAGGAAAGAAAATTCCTCACCTGGCAGCAATTCTTGTTGGAAAGGATGGTGGTTCGGTTACTTATGTCAATAACAAACTGAAAGCATGTGAGGAAATTGGTTTCGAAAGCACTTTAATCCGATACGATGATTCTATCACGGAAGAAACGCTTTTGAAAAAAATCCAGACATTGAATGAAGACAGAAGTATCGACGGATATATCGTCCAGCTTCCGCTTCCGGCGCATATTGATGAGATGAAAGTGACGCTGTCTATTGATCCGAAGAAAGATGTGGATGGTTTTCACCCGATCAATGTAGGAAATATGATGTTGAATATTCCCGGATTTGTTCCTGCTACACCTGCCGGAATTGTGGAATTAATGCGTCGTTATAAAATTGAAACTGCCGGGAAGAATTGTGTGGTAGTTGGAAGAAGTAATATTGTAGGAACGCCTTTGAGCTTACTTTTAGGAAAGAATACGAACCCGGGAAATTGCACTGTAACACTTGCTCATTCTAAATCTGAAAACATTAAGGAGATTTGCCTTGGAGCAGACATTTTAGTTGCTGCGGTTGGAATTCCGGGCTTCATTACAGCTGATATGGTGAAAGAAGGGGCCGTTGTCATTGATGTGGGAACAACCCGTATTGAAGATGCAACCAGAGAAAGAGGCTGGAGATTGGCAGGTGATGTTGATTTTAAGGAAGTTGCCCCAAAAACATCTGCGATCACACCTGTTCCGGGTGGAGTAGGACCAATGACCATTGCATCTTTGATGATTAACACATTGAAGGCGATGGATTTGAAAGGAAAGTAAGCGTTAGCTTACGAAAAGTGAACAAGCGTTAGCGCGGTTCAGCAAAATTAACCTCCACGATTAATTGCAAATTCTTCAAGCAATTTGTATGAAAAAGGAAGTTTATCTGAAGTGAATTACAAACGTTCCAAAGGTGTTTTTACACCGTCAACCAGCGAGTAACAGGCCAGTTTATCTTTGAATACCGAAGATTTGAATAGTGAACGGTTCAACAACATTCTTACACATTCCTGGATTCCTTCTGCAATGGAAGGGTGCGGATGGACCAGCTCTGCAATCACATGAATCGGAAGCCCGAGTTTCATGATCAAACCAATTGTTTGAATGGCAGTTGATGCATGTTCACCCACAGCACGCATTCCGAGAACTTTCATATCGCTGTCGTTGGTGACGATAATTTTGAAAAAACCTTCTGTTTTTCGCATCGCAATTGCACGTGCAATGACTGAGTAGTCGATTTTCACCACTTTTACAGGAATATTTTTTTCGACGCATTGCATTTCATTAATGCCCACTGCGGCTACTTCCGGCTGAAGGAACATAATGGTGCAGACATTGTCGTAACTCAGTCGTTCACGGATAGTTCCAAATGCTCTTTCCACAGCATGACGAGCTTCGATTTCTCCCATGTTTACCAAAGCAATTCTACCCGAAACATCACCAACGGCATAAATGTGCGGTACATTTGTTACGGTATCATCGTCGCCAATGTGCTGCCCGCGTTTTGACATTAAAACTCCCGCATTTTCCAGCTTTAAAGATTCAATATTTGGTACACGACCGATAGAAAGAAGTGCTTTTTCAACACGAATTACTTCACGTGATCCGTCCGGATAGCTTAATTCGTATTCTACTTCATTCCCTAAATTTTCAAGTCGTTCCAGTTGTGCATTGTGATGAATCGTTACGCCTTTTTCTTCTAAATTCTCACTGACGATATTTGTAATATCTCTATCCTCAAAAGGAAGAATTCGGTCTGCACGATCGATTAAGTAAACCTTCGTTTTTCCAAAGTTGGAAAAAATGGTAGCATATTCACAACCGATAACTCCGGCACCAACAATTACAAGACTTTTGGGGTAATCGGAGAGATTTTCAATGCCGTCACTGGTAAAGATCGTTTGCTCATCTACATTGACATCCTTCATTTTTCTAGGCCTGCTTCCACTGGCAATAATGATATTTTCTCCATAGACCACAGATCGGTCACCATCGTGCTGAACGATCTCAATTTCATGCGGAGAAATGAAGCTTGCCGTACCACGCTGATAGCTTAATAATTTGTTCATTGTTTCGGTCTGAAGCAATTTCAAATGGCAGGAATACTGGAATTTACGTTCAAAAACTGCTTCGTCAACAGTGGCGTCAACATCCTGCCAGGAAAGGTAGAATTTCTCTCTTCCTTTCCCGCTGATCGTATCATTTACAGATGCAATTTTTTGAGAAATTTCCCACAATGTTTTCGATGACAAAGCACCATTGTAAACTCCTGCGCCACCCACGCGATCTTTCTCTATTAAGCAAACACGCTTGCCGTAATCGATTCCGCGCATGGCTGCTGCATAACCTGCAGGCCCGCCACCAATGACAACTAAATCAAATTTTTCCATAAGTATCTTGGACTAAATTAAACAATACTTTAAAATTCAGCATGGGTTTCTATTAATTTTGTAAGATGAATTTGAAAGAACTCACCGATCACGGAAAGGCAGAGAAGGAATTTTATACTAAGTGGATTAAAAAAGCCAAGAAGGCAAATAATCGAACGCTGGATGAACAATTCCATCAATTGCATACCGAAGCTTTCCGGAAAATAGATTGTTTGGCCTGTGCGAATTGTTGTAAAACGACCAGTCCGATTTTTAGAGATGTGGATATAAAACGTTTGTCAAAACGCATGCGCATGACTGAAAGCAAATTTATTGATGCCTATCTGAAAATAGATGAGGATCAGGATTATGTATTGAGAACCGCACCATGCCCGTTTTTAGGAGCGGATAATTATTGCTCCGTTTATGAAGACAGACCTCTGGCATGCAGGGAATACCCGCATACAGACCGTAAGAACATGTACCAGATTTTACCACTTACCAGAAAGAACATGGAAGTATGTCCGGCGGTAAGTTATATCATGAAAGAAATATCCAAAAAAATATAACAAAAATTACAACCTTTTGTATATTTTGTCGTCTCTTTAACGAACTAGTTTATCCCATTTATACCCATGAAGTCTCTTCTTCTCTCCATATTACTACTATCGATCAGCAATTTCTCCTTTAGTCAGAAAGCTAAGAACAGTGATTATACCGTTACAGTTGCCGGAACTGTATTGAATGCTTATACGGATGTTACTGCAAATATTGCTGCTGGTGCAACCAGTTTAACAGTTACTTCCAATACACTTACGAATGGCCCTGTTCTAACGACAGCTTTAGCTTCGGGAGATTTAATTCTGATCATCCAAATGCAGGGAGCTGATTTGGATATCAATACAACACCAACGGCAGTTTGGGGAGGGAACTATACTTTGTCTAATTCTGCGATGGCAGATCTGGGGAATTTGAATAATTACCGCAAGGATTGGGGAACAGTAACGAGTTACAATAATTCCGGAAAGTACGAATATGCAGAAGTTCTTTCTGTTTCAGGATCAACAGGTATTACTGTCAGATGTGCTTTGAAAAACACGTATACAGCAACAGGACATGTGCAGGTGGTTCGTGTACCCAGACTTGGAAATTTAACGTTGAACCCGAATACTACAGTTGTTCCTCTAACCTGGAATGGACTTAGTGGAGGTATTGTGGCTTTAGAAGTGAACGGAACAGTTAGTTTTGGAACAAATTCTAAAATAGTTGCTTCCGGCTATGGCTTTAGAGGTGGAGTTGTCGATAATACTTCGAACGGTCCGGGTAATGCCACTGATTTTGGAAAACCTGGATATTCAGCTGCTTCTGAAGGTGCAGAAAAAGGAGAAGGAATCGGTGGAGCTGCAACTGCAACCGGAGATTTGACCGTTAATTATCTTTCCCGATATGGAATGGGAGCTGCAGCCAATGGCGGCGGCGGTGGAAATTACAAAAATGCCGGTGGTGGTGGTGGTTCAAACTTTGGAACAGGAACTTACACAGGAACCGGTGCTTTAAATCCGACTTATGCAGCTTTTTATGCTTTGGAGCCATTATCGGCAAATAGTTCAGGAGGAGGAAGAGGTGGTTATTCCGGTGCTCAAAACGATCAGAATGAAGCAGCAGTTGGACCTAATAATTCAGCATGGCAAGCCGACAGCAGAAGAAAAGAAGGCGGATTAGGAGGACATCCCTTAACCTATGATGCGACCCGTATATTTATGGGCGGTGGCGGTGGCGCCGGTGAAATGGATAATACTCAGGGTGGAAGTGGTGGTGCCGGTGGAGGAATAGTTTTCCTGCAATCCTATGGAAGTATTACTGGTACCGGTGTTATTGAAGCAAACGGAGCAAACGGACAAAATTCAAATCCTTTAAATCAAACAGCCGGTATTGGTGTTAAGAGAGGTGTAGACGGAGCTGGAGGTGCTGGTGGTGGCGGAGCGATTATTATTTCTAACGGTACAGCAATTCCTAATACAGTTTCCTTAATTGCAAACGGTGGAAACGGTGGAGACAACGCATTAAACTTTGGTTCATTTACATCAGGAGTGGAAGCAGATGGCCCTGGAGGTGGAGGAACCGGCGGATTTGTTAATTATACTTCAGGAACACCTTCAATTTCTGCGAACGGTGGAAATAGTGGCGTTGTTACTATCGCTGGGAACCTGACAACCCATATTGTCGCGAGTTTTCCACCGAATGGTGCTACAAATGGTGCTTCAGGGTCGAATTTAGTGACGCAGCCTTATTACAACCTGATTCCCAATAATGTCTCTGTTTGTACCGGAAGTCCTGCTACTTTATCCGTAACTGTGCAAGGAACATTACCAACACCCATTACAAATGCAAACATTACCTGGTATACCACTTACACTGGAAATACGTCGGTTGGAACCGGTTTGACGTTGAATATTCCTTCAGCTACCACAACAACCACTTATTATGTCGGATTTTGTCCGAATGGAACATTTAGAATTCCGGTGACAGTTACTGTTGGCGGACCAACCATTTCAGGAACAGCGGTTATTTCCAATGCCACTTGTTCTTCCGGCGGATCAATTACAGGACTAACAACTTCAGGTGGTGCACCAACTCCTGTGATTACGTGGAATGGTGTTACAACACCTACGATGAATTTAAGCAATGCAGCCGCGGGTTCTTATACCGTAACAGTAACTGACGGAATCGGTTGTACCGCAACTTCAGGCCCATACGTGATCGGAAGTACCGGTGGTCCGGCTATCAATTCAACTAACATGGTTGTTACGAACGCTTCTTGTTTAGGCGGCGGCGGATCAATTGCTGGAATTACCGCTACGGGAACAGGGTTGACTTACAGCTGGAATTCCGGAGCATTTTCCACATTGAATATCTCGGGTTTAAACACAGGGAATTACAACCTGGTTGTCACGGATAATTTAGGTTGTACGGCTTCATTAGGACCAATTAATGTGGGACAAAATGCCGGACCGGTTATCAACACCACGAACATGGCGGTGACCGGAACCACTTGCGGATTAACTAATGGAAGCATTATTGGAATTACAGCAACGGGAACAGGTTTGACCTATAACTGGAACACAGGTGCATATGCTACTTTAGATATTACCGGATTAAGTTCCGGAAACTATAATTTGGTTGTTACAGATAATATTGGCTGTACAGCTTCTGCCGGACCAATTTCAATTGGTGCTTCAACTGCCCCTGTCATTAATTCAGCTTCTGTTGCAATTACTCATGCACATTGTAATCAGTCAAACGGAGCAATTTCAGGGTTATCCGTTTCGGGTGGTCAACCAGGATATACTTACAATTGGAACTCAGGAGCATACTCGACATTAAATTTAAGCGCAATTCCGGCTGGAAATTACAATTTGGTGGTTACAGATAACCTGGGCTGTATGGCGAACGCAGGTCCGTTCGTGGTAAATAATATTGCAGGACCAGTGATCAATACAACCAATATCGTGATCACAAATGAAACTTGCGCCGGAAATGATGGCGCGATTACAGGAATTACAGCAAGCGGAACAGGAACATTAACTTATACCTGGAACTTGGTTGCAAGTCCTACTCTGGATCATACGAATATTCCGGGTGGAACTTATGCTTTGGCAGTTTCTGATGCTTTCGGTTGTAATGCGGTTGCAGGACCATTCAATGTTGGTTTATCTCCGGGTCCGTCAATTGATGCAACAAATATGGTGGTCACCGGAACTACTTGTGGTGCAAATAACGGAAGTATTAGCGGGATTACTGCAACTGGAACGGGTTTGACCTATCAATGGAATGGAGTAAGTTCTACATTGAATCAAACAGGTTTGGCTTCCGGGAATTATACGTTGGTGGTTACGGATGCAGGAAGTTGTACTTCTACTTTCGGACCGGTATCGATTGGAGCTTCAAGTGCTCCGGTTATCAATTCGGCCTCCGTTTCAATTACGCATGCGCATTGTGGTCAGTCGACCGGAGCCATTTCAGGATTGTCCGTTTCGGGCGGACAGCCGGGATATACTTATAACTGGAACTCCGGGGCTTACAATACTTTGAATCTTTCGAATATTCCTGCAGGAACTTATAATTTACAGGTTACAGATAACTTAGGATGTATTGTAACTGCCGGACCGTTTGTGGTGAATAATATTGCGGGACCAACGTTGACTACAACTAACGCACAGGTTACAGCGGAAACATGTGCAATGAATGACGGAACAATTTCAGGATTAACTGTTTCAGGAGTGCCGGGATCGGTTTTTACCTATACCTGGAATGGTGTTGTAAGTCCAACCCTGAACCAAACTAATCTTTCTCCGGCTACTTACAATGTGGTGGTAAGTGATCAATTTGGTTGTACGGCAAATGGTGGTCCGTTTACAGTAAATGCGATGATTCCTTTGAGTCTGGATCAGAATTCATTATTGATCACACCAACAGGATGCGTTGGAAATACCGGAGCAATTCACGGATTGCAAATTGTTGGAGGTATAAATCCAACTATTTCCTGGGCGCCTAATGGTCAGACAACATTGAGTATCGGAGGTTTGTCTGCCGGAAATTATACCATTACCGTAACAGATGATCAAAACTGTTCTGTTCAGGCAACATTTACAGTTCCAACTACTTCAGGTCTTGCCGTAAATACAAACAATGCGGTCATTTCAAATGACAATTGTGCCGTTGGATCAGGGTCTATTACAGGTGTCACGGTTACCGGGGGAACAGCCCCTTATTCTTATTCCTGGAATAGTTCGCCAGCTCAAAATACATTGAACGCTGCGAATTTGACAACAGGGAATTATACCCTGACAGTTACAGATAACAGCGGCTGTGTTGTTACATCAAACGCTTTGTTTGTAGGAGTGGTTCCTCCGCCGGTAATTGATATCACGAATATGGTCGTTACAAATGCAAGTTGTGTTGGAAATAACGGTGCTATCAATGGAATTCAGGTTACCGGGAACGGGCCTTTCGTTTATTCCTGGACAGGAAGTCCTTTGACATCTTTAAATCTTTCAAACCTAAACGCGGGAATGTACATCCTGGGAGTTACAGATGCTAACGGTTGTACGACGTCAGGTGCAATAGTTACCGTTGGAATGGATGGTGGTCCGAATGCTGATTTCAGTATTTCGAATCCAAATGCATCACCGGGTGAAGTGATTAATTTTGAAAATACAAGTTCCGGCGGACCTTTCCTAAATTACAGCTGGTCGGTTTCCGGTGTGGGTGTAATCGGAACCGGTTCATCGGCGACATACAGTTCAACGGTAGAGGCAACTTACTACATGACTTTAGTTGTTGAAACAGTAGATGGTTGTATAGATTCTATCAAAAAACCATTCGAGATTTTGGGTGAATTGAAGATTCCGAACATCGTAACGGCTAACGGAGATCATACCAATGATGAATTCTATATTACGAATCTGAAACCGAATTCTAAACTCATTATTCAGAATCGTTGGGGGAATCTTGTTTTCGAATCGGATAACTACAAGAACGATTGGGGAGGAATTGATATTTCCGGCGCAAAGCTGGACGATGGTGTTTATTTCTACCAATTAATAACTGCGGATGGTCAAATGTGGCAAGGAAATGTTCATTTGCTCATTGATTAAGAGAAGTTCTTTTTTGCTTTGCTATATTTACTGACTGTTAACAGTTGATGCAACCTGGTACGCTTCACATAGAACCCAAAATGATATTGGCCTCTTGGATTCAAGATGTTAAGGATAGTCATTTCAACTCGATTCAGGTCGCTCATTTTGGTCCGTTGAACCAGGATTTGGTAAATAGCTTCACGCTTACCACCGAAGATTTCATGATCTCTGCCGGAGATAAAAAAACATTGGTCAAACGTGTTTTTTCTATTTTAATTGAAGGCTTACAAAATATTCTTCTTCACGGTAAAAAGTGGGACAATGAACAGCAGGCATTGATTATTGTTGCATTCAATGACAAAGCTTACCGCATCGCTTTAGGAAATCTAACTGAAATCACTGAAAAAGAAAAATTGGCATCTTACCTGGATCGCCTGAATGCCATGAGCGAAGAAGAGGTGAAAGCATTTTACTTAGAAACGCTTAATAATGGATTAATTTCCGACAAAGGTGGAGCAGGACTTGGTTTTATCACCATGCGTATGAAATCAAAAAGTTTACTGAATTACCAGTTCATTCCTGTAAATGATGAATTGATGTTATTTACCATTTCAACAGATGTAGACAGAGTACAATAAGCATGTCCTTTTTTGTAGCGTATCATCCTTCTTATATCCATTCTGTTCCGGATACACATCGTTTTCCGATGGAAAAGTATGGCTTGCTGTACCAGCAATTGCAGTATGAAGGAATTTTGGATGAAAAAGAGTTCTTGGAACCGGGCATCATTGATCCGGAAATCGTACGCCGCATTCATACGCAGGAATACCTCCATAAATTATTAAACCTGGATTGCTCACCCAGGGAACAGCGTGTGAGTGGTTTTGAGCACACTGCCGAATTAATTAATCGTGAACTGAGGATCATGGAAGGAACACGACTTTGTGCCGAATCGGTTAAAAATGGTGGTATAGCATTGAATATTGCCGGTGGAACTCATCACGCCTTTACGGATAGAGGAGAAGGATTCTGCTTGTTAAACGACCAGGCAATAGCAGCGCAATGGCTTTTAGACGAACAATTGTTCAAACGGATTTTGATTGTAGACCTGGATGTTCACCAGGGAAACGGAACCGCAGAAATTTTCAGGAACAAACCGGAAGTGTTTACGTTTAGTATGCATGGTGGTGCGAATTACCCGATGCACAAAGAAGAATCTGATAAAGATATTCACCTCGAAACTTTTTTAGAGGATAAATCCTATCTGGAAATCCTGAAGAGAGAATTATCACTCGTTTTAGAAGCTTTTCAACCGGATTTTATCTTTTATCAATGCGGAGTCGACATTTTGGAATCCGATAAACTGGGTAAATTAAAAGTGTCACAAAATGGAATTCGATCAAGGGACGAGTTTGTACTGAACTCCGCAAAGAATAGAAATATTCCCATCGTTTGCAGTATGGGTGGAGGATATAGTAAAGACGTCCGGGATATTGTCAATGCACACATGCACGTTTTTCGATTGGGATATCAATTATTCTCCAAATAATTGGCTGTTCAAATGTTTAAAAGTTTAAAAGTTCAAATTTTGACTCTTGAACTCATTCAACCTTTTGAACCTAGAACTAGTCATTTAACAAAATAATTACCAACAATTCTTGATTTTCTAATTTCTCAGACTATCTTTGTGTAGAATTAGTCTAAATAAAGAGATGGTTAAAAAAGAAGTTTCCTCCCAGCAAACGATTTTACCTCTATTCAGTTGTAGTAATTGCTCTTGCGACAAAAAGAAAGAATGTTGTAAGAAGTACAAAAGAAAAGGATATCACTGTAAAAAGTGTCCAAAACTTTAGTTTTAGCTAACCCAATCCCTTATTTTTGAAGCATGTTTCGAGGACTTGCTTTTGTGGTGTTATTATTCATTCCCTTTTTCGGAAAAACACAAGATTCTGCAGTCTATTCGGTTGGCGCAGGTTTGAATTATCATCCCCAGGATTTCTTTTTTCATGTTCGTGGTCAATTGATCCGAAAAAAAATCAGGCACGAAGCATTTTTAGGATTTGGTATTAAAAACACGATTCTCCAGGGACAAGCCCGGCCGGTTGTAGGTTACGATATATCCTACAATTCCAGGTTAATCGACTGGATTTCCATTGCGCCGCTTTTCCGGATTTCTTATTCTCTCCTGGATACAAAAGTCCCTGAGAAACATCCGCTGATCCATACTACAGAATGTTTTGCAGGGTGCAGACTTGCTTTTGGTAAGTGGCACAAAGTGGCCCTAACAGCTGGGATTGGTCCGGCTGTTGAATGGAAATACGATGCATACAACGCTGGAAGGAATCACTATTTCATGTGGAATTATTTTGCAGAAATTGCATATTACTATGAGTTCTAAAGCGCTGATATTGATTCCGGTCCTGTTCCTGCTTTCCTGCAGGAAGCACAAAGATTTGTATCCGGATACGATCATTGGCGGACATGCCTGTGCCGGTTTGCATATTTCAAGCAGCAATTATCACGACAACAGCCTGGAAGCGTACAAATATGCCAGAAGTTTTGAAAAAGTAGGAATGGTGGAAGTAGATGTACAGCTTTCATTGGAAGGAACCTTGTGGCTTTTTCATGATCCTGAATTAGATGGAGAATCCACCGGATCAGGAATCATTCCCCAAAAAGAAAATGCCTATTTATCCGGGCTAAAGTATAAATCTCTCGAAAAAGAACAACTGATTCGCCTGTCCGATTTACCGGCCGATTTGAAAGGGATTCGTTTAATCATTGATCTAAAGGAATCAAACGGAACAGCTTTGATTGATTCTGCTAAATTGATTGATGCGTTAAAAGAAGCAAAGCAGTATTTTTACAATGGTGAATTGGGTTTGGTGACAAACACACGGAGATTTGCTTCTACAATCCGGGATATCGGTTTTCGGGTTTATTATAATGCCGTAAATGCCAGTCAATTCACCAATTTTTCAACAGCATCTCTTTCAGATGGAGCCGTTTTTCGCAATTCGGATATTACTGTTTCGGATGTGAATTCGGTTAAATCTCTTGGAAAAGAAGTTATCCTATACGATGTTCGCTCCGCAAAGGGAATTAAATCGGCCCTGGAAAAAGCGCCGGATTATTTATTGACAGATGATATTAAAGCAACACTAATAGAAAAATACAAATGAGTAAAAAGAACAAAGACCGGGTGAATATAGTGTATTCAACGAATCCGGATTTCTCCTATGATTTCGAAGAAAATGAAGAGCAGGAAACGCTTGAGCCTTCCAAACAGCTGCTTTATGTTTCATTGGATAAAAAACAGCGTGCGGGGAAAGAAGTGACTTTGATAGAAGGATTCATTGGTTCGGATGAAGACCTGAAAGAATTGGGTAAAACATTGAAATCGAAATGTGGAGTAGGAGGAACCGCTAAAGACGGAGAAATTGTTATCCAGGGATCTTTTAGAGATAAAATTATCGAATTACTGACCAAGGAAGGCTATAAAACAAAACGAAAAGGAGGATAAAAAATGGAATTTAGATGCCGGATTTACGTTTCAAAAATTTATAACCAATAACCAACCCTATGAAAAAGTAAATATCTTCCGACATCCAAAATTCCAAATTAAAATATCAAATAGAAAAATGTGAAAATTCTTTCGATCTTGTCTCAAAAATACATTAAGTTTTTCTTAAATCAATAAAAAAATGGTAAAATAGGTACTTTATTGATTGAACGGTAAAAAATTGATTATTAATCTTTTCAAACAGAAAGAAAGCCTCAGAAAACGATTTAGCCGGAAGATAGAAAATCGAAAAAAAGATGGATTAATTGAATCCTTTTGCTAAATTTGTGGCGATGGAAAAGCAAGTCATTTTAGATGAACAGCAGGTTCAGTTAACCATGAACCGTCTTGCTTATCAATTAATCGAAAATCACGACGACTTCTCAAATACCGTATTAATTGGCTTACAGCCGAGAGGAATTTTTGTGCTCGAAAGACTCAAAGAAATCCTTGAAAACGTAAGAGGAGAAAAAGTGACTTGTGGTCAGCTGGATATTACGTTTTACCGCGATGATTTCAGAAGACGCGAAAAACCCCTGATTCCTAACGTTACCAATATTGATTTCACGATCGAAGGAAAGAATGTCGTTTTAGTAGATGACGTGCTTTACACCGGAAGAACGATCCGTTCAGGTTTGGACGCATTAATGGCTTTCGGACGACCGCTTCGTGTGGAATTGATGGTACTGATTGACCGCAGGTTTCAGCGCGATTTACCGATCCAGGCAGATTACGTTGGAAAAGCAGTAGATACGCTCGATTCTGAGCGTGTTACTGTGGAATGGAAGAGCAGCGAAGGAAAAGATAAAATTGTATTGTATACACCGGAATAATGGAGCATTTAAGTGTTGATCATTTAGTAGGAATTCGGGATCTGACACGTCAGGACATCGAATTGATCTTTAAAACTGCAGATAGTTTTAAGGAAGTTATTAATCGACCAATTAAGAAAGTTCCTTCTCTTAGAGATATTACGATTGCCAACCTGTTTTTTGAGAATTCTACCCGAACAAGGCTTTCTTTTGAATTAGCCGAAAAACGTCTCTCTGCAGATGTTGTCAACTTTTCAGCAAGCTCCAGTTCTGTAAAGAAGGGCGAAACATTGATCGACACGGTAAACAATATTCTCTCCATGAAAGTGGACATGGTGGTGATGCGCCATCCAAATCCGGGAGCTGCAAAATTCCTTTCCGAAAGAACGAATACTTGTGTGATCAATGCCGGTGACGGAACACATGAACACCCGACACAAGGTTTGCTCGATGCTTTTTCAATTCGTGAACGATTGGGATCGGTTGAAGGTAAAAAAGTGGTGATTGTCGGAGATATTCTTCATTCCCGGGTAGCTTTGTCAAACATTTATACGCTTCAAAAATTAGGCGCAGAAGTCATGGTTTGCGGACCAACAACTTTAATCCCGAAATACATTCATACTTTAGGAATTAAAGTAGAGCACAATCTCAGAAGAGCTTTGGAATGGTGTGATGTGGCAAACATGCTTCGGATCCAGCTGGAAAGACAGGATATTCAGTATTTCCCGAGCCTGCGTGAATATTCCATGCAATACGGCTTGAACAAGGAAATCCTCGACAGCCTGGAGAAAGAGATTATCGTCATGCATCCCGGACCAATTAACCGCGGAGTAGAAATCACTTCTGATGTGGCAGATTCCAAGCAATCCATTATTCTTCAGCAAGTTGAGAATGGTGTGGCAGTAAGAATGGCGGTCATTTATTTATTAGCGGCAAAGATCGGTCGTTAAAGTCTTTGATTTTTGAGACTCCAAGAAAGAATATTTTGTTACATTTGATAAACACAGTGGCAACATGAACTTTATTATTGCGCAAGATACCAACTTTACAGTCATTCAGTCTTCTGTTGAAAAACTGGATGCTTCGAATGCTCCTGATTTGAAAAGCGAATTACTCATTTTAAACAAGAATGGAGTGAATTCAATCGTTTTGGACCTTTCCAAAACAAGATATTGTGACTCATCGGGATTATCTGCAATCTTAACAGCTAATCGCTTGTGTAAAGACACCAACGGGCAATTCGTTTTGTGTGGCTTGCAGGAAAATGTTGCGAAAATGATCCGGATTGCACAACTGGATAAAGTGCTGAGTATTTCAGAAACACTCATCGAAGCGAAATCAGTTTTGATCTAAACCATGAATTTTGAAGTAACCATATTAGGTTCCGGCGCAGCGTTGCCAACTTCATACAGAAATCCTACAGCTCAATACGTTCAATGCAATGATCGGCATATCCTGATTGATTGCGGAGAAGGAACGCAGGTTCAGTTGCGCAGATACCATGTGCATATTCAGAAAATCAATCATATTTTAATTTCTCATCTGCACGGCGATCATTTCTTCGGATTGGTAGGGCTTTTGAGTTCTCTGCATTTATTGGGGAGAGACAAAGGTCTTACGATCTACGGACCGGAAGAACTGGAACAAATCATTCGTTTGCAGCTCGAAGTTGGAGGAGCTAAATTGGGCTTCGATTTGAACTTTGTTAAATTAAACGGAAAAGAACACCGCTTGCTTTTTGAAGATAAATTGATTGAAATCTGGACTTTCCCGTTGAGTCATCGAATTCCGACCAATGGCTTCCTGATCAAAGAAAAACCAAAAGACCGAAAGTTAAATGCAGATCGCTTTGAGGAAGCCGGGCTTTCTTTGACACTGATCCCAAAACTCAAACAGGGAGAAGATGTGGAATTGGAAAGTGGTGAGATCATTTATGCGGATGAATACACCTATACTGCAAAACCCAGCAAATCTTACGCATATTGTTCGGATACCATTTTTGACGAGCGAATCGTAGCGTACATCAAAAACGTCAATGTGTTGTATCACGAAGCAACTTTTCTGCAGGATAAACTGGATAGGGCCAAACAAACCTTCCACACAACGGCACAGCAGGCAGCAACGATCGCCAAACAGGCAGAAGTTGGGAAATTATTGCTCGGACATTTGAGTGCCCGCTATGAAAATGGAGTAAAACACTTTGAGGAAGCTTCAGCAGTTTTTGAAAATGTAAGCGTGGTGGAAGATGGGGAAACTTATTTGATTTAAAAAGTTCAAAAGTTCAAAAGTTCAAAAGTTCAAAAGTTCAAATTTGAATTTAAACCTATTTTTAATTTGGTTATCGTTTGAACTTCTTGAACCGGTTTTAATTTTTTAAACCCTCTGTAATCCTACGCATATAATTAATCTGTCCCAAATGATATCCCAAATGACTCGCCAATTTTAGGATCATGTGACCGGCTGTCATCTCATAACCATATGGTTCGTGCGGAAATTTCTTTAGAAGGTCTAATTCTGTCAGTGAACCAAGAACTTTCTCCAGCATTTCGGATGTTTCCTTGATCTTTGCGATTAGTTCTATTTTTGTCAGATTGCGCCCGGAAAACTCCGCATCCCGATTTCTCACATACCCCGTTTCACCAAGTGTTGCGCCAATAAAGTGGTTCAGATTTCCGATCAGGTGCTGTGTCAAATTCCCAATAGAATTCGTCACTCCCGGAAGAATAACCCATAATTGAGTTTCTTCATTACAAAGTTCCACCTCTTTCGCTAAAGAGTCCAGGTCTTTTGTAAAACAGCTTGCAAACTCGTGATTCATGTTTCTAGTAAGTTAAATGGCGTTCTTTTTTGTCTTGGTAAACATCTGCAATCGTTACCAGGATTGCGGTTTCTTCTACATTTCCAAAATCCGGGTTTACAGCAGTTCCAAACGTTTTCATGGTCGGAGAAAGGTGCATGTAAATATTCACCAATGGCGGTACGTTCTCGCCATGCTGGCGTACAAATGAGTTCAATACTTTGAATCCGTCCTTGAAGTCCAGGCCTTTCAATTGAGCTTCCACAAACGTAGTGTCGTATTCTGTCTTCAGCGGATGATAAGGAACCATCAGTTTTTCCGTATCCGGGAAATAATGATGCATGAAATGTAAGAGAAAATCACGTCCTTCCCGGTTATAGGTTGGGTACATCGTTACTTTCCCGAAGAAATATTGAAGAAAAGGGTAGTTAATAGCCAAAGCTCCTAATCCGTCCCAAATATTATCCAATGCAAATAATCCTTTTCGCGGATTTTGTGCCGGTTGATAATCCGGCTGCACCCAGCTTCGGCCCAATTCACAGGTTGTTGGCAGGTAATCGGTGATAAAACGCTCTGTGAAATCGAAATAATGCGTGGTCGATAAATGGATTTCTCCGTTTTCATCAATAGCATCCCTGCATAAAATGAATCGGTATCCGCCAATAATTACTTCGTCTTCCGGGTCCCAAACGATGAGTTGATTGTAGCAGATTTCTCCCATATCGTATTCATCCAGATCCAGTTCTTCACCGGTTCCACCTCCTGCAAAACGGAAAGTTACTTCGCGTAAACGTCCTATCTCACGCACGATATTCGGTGCGGTGTGGCAGTTTACAAAATAGATTTCATTGTCGCCTTTGCGTGTGGTTCGGATCAATCCAACTTCAGCGAGTTCTTTTTTGATAATTTCTTTGTCAACAGCAGGTATTATTGGCTTCATACTTTTTGTTTCAATGTATATACAGTGTTTCTGAACCATTCGGCCCATTCAACATCTGATGTTTTTGTATCTAATGTGTTGGCTTCAACAGGTGTGCCAACGGTAAATTGGATGTGCTTTCCTTTCTGACGGAACATTTCATCAGCCAGGTAAAGCATTTCTATGTTTGCTTTTATTCCAAGAAATGTACGAAAATTTGCCAGACGATAAAAGAAGTTTGACAGTTCTCCGTCAATATGAACCGGAATAATGAGTTGATCGTTTAAACGAGCTTGTTTCACAAATGCTTTTTTCCAATCGAGGTCTTTGACAACCCCGTTTTTCTTTCTGCTTACCAATCCAGCCGGGAATACACACACTAATTGATCTGAAGCAAATAAGGTATTCACCTGGAGCAAAGAACTGCTTTTTGTTTTTCCATGCTTGTTAATCCCAACAAAAATATCTTTTAAGGGTTCCAGGTTTAGAAGCAAGTCATTGACAATGAATTTAATGTCGCGTCTGTGGTCACGTAATCCATCTACCAAAGCCATTGCATCCATTCCACCAAGCGGGTGATTCATGACAATCACGCATTTTCCTGTTTTCGGTATGTTCTCAATTCCTTTAATGGAATAAGTCACACCAATTTCCTCCAGGACCTCCTTACAAAAATCCTGGTTCGTGGAGTCGTGTGTGTTTAAAAAATGATTGATTTCCTTCTGGTGAAGAATGCGTTCTAAGTAGCGAATGATAAAACCGGGAATCCATTTGATCAACCGTGGATTCTTACTCCCGATCAACCTTCGTACGTTAATGAAATCTTCGTGTTGTTTCATGCTGCAAAGTTAATATCTATCCGCAAGTTGAAAGTTAAAATTGTTAAAATGAAATAACAAAAGAGAGTGAATAACTCAGGACTTCGACTTCGCTCAGTCACCTAAGTAATATCGGGTAAAGGGTGGCTGAGTCCCGAAGTTTCGGGAAAGCCCACTTTACGGTACACAATACAATGTATCAAACGTAGGAGAATATCCTGCCCAAAGTCCTATTGCTCCACCTTGGATATTGGTAGGAATGGAAGTTGGCGATGCGAATGGATTTCCTGCTGTGCCCAATTGCATGTATTTCTTCTCCAGGAATTCGTAAACATTCGCGTCTATCTTGGAGAACTTAATAACGACCGAATCTCCTTCTTTGTAATAGCCTTTATTGTCGTCCGCCACTGTTTCATCGTCCCAGGTATGCGGATTTTCATAAAAGAAGTCGAATGTTTGTCCGCCAAAGAACTCATCGTCGATTACCGGGCTGAATGTTGCTTTGAAGTTCGGGTCTTTGGTAGCTCCGTCTACGATATTGATCCGCTTTACTTCCCACATATAAGCATCAAATCCGGGCGGATCTGTCAATTTTGCCCAGGAATAGCCGTAACCGGGGTTTGCTCCCGGATCCTGTACCCAATAAACGTTGTCCAAATGAGTTGGATTGACAATTTGCGTGCTGGAAGTGAAAACTTCCCCGTTCAATTCCACTTTCAACGAATAGGTTTTTCCTACTTGTCCAAAAATGGCAGGATTGAAGCTGGAGTAGGCGCATAAGTGATAATTTGCCAGTTCTTCTACTGAAATTCCAAACAAAGCTGCTGCCATTGCCTCAGTGCCCGGTGGAAGATTGTCTGAGCAGATCTGGTCCAAAACGACGGTCGTTGTTCCGTCTGAAACGGTTACAATTGCCCCGGATTGGAAACCGTTCAAAAATGCATCCAGTGTAGTTGGAGAATAAATGTCTTGTGTTTTGGAAATCAGCACGATCGGAGGCATTCCCGTTTCAATTCGTCCGTCAATCACTACTTTTTCGGCGTAACCGGGAATATCGATCTTGACTTCCTTGGTACAGCTGCCAAGAAACAAAATCAGGCTAAGTAAAGGGATTAAAACTCGAAATTCCATGTGACACTAGGTAAAATTGGGAATAATGAAACTTGCTTCACCGATATTTTAAAATCGTTCGAAGTGATACTTCCGTCGTTATCAATATACAAAAAATAAGGATTCGCCCGGTTGTAAACATTGTAGATGGAGAAAGCGACATTCTGTCTGAATTTTTTTACCACCTCAATCTTTTCACCGGTTTTCTTATCGATTTTAGTCTTGGTTGGTTTGTCATACCAGGTTGCCGATAAATCTAATCGGTGATAAGGAGCCATGCGGGTAGAATTTCTCGGGCCGTAATTGAACAACAAATCCTGGTTATTGAAATACCAGCTGTTTGGAAGTGTCAGCGTATTTCCGGAAGCATAAATGAAGGAGAACCCGAAAGTCCAGCGCTTATTCAATTCGTAGGTACCAACCAATGTCAGGTCGTGTCTGCGGTCGTATTTTGCCGGAAACTTTTCATCCTGTAAATCCGGGAAGTAACGATCTGATCTGGCAAGTGTGTAACCGATCCATCCGGTTAATTTACCGAAAGTACGTTTGATAAAGAATTCAGCTCCGTAACTCCAGCCTGTTCCGTAAACCAACAAATTATCGGTATTGTCATTCACATTGTCTGATGGCAGAGCGCCTTGTTTGAATTCGATGACATTCTCCATTTTTTTGTAGTAAACCTCCACGGAAGTTTCCCATTTGTTGTCATTGAAATTGCGGAAGTAGCCCAAACTTGCCTGCCAGCCTTTTTGCGGACGGGCCTTATCTGTTGTCGGGTACCAAATATCTGTTGGAAGTGAAACGGCACTCAAGCTTGCCAAATGAACGTATTGATTGTTGTAAGTAAATCCGGCTTTGATGGAACTTTTGTCCTTCAACAGGAATCGGGCAGAAATACGTGGTTCAAATCCGAAATAGGATTGAATGATTTCTCCTCTTTTATATGTTTTGGTAGAATCTGTATGTCCGGTTACGCCTTTGTAATAACGTGTAAACGGACCTGTGAATTGATACATACTCACGCGAACACCTGCATTTACACGCAGCCAGGAAGCAATATCCACTTCATCCTGTACATAAATTCCTGATTCGTGGCTGAATAATTTTTGTGCCAAACCGGTGTCGAAAACCACGTCATCCTGTGATGCAGAAACGCTGGTAGGAGTGAAGGTATGATATAAATAATCAACTCCCATTTTGATGGAATGGCGTGTATTCGGGAAATAAGATAATTCCACTTTTGCACCATAATCCCGAATTCCGGATTTCAATTCAAACTTGAACTGATCTTGCTGCGAACCAAAACTGAAAAGGTAATCCGTAAGTGTCAGCGTGGTGTTCATGAACAACTTACTGTTGAACTGGTGATTCCATCTGAAAGCGGCAATTCCATTTCCCCAAGGCATTTTCACGCTGAAATTCTCGTTTTTATTCCCGAAATTGAATAAGTCTTTTCCGTAGTATCCGCTTAGGTAAATTTTGTCTTTCGGTCCCAGGCGGTAATTCAGTTTGGCATTCAGATCGTAGAAATAATAGCTGGAACCATAAAAAGAACTCGACTTTTTGATGAAAGCCTTCATGAACAAATCCACGTAAGTTCTTCTTGCGGAAATGATAAACGAACCTTTATTTTTTACGATAGGTCCTTCCAATGTTAGTCTGGAAGAAATCAATCCCAATCCGCCTGTAACTTTGAATTTTTTATTGTTTCCCTCGTTCATGTTCACTTCCAGGACTGATGAGAGTCTTCCGCCGAAGTTTGCCGGCATACTTCCCTTGATCAGGTTCACGCTTTTAACGGCATCCGGATTGAAAACCGAGAAGAAGCCAAATAAATGCGAAGCATTGTAAACCTGTGCATTGTCCAATAAAACCAGGTTTTGGTCCGGACCACCGCCACGTACATAAAATCCTTGGCCGCCTTCACTCACCGAAGAAACTCCCGGAAGCAATTGAATGGTTTTCAGTACGTCAACTTCCCCCAAAAAGGCCGGTAGTTTTTTGATGAGATCCATGTCCAGCTCAATCTGTCCGATCTTGGTGGAATTGACATTGTCGTTTTTCTTCGCATTGACTTCCACTTCATCAATCCGGATTGTTTTTCCCAATTCGGAAGTGATGGTGGTATCTTTGGTCAATTGAATGTTTAAAGTGTCATTTGGAAGTCCGCCGCCCCGATAAATAAGCTGGTAGGAACCTTTGGGAAGTGTTAAGGAATAAAATCCGAATTCATTCGTTACCGCTCCTTTTTGAATGCTGGGAACAAAAACCTGTCCGCCGATTATGGGTTCTCCCGAAGTTCCTTCATGGATATAACCGCTGATAGTAGCGTTTTCCTGTCCAAAGGCGACAGAAATTACGAATAGAAATAAGAATTGTATCGTAAGGAATTTCATTCGAAAAATGGTGTGAACGAATTTAACGCTTTTATGTCAAATTAAAAGGCATTTTCCCTGCTTTTTCTTAAATTTGGACTTCCAAAAACAGACAACAATGAAAATTTCATCCGCTTGGTTACACGAGTTTTTACCGGTTCACAAAACCCCAGAACAATTAGATCAGCTTTTAACAGACACAGGTTTGGAGGTTGAAGGGTTTGAAACGATTGAAAGCGTAAAAGGCGGCCTTGAAGGTGTAGTTGTTGCAGAAGTTGTTGAATGTGAACAACATCCGAATGCAGATCGATTGAAAGTGACTAAAGTAAACAACGGAAAAGAAATGCTGCAGGTTGTTTGCGGAGCACCGAATGTGGCTGTTGGACAGAAAGTGATCCTGGCACAGGTCGGAGCAGTTCTGTACCCAAAACCGGACGAACCTTTGAAGATGAAAGTTTCGAAAATCCGCGATGTGGAATCATACGGAATGCTTTGTGCAGAAGATGAGTTGGGCTTGGGAACAAGCCACGATGGAATTTTGGTACTTGATCCGAATGCAAAGCCCGGAACCCCTGCTGCTGAATATTTGGAATTGGAAAGCGATGTTCAGATCGAGATTGGTTTGACTCCGAACCGTGCAGACGCAATGGGACATGTTGGTGTTGCCCGAGACGTTCTGGCTTACATGGCTTGTCATGAAGGAAGTACAGCTAAATTGCAATTAAAAGAAACGAAAAAGCCGGTGAAAGAAGCAGAATTGCCTGTTTCCGTTTCGGTAGAAAATACAGAAAAGTGCCCGCGCTATATGGGAATAACCCTTAGTGGTGTGGAAGTGAAAGCTTCTCCGGCATGGCTGCAAAATAGATTGAGAGCAGTTGGTTTGTCTCCTATCAATAACGTGGTGGACGTAACGAATTACGTGATGCGTGAATTGGGAACTCCTCTGCATGCATTTGATGCTTCGGTGGTTGATGGAAAAGTACTGGTTCGTACTGCAAAAGCGGGCGAAAAAATGATTACTCTGGACGGAGTTGAACGTGAACTGAACGAAGAGGATTTGGTCATTGCCAACGCAAAAGAAGCGATGTGTATTGCCGGAGTTTTCGGAGGGAACCATTCCGGAATTTCTGATTCAACGACGAATGTGTTTTTGGAAGCAGCCTATTTTCAACCTGTTTCTGTTCGAAAAACTGCAAAAAGACACGGACTTTCCACCGATGCAAGTTTCCGTTTTGAACGTGGTGTGGATGTGGATTTGGTCCCGTATGCTTTGGAAAGAGCAGTTCAACTCATTCAGGAAGTTGCCGGAGGAAAAGTTGGAATGGAGATAGTGGATATTTACCCGAATCCCATTCAAAGACGAACGGTGACACTTCGTTTTAATCGCATTAATCAATTATTGGGGCATGAAATCGCTCCTGCAACGATTCAACATATTTTGACTTCACTGGATTTTGAGATTCTTTCTTCAAGTCCTGAAGCATTGGAACTTTCTGTTCCGAATTACCGGGTAGATGTGGACCGTGAAATCGACGTGATCGAAGAAGTATTGCGCATTTACGGCTTTAACCTGATTCCACTTCCCGAGAAGCTGAACACTTCATTGGTGGTGAGCCAAAAACCGGATTTGGAACGTTTAGGTGTAAACCTGGCAGAAGTTTTGGCAGGAATGGGATTCAACGAAATGTTGAACAATTCATTGACAAGTCCGCAATACGCAGAGAAGTTAGGCGGAAATCAATTCCCGGTTGCAAAAGCAGTTACGATGTTAAATCCTTTGAGCCAGGATTTGGCGGTCATGCGTCAAAGTTTAGTTTTCCAGGGAATGGAAACGGTTGCACATAACCAGAATCGTCAAAATCCGGACCTGCGTTTGTTTGAATTCGGGAAAACGTATTCGTTTGAGAATGATATTTATTCTGAAAACAAGCGTTTATTAATCCTGATGACCGGAAATAAGCAGGAAGAATCCTGGTCTCAAAAACTGGAGAAATCTACTTTGTTTACTTTGAAAGCCATTGTTTCTAACCTATTCGAGCGTTTAGGTTTGGTAGCTTTTATCCAGGAAGAAAGTTTGTCTGAGCAGGCTGTTTTGGCTGATGGTTATCAAATTCGGATCTTAAAAAATGTAGTTGGAACTTTAGGCTGGGTAAATCCGAAAGTGAAGAAACATTTTGGCGTGAAGCAAGACGTTTTTGTAGCTGATTTGGATTGGGATGCTGTTTTGGATGCTTTGAAACTGGCGAAAGTTCAATACAAGGAATTACCGAAAACATTTGAAGTCCGCCGTGATTTCTCCTTGTTATTGGATTCTAAAGTACGCTTTGCAGAAATTGAGCAGATCGCTAAAAAAGTCGATAAGAAAATCCTTCAGAAAATCGGTTTGTTTGATGTTTACGAAGGAAAAAACCTGCCGGAAGGAAAGAAATCTTATGCGGTTTCATTTACATTCCAGGACCAGGAACAAACTTTGAAAGACACACAGGTCGACGGAATCATGAACTCGATTCGTGCTGAATTAGAGAAACAATTGGGTGCGGAATTGAGATAAGAATCAATTGATTTTGTAACTTCAGGTAAATTCTTTCAGATGAAGCTATTTCTAACATTCTTGCTAACGGTTCTGACAACTCTTTCATTTTCTCAGACCGAACGTGTTTATACTAAAATTGAACCCGCTCCGGTTATAACTGCTCAAAATGCGTCGACGTATCTGAGTTATGACAACACATTGGAATCCGTGCTGAATTACTTTTATGCCTCGCAAATTCGAAAGGATATGGAGTGGATGAACGTTTTTGTACCTCTTGGAGATTGGGATGAAGAAATTGCTCGTAAACTGCAAAAGTACGATCAATGGACCATCACAAATTTCCACCTGGTAAGTAAATCGGAATATGCACCCGGCAAATTTTATGTAAAGGTTTACTTTAAAATTGAGATGGACGGCAAATCTGAAGATGGGATAGATACTGCTGAAGTGCAATTGATTGAAGGGAAGTGGATCATTACAAGTATTCCAACCTAGAATTTTTCAATTTGAAATAAACCATTGGAAGGAGAAAAATCATGAATGCATACGTCGTAACCGGAATTGGAACAGAAATAGGAAAAACAGTTGTAAGTACTGTTTTGTGTGAAGCGTTGAAAGCCGATTATTGGAAACCCGTTCAGGCAGGTGACTTACATGCTTTGGATAGCGATTTCGTTCAATCGCACACTTCGGAAACAAGCGTTTTACCTGCAAATGTATTGCTGAATCACGCCATGTCACCGCACGAAGCTGCACGTTTGGACGGAATAGAGCTTAGTGATGAACAGTTCGACTTACCGGACTTTTCCAAACAAACCATTATTGAAGGAGCCGGGGGAGTGATGGTTCCTTTGAACGATGAAGGATTGTGTTACATTGACATTTTTCAATTGTGGGAAATCCCGGTTTACGTAGTGACGAAACATTACTTAGGGAGCATCAATCATACTTTATTGACATTGAATGCATTGATGTCGCGCGAGATTCCCATTGCAGGTTTGATTGTGAACGGTGAACGCAATGAAGCTTCAGAGCGCATTTATCACAACCATTTCCCGGACCTTTCAATCACTACGATTCCTGAACTTAACGAATTCTCAAAAGAAAGCATACAACAAGCAGCCAAATTATGGATAGAGCAGCAGGCTTAGAAAAAGACAAAAAACACGTTTGGCATCCATTTACGCAAATGCAGACGGCTAAAGAACCGTTACACATTGTAAGAGCAGAAGCAACCACACTTTTTGATTCCGACGGAAAAACATACATCGATGCCAATTCCTCCTGGTGGGTAAATGTTCACGGACATGGTCATCCGTATTTGGGTCAGGCTTTGAATGAGCAATTCTCACAACTCGATCATGTGATATTTGCCGGAGCAACACATCCGCAGGCAATTAAACTGGCAGACAGGATTACTTCATTACTTCCGGATAAACTGGAAAAGGTGTTTTTTTCTGACGATGGTTCAACAGCAGTAGAAGTTGCTTTGAAAATGGCTTTTCAGTATTGGTTCAATAAAAACGAATCCAAAAAACGTGTCATTGCGATAGACGGAGCTTATCACGGAGATACTTTCGGGGCCATGTCGATTGGACAGCGTGGTTCTTTCAACAAACCTTTTGAGCACTTGTTCTTTGATGTGGATTTCATTGATTTCCCGAAAGACGATGCAAGAAGTCAATCACTGATCCAGGCCGAGCAGATCCTGAAATCCGGTGAAGTAGCTGCCGTGATAGTAGAACCTTTGGTACAGGGATCGGCTGGAATGCGCATGTACGATGCTACCTGGCTGGATGCTTTTGTGGCTTTGGCAAAAAAATACAATGCATTGGTCATTTTTGACGAAGTCATGACGGCTTGGGGAAGAACCGGTAAATTGTTTGCTCATAATTTCTGTGAGCAGGAACCGGATATCATTTGTTTGTCGAAAGGACTAACGGGTGGAATTCTACCTTTGGGACTCACGGTTGCAACAGACGATATTTACAACGCTTTTCTACACCCGGAAACAGCGAAGGCTTTGCTTCACGGACATTCTTTCACGGGAAGTGCCCTGGCTTGCGCAGTTGCAAATGCAAGTTTGGATTTATTCGAACAGCCGGAAACCTGGGATTCCATCGAATGGATTGAAGAGCGCCACCGCTATTTTATCGAAGCACTGAAAACCCATTCTAAGGTAAGGGAAATTGGTCTTTGTGGAACAATCCTTCGGTTCGAAGTAGAAACCGGGGAAGGGAACAGCTATTTTTCTTCCATTCGCGACCGTGCATACGACTTTTTCCTGGAAAACGGTTGTTTGATTCGACCGCTGGGGAATATTTTGTACCTGAATCCGCCTTATTGTATTTCGGAAGAAGAGCTGGATAAATTGCATGTGGTGTTGCTGAATTTTTTGGATTCTCTTTGATCGAAAATTTTTAAAATAATTTATTGGTAAAAGTAGGGGCGCGATTAATCGCGCCCCTACTTTTGTTATCCTCTAAATGCTTTCAAAGCCTCCAATTCAAACACAATTTTCTCCAAATCCACCTGTATTGCCTGGAATTGCTGGGTTTCCTCGAAAATTGGATTTTGGACAATCGTTTTCAACCGCTGAAAATCCATTTCTTTTTCCTGGTGGATGAACTGGTAGAAAATAACCTGGATCGCTTCGGTGTAATCGTTCAGGATCTCATCCAGTTTGCCCGAGGTTTCTTTCTCCAAGGCAAAAGCCAGGCTCGTTATTTCACGGGAAATGCGGATGTTAGAACCAACTTTGGCAAAATGCACATCAATCTGGCGCTGGTGGGCCTGCGGTTCTTCATACATACGCTGAATACAGGCAAATAAGTTGTTATTTGCAGCTTCGCTCAGTCGACGGCTTTTGTGCCAGGTAATTCCCGCAGGAAGTTTTTTCTGGTAATTGAGGATCACCTGGTTCAGGAAGAACAAATTTTGATTGAATGAACTGTTCATCAAAGCCGGAAAGCGTTGCTTCTCCCATATCGGCCAAAAGGCAAAGCTGATGAGGACTGCAAGCGCAGAACCGATCAATGTGGAAAGTATCCGCCACCAGATCAAATCCCAGGAGCCTTGTTTTGACAATTGCATCATTACCACCAGCATGATGGTAACGAAGAAAACTCCCACTTTGTAATTGTTCCGCAGGTAATAAGCTACAAAGAAGGAAATGAAGATCAGGATGACAACAAATTGTTCGTGTTTGATGGGTAAAAGCATAATAGCGCCACCGACCAAAATTCCGGCAACTGTACCAATGATGCGTTCAAATCCTTTCTTCCGGGTTGCTCCGTAATAAGGTTGAATCACGATGAGAAGCGTTAAAGCAATCCAATGTCCGTGATCTATTTTGAAGAATTTGAAGATGAAAACAGAAAGTGCCAGGCCTAATCCAACTCGCAAAGCGTATTTAAACTGTTGGGAATCGAAGTTGAAGATTTCCCGCACAATCTGGAACAGCACACGCGGTTGCAAACCGGCAATAAAATGATTGAAGGATAATTTATAGTTCTCAAAGTAATTGCTGCGCTTGAAACTCAACTTTTGGGTCATCAGCTGAATGGTATTTTCCATGAACTGCTGACATTGGTTCAAACTCACAATAAATTGATTCAAAATCACTTTGTTATCTTCCGATAAGTCCTGCTGCTGCAGGTTTTCTTTGAGGATTCCGGCTGCAATTTCGAAGCGTTTGATCCGTACCTTTGCCATTGTTAAATCTTCTCCGCGGAAAGTGAAAATTACGATCGAAAGTCGGGCAGAGGCCTGCGACAAAGCAGAAAGTGTTTTGTAGAGAATGGAACGGTTTTGAACTAAAACGGGTTCGTTTTGAATGGATTCCAATTCTTCGTGCAGTAATTTGATACTTGCCCCGAAATAAGCAGCAGATTTCCGGATTTCGATCATCTGATCGTAATGTTCGGCCCGGAAACGCGAGTTTTCACTTCTTCGACTGAATAAATCCATGGATTTATCGACTGCGTTTCGAATTTCGATTTCTTTTGCGGTAATTGCCAGCAGATCTCTTTTTGCTTCCGGATCCAGGAATTGCTGGATCAGTGCATCCAAATAATCCGTGTTGCGTTTCCAGATTGTTGCAACCGATCTTCTCAAAGGATTGGAAGCTGAAAAAGGGAAAGACAAAAAGATGATGGCGATGGCCCAAATAGCTCCGAAGAGAATGTACTTTCCGTAGACCAGGGATTCGGGAAGTGAAGTTGGATTGGAAATTCCAAAGAGGTAGAAGAATCCAACGCCCACACCGATGGTAGAACCGTAATCACTCCAGTTCCGGATCAGCGCGGCAAACACCCCGATTACGAGCATTCCGATGGTAGCTAGCACAACAGATCCGCCAATGTTCATTCCCAGGATTGCTGCAATCAAAATTAAAACGGTTTCCACGAGTTGGATGAGCATCTTTTTGTAATGCGAGCCCCGGTAATCGATCAATGTGAGCATGTAAGCTGAGAAAGCTGCCCAAATGATGTGATAGGAAAAACCGAGAAACAGGGGAAAAACAATCAAGGGAACATTTAACGCCAAAACTACCCGGATGGACCAACTAATGGTGGGTTCCAAATATTCCTGCTGGAGAATGGTGTTAAATTGCTTAATCGGCTGAAACCGCATAGAAACTGAATTTCCTAACAAATATAGTCACTCTTAAGGATGGTTCAATGGTTCAAAAGTTTAAAAGTTCAAAAAAATAGAGCTTTAAACAGGGAATTGAACGATTAAACCCTTTGAACTTTTTGAACCTCTTGAACCTGGTCAAAGTTTGGCGATCTTTTTCACTTCAGAAGTGTTTTTTCCTTCGATGAGACAAACATACAATCCAATTGGGAGTTGTTTGATCTCCAGGAAACCGGCATCATTTGTTTTTAAAGTCTGAATGAGCTGTCCGCCTGCTGAGAAGACAGAGACTTTTGCGTTGGGTTCCGTGATCAGGTTGAAATAATCTTTGCTGGGATTTGGAAACAGGACAGTTTCGGGAACGGTTGTAAGCGGCATTTCCAGTTTGTAGAAATCGGAAATGCGGGTCATGCTGCTGTTTAATCCTGTTCCCAGGTAAAAATTCCCATTCAGATTAAATCCTTTGGCGCCTTTTAAACCAACTACGGGAAGCGGATTCGCCGGAATCCAGGTTTTTGTATGGTCGAGCAGGTAGCAATCATTGTGGAAAACGCTGTTCTCATCCATTCCGCCGCCAATCAAGACATTGAAATCGTTGCTGATAGCTGTTGCATAAGAGCGCAGACCGCCGGGATACAGAGGAATTGCGGCCCATGTTCCCGCTGCCGGATTGAAAGAAAACCAGGATGGGGAATAGGCGATGGGATTGATATCAAAACCTCCTCCGAAAATTCCCTCGTCCAGTAAAGAAACTCCTAATACACTTCGGTTTGGCCCGCCGGGGTAATTGGAAAGCTGTGTCCAGGAGTCCTGGTATGGATTGTAAGACCAAAAATCTGCAAGGGTTGAATCAGCTGTTGTTCCCATTCCGAAATAAGCGGTTCCCTGAATGTGAAGTGCTGTTGCATGCCAGCGTGCGAGTCCGGGGAAATCATTCAATTGCGACCAGGAATTGGTGAATGCATCGTAGCTCCAAATATCTTTAAGGGCCAGACCTGCTTCGGAATAACCGCCAATCAAATAGGCTTTATTCTGTAAGGTGAAAACGGCAGCATATTGCCGTGCAGTTCCGGGAAAAGGAGCTTTTTCATTCCAGGAATTGGTAGCCGGATCGAACTGGAATAGTTTACTGCTTTCAGTGAAACTCCCTAAGTAGCCGGTAACAATGTAACCGGATCCGTTGAGTGCGAAGCAAACTCCATCATCTCGGCCGGCTGTTGGAACGGAACTGACGGAGGTCCAGTTTTGGGCATTTAAAAAGGTAGTAAAGAATAAAAACAGGATGGAAATTCCCTTCATGTAAACGTGTTTGTTTGTGTAACGCAGAAATGGGAGAAATCGTTTGTGGGGAGTAAAATATTTGCAAATGAAGCTCCCGCAGAGGGCGCAGAAGAACGCAGAAGTTTTTATCTTACAAACCTTATTTGCTTAGAATAATCAAGAGGAAAAAGGGATGGTAAAGATAGAAGTACATATTCTTGAGGGACAGTTGGATATTGAAGTTAAGAAGGAGGGGAGTGAATACAACCTGTTGGTTCTTTTATCCAAATCAGCTTATTATAAAGAAAATGGTCGAGCCTGGAACGGGACAACTACGAATAGTGCAAAAGTTGAGGAGATTGTACATTTGATCAAGGAATGTTATCAAAAACCTTCTGTTCCAAAGCGGATAACTATTCTTGATGGAATGCAGGTGAATATCCACTTAAAAGAAGAAGGTTCGGAGATCGATTTTTTTATCAGAAACAATTTTGATGAAGGAACCAATGAGTTTCAATTCATGCAAAACTCGTTTGATTTGATCCATGAAGTGATTCCGGATGAAGCTCTTAAAAAGTATTGTCAGGCATTATGGAGATAGAAATGCAGATAGAATTACGCAGTTGCTGAGAAAATCGTTTGTGGGAAGAAATTAATTGCAATAAAAGTTCCCGCGGACGAGCGCAGAGGAACGCGGAAGATAGTTATATTAGCAGGCTTCCAGTCGCTGTTGTGGTTTTCACAACTCGTCTTGGTTTAGGTAAGCTTGGACTAATTAAAACGAACTGCCTGTGCAAACGGAAGTCCAGGTTTCATTTTCCCGTTTTATAATTTGGCCACTAACTGCATTTATTAATAAAAATCTATGTATCTCTTCTCTGGGTTTTGTCCCTTCAATCCAAGGTTTTTCAACTCTCCACACAAATGAGTTCACAGAGTTCAAATATTCTAACGAAATATTCAAAAGTTTACCGGTAAAAATGGTATCCTGTTCTGCTATTAATTTCATTTCACAAACACTAATTATTTTGTCAAATTGTTCATTGCTGGTGTGATTTGGCAATTGATCATTTGATATAATATTTCCGTCTTTGTCAAACACAACTGAAATATAATACCTCATATTATCCTGAACAGTGAAATAATATTGGACAGCATATTTTACTCTTCGATCACTTGTCTTGCTTATCCAGCCTTTTTGCTTCTTAATCTCTTTATACTTTTTAAAGTCTATAACCTGGCTTGAGTAATAATTGAGCTTTTTGTAAAACTTATTTCCAATCCGGTTGATTAGATAGTCTTTTGCATTGGCCATAATTAACTGAGGCAAATGGGATGTATCAGTTTCTTCATATGGACAATGAGTGACCATTTCAAAATGGCTCTTGTTGCCATTGTTGCATGCTATTTCCTTGTCGCCACACTTTAAGTATAAGTCCTGTGAAAAAACTGTCCACGAAACGTTCAAAAATAGCAATAGGAATAGTTTGGTCTTTAACATTGTCTTAGATCTAATTTGTGAGTGAAGTTAACATGATTTATTAATATACCAATCGGGACCGTTTTAATGAGCATTTGAACAATAGACTTTAAATCACCTCGTCTCCCAAACCGCCTTCTGAATCAATTTTCCGACTTCGTGAATTTGTTCTTCGGTGATATTTAATGGCGGAGAAAGCCGGAAACTGTAAGGATGAGAAAGGAACCAGAAACTGATGACTCCGAGTTCCAATAAACGTTCCACGACTTTTGCCACGCGTTCGTCACTTTCCATGTCGCAGGCAAACATCATTCCTTCCCGGCGGATCTCGAAGATCTCATCGATTTGCAGCAGGTAGCTTTCGAGCAATGCTCCCAGGCGTTCCACTTCAGCCAGATTAATCTCTGATTCGAAGACTTCCAATGTTCCCCAGGCTGCGGCGTTTATTACCGGATTCCCGCCGAAAGTGGTGATATGCCCAAGCATGGGTGAATGGCTCAATTGATTCATGGTTTCGTATTTCGAGATAAAAGCTCCGATGGGTAAACCACCACCCAATGCTTTTCCCAATGTCAAAACATCCGGAACGACCCCGCTGTGCTCGAATGCGAACATTTTACCGGTCCTTCCCATGCCGCATTGGATCTCGTCGAAGATTAATAGTGCCCCAACTTCATCACAGCGCTTGCGCAATGCAACCAGAAATATGTTTGAAGCTCTGCGAACTCCGGCATCTCCCTGGATAGTTTCGAGGATAACCCCTGCTGTGCGTGTGGTGATCCGTTCCAGGTCTGCGAATTCGTTCAGACGAATGAAATCGACATCCGGCAATAAGGGGCGAAAAGGCGTTTTTTTGATCTCGTTGGCGGAAACGCTCAGAGAACCATGGGTATTTCCGTGGTAGGAACCTTTGAAAGCCACCAATTGTGTTCGACCTGTGACGCGTTTCACCAGTTTTAATGCCGCTTCATTGGCTTCCGTTCCGGAATTTACCGGGTACACACAATCCAATTCTTCCGGAAGAAATTTTCGGAGTAAGCGCACCATTTCCAAAGAAGCATCCTGGATGAATTCTCCGTAGACCATCACGTGCAGGTATTTATCCAGTTGTTCCTGAATGCGCTTGATGACCTGTGGATGACGGTTTCCAATATTGGTAACGGAAACACCGGAAATCATATCGGTGTAGCGTTTTCCGGATTTATCGTAAATGAAAATCCCTTCCGCCGATTCAACATCAATTAAATAAGGGAAGGGATTTGTTTGTCCTAAATGCTTTAAAAAATCTTCTTTACGGTTTTCCATGAGGCTTTCTTTCGTGCGGATCTCCATCTTTTCGATCTTTCAATCGCTCTAGAAGGACCCGTCTGAATTCATGCTCCAAACTTAAGAGTTTTAAGGTTCTTTTTTCGCCAATGATCTTAATAAATTTTTCGCTGTACTCTTTTTTGAGATCCAATTCTTTCTGGTCATTCTCGAAAAGGGTATTCAACTTTTTCTTGGCGTCTTCATTGGAGATCTTTTCTTCGGATTCTTTCATTTCCTTGTTGATCTTTTTGCAGCTTTGACGAATTTCTTTCATTTTGGCTTCCAGTTCATTGTAAACCGGCCAGAATTTTTCGGCTTCTGCTGAAGTGAGGGCCAACTCTTTGGTAATGAATCCCACTTTTAAAGCTTCGATTTTGTCTTCTTTCTCATTATCATCACCCGGACCTTGTCCGAAAGCGGCACTTGTGATCATCAGGGGCAGGATGATCCATGCTAGTTTTTTTATCATTTTCATGTTGTTCTCTTTAAATCCTGACATTTATCGTCAGGGATTTTTAACTTTCAATTAGTAAATATTCGTCCAATTCACCGTCCCGATAGCTACCGGGATCTTCATTCAGGTAGTCCAGGATCTCTTCATCTTTCACGTGCTCGAGCAGAGGAGATTTTGAAGTGAAATCTTCCTGGTTTTCGGTTTCAGAAGCACTTTTTTCGATTCCTGTTTCTGTCACTGCTTCGTCACTTAAATGAAGAGCTATTGTTTCAGCATCCAGGTCTTCGATATTTTCGGTCAGGTACTTGTAAATTTCTTCATTACTGACCGAAGATAAGTTCACCGAATTTGTTGGTGTCACGGTATTTGAATTGTTCCAGGGAAAAAGGAAGAGAAAGGCAAGAATTGCTGCAGCTGATCCCCAAACATACCAGCGCTTGTAAATGGGGATAATTCTCGGTTCGTTTTTATTCTTCAAACTATCGTTACTGATTTCTTTTAAGACACTTTTCTTCAACTCTTCGAAATAGGAATCCGAAGGCATTTGAATGGGAGTAATCTTTAAATCATCAATAATATGTTTGTTTTCCTGATTCATAACTCTAAGAGTAATAATTTGTTCAATGGTTTAATTTTCCTTTTAAAAATTCTTCGATTTTCCCGACAGCATGGAAATAGTTCGCTTTTAATCCGCCGACAGAACCGCCTGTTAATTTGGCAATTTCTTCGTATTTCAGATCCTCAAAGTATTTGTATTCGAAAACCATGCGTTGTTTTTCCGGAAGTGTTTCAACTGCTTCAAAGAGAAATTGAGAGATCTCTTCGGAAGTCAATTTACCGTAATGCTCGGATTGGTGTGAGAAGGAAACAATGGGTTCGGTAATATCGAGGCTTTTGTGTTTGTTTTCTTTTTTGAGGAAATGAACCGTTTCATTGTAAGCGATTCTGTAGATCCATGAAAACAAGGCACTATTTCCCTGGAATTGTTTGCGGTTATTCCAAACCTTTATCAATACTTCCTGTAGGATGTCGTTGGTGAGTTCGTGGTTATTTATCCAGCGGCGAATAGTCCTATAAAGCCTTTTGCTGTGAAGATCGACGATCCAGGTGAAGGCTTTGTAAGCCAGTTCATCATCCCGATGAAAATAAGAAATGATTGTATTTTCATCGGGAATTTGACTCATATTTTTATTTACGTTTTAAAACTTTTTTAACTGCTTCAACAATGTTCGGAGTATCCAAACCGTATTTTACCATCAACTCATCAGGTGTTCCTGATTCACCGAATGTATCGTTTACTCCAACATATTCCTGAGGCAAAGGCATGTGGCGTGAAAGTACTTGTGCAACAGCGTCACCCAAACCTCCGTTTAACATGTGTTCTTCTGCCGTAACGACACATTTGGTTTTACCAACTGAGTCTAGGATTGCTTTTTCGTCCAAAGGTTTAATCGTATGCATATTTATTACTTCCGCACTGATTCCCTGTTCTGCCAATTGCTGAGCTGCTTCGATGGATTTCCATACTAAATGTCCGCAAGCAATGATAGTAACGTCTGTTCCTTCGATCAATAAATCTGCTTTACCGATGATGAATTTTGCATCCGGCTGTACGAAAATCGGAACAACTGGTCTTCCGAAACGCAGGTAAACCGGTCCTTTGTGATCCGCAATTGCCATAGTAGCCTGTTTTGTCTGATTGAAATCAGCAGGAACAATTACCGTCATGTGCGGAAGCATGCGCATCATCCCGATGTCTTCCAGGATTTGGTGTGTTGCACCATCTTCTCCCAATGTTAATCCGGCATGAGAAGCACAAATCTTTACATTTTTTTGAGAGTAAGCAACCGATTGACGGATCTGATCGTAAACACGACCTGTGGAGAAATTAGCAAAAGTTCCCGTGTAAGGAATTTTTCCACCAATCGTCATACCGGCAGCCATTCCAATCATGTTCGCTTCAGCAATTCCTGCCTGGAAGAAACGATCAGGAAATTCTTTCAGGAATGCGTCCATTTTAAGAGATCCGGTAAGATCTGCACACAATGCAACGACATCCGGGTTTTGACGACCGATTTCTAATAAACCTTCACCGAAACCAGATCGGGTATCTTTCTTTCCTAAAATTTCAAATTGCTTCATTGTTATAAATTAATCGAAGTTGTTTTATTGGACTGTATTTTAAATTTCGTTTCTACGGTATAATTGGTAGATCGTAGTTGTTTTTGCCTGTAAACTAAGCGGTAATTTCCTGGCTGCAGGTAGATCAATCCCTTTAGATTAACCTGGTCAAGGTTACAAACCCATTCTACGTTACCGCTCTCAGTTTCTACAAATATTTGGGCCGCAACCATTTTTTGAGCGTTGTAGTTCAATTGTCCCGGTGCCGGTAAATCAATTGTTTCTGTGGCGCTCTGCGTGACTTTCACCGCATGATATATCCGCGGAAGAGTCAAAATTTCTACCTGGTATTCTCCAACAATGTATTTGTCCGTTGATCCAACCAGCTGTGAGTTCAAAGTCAATTGATCTGTTTTCCTGTAAACGCGTGAAATAACCTGGTAAGGACTGGTAGCATTTGTAAAGCGCAATCTGATGAATCCCTGCGGGCAGTCAACCGGAATAACGTTGTGGGTATTCTTTACAATACTGATGTTATTCTTATAAACTTTTGGAATAGTGTTCACTACCAAATCGTATTTGAAACCCGGATCCATGGTTAAGGTGTCCGGATTTCCCTGGCGGTCAAGCGTATGAACGAAAGTATACATCAATTCTTTGGTGCCGGCTTTATACAGGAACATGGTAACATCTGTTTCAATCGGTACTTTATTGATATTGTTGAGATTGATCTGAACAGTGGTATTAATAACTGCTTTTGAAACAACTGCTTTCAATACATTTTTGAAGGCTTCTTTTGTTTCGGCTTCCATGTAGCTTCCAATACACTTAAACTGGTCGAGGTATGAAATATCCAATCCCAAACCAATCACGAACGGAGTTACTTTCACGCCTTTATCATGCAGTTTTTTAGCAATAACGCACGGATCATTATCACAGGCTTCTAATCCGTCGGTGATCAAAATAATGATGTTTCGTGCATTGGTATCCGGGAAATCGGCTGCTGCTGCTTCTAAGGAGCGGGCAATAGGAGTAGTACCTTTTGCAAGGACAGTTTTGATCTTATTGCGAACTTTTGTAAAGTTATCCGGTCCGAAGGGAACTTCGAGTTTGGTATCGTTGCAATCCTGGTAAGTAGCTGTGATAGGGGATTGGTGTCCGTAAACGCGCAAAGCGATTTGAAGATTCGCGGATCCGTTCAAACTATCAACGGTTTTAATTAAGAGTTCTTTTGCTGCGTCAATTCGCGTTTGTGATCCGTCCCACCTGGCATTCATTGAATTGGATGCATCGAGGATGAATAAAATACGAGTCAGTTGCTGTCCCTGAGCCTTTGCAAAGCTCAAAAAAAACAAACAACAAATGACTGCGCAAAATCTCATTAATAATCTCCTAAAGTTTCTTCCAATTGGATTAAAGCTTCTTGTAATTGTTCCACATTCGGAGCTACACCATGCCATTTGTGAGAACCAACCATGTAGTCAACACCCTGACCCATTTCAGTTTTCATAATGATGATAATTGGCTTTCCATTTCCGGTCATGCTTTTTGCTTTATTCAATGTTTCCGTCAGTTCCGAATAGTTGTGACCATCCATTTCCAAAACTTCCCAACCAAAAGCCTGCCATTTTCCGTGAAGGTCTCCTAATGAAAGCACATCATCCACGTCACCATCAATCTGGCGTCCGTTATAATCGATAGTAGCAATTAAATTATCCACCTTATTTGCGGCAGCATACATTGCTGCTTCCCAAATCTGGCCTTCCTGTAATTCACCGTCACCATGTAAAGTATAAACAGTACGATTATCGTTGTTCAATTTTTTAGTCAAAGCCGCGCCGATTGCATTCGAAAGACCCTGTCCCAAAGAACCGGAAGCCATTCGCACGCCCGGGATTTTCTTATCCGTACTTGGATGTCCCTGAAGTCTTGCATTCAATTTTCGGAAAGTTGCCAATTCTTCAGTTGGAAAATAACCGGATCTTGACAATACGGAATACCAAACAGGGGAAATGTGACCATTTGAAAGGAAGAACAGATCTTCGTCTTTTCCGTCCATTGAAAAATGGTCCGGGTTGTGTTTCATCATTTCAAAATAAAGTACTGTTAAGAAATCAGCACATCCTAAAGATCCTCCCGGGTGTCCGGAATTTGCTCCCGAAACCATGCGGACGATGTCTCTTCTTACCTGAGATGCAATTGCTTGTAATTGTTGAATTTCCATTGTTATTCCTATTTGGCATTGCAAATCTAAGGTTTATATTTGCTTCCACTTCTTTTTTTTTTAACTACTTTTAAACGTTCGTGCAACTCTTTTTTTATTTGAAGAGTCTACATTATCAAATCGCAAACTATTAACATGAAAAAAACAATATTCTCCGCAATTGTTTTTCTTGGAGCAAGTTTATCTTACGGTCAGAACATGGCTAAGGATTCAAACAAACCCACGACAGAACAAGGGCCTGCAGTTTCTAAAGAAATGGAAGCATACGCAGTAAAAAACGGAACTTACATCATTGCAAGTCCAAAAGGAAAAGATTTTAAAGCTGATGGGGAAGTGACGCTTGCAAAAGCAAAGTTGGTTGATCCTGCTGCAATGGGAATCAAAATAATTAACAGAACTCAATACTTTACTATAACAGGTAGTACTGATTTGTTGGTAGTTAAATCTACCTGGGTTCTTGAGAATGAAATGAAAACTGCTAAGAAATGAGAATGAAATTTTTGATCGCGATAGGATCCTTGTTTTTAGGGTCGGCTTCATATGCGCAGATGACAATGTCTGATGCGGATTATGTATCTCCAAATGAATTGGATTGTGGTGCTTTGGGAGTAGGAGGTGTAAACTTCATCGATATGCCGGGAAATTATACTCCCAATTTTGATGAGACGATTACATTTTGTCCTGATTTAACACAGGGAACGAAAGTATCGATTGCTTTTGCTACGAATATTGGATATGAATTTGATATTCACCCAACAGATACCCTGTATATTTTTGACGGACCAACAACAGCTGCTCCGTTATTGGCTGCTACAAACTCAGTGGTGAATCCTACAGGTGCTAACTGGCAGGCAAGTTTTCAAAACAACCCCAGCGGATGTTTGACCGTGCGATTTAAAACGGATGCAGTGGGTGAAGGTACTGGATGGATTGCTAAAGTTGCTTGTGGAAACCTTGCTCAACCATATTATCCGCATTTGGAGGCTTTTGTGAATGGAGATCCTCTAAACGTAATTAACCCAATTGATACAGGATATGTAAATGTTTGTTTGGGAGATAGTATTTTATTTGTTGCTAAGCCTTTGTTCCCATATTCTGAGGAAGCTACCGGATTCGGATATTCTCAAACAGTGGAAAATATTAACTATAGCTGGACTGTCTCAAATGTTGGTGCTTTGGGAGTTAACAATGATTCAGTTTGGTTTGTTCCAACAGCTCGTCAGGGATATTTTATTGATTTGAAAATGACTGATCAATTCCCTCAATTGATGGGAATTACTGCTAAAGTACGTGTTTCTATTCTTCCTTCGTTTGCAACGGCAGGACCTGTTGAAGATACCATTTGTATTGGAACGCAGAATATTTTAATTGGTGGTGTAACAGCACAGGATACTGCGGGTGTTGATGTTCCGGGAGGGGAATTTTCCATCGGAGGAAGTTTTGCAGGTTTAACATTCCTTCCTGACGGAAACGGTCAGCTTTATGAGACAACCATTCCTATTTCCGGGTTAGGTTCCGGGACTGTAACACAGGCTTCAGATATTTCTTCTATTTGTTTGGATATTGAGCACTCCTTTATTGGTGATTTAGAGATCACATTGACTTGTCCTAACGGAACGATGGTTTCTTTAATGAATACTTATAGTGGAGGTGGAGAATTGGTAAACGGCGGTTGCGGCGGCGGTGGAATTTCACTGGGTAGTGATACTGATACAGACGGAGGTGCTCCCGGTTCTCCTGTTGAGACTTATTGTTTCAGCTTTGTAAATCCCGACTTCGGTACCATTTGTGCCAATTTGGGTAATACGTATGTGAATCCTTACGGAAATACTGCAATGCTTCCGGGAACTTATACACCGGATGGAAACTTCAATGATTTTATCGGATGTCCTTTAGATGGTAACTGGACAATTTCAGTTCAGGATAACCAGGGAATTGATGACGGATATATTTTCCAATGGGGAATTACTTTCGATGCATCTTTATACCCGGCATTTGAAACATACCAAAACTACTATGTAGATGGTTTCTGGAGTAATTCTCCAAACATCATCTCAGGTCAAAATGATACCCTGGTTGTTATTCAGACTACCGCTCCGGGACACAGCTTCTACACTTATAATGTAATTGACGATTTTGGTTGTGAGTATGATACTACTTTTGATGTATTCAGTTTGCCGCTGCCAATCATTTTCAATGATACAATTGCTTGTGATATGGCATTCCAGGTAGGTGGTACAACTGCTTATGCCGGTGGTGTATGGTCAGCTACTCCTACAGGATTGAACTTTAGCTCAACATCAGTTAATAATCCGCTGATAACGACAGCAAACGCCGGAACCTATACGGTCACTTATATAGACAATGCGTGTAGTGATACGGTCTCCTCGACCATCATATTCCCGCCTTATCCCCAGATATTTAACGATACCTTACTCTGCAGTGATCAACTCCAGGTACTCGGTACACTGGCTTATTCAACGGGAGGAGTTTGGTCAGCGATCTCACCTGAGGTTGTTTTCCAGCCGAATAATACAACGTTGAACCCAATCATTACTGCAACGACAAGCGGACAGTATACAGTGACATTTACAGATAATGTTTGTAACAATTCAACATCTTCTCAGGTTACTTTATTCTTACTGCCTCAAATCTTCCCGAATGTAGAAGTTTGTAACTTTGCTTACGGCGTTCAGGGTACGATTGCAGCAAATGGCGGAGTCTGGTCGGCTGTAGATACGAATATTCATTTCTCTCCGAATACGAACGTAATGAACCCGTTAATTACTTCAAGTATTCCGGGAACATTTGCAGTGACGTTTACAGATAACCAATGTGGTGTTGATGTAACTTCTATGATTGAATTCGTTAACTGGGCCTATGTAACTACAGTTGATACTGTAATATGTGCCGGCTCAACGATTACAACTTCTTGCGGGGTTTATCCTCAAAACACCAGTTATGTTTGGAGCAATGGAGATGTGGGACATGATATCACAGCAGGACCGGGAGTTTATACGGTTATAGCAAGTAATCAATGTAACACTGATACTGCAACACTGACAATTGGAAGTAAAGTATGTTACATTAATGCGCCAAACATTATTGTTCTTTCATCAACAGTAGGAAACAACAAGTTCTACCTGGATTATGATGGTGTTGAAACATTTGAAATTTCAATTGTAAACAGATGGGGTAACCTGATTTCTGAATACAGTGATCCGGGTGCCGCATGGGATGGAAAAAATCTAAACGGAGAAGTTGTTTCCGAAGGAACTTACTTCTATAAGTTCACGGCAAAACTTCAATCCGGTGAAGAGGTGGAACAACAAGGATTTATTCAGGTCTTCCACTAAATAAAATTAGTAATAAAGGATGTTAAAAAGCCCCGACGATAAATGTCGGGGCTTTTTTTATTTTGTAATTTTAACAGACAAACAAAATTCAACAATTTACAATACAAACAAATGGAACGACGCATCAAAGTAGGAGTTAACGGATTTGGAAGAATTGGACGTTACTTTAGCCGATTGGCTTTAATGAACCCGCAAATTGATTTGGTAGCAATTAATGATTTGGCACCGGTTGGAACCCTGGTCCATTTGTTGAAATACGATTCTATTCATGGAAGAATGCATGATGAATTTGAAATCAGCGGGAATCAATTGATCTTTAATAAAACGCAGAAAATCGAATTTTTACAGCATAAGAACCCGGAGGAGATTCCATGGGGTGAATTGGGTGTGGACATTGTTATTGAATCGACCGGACTGTTCTTAACAACAGAAAAGGCGGGTGTCCATTTAAAATCCGGTGCGAAGCGTGTTATTCTTAGTGCTCCTTCTGAAGGAGATGATATTTTCAATGTGGTAATTGGTGTGAACGATCATTTGATAACGGATGAACACAAAATTATTAGTAATGCTTCCTGTACTACGAATTCTGCTGCTCCTTTGGTAGCCGTACTAAAAGAGTTTTGTGATATTGAAGAAGCGTATATTACAACGATTCACAGTTATACTTCGGACCAGCGCTTGCATGACAGTCCACACAAAGATTTGAGAAGGGCCAGATCAGCTGCTGTAAGTATTGTTCCTACATCAACAGGTGCTGCAAAAGCAATCACGCGCATTTTCCCGGAATTGGAAGGTAAAATGGGCGGATGCGGGATGCGGGTTCCGGTTCCGGATGGGTCACTGACTGATTTGACGGTGATCGTTAAAGAGAATCCGCCAACGGTTGAGCAGATCAATACGGCATTTCAAAAAGCGGCAGATTCTAATCTGAAAGGAATTGTTCGCTATACGGCAGACCCAATTGTTTCGGTGGATATTATCGGAGATCCCAATTCCTGTATTTTTGATAGTGAACTGACTTCTGTGATTGGGAATATGATCAAGGTTGTGGGCTGGTACGATAATGAGGCCGGTTTCTCCAATCGATTGATCGATTTAGTTATAAAATTGGGATAATAGTATATTTATTCATAGGGACGCGATGCTTCGTGTCCCTATCACCATACTTTTGTAATCTGAACCAGCCGGGCATTTTCAAGTTGGTCGATTATTGAAAAAGTATAATGCTGATGCATTTTGCTCACCAAACTGTCATTCGAAACCAGGACTTTGTCGTTTAGTTGAAATTCTCCTTTGTTAGTCAGTTTAATTTTTTGATTTGAATCTGCTAATTTGTATTTGTAGAAAATCAATGAGCCATTGTATTCTGAATAGTAAACAGTGATCTTGTCGAGGTTAACCTTTTGATTGATCCTGCTAAACAGGTACAATTCACTCGCTTCATTTTTCATTTCCCCTGCAGGAATTCGGTTGCTTTGGGATTTATCGAACATCATGTGATAGGGATAGATAAATAGTGCAGCTATAATAACCGGATATTGAATCCATTTCCCGGAGTTGGAATTCATAGCTGCCAAATGAACCAGCTGATAGACAGGGTATGCAGCTATTATCGAAATGATTGGATACAAAGGCATGTCATACCATTCTAATTTGGTAATTGAAAAAGTAATAATTGCCAGATATACAGCAACAAGTATTGTTAAGCTTATTAAAAAGGATTTATGCCATTTGTTCTCAGTGAAAAATGATAAAACGGCACCTAGTATGAGAAGCACAAACCAAGCGGAGAAGCGAGAGTGAAAGAAGTTGTCAAAATAGAAAGTAGCCGATTCTTTGTGGTTTTCTACCACTGTTAACAGACGTCCGGCATCTTTAGAGAGAATTTGCTGAAAATATCCGGGAGTATCCATTTCCCGAAGTAAGATCAATGCAATTGCGCTGAGTAAAAAAAGGCTGATTCCGGCTAAGAAATGTTTATTGAAAACGAATGCCGCCATTTTCTTTTGCCAGATTAAAATAATCGCGTATGCAGGAATAAACAACAAAGCTGCATACATTTTGGTTGCGAATCCAAATGAAATAAACAAGAAGAATAGGAAGATGTATTTCTTCTCATTAGTCATTAGGTATTTTACAAAATAGAGGTTGCTGACTAAAACGAACAAACAAAGTAGGGAATCGGAATCAGCAGTACGCGCAGTGTGAAAATGAATAAATCCGGATGATGTAAGAAGAATTAATGCACTAATCCATGCCCAGAGCATAGAAAAGTGTTTTGCTATAAATCGGAAAACGACCAGTACTGAAGCTGCAGCTGCCAAAGCGGAGGGCAGTCTCAACGCAAGTTCATTATACCCGAAAACTTTAACAGATAAAAGTTGAATCCAACTGGTTAATGGTGGTTTTGTATTGAACAAATCCGGTTTTCCATCAAAATAAAGTGAAAAATACTTCCCGTTGTGCAGCATTTCATAGGTGTTGACTGCAAACATGGATTCGTCCCAATGACGCATATGAAAACTACCTAATTTTAAAAAGATCACCAGATAGATTAGGATTAATAATCCTAAATAATGAACATATTTTAGTTTTTGTTCCGAATTCATGGGATCATAAAGCAGGATTGCGATTCATCGCATGCTATGTGTTTTTGGTCATATTCTTTACATCTTCATCACCCAGGCACCTGGAACGGAACTTTGAATGGATGCAGCTTCAGCAGTTGCTTCATTCAAGGTGGCAAATCCTTTCACGCTCACACGGTACATTCCGCCATTCATGGTTACGGAAGCTTCTGCAAATCCTTTGGATTGCAATTTTCCTGCTAAACGGTTGGCATTTGCTTCAGATCCGAATGATCCTGCAATGATATGGAAGGGTTTTGTACCATCGAAACTTGCTGTAGAAGTCTTAGGAGTTTTTGTTACCGGTTTTTTATTCACCGTTACCACAGGTTTCGGTTTCGGAGTCGGTTTCGGAGCTGGTGTTTCCTTTTTTGGAGGAGCAACAGTCTTTTTCGGCTCTTTTTTCACAGGCTCGGTGGTTTCAGGCAGTTTATCTTCTACTACCTGCACTTCATCTTCAGGAATCGGTTCGGATACTGTTTCAGAATCACTATTTACATCCTTGTCTTCTACCAATTCTTTCACATCTTCACTTCCTTTAGCGACATCGTCATTTTCACCTGCCAGGTCAGCCAAAATTGGGAAATCTTTTTTCAAGGTATCAAATTGGATAGCAATGAAAGTTCCTGCACCGAGAACCAACACCAGGAATCCCCATAAAACATAGGCAAACACCGAAGTCTTCTTTTTTTCTTTCGGAGCTTTCGGCTCTTTTCCGGCTTTTTTAACCGGTTCTTTTTGCGCTATAGGTTTTACCGGAGCTGGCTTTGGTTCCTCCTTTTTAGGTTCGTCTTTTTTTGGAGTTTGTGCCATCGCTGAAGCTTTAGGCGATATGGGATCCACAATAGGTGGAATGATCTTTTCCTCTTGCACGACCGGCTTTACATCTTCAACTGCCGGTGCAACGATTTTTTCTTCTTTTACAGCAGGTTTTTCTTCTTTTGGAGTCTCAACTACAGGGGGAATTATTTTCTCCTCCTTTACAATTGGTTCCTCTTCAACTTTCGGCTCTTCAACGGCAGGAGGAATTACTTTCTCTTCCTGAGCTACCGGAGTTTCAGCTGGCTTTTGTTCGCTGGCAGAAGAGGCGCTCCATACTTCAAATGCAATTTCTCCGTCTACCTTTACAAAACGGCCAAATTGGTACATGTCGTAGGAATTTCCTTTGTCGAGCTCTGCTGTCACTTCACGCACAAACTTCGAAATCATGTTTGATGCATCGTTTTGCTCTATGTTTTCCTTACTGGCGATGTGCTTAGCTAAAGTACCATCGTCAAACTTCAAATAAGGCATAAACAAGATTTCTCCGGTGCTTTCATTGGTAACAGTAAGCGCTCCAAGGCCTGGAATAATCAATGTTTTGACTTCTTTTAATAGTTGCAGTAAGTAATTGTTCATGATGGAAGTTTTGGTCTAATTTACAATTTTATCCAAATATGGATGAGAAAGTCATGCTATCTTTTAAGCGTACGCCTTTTTCGGTTTGCTCTACCACACAACATTCGTTCACGCTGTCATGCTCTAAAAATAGTACAAACTCTTGATTTGCAGCGTTTTCCAGAAAGATACCTTTTTCACCTAAAGTGATGAGAGGTCTTGTATCGTATCCCATGACGTAGGGCAGAGGGATATGTCCGGTACTTGGCAGCAGATCGGCCATAAATACGAGTGTTTTGTCCTGGTAATGAATGTGCGGAATCATCATACTTTCCGTATGACCATCTACAAAAAGTACATCTATATTGTTGAAGACAGATTTGGTGTAATTCCCTGTACGCTCTATAAATTTTAACTGACCGCTTTCCTGCAGAGGAAGAATGTTTTCACTCAGGAAAGATGCTTTCTCGCGTGAATTTGGTTCTGTCGCCCATTGCCAGTGGTTCTCAGTACTCCAATAAATGGCATTTTTGAAAGCAGTTTCCAGTTTTGTCCGGTCCGGGTTCCACTTAACTGCTCCGCCGCAATGATCGAAATGCAGATGCGAAAGGAAAACGTCTGTAATCTGATCCAGGCCAAATCCGAGTTTGTTCAGACTTTGTTCCAATGTAAGGGTATCAGCCAAATAATAGTGAGAGAAGAATTTCTCCGTTTGTTTGTCACCAATCCCGGTATCGATAAGAATTAAGCGATTTCCATCTTCGATCAGCAGGCAGCGCATCGACCAGGTGCATAGGTTGTTTTCGTCTGCCGGATTGGTTTTGGACCACAGGCTTTTCGGAACAACTCCAAACATTGCGCCGCCATCTAATTTAAATGTGCCTGTTTCAATTGGGTAAATCTTCATCTTGTTTTATTTCAGTGTATTAAATCTGTTTATGGGGTAGATTCTTTACAGCGAACTAAAAATAGAAAATTCGGGGAGTTTAACAATGGATCGGAGGACTTTTCCCGTCAAATATTCTGAAAATAGTCTAAACGGTCCTTTCCGAAGAGAACGGTTTTAACGGGCGTTTTAGAAATTGCAGGAGCTTTCAAACCGCTTTTGAAGGAGCTTTGTCCCGTAATAACCAAGGCCTCATCCCATAAACCGGATTCAATGAATCGGGACAGGGTGTTCGCTCCGCCTTCAATTAAAACAGATGGGATATTGAGTTGAAACATGGTTTCCAGGATTGATTGCGGACTAATGTCTTTCAGTTTTATATAACGGACAAAACCAATTTCCTCTTCTTTCAGGAGGTTTAACACGATTGTTTCGTTTCCATCGGTGAAAACAGCGGCATTTTTTGATGCTTTTAGTTGCGGATCGATTACAATCCTTAAAGGGTTTTGTCCTGTGAAAGCACGTGTCGTCAATGAAGGATTGTCGTTTTGAATGGTTCTCCAGCCAACTAAAATGGCTTGTTCTGTACTTCGAATTTGGTGTGTAATGACTTGCGTTTCAGCTTGCGAAATCCAGTTGATTCCCGATTCTGAGTCGGCAGAACGATCGCGATCTATAAAACCGTCTTTTGTTTGGGCCCATTTCAAGGTAATATAAGGACGCTTTTTGGTATGAAAAGTAATGAATCGTCTATTCAGTTGGTTGGCGTCATCTTCTAAAATTCCGCACTCTACATCAATTCCGGCATTTCTGAGCTTTTCGATTCCACGTCCGGAAACTTCTGAAAACGGATCGATCTGAGCAATCACAACGCGTTTAAACTGATGTTTCACCAGTAAATCCGCACAAGGTGGTGTTTTTCCAAAATGCGAACAGGGTTCCAACGTGACGTAGATCACAGCTTCCCGGAGTATCGTTTTATCTTTTACGGAATTTACGGCATTGACTTCTGCATGTGCTTCGCCGTATTTTTGATGGTATCCTTCACCAATGATCTCGTTGTTCCATACAATCACAGCACCAACCAGTGGATTGGATTTCGTTGCAGTACCACCCAATTTAGCAAGTTGTAAAGCACGAAGCATGTATTTTTCGTCGGAATTCACGATGCTAAAATTACGAAATAGGACTAGAATTTGAAGAGTAATCGCTCAGGAGACTTGATTTTTATTCTTTTGAATAGAATTCGCGTTTTAACGAACCATGTTTTAATCATTCGGTTCAGAGTTCGAGAATTCTCGAACTCTCGAATTCTGAAAAATGTTCATGGGATTCCTATTTGCATGAAATCCGCACTATTCATTCGTAATTTAAAAGCGATTAAGTATATTCGAATCTCAAAACAAACTACTTTGAAAGATAAAATCTCTTACAAGCCCTTGTGGTCCCTGCCAGTTATTATTGCGGCATTGGGCTACTTCGTAGATATTTACGATTTACTGCTTTTTGGAATTGTGCGTACGCCGAGTTTAAAAACGCTTGGATTCTCAGAAGGGGAATTGTTAAGTGTTGGAACGCTGATCTTTAACTGGCAAATGGGAGGGTTGTTGCTCGGAGGAATTTTATGGGGAGTTTTGGGAGATAAGAAAGGACGTTTATCCGTTCTTTTCGGTTCCATCGTTTTATACTCATTAGCCAATATCATGTGTGGTTTTCTGCCCTATTTTCCCAATGACAAAGAAAACCTGACTTATACTTACGTGGCTTTGCGCTTCATTGCAGGAATTGGCCTCGCTGGTGAATTGGGTGCAGGGATTACGCTAGTTTCCGAAGTTTTACCCAAAGAATTACGTGCTTTGGGAACCTCATTGGTTGCCGGAATTGGTTTGTCAGGAGCTGTAGTCGCCAATTTAACCGTGAGACTTACTGACGGTAATTGGAGCCTGGCTTATTTTATTGGCGGCGGAATGGGAATTTGCTTGCTGTTGATGCGGATTGGCGTCCTGGAATCCGGGATTTTCAATGAAACGAAGCAGCGAGAAGTCAAACGGGGAAACTTCCTGATGTTTTTCACAAATTGGGAGCGTTTTTGGCGCTATCTCCGCTGTATTTTTATCGGTTTGCCCACCTGGTTCTGCATCGGGATCTTAGCTGTTTTCGGGAATGTTTTAGGGGAAGCTTTGGGTATCAAAGGAGAAATTAACCCGGGAGATGCCATTATGTATGGTTATATCGGGATTTCAGTGGGAGATATTTTCAGCGGAATTTTAAGTCACTGGCTGAAATCACGCAGGAAATCTATTTTGTGGATGATGGCGTTTACCCTGATAAGTGTTGTTTGGATCCTTTCGGGGAATATTCATTCAACAGGCATGTATTATTTCATGTGCTGCTGGTTTGGTTTCGGAACCGGGTATTGGGCCATGTTTGTAACGATAGGAGCAGAGCAGTTTGGAACGAATATCCGTTCTACGGCGGCAACCACAATTCCGAATATGGTTCGTGGGCTAGTAATTCTGATGACTCTCAGTTTTGAAACTATGATTGGAGCAGGGCAAAATGCGTTGGTGGCAGCAGCAATTGTAGGAGCAGTGGCATTTGCATTGGGAATCTACAGTACCTGGAGTATTCCGGAAACACATGGTCGGGATCTTGATTTTGTGGAGGAATAAACCGGCGAAAGGCTTCCAATTGCCCAATAATTAATATATTCAACGAAATTATTCCCTAAAAAATATCCGATGGAAGTAGATCTGAATGCGAAACCCGTAAAACCGAAACCGTGGTATAGAGCTTTGTATTTTCAAGTATTGGTTGCTATTGTAGCCGGTATTTTATTAGGACATTTCAATCCCGATCTTGGACAGAAAATGCAACCCCTGGCGGATGGTTTTATTAAGCTGATCAAAATGATTATCGCTCCAGTCATTTTTATTACGATCACGGTCGGGATCGCTTCGATGAACGATTTGAAGAAAGTTGGGAGAGTTACTGGAAAGGCATTTATTTATTTCCTCACATTTTCTACCCTGGCATTGATCATCGGGATGGTTGTGAGTAATGTGATTCGTCCGGGTGACGGATTCAATTTCGATCCTACATCGGTTGCGAAAACGAGTGAAGAAGCTATCAAATTGAGCACTTATCAAGCATCTGCACATGATCATTCCTTTACCCATTTTATTTTAGAGATTATACCGAATACTTTTCTGAGCTCGTTGACAGGAGACAATATTCTCCAGGTTTTGTTCGTAGCAATCCTGTTTGGGATTGCATTGTCAATAACTGCTGAAAAAAGCAAACCGGTAATTGATTTCTTCCAGGCAATTACACATCCCATTTTTAAGATTGTAGAAATCCTGATGAAGGTGGCGCCGATTGGTGCTTTTGGAGCGATGGCATTTACTATTGGGAAAACGGGAATTCAGAGTCTGAATAAATTGGGAGAGCTGGTTCTTGTTTTTTATGGAACTTCTGCCTTTTTTGTTATTGTTGTACTTGGTCTTGTGGCGCGCTACAATGGGTTTAACATTTTCAAACTAATCCGGTATATTAAAGAGGAGATTTTCCTGGTATTTGGAACAAGTTCTTCGGAGCCTGCTTTACCGGGAGTCATGAAAAAGCTGGAAAATGCCGGTTGTTCCAGTCAGGTAGTAGGTTTGGTAATTCCTACCGGATATTCTTTTAATTTGGACGGGACCAATATTTACATGACTTTGGCCGCGCTCTTTATCGCACAAGCCTGTAATGTAGAATTAACCTTTGGTCAACAGGCTACTTTACTTTTAGTTGCCATGTTGAGTTCAAAAGGGGCAGCAGGTGTTTCGGGTGCCGGATTTATTACTTTGGCAGCAACCCTGGCCGTATTCCCTAAAGTTCCGATTGAGGGAATGACCTTGATTTTCGGAATAGACAAATTTATGTCGGAATGCAGAGCTTTAACCAATTTTATTGGAAATGCTGTTGCTACGATTGTAGTGGCGCGCTGGGAAAAACAGTTGGACCCGGAAGCGTTGAAGAAAGCGTTGAAATAATTATAATGTGATAATTATCAATTAGTAAGCACTTGATAATTCATAATTGATAATTTCCCTTTGAACCGACTGATTGCAGGATTTCCAACTTGTGTGAATCATTTAATCCGCTGGCATCGCGCATTTCCTGGAAAGCTTTAAAGGAGGCAACATTTAAGAGCTGAGTTTGCATTGCTTCATCGGCATATTGGGAATAATGAACGAATGAAACGCCATCTTCTTTCAACAAGACTGTGTATTTGAATTTGGAGGCATCCAATTGTTCGAAATCTTTCAAAAAGGTTTGAATGTTTGCCTTGTTTTGTGCTGCAAAATCAGGCTTTACCTGGTAGCTTACTATTACTGATATCATGATTGAAAGTTCAAAAAAGTGTAAGATAAAAAATGTTCAAATTAAATGAATTAAATTGTGGAATCAGTACGCAGAATTTTTTTTAGAACAAATAGAATCCAAGTCGTAAGCCGGCATTGATATTGAACCACACGTTTTGCCCGGGAATCAGCACAAAATAAAGTGTTTGGGAATCGCCGCCGTCTGATAGCTCGTCAAACTCATGTTTGGTCTGAAAAGATTGAACATTTCTGAACCGGATTCCTATTCCTACATAAAAATTGATATAAGATTTTCTAAATAGAATGGCATTTGTTTCGTAATTGAGGTTGAAGCAATGAACGTATTTCTGCACCTTTACAACGATGGGAGTATTGGGATCTTTTACAAACGAATCGTGGTAATCGAAACGCTGCTGTTTGTAGGAATAACTGAAAGAAAGCCAGGATTCTCCCGAGTTGGGCAATCTGTATTTGAATGCCGCAAAACTATAAAACCCTTTATTGTTCTTTAAATAGTTGAAATGCTTAAAGTATCCGCCAAAATCGGCACTTACGGCAATATTCTTGCTTAGAATTAACTGACTTCCAATGCGGTAACTGGACCCGTTGTAAAAATCAATCAATGCCAAAGGAGACAACTGTAAAGAAAGATGCATTTTGTTGGGAATAGAATCTGCTTTTGCCTGTACCGGAAGTGTTACGAAGAAAATTGAAAGAATTAGTATAATTGAGAGTTGCCTCATTGGTCCAAATAATCTTTCGGGTAAAGTTTCTGGCCGTATTTCTCAGCGGTTTGATTGGCAAAAGCAACTTGTTCCGGAGTTGGCGGAACGGGTTCTGGCAATGTTCCTGAAGGGATTTTCCGCCCGGCTTCTTCGAAAAACTGATCCAAACCGGCAGGGGCAACAATACACAGCAAACGTGCATTTACGGAACCTGTGTTTTTAAAGCAGTGGATTGGCCCATCTAAAGGAATATGAACCAGATCTCCCTGTTTTGCAAGAATCCGGTTTTCTTTGGTGATCATCTCTACTTCACCTTCCAATACGTAGAAACATTCCTGGAAACCTTTGTGTTCGTGCGGAATTGGTCCTGCATTTGGCGGAACCAGCATTTCGATGATCGCCAGCTGACCTTCGGAATGCTGGCTGCTTAGTAAAATAGTGTATGCAGAAGCACCAATGGCAATGGTTTCGGCTCCTTCTTTGTTGGTGATCTGAACGTCTTTTGAACTCATGAGCGTTTTCCTTTAAACCAGGCGTAAATTGCCATAGCATGACCGTGTCCCAAATCGTATTCTTCTTTGAGCCAGGCTACAATTTGACCAGCTTTGATATCCGCAAGGACTTCTCCGTCTTTGATAAAACCTTTTTCCACGGCTCTTTTTTGCAATTCTTCCGGGAGTTTTCCTGTTTTCGCCTTGATATTGTCTAAGTATGCTTGAAACGACATGTGATAGATTTATAAGATTGTATTAAAGGTAGGATTAATCTGAAAAATGAAAGTCTGAACTTCGAAAATTAAATAGAGCTATTTCCAAATTTTAGGTATTTTTAATCCAAATCATATGTAAATGCACCAAAATCAACTCTTAGTGTTCATTCTCCTGTTTTTTTTTACAGCAGGTAGTTATTCCCAGGAAATCCATGTTTCATCTGAAATGCCTGAATCCGGAGGCAAGGTCATTGGTGTTTGGGGAAGTCAGGTGATTTCCTATGGTGCCGTTTATGACCTGGAACTAAAAATCCTGGATACCGCTGCTGTAATGCCGAAAGTAAAGATCATTAAATCAGTTCCCAATGTGGAACAGTGGAAAAAGATCGCTGCGATCAACCGATTTATTCACGAAGATTTTATTTACGAAACCTATTACGTCTTTACCAACACAGTTATGCCCGGGCATACGGAAATGGCGGAAGGATACAACGTGATCGTAAAAAGAGATTTGCGCACCATGGAAATCGTCAGCCAGCAGATTATCAATCACCTGGATACACAGGTGAAATTTGTCGAAATCAGGGAGGATGGGTTTTACATTTGTTTCGCTCATTCCGTGACGATCCATGGAAGAGGAATGAATCCTGCAGCCGCAGCAAGCTCTCATGAAATTGTTCCGACGCTGATAAAAGGATTCAATTATGATTTGGAACCTTTGGCTTCACTGGATTTAACAAGCTATAAATCACGTATAAATCTGTCATTGGATGAAATCTCGATAGATGAAGATTCCAGATTGATTGTTCCGATTGTACAAAAAGTAAAGAAGAATGAACAAGACAGTGAGCGGCATGAAAGCATTGTTCTTTTAAGTACCGGTTTTTCCGGGGATTCAACCAATACTCTGCTAAATTATGAATTGGAAGAAGGACTTCGTATCAGTCATTTTAAGATTCGGTTCGATAAGGAACATGCTTTGTATAAAGGGTTATTCATCGTAAACGGACATCGGAAAGAAGCCACAGACGGGGATTCAAAATATGGATACGTTTATTTGGAATGGGATGAAACCGGGAAAAACAGGCTGACAAAGTTTGTTCCATTGATGAAAACAGACATTGTTACTCCTGAATTAATGGCTAACACGGATTTGGAGCTGTCCACGGTTTCGAGATTGAATTTGGATGCTTCACTTTTGTTTTTTGACTTTTTACCGGATGGAAGTGTTCTGTATGTTGCCAATAATATTTCAATTCCTCAATTTATGCGGATTACGAATAGTAAATTCATTCTTTGTATTTCCGGTGAAGGAGATTTAAAATGGAGTAAGATCCTTCCGTATTCTTCGAATGAAATATATGCAAAGGCTTACTTCTTTTTGCGAAATGATGAATTACATGTTTACACCAAGGAATTTGTAAAGAATTTCTCAACGGGATCTTATGTTTATAATGATTCAAGAGGCCGTGCAGACGGTAATTCAGTTGTTATGACGGAACGCATCATTGATGTGGATTCAGGAAACATCAATTCTCATAAACAGCTTCTGAACCTGCAATACGGAAAATATGATTTTTTCTGGCCGATATATACCCTCAATTCCAACGAGCTTTTAATTCGGTACAGACATACGAAAGGGAATAAGGATAAATGGGTATGGGTTAGTTACTAAGCAGGCAGCAACGCAGTATCCTTAAAAAAAGCGGTTGATCACTTCAACTCCTCCAAAGCTTTCTTCGTTCCGATATGCGCGGTAATGTAATCGATCTCGCGCTTCGGTGAACGGGCAGGAGAGTGGCTTCTGCCGTAGAAAATGATCTGTAAATGAAGTTTGTTCCACAATTCACGCGGGAAGAGTTTCTTCGCATCCTTTTCTGTTTCAGTTACATTTTTACCACTTGTTAAGCCCCAGCGAGTCATCAAACGGTGAATGTGTGTATCGACCGGGAAAGCCGGAACACCAAATGCCTGCGACATCACAACAGAAGCTGTTTTGTGACCAACACCAGGTAATTCTTCCAATTCTTCAAAGGTTTGCGGTACTTCACCGTTGTGTTTATCGATAATGATATGAGAAAGGTCGTAAATGGCTTGTGATTTTCGGGGAGAAAGTCCGCAGGGTTTGATAATTTCCCGGATTTCCTCCACGGAAACTTTGATCATGTCTTGCGGTCGGGAAGCACGTTTGAATAAAGCCGGCGTAATTTGGTTCACCCGTACATCCGTACATTGTGCCGAAAGCAGTACGGCTATAAGTAAGGTGTATGCATCCCAATGGTCTAAAGGAACCGGGGTTTCCGGATAACATTTTTCCAACTCATCGATTACGTATTGCGCTTTTTCTTTTTTTGTCATGGTGAACAAAAATAGCGAAATAATACGGGAAATAATTTTGGAATGGAAAGGGCTGGCACTAATCTGAAAAGCGGGAAATCCTGTGTGGAAATCCCGCTTTTTCAACAAGTTATTAATGCGTTAGTTCTGCAAAGATTATTGAGAAATCACAAATAATTTTTTTGCGGAGGTATTCTTTGATACGACATGTAGCTGGTAGATTCCATCACTAAAATCAGCCAGATTAATCTGCTTCCCTTCGGAACGGTCCTGAGTTTTTACTATTCGTCCGAAATTGTCAGTGATTACCAGGTAATCAAAATCTATTTCTGAGAGTGTGATTTGAGTGTTTGCAGGATTTGGGAACAAAGAGAATTCCAATTCTTTTTCAGCAGCATCTAACCCGGCAGTCTGAGAATCAACACAGATTCGATTGATCCCGGATTCGAAAAAGCGAAAAGTAATGTTGGTAATACTTCCTGTAAAAGTCAAAAGTGCATCGTTAAATCCGGCAACACTCGTATTCATTAATGTTGAATCAAGGGAAATTCCCACTCCTGAAACCGATGAAGTCGTGAAAAAATTAGAAATGGGTGAATAAGCACTGCCGTTTACGGATACTTCAAATTGGTTTTCCTGTCCTGTCAGATAGTAAATCTCACAATTTACAAGCTGACTGCTTCCGTTGAAAGCAAAATTCACGTCACCTGTTCCGTACATTCCGGAATAGCCGGTAAATTGAACTCCTCCATTCAACAAAGTTACTGCCTGTGAATTATTTTGAGTATATCCAATGATTCCGGGTGTTGAAAAGCTTGTCAGGTTTGTCCACATCATGTCGTTTTCAAAATCATCACATCCGATAAAAGGCTGCGAAGTTTCCTTACATAGTTCATTGATACCGGATTCGAAGAAACGGAAAGTAATAGTTGTAATGCTTCCGTTGAACGTCAGGATTGCGTCATTAAATCCGGTAACGCTCGTATTTACTAAGGTTGAATCAAGAGAAATTCCTACTCCTGAAACCGACGCTGCTGTGAAAAAAGTAGAAATCGGCATAAAAGCACTGCCGTTTACAGCGATTTCAAATTGACTTTCCTGTCCTGTGAGATAATAAATCTGAGAAGTCAGGAGCTGGCTGCTTCCATCGAAATCGAATTTTACATCACCGGTTCCATACATGCCGGTATAGCCGGTAAATTGAACTCCTCCAGTCAACAAGGTAACCGGTTGGGAATTATTCTGAGTGTATCCAATGATTCCCGGAGTTGATGTACTTGTCTGGTTTATCCATGCAGCGTCGTTTTCAAAATTATCACAGGATGTTTGTGCATGTAATTGAGGCGTAAAAAAAGCGATGGTTAAAATGAGAGTAATGGTTTTCATAATGTGTTAGTGTTTTAATAAATATTTGAATACATAACGCTCACGGAAGTTGCATAGTTGCCTTTGAAAGGAAAAGCTCCGGATGCACGGCACCAGTAAACAGAACCAACACCATGCTGTCCATGTGACCTGCGTGATTAGATGTAAATCACACTAGATCACATGGATACATAGCTAATAATTGTGTAAATCAACCGGCTGATTAACGGCACAAATGGCTTCTTTTTTTTATGAAAAAAACTTTTGTGCAGCAATGCCTTTTCCGGTCATTCTCATTAATGAACTACAAAATGAACCGTTTTTGATTCGGTATTACCATCGTGATCAAGTACTGTTACCACTTCCAGTTTGAGGGGCGTGTAAATCGTAAACGGATTTGTAACAGCCTGGTTAATAGTGAAACTGCTTGTATGTTCATCGGTAGAAGTTTGATAAATGATCGAATCGTTTGCTGCTTTCTTCACAGTAACCTGGTAACCGTGAAGATTTGCTGTTCCTTCAATGCTTCCACTGACAGTGAAATTCCCCTGAATCGTATCATTTTCATGTGGATTCGTAATGGTAATTAGCGCAGTTGCATGATCTTCATGTTCATCATGATCAGCGTGTTTTTCTTTTTTACATGCAGTAAAAGCGATACCGCTTACAAGGATTGTTGAAATAAAAAATGGTTTCATATCTAATTGAAAAAATAATTGAGTGAAATACTAAAAGCTGTTTTTTGATGGGAGTTTCCTTCTCCCAGGTTTTGAGCAATCGGGACGTGATAATTTCCCTGGATTACCCATGAGTTGAATTGAACCGATGCACCGACTATTCCGGTCAGGATTTGGCCTTGAGTGGGAGAACTGGAGATCGCTTTGCGATTCAGATAATCCACACCGCTCCAGGAATACTGTGTTCCGGCATAAACGCCCCAGGTTCTGAATTTGTACTGCCCGAAAAGGCTGGCACTGAACAATGATCCCGGAATGTATTTATACTTGTTCTCTCCGCGAAGCAGGTATTGAGACGTTTGCAGCAAACTCCATTTCTTTTTTTGAAAGAAGAAGGAATTCTGGAACACCGCATCAAAGGTCCCGGTCCCAGGATAGAGGTAGAGGTCCACATCGTTTGGATGGGTGAATTTCCCGACAGGACTTTTTACTCCTGCGCCAACAATCCAGCGAAACAACTGTGCTTTTATGCTGTCTTGCCGGTTAAACAAGAAGAAATTGACCATCAAAGTCGGGTCGCCCAATCCGTTCTTTTGAGAGGTGGTGTCATCCGCCACGTGTTTATTAAACGCAATTGGAAGAGAAAGCTGCAATTGCCACCTTTTCGAAATGCGGATTTGTCCCAATACATCCAGCCGCTGGAAATAGTCTGTACTGCGTTCGATGCCGTTACCGAAAACTTCCGGGTGCTCACTTTTGTACAGACGGTATTGATAATTCAGTCCGATGCTCGTTCGGTTGCCTTGCGCCAATGTTCCCAATCCATGTGTGGAGTTAAAAGCTCCGCACCCGCAGACGTCGCATGACAGCGCAGTTTGGTACACGACAAGACACACGAAAAAGACGATGATTTTTTTCATGATGCTGTAATTAATAATTCTTAAATGACCTTAAGCCTCCCGCAGATTGCGCAGAAAGGGAGCTCATAATGTCTTGTGAAAGCTTATTGAATGATCAAATGCAGTTATTGACAGCTTAATAAAACGGAATGTGAATGCAGGTTTTCTTTCAATCTAAACAATAGAAAATCTGTGCCATTCGCGTAATCTGCGGGCTGAAAAAACAGGGGATTAATCTCAATAAGGGGTTTTATACGAAAGCGGGTGGATGGAAAACGGAACCTGAAAAGGAATTCAGTTCGGTATTAGCGTAAAAGAAAATCGCCGATCTTTTTAAAAGAACAGCGATCGTGTTTGCTTCAAAAGCAGTAATTATTTGGGAATCATCATTCCACATATTTTCTTTCAGCTTGAAAGGCATTTTAGGAACAGGCTGATTTTTCTTTTCCTCCTGCTCCAATTTTTTCAATTGCTTGGCCAGGTAACATTTACCGTCACAATGAAGCATCGGTTTTTTCTTATTGACACAATATTTAGCTGCGAGCTCTACCTGGTTGTTGTAAAACCAAATGTTCCATGAGAATGCCGCGACGTCCTTCCATAGTAAGGCTATCGCGAAGATGATACTCAATATGCCCGCAGTTCTTTTCAAATCTTCATTAGTAAATAGAAGGGAATGCTTTTGGATCTGCTTCGTTCATGATCGCATAAGCTGCTTCAACAATGTCATCCACACTTGGTTTGGAGAAATAATCTCCGTCCGTTCCGTAAGCCGGTCTGTGATCTTTCGCACTTAAAGTTACCGGAGCGGAATCCAAATAAGCATATCCACCTTGTTTTACCAGGATTTGGTCCAGTAAGAATGCTGTAGCTCCTGAACTTACATCTTCGTCAACAATCATCAAACGGTTTGTTTTCTTCAGGGATTCTGCAGTCATTCCATGGATATCGAATGGAAGTAATGTTTGTGTATCGATCAATTCTACGGAGATTCCCAGTTCTGTCAAGGATTTTGCAGCTACTTCACACAGGTTGAATGTAGAACCGTAAGAAACGATCGTTAAATCTGTTCCTTCTGCTACGATTTCAGGAACACCAAGCGGTGTAGTGAAACTTCCAATATTTGTTGGTAAAGCTTCTTTGATACGGTATCCGTTCAAAGGTTCAATGACCAAAGCCGGTTCGTCGGCCTGCATCAATGTATTGTAGAATCCTGCTGCTTTTGTCATGTTTCTTGGAACACAAACATGAATTCCGCGAATGGAGTTGATGATCATTCCCATTGGAGAACCACTGTGCCAGATTCCTTCCAAACGGTGTCCGCGGGTTGAAATGATCAACGGTGCTTTTTGTCCGCCTTTTGTTCTGTATTGTACGGTTGCCAGGTCATCAGACATGATCTGAATTCCGTAAAGCAAATAATCTAAGTATTGAATTTCTGCAATCGGGCGTAATCCGCGCATGGCCATTCCAATTCCCTGCCCGATGATCGTACATTCACGAATTCCAACATCTGAAACACGTAATGTTCCGAATTGTTCCTGAAGTCCTTCCAAAGATTGGTTTACTCCACCAATTTTCCCTGCATCTTCACCGAAGATCAATGCTTCCGGGTGTTTTTCGAAAATAGCTTTGAAGTTATCACGAAGAATGATTCTTCCGTCTTCCAAATGCCCGCTTCCATCATAAGTTGGAGGAACGGATGTTACCTTCATGGCGCTGTTGTCTGAATCAGAGTATAAATAGCTGCTGTAGCGATCGGCATTATTTTCCGTTTCCTGGTTCAACCAGGCAATCAGAGCTGTTCTGGAAGCACTGTTTTCATCACGGACCAAACGCAATACTTTTCGAACGGTGTTGAAAATGTCTTTGCGGATCGGGTTCATTGTTTTTTGAAGCGCTTCAATCTCTCTTCGAATGAAATTCGCGTTGGGACTTTCGCCTGCTAAGCTTTCCAAAACGGAAACTGCGCGGTCCAAATCTTGTTTCAGGTCCTGCGTGAAAAGTGCCCAGGCTTCTTTTTTCTGAGCATTTACGTAGTCTTTTGCGTCTTTTGTAATTTCAGCTAACTCTTCTTCTGTAGCCAGTTTTTGACCATCTGCATCAAAGTTCAGGATCCATTCTTTGAATTTGTTGATACAATCAAAGTCTGATTCCCACTGCAAACGTGCTGCATCTTTATAACGCTCATGTGATCCGGAAGTAGAATGTCCTTGCGGCTGATTGACTTCTTTTACGTGAACCAATACGGGAATATGTTCATTACGAGCCAGTTCTACAGCTTTTTCGTAAGTTTCACACAAATGTGCATAATCCCATCCTTTGGTCACGAAAATCTCATAACCTTTGTTGTTTTCAGTACGCTGCATCCCGCTCAAAGCCTGGGAAATACTTCCTGTTGTAGTCTGATGCTCACGCGGAACCGAAATTCCGTAACCATCATCCCAAATAGACATCACCATTGGGACCTGTAAAACTCCGGCAGCATTGATGGTTTCCCAGAAAGGCCCTTCTGAAGTAGAAGCATCACCAATTGTTCCGAAAGCGACTTCATTTCCTCCGTTGGAGAATTTTTTGAATGCTTCCAGGTCTTTCAACGTTGGGTGTTCTCTGTATACTTTGGAAGCTTGTGCCAATCCCAATAAGCGCGGCATTTGTCCGGCAGTAGGAGAGATATCCGCTGATGAATTCTTTTGTTTTGTAAGATCTTTCCAGTTCCCGTTCTCGTCCAGGTTACGCGTGGAGAAGTGTCCACCCATTTGTCGTCCTGCAGATTGCGGTTCAACGATTTCGTCTGTATGTCCGAATAAACCGGAGAAATACTCGCGCACGTTTAACTGGTCGATGGCCATCATTAAAGTTTGGTCGCGGTAATATCCTGAGCGGAAGTCACCGTCTTTGAATTGTTTTGCCAATGCAATTTGTGCCAATTCTTTTCCGTCACCGAAAATTCCAAACTTTGCTTTTCCTGTAAGAACTTCTTTTCGCCCTAAAAGCGACGTTTCTCTTGAAATACTAGCCAAACGAAAGTCTTTCAATACTTCTGTTTTGAAGGTATTAAAATCAACTGCGATCAATTCTTGCTGGGGTGTTTGTGATGCCATAGCTTTGTTATAAAGTTGGACAAATATAATGAATGTTAGCCAAGTATAGAAGGGTTTGAAGAGTAGAATTCATTATTTTAACCGCAAAGATAAGAAGAGCGCAAAGTGTTCTGATCCTCTGCGTTCTTTGTTTCTTTGCGGTTCATTTTTAAGTTTTCTTTTTGGAGTAAATTGAACGAAAGGGTTCAAAATTGATTAAGGAGGGGTTTTTTAGTCTCAAAAGAAAGAAATTGCTTGGTGAGTAAAGCTTAAAATTGTCAAAGAATAGAATTTGCTTGTTTGAAAATTCATGAATTCGCGAATTCGCAAATTAACGAACAGATTTGCATTTAAATAATTGATTTACAATTGTTTATGTTTCTAAAAGTTGAATTAAATTTTCTTATAGACCACCACCTAAATAAAAGCAAAAGCGGTACCCAGTTTTACCTGAATACCGCCTACTTTGCTTTACTTTACTTATGTTGGGTTGGTGTTGATTCTAACGAAAGTTCCATTGTTCAAAATGCTCCGGGAGTTCAAAGTTTGAACATTTGAACATTTGAACAATTTTAACCTTTAACTTGTTCAAGTCAATCTTCATCTGCTTCAAAAGGTTCTCCGGCGTACATAACTCCCGAATATTCTTTTCCGTTGATCAGTACTTCCTGGTTGTTAATGAATAGTTTTTTGTCTCTTGGAACTTCGATTATCACTTCAATTTCCTGGTTTCTTAATCCGTCTTTTAGCGGGAAAGAATAATAGGGATCGACAAATAATTTCTTCCCTTCAATTTTCAATTGATGTTTGATGTGTGAACTTCTTTTGTCTGCTGCCATCATATCAATTCCATGAGCACTGAATATTTGAGAAATGTGGTATAAACTGTCTTTCGACTCTTTGTACTTGATGTAAATACCGTGCTCCATAATTCTTCCGTTGTGAATAGAAATGAAATCAATTCCGTAAGTTCCTGTAATTTGCTTGTTGTTTACCATAAGCGGAAGTTCTTCCAATTGCAATTGATCTGAATAAACAGTCAGCTCCTGGTTTTTAACCTCGCGCTGTATTTCATAATCTCTGGCAGAATTGACGGATCCCATAATTCCAAGGATGATTCCAACAAATATTACGGTAGGCAGCAGAATGAAATTCAACTTGTAATACTTGTTTACTTTTCCAATGAGTAATCTAACACCAATAGCAATGGAAAGCAGCGGTCCTGCGAATCCAACCAAAAGGATTCCCATCCAGATCAGTGAAAATGATTTATTGACCGGTGAAACCAATTGCAGGAATTCATAGAGAGATGCAAAGCTTTGGTCACCCGTCATAGGCACTACATCAATGATTCCGCTTACAATCAGAGAGAAGATGATGAGCCAGATCAGTGCTCCGCCGATTAAGAATACACCAAAGATTTTCCCAATGAAACGAAGTACTTTTGCTGCTTGGCTGGTCAGATGCTGATTGCTGTTCTTAAATTTATTTGCTGCATTGATCGTATCATCCTTGATCCTTCCTGCGGTTTTTTCAAATTCTTCCTTTAAGGTGTCGATATTGACGGGTTTTCCTTTCATCTGCAGGCGTTCGGAAGGTGTTTTTGCACTTGGGATGATGACCCAGAGAATGATGTACAGCAGGAATCCGAATCCCATGAATAAGAAGATCACGAAAATGATGCGGATGATTACCGGATCGATCCCTAAATAAGCTGCAAATCCGGAAGCAAGTCCACCCAGCATGCCGTTGTCCACGTCACGGTACATGCGTTTCTGACCGTTTGAATCAGTGTTTGCATGCGATTGCTGTTTGGGCTGTTCTGTTTCTTCCGTGATTTCTTCCGGTTCCCCCAATGAAGCAATTGCCTTTTCAACGTCTCCGATAGTAATTACCTGGCGTGTTTCTGCCAGGTATTGTGTCAGCAATTCCGCGAAACGCATTTCAATGTCCTCAATGATTTCCGTCACTCCGGATTCATTTGCCAGAGATGCTTCGAGCTTCTTGAGATAAGCCTGTAATCGGTCGTATGCGTCTTCTTCAATTATAAACAATTGACGACCTAAATGTATTGAAAGTGTTTTTTTCATGATCAGTTCTTTTTAGCAGTTAATGTTTCTACAGCGTGCTGAAGCTCGTTCCAGGTAATTTGAAGTGCTTCCAGTGTGCTTTTTCCACCTTCCGTGATGGAGTAATATTTTCTGGGCGGACCGGAAGTGGATTCTTCCCAGCGATAGGTGAGGAGTTCGATATTCTTCAGGCGGGTTAAAAGTGGATAAAGTGTTCCTTCCACCACAATTAGCTTTGCCTGCTTCAGCTGTTCCAGAATTTCGGAAGGGTAAGCTTCCTTGTTGTTCAGGATGCTGAGAATACAGAACTCAAGGATTCCTTTTCGCATTTGGGCCTGAGTATTTTCTACATTCATAACAAGTACTATTTATGACACAAATATATGTATTAATTAGTACTGTGCAATACAAAGTACTATAAAAAAATGAAATAATTTTTAAAAATTTCCTGAAAATCAATAGGAGTGAGGGTTTCTTCGCCAAAAAAAAATGAACCGGTTTCAAACAAGTAGGGACGCGATGCGTCGCGTCCCTACGGTTTTTCACATTTCAGAATGTACATTCAAAAAAAATTCCCGCTGATCAAAGACCAGCGGGATTCCATTATTCTAAAAGATTGAGATTACTCTCCGCCTTCCATTTTTTCTTTCAATGCAGCTAAAGCATCTAAATCACCCAAAGTTGATTTCTCATTACTTGAGTTGTTAGCTTTAACAGCTTGTGATGTAGAAGAACCAGCTCCTGCTGCTCCTTTTTTATTACCACCTGCTGCAGGCTTGGATACTTTCTCATCTGTTCCGTCCTCGAACGTACGTGTATGAGAAACTACGATTTTCTTAGACTCCTTGTTGAATTCAATTACTTTAAAGTCAAGCGTTTCTTCCACTTTCGCGTTAGAACCATCTTCTTTACGTAAATGCTTGGAAGGACAAATTCCTTCAACTCCATAAGGAAGTGCTACGATACCAGCTTTATCTTTTGTTTCGATAATTGTACCCTGGTGAACAGAACCTTCTCCGAAGATAGTTTCAAACACATCCCATGGATTCTCTTCCAATTGTTTGTGTCCTAAAGAAATACGACGGTTTTCACGATCGATTTCCAATACTACTACTTCCATCTCGTCACCTACCTTACAGAATTCAGATGGGTGCTTGATTTTCTTCTGCCAGGAAAGGTCAGAAATGTGGATCAATCCGTCAACACCTTCTTCCAATTCTACGAATACACCGAAGTTAGTGAAGTTACGAACTTTCGCTTTATGCTTCGTTCCAACTGCGTATTTAGCTTCGATTGCAGACCATGGATCCGGCATCAATTGCTTGATTCCAAGAGACATTTTACGCTCTTCACGATCCAAAGTAAGGATAACAGCCTCAACTGTATCACCAACTTGCATGAAGTCCTGAGCAGAACGTAAATGCTGAGACCAGCTCATTTCAGAAACGTGGATCAATCCTTCAACTCCTGCAGCGATTTCAACGAATGCACCGTAATCAGCTAAAACAACAACTTTACCTGAAACTTTATCACCAACAGCTAAGTTAGTATCCAAAGCATCCCATGGATGTGGTTGTAATTGTTTTAAACCTAAAGCGATACGTTTCTTATCATCATCGAAGTCTAAGATTACAACGTTCAATTTTTGGTCTAATTCAACGATTTCTTCCGGGTGGTTAACACGTCCCCAAGATAGATCCGTAATGTGAATTAATCCGTCTACTCCACCTAAGTCGATGAACACACCATAAGAAGTAATGTTTTTCACAGTTCCTTCCAATACTTGTCCTTTCTCTAAGCCAGAGATGATTTGTTTCTTTTGTTCTTCCAATTCTGCTTCGATCAACGCTTTGTGAGAAACAACTACGTTTCTGAACTCCTGGTTAATCTTAACAACTTTGAATTCCATGTTTTTTCCAACATATACATCGTAGTCACGGATTGGCTTAACATCAATCTGAGAACCTGGCAAGAATGCTTCGATCCCGAATACGTCAACAATTAATCCTCCTTTAGTACGACATTTTACGAAACCGGTGATAACTTCACCTGTACGCAATACGTCATTCACACGGATCCATGCTTTGTGCATACGAGCTGTACGGTGAGAAATGACCAACTGGCCACTTTTGTCTTCCTGACACTCAACGAATACATCTACTACATCACCAGCTTTTAAATCCGGGTTATAACGAAATTCCGAAGCAGCAACAACTCCTTCAGATTTGTAACCAACATTAATGATTACTTCTTTTTTGGAAACTGCAATAACAGTACCTTCAACAACTTCTTTCTCGTTAATTGAAGTAAGGGTTTTTTCGTAAACGTCAGAAAGTTCTGAACGTGTTGCTAAAGTGTACCCGTCTAACGCTAATGCGTCCCAATCAAAATCCGCAGATCCCTGCGCGTTAATTTGTTTTGCCATTTGGCTTTTTTCTACTTGTATTTCAGGATGTTCCGTGATTTCCTGAAAGAAATGAATAATAAACCGTAACGAAACATACGGATGTTTTCCATTGAAAACGGGTGCAAAGATACAACTATTACTTTTACTTACAAAGAGTTGCCGGAATATTTCTGCAAATAATTAGCCTGCTTTAACATTTTAGAAAACAGCGCATTAACCCGGTTTTAAATTATTGGAATCCCGTTATTAATTTTCAGTTGCTAAATCCATTAAGCAAGCTTTTGCGTAGGTAGAGGCAAAATTAAATGATTCATGTGTATACTGCTTATTTTAAGAATGTTCCTGCCCGTTCCGGTATGAAGGCTGTGTGAATTATTCGATGGATTTAATACGGGCAGGATGTCATTCGATGATATTGAAATCCTAATTGTTAATTAGATCCATTTAATTCATTACTTTTGCGGAGAAATTTGTAAAATAAACTCTAGGAATGTTAAAATAACCATGTAAGCATAGTATTTTTAATTGATATATCACACATTTTACCATAAACACCTGATTGTCAGATGATTAATATAAATATGATATTTGAAACTAGTTTATTAATTCAATTTTATTGCCGAATTTCGCATCGAAATATTGAAATCTTAAAAGTTAATGTTCGACTATAACCTCCAAATGAAAAGTCATAAAGCACATATATTCATAATGTCCTTCAATCTCAATCTCAATAGCGTCATTAAAGAAACTAATACACTGCGATGAAAACGAAAATTCTCCAAACAAACCCGGATATGGGATATATCCGCGTTGCCCTCTCTGTCGTTCTCTTATTTTCCGCATGTTTTGCATTCGGACAACCTGGAAAGAGTGGAGCAGTTACTATTTCTGCTCTCAATACTGTAGTGAACTGTTACAGCCCTGTTACTAATAACGTTGCGGCAGGAGCCACATCGGTTACCATTAATAATACCGGGGGAAATAACTGTAACCTGGAATGTGGTGATATGGTCATGATTTACCAGGCTCAGGGAGCGTCCATTAGTACCACGAACTCTGATGCATATGGAGACATTACCGGATACAATAATTCGGGATTGTATGAATTCAATTATGTGACTTCTGCAAGCGGGACGACAGTTAATCTTCAAAATCCTGTGGTACAAAACTATACGGCTGCCGGTCGTGTTCAGTTGATCAAAGTTCCTTCTTACACTACTTTAACTGTCAATGCCGGAGCATCCATTGTTCCGATTTTATGGCAGGAGACAGGCGGGTTAAGAAAAGGAGGTGTTGTGGCTATTCATTGTGTGGGTACAGTTACTGTTAACGGTATGATCCACGCAACTTCTTTCGGTTTCAGACCGGGAGCTACCGAACAAAATACAAGTGGAACAGGAACGAATTTCGTTTCAGCTTATGTTTCTGCCAGTTCCAGTGACGGAGGTGAAAAAGGAGAAAGCATTGCAGGTTTCGGTGCAGAATATATTGGAGGAGCATACAATCGTGGTGCACCGGCAAACGGCGGTGGAGGTGGAAATGGCCACAACTCCGGTGGTGGTGGTGGTGCTAACGGATTGAACGGGACACCATGGAACGGACAGGGTATCATGTGTACTTCCTGCCCGGGAGCCGCAGCATGGCTATTGGACCCTTATGTAATTGCTAACGGAAATACATTAACAACTTCTTCCGGTGGTGGACGTGGAGGATATTCTTATGGTTCAAGCAACCAAAATGCTTTAACTACCGCTCCGGGAAATACCAATTGGGGAGGTGATAACCGCGATCCGAACGGTGGTTTGGGAGGAAGACCTTTAACAATTGCCCCTCAAACCCGCATCTTCTTTGGAGGAGGTGGTGGTGCCGGTGACTCTAATAACGGTTCAAATGCTCCGGGCGGAAGCGGTGGAGGAATAGTTTATATTATAGCTCCAAACGTTACAGGGTCAGGAAGTATCCGTTCTCAGGGTGGAGCTGCTGTCAATCAGATTTCAACCGGTAATGGCTCCGCAAATGATGCTCCTGCGGGAGGAGGCGGAGGTGGAACTGTCATCATTAAAGGAACCGTTGCCAATTCTCTGACACTGGATGTAACCGGTGGAAAAGGAGGTGATCAGGGTCCTTTGGGAAGTGAAAGTGAAGGTCCTGGCGGCGGTGGCGGCGGCGGTTATATCGCGATTACTTCCGGTGCTCCAACTCAGATTATGGCAGGAGGAATCAGTGGGATGACATTGTCGAGTTCATTGACCGAGTTCGTTGAAAATGGAGCTAGTAATGGCGGAACCGGACAAACCGGATCAGTACCAAGTTCTTTTATAACATATATAGCACCCGAAATTACAGCTTCTGTAAATACTCCGGTTTGTGTTGGAAATGCTATTAACTTCACAACGGTTGTTTCTATTCCTGGTGGAACTTACGCATGGACAGGGCCAAACGGTTATACTTCTGCAGCTGCGAATCCTACAATTGCCAGTGCGGCATTGACAAATACGGGAAATTACCAGGTAATCTATACAACTCCAGGTGGATGTAAGGATACTTTCCAGCTTGCGGTTGTTGTAAATCCTCGACCTGTGATTGCACTTGTGCCTACGAATTTATCGTGTGCTACCCCTTGTAATGGTAGTGTGGCGTTAAACTTCACCACTTTGACAACTCCTGCTTACTCTTTTGCATGGAGTAATGGAGCAACAACTCAAAACATTTCAGGTTTATGTGCAGGAAATTACGCGGTAACGGTTACTGATGGAAATACCTGTACGGCAGCTGCTAACGTCAATATTACAGCTCCGACAGCAATTACAGCGACTTTAGCTACAGTGAACGCAACCTGTAACAATACTTGTAACGGATCGATTGCGGTAACAGCTTCAGGAGGTACTCCGGGTTATCAATACAGTTTGAACGGAGCTGCAAATCAGCCTGCCAATAGTTTTGCGGCCTTGTGCGACGGACCTTATGTTGTTCGTGTAACCGATTTAAACGGGTGTTTCATTAATGTCAATACAACCGTAACAGAACCGCCGGTTTTAAATATCAACCTGGTTTCAACCGTTCCTTCTTCTTGTGGAGGGACTAATGGTTCGCTTACAGTGAGCGCTTCAGGTGGTGCGGGGGGATATATGTTTACAGTTGGTTCTGTGACACATGCTTCCGGAACTTTCACAAACCTTGCTCCTAACACATACAATGTTATTGTAACGGATGCAAATGGCTGTACGAAAAATCTTTCGGTTACCGTAGCCTCTACTACTTCACCAACAGCGACGATCATCAGTCAGCAGCCGGTGAGTTGTTTCGGTGGATTTAACGGTTCTGTAATCATCGGGTTCTCCGGTGGAACATCACCTTATACTTTTTCACTTGCTCCCGGACCAACAAACCAGGCTTCGAATGTTTTCAACGGTCTTGCTGCGGGTTCTTATGTTGCAACCGTAAGAGATGCGAACAATTGTATTGCAACGGTTCCGGTTATTATTGTTCAGCCAACTCAGCTGACTTACACAACTGCAATAACAAGTCCAACGTGTAATGGTGTTTGTGACGGACAAATTCAAATTACTGCGGCTGGAGGAACGGCTCCATATACTTATTCACATGATAACGGGTTGACTTTTGCCCCGGCAAATCCTATTATAAACTTATGTGCCGGATCGGTAGATTTGGTGGTTCGTGATTTCAAAGGATGTTTGACCAATTCAACGGTTAATATTACCCAGCCGACTCCTCTTGCAGCAACATTTACTACAGTAGATCCGGTTTGTAACGGAAGCTGCGACGGTTCAATCACAGTAACGGCTTCAGGTGGTATTCCTTCCTATACTTATACTTTGAATGATACCGCAACTCAAGTATCAAATATCATATTGAATGTTTGCAGTGGAACACAAGACGTCATTGTTACTGACGCTAATGGCTGTGAAATTGAAATAAACCCGGTATTGGTTGATCCGCCGGCAATTCAAATTGATTTGGTTTCCATGATCGAATCGAATTGTGGAGCTAACAACGGTGAATTGACTGTTACAGCTTCAGGACCAAATCCGATTGTTTCTTATCAATCAAATACAGATCCTCCGCAGGGTACCGGATTTTATCCAAACATCTACGCAGGTGCTTACAATATTACTGTAACAGATGCTCTGGGATGTACGGCACACGAGTTTTTTGGTGTCAATGACGTTGAGATGGATGGTATCCTGATCACACAAACAGATCCGTTCTGTTTTGGTTCAGCTGACGGAACAGTGGAGGTTACAAACGTGAATGGAGCAGGTACAATTAATTATGATTTGGATAATGCATTTAACCCGCAATTGTCGGGGTTCTTTGGCGGACTTGCTGCCGGATCGCACGTGGTAGTCATTACGGATGCAGGAAACTGTGTGTTCACACTTCCTTTCAATTTGGATCAGCCTGATCTGTTAACATTTGATCCGGTGGTTACGAATGTCGCTTGTTATGGTGATGCTACCGGTCAAATTGAATTTACGGATAATGCCGGCGGAACACCTGCTTATTCTTTCAGTACGGACGGCGGAATGAACTTTGATCCTGGAACCACATTCACTGGTCTTCCGGTTGGAAACTACGATTTGGCAATCACGGATTTTAATGGTTGTATGGAATTTGGTTCTGTGACAATTACTCAGACACTTCCTATTGAAATTACGAATAACAAAGTTGATTTGACCTGTTTCCAAAACAGCACCGGATTTATCCAGTTGGGTGCAACCGGCGGAAATGCAGGATACCAGTTCTCTATTGATAGCGGTATTGTTTTCCAACCTTCAGGCGCATTCACAAGTTTATCAGCGCAAGTTTACAATGTGGTTGTAATGGACCAGGAAGGTTGTCTTCAGGACACAACAATTACGCTTACTGAGCCAGCTCTTTTGGCTGCAACAGCAGTTCCAACAGATGTTTTGTGTAACAATGCCTGTGATGGATTGATTACCGGATCGGGGACAGGCGGAACTGTCAGTTACATGTTCAGTGTAGATGGTGGAATTATTTTTAACGTAAGCGGATCATTCGATGATTTATGTGCCGGACCTTATGATCTGATCATAACGGATTTTAACAACTGTTCGGATACTGTAAGTACAACGATTGGTACACCTGCCGGAGTTAGCTTAACGATTACTTTAACTCCGTCTACTTGTGGTAATGCAAACGGTGAGATCGATATGAGTTTATCCGGTGGAACTACACCTTACAATTACAGTATTGACAACGGAGGAACCTTTACAGTTGCAAATGTATTTACAGGATTACCTGCGGATGATTACGATCTGGAAGCAGAAGATGCAAACGGTTGTGGTGTTGATTCGATTGTAACAATTGTGAATATGGAATCTCCGGTTATTTCAGGAGTTTTCGTAACTGAACCAACTTGTTACAGTATTTGTGATGCCGTTGCAAGTGTGAGTGCGTTTGGTGGAACGGGAGCTTTATCTTTTGATATTAACGGAGTTTCTCAACCAGACAGTACTTTCAACGCTTTGTGCGCAGGAACTTACAATGTGTCGATTACAGATATTAACGGATGTATCGATACACTGACTGTTGTAATTGATCAACCGGATACATTAACATTTACTGCGGTTGGTACAAACCTGACATGTTTCCAAAATCAATCGGGAACAATTACTGCAACTGTTGCAGGTGGTACAGCTCCTTTCGAATATTCATTTGATGGCGGGGCAACTTTTGTAGCGGTAAATAATGCACAAATTCTGACAGCAGGAAACTATTCGATCATCGTTCGTGATGATAATGATTGCGTTGCTAACGGAACACAAACGCTTACTCAGCCGGCATTGCTAACAGCTTCTTTGAACCTTACTGATCCGAGTTGTTTTAATTTCTGCAATGGTTCTGCTGTAGCCAATGTAACAGGTGGAACCTTGAATTATACTTACCACTGGAATAATGTTGCCGGAGCTTCTAATACGAATCCAAACCTTTGTGCAGGAAATTACACGCTTGAAATTACAGATGCAAACAACTGTTCTTTCGATACAACTTATGTCATTACTGATCCGGCAGAGTTTGTGATCGATTCGGTTGGACATACAGATGCAACCTGTAATACTTTTTGTGACGGTACTGTGACGATTTATGCTCCGGGAGCTGTTTCTTACAGCTTTAATAACGGTGCAACGTTCGGACCTGCAAATACTTTAGGTTCTTTGTGTGCTCAGGCTTACCCGGTTCAGGCAACGAATGCTGCGGGTTGTATCGCAATGAGCTCGGTATCGATCAATCAACCGCTTCCGGTTCAATTGTTTACTTCCATTGATAGTTTGATGTGTACAGGTGATACCATTCCACTGTATGCGGTTGCATTCGGAGGAACTTCTCCTTACACGTATACATGGAGTAATGGATTTGTTGGTCAGACGCAGGATGTGATCCAGTCTACACCTCAGGTTTATACGGTTTCTGTGGTCGATCAAAACGGATGTACAACTGCTGCACCTGAATCTGTGAATCTGACAATTCTTCCTGTACTGGTATTCAATTTGAGTGCTGACACATCGATTTGTGCCGGAAGTACACTGGTCTTACAAGCGAATGTCACAGATGGCGCACCGACTTATTCTTATCAATGGAGTACTTCCGCAAATGACACTTTAAACCAGGTTACAGTGACTCCGGTTGCACAGACGCTTTACAATGTAAGTATCTCGGATATTTGTGTAACGGTTGATACCAATGTCCAGGTTAATTTCTACGGAGTTCCAACGGCTCAGTTCGTAACAAGTGCAGCAAGTGGTTGTAGTCCTTTGAATATTGATTTCTCGAATGATCTGGCGATTACAAATCTTCAGAATTGTACCTGGACTTTCTCGGACGGACAGACATTCAACGGATGTGGAAACTTAAATGCAACATTTACAAATCCGGGTTGTTACGATGTAACTTTCACAGGAAGTACTACAGATGGTTGTCCGGTTACCGGAAACTTCGTATCAGCAGTTTGTGTGTATGACAATCCGGTAGCAAACTATACTTATTCTCCGCAACAGCCAAGCGAATTGGAGAACGGAGTTCAGTTTACCAGTTTGTCTTACGGAGGAGTTACTTTCGACTGGACTTTTGGAAGCACTTTCGGAACATCTACTGTTGAGAATCCATTCCATACTTTCTATGGAGTAGATCCGGAGCAAACGGTGAGTGTTTGTTTGATTGTTACTTCGCAGCACGGATGTACGGATACCATTTGCAGACCGATCAAATTCTATTCAGACTTCCTGGTTTGGGTGCCGAATACCTTTACTCCGGACGGAGATGAGTTCAACAACCAGTTTAAACCGGTATTCTCGAAAGATCGCGAGATTGATGACTATACCCTGATGATCTTTGACCGTTGGGGAGAAATGCTCTTTGAATCGCATGATCCGGAATTCGGATGGGATGGAACGTATCATGGTGAATTCGTGAAAGACGGAACTTACACCTGGAAAATTGATGTGAAAGACGGATTAAAGAATAAAAGTGAACAATTCATCGGACACGTGAATAAACTACAATAGGATTCAATCCTGATAGCTTTAGGGCGAAAAAATAAAGATTTGAGAGCCGCCTGTTTCCTTTGGAGACAGGCGGTTTTTGTTTCAGTTCCAAGTCGCGGGTTTACAGGTCTTTATCTTTGTGAAAATAGGATATCCAATTTTCGTGATATAACGAATGAAATGGGCGTTTTGATCTCCAGTTGATTCACAATCCTACTGGCTCCCGGACGTAAATTCGCTAATTCGCTAATTCGCTAAATGGCGAACTGACGAACCAAGCCGCTTGAAATTCAATGCGAATTCTTTTTAGCCAGGAAGGATTTGTATTTCTCCGCAGCATGCTTACCCGAAATAACAGCGCTGTTTTGCGTTTCCAATCCTTCCGACCAGCCGCCCGATAAATAAATGGAAGGAATCTCAGCGATTTGTTGGTGAAGGATTTCCAGTTGTAAAATGAAATCAGTAGTAATCAACGGATGCCAGAATGTAGTTACGTGAAGTAGTTTTCCCGATTTCTTCAATTGTCCGATCGCTTTTTCACTTGCCCAGCTTTTGTAAATTCCATCCAGGCGGGGAGAAATCATACTCAAATTCATGGTGCTTGATACTAACTCGTTCGAAGGATTGGTGATGATATTCAGGAAAGCAGGTTTTTCCATATTCACAAAAGATGAATCTGCATGCAAAGCAATGCTTGTTTCGAAATAGGTGAGCTGCTTCAAACAATTAATCGATGCTGTAAGACTTGGTTCTGATTTCAGGATTTTAGCAGCCTGATCTGCATGCGTTGCGAAAATGACAAAATCCACGAGTTCGGTATGTTCTGTTCCGTTGTTGGAGTAGGTGACCAGCCATTTATCTTTGGAACGAAGGACTTTTGTGACCGGAGAACTGCATTTAATCGTAATCCGGTCTGGATCCATTTTTTCACCGACACGCTGGATCAAGGTTCCCATTCCATCAGTCATGACTTTGAACGGATTGGAAACTTTTGGTTTCCGGAAGGCGAAGATTTTTACAACATCCACTGCCGAAGTTGTTTTGATCTCTGAAACAGTTGTCCAAAGTGAAGCTGCCAAAAACGGATAGATGACCTCGTTCTTGAAAGATTCATCGAATTTTAGTCCTTTTACCCATGTTTCAACAGATATTCCTTTCCATTGCTCCCGGTTTTTGAGCATCTGGTAAGCTTCTTTATTGAAGCGTTTTAATTTCAAGAGTTTTCCCAGTTTTTCTCCGCGCAGTTTCATTCCGAGAGGAGAAACCAAAACCGGTTTTTCTTCTTTTTCCCGCTGAATCAATAAACTGGCATTCAGTTTTTCGCTTTGATAGGGATTTGGACCAAGCGTTTTGGTGAGAAAATCAATGTAATCATCCCACGGGCCTTCTATAAAGTACTGTGGACCAACATCTACATTCACCAATTCTCCTGCTTTGTTTTTGACGGATATGGTTTGAGCATTTCCGCCCAGTTTTTCTTCCTTTTCAAAAAGAATAATCTGTGCATTTGGATCTGCTTCCAGGATAAAATGTGCTCCGGAAACTCCAGCCATTCCACCGCCGATGATAGCTACTTTTGTTTGGGAAAAAGAATAGACGGATTGAACTCCAAAAAGGAATGCTAATAGGATTTTGAACATTGAAGTCATATTGGCGTGTTATTAAAAAGCCTAAGATAGAAGATTTTGAACAGTCGAAGATCAATAGGTGTAAGTACATTCTTCCAGAATAGCTTCTTCTGTAGGGACATAAATCACTTTTGTGACTTTGCGGATCCTTTTAATCTAAAAACCATTCGAAAATTCCGGATAAGAAGGTGAAAATGAGGCATAAGTAAGTAAACATGCCCATTCCTATGAGTTTTAGATTGCTGTTTTTTTGTTTGATAATGACATAGACAAGTATCAATATGAACCAAAGTGGAACAGCATAAGCTGAAATCAATGCCGCCGAAAAAATGAACGGGGCATAATTCGAATAGATGTCAAGATTTCCCGGATCCGGATTATCGTAGGAGGGAGCATGACCTAATATATTTCCTGCATGAAAATAGAAGATAACTAGCAAAATCATGAAAACCCACGGGATGATTGTGAGAATAAACAAGCTGAACTTCAAAGGTTTCATAGAGTCGATTTGAAACTGAAACGCAGATAGCAAGAGCTTATTGTTTGAAGAATCTACTTCGGCTCCACTTCCTTTTGATTCATTACTTTACCCACCTTACATTTAAAACTAAAGGCTTTCATGTTGGTTTTCGCATCCTTTTGTTCATAAAAAGCGCCTTCTTTCATACTGGTTGTATTGAAACGCCAGCTGGCAATCGGGTCGTGAAAAGCGTCATCCATATCTACCAGGAAGATCGTTACTTCGTCGTTTTCAGAAACTAAAAAACGGAAGGTCCGCGGTTTTTCCGGGAAAGCGATTTTGTAATTGTTCCCTTTGTGGATGTTTCCAACTTCCAGGTCGCCCATCTTAATGGAAAAGTCCAGGTCCGGAGCATCGGTACCGAATAATTCGTGATCCCAGGCCTGACCGTTATTGTCTAAAGTATTCACTACCAATGAGTCGAGTGAACATTCAAAGATCTTGGTCATTGGTTTGATAAAACTAAAAACAGTCGATTTAGTGGTTTGTTTGTAAGGAGCATTAAAACCATCTTTCCCGCTAAAATCTGCCGTAACGGTAAGCGCTTGTTTTCCTTCTTTGAGTTTCAGCGAGGCATATGGAATGAAGATCATCTGAGCAACAACGGAAGCCTTATTCTCTTCAAGAAACACTGCATTACAGCTCATTCTGATCTCAATAAAATCACTTTTACTGAACGCTTTCAGGTATCCGAATGCAGGTTTTACAGGTGTGGTGTCCTGGAAAATACTGAGTTTAAAAGCAAATTTCCCATGTGTCAAAGCCTTTTTGAACACACTGTCGACCGGGTATTTTTTTCGCAGCAGGTTGAAATCCGGTGAGACTCCAATGCGGAAGCCTTTTACGCCGTTTTCCACATAATCTGTTTGGATGGAAACTTCGGGGATGATGTTTTCCCTGGTTTTGTCATCACTTTTGCGCTGGCCTTGAGCAAGAAGAGAATTCCCGCATGTAAAGGCAAGAATGAAAGCAAGAAGGGTAATGTTTTTCATGAGTGATTAATAATTGTACTTAATGGCATTGCAGGAGTTTCCGGTGATTGTAAAGTTCCCATAATCCAAAATAATGTTATCCTGGTCTTTGATCATATAGGTAAAAGTTTTTGTTTTCGTAGACCCGATACCCACATTTTGATATTTCATGGCATCTTCATGATCACATGTCGGGACATAAGAGAAACTGACATTCGGAGACATATGGTCCATGTAAACACCATCCACATAAAACTTTACGTCTGTCACACCATCGTCCAACAGTTGCTGGGCAGTTTGCGAGTCGTGATAAAATACGACGCTTCCCCGGTATGAGCAACTTGCTGATTCGGTAGCAGTATAATCATAATTCTCCCCATCAATATCCATGCAGCCGGGAATTTTTTTCTTACAGGCTGACATCCCTATCAGGGAGATTGATAAAAATAATAGTAAGTTCTTTTTCATGTTTGATTTTAATCGATTATTAGTTGTTTTACTGAACCACCAGCAATTTCCGGAACACCGATTTGTCCTGGTTGTAACCACAAATCCAGTAAGTTCCTTTTTTCCAGCCTGAAGTCACAAAATCTGTTTTTGACGCCGGTTTTAGTCGCTGATCTATCAGTTTTCCCATCCCATCGCAAATCACAATGCGGTCTGCGGCTACTTTACTTTCAACAGAGAAGAAGTTAGAAGCTGGATTCGGATAAAGGATCGCGGCATTTTCGTTGTTCA